>CANGME010000001.1 GCA_947455145.1 Comamonadaceae bacterium
GGCCGTTAGACAAACAGATGCTATCGGGCTTGAGCTTAACCACCTCAGCGGCGGACGTTTGCGCCGGTACAACGGTGACCTGGCAGCCGCGCTCGGCCAACATGCGCAAGATGTTTTTCTTGACACCAAAGTCGTAGGCCACCACATGAAACTTGGTCGCAGTCTGCGTACCGTAGCCGGGCTTGCCATCGGCCTTGAACAGCATCCACTCGGACTCGGTCCAGGCGTAAGGCTTCTGAGTGCTGACCACCTTGGCCAAGTCCAGACCGCTCATATTGTGTGCGCCTTGGGCCAGGGCAATGGCCTGGTCAATGCGCGCTTGGATGACGGACTCACCAGCGGCCAGGCCGACGATGGCCCCGTTTTGAGCGCCTTTAGTGCGCAGCAGGCGGGTGAGTTGGCGGGTGTCGATGTTGGCGATGGCGACCGTTTTTTCGTCCACCAGATACTGGGATAGCGTCTGGGTGAGGCGAAAGTTGCTGGCCAGTTGGGGCAGATCTTTGATGATCAGGCCGGCGGCATGGACTTTGTCGGCTTCGATGTCCTCAGGGTTGACGCCGTAGTTACCGATGTGCGGGTACGTGAGGGTCACGATCTGCTGGCAATAACTGGGGTCGGTGAGAATTTCTTGGTAGCCGGTCATGGCAGTGTTGAACACCACCTCACCAGCGGTGGAGCCGGTGGCTCCAATCGAATTGCCGAGAAAGACTGTGCCGTCTGCAAGCGCCAGGATGGCGGGCGGGAAGGTTCCCTTTAAAGACAAAAGCACTGGGTTCTCCGAATGGTTGCGGGTACGCCCAAACGCGCTCAGGAAACGGGTTTCCTGGTGGCTGCTTTTGTGGGATAGAGGCTTTTGAGGCGGCTGAGCGTACGGGGTTGCGGGAAAGCCGCCCATTATAGCCGGGTGGGGGCTTGTTTCGAGGGCTGAGGCAGCTTGAAAGCTGCTGGTAGATGGCTTATATCGCCGCTTGCGCTCCACTGGCGTGCAGACAAATCGCAGCAGCGGCGGCCACATTGAGCGACTCTTCGCCTCCGGGCTGGGCAATACGCACCGAGAGATCGGCTTGCGCCATCAATGCTTCACTGACGCCCTGCCCTTCATGCCCTAAAACCCAGGCACAAGGCTTCGGCAAAGTCTGCTGATGCAAGTACTGCCCCTGATGCGAGCTGGTCACCACCAGCGGGACACGCAAAACCTTCAGCGCATCATGTTCCACGCCCTCAATAAGTTGCAGGCCAAAATGCGCGCCCATGCCCGCTCGCAGCACTTTGGGGCTCCAAAGTGCCGCCGTGCCTTTGAGTGCTAGAACCTGTTTGAAGCCGAAGGCCGCAGCGCTGCGCAAAATCGAGCCAACATTACCTGCGTCCTGGACGCGGTCCAGGATGACGGTGGCCACGTCAGGCATCAGGCCCGTCGAGACGGGTAATTCCAGCAAAAACCCCATGCGCGCGGGTGACTCCAAACCACTGATGTCAGCAAAAATAACGTCCGAAAGCACTATGATTTTTGTAGCTTCTTGTAGTTTCTGTGATTTGGCTGTAGGCCAAAATGACTCTGAAAAAACGGCTGTAATTGGCTGCAAACCACGCTCTAACGCGGCGCGACACAGATGGTCGCCCTCCAACCAGATCTGCCCCTGTTTGCGGTAAGCCGTGTTGTCTTGGGCGAGACGCTTCAAGCCTTTGACAAAAGCGTTATCGCGCGAGCTGATGTGGGTGATGGCGGGTGATGTCACGTCGCACCCCAAGCAGCCAAAACATCCGTCACCGGCCTGAAGGTCTTGCGGTGCTGCGGGCAGGCACCATGCTCGCGCAAAGCGGCCAGGTGCTGCGCCGTGCCGTAGCCTTTGTGTCCATCAAAACCGTACAGGGGGAAGGCCTCGTGGTACTGCGCGCACCAGCGGTCACGGTGCACCTTGGCCAAGATGGAGGCGGCCGAGATAGCAGGTACGGTTGCGTCACCCTTCACGATCGCCTCAGCCAGCACATCCAACCTGGGCAACTGATTGCCATCGACCAGCACCTTGACCGGTTTCAAACGCAAGCCCATTACTGCGCGCCGCATGGCCAGCAGCGTGGCTTGCAAAATATTCAACTGGTCGATTTCTTCCACGCTAGCCTCGGCAATCGAGCAGCACAGGGCCTTGGCACGGATTTCATCAAAAAGCTTTTCTCGCCGGTTTGCAGTTAGCTTCTTCGAATCCGCCAAACCGGCAATCGGATTCATGTCATCCAAAATCACTGCAGCAGCCACCACCGGGCCTGCCAGCGGCCCGCGGCCAGCTTCATCCACACCGGCGATCAGGCCAGTGACGTCCCACATTAGGGGGGCTTGTTCAGCTTTGAAGAACTTGTTCGATGGCATCGGTGGCCAGTTGCGCGGTGTCGCGCTTGAGTTGGTGGTGCAACGTGGTGAAGCGTTGCTGCAAGTCGTTGATTTTTTCGGGCGCATGCAGCCACGCCATAACGGCCTGGGCCAGTGCCTCTGGCGTGGCCTGGTCTTGCAGCAATTCGGGCACCACGGCATCACCGCACAAAATGTTGGGTAAGCCGACCCAGGGCTGCAACTGCTTACGCCGCATGATCCAGTAGGACAACCAATTCATGTTGTAGGCAATCACCATGGGGCGCTTGAACAAGGCTGCCTCCAACGTGGCGGTGCCGCTGGCAATCAAGGTCACATCACAAGCGGCCAACACAGTGTGCGATTGGCCTGTGACGATTTGCAAGCTGTCACCCAAGGCATGGCGAGTGGCTGCGGCCTCTATCGCTGGTCGCAAAGCCGGAATGGCGGGCACTATGAATTTAATAGCTGCTTGCGCACGTTTAATAAGGACTGCAGCCGCAAAGAAGCGGTCAATCAAGTAACGCACCTCTGATTCACGACTGCCGGGGAGGATGGCCACGACCTGGTCGTCATCGCGCAGACCCAGTGCACGCCGTGCAGCGCTTTTGTCAGCCTGCAGGGGGATGACTTGCGCCAGAGGATGACCAACATAGGTGGCTTCAATGCCATGCTTTGCGAGTAACTCCACCTCGAAGGGAAAGATGCAAAGCACATGGTCAACACTGCGGCGGATTTTCTCCACCCGTTCAGCACGCCAAGCCCAGATGGAGGGGCAAATGAAGTGCACGGTCTTGATACCATCGCGCTTGAGCGCGGCCTCCAAGTCCAGATTGAAATCGGGTGCATCTACGCCGACAAACACATCAGGGCGCTCTTGCAGCAGCCGGGTTTTGAGCTGATTGCGGATGCCCACGATCTCTCGGTAATGGCGCAACACCTCCACATAGCCACGCACGGCGAGTTTGTCGCTAGGCCACCAGGCGTCGAATCCCCGGCGCGCCATTTGCGGCCCACCAATACCATTTGCGTAAAGGGAAGGCCAGCGTTTTTGCAAGCCATCCAGCAGCAAGCCGGCCAGCAAGTCCCCAGAGGTCTCGCCGGCCACCATGCTCAGTCGAGGGGGGGGCATCATCGTCACGTCAGACGGGTTCAACGCACCAAGCCACGCTTGGCACTGGCGATGAAATCCAACATGGTGGTGACGTCATCAATGGATACAGGCGCGTGGGTGTCACGCAAACGGACGATAGCGACTACCGCAGCCTCAAGTGTCAACGACTCGCGGTACAGCAGCTTGTGCATTTGCCTGATCACAGCGATGCGCTCAGTACTGAATTCACGGCGCCTCAAGCCCGTGAGGTTGACTGCGCGCACGGCCAAAGGGTTGCCTTCCACTGTCATGAAAGGCGGCACGTCCTGGGCCACATGGCTTTGGAAGCCGATCATGGCGTGAGCGCCGATATGCACAAACTGATGCACGCCGCTGATTCCACCGATGACGGCCCAGTCGCCCACGTGGACATGGCCAGCCAGCGTGGCGTTGTTGGCGAGCACTGTGTGGTTTCCAACCAGCACATCGTGCGCAATGTGTACATAGGCCATGAACCAGTTGTCAGATCCAACGCGAGTTACGCCCTCTTCTTTGATCGTGCCGAGGTTGAAGGTACAGAACTCTCGGATGGTGTTGCGGTCACCGATTTCAAGGTGAGTCAGCTCACCGGCATAACTCATATCTTGGGGCACTGCACCCAAGGAATTGAACTGAAAAATGTGGTTGTCACGGCCGATGGTGGTGCGGCCCTCGATCACGCAGTGCGCGCCAATCGTAGTGCCCTCGCCCACTTTCACATGGGGGCCAATCACCGTGTAGGGGCCGACGCTCACGCTCGCATGCAGCTGCGCTTGGGGGTCAACCAGTGCGGTTGGATGAATCAGGCTCACGTTGCCAATCTCAATCAATGAACTGTCAAGCAATCTTGCGCATGGTGCACATGAGTTCGGCTTCAAGCGCCAGCTCTTCACCCACGAAACCTTTTCCCTTGAACTTATAAATACCAGCCTTCATGCGATCCAGCGTGACCTCCAAGATCAACTGGTCACCTGGTTCGACTGGACGCTTGAAGCGCACGCCATCAATGCCGGCAAAGTAAAAAACAGTGCTGTCGTCGAGTGTGATGTCCAAGGTATCGAAGGCCAGCAAAGCGGCGGCCTGCGCCAAGGCTTCGACCATCAGCACACCAGGCATCACTGGACGGTGCGGGAAGTGCCCATTAAAGAATTGCTCGTTAATCGTGACGTTTTTCAAGGCCTTGATCGACTTTCCCTTTTCGATCTCAAGAACCCTGTCCACCAACAAAAATGGATAGCGATGAGGAAGTTTTTTAAGTATTTGGTGAATGTCCATCATGATGTTTTCGTTTCTTTAATTTGATTTTCCAAAACTCGCACGCGGTCACGAAGACCGTGCAGTTTCTTGAGCGTAGCGGCATTTTTTTCCCAAGACGCATTGTCGTCCAGAGGAAACACTCCGGTGTAATGACCGGGCTTGAGGATAGACCGCGTCACAAGGCTGAACGACGAGATATGCACGCCATCCACCAGCTTAAGATGACCCAAAATACCGGCGCTGCCGCCGATGGTGCAGTTAGCCCCAATGACCGCACTGCCCGCCACACCGGTACAGCCCGCCATGGCGGTGTTGCGACCAATGCGAACGTTGTGGCCGATTTGAATCAGGTTATCAAGCTTCACGCCGTCTTCGATGACCGTGTCTTGCAAAGCGCCGCGGTCAATGCAGGTATTGGCACCAATCTCTACGTCGTTACCAATCTGCACTGCGCCGAGTTGTTCAATCTTTTCCCATACATCCCCATTGGGGGCAAAACCAAAACCATCAGCGCCGATCACCACACCTGAGTGGATGATGCAGCGCTCACCCACCCTACAGTCTTCACCCAATGTGACCCTTGACTTGAGCACTGTATGAGCACCGATGCGAGCACCCCTCTCAATCACGCACAGAGGGCCTATTTGGGCTTGCGGATGGACAAATGCTTCGGGATCAATCACGGAACTGGGATGAATACGGGGGCCGGACTTTCGCGACTGCTGTTGACGCCAAAGCTGAGTCACACGCGCGAAGTAAAGGTAGGGCTGCTCCGTCACCAAGCAAGCGCCACGCGCAAGGGCTTCTGTACGCATTTGCGGGCTGACGATCACACAAGCGGCTTGGGATGCCGCTAACTGCTGCCGGTATTTGACGTGACTGAGAAAACTTAAACTTGAAGGACTTGCCGATTCCAGCGATGCCAAGCCATCAATCTGCAAGTTCGGGTCGCCATGCAACTCACCCCCAAGGGCGTCTACTATGGCACCTAGACGCAACGCCACTCTTGACACATCCGAAACGACTTACTTGCTCGCATTCAAGACCTTAATGACCTTGTCAGTGATGTCGTGCTTAGGGTTGATGTACACAGCCTCTTGCAAAATGAGGTCGTATTTTTCAGCTTCAGCCACCTGTTTGACTACTTGATTGGCTCGGGCAAATACTTGCTGAAGTTCTTCATTACGGCGAGCGTTCAGGTCTTCTTGAAATTCCCTGCGCTTTCGCTGAAAATCACGATCCTGTTCCATCAATTGTTTCTGACGTGATGCTCGCTGACTCTCCGCCAGTGTGGGCGCTTCACGCTCCAATCTTTCAACCAAGCCTTTTAGTGTCGCGCCTGTATCTTGCAGATCTTTCTCACGCTTGGCGAACTCCTGCTCTAACTTGGCCTGGGCACTCTTAGCCGGTACAGCTTCTTTGATGATTCGATCCAGACTCACAAAACCCAAGCGGAACTCTTGAGCCTTCAAAGGTGTTGCCAGAAAACAAAGCCCCAAAGCAAAGACGAGGCCAGCTTGACGATAAAGATAAGTCATTAGAACGTGGTACCAATCTGAAATTGAATGAACTGCATTCTATCGCCTTCAAATGAACGAATTGGTGTTGCAAATGCCAGCCGCAATGGTCCTATAGGTGAAATCCAACCGATGCCAACACCTGCAGAAGCCCTGAACTGCCCGAAATCAATTGCCTCATCCACGCCAAACACGTTACCAGTATCAACGAACGCATACATTCGCAGAGTCCGGTCATTACCGGTGCCAGGAAATGGCGCCTGCATTTCAAAGTTTAGATTGATCTTTTTTGCCCCCCCCAAAGAGAGCGAAGTGACTGAATCCTTTGGCCCCAGACTACCTGGTTGAAAGCCTCGAACTGAACCGAGTCCACCAGAGTAATAATTCTTGAAAATCGGATAAGGACGTCCATCAATACCCGTACCCATGGCGATGTCGGTATTAAAAGCGAATGTGTATTGTTTCGTAATTGGCAAATAATGTTGGTACTGATAAACACCACGCACATAGCGAACTTCACCACCTACACTCCACTCAGCCGTTGCACGTTGGAAACGTCCCTGGGTAGGAATCAAAGCGCTATCGCGATCATCACGGGCCCACCCGGCAGTCAATGGAACCGCCGTGCTCGTGAAACCAAACAAATTGGAGTGGTCGATATACGCTTGGGGTAAGTTGGTGCCAGGATTGATCGTTGTGCGCTCTAAACCTGCGCCCATATAAATCGTATCTCGCTCCGTAAAGGGGATACCAAAACGCATACTTGTCCCTGTAGTTTCAAGCGAGTAACTTTCCGGATCAAAGAAGGGATTGGACACACGATGGTACAGATCAATAGTGCGCGACACCCCATCTTGGGTGAAGTACGGATCAGTAGTATTTATCACAACTACACGGTTTATCTTACTGGTATTGACCTGAATGCCCAAAGAATTTCCTGAGCCAAAAGCATTGTCTTGACGAATACCAAACGAGAGACCTACACCATCCGTACTAGAGAAACCAGCACCCAGACTTAAGCTACCCGTTGGTTTTTCCGTGACATTCACGGTGAGGTCTACCTGATCTGGAGAGCCCGATACGTCGTTGGTTTCTACGGCCACGTCCTTGAAGTAACCAAGCCGATCAATTCGATTGCGTGAAAGCTTGATCTTTTCGCTGTCGTACCACGCAGACTCAAGTTGACGAATCTCACGCCTGACAATGACATCTCGCGAGCGGTTGTTACCAGCCACGTTGATCCGACGGACATAGGCCCGCCTGGACGGTTCGGCTTGAAGTACTAACACGACCAAGTTAGTCGCGCGATCAATTTCTGGACGAGGCTGCACACGAGCAAACGCAAAACCAAACTTCCCAAAGTAATCTGTAAACGCTTTAACGGTTTCCGCAACCTGATCAGCGTTGTAAGACTGTCCGGGCTTGATAGCGACAAGCGACCTGAATTCGTTATCCCGGCCCAAGTAATTTCCTTCTAGCTTGACGCCAGCGACCACATACTTTTCGCCCTCAAAAACATTGATGGCAATCGTCATGTCTTGTTTATTGGGTGAAATCGCCACTTGGCTCGATTCAATGCGAAACTCCAAGTAGCCACGTGTCAAATAATAAGACCGAAGCGTTTCGATATCAGCATTTAGCTTTGCACGCGAATAACGATTGGACTTGGTGTACCAACTCATCCAGTTACCACTATCTAAGTCAAACAAATTTCGCAAGGTAGACTCTGAAAAAACCTTGTTGCCTACGATCCGTATTTCACTGATCTTGGCAAGTTCACCTTCAATCACTGTAAAAGTGAGGTTGACACGGTTGCGCTCGATGGGTGTCACTGTAGTTACCACTTCAGCCGCATAAAGACTGCGATTGATGTACTGGCGCTTAAGTTCTTGTTCGGCCTTGTCGAGCAAGGACTTGTCGAAGGAACGACCATCAGTCAAGCCCACGTCTCGCAAGGCTTTCTTTAGAACATCTTTGTCAAACTCTTTCGTTCCAACAAACTCGAGTTCAGCGACGGTGGGACGTTCTTCCACAATGACCACCAGCACATCCCCAGCGACGTCCAGACGGATGTCCTTGAACAAGCCCAGTCCGAACAAAGCCCGAATGGCCGCAGTACCTTTTTCATCACTATAGATGTCTCCAACACGCACAGGGATGGAAGCAAAAATGGTTCCTGGCTCTACACGCTGTAGACCCTCAATCCGAATGTCTCGCACCGTGAAGGGATCAACCGCCAATGCGGAGTGGGCGGCAAATACCAATGCCGCAGCAACGACAGTTTTGCGTAGGTTAAATCGATTGAGTTGCATTATTATTTGAAAGTAGAAGTTGGCACCTTAAACAGGTCCCCAAAAAAAAGATCAACCCCAAAGGCGATTGATGTCATTAAAAAACGCGATACACATCATGATTGCCAGCAAAGCCACACCCACTCGCTGGAAGCGATCTTGCCACGCATCCGACATGCTCTTTCCTGTCACCCACTCCCAAAGATAATACATCAGGTGCCCACCATCGAGGACAGGCAGTGGCAGCAAATTCAGAACACCCAAACTCACGCTTATCAAAGCGAGAAATATTAGGTAAGACGTGATGCCCATGCTGGCAGAACGCCCTGCATAGTCGGCAATGGTCAGCGGACCACTAAGGTTCTTCAAAGACGCCTCCCCGATCACCATCTTGCCCATCATGCGCAGGGTCAGCAGCGATACATCCCAGGTCTTCACGACGCCTTGCCAGAGCCCATCGAAGGGCCCGTAACGCAAGAGGATCAGCTCGGGCATTGCGCCGACAAAAGCGCCGATCTTTCCGATGTTGTCTGCCCCGTCTTGAACCATGTCAGGTTTGACCGTTATTTCCAGGATTTGTCCTGCGCGCACAACTTTCCAGACCGAGACTTCAGTCGCATTGCTTTGTACCGAGGCCCGAATCAAGCCGCGCAGTTGCGCACCATCCACAACAGGGTGAGACCCGAATTTCAACACCACATCACCCTTGCGTAACCCAGCCCGCTCAGCCGCACCACCGGCCATGACCTCACCCAGCTCGGCACGGCTGTAGGGAGACACCAAACCGATACGGCGAAACAGCCCAGCATCAGCCTCCGTCGCACCCATGGCGGCCAGGGCCAGCGTGACCTCACGGGATTGACTGTTTTGCCCTGCTTGCACAGCAAGCTGCACGTCCTTGCCCTCAAGCGCACCACGGGTCAACAGCCAGCGCACGTCCTCAAACGAAGACACCGTTTGCAGGGCCGCTTCTGCGAAACCGGCACTCACCACTCGCTCCCCACCCATTAAACCCGCCCGCTCGGCCACTGAGCCCACAACGGGGCTACCCAGCACTGCCGCCGCTTGCTGCACACCCATCCAATTGACACAGGCATAGAGCACAACGGCCAACAACAAGTTGGCCACAGGCCCGGCAACCACGATCAAAGCGCGTGAGCGTAATGGCTGCGTATTGAAAGCCCGGTGCCGCTCGGAAGCATCCACCGGGGCCTCGCGCTCATCGAGCATGCGGACATAACCACCGAGTGGAAAAGCGCAGAGTGTGAATTCGGTATCAGAACCTTTGGGCTGCCAACGCAACAAGGTGCGACCAAAACCAATGGAAAAGCGCAGCACCTTGACCCCACAGGCCACGGCCATGCGGTAGTGGCCATACTCGTGAATGGCAATGAGCAAACCTAGCGCAACGATAAAAGCAAAAAGGGTCAACATGGGGTGCGTTCGTGATCTCAGATCGACATTCGCTGAACCACACGTTCAGCGCTAGCACGCGATTCGGCATCCAGCGCCAACAGGTGATCCAGTGAGCTCGCGGGTGAGGGAACAAGCGCCTCTAGCGTCTCAAGGGTCACCGCATAAATCTGGTCGAAACGAATTCGCTTGTCCAAAAATGCGGCCACCGCAATTTCATTGGAGGCGTTGAGCACGGCCGTGGTGCCGGATGGAGCCTCAAGTGCCTCCCAGGCCAACTTCAACCCGGGAAAGCGCTCAGGATGTCCTCGTGTCGTGATGGACTCAAAACTCATATCCGACAGGCTAGCAAAGTCAAGTGCTTGAGCACCCGACGCCATGCGCTCAGGCCATGAAAGCCCATAGGCGATGGGTACGCGCATGTCGGGCGTGCCCAGTTGCGCCACCACGGAATGGTCGTTGTACTGCACCATGGAATGAATCACGCTCTGCGGGTGAATCACAACTTCCAGACGCTTCGAGGGCAGGTCAAACAAGAAATGCGCCTCGATCACCTCTAGCGCCTTGTTCATCATGGTGGCGGAATCCACCGAAATTTTTCGCCCCATCACCCAATTGGGGTGGGCGCAGGCCTGCTCGGGCGTCACATCACGCAAGCTTTGAGGCTCACGGGTGCGAAACGGGCCGCCTGAGGCTGTGAGAATAATTTTATCAACCCGCGCCGACCAGGTCTTGGCATCTTCCGGCAGAGACTGAAAAATTGCCGAATGCTCGCTGTCAATTGGCAGCAGCGTTGCTCCGCCCTCTTTGACTGCTTGCATGAAAAGATCACCGCCGACAACAAGTGCTTCTTTGTTGGCCAACAACAGACGCTTGCCCGCACGGGCTGCAGCCATGCAAGGTGCTAAACCCACCGCACCCACGATAGCGGCCATCACGATGTCCACCCGCTCATGCGAAGCCATTGCAGAGATGGCTTCAGCGCCCTTCAAAACCGTAGTTGATGACCCCAAGGCTTTTAATTTGTCGGCCAATAATTGAGCATGCGCCTCACTGGCCATCACGGCATATCGTGGTTTGAATTGCATGCACTGCTGCAAGAGCAAATCCACTTGCGTAGCGGCCGTGAGTGCCACCACTTCAAAGCGTTCGAGGTGGCGCGCTATGACATCTAGCGTACTGGTGCCTATCGAGCCGGTCGAGCCAAGAATGGCGACGCGTTGCTTCATGGCAAGACCAGGGAGTGGAGCAGCATGGCCAAGGGCAGCGTCGGCAACAGGGCGTCCACGCGGTCCAACACACCACCATGACCGGGCAATAAACCGCTGCTGTCTTTGACACCGGCACTGCGCTTGATCAGCGACTCGAACAAATCACCCACCACGCTCATCACCGCCATCATCAACGCGCCCAACCCTAAAACCCAGAAACCGTTCATGGCCAATTGGGTATAGAGACTGGGGACAGCAAGCTGCCAAACCTTGTCGATCTGCAACCAACCCAAAGCCAAGACCATCACACCTGCCATACCGCCCCACACCCCTTCCCAGCTTTTACCCGGGCTGATGGAGGGAGCTAACTTGCTGCGCGTGAAACGTCCGCCGAAAGCCCTACCCGAGAAGTAGGCAAAAATATCAGCGACCCAGACCAAAACTAGGCTAGAGAGCAGGAAATTGATCCCAATCACACGCGCCTGAGCCACGCCTAACCAAGCACACCACAGCATTAAAAACCCGCCCAACAAACGTAGCCAGCGCGGGATAGTCGACCATGCGGGCACACCCTGGCGCAGCAGCCAAATCGATCCAAGCACCCAACACCCGGTGGTCACTATCCAGACCCAAGACAAGTTCATGGACAACAAACCACCAGCCCAAGTCGCGCCACCGGCTATTGCCAATAGGACTCCGAGACCTAACGATGCCTTAGAGCCGCAGCCATTCAATCGTCCCCACTCCCATGCCCCGGCCGATATCAGCACCAAGGTCAGCGCGCAAAACGGCGCGGGAGACTCATAAAACAAGGCTGGCAGCAAAATAAGCAGCAAGGCGATGGCGGTGATGACGCGCTGCTTGAGCATGAGGATTCCTAGTGGCCCGTCGCGTCGCCTACGGCGGCCACTTGAGCGGATGTTTTGCCAAAACGGCGTTCACGCTGCGTGTAGGCCGCAAGCGCTTCGTCCAGCGCGACCTCATCAAACTCGGGCCACAGCTTGTCGCTGAAATAAAGCTCGGCGTAAGCCGCCTGCCAGAGCAAAAAGTTACTCAGGCGTTGCTCACCCCCGGTGCGAATGATCAGGTCGGGGTCTGGCACATGGGCCAAGGCCATGGCAGCAGCCAATTCCGACTCCGTCACGGCCTTGCCTTGAGTGACCAACTTTGCAGCAGCTTGAGCCATGTCCCAGCGTCCACCGTAGTTGAAGCAAACATTCACGATAAGGCGCGTGTTGCTAGCCGTGGCTGCTTCGGCCTGGGCCAGCCCTGCCAGCACCTTGGCGGACAAACCTGCGCGCTCACCCACAAAATACAGACGGACACCTTCTTTGTTCAACTCAGGCACTTCTCTGGAGAGCGCCACCATCAACAAATCCATCAAGCCCGACACTTCTTCGGCCGGGCGATTCCAGTTCTCAGATGAAAAAGCGAAAACAGTGAGTACCGCAACACCACGATCTGAACAGGCTTTGATACAGCGACGCAAGGAACTCATGCCCTGCTGATGACCCACTAGCCGCGGCAAAAACCGTTTGGTTGCCCAACGCCCGTTGCCATCCATGACGATGGCGATGTGGTGAGGTGTCACCTCAGATGGCCATGATTTCATGCTCTTTGGCAGTGACCAACTGGTCAATTTCAATCACATGTTTGTCGGTAATCTTCTGAATTTCGGTCTCAGTGCGTTTTTGATCGTCTTCAGAAGCCAGCTTGTCTTTGACCAACTTCTTCACCGACTCATTGGCGTCACGTCGCAAGTTGCGCACCGCGATCTTGGCGCTCTCGCCCTCATTGCGCGCCAGCTTGGTCATTTCCTTGCGGCGCTCCTCCGACATGGCGGGCATGGGAACGCGAATCAAATCACCCATGGAGGCCGGATTCAAACCGAGGTCGCTCTCACGGATGGCTTTTTCAATCTTGGCACCCATGCCTTTTTCCCAGGGCTGCACGCTGATGGTGCGCGCATCGAGCAAAGAGACGTTGGCCACCTGACTGATGGGCACTAGAGAGCCGTAGTAGTCCACCTGCACGGAATCGAGCAAGGCCGGATTCGCGCGCCCGGTGCGGATGCGGGTCAGGTTGTTTTTGAAGGCCAGGATGGACTGGTCCATCTTGCCTTGCATGGTGGTTTTGATGTCTGCAATCGTCATTTCTCTCTCCTCTCTTGCCGTCTCGGGACAAGAACTTCATGAATAACTTGGGGTGCGAATCAGGCGTGAACCAGTGTGCCTTCATCTTCGCCCATCACCACGCGCTTCAAAGCCCCATTTTTCAGGATGGAGAACACAGTGATTGGCAATTTTTGGTCACGGCACAACGCAAAGGCGGTGGCGTCCATGATGCCCAGATTTTTGCTGATCGCCTCATCGAAAGACAGTTTTGCGTAACGTGTGGCCTGTGAGTCTTTATTCGGATCAGCGCTATACACGCCATCGACCTTTGTGGCTTTGAGCACCATTTGCGCGCCAATTTCGGCACCGCGCAAAGCAGCCGCCGTGTCGGTGGTGAAGAAGGGATTACCCGTACCCGCCGCAAAGACAACCACCTTACCCTCTTCCAAGTACTGCAAGGCTTTGGGCCGCACATAAGGCTCAACCACCTGCTCAATGGCAATGGCGGACATGACCCGAGCGGTTAAACCGGCCTTGTTCATGGTATCTGCTAAGGCCAGTGAATTCATAACCGTGGCGAGCATGCCCATGTAGTCAGCTGTCGCTCGGTCCATACCAACAGAGCCGCCTGCTACTCCTCGAAAAATATTACCTCCACCAATCACCACGGCCAACTCAACGCCGAGCCGGGTGACTTCTGCAATCTCATCCACCATGCGCACGATGGTGGCGTGGTTGATGCCGAAAGCGTCATCCCCCATCAACGCCTCCCCGGACAGCTTCAACAAGATGCGCTTGTAGGCTGGCTTAGGGTTTGGCATAGAAGGCTCCTTGAGGGAATGAGTATTGGGCAACGTAACAGTCGGAATTTACAGGGTTTTTTAAGCCGTCTGCTTGGCTGCTGCAACTTGCGCCGCCACTTCAGCCGCAAAGTCATCGACCTTTTTCTCGATGCCTTCACCAACCACGTACAGCGCGAACGATTTCACTGTGGTGCCCGCCGTCTTGAGCATCTGCTCGACCGTGGCCTTGTCGTTCTTGACGAAAGGCTGGTTGAACAATGACACTTCTTTGAGGTACTTCTGCACGCCACCTTCAATGCGCTTGATCACGATCTCGTCGGACTGCACAGGCTTGCCTGTGGCTTCGGCTACCTTGCGGTCTTCGTCGGCCTTGGCGGTCGCCACAGAGCGCTCACGGGCGATCAGCTCGGCAGGCACGTCGGCACTGGTCAAGGCCACGGGCTTCATCGCAGCCACATGCATGGCCACGTCTTTAGCGGCGGTCTCGTCACCCTCAAACTCGACCAGCACGCCAATGCGTGTGCCGTGCAGGTAATTAGCCACCTTGGCGCCTGAGTCAATGCGCTTGAAGCGGCGGAAAGTCATGTTCTCGCCAATCTTGCCGATCAAACCCTTGCGCACGTCTTCCAGCGTGGGGCCGAAATTGTCTTGCGCATAGGCCAGCGCGCCCAAAGCGGCGACGTCGGCGGGGTTGTGTTTGGCGATGAGTTCTGCAGCGGCTTTGGCTAGGGCCAAGAAGCTGTCGTTTTTAGTGACGAAGTCGGTTTCGCAGTTCACTTCCAGCAGCGCACCGACATTGCCGTCGATGCAGCTGGCGACCACACCCTCAGCCGTCACGCGCGAGGCGGCCTTGCCGGCCTTGCTGCCCAATTTCACACGCAGCAGCTCTTCAGCCTTGACCATATCGCCAGCGGCTTCGGTCAGGGCGCGTTTGCATTCCATCATGGGCGCATCGGTTTTGCCACGCAGTTCTGCGACCATGCTTGCTGTAATCGTTGTCATATCTTTCTCCGTACTCAAATCAAATTAAAAATATCAGGCAAGCCTGAGCTAGGTGGGGGGTCTAAAAAAAAGGGGCACACAAGCCCCTTTTTTAAGGTCTGAGAGGCTTTAAGCAGCGGACTCGTTCACTTCCACAAACTCATCCTTGCTTTCAGCAGCGACCACAGCCTTGACCACATCGTCCACCGCATTGGCGCGGCCTTCAAGGATCGCGTCAGCAATGCCACGGGCATACAGCGTCACAGCCTTGGAAGAGTCGTCGTTACCGGGGATCACGTAGTCAATACCTTCTGGGGAATGGTTGGTATCAACCACTCCAATCAAAGGAATGCCCAGCTTGCGTGCTTCAGCGATGGCAATCTTATGGAAACCCACGTCAATCACGAAAATCGCATCAGGCAAACCACCCATATCCTGAATGCCACCAATGTCTTTTTCAAGCTTGATCAACTCGCGGGAGAACATGAGTTGCTCTTTCTTGCTCATGGCATCCAGTCCGGCTTCTTGCTGGATCTTCATGTCTTTGAGGCGCTTGATCGAGGTCTTGACCGTTTTGAAGTTGGTCAGCATGCCGCCCAACCAACGCTGGTCAACGTAGGGAACGCCAGCGCGCTGAGCTTCAGCGGCCACGGTCTCGCGTGCTTGGCGCTTGGTGCCGACCATCAAAATGGTGCCGCGCTTGGCCGTCAATTGACGTGCAAACTTGGCAGCGTCCTGGAACATCGGCAGAGATTTTTCCAGGTTGATGATGTGAATTTTGTTGCGGTGACCGAAGATGAACGGGGCCATCTTGGGGTTCCAGAAACGAGTTTGGTGGCCGAAATGGACACCGGCTTCCAGCATTTCGCGCATGGTAACGGACATAAAAAACTCCAAAGGTTAGGTCTAAAATCCGGTCCACTATTGCGCTTGGTGCAATGAGTTCTTAACTCACCGCGCTAAAGCGACAACACCTGATTGGAACCGGTTTGCGATTTGTTCGCCAAGTGCCATGATGGCTACCCGGCTAAACCCAAAGATTCTAACACGGACGGATGCACTCCACCATGCCAATTGACCTTCACGCGACCTTGCAACACCTGCACCAAGGACAAACCAACGCCAACGAAGAAATGGCACGCACCATCACCGCAGCCCAATCGAGCCGCTGCGAGCATGTCTTTGTCCAGACCGCGTTTGAAGAGGCTCAAGTCACTGCCAGAAACACTAAGCATTCGGCTCTGCCTTTGGCTGGCCTGGCGGTTTCCGTCAAAGACCTGCTCGATGTAGCCGGTCAAAGCAGCCGTGCTGGCTCCGTCCTTCTCAATGACGCGCCCACAGCCACTCAGGACGCGCAGGCTGTGGCCCGCCTACGGGCTGCAGGTGCCGCCTTCATCGGTCGCACCAACATGTCTGAATTCGCCTTCTCAGGCGTAGGCATCAACCCGCACTTCGGTACACCCGCCAACGCCGCTATCACCGATCAGCCGCGCATTCCGGGGGGCTCATCCTCAGGCGCGGCCATCTCTGTTGCCACTGGCGCAGCTTTCATTGGCGTGGGTTCGGACACTGGCGGCTCCATTCGAATTCCAGCGGCCCTTAATGGCCTGGTCGGCTTTAAAAGCACGGCACGGCTGGTGCCGCTGGGCGGCACGATTCCTCTATCCTCCACGCTGGACACCGTCTGCGCCATCACCCGATCGGTGCGCGACGCCATCTTGACCCATGAAATCCTGGCTGCCCGTCGCGTCAACCGCAGCAATGCCCCCTTGTCGGCCTATAGACTGGCCATCACGCCCACCGTCATGCATGAGGGCTTGGACGCGGACGTGGCGCGCGCTTACGAGCGCAGCCTGCACACCCTACGTCTAGCGGGGGCGCAGATAGAAGAAATCAAACTCCCCGAGTTGAGCGAACTGGCCATGTTTCAAACCCTGGGCAATTTTTCTGCGGCTGAAAGCTACACCTGGCACAAGCCCTGGCTCCAAGATCAATCTGCTTTGTATGACCCACGCGTGCTCGCCCGCATCATGCGCGGGGCCAGCATGAGTGCGCGCGACTACCTTGAGCTGGTGCAAGCCCGCCGTGGCTGGATCACTCGCATGGAACGTGCGCTGCAGAGTTTTGACGCCGTGCTATCGCCTACCGTGCCCCACATCGCCCCGCCGATTGCCGACGTCGCCCCGGCCCAAAACGTTGATGTTGCGCAGGACCAAGCGAGAGACGAGGCATTTTTCAAAGTCAACGCCCTACTCCTGCGCAACCCAAGCGCCGTCAACATGCTGGACGGCTGCGCCATCTCCCTGCCCTGCCACACGCCGGATGAGCCGCCGGTTGGCCTCATGGTCTGGCACGGCGCGATGCGCGATGATAGGGTGCTGAACCTTGCGACGCAGATTGAGCAGTTGCTACAAAAATAATAACTATCTACGCCCATATTCAAAGGGCTAGAAACAGAAATAATTCCTTATTCATGAAAATTGCAGTTATCGGCGCCGGCATTATCGGCGTCACCACCGCCTATGAGTTGGCGCTAGAGGGTCACGAAGTCACCGTGTTCGAGCGACGCTTGGCCGCCGCTGAAGAATCCAGCTTCGCCAGCGCAGGCCTCGTTACACCCGGCTACCACGCACCTTGGGTCGTGCCCGGCATGCGTTTGAAAATCATTCGCCATTTCTTCAGCGCCAATGCACCAGTTCGCTTTCGCCTGCCTTTGCGCGGCAGCGACATGGCCTGGATGTGGTCTTGCCTGCGCGCGGCCAATGCGCAAACCTACGCCAGCAACCGCTTGCGCATGCAACGTTTGGCCCTGTACAGCCGTGAGCGCCTGAACACCATCAGCGCTGATGCCCAATTTGAATTCGACCGAAGCAACGGACTGATGGTGATGCTGCGCTCCGTCCACGACCACACCCGCATGCAGCCCAGCCTGCAAGCCCTGCGGGATGCCGAGCTCCCCTTTCAAGAACTCAAACCCGAGGAAGCGCGCAAGATCGAGCCCGCCCTCAACCCCGACACAGACTTCCACAGCGCCATTCACCTGCCCGACGACGAAGTCGGCAACTGTCGCCAGTTCGCCCTGATGTTGAAAAACGAGGCGCAAAGCCTGGGTGTGCAATTCGCCTTCAGCACCACGGTCGAGAAACTCGAACCTTCAACCGGCGGTATGGCCCTGTCGGTACAGGGCGAAACCGCACCCCACCGCTTCGATGCCGCCGTGCTGTGCGCTGGCGTGGATTCAGCTCGCCTGCTGCGCCCCTTGGGCCTGAAGCTGCCATTGGCGGCCGTGCATGGCTACTCGGTCAGTGCCGCCATTCGCGAACCCCTGAACGCGCCACGCAGCGCCATCGTGGATGAGCACTACAAAGTCAGCCTGTCTCGTCTGGGCAACCGGGTGCGTGTGGCCGGTACAGCCGAGCTGGGTGGCAAGCCGGGAAAAATCCATGACGATGCCCTGAAAACGCTCTACAAAATACTGCAAGACTGGTTCCCCGGCGCAGCGCGGCACTCCAGTGGCGTGCAAGTTTGGAAAGGCGCACGCCCCATGCTGCCCGATGGCCCACCCGTGCTGGGGGCCAGCGGCATCCCTGCCCTGTGGCTGAACCTGGGCCATGGTGCCAGCGGTTGGAGTTTCAGCTGCGGCTCAGCCCGCGCCGTGGCCGACCTGATTGGTGGACGTGACCCTGGGCTTGATCTTGAGGGTTTGACATTGAGTCGGTTCCAAGCCTAAGGTCGGGGTCTATGCTGCGAATCTCGCCCGGCCCCGCCCATCCATTGCACAACCTTGCGGCAACGCGGCAACTTGAAGCCACCGCCGCAGCGCTTCTGTCCGCGCACACTTTGATGCAGCGCGCCGGGTTGGCGACGGCTCATCTGGCGCTGGCCCTGGCACCCCATGCCCGCCACATCTGGGTGGCCTGCGGGCCGGGCAACAACGGTGGCGACGGCCTCGAGGCCGCTATGCAACTCCAACGCATGGGCAAAACGCCTGTGGTCACTTGGCTGGGGGCTGCGCAGACGGCTCCTGTGGACGCCGCAGCGTCTCATGCACGGGCTTTAGCAGCTGGCGTCACTTTTACCAATGCGCCGCCACTCGAATGCGACCTGTGCATCGACGCGCTGCTGGGTATGGGCGCGAGTCGCCCTGCGCAGGGTTTGATGGCCGAATGGATCGCCCGCATCAACTCGCTTGATGCGCCCGTACTCGCCATTGACCTGCCCTCGGGCCTGAACGCGGACACCGGGGCGGCCCTTGGCCCCTGCGTCATCGCCAGCCACACCCTGAGCCTGCTGACCCTCAAGCCGGGTTTATTCTCAGGCATGGGGCGCGATCAGTCGGGGGAAGTCTGGTTGGAGTCCTTGCGTGACGATTCATTCGATCCCCCCTTAAACCCTGCCGAACCCTGCGCCGTTTTGAATGCAGCGCCCATAGAACGCCTGCGACCTCACGCCACGCACAAAGGCAGTTACGGTGATGTCGCCATCATTGGCGGTGCGCCGGGCATGACGGGGGCCGCACTGTTGGCAGCCAGCGCCGCGTTGCACCAGGGTGCGGGTCGCGTCTTTGTCGGATTGTTGGACGGTGGTGGAATGGCGGTTGATTCGACCCAGCCCGAACTGATGTTTCGGCCTATTGAATCGCTAGAAATCGCGTCCATGACTGTGGTGTGCGGCTGTGGTGGTGGCACAGCGATTGCCGCTCAACTAGGTAAAATTTTATCGACCGCACCACGATTGGTGCTCGACGCTGACGCTCTCAATTCAATAGCTAATGACGGACAATTGGCAAGCCTTTTAAAGGCAAGGCAGTATCGAAATCAGCTCACGGTTCTTACACCGCACCCACTCGAAGCCGCCCGCTTGCTAGGCATCAGCACACAAGAGATTCAGCACAATCGCCAAGGCGCTGCCGAGCAACTGGCGCAACGCATGGGCTGCACGGTGGTGCTCAAGGGTTCGGGCAGCATCATCGCCAGCCCAGGAGCGCTCAGTGTCATCAACTCCACGGGTAATGCCCGGCTGGCCACGGCGGGTACGGGTGATGTGTTGGCGGGGATGATGGGGGCACGACTGGCCGCTGGGGCATCGACCCCATCTGCGGCCCATCAGGCAACCTGTGAGGCTGTTTACCTGCACGGTTTAAAAGCAGATCACTGGCCAATGCACCAGCCGCTCGCGGCGGGCGCACTGGCTAGACGTTGATCAACCAAGGGCAGCGCTGATCATCAGACTGTCCCGCAAGACCTCAGGTCAGCCGCGTCCCACAAACGGCATCTTGGTTGCCATCACGGTGTGGAACAGCACATTGGCTTCCAGCGGCAAGTTAGCCATGTACAGCACCGACTGGCCCACAATGTTCACGTCCATCAGCGGCTCAATCGCGATTTCACCATTGGCCTGAAGAATACCCTTGGCCATGCGCGCGGCCATCTCGGTTGCGGCATTGCCAATGTCAATCTGACCCACGGCGATGTTGTACTTGCGGCCATCGAGAGAGGCTGTTTTGGTCAGGCCCATCACACCGTGTTTGGTCGCGGTGTAGGCGATGGAGTTAGGGCGAGGCGTATGGGCCGAAATAGATCCGTTGTTGATGATGCGCCCACCCTGCGGGGTTTGCGCCTTCATCACGCGAAACGCCTGCTGAATGCACAGGAACATGCCGGTGAAATTGATGTCCACCACGTTCTTCCATTGCTCAACCGTCAGGTCTTCCAGCGCAATGCCGGGGGCGTTTACACCCGCGTTGTTGAACAACACGTTCAAGTGGCCGAAAGTCTTCACAGTGGTTTCAAACAAATTCTGAACGTCCTGTGGGTTCGATACATCGGTGGGGACGACCAGCGCCCGCTCACCCGCACCGCTCTCGGTGGCAACCCCTTGCAGGGGCTCAGCACGGCGACCGGCCAAAGCAACGTAGTAACCATCCTTCAACAAGGCCAAGGCGGCGGCCTTGCCTACGCCTGTACCGGCACCGGTCACGATGGCGACGCGTTTTGTAGAACTCATTTTTTTCTCCTGAATAAATGGACAATTGAATTGATAAAAATCGGGGCACACTGGCCCCGATGATTGGCGTCGATATTAACGCCGAGATTTGCGACTCTTGCCCTTGCCCGATTCTGGTCGGCCAGTGTCTTTCTTGGCGGCTGCCTTAAGAGCCTGAATCGGCGAAGGATGAGCCCGAGCTTGCGCAGCTTCAGCCTTCTTTGAAGCACGGCGGCGCGAGCCTTTGGGTGTCACGCCCTCATCAAAGCGACGCTCATTCTCTGGGGGCAACCCCTTGTCCTTCATGGCCCGAGCCACGCGCTCTTCGCCCTCGTTCACCAAGCGGAAATCAATGCGCCGCCCATCCAAATCGACCCGACTCACCTGCACGCGCACCCGTGTGCCCACGGCGTAACGGATGCCAGTGCGTTCGCCCCGCAACTCTTGGCGCGCCTCGTCAAAGCGGAAGTATTCACCGCCCAGCTCGGTGATGTGCACCAAGCCTTCGACGTACATGGCGTCCAAGGTGACAAAGATGCCAAAACCGGTAGCCGCGGTGACGATGCCGCTGTACTCCTCTCCCAAATGCTCGCGCATGTACTTGCACTTGAGCCAGGCTTCCACGTCACGACTGGCTTCGTCGGCGCGGCGTTCGTTGGCGCTGCAGTGCAGACCGGCAGCTTGCCAGGCCATCTGCTCGGCGCTGGCTTTTTTGGGTTTGGCACCACCGGCCTTGAGCTTGGCCGCATCGCTTTTTTCAATTCGACGGGTGAGCTTGGCATGCGCCTCGCCCGGTGTGGGCAAGGCGGGCAATTGGTAACGCGTTTTGCCGAGGATGGCTTTGATGACGCGGTGCACCAGCAGATCAGGATAGCGCCGGATCGGGCTGGTGAAGTGCGTGTAGGCGTCAAAGGCCAAGCCAAAGTGGCCGCTGTTAGCGGGGGTGTAAATCGCCTGCTGCATGGAGCGCAACAGCATGGCGTGGATTTGCTGCGCGTCGGGACGGTCTTTGGTGGCCAGGGCGATGGCCTGGAACTCGCCGGGAGAAGGGTCATCGCTGATCGTCATGCCTACACCCGTGGCCTTGAGGTAGTTGCGCAGCAACTCATTCTTCTCGGGCGTCGGCCCTTCGTGCACGCGGAACAGGCCGGCTTGTTTGCTCTGAGCGATGAAGTCCGCACTGCACACATTGGCCGCCAGCATGGCCTCCTCGATCAGGCGGTGCGCCTCATTGCGGGTGCGCGGCACAATTTTTTCAATGCGCCCACTCTCATCGCAAACAATCTGCGTCTCGGTCGTCTCAAAATCAACCGCACCGCGCTTACCTCGGGCCACCAGCAAAGCGCGGTAGACCTCAGAAAGGTTGAGCAAATCATCCACGCGCTCTTTGCGCTTCAAGGCCTCCGGCCCGTTGGTGTTGGTCAAAATTGCAGCTACCTCGGTGTAGGTAAAGCGCGCATGACTCCACATCACCGCTGGGTAGAACTGGTACGCCGAGACTTCGCCCTCGGTCGTCACGAACATATCGCAAACCATGCACAGGCGCTCGACCTCGGGGTTCAAAGAGCACAGACCGTTGGACAGCTTCTCCGGCAGCATAGGGATAACGCGGCGCGGGAAATAGACGCTGGTGGCGCGTTCATACGCATCCACGTCAATGGCCGAGCCGGTCTCAACATAATGGCTCACATCGGCAATCGCCACCAGCAAGCGCCAGCCTTTGATGGCCGAGCGACCTTTGCCCTGCGTGGCAGGCTCGCAGTACACCGCATCATCAAAGTCGCGCGCGTCTTCGCCGTCAATCGTCACCAGCGGCACATCGGTCAGATCAACGCGGTGTCGTTTGTCCTCAGGGCGCACCTTGTCAGGCAGGCCACGGGCCAGTGCAATGCAGGCGTCAGAGAACACATGCGGCACGCTGTACTTGCGCACTGCAATTTCAATCTCCATGCCGGGGTCATCCACCTCACCCAGCACCTCTTTGACACGGCCCACCGGCTGGCCAAACAGCGACGGCGGCTCGACCAACTCGACCACCACCACTTGGCCCGCTTTGGCGTCACCGGTGGCGCTCTTGGGGATCATCACGTCTTGGCCGTAGCGCTTGTCCTCGGGTGCCACGATCCAGATGCCGCTCTCATGCAGTAGGCGACCGATGATGGGCTGCGGTGGGCGCTCAATGATCTCTACCACGCGGCCCTCAGGTCGGCCCTTGCGGTCAGAGCGCGCGATGCGCACCTTGATGCGGTCTTTGTGCAAGACGGCGCGCATCTCGTTGGGCGGCAGATAGATGTCGGGCTCGCCATCGTCACGGGTGACGAAGCCATGGCCGTCGCGGTGTCCTTGAACAACGCCTTCAATTTCGTCCAGCAATCCGCTGGTTGGATTGGTATTTTTGATAAAAAACTCTCTCTCCTGGAAGCCCAGGTGGCTTAACTATATGTGGGTTGACGCTCGACTTATGTAGAACGAAAAAAGATCGTGATTTACAGGATCAGCTCAATGGAAATCATCGAAACCCCCTCTGAGCCTATGCTATACTAGCACTCGTTGTGGCCCAGGTGGCGAAATTGGTAGACGCACCAGCTTCAGGTGCTGGCGTTCGCAAGGACGTGGAAGTTCGAGTCTTCTCCTGGGCACCACTTTGGAAAGCCCCATGCATTTGCATGGGGCTTTTTATTTTGTCGAATCAGATGGGCAGCGCCACCAAATCATGGCCCTGCGTGCCCACGATGCGCGCGCGAGTGAACTCACCCACTTTGAGCGTTTTGCTGATCTTCTCTGGCGGCAGCAATCTCACCGTGCCGTCAATCTCTGGCGCATCGGCATAGGTACGACCTACACCACCCTTGCGGCCCATTGCGGGGGCCGAATCCACCAACACCTGCATCGTGGCCCCCACGCGGCGTTGCAGCTTGGCGGCTGACACTTCTTCGGCAACGGCCATGAAGCGAGCGCGCCGCTCTTCGCGCAATTCAAAAGGCAACATGCCGGGGATGTCGTTAGCCGCAGCGCCTTTGACGGGGCTGTAGGCAAAGCAACCCGCGCGGTCAATTTGCGCCTCACGCATGAAATCAAGCAGGTGCTCGAACTCACTCTCAGTCTCACCCGGAAAACCAGCGATGAAGGTGCTGCGAATCACGATCTCGGGGCAGATCTCGCGCCAGTTCTGAATGCGCTCCAGATTGCGCTCGCCACTGGCCGGACGCTTCATGCGTTTGAGCACATCGGGGTGGCTGTGTTGCAAAGGCACGTCCAGGTACGGCAACACCTTGCCGGTGGCCATCAGCGGGAGGATCGCGTCCACACTCGGGTAAGGGTACACATAGTGCAAACGCACCCACGCGCCATAGGGCTCGGCCATTTCACCTAGCGTCTGCACCAGCTCCAGCATGCGGGTTTTGACCGGCGTGCCATCGAAGAAGCCCGTGCGGTATTTCACGTCAACGCCGTAGGCCGAGGTGTCTTGGCTGATCACCAACAACTCTTTGACGCCGCCTTCAAACAAAGCGCGCGCCTCTTTGAGCACATCACCAATCGGGCGCGAGACCAAGTCACCACGCATAGACGGGATGATGCAAAACGTGCAGCGGTGGTTGCAGCCTTCGCTGATCTTCAGGTAGGCGTAATGGCGTGGCGTGAGCTTGATGCCCGCAATGCCAAAAGGGCTGGGCACCAGGTCAATGAAAGGATTGTGTGGCTTGGGCAGGTTGGCGTGCACCGCGTCCATCACTTCTTGCGTGGCGTGCGGGCCGGTGACAGCCAGCACCTTGGGGTGCATCTGGCGCACCAGATTGCCGCCGTCTTCACCCGTCTTGGCTCCCAGGCAACCTGTGACGATGACGCGGCCGTTCTCAGCCAGCGCTTCACCAATCGTGTCCAGGCTTTCTTTGACCGCATCGTCAATGAAACCGCAGGTGTTCACGATGACCAGATCCGCGCCTTCAAACGTCTTGACGGTCTCGTAGCCCTCAGCGTTCAACTGCGTGAGGATCAACTCGGAGTCGGTCAAAGCCTTGGGGCAACCCAGGCTGACAAATCCAATTTTGGCGGTGGTAGGTACGGCTGACATAGATTCTGTTTTCAATGGAGGGGCTTCGCAGCTTTTGCGATTTAACGTTTAAGACCAAAGGTTTCGAGCATCTGCTCGGTCTGCTTTTGCATCTGCTCTTGGAACTGCAGCATCATGTTTTTGGACTGCTCAATGTTGTTGTTCAACAGCCCTTGTATCGAAGGCGACTGCAGTCCCATGAACTGCGCCCACAACTCAGGCGTCATCTGCTTGGATTGCTCACCCAGCTTGGTCTGCACATCTTGCATGGCATTGATGTTTTTCTCAAGATAGCTACCCATAAAACCGTGCATCGCTTTGCCATAAAAACGGATGATGCTGGAGAGCACCTCCGTAGTAAACATGGGCGTGCCGCAGTCTTCTTCTTCCAAAATGATTTGCAGCAAAATGCTTCGCGTTAAATCCTCACCACTCTTGACATCCTGCACCACAAAAGGACTGCTCTTAAGCACCAACTGCTTGATCTCGGCCAGCGTAATGTAGGTCGAAGCGTTGGTGTCGTACAGACGACGGTTGGGGTATTTTTTAATGACATGCGCGCTTGGGGTCGCAGGTTCATTTTTTTTGGTTTTCATATCTGAATTCTCCTCTTGTCGATCATCTAGCCGATCAAGTTGGCTGATGAGACAACTATATTGCACTGAAACACTTGGAAGGAGATCATTTGCTGAAAGCCCCCAAAGATCACTTTGGGGTAGCAAAAGAGATACTGAACTCGAAAACTATTGGTAGGCGCGATTGGACTCGAACCAACGACCCCCACCATGTCAAGGTGGTGCTCTAACCAGCTGAGCTACGCGCCTACAGTATTCGAGAGGCCGAAGTATAACAGGCAAATTTCAGTGTTCTGACGCGTTGAAGCAATTATTGTTTGATGCACGATAATTTAAGGCTAAGTTCAACATCACGCATCTCATTTTTAAGGAGTTCTCATGGACATTTCAGGCAAAGTTTTCATCGTTACCGGCGGCGCATCAGGTCTGGGCGAAGGCACGGCTCGCATGCTCGCAGCCAAGGGTGCCATCGTCGTCATTGCCGACATGCAGGCCGACAAAGGCGAAGCTGTTGCCAATGAAATCGGTGGTGCTTTCGTCAAGTGCGACGTGACCTCGGAGGCCGATGGACAAGCCGTCGTGGAAAAGGCCACCGCCCTGGGCAAACTCATGGGCTTGGTGAACTGCGCAGGTATCGCCACGGGTGAAAAAACCGTAGGCAAAAACGGTCCGCACAATTTCGACAACTTCAAGCGCACCGTCACCATCAACCTGATCGGCAGCTTCAACATGATTCGCTTGGCCGCCGACGCCATGTGCAAAAACGAGCCCGAGCCCACCATGGAGCGTGGCTGCATGATCAGCACGGCTTCGGTCGCCGCTTACGACGGTCAAATCGGCCAAGCCGCCTACAGCGCCTCCAAAGGCGGCATTGTCGGCATGACGCTGCCCATCGCCCGCGACTTGGCGCGCAACGGCATTCGCAACATGACCATCGCCCCCGGCATCATGGGCACTCCCATGATGTTTGGCATGCCCAAAGACGTGCAAGATGCGCTGGCCGCAGCCGTGCCCTTTCCTAGCCGCCTGGGCACGCCGCAAGACTACGCCAAGCTGGCCGTTCACATCTTTGAGAACGACCTGCTCAACGGCGAAACCATCCGATTGGATGGCGCCATTCGCCTGGCACCAAAATAAGTCGCTATTTTTTTAATGACTGCTCACGCATATATCCATTAGGTTTGAGCATGTTTTCACTTAAATTTTTCCGCACTGGGAGCGTTAAGCACGTCTTAGTTTGGCTCAATCTGGTACTGCTTGCCGGGTGCACAACAGCATTGGCCCAGTCGCCTTTACAGGAGTCGATTCAGTCTGAGGTGGCTTCGGTTTATGCTGATAAACCCGGCTGGACCAGTAACAAATTTGCGGTTGCCGCAGCCAATCCACTGGCCACTAAGGCGGGTTATCAGGTGCTCAAAGCGGGCGGCAGCGCGACCGATGCAGCCATCGCCGTACAGATGGTGCTGACGCTGGTGGAGCCACAAAACAGTGGCATCGGTGGCGGCGCTTTCCTGCTGCACTTTGATGGACGAGTGGTCGAGGCCTATGACGGCCGAGAGACTGCGCCTGCCGCAGCCAATGAGACGCTGCTAATGGGCGCGAATGGCAAACCCTTGTCGTTTTACGATGCCGTTGTGGGTGGCCGTTCAGTGGGTACACCGGGCACGGTAGCCGTGCTGGAGATGGTGCACAAGCAACACGGCAAACTGCCTTGGGCACAGCTGTTTGAACCCGCCATTGCCTTGGCCAGCGAGGGCTTCAAGGTCAGCCCCCGACTGAATTCTCTGCTGGGCACTGACCCGTACCTAAAAAAAGACCCCGTAGCCAACGCTTATTTTTACAAGGCAGATGGCTCGCCCCATGAAGTCGGCTACGTGCTGCGCAACCCGGCGCTGGCTGAGGTTTTAAAAAAAATCGCCCAACACGGTGCCAAAGCCATGCAAGTGGGTGAAGTGGCCCAGGCCATCGTGGACAAGGTTCAAAAGCACCCCTCGAATCCAGGCCAACTCAGCCTAGTTGATTTGGCGAACTACAAGGCCATCAAACGTACGCCGCTTTGCCATGACTACAAGGCCAGAGCCAAGGATTTTCGGGTCTGCGGCTTTCCGCCTCCGAGTTCTGGAGCCATTGCCATTGGCCAAATTCTGGGTCTGCTTAACCAGACAAACGCTGCCGACCTGCCCTTGCACCAAGGCCTACCGTCCGCCGACTGGTTGCACCTCTACACCGAGGCATCGCGTCTGGCGTTTGCAGACCGTGCCCAGTACCTTGGTGACCCCGACTTTGTAAAGCCGCCCGCTGGCAACTGGATGAGCCTGTTAGATACGACCTATCTGACTGGGCGCGCCCTACTGATCAACAAAGCACCCGATGCCATGAGCATGAAATCGGCCAAACCGGGATCACCCGGCGGCATTCGAACGTCTTTTGCGCCGATGCCTGAGCAAGTCGAATATGGCACCTCGCACATCTCCATTGTGGATGCATGGGGCAACGGCATCGCCATGACCACCACCATCGAAAACGGGTTTGGTTCGAGGCAAATGGTGACGGTCAACCCGGCACTGTCGGGTGGATTTCTACTCAACAATGAACTCACAGATTTCAGTTTTTCACCGACTGATGCATCCGGCATCCCCATCGCCAACCGCGTGCAACCCGGCAAGCGCCCCCGCTCCAGCATGTCGCCCACACTGATTTTTGACAAGGCCAGTGGCGCTTTGGTGATGAGTGTGGGCAGCCCCGGCGGCGCGCAGATCATTCACTTCACCGCCAAAACCATTTATGGCGTGCTCAACTGGGGGCTGCTGCCGCAGCAAGCCATCAGCTTGCCCAATTTCGGCTCTCTCAACGGGCCCACTCAGTTGGAGGAAAAACGCTTCCCCAAAACCACCGTCGATGCCCTCAACGCACGAGGCCACGAGGTTCGGGAGGTCAACATGACCAGCGGTTTACAAGCCATTAGCCGTGGAGAGGTTCAGGGTGCGCCGGTGTGGCTGAGCGGTGCAGATCCACGCCGTGAGGGCATCGTGATGGGCGAATAATTGAGCTTGCCTTTAAACTGGCTCTTTTGCTCAGCGCCCGGAGATTTTCAATGACATGGTTTGCACGTTTTGTCCTTACAGTTTTTTTGTGTACGACAGGTCTTACGCAGGGACTGGCACAGGACAACGGGCAGCTTCAAGCATTCCAAAAGTTGGTTGCCTTCAGCTCAGAGGAAGGTATTACTCGACTGTCCAGGGCCACTGCAAAAATTGATTTTCCAGCACTGGCAAATCAGTTTGAGGCGCAGACCAACATCGCTTTTTGTGGCCCCACCAGTGCCTCCATCGTGCTCAATGCCCTGCGCGCGCGCAGCCCCGACCTGCCGCGTGACCGAAGTCGCCTGCGCCCCGAAGACTTGGCATTCAGCTCGCACGGCGTTGAATTGGCAGTCGCTCGTTTCACGCAAGACAACGTAATTACCAAGGGGCAAAAGACCCGCTCACAGGTGCTGGGTGAACCCGTCACGATCAATGGCAAAGTGATCCGCGATGGTGGCTATCAGCTGCGCCAATTTGACGAGATGCTCAGAGCACATCAGCTCGTGACCCGGGCCGTGGTGGTGGACGACGCTATGCCCGAAGCACAAATTCGCACCGAACTGATTGACAACCTCAGCCGTGGCGGCGACTACGTCATCGTCAACTACCGGCGCGAAGCGGTGGGTCAACGCGGTGGCGGTCACATCTCGCCCTTGGGTGCCTATGATGCCCAGTCCGACTCTTTTCTGGTGCTGGACGTGAACCCCGCCAGTGCGGGCTGGGTCTGGATGCCGACCGAAACCTTGGTCAAAGGCATGCGCACATTTGACCGGGTTGAAAACCGTGGCTACATCCTGATTCAGGAGCGTTAGAAAACGAGCGGACGATACGGCCTGTGTCCAGCGCGGACGCCAAGCCGACTGAGTCACAATCACACCCCCATGGCCATCCCTCAAACCTTCATCCAAGAGCTGATCGCCCGCGCCGACGTGGTGGAGATCGTGGGCCGCTACGTGCAGCTCAAAAAGGGGGGGGCCAACTACATGGGCCTGTGCCCTTTCCATGGCGAGAAATCACCCTCGTTCTCGGTCAGCCCGGCCAAACAGTTCTACCACTGCTTTGGTTGCGGCAAGAACGGCAACGCCATCAGCTTCCTGATGGAACACGCAGGTATGACCTTCATTGAAGCCGTCAAAGACCTGGCCCAGCAGTACGGCATGCAAGTGCCCGAGGACGACGCCAGCCCGCAGGACCGGGCCCGCGCCGCCGAGCAACGCGAGAAGCAAGCCACCCTCACCGACGTGCTGGAAAAAGCCGGTGAAGCATGGCGCAAGCACCTCAAAACCACACCCCACGCGGTGGAGTACCTCAAAGGTCGTGGCCTCTCAGGCGAAGTTGCCAAACAGTTTGGCCTGGGTTACGCCCCAGAGGGCTGGCGCACGCTGGCCAGCGTCTTCCCCAACTACGACGACCCGCTGCTGGCCGAGAGCGGCCTCGTCATCACCAACGCCGATGAAGACGGTGGCGAAGAAAAGCGTTATGACCGCTTTCGCGACCGCATCATGTTCCCGATCCGAAACGTCAAAGGCGAGTGCATCGGATTTGGCGGGCGCGTTCTGGGTGACGAAAAACCCAAGTACCTCAACTCGCCCGAGACCCCCGTCTTCAGCAAAGGGCGCGAGCTCTATGGCCTGTTTGAAGCCCGAGCCGCCCTGCGCGAACAAGGCTATGTGCTCGTCACCGAAGGCTATATGGACGTGGTGGCCCTGGCCCAGCTCGGCTTTCCCAACGCGGTGGCGACGCTGGGCACGGCCTGCACGCCTGAGCATGTGCAAAAGTTGTTCCGCTTTACCGACTCGGTCGTCTTCAGCTTTGACGGCGACTCGGCCGGGCGTCGCGCCGCGCGCAAGGCACTGGACGGCGCCCTGCCCTATGCCAGCGACGTGCGCAGCGTCAAGTTCTTGTTCTTGCCCGCCGAGCACGACCCCGACAGCTTCATTCGCGAACACGGTAAAGAGGCTTTTGCGCGTTACGTGGGCGAGGCCCTGCCCTTGAGTCGTTTTTTGGTTGACGCCGCCAGAGACGGCTGCGACCTCAACACGGCCGAGGGCCGCGCCCACATGGCCAGCAATGCCAAGCCGCTGTGGAGCCTGCTGCCAGAAGGCGCGCTCAAGCTGCAACTGCTGGGTGAGCTGGCCGACCAGGTGCAACTCACCGTCCGCGAGCTCAGCGATTTATGGTCGCCTCCCCCAGCTAAAGGCAGCAGAAAATCGATAGACGGCTCCGCAAGCAGCTATCAAAGCAAGAGCTACTCGGGCCATAAATCAGGGGGCTACAGCCCGAAATCATCTTCAAACTTCACGGCCAAACCGCGTTTGAGCGGCCGCGCCGCACCCAATAGCCGCGCCGACCACGCTGTGCGCTTGCTGCTGGGTCACAGCGCCGCCTGGGATAGCCTATCGAGCGAAGACCACGCCCTGCTGTGCGGCCTGCCCGCCCCGCACGGCCCCTTACTCACCTGGCTAGAGAGCCAACTGCACGAGCACGGCCCCCAAGCCTGGGCCGCGCTGCGCGAGGGGCTGCAAGACCACCCCTCGCAAGCCCTGGCTCTGCAACTCATGTCCGGCCCGGCGATGGACGGCACGGCTGACCTTCAGCAAGAGACCCTTCAAGAGCTGCGCAACTTGGTTAACCGCATGCTCGTAGAACAACTCAAAGTGCTAGAGACTGAGGCGATAGAAGCCTCCAAAGCCGACCCCTCTGCCTTAGATCGTTACCGAGAGCTGCAAGCACGCCGTTGCGCTTTAGAAGCGATCAGCTAGTTCTTTTGCACCCTCCATGCACCTCCCTACAATCGTCTTCTCCCACGGCAATAGCTTCCCCGCCAGCACTTACCTCGTCTTGTTTGAGCATTTGCGCAAGCGCGGTTTCAAGTTGGTTGCTATAGAGAAGTTGGGGCACGACCCGCGATACCCAGTGACCAACAACTGGCCGAACTTGGTGCAGCAACTGGCTGATTTCACGGCCGACAAAATACACAATCTCAATGCTCCCGTCTATTTTGTGGGCCACTCACTGGGTGGTTTTTTAAGCTTAATGACGGCGGCCTTGCACCCTGAGTTGTGTAGTGGTGTGCTGATGCTCGACTCCCCACTGGTTGGCGGCTGGCGCGCTAAGGGGCTGGGCATGGCGAAAACCACACAACTCATTGGCACGCTCTCACCCGGAGCCGTGAGCCATAAGCGACGCAATAGCTGGCCCAGCACGCAAGCCGCCTTTGAGCACTTTCGCCATAAAAAGGCTTTTTCACGCTGGAACTCGCAGGTGCTGCAAGACTATGTCGAGCACGGCATGGAAGACAAAGACGGCAAGCGCGTGCTGAGCTTTGAGCGCGCGGTAGAAACTGCCATTTACAACAGCTTGCCTGACAACCTAGAGAGCCTATTGCGCCGTCATCCTCTGAAATGCCCCTGTGCGTTCATTGGTGGCATCCAATCAATGGAAATCAAACAAGTGGGCATGGCCATGACCGAGAAGGTCACAAAGGGACGCATCACGATGCTTGACGGCTCGCACCTCTTCCCAATGGAGCAACCTGCGGTGACGGCAGCAGCGATAGAAACGTCAATTTTGAACTTACTCAACTTGGGCTGAGCCCAAATTTATAGCACCGCGTTACGGCCTGAGCGTGAACAACCAGGTGGTCACCGCGTCAATGGCAACAGTCGGCACACTTAAGTGGTCAGCATTGACCGTCACAAATTTACTCATCGGATGGGCGGGTGCTTTATCAAAGATGTAATCCTGACTTGGGGCAGTCCGATCTTTGCTGCCGACCACACAAAGCAAAGGTATGGACGACTTGATGGCTGCGGCCGATTTAGGCATCACTGCAGGCCCATTGGGGTCAAACCAGCTAACGTACACCTCAGCCGCCGCATTCACTTGAAAGAGATTACCCTGATTGAGGTCAGAAAAAGTGGTTTTTTCTTTGCCTCTGCCCGTCGCCACCATGTCGTGAGCTTTTGCCAAGTCCGCACCTAAGCGCCTTGCAAAAACAGGCTGCTCCGGGTTGTGCGCTGGCGCGATAAGAATGACCCCACCCAAGCGCGGTCTAGATGCAGCATAACCCAGGGCAACATTGGCCCCCAGGCTATGACCACCGACGAACAACCAGCTTCGCGCCTTTTTGCTGCAGTGCCGCCACTTCGCGATCAATCTCGCGCAGTGCGTCTTCAAAGGTTGCATCGTAAATCCGCCCCTTGGCCCAGGGCATTTCGGGTGTGGCAACGAGGTTCCCCTGGCTTTGAAGTGCCGCCACTAGATCATTGATATATCGGGTGGGTAAGCCGCCTTTTCCATGGAGGAGCACAACGCCTATGTCGCCATTTGAAGCAAAGACCGCTGGACATGCCACCCCACTGGCTAGCGCCAGCAGTGCACTTAAGTAATGTCTTCTATTTGTCATGACGAAACCTTGGATGAAAGATAACTTCAATGAATGATCATGCAGTCCACTTCACCATCCCACTCCAAGCCGTGACCAACACCACGACACCAAAACCAATGCGGTACCAGGCAAATCCAACAAAGCTATGCGTGGCAATAAAACGCAGCAACCATCGCACACAAATCCAGGCGCTGATGAACGAAAAAATAAGACCTACGCTAAACATCGGCAGATCGTCAATCGACAGCAGCGCACGGTCTTTGTACAGGCTATAAGCCCCGGCCCCTATCAAGGTAGGGATGGCCAAAAAGAAGGAGAAATCAGTCGCTGCCTTGCGCGACAAGCCCAGCAACATGCCGCCAATGATGGTGGCCCCGCTTCGGCTTGTGCCGGGAATCATCGCCAAGCACTGCACCAGACCCACCTTGAGCGCATATCGCCACGTCATGTCATCTACCGAGTTAACGCTGTCTTGTGCCTGTGCTGATGCCACACGCGCCGCCTCGCGGTTTTCGGCCCACAAGATGATGAAGCCGCCAATGATGAAGGTGCTAGCCACGACCACCGGCGTGAACAAATGCGCCTTGATGGTCTTGCCAAACAGCAGGCCCAAGACCACAGCGGGGATGAAGGCAATCAACACATTCAATGCAAATTGTTGTGCCTTTTTTTGCGTTGGCAGCGCCAGCACGGTGTCACGGATTTTTTGCCAATAAACCAAGATGACGGCAAAGATCGCCCCGGTCTGGATCGCGATGTCAAACACCTTGGCTTTCTCATCGTCAAAGCCCAGCAAAGCCCCGGCCAGGATCAAATGCCCCGTGCTCGAGATCGGTAAAAACTCAGTCAAACCCTCAACCACGCCCATAACGGCGGCTTTGATCAGCAATGCAATGTCCACTTGTGCTCCTTGTAAGACCTTAATTATCAGGGTTCATTGGTTTTATCTCTTGACTCAATGAATGCGAATCGTTATCATTTGCATCAAAGGAACATTTATGAAAAAACTCTTTGCTTTGCTCCCGCTCATTTGCCTCTCCGCTTGGGCAGCTGACCCCGAGTTCCCGCTGGTTATCAAAGACCACCGTTTCGAGCCAGCCGAATTGCGCGTACCTGCCAACCAGAAGGTCAAGCTGAACGTCCACAACCAAGACGCCACGCCTGAGGAGTTTGAGAGCCACGAACTCAACCGCGAGAAGGTCATCGCCCCCGGTAGCAAGGCGAACATCTACATCGGCCCGTTGAAGCCCGGTCGCTACCCCTTCATCGGCGAGTTCAATGAGAAAACGGCGCGCGGCGTCATCATTGCGGAGTAATGGGTCATGCTGAGTTCAGCCATCATTGTTTTCCGGGAAACCCTGGAAGCCGCCCTCATCATCGGCATCATCGCCGTGGCCACGCGCGATCTGCGAGCCCGTAACGCCTGGCTGGGCACGGGCATCGTGGCCGGTGTGCTGGGTTCGCTGCTGGTGGCTGTGTTAACCGGCAAAATCGCCGACCTTGCCGAAGGCATGGGTCAAGAATTGTTCAATGCGGGCGTGCTGGGCTTGGCCGCTAGCATGCTGGCTTGGCACAACATTTGGATGGCACGCCACGGCATGGCCCTGGCGCGAGATGCCAAACAACTGGGGCAAGACGTTAGCAGCGGCAACCGGGAGATGTCCGCCCTGGCCCTGGTCGTTGGTCTGGCCATTCTGCGAGAGGGCTCGGAGACGGCCTTGTTTCTCTATGGCCTGCTCAGTGGTGGAGAGGAAACTGTTAGCAGCGTGCTCGGTGGCGGCGCTCTGGGTCTGTTGGCTGGCGGCCTGATCGGCTATGCACTCTACATCGGCGTGCTGCGCATGCCCACGCGCATTTTCTTCTCGGTCACCAACGTGCTGATCCTGCTGCTGGCAGCGTCTATGGCCAGCCAGTCTGCGCGCTTCATGGTGCAGGCCGATATGCTGCCCAGCTTGGCCAGCCCGCTGTGGAACACCTCCCGGATGCTGGATAACGCATCGTTGGCGGGCCGTGTACTGCACACGTTGATGGGCTATGAAGCCATGCCCACCGGGATTCAGGTGGTGTTCTACGTTAGCACCCTCGCTCTCGTCCTGGCTGGTATGCGCCTTGCGCGCATTCGCCCCACTTTTAAACCCGCTCTCTGAAAGTCAACTCATGAAACTCTATGCGCCTCTTTTGGTCGCAGGGGCACTGCTGTCCGCGCTCCATTCCTTTGCCGGCCCGTCCGACTATGTGTACACCCCCGCCGTGACCTACGGCGAGCGGGAAATTGATTTCAAAATGGGCTCGTCAGACAAAAAGGACACCCCCAATGAAGCTGCTGCCAGTCTAGGTATGGGCTATGGTGTGACGCAGTGGTGGTTCTCCGAGGTGTACGTCAAGTACAAACGCGAACTCAACGAAAACACAAAGTTCGACGCCATCGAATGGGAAAACAAGTTCCAGCTGACCGATCCCGGAAAATACCCGGTGGACGTGGGCTTTCTCGTCGAGGTCGAACGCCCCATGGACCACGACGAAGGCTGGGAAGTGAAATGGGGCCCGCTGTTCCAGACCGAGTTTGGCAAGGTGCAGCTCAACGCCAACCTGCTATTCCAACGCAACTACGGCGCAGCCAATGCAAACGATCTGCTTTTCAAATACCAGTGGCAAGCCAAGTACCGCTGGAAGCCCGAGTTTGAGTTTGGCGTACAAGCCTTTAGCGACATGGGCACAGTGGATCGTTGGGAACCCCAAGACGAACAATCGCACCGCATTGGCCCTGCCGTTTTTGGCAAACTGCCTTTTGGCGGGCGCCGAGCTATCAAGTACAACGCCGCGTGGTTGATAGGTACTAATAAAGCAGCACCCGACAACACACTTCGCTTGCAGGTTGAGTACGAGTTTTAAACTCGTCAACTTTTTGAGAGTACCAGGATTAAAAGTCAATCAGGCTTACGAAAAAAGTCAGGACAGAGCATAAAGTCAATCTTAATTATGGAAAACTCACGCGTAACTGGGTTGCACCAGGTGGCAAGCTGTCAAACACCAAGGCCGTGCGAAATGCGTCCACTGCTTTGACTCTTACTGTCGTACTCTTAGGTGAGCTAGACACTCGAAATGATGCATTTTTAGCAGGTAAAGTTACAAATACCGTGAGCCCTGCCACTGACCCCGAATTGGTGTTGTTAACGCTCACCTCTAAGTCGGTGTCTTGCCACCGCTGACTTACTTGCACAGCTTCGCGTTGCCGCCACCAATGTGTAATTTCATCTCCTCGGGTCACCCATAAACTATCACGGTAGTTAGCCACTTTACGGATGTATTCACCCATGGCGCGCTGCATCAAACCACCTTTTACGTAGTTCTGCGAGTGTACGGACAACAGTCCAAAGGAACCGCTACGCACAGTCAAATTCAGGTCAAAATTCAAAATTATGTTGACCTCCTCGGGTGTCAGCTTCATGGCCACGAAACTAACATCGTCAAGTTGCGTGCGAGGCAGTATGACCAAAGCTTTGCTGGCTGGTATGCCTGACTCGGATAAGGAAAAAAATGGGAGTCGATCTTCGCTAGCACTTTCGTCGGCGGCGTGGTGCAATATGCCGTGCTTACGCAACAAGTTTTCGGTGATTACGTCATAAGACTCTGTTGGGGCGCGAAAACCAGTGACCTCTACCGTTCGATCGCCTAAAACACCTTGCATTTGCTGCTTCATGAAACGTATGCGCAACTCCTGCTCCCCCGCAGAATCACCCTTAAAACCAAAATGGACGTCCGCATGGTATGCAATTTCATGACCTCTATTCATCAAGTCACGTACCAAATCAGGCTCCATAGCTGCTTCTGACGTCAAGCTGTAGAAAGTTCCTTTGAAACCTTCACTTTCCAAGTCTTTGGCAAAACTGGGGGCTGAATAAAACTGATCTTCAGTATCCATCTCAATGAGATGTGAAGCCACATAGCCCTGGGGCCAGGCCGCCTTAAATGCCTGAGGTTCACGGCGCAACCAGGCGAGTGTGGCGTCCAACAAAATTAAACCATCGCGGCTATTAGGCCAAGCATTATCTGGCGGTGAAAGATACGCAACACGACTCATCCCTTTTTCATCAAACGCCATTACGCCATGCTCACCCGAATGCATACTCCGAGCCCAGTCCATCACTACTGCGGCTTCGTTCGGGGCACTGATGCGAAGCAAGCTGTCCTTTGTAATTGCAATCGGCATACGACGTGCAGCAGGAATAGGCCAAGTTACGGGACCATCGCCAAACGGCATTAAATAAGAATCTTCGGTTTCATGAAAAAAACCATGCGTCTTCACACGAAATATGCTGTGCAAAAAATCTAAGCCCGTGAATTTTCCATTTTCATCACGTGTTCCCACCAAACCGTTACCAAGCAACGCCCCGCCTTTTTCTACAAAAGCAGCTATGGCCGCACGCTCTTGCAGGTCGAGCGCGACGGCTGTAGGCAAGATCAAAACCCCAGGCGGACTGAGGCCAAGTAATTCTTTACGAGATAAGCTCTTGACGTACTCTCCATATTTTTTCAAATATGGATTCCAGCGTTTGGTGATCTGAGCGTATGACTGATTTTGAGATTTGAAATATTTATCTGTCGTCTCGCTACGGTATACATAGAAAATACCGCCATCGATCTGAGCAGACCAAGATGCTGTTGTTGCCAGCGTTAAGCATGTGAACAGTGACACAAGAGCCCATAATTTGAACTCCTTGCTGCATAAAGTCAATCGCGACCAGCGCAAAGGTCTACCGTTTCGCATGATCCACTGACTCCTCAAACTTCAATAACCATTCATATTGACCAGCGGCAGGAGCACTCAATGTTAGGGATACACGCCAAGGATCAACAGCCATAATTTTGGGTAATTTATCACCCTTGTTCAAGGCTTCAATTCGAATACGACTATTTGTGTTCGGCAAATTAACCAAGATACTTAGCGGCCACTTCACATTCACCGATCGTGCGACGGTTGCACTCAGGATATACCCTTGCGGATGTGCTTTTAAATTTATAACGACCTGATCTCGGTCTCGCCACCATTGAGCAATTTGTTTTGCCGATGCGATCCAAACCCGATTACTCATGGATTTCATTTTTTCCAAAATTCGGGTACGTTCATCAGGCATCAACAATGATTGCGCGGGAATACGTACCACCGACATGGCACCCATGCGATCGGACAATTCAAGTTCAGCTAAAAAATTACTCAATCCCTCTGCCGGGTCTTCTTCGATCGCGACCTCAGGGCCAGTAATAGTCCTGGGTAGCACCACAGTTGCATCTTCTGTAGAGTTTTTCTTGCTCGCAAAAAAAGGCAAACTACTCTGAGATGAATCCATAAATGCCAAGTAATTATCAAACTTACGCTCTATAAGTAACCGTTGAGTAGTTGCGTCATACGATTCAATGGGGGCAGAAAAACTCGCTGGCATCGGCGCGGAAACTCCGGCTTCTGAAAACTGCTTTTGCATTTTATCTAAGCGGTTAGCCTGAGTAACTTCAGGTTGCCCTTTAAACCCTTCAAAAGTATCACCAAAATAAGCAATCTCATGCCCAAAGGTTTGTATTTTATTTATCAACTCTGAGGTTTTCTCTGCATCACTACCGCTTATGTATACAGTGGCTTTTCCACCCATATCGGACAGCGTTTTTGCGATTTCTACTTCACCAGAACTTACTTGCTCAGCCGCTTGTAACGCCACTAAAGTAGCACTTTGATAAGGGTAAGGCCAAGCGCCAAGGTAAGCTCGTGGCTGCCGAAGCAGCCAAGAAAAAATATCGCCTGTTATGGCATTGAGCTGCACTGGGTCAGATCGTTGCCAGTTTTGCTCAGGGTAGCCCATTGCTACGACACGTGAATTTAGTCCGGATGACATTTTCCGTTCGTTGTAGCTAATCAACCCTGCGGGTGTTTTCAGAGAAAACCCTCGTGACCAATTCATAATTTGAGCAGATACTTGATTGCCAGCGAATCGTAACGGCAATTGATTTGGAATCCGATGTAGCCAGACACGTGTGCCCGCGATCAAACTATTTGAAATAGGATTGTCACCATGCACAATCATGAAGGTATCATCCACCTCATCTTGCGTATTGCCAAAAACCTTCACATCCAGAACGTCACGCATAAAATCAAACCCTATTGATTCTCCACTGGGAGAATGGGTCCCTGTCAACCACGTTGACAAAATGGCTCCTCCGCGATTGCGCCATTCAAGCAGTGCCTGCTTTTCAACATCACTTAATACCACGGTACTGCCAAGAATTAACAACCCGGGTGAACTGACTCGCGACAAATCGTCCGCCTTGGTGACTCGCGCAAATGGAATTTTGTTAGTGCGTAAATAATTTTCCCAAATACGCGTTCCGCTTGTTGGATCTACCTGCAATGTCATCAAGTGGGCTTGCGATGCCAAGGAAGCATATAACCACACACTAATCTGAGGTGACCCCTGGGTCTCTAAGTTAATACGCGCAGCCCTGACTCTACGTTTGATTGGCACACCATTTACAGCTTGGATCGGATTGACACCTGGCAGAGAAGTGCTTGCGCGAACGGTGTCGCCTCCGCTTAACCCGCTGCATCCAAGTAACAGAGAAATCACAACACAGAAAGCAATACACCAACCACACACCCTTCCAAGTCGCTTAATAAGTGGGGGTAAATCAATACCAAAAAAAATCGTGAAAGACAGATTCTTCATAAGAACTAACTTTAATAAAATTAGCAGTTGGGGCTAAATTTAATTGCTTGAAGTCTCTTGGCTAAATCGTCACGAATCAAATGTGTTATCAATTATGAAAATAGCCGTTGCTTGCGCTACCCAAGTAGCGCTGAAGGAAAAGTGTAACTTTATTTTACCTAACTTTACACAAAAATTAACTGGTCAATTTCTTCGTTATTTGAAGTACCAGACTTTATAAAGGGATGCGACTTCAATCCGGAAGTGCAACGAGCGGTTGCATCCGCACTGGTTGCCTTGGTCGGAATGAAACATGAACGAGGTTGAAGAAGGCCTGTGCATCACAGGCCTCATCTAGGTATCCAGCACCAAACCCATGACCATGGCGGCCTGCATCGACCAGTCGACAACTCTGCGCGACTACAGGCCAATCAGAACTGTCAGGCACTACTCGCATTCATGAATGCGTGTGTAGCCTTATGTCAGGCTTTACTTAGCGTCTCGCAGAGTTTTTAACCCTGCGCGGCAACACGATCAGCCTTGCTGTGAAGTTTATTTAACGCACTCAGATAGGCTTTGGCTGATGCAACAACGATGTCAGGATCAGAGCCCACTCCATTAACAACACGGCCGCTGTTTTGCAAACGCACGGTGACCTCACCTTGGCTTTCGGTCGAACCACTAATGGCATTGACCGAATAGAGCACCATCTCCGCGCCGCTCTTGACGTGCGACTCAATGGCTTTCAAAGAGGCATCTACTGGCCCATTACCATCTGAATCGCCTTTAACTTCATTGCCTTCAACCGTGAAAACGATGCTGGCATGGGGCCGCTCACCCGTCTCGCTGTGTTGAGACAAGGAGACGAAGCCATATTGCTCGTTCTCATGGGAAATACCTTCGTCATTGACCAAGGCCAAAATGTCCTCGTCGAAAATTTCACTCTTGCGATCTGCAAGTTCTTTAAATTTTGAAAATGCATTGTTGACCTCGGTCTCGCTGTCCAAAGACACGCCAAGCTCTTGAAGACGCTGCTTAAAAGCATTACGACCGCTTAACTTGCCCAACACAATTTTGTTAGCCGTCCAACCCACATCTTCAGCACGCATGATCTCGTAGGTGTCCCTCGCCTTAAGGACGCCGTCTTGGTGAATACCGCTGGCGTGAGCAAATGCATTCGCACCAACCACCGCCTTATTGGGTTGAACCACAAAACCTGTGGTTTGGCTGACCATGCGTGAAGCCGCCAAGATGTGGCTGGTGTCAATGCGCATGTCCAAACCAAAATAGTCTTTGCGAGTTTTAACGGCCATCACAACCTCTTCAAGGCTGCAATTGCCGGCCCGCTCACCCAAGCCGTTGATGGTGCACTCCACCTGACGCGCGCCACCTATCTTGACGCCGGCCAACGAGTTGGCAACCGCCATGCCTAAATCGTTATGGCAGTGCACAGACCAAATCGCTTTGTCTGAGTTAGGAATGCGTTCGCGCAGAGTTTTGATGAAATTACCGTACAACTCTGGGATGGCATAACCCACCGTGTCAGGCACGTTGATAGTGGTGGCACCTTCTGCGATGACGGTCTCCAAAACGCGACATAAAAAATCAGGGTCGCTGCGGTAACCATCTTCCGGACTGAACTCAATGTCATCCATCAGGTTGCGGGCAAACCGGGTTGAGAGCCGGGCTTGCTCATATACCTGGTCGGGCGACATGCGCAGCTTCTTCTCCATGTGCAAGGCCGATGTCGCCAAAAATAAATGCAAGCGGCCTCGGTTAGCTGGTTTAAGTGCCTCTGCAGCACGCGAGATGTCACGGTCATTAGCTCGGGCTAATGAGCAGATGGTGGAATCCTTGATCACCTCGGCAATCGCCTTGACGCACTCAAAGTCACCGTTGGAGCTGGCCGCGAAACCCGCCTCAATAACGTCCACTTTAAGCCGCTCCAATTGGCGTGCAATACGAACCTTTTCGTCCTTGGTCATCGACGCGCCGGGCGACTGCTCACCATCTCGCAAGGTGGTGTCGAAAATGATCAATTGGTCAGCCATGTTATTAACTCCTGGAAATGCAAAGAAAAGAACTCAATGAATCGCAGCTCAAAATGAAAACGGCCCGCTGCGACTGCAAGCGGGCCGTTGGGTAAATCTAGGGGATGTACGCGCTTAGCCCGCCTTCGTTAGAAGAAGTGTCAGTAGGCTTAGCAGACCCAAGGTCGCAATTTCGATCTTGGTCCACGTGCTTATCGCAACGCGTAATGCATGTGATTTGTTCATGGTCACAATGTAGCATAACTTTCGAAAATTAGTGCAAGCCCCGTTCCTCAGGCTCATCTTTTGAAGTGGCAATGACGCTCACCGATTGGCCTTTGAATTTGCGATAGCCGTAAATGGCATACCCGCTAAAACCGTAAGACACAAAAATACCAAACAATATCCCCGGTGGATCTATGTTCACCACCGCTATACCCATGGCAATCAAGACAATGACAATAAACGGCACGCTTCGTTTCAGATTGATGTCTTTGAAGCTGTAAAAAGGCACGTTAGTCACCATCGTCAACCCCGAATACAGGGCAATGGCGAACGTCAACCACTTGATGTAAACGTTGGCAGGGTCAACTGCTTGATCATTCATGAACCAAATAAAGCCCATCATCAGCGCCGCAGCGGCTGGGCTAGGAAGTCCTTGGAAATAGCGTTTATCGACCACGCTTGTATTAACGTTAAAGCGGGCAAGGCGAAGTGCTGCGCAAGCGCAGTACACAAACGCGGCAATCCAACCCCATCGCCCCAGGCCACGCAATGACCACTCATAGGCAATCAAGGCCGGGGCCGCACCAAAGCTGACCATGTCTGAGAGCGAATCCATCTGCTCACCAAAGGCGCTTTGGGTGTTCGTCATGCGCGCCACGCGCCCGTCCAGGCTGTCAAGCACCAGAGCCCAAAACACGCCAATCGCAGCCTCATTGAACTTGCCGTTCATGGCCATGACGATGGCGTAGAAGCCACCAAACAAAGCCGCCAACGTAAAGAGGTTGGGCAAAATATAGATGCCTTTACGGCGCGGCTTGATCGGGTTCAAGGGGTCCGAATGAGGATCGGTACTCTGATTCATTTTATGTACCTTATAGGCCAGTAGTGCTTTATTTCATTGCGCAACCAGCTATTAAATTTATAGTAACGATGCATCCGAGGAAGCATTCAACGATAAGCTTAGTGTAAGCGACCCTCGAATCAAATACAAAACCGCCCGAAGGCGGTTTTGTATTTGGAGTGCCTGCAAATTAATTGCGGGTCTGATCGACTAGTTTGTTTTTCGCAATCCAGGGCATCATGGCTCGCAATTGAGCGCCAACCTTCTCGATCTCGTGCTCTGCAGTCAGGCGACGACGAGCAGTCATGCTGGGGTAGCCGGTGCGGCCTTCCAGAATGAACATCTTGGCGTACTCACCGGTTTGAATGCGCTTCAAAGCGTTACGCATCGCGGCGCGAGACTGTTCGTTGATGACCTCAGGGCCCGTCACATACTCACCATACTCGGCGTTGTTGGAGATGGAGTAGTTCATGTTGGCGATGCCGCCTTCATAGATCAAGTCAACGATCAACTTCAACTCGTGTAAGCACTCGAAGTAAGCCATCTCAGGCGCATAGCCCGCTTCAACCAAAGTCTCATAACCCATCTTGAGCAACTCAACCGCGCCGCCGCACAACACGGCTTGCTCACCGAACAAGTCGGTCTCGGTCTCTTCTTTGAAGTTGGTCTCAATGATGCCGGCTTTGCCGCCACCGTTAGCCATGGCGTAGCTCAGGGCCAGTTCACGGGCCTTGCCGCTCCGGTCTTGGTGCACGGCCACCAAATGCGGCACACCGCCGCCTTGGGTGTAGGTATTGCGAACGGTGTGGCCAGGGGCCTTTGGCGCGACCATCCACACATCCAGGTCAGCGCGGGGCACGACTTGGTTGTAATGCACGTTAAAGCCATGGGCAAAGGCCAAAGATGCGCCTTTTTTCAGGTGCGGCTCGATCTCTTTGTACACAGCGGCGATGTTCTCGTCAGGCAACAAAATCATCACCACATCAGAGGCGGCGACCGCCTCATTGACTTCAGCCACTTTGAGGCCAGCCTTGGCCACTTTGTCCCAGCTCGCGCCACCCTTGCGCAAACCGACCAGCACTTTCACGCCGCTGTCGTTCAGGTTTTGTGCGTGAGCATGGCCTTGGCTACCGTAGCCGATGATGGCGACGGTTTTACCCTTGATGAGGCTCAGGTCGCAGTCTTTGTCATAGAAAACTTTCACTTCTTTTCTCCTTGGTAAAAAACAAAATTAATCGAGACAGGCTACAGCGATGTAAAACGAAGCAGCTCTGCGCTCAAAAGCTACTCAAACTTAAACTCGCAAAATACGTTCGCCACGGCCAATGCCACAAGAGCCGGTGCGAATGGTTTCCAAAATCGCACCGCGCTCGATGGCTTCCAAAAATGCATCGTTCTTGGATTGATCACCGGTCAGCTCAATGGTGTAGCTCTTGTCGGTCACATCAATGATGCGACCGCGAAAGATGTCTGCCATGCGCTTCATCTCCTCACGCTCCTTGCCCACCGCCCGCACCTTGACCATCATCAGCTCACGCTCAATGTAGGCACCTTCGGTTAGGTCGATCACCTTCACCACCTCAATCAGGCGGTTCAGGTGTTTGGTGATTTGCTCAATGACGTCATCAGACCCTGTGGTCTGAATCGTCATGCGCGACAGGCTGGGGTCTTCTGTGGGCGCAACCGTCAGCGACTCAATGTTGTAGCCACGGGCCGAAAAAAGCCCCACCACACGGGACAACGCCCCGGGTTCGTTTTCAAGTAAAACTGCAATGATGTGTTTCATGGGTTGGCTCTCTCACAAATCTTCCGCGCCGAGCAGCATCTCAGTGATGCCCATGCCGGCTTTGACCATTGGGTAAACGTTCTCAGTCCGGTCGGTACGGAAGTCCATGAACACGGTTCGATCTTTGAGCTTGCGTGCCTCGCGAAGCGCGGGCTCGACATCCTCGGGGCGCTCAATCAGCATGCCCACATGGCCATAGGCCTCGGCCAGCTTGACGAAGTCAGGTAGCGCATCCATGTAACTATGGCTGTAGCGGCCTTCGTAATCAATCTCTTGCCACTGCCGCACCATACCAAGGTAGCGGTTGTTGAGCGACACGATTTTGATCGGCGTTTTGTACTGGAAGATGGTGGACAGTTCTTGGATGCACATCTGCACCGATCCCTCGCCCGTAATGCAAAACACTTCGCTGTCAGGCTTGGCCAGCTTGATGCCCATGGCGTAGGGAATGCCCACGCCCATGGTGCCCAGGCCACCCGAGTTAATCCAGCGGCGTGGCTCGTCAAAGCGGTAGTACTGCGCGGCCCACATCTGGTGCTGACCTACATCGGAGGTGATGTAGGTGTCGGCATCCTTGGTCATGTTCCACAGGGTTTCCACCACGTACTGGGGTTTGATGACGTCTTTATTACCACGGTCGTACTTCAGGCAATCGCCTTTGCGCCAGCCGTCAATCGTCTCCCACCAAGCGCCCAGGGCGTTGGCGTCGGGGCGGGCTGTGCCCTCACGAATCATGGCGATCATCTCGCTCAGCACGTCTTTGACATCGCCCACGATGGGGATGTCAACCTTCACGCGTTTGGAGATGCTAGACGGGTCGATGTCGATGTGAATGATCTTTCGCTCATTCTGGGCAAAGTGCTTGGGGTTACCAATCACGCGGTCATCAAAACGCGCGCCCACGGCCAGCAGCACGTCGCAGTTTTGCATGGCGTTGTTGGCTTCCACCGTACCGTGCATACCCAGCATGCCCAAGAACTTGCGGTCACTGGCGGGGTAAGCCCCTAAGCCCATCAAGGTGTTGGTGCAGGGATAGCCAAGCATGTCCACCAAAGTTCGTAGCTCAGCCGCAGCATTGCTCAAAATGACGCCACCGCCCGTGTAGATGTAGGGGCGCTTGGCCGCCAGCAAAAGCCCCAGTGCTTTGCGAATCTGGCCGCCATGACCTTTGCGCACTGGGTTGTAAGAGCGCATCTCCACCGACTCGGGGTAGCCGCTGTAAGGCACTTTTTTGAACGAGACGTCCTTAGGGATGTCCACCACCACCGGGCCGGGGCGACCGGTTCGGGCGATGTGGAAGGCCTTTTTCATGGTCATGGCCAAGTCGCGTGCGTCTTTGACCAAGAAGTTGTGTTTAACGATGGGGCGGGTAATGCCCACTGTATCGCACTCTTGGAAAGCATCCAGGCCAATGGCGTGGGTAGGCACCTGCCCAGTCACGATCACCATGGGAATGCTATCCATATAGGCCGTGGCGATGCCGGTCACGGCATTGGTCACACCGGGGCCGGAAGTCACCAGGGCGACGCCGACATCGCCCGTGGCACGTGCGTAGCCATCAGCGGCATGAACAGCCGCCTGCTCGTGGCGCACCAAGACGTGCTGAATCGTGTCTTGCTTGTAAAAAGCATCGTAGATGTGCAGAACCGCACCACCGGGGTATCCCCAGATGTACTTAACGCCCTCAGCCTGGAGGGCTTTGACCAGAATCTCCGCACCGCGAAGTTCTTCAGTCGTCGTTTCTGTGGCCGTTGTTTTTGCAGCAGTCGTAGCTGCGTGCGCCGAAGCAATTTCAGCTTTGTTAATTTCCATGATGAACCTTTGTGAATTTCTCTAACGAAAAACCTTGGGTGCTCGTTTGAAAACGCTTGTGGCGCTTCATCGGAACTTAAGGTCAAAGTCATGGGCGCATGACGTGTTGCGCCGGACAGTGACCCGTTTGCCTTTTGATTTGGGTCTTGGATTATCGCATCCCACACAGCCGCATCTAGACCGACGCATAGAAAAATAGGCATTCGAGATGCCATAATTCAGCAAAACCGAGACATCCAACCCTCCTACGCATCCTGGCGCGCACCTTTGGCTACCGAACAAGAACTCTCAGACTTCCTGAAAAGCGTTGAAAAACGAGCTTTCAAACGTTCGGTTTATCACGTGCGCAACGAGGAATCGGCTCTGGATATTGTCCAAGATAGCATGATGAAGCTGGCCGAGCACTACGGCCACAAGCCGCCCGAAGAACTGCCCATGCTGTTCCAGCGCATCCTCTCCAATTGCACGCTGGACTGGTTTCGACGCCAAAAAACACGAAACGCTCTCTTTTCGAACATGAGCGACTTCGAATCTGGCTCAGACGACGGTGATTTTGAACTTCTAGATGTTTTGGATATCTCAAACGATTCACAACAGGTCGAAAGCGCAGAAAATTCTACCGAACGCGCTCAAACCTTGCGTGAAATTGAAGTAGAAATACAAGAACTGCCCGCACGTCAACGAGAAGCCTTCCTCATGCGTTACTGGGAGGAGTTGGACGTGGCGGAGACCGCTGCGGCCATGGGCTGCTCTGAAGGCAGCGTCAAAACACACTGCTCCAGAGCTGTTGCGGCACTGAGCAAAGCATTGAAAGCCAAGGGGATACGACTATGAACCATGCCACACTCAACCCTAACGCCTCCAACCAAGATCGTTTTGCCTTAAAACTGACCTCACGCCTATCAGACAGCGCTGATGCGCTTCCGCACGACATCAGTGAACGACTGCGAACGGCGCGCATGCAAGCACTGGGCGCACACAAGCAAGCCAAATTGGCGACAAGCTCACAAGTTTTATCCAACGGCATGGCCGCAACCCTTAACTTGGGCGGCTCAGACTCCGATCTCTGGCGTCGTGCAGCTTCCTTTATCCCTCTTTTGGCTTTGGTGCTTGGCATGCTGGCCATTCAGTTTCTAGGCAACGATGAGCGTGCCAGAGACTTGGCCGACATCGACTCGGCCTTGCTGACCGACGACTTGCCGCCTGCCGCTTACACCGACCCAGGATTTACCCAATTTCTAAAATCTCGTCATGACCAGTGATACTCCGTCAGCCCAAAGACTGTGGTGCCCCTTAAATCGATCAACCAGATGCGCATAGCTATAAAACTGCCTGCCTTGGTTTTTCTCTCCCTTGTTAGCTTGGGTGCGCTAACCTCTACGGCCTTGGCCCAGCAATACCCAGGCACGAAAACCACGCCCGAAGCTGCCTTGAGCAAAGATGCTACACATCAAAAATCCGCAGTCAAGCTGGGAGCACAATCAAAACTAGCACCAATCACAAAGCCTAGTTGGGCTGAGCTGACGCCAGAACAGCGCAAAGCCCTCAAGCCACTGGCTGGTCAATGGGCACAATTGAGCGTTGATCGCAAACGGAAATGGTTGGAAATTTCTAAAAATTACGAATCGCTCCCCACTACTGAGCAAGTCAAGATGCACAGTCGAATGAGTGCATGGGCATCCCTCTCCATGCAAGAGAGGTCTGAAGCACGTCTGAATTTTTCTGAAACCAAAAAACTACCAGCTGACGCGAAAGCGGCGCAATGGCAGTCATACCAAGAACTTAGCGCTGAGGAAAAACACAAGCTTGCTGCGCAGGCCCCAGCCAAACCATCCGGCGCTGCAGTAATCAAACCAACTCCACAGAATAAGCTAGCCGAAGTGCCTGTTACGTCTCATGCTCCCTATCAAGGCGCAAAGTTGGCCACTCCTGGCCAGATGGTGAATTCCAACACCTTGCTACCCCAGCGCCCAGCGCCAACTGACGCTAGCGCCAATCCAAAGTAGTGAGCCCTCTGAACCCGCTACTTGTTGCGCCCGGCCTGACCCGACGCATGGCCTGCTGGCTTTACGAAGGCATGCTGTTGTTCGCTGTTCTTTTTGTCTCAGACTACCTTTACAGCGCACTTTCTCAAACCCGCCACGCACTGGACAACCGACACCTGCAACAGGCCTTTTTGTTTGTCGTGCTCGGCATTTACTTCACCTGGTTTTGGGCCAAGGGCCAAACCCTGGCCATGAAAACTTGGCGCATTCGACTGGTTGACCGCCAAGGTCAGCCCGTCACCCAAGCCCGTGCTTTGCTGCGCTATGTTTTGAGTTGGCTCTGGTTTTTACCCGCCCTGGCCGCTGTGGCGTCATTCAAGTTTTCGGTTGCTGAGCTGTCCGTTTTATTGTTCGGCTGGATTGCTATTTGGGCCTTGCTCAGTCGCTTTCACCCTTTGCGGCAGTTCTGGCACGATGCCTGGGCCGGTACTCGATTGATCGCGACGGATTGATGCCGCACAAAGAATTTAACGTCCAGACCCACAAGCGCCGCACGGGTTTGACCCGCATGTGGCATGCCTTGGGTTTTGCACTGGCTGGCCTGCGCGCTGGTTGGGGTGAAACAGCGTTTAGGCAAGAAACAATGGCGGCCTTTGTCTTGCTTCCTTTGTCTGTGTGGCTCGGTCAAACTTGGGTCGAAATCGCCGTTCTAGTCGGCTCGGTGCTGCTCGTGATGATTGTGGAGTTGCTCAATACCGGCATTGAAACTGCGATCGACCGCATCAGCCCCGAATGGCATGCACTCTCCAAACGCGCCAAAGACATGGCCAGTGCCGCTGTACTTCTGAGCCTACTGCTGTGCGCGGGCATCTGGGCCACCGCGCTCTACCAAAAGTTCATCTGAAGCCGCACTATGACACCCGCTTTTTCCGTCTGCGTTTACTGCGGCTCACGTCCCGGCATTAACCCCGCCTTTGCGCAGGCTGCGCACGACGTGGGCACATGGATCGGCCAACACGGTGGACAGTTGGTCTATGGCGGCGGCAAGGCCGGGCTGATGGGCATCGTGGCCGAGGCCACACTCCAGGCCAAGGGCAGCGTGGTGGGCATCATTCCGCGCGCAATGGCTGAAAAAGAATGGGCGAATCAAGCCTGCACCGAGTTGCACGTTGTGGACACCATGCACGACCGCAAACGCATGATGGCCGAGCGTGCCGATGCATTTTTGGCCTTGCCTGGCGGCATTGGCACGTTTGAAGAATTCTTTGAAGTCTGGGCTTGGCGCCAACTGGGCTTCCACGACAAGCCGGTCGGGCTGCTCAATATCGATGGCTATTACGACGGCTTGCTGACGTTTTTAGCGTCCACCGTAGAGCAGCAATTCATGGGCGAATGGCAGATGGGGTTGATCCACACTGACAGCGCGCCCCATGCACTGCTCCAGCGCATCGTGCAAGACGCAGGCTTTGCACCTGCGCCTCATCTCGACGCGATCTAGACCGCTGCGTCGTCCAACTCACCGGTGCGGATGCGAACCACGCGCTCCACGGCGGTAACAAAAATCTTGCCGTCACCAATCTTGCCCGTGTGGGCGGCCTTGATGATGGCGTCCACGCAGCGATCCACGTCGTCGGTCTTGACTACTACTTCCACTTTTACCTTGGGCAGAAAATCGACCACGTACTCGGCCCCCCGGTACAGCTCGGTGTGGCCTTTTTGGCGGCCAAATCCTTTGACCTCGGTCACCGTCAAACCGGTAACGCCGCATTCGGCCAATGCCTCGCGCACTTCTTCCAGCTTGAAGGGTTTGATGATGGCGGTGATCTGTTTCATTTGCTGCTTTCCTTTGGGTTGAAATGGGATTGATGACATCAAGCCCGAAACTTGTTGGTAATAGGATAACGCCAATCCTTGCCAAAACTGCGGTGCGTCACGCGAATTCCCACGGGTGACTGGCGGCGTTTGTATTCATTGATCTTGATAAGGCGGGTGACCTTCTCCACATCTGCCCGCTCAAAGCCTTGGGCAATGATGTCTTCAATCCCCCCGTCGTTCTCCATGTAGCGCTCAATGATCGCGTCCAACACCTCGTAGGGGGGAAGGCTGTCTTGGTCGGTCTGGTCGGGGCGCAGCTCGGCACTGGGTGGGCGGGTGATGATGCGCTCGGGGATGGGGGACACTCCGGTGCCATGCGGGTCATGCGCATTGCGCCAGTGGGCGAGCCGAAACACCGTCGTCTTGGCCAAATCCTTGATAACGGCAAAGCCTCCTGCCATATCGCCATACAGAGTGCAATAGCCCGTCGCCATCTCGGACTTGTTGCCTGTGGTCAACACAATGCGACCACTCTTGTTGGACAAGGCCATCAGCAGCGTGCCGCGAATGCGCGCTTGCAAATTCTCCTCGGTCGCATCTTCGGCCAGCCCACGAAACTCATCGGCCAAAGACGCTTTAAAGGCCTCGAACTCGGGCCGAATCGATATCTCGTCGTAGCGCACCTTCATGCGCTCGGCCATCTCACGCGCGTCAATCCAACTGATGTCCGCTGTATAGGGTGACGGCATCATCACCGCCCTCACCCGCTCTGGGCCTAGCGCGTCCACCGCAATCGCCAGCACCAACGCCGAGTCAATCCCGCCCGACAGGCCGAGGATCACACCGGGGAAGCCGTTCTTGCCCACATAGTCCCGCACGCCCAGCACCAACGCGTCCCATAGGTCGGCATCTGGGGTGCGCTCAGGCTCTACAGTCGCTATTAACTTAATAGCTACCTGCGCACGTTCCACCTGCACTTGAAAGCTATTTTCTTTAAAACTCGGGGCTCTACCAGCCACGGAGCCATCGGCATTCAGCGCAAACGAGTGCCCCTCAAACACCACCTCGTCCTGCCCGCCCACCAAGTGGGCATAGACCAATGGCAGCCCGCAGGCTTGGGCACGCAGCCGCATCATCTGCTCGCGCTCCAGCCCCTTGCCCACGTGAAATGGCGATGCGTTGATCACCGCTAGCAGCTCAGCGCCTGCGGCCTTCGTCAGCCGTGCGGGCTCCTCAAACCACGCGTCTTCGCAAATCAGCAAGCCCACTTTCAAACGCTTACCCGCTGCATCGGCAGGCCCGGCCTCAAACACGCACACGCCCTGCCCTGGCGTGAAGTAGCGGCGCTCATCGAACACCTGGTAATTGGGCAGCTCGCGCTTGGCGTAGGTGGCCACCACCTGCCCTTCGCACAGCACACTCGCCGCATTGAACAGATGCGGCACCGACACCGATCGGGTACGCAGCGCGGCAGGGTCACCGCGCAGCGGGTGGCCCACCACTACTGTCATGTCTTTGAGGTCGGCCAGCGCAAGGGCCACAGTTTTCAGGGCATCATCACAGGCTGTGATGAAGGTCGGGCGCAAAAACAAGTCTTCTGACGCGTAGCCGCACAGCGAGAGCTCAGGCGTGAGCAGCAGGCGTGCGCCATCGGTGTAGGCTTGAAGCGCGGCATCCACGATTTTTTTCGCATTGCCAGCCAAGTCACCCACTACAAAATTCAGTTGAGCAACGCAAAGAGTAAGTGTCATGAATCAGAGCGATAAAGAGAGGGTCAAATGACCATGGGCGATTATGTCATTCGGGTGTTGAGCTCGCCCCTGCAAGTCAAGGCCGCAACCTGGGACGCCTTGCTCTCGCAACAGCCCCACCCCACCCCCTTCATGCGCCACGCCTACCTGGCCGCCCTGCACACCAGCGGCGCGGCCACCCCTGCCACCGGCTGGACGCCACGCTTCATCACCCTGTGGCAGGGCGACACCCTGGCAGCCGCCTGCCCGCTCTACCTCAAAACCCACTCCCACGGCGAGTACGTGTTTGACTGGGCCTGGGCCAATGCCTACGCCGAGCACGGCCTGGCCTACTACCCCAAAGCCTTGGTGGCCGTGCCCTTCACTCCCGTGCCGGGCACGCGGTTGATGGCGGTTGATGCGCCAGCGCGTACGGCGTTGTTGCAAGCCCTGCTGGATTGGAGTCGTCAAGAAAATCTCTCGTCTCTGCACCTGCTGTTTAACAGCGATGACGATTTGAACGTGTGTGAAGATGCCGGGTTAATGCTGCGCCACACCGTGCAATTTCATTGGAAGAATGTTGCTCCCACCTACCCCAACTTTGACACCTTCCTCGCCTCCCTCAGCCAAGACAAACGCAAAAAAATCAAACAAGAGCGCCGCAAAGTCGAACAAGCCGGTGTCACCTTCCGCCACGTGCAAGGCACAGACATCACACCCGAAGATTGGGCCTTCTTCTACCGCTGCTACGAGCGCACCTACCTCGAACACGGCAACCCGCCCTACCTCAGCCCCGAGTTCTTTGCGGCCATGGCCCAAGACATGCCCGAGAACTGGCTGCTCTTCATCGCCGAACAAGACGGCCAGCCCATCGCCAGCAGCCTGGTCGCGCTGGGGGCAGATGCAAACGGCGACAAAGTAGCCTATGGCCGCTATTGGGGGGCACTAGCGCGCGTGGACTGCCTGCACTTTGAAGCCTGCTACTACCAACCCCTGGCCTGGTGCATCGCGCACGGCTACCAGCGCTTTGAAGGCGGCGCCCAAGGCGAACACAAAATGGCCCGAGCCCTGCTCCCCGTGCGCAGCAGCAGCGCACACTGGCTTGCCCACCCCGCCTTTGCCAAAGCGGTAGAAAACTTCCTCAACCGCGAAGGCCAAGGCGTGGACAACTACTTGGCAGATTTGTCGAGCAGAAGTCCGTTACGGCAAGTGGATTGAGTCGTCAGGCCTTAAGCATTGGCCTTTTGGTAGTTCGCCACGCCGTCCATGATTTCCTTCTTGGCAGCGTCCAAACCTTCCCAGCCCAAGATCTTGACCCACTTGCCTTCTTCCAAATCTTTGTAGTGCTCAAAGAAGTGAGAGATGGTTTTCAGGCGCAGGGGATTCATGTCTTCCGGCTTTTGCCACTGGGTGTAGAGCGAGCATTTTTTGTCGATGGGCACGGCCAGCACTTTGCCGTCCATGCCGGCTTCGTCTTCCATCATCAAGATGCCAATGGGGCGGCAGGTCACAACCACGCCCGGGATCAACGGCACGGGGGTGATGACGAGCACGTCCACCGGGTCGCCATCACCGCTCAGGGTCTTGGGCACATAGCCATAGTTGGTGGGGTAGTGCATGGACGTGCTCATGAAACGGTCCACAAAAATAGCGCCTGACTCTTTGTCCACCTCGTACTTCACAGGGTCGGCGTTCATCGGGATTTCGATGATCACGTTGAAGGCTTCGGGGGCGTTTTTTCCGGGGGTGACTTTGTCAAGGGACATGGATGTGTTCTTTGGATTAAGTTAAATCGAATAGGGATAAGTATTAACCCTGATTTTACTTGCTCACACCTGACTTCCCTCTGAAATGTGACTTTTTTCACGTTACAGTTCGCCCGTTGGCCAATCGTTTTGTCAGATCTCTTTAAGGGTGCGCGACGAGGAAGCAACGCATTGGTGGCTGTGCCCCGGCGTTGCCACCCTCTCGCGAATCAACAAAACAGGAGATCACAATATGACAGGCAACTCAGCGCTAATCTTGGCGCTTGTATGTGGGCTGGCCGCCGTGGCTTACGGCGTTTGGGCTCGAAGTTGGATTCTTTCCCAAGACGCTGGCAATGCGCGAATGCAAGAGATTGCCTCCGCCATTCAAACCGGCGCTGCTGCCTATCTGGCACGGCAGTACAAAACCATCACCATGGTCGGCATTGCGCTGGCGATTTTGATTGGCATCTTTCTGGACGGCATGAGTGCCTTTGGCTTTGTGATGGGTGCGGTGCTCTCGGGTGCTTGCGGCTTTATCGGCATGAATGTATCGGTCAAAGCCAACGTGCGCACCGCACAGGCTGCCACCAAGGGCATTGGCCCGGCGCTGGACGTGGCCTTCCGGGGCGGTGCTATCACCGGCATGCTGGTGGTGGGCCTGGGCCTGCTGGGCGTGACGGTGTTTTACTGGTTCCTGGTGGGCAATGGCAACATGACCCCCGACAAAAACCTGGCTACATTGCTCAACCCGCTGATTGGTTTTGCCTTCGGCTCGTCCTTGATTTCCATCTTCGCCCGTTTGGGCGGTGGCATCTTCACCAAGGGCGCTGACGTCGGTGCTGACCTTGTGGGCAAGGTAGAAGCGGGCATCCCAGAAGATGACCCACGTAACCCCGCCGTGATTGCCGACAACGTGGGCGACAACGTGGGTGACTGCGCGGGTATGGCTGCCGACTTGTTTGAGACCTATGCCGTCACGCTGATCGCCACCATGGTGCTCGGCGCGCTGGTGGTCACCGGCGCGGGTACCGCCCCCGTCGTGTACCCATTGGCCTTGGGCGCGGTGTCGATCATTGCCTCCATCATCGGTTGCTTCTTTGTCAAGGCGTCGCCTGGCATGAAGAACGTGATGCCTGCGCTGTACAAGGGCTTGGCAGTGGCGGGCATTTTGTCTTTCATCGCCTTTGCCGTCGTCACCTGGATGATGGTGCCTGACAACATGGTCGCCGCCAGCGGCAGCCGCATGGCCTTGCTCGGCGCTTGCGCAGTGGGCTTGGTGCTGACCGGTGCATTGGTGTGGGTAACCGAGTACTACACCGGCACCCAGTACCCCCCTGTCAAGCACATTGCACAGGCATCCACCACCGGCCACGGCACCAACATCATTGCAGGCCTTGGCGTGTCGATGCGTTCTACTGCTTGGCCGGTGATTTTTGTCTGCGCCGCGATTTGGTGCGCATTCAAACTAGCGGGTTTATACGGCATTGCCATTGCAGCCACCTCCATGCTCAGCATGGCCGGTATTGTTGTGGCGCTGGACGCTTATGGCCCCATCACCGACAACGCCGGTGGCATTGCCGAAATGGCCGAGTTGCCCGCCAGCGTGCGTGACGTGACCGACCCGCTGGACGCTGTGGGCAACACCACCAAGGCCGTGACCAAGGGCTACGCCATTGGCTCAGCCGGTCTGGCCGCTCTGGTGCTGTTTGCCGACTACACCCACAAGCTCGAAGGCTTTGGCAAGGTCATCACCTTTGACCTGAGCAACCCGATGGTCATCATTGGCTTATTTATTGGCGGCTTGATTCCTTACCTCTTCGGTGCCATGGCGATGGAGGCCGTAGGCCGCGCAGCGGGCTCCGTGGTGGTGGAAGTGCGACGCCAGTTTGCCGATGGCCTGATCATGGCCGGCAAACGCAAGCCCGACTACAGCGCTGCGGTTGACATGCTGACCACTGCTGCGATCAAAGAAATGATGATCCCATCCCTGCTCCCCGTCATTGTCCCCGTCGTGGTCGGCTTGGCCCTGGGCCCTGCTGCACTGGGCGGCTTGCTGATGGGTACCATCGTGACCGGCCTCTTCGTAGCCATTTCCATGTGTACCGGTGGCGGTGCATGGGACAACGCCAAGAAGTACATTGAAGACGGTCACCACGGCGGCAAGGGCTCAGACACCCACAAGGCTGCAGTAACGGGTGACACCGTAGGCGACCCCTACAAAGACACCGCTGGCCCAGCTGTGAACCCACTGATCAAGATCATCAACATCGTGGCGCTTTTGATTGTGCCGTTGATGATGAAGATTCATGGTGGTTAATAAATCACGTTAAATGAGCAAAAATCCCGCCTTTCGGCGGGATTTTTTTTTCTTGAGCGGTACGATGCCTGACATGCCCATAAAAATTCTTCGGAGTATTTCTTGAAAATTCTTATCGTTGACGACCATGACCTGGTTCGAGAAGGACTTCGCCAAGTTTTAAAGGCCCTGGGTGATGATGTTGAAGTGCTGGACGCACCTAACTGTAAATTCGCTTTTGAACTGGTACGTCAGCATACGAGCTTGGACTTGGTGCTGCTCGACTACCAGCTTCCCGACATGAGTGGGCTAGAGGCGCTGCATATTTTTAATAACCAGCATCCAGAACTACCTATCGTCATGCTCTCTGGTTTTATAAACCCGCTGCTGATGCGGCAGGTTTTAAGCCAAGGTGCAGCCGCGTTTTTACACAAGTCCGGCAATAGCGAAGAACTACTTTCCGCGATTAAGGTGATTTTGGCAGGTGATGTGTATTCACCACCTGTGGGAACTCTTGCACAGTTGAGCGGTATGCTGGGTGCTTCCAGCCCGAACACTCCATCGCCAAAATTCACCCCCCGACAAGAAGAAGTTTTGCAACTACTCTTGGACGGCTATTCGAATAAAGAAATAGGCAAGACATTGAGCCTTTCAGACGAAACTGTCAAAAATCACGTTTCGGCCTTGTTGCGGGGTTTTGATGTCACCAACAGAACCCAGGCCGTTATGGCGGCCAGTCGATTTGGGTATTCACGATCCCTCAGAGACACCAACTGAGGTTAGTAATTCGCCTTTGAACTTCATCTGCAAAACACGGGAAGACAAGCGACAATATCAACCATGTCCAAACGTGTTATCCCATTGATTGATCAGAGATCCTATGTGCCCAGGGAGGGCTTGATTCGCAGCCATGCTGAATTAGAACCTTTCGTCAACTCAAATGGTTTGTTGGCCGACCGCCTGGGCCGCCCCCTGCATGACCTGCGCATCAGCGTAACCGACCGCTGCAACTTTCGCTGTAGCTACTGTATGCCCAAAGAGGTGTTTGACAAAGACTACGCGTACCTGCCTCACAGCTCGCTCTTGTCGTTTGAGGAAATCACCCGTGTGGCCCGGCTGTTTGCGGCCCACGGCGTGCGCAAAATCCGCCTAACCGGGGGTGAGCCGCTTCTGCGTAAAAACCTGGAGGTTTTGATTGAGCAACTCGCCGCCCTGCGCACAGTGGACGGCCTGCCGCTGGACTTAACCCTCACCACCAATGGCTCGTTGCTCGCCCGCAAGGCCCAAGCCCTCAAAGCCGCTGGTCTGAACCGCGTCACCGTCAGCCTGGATGGCCTGGACGACGCCGTATTTCGCCGCATGAATGACGTGGACTTCCCCGTGGCCGACGTGTTGGCAGGCATTGAGGCGGCGCGTGCAGCGGGTCTGGGGCAAGACGGCACAGGCGCAGGCTTGAAGGTCAACATGGTCGTCAAGCGCGGCACCAACGAGCAAGAAATTTTGCCCATGGTGCGGCACTTCAAAGGCACGGGCATTGTGTTGCGCTTCATCGAGTACATGGACGTTGGCGCGACCAACGGCTGGCGCATGGACGAGGTACTGCCATCGGCAGACGTCGTCAAACTCATTCACGCAAAACACCCGCTGATTCAACTTGACCCCACCGTTGCGGGTGAGACAGCCGAGCGCTGGGGCTTTGCCGATGCCGCAGGCCGCCACGACAAGGCCGCCGGTGAGATCGGCGTCATCAGCAGCGTGACTCAAGCTTTTTGCCAAGACTGCAACCGAGCCCGCCTCTCAACTGAGGGCAAGCTCTACCTGTGCCTGTTCGCCACGCAAGGTCATGACCTGCGCAGCCTCATACGCACAGACGCAAGTGACGCCGACATTGAATCCGCCATTGGCCACATCTGGCAAGGCCGCAGTGACCGCTACTCCGAGCTGCGCAGCACTATGGGCCCTGACACAACCACCTTAGCACCCGGCCAGCGCCGTGTCGAAATGAGCTACATAGGCGGCTAGAACAAAAATGATTAATCCTCAAGAAATTAGCGGCCTGATCTTGGCTGGTGGTCGCGGCTCCCGCATGGGCGGGTTGGACAAGGGTTTGCAAAACTTCAACGGCATGCCTTTGGCCTTGCACACCTTGATGCGTTTACAAATTCAGGTCGGCCACGTTATGGTCAACGCTAACCGCAATTTGGCGGCCTATGAGTCGTTTGGCGCGTCGGTCTGGCCAGATGTACTGGCAGACTATGCCGGACCCTTGGCGGGATTTTTGACGGGACTGGAGCGCTGCGAAAGCCCGTTTCTGGTCACCGTGCCTTGCGACACGCCGCTGTTCCCGCTGGATCTGGTTTCGCGTTTGGCTGAAGCGCTGGAGCGTGACGATGCCGACATAGCCATGGCCGCTGCGCCTGAAGTCGACAAAGACGGTCAGCTCCAGCTGCGCACCCAGCCCGTGTTTTGCCTGCTGCGCGTGGAGCTGATGGAAAGCCTGGTGGAATTCACCCACGGCGGGGGCCGCAAAATCGACGCGTGGACGGCGCAGCACAAAACGGTGATCGTGCCGTTTGACTTACCCGGCGACAGCGCCCACGCCTTTGCGAATGCCAATACGCTCACGGAGTTGCACCAACTTGAAAACCATTGAGCAAATCGGGGCCGAGCTGCAAGGCTATGACCCACAGGCCTTGAGCGCGAGTGGTGTTAACGACTTCCTCTCGCGCTTGGTAGAGCCCATCACCGACACAGAAGAGTTGGGGCTGTTTGACGCGCTGGGTCGCGTCCTGGCGCAAGCCGTCATCTCCCCTATCAGCGTGCCGCCGCACGATAACTCGGCCATGGACGGCTACGCCTTTGATGGCGTGCAACTCCAAGCCAACACACCCTTGGTGCTGCGCGTTGTGGGCACCGCGCTGGCAGGCAAGGCGTGGCCAGGCCAAGTGGCTACAGGCGAGTGCGTGAAGATCATGACCGGGGCCATCATGCCGGCCGGACTGGACACCGTGGTGCCGCAGGAACTCGTTCAAGTCACCGGCGACACGGTCACCCTTCCCCAAGGCCTTTTGAAAGCCGGTGATAACCGTCGCTTGAAGGGTGAAGACGTCATGGCAGCCCAAGAGGCGCTGCAAAAAGGGGAACTTCTTACACCCGCATCACTTGGTCTTTCAGCCAGTTTAGGCATTAAAACCGTGACGGTACTGCGCCAACTCAAAGTGGCCTACTTTTCCACCGGCGATGAAATTTTGAGTTTGGGCGATGCCCCGCGAGAAGGCGCGGTGTATGACAGCAACCGCTATACCGTCTTTGGACTGCTCACTCGCTTGGGCATCAAGGTCATTGACCTTGGCGTGGTGCGCGACGACCCCGCTCTGTTGGAGGCTGCCTTCACCAGTGCGGCCAGCCAGGCCGACGCCATCATCACCAGCGGTGGTGTAAGCGTGGGTGAGGCGGACTTCACCAAGACCATGATGAAAAAACTTGGCGACGTGGCCTTTTGGCGAATCGCCATGCGACCTGGTCGCCCCATGGCAGTGGGCAGAATTCCGGTGCATTCAGAGCACCGAAATGCGATGCTGTTTGGCTTACCCGGCAACCCTGTGGCTGTTATGGTGACTTTTCTGGCATTTGTGCGCCCGGCGCTCTTGCGCATGATGGGGAGTAGCACCCCTCCTCCGCCCCTCATGCGTGCGCGCAGCACCGAGACAATTCGCAAAAAACCAGGCCGCACCGAGTACCAGCGCGGCACGGTAAGCACGGCACCCGACGGCTCATTACAAGTGCAGACCACCAGCAATCAAGGCTCGGGCGTGCTCAGCTCTATGGTGCAGGCCAATAGCCTGATCGTTTTACACCATGATCAAGGCAATATTGCCGTTGGTGATGATGTCGATGTCATGATGTTTTGGGGCGCCATCTGAAGAAGTATGCAAAATTTTACAAAGCAGCTGTCAACTTTCCCCAAAACCAGGCCGTTACACTAGCACCTCCGAAAAAAATTTCGAGGATATTTAAAACCTCTGTCACTCTCACCTCTGTCACTCTCAAAGGAATATCAAAATGAACAAAGTCCTCGCTAGCCTGATTGCCTCGTTGTTTGCTGTTGTGGCGTTTGCGCAAGCACCTGCTGCACCTGCAGCCCCTGCCGCACCCGCACCTATGGCAGCACCCGCTGCTGCTACAGCAGCTCCTTCTAAGGCCGAAGCCAAAGCTGAAGCCATGAAGATGAAGGAAGAAAAAGCAGCCGCTCGCAAGAAAGCCAAAGCAGACAAAGCAGCAGCAAAAAAAGCCAAATCTGAAGCCAAAAAAGCAAAAGCAGCTGCTAAGAAAGCCAAAGCTGAAGAAATGAAGAAGTAATAAACTTCAAACCCTCTAAAAAACCCGCAGTCTGCGGGTTTTTTTGCGCCTGTTTTGAACATAAGGCGCGTATAAAAATTAAATGTCACGGCCTTTGCAGTCACCACAATTCATCGTCGATACCGTTTCCCCCGCTATCACAACTCAACATATTTTTCTAAAAACCCCGATTGGGTAGCTCCCAGCCAAGCAACAAAATACAGCCGAAGTCCAGTGGACTGCTAATCTGCTGGTCAAGACAATCAAATTAAGCCACGCCTTAAATCGGTAAACCCGCGTACTGCTCCGCTAAGGCGACCTGCGCGTGGTACGACGATTTCAAGTATTCCAGTTCATATTCTTGCGCTCTTTGGTCAAAATCGCTCGCACCGGGAAAACGGTGCAGCAAGGTCGTCAAGTACCACGACACACGCACCGAACTCCACACCCGGCGCAGAGCAACTTCGCTGTAACCGTCGAGCTGCTGTGTTGAACCCTTGGCGTAGTACGCCGCGAGTGCGCGTGCCAGGTAAGTGACGTCTGAGACGGCCAGGTTCAGCCCCTTGGCACCGGTGGGCGGCACGATGTGGGCCGCATCGCCTGCCAAGAACAATCGGCCATGCTGCATCGGTTCGGCGACATAACTGCGCAAAGGCGCAATGGACTTTTCGATGGAGGACCCGGTAACGATGGCGTCGGCCAGTTCGCGGGGGAAACGAGCCTTGAGTTCGCTCCAAAACCGCTCGTCAGGCCAGTCTTCGATGTGGGTGTCCAGGGGCACCTGGATGTAGTAGCGGCTGAGCGTGGGGCTGCGCGCCGAGGCGAGCGCGAAGCCACGCGGGTGGTTGGCGTAAACGATGTCCGGCAACGGTGGCGTCGGTGACAGCACGCCAAGCCAGCCAAAGGGATAGACCTTCTCAAATTCGCGTAACACCGTCGGTGGAATCGCCTGACGTGAGACGCCGTGGAAGCCATCGCAACCGGCGATGAAATCGCAATCCAAGCGCAGGGACTCGCCGTGATGGGTGAACGTCACGCAGGGGTGATTCGAGCTCACGTCGATCAGTTGCACGTCTTCGACCTCGGTCAACACAGTGGCGTTGCGTCGGTCAGCGGCGGCGAAGAGATCCTCCTGGATTTTGGTTTGCCCATAGGTCGTAAAACGCTTGCCGACATGCTTGGCGACGTCGATGAAGTAGCTCTCACGCCCAGCCCAAACAATTTTCATGCCGTCGTGCACGTGGCCCTCGCGGTCCAGGCGATCAGCAAGGCCGTGAGCCCGCAGAACGTCCACCGTGGTCTGCTCCAGCACACCAGCGCGGATGCGAGACAGCACGTGCTCCCGGCTGCTTTTCTCCAACACCACACTGCTGACGCCGTGGCTGTGCAGGATTTCCGAGAGCAGCAGACCCGCAGGGCCACCGCCGATGATCGCTACTTGAGTTTTCATTCTTTGTCTCCGTTGTCGATCCGGCAAGCCACCTCTGGGGAACACAACGCCCCCTCCTCTGCTGCACGACTGCGAACGCCTGCATTCAACAAAGCCGCGACCTTCCTGACCTGCGCGACACAGGGGAGCAGCGTAAGGCCCGATTCAATCAATCTTCAAATTGTTGTCCTTGATGAACTTCTGCCAATAAGCCATTTCATCGCGGAATGCTTTGTCGAACTTCTCCGGCGGCATACCCGTGGACTCAAAGCCCTCGTGCGACAAGCGGCCACTGATGGCGGGATGCGCCAGCGCGCGGCTGATGGACTGATAGAGCTTGTCCACCACCGGCTTGGGCGTTAGCGGCGGGGCGAAGATGCCAAACCAGTTGGTCAGATCAAAACCCGGCAAGGCCTCGCCTAGGCTGGGCACGTCGGGCAGGGCTTTGCTGCGCTGGGCGCTGGAGACGGCCAGGGGAATCAGCTTGCCGGTTTTGATGTGCGGGATGTAGCCCGGCGCGGTACCAAAGGACAGGCTGATTTGCCCGCCCATCAAATCGGCCAGCGCACCGCCGCTGCCCTTGTAGTGAACGATGGTGAGCTTGCTGCCACTGGCCTTTTGCATTTGCTCTGCCGCCAGGTGCGACAACTGGCCCGCACCGGCCGTGCTGATGCTGACTTTTTCTGGATTGGCCTTGGCGTAGGCCAGCATTTCGGGCAGGGTTTTGAAGGGGGCCAAGGGGTGGGTCACCAGCAGTTGCGGCGCGGTGGCGATCAGGGTCACCGGCGTAAGGCGCTGGGTGTCAAACGGTAGCTTGAAAAACCAGGGGTTGCTCGTGATGGCGCTGTTGGTCAGCAAGATGGTGTAGCCATCGGGCGCGGCCTTGGCCATGGCGTCGGTGCCGATGATGCTGGAGGCACCGGCTTTGTTCTCGACGATGACCGGCACGCCCAGATCGGTGGTCATTTTCTCGGCGATCAGCCGGGTGACGACATCGGAGCCACCGCCGGGCGAGAACGGCACAATGATTTTGATGGTGCGGCTGGGAAAGTCGCTAGCACCTGCGGCGGATGGCGCTTGGGCGGAGGTTGTGCCCAGGGTGACGAGCAAGATAGACAGGAGAGTGAGAAGGGTTTTCACGTTGTTCCTTGGTGGCGAGAGATTCAAACGAATGGGGAACACTGTAACCCTGCACTTGAGCCAAGTCGAAATGGGCTACCCGTTTTTCCATTGTCTGTTTTTTATGAATGCCATCAACTCAGGTCAAGTTGAAGTTTTGAAACCGTGGCCAACTGTGAAGCACTGAAAGGTGGGGAGCGAGGACTGAAATGTTGCAATACAAGACCCGTCCCTGCTGACATTTCCTGCTGACATCTCAAATCAAGATCAGACCCTTTTCCTTTCCCGAGTCGGCACGATCGATGCTCTCATTTTCGCAGTGCCTTTTCAAGGCTCTCGCGCAATAATTTGATCTCATCTGCCACCGGGTCTTGAATGGCAGACGTGTGAAGTAACGGACGTAAATCGATAGTGTGATTCTCGCTGTAACGCTTCTCCGCGAAGGCATATTCGGCATGAACGGAGAACACTTTAGGCGAAACCGTCTCGTCTATATGAACCAAGAGCACATCCTACGTCAGATAAACCTTGTTGGACTGAACCGCTAGCGAGGCGGCTGCGCTGTGGGGGGTGAAATCTTTGCCCCCGTCAATTCGCTCAAATTATGGCCAAGATTGCGCCAGCATTCGAAATGATTTGACGTTCGTACACTGGATTCCCGCCTACGCGGGAATGACGGGGCGAGGAGCGGGCATGACAAATTCAAATGGAAATGACAGCACTTAATCCACCCACTTCCGCGCGTTATGCCACAACTGCATCCAGGGGCTAGACTCTGAAACGCCACCGCTGGTCCAGCTCATCTGGATGTTGCGGAACACGCGTTCGGGGTGAGGCATCATGGCGGTGAAGCGGCCATCTGCTGTGGTCACTGCCGTCAGGCCACCCGGGCTGCCGTTGGGGTTGAAGGGGTAGGCTTCGGTGGCGGCGCCGGTGTTGTCGGTAAAGCGCATGGCCGCAATGGCTTGGGATGCGTCGCCGCGGTAAGCGAAGTTGGCGTAGCCCTCACCGTGCGACACGGCGATGGGCAGGCGGCTGCCGGCCATGCCGGTCAGGAACAGGCTGGGGGACTCCAACACTTCGACCATGGCCAGGCGCGCTTCAAAGCGCTCGCTGCGGTTGGTGGTGAAGCGCGGCCAGGCTTGCGCGCCGGGGATGATGTCGGCCAGTTCGGCAAACATCTGGCAACCGTTGCACACGCCCAGGCCAAAGGTGTCGGTGCGCGCAAAGAAGGCTTTGAACTGCTCTGAGAGGCCGGGGTTGAAGGTGATGGAGCGCGCCCAGCCGATACCAGCGCCCAGCGTGTCGCCGTAGCTGAAGCCGCCGCAGGCCACCACGCCTTTGAAGTCTTGCAGGCGGGCGCGGCCCGTTTGCAGATCGGTCATGTGGACGTCATAGGCCTCGAACCCGGCTTGGGTGAAGGCGTAGGCCATCTCTACATGGGAATTGACGCCTTGTTCGCGGAGGACGGCGATTTTGGGTTTGCTGAACATTAGGGCAGGAGCCGTCGGCTCAAACGTCAAGTGCACATGCAGGCCCGGATTGGCGGGGTCGCCTGCGGCTGCGTGCTCGGCATCGGCACCTGCGGGGTTGTCGCGCTGTTGGCAGATCTTCCAGCTCACGCTGTCCCACACCTGGTGCAGGTCTTGTAATTTGGCGCTGAACACGGCCTTGGCGTCGCGCCAGATTTGCACTTCTCCCACGCCGGTCTGCATGCCATCGGTGGCAGAGGCCGGTCGGGTTTTTCCGATGAAATGGCTGTACTTGCTCAAACCATGCTCGCGCAGAGTTTGCATGACGGCATTGCGCTCAGCCGTGCGCACCTGCATCACCACACCCAGCTCTTCATTGAACAGGGCTTTGAGCGTGAGTTCTTCGCGCCGCGCGCTGACCTGGCCGGCCCAGTTTTTGCTGTCGCCGTGATCGGCTCGGCTGTCGGTGATGCCATCGCCCTCGGTCACCAGCAAATCGACATTGAGCGCCACACCGACATGACCGGCAAAAGCCATCTCGGCCACAGCCGCCAGCAAACCGCCGTCGCTGCGGTCGTGGTAGGCCAAGATGTGACCCTGCGTGCGCAAAATGTTGACGGCTTTGACCAGGTTCACCAGGTCTTGCGGCTCGTCCAGATCAGGCACCACATCACCCGTTTGGTTGAGCGTTTGCGCCAGGATGCTGCCGCCCATGCGGTTTTTGCCACGGCCCAGGTCAACCAAGACCAGCGTGGTGTCGGGCTCGGTGGCGTTGAGCTGGGGGGTGAACGTGCCGCGCACATCCGCCAAGGTGGCGAAGGCGGTGACGATCAGGCTGACCGGTGAGGTGACCTTCTTTTTACCGTCATGGGCATCCGTCCACTGCGTGCGCATCGACAAGCTGTCTTTGCCCACGGGGATGGAAATGCCCAAGGCCGGGCACAACTCCATGCCCACAGCGTGCACCGTGGCGTAGAGCGCGGCGTCTTCGCCGGGCTCGCCACAGGCGGCCATCCAGTTGGCCGATAGCTTGACGCGCGACAACTCAATCGGCGCGGCCAGCAAATTGGTGATGCTCTCAGCCACGGCCATGCGGCCTGAAGCGGGTGCGTTGATGGCGGCCAGCGGCGTGCGCTCGCCCATGGCCATGGCTTCACCGGCAAAGCCGGCGTAGTCGGCCAGCGTCACCGCGCAATCGGCTACCGGCACTTGCCAGGGGCCGACCATCTGGTCGCGGTGCGTCAAGCCACCCACGGTGCGGTCGCCAATGGTGATGAGGAAGCGTTTGGAGGCGACGGTGGGGTGACCCAGCACGTCGATCACCGCTTGTTGCAGGGCGACGCCCGTCAGGTCAACGGGGGGAAATTGGCGGGCTACCGTTTTGACGTCACGGTGCATCTTGGGGGGCTTGCCTAGGAGCACGTTCATGGGCATGTTGACGGGTGCCGTTCGCAATTGATCACCATCCGTTCGGGCTGAGCTTGTCGAAGCCCCTTCGACAAGCTCAGGGCGAACGGAGATGGACTCAGGGGAAACAGGGTGGTCAGATACGATCAACTGGCGCTCCTCAGTCGCCACGCCCACCACCGCAAACGGGCAACGTTCACGCTCACAAAACGAGCGAAACAGCTCCAGCGACTCGGGGGCGATAGCCAGCACGTAGCGCTCTTGACTCTCGTTGCACCAGATTTCTTTCGGGGCCAGGCCGGACTCTTCCAGCGGCACGGCGCGTAGATCAAAGCGTGCACCACGGCCTGCATCATTTGTCAGCTCCGGGAAGGCGTTAGAGAGACCACCCGCGCCCACGTCGTGAATGGCGAGGATGGGGTTGCCGTCTTGCAGCGCCCAGCAATGGTCGATGACCTCTTGCGCCCGGCGCTCAATCTCGGGGTTGCCGCGCTGTACCGAGTCAAAGTCCAACTCAGCCGCATTGGCCCCCGTGGCCATGGAGCTGGCCGCACTGCCGCCCATGCCGATGCGCATGCCGGGGCCGCCCAGTTGGATGAGCAAAGAGCCCGCAGGAAATTCAATCTTCTTCGTCTGGCCCGCGTCGATGGAACCCAAGCCGCCCGCGATCATGATGGGCTTGTGATAGCCCCGGCGCAGGCTGTCCACGTTGCTGGTCACCGTCTGCTCATATTCGCGGAAATAGCCTGCCAAGCTGGGTCGGCCAAATTCGTTGTTGAAAGCCGCGCCGCCCAGCGGCCCCTCGGTCATGATTTGCAGCGGACTGGCGATGTGATCGGGCTTGCCAAAATCGCTGCCCCAGAGCTTGGAGACGGTAAAACCCGTCAAACCCGCCTTGGGTTTAGAACCACGGCCGGTGGCGCCTTCGTCCCGAATCTCCCCGCCCGCGCCGGTGGATGCGCCGGGGTATGGCGAGATGGCTGTGGGGTGGTTGTGGGTTTCCACCTTCATTAACACGTGGCTCAGGGCGCGCTCTTTTTGATAGCTACTTATGCAATCATTTAAAGGGCCAGAAATTGATTTCGCAATGAATCTCTCGATCTCAGAGCCCTCCATGACGGAGGCGTTGTCCGAGTAGGCCACCACCATGTGCTGCGGGTTCGTCTGGTGGGTGTGGCGGATCATGCCGAACAGGCTGCGGTCTTGCGCCACGCCATCAATGGTGAACTGGGCGTTGAAAATCTTGTGGCGGCAGTGCTCGCTGTTGGCCTGCGCGAACATCATCAGTTCCACGTCGGTCGGGTTGCGCCCCAACTGGGTGAAGGCAGCGACCAAGTAGTCCATCTCGTCATCCGCCAGCGCCAGACCGAACTGGACATTGGCGGTCTCTAGCGCGGCACGCTGGCCGCCCAGCACGTCCACATGCGCCATGGGGGCGGCGTGCAGCTCGGTGAACAGGCCGCTGGCCTGGGCGCGGTCGAACATAGCGCTTTCGGTCATGCGGTCATGCAGCAGGTTGGCGACCTGGTCTAGTTGTGCTGGCGTCAGCGCCTTGGTGCCCAGCAGTCCCGAGGCCAGCGTCAGCCGGTACTCCACCAAGCGCTCGACCCGGCGCACGGCCAAGCCGCAGTTGTGGGCGATATCGGTGGCTTTGGAGGCCCAGGGTGACACAGTGCCAAAGCGCGGCGTCACCACGATCACAGCGCCCTCTGCCGGCCCCTGGTACGGGTCGCCATAGGTCAATAGCGCGGCAAGCTGTTGCTTGAGTTCAGCGCAGGGCTCTGCCTCAGACGACACCAGATGCACAAAGCGCGCGTCGATCGCCTTAATTTTGTCGTGAACCGCCTGCAGGCCGGGCAAAAGTTGCTGAACGCGGAAGTTGCTCAGGGCGCTGGCGCCGTCAAAGGTGGTGATGTGCAGGGTCACGGTGGTGTCGCGCTCATGTCGCGGTAAGGGGCTGAAAAATGGGCTTAGGTGGGGCTCAAATGGCGTGGTAGCTGGCGTGCCTACCTAAGGAATTCATTTTAACTGGGCTAGTTGTGACACCAGTCTCTGGTTCAACCCACATTTACTTACAAGACGCAAGACACAAGGGTCAACAAGTCATGCCGTTACGCGTTGAAAGATCAGCTGGCAAATTCGCCAACAAGGAGAGTACCGTGAGTCTGATTCGTCGAATTTTGAAAGTTGCTGCGGTTGCGCTGTTGGGTCTTGCCGTCGTAGGCTGTTGTATTCCACCCTATGCTGGGCACTATGGCGGTGGCTATCACGGTGGCGGTGGTCACTATCGGCGGTGAGCTTAAAAACGGCATTGAGACGGGTTGCTCATGCTTAAAAAGCATATACAAACCAAAAAAATGTAGTTTGGAATATATAGAACACCACTTAAAGTCCACGCCATGCAAGATATGGCGTTCATCTTTTCGGGGTTTCTGGTCGGTCTGATCATTGGCGTGACCGGGGTTGGCGGCGGTTCTTTGATGACGCCTATCCTCATCTTTTTCTTTGGCGTCAAACCCTATCTGGCAGTCGGCACCGACCTCTTGTTCGCTGCGTTCACAAAGATGGGCGGCACGGTCAACATGGCGCGCCAAGGCTTGGTGCCTTGGCGTGTGGTGGCGCAGTTGAGCGCGGGCAGCGTTCCTGCGGCTTTGGTGACCCTTTATGTGCTGCACACCTTGGGCCCGGCGACCGAAGCCGTGCAGAAGTTGATGACCACCACGCTGGGCGTGGCGCTGCTGCTCACGGCTGCCGCCACCTTGTACAAAGTCGTGCGCGGCAAACAACTGCCCCGCACGCTGGCAGCGGATCAACTCGACCAAGCCACCCGCGCGCGGCACTGGTCGCTGCCCCTGATGTTTGGCGCAATTATCGGCACACTGGTCACATTGACCTCGGTTGGCGCGGGGGCCATTGGCGTGACGGTGTTGCTGATTCTTTTCCCCCTACTGCCCCTGCCGCGTATCATCGGCGCGGACATTGCTTACGCTGTACCGCTCACTTTGGTGGCCGGTCTGGGTCATGCCTCGCTCGGCTCAGTAGACTGGCCCTTGCTGGCCAAGTTACTGGCGGGCTCCCTACCCGGCATCTGGCTGGGCTCGCACCTGGTTTCCAAGACGCCTGAGCGGCTGATTCGCTCAGTGCTTTCCGTGCTGCTGGCCTGGGCCGGTGCCAAGCTTGTTCTGATCTAAAAATCTTTATTGCCTCATCAACTTTATGTACCAGTACACCGACTTTGACCGCCAGTTCGTGCGCCTGCGCGCCCAGCAGTACCGCGACCAGCTTGGCCGCTGGCAAGCAGGCCAGATCAGCGAGGACGAATTTCGCCCGCTGCGCTTGCAAAACGGCTGGTACGTGCAGCGCTACGCCCCCATGCTGCGCGTGGCCGTGCCTTATGGAGAACTGAGCAGCGCCCAACTGCGCGTGCTGGCTACCATTGCCCGTGACTACGACAAGCCGACCGACGCCCTGCTGGGGCAAGCGCAGACCGCACAAGACAAACTGGGTGACGTGCCCTTGCACACCGGCAAATTCATCGGCTCCAAGCTCACCACCAACTACGGCCACTTCACCACCCGCCAAAACGTGCAGTACAACTGGATTCCGCTGGACAAGAGCGCCGACGTGATGGACTTGCTGGCCAGCGTGGACATGCACGGCATCCAGACCAGCGGCAACTGCATCCGAAACATCACCAGCGACGAGCGCGCGGGCATTGCCCACGAAGAGGTGGCCGACCCCCGCCCCTTTGCCGAAATCATGCGCCAGTGGAGCACCCTGCACCCCGAGTTCGCCTTTCTGCCCCGCAAGTTCAAGATCGCCATCACGGGCGCAGCCGAAGACCGCGCCGCCACCGCTTGGCATGACGTGGGCCTGCACATGCTTAAGAACGAGGCCGGTGAGCTGGGCTTCAAAGTACTGGTGGGCGGCGGCATGGGCCGCACACCCATCGTGGCGGCCACCATCCGCGAGTTTTTGCCCTGGAATCAGTTGCTGAACTACCTGGAAGCCATCGTGCGGGCCTACAACCGCTTTGGCCGCCGCGACAACATCTACAAGGCGCGCATCAAGATTTTGGTCAAAGCTGAAGGTCAAAAGTACTTTGATCAGGTCGAGGCCGAGTTCAAGGACATCGTGGAGATTGACGGCGCGCCGCACACCATCACGCAGGCCGAGTTGGACCGTGTGAGCGCCACGTTTGTCGCACCCACACTAAGTTGTGATCAAAAAAGCGCCGATCTCAAAATTGCACACATCCTCAAAGCCGCCGCCGAGGACGACATTGAGTTTGGCCGCTGGTTACAGCAAAACGTCGCCCCGCACAAAAACCCCGATCTGCGCATCGTCACCCTGTCGTTCAAACGCCTGGGCCAGTACCCCGGCGACGCTACAGCTGACCAGTTAGACACGTCGGCTACGCTGGCCGACCAGTTCAGCGCTGGTGAGGTGCGCGTCACGCACGACCAAAACCTGGTGCTGCCCTGGGTGCGCTGCGACCAGTTGCCCGAGTTGTGGCGCGCCGCGCGCAAAGCTGGTTTTGCCCGCCCCAATATCCGCCTGCTGAGCGACATGATTGCCTGCCCCGGCGGCGATTTCTGCTCGCTGGCCAATGCCCGCTCTCTGCCTCTGGCCGAAGCCATCACGGCACGCTACCAAGACCTGGACGAGCTGCACGACCTGGGTGAGATCGACCTGCACATGAGCGGCTGCATTAACTCTTGCGGCCACCACCACAGCGGCCACATCGGCATTTTGGGGGTCGATAAAGACGGCAAAGAGTGGTACCAGGTGACCCTGGGTGGATCTGACGGCTCCACCCTGAGCGGCGCGCCCGTGGCAGGCAAAGTGGTTGGCCCCTCCTTCAGCGCGGCTGAAGTGCCGGACGTGATTGAAGCGGTCTTAGACACCTACCGCGCACAGCGCCAAACCGTGGACGGCAAGGCTGAGACCTTGATCGCCACGCTGCGCCGCACCGGGATTGACCCGTTCAAAGCGGCGGCCAACAGCGCCCGCCACTTACAAGACCATGCACAAGAGGAGGCCACCGCATGACATCCACTCTCAATTTAATAACTGCTCACGCTCATTCTGCGGGCGATTCAGCTCAAAACACCCTTGAACTCGCGAACGATATCGACCCCCGTGACTTGGCCAGCCAGGGCGCGCTGGACGGCATTGAGTGCATCAACCTGAACTTCCCCAAGTTCACCGATGGCCGCGCCTACAGCCAAGCGTTTTTGCTGCGCCGGCGCATGGGCTTCAAAGGCGACATCCGCGCCACGGGCGACGTGCTGATCGACCAACTGGTGCAGATGCAGCGCAGCGGTTTCTCCAGCGCCGTGCTGCGCGAGGGTGTGGACGCCAGCGCCGCCCAGCGTCAGTTTGAGCGCTATGCAGCCTTCTACCAAGGCGATGCGGTCACCACTGCACCACTGTTTGCCAAGGCTGCCTGATGAGTGCTGTATCCCTTCATGCGCGGGCTTCGGCCGACTTTGACGCCAAGCTAGCCGAGACGATTGCCAACTTGCAGCAAGCCGCGCAGCAATCACCCGTGACGCAGGCCTCCAGCCTGGGTGCGGAAGACATGGTCATCACCCACCTGATCAACGCGAACAAGCTGCCGATTTCCGTCTTTGTGCTGGAAACCGGGGCGTTGCACGCAGAGACATTGGCGGTATTGGCGCAACTCACGACCCAGCAGGCCGCCCACCCCCATGCACCGCTGACGATCTATCACCCGGTGCAGTCGTCGGTCATTGAGTTTGTCACCCGCGAGGGCAGGGACGCGATATACAAAAGCATAGACCTGCGCAAGGCCTGCTGCGGTATTCGCAAGATGGAGCCGCTGAGCCGTGCTCTGATGGGCAAAAAGGCCTGGGTCACCGGCCTGCGCCGTGAACAGTCCGGCGCGCGCGCCGAGGTGCCGCTGATCGACCACGCTGACGTGGCCGCTCATGACCGCCTCAAGTTCAACCCACTGGCTAACTGGACTTGGGGTGACGTGTGGCATTACATCGCAATCAACCACGTCGCCTACAACCCGCTGCACGACCAGTTCTACCCCAGCATCGGCTGCGCACCCTGCACCCGCGCCATCAGCCTGGGCGAAGACTTCCGCGCCGGGCGCTGGTGGTGGGAAGACGAGGCCGCAAAAGAATGCGGTCTGCATGTCACACAAGATAGTTTGAACACCACGAAAGAAAACAAGGTCTCCGCATGAACGCCCGTACCGAACCCGAATTTCTAGAAATCGCCGACATGAGCCAACATCACCTCAGTAACGCCCACTTGGACGCGCTGGAAGAAGAAACCATCTTCATCCTGCGTGAGGTGGCCGCCGTGTTCGAGCGCCCCACCCTGCTGTTCTCCGGCGGCAAAGACTCGCTGGTCATGCTCAAGTGCGCCGAGAAAGCCTTTGGCGTGGGTCGCATCCCCTACCCGCTGCTGATGATTGACACTGGCCATAACTTCCATGAAGTCACCGATTTTCGTGATTCACGCGCCAAAGAGTTGAAGGCCGAGTTGATCGTGCGCAACGTGGAAGACTCCATGGCTCGCGGCACGGTGCGTCTGGCCCACCCCGGTGAGAGCCGCAACGTGCACCAGTCGGTCACGCTGCTTGAAGCCATTGAAGAATTCCGCTTTGACGCGCTGATTGGTGGCGCCCGCCGCGACGAGGAAAAAGCCCGCGCCAAAGAACGCATCTTCAGCCACCGCGACAGCTTTGGCCAGTGGCAACCCAAGGCCCAGCGCCCCGAGCTGTGGACGCTGTTCAACACGCGCCTGGCCCCCGGTGAGCACTTCCGCGTGTTCCCCATCAGCAACTGGACCGAGCTGGACGTGTGGCAATACATCGAACGCGAGCAAATCGCCCTGCCTTCGCTCTACTACACCCACAAGCGCGATGTGGTGGAACGCCGTGGCCTACTGGTTCCGGTGACCGAACTGACCCCGGTACGCGAGGGTGAAACGATAGAGAGCCGTGACGTGCGTTTTCGCACCGTGGGCGACATCACCTGCACCTGCCCGGTGTCCAGCCTGGCCGCCACACCGGGCGACATCGTGATCGAAACCCTGGCCTCCTTGTTCAGCGAGCGCGGTGCGACCCGCATGGACGACAAAACCTCAGACGCTTCGATGGAGAAGCGCAAGAAAGATGGGTATTTCTGATGACGACAAATATCACCCCCGCTCGCCCTGAGCCGCTCCCCGTTCGCCCTGAGCTTGTCGAAGGGTTCGCGAAGGCTTCGACAAGCTCAGCCCGAACGGGTTTTGGCTCAGCCCGAACGGATACCAACACTGCCCTCAAATTCATCACCTGCGGCAGCGTGGATGATGGCAAAAGCACTCTGATTGGCCGCCTGCTGGTGGACAGCAAAGCCGTGCTGCAAGACCACCTGGCGGGCGTGCAGCGTCAAGGCGAAACCGACTTGGCCTTGTTGACCGATGGGTTGAGCGCCGAGCGCGAGCAAGGCATCACCATCGACGTGGCCTACCGCTACTTCAACACCGAGCGGCGCAAGTTCATCATTGGCGACACCCCCGGTCATGAGCAGTACACCCGCAACATGGTCACCGCCGCCAGCAGCGCCGATGCCGCCGTGGTGCTGGTAGACGCTACCAAACTGGGCTGGGCGCAAGAGGCCGACACCCTGCAACCGCCCGCCGACAAGGCGCACGGCCTGTTGCCGCAAACCCGTCGCCACTCACTGCTGCTCAAGCTGCTGCGCGTTCCCTCGGTGATCTTCGCCGTCAACAAGTTGGACGCGGTGGCAAACCCAGCCCTGACCTTCCAAAAAATCAGCTCCGCCCTCGCCCTGTTTGCCCAAGAAGCAGGCCTGAACGTGACCGCCACCGTGCCCGTGTCCGCCCTCAAGGGCTGGAACGTGGTGGACGCGGCAGCCACCCCCGGCTGGTGCGGCTACCAAGGCCCAACGCTGCTGGATTTGATGGAAACCTTGCCGGTGACCCCAAGCGACCAAACGCTGCCCTTTGCTTTCCCCGTGCAATGGGTGGAGAAGTTCTCAGGCTCATCCGACACATCCCAAGGTCGACGCGTGTTCTGGGGCCGTTTGGCCACCGGCGCTGTGGCGCCAGGCCAGTCCATCACAATCTTCCCCAGCGGGCAAAAAGCCACGGTCGCCCAGGTGATGAACCATGCGCGCCGCCCCGGTGAAGTCCAAGCCGGCCACAGCGCGGGCATTGTGCTGGACCACGAGGTGGACGTGTCGCGCGGCGACTGGCTGCTGGCTGATGATCCAGCCCAAGAAACTAGCCTAGGCAACAACAGCCAACGCGATCTCCAAGCCACAGTCGCATGGATGGACGACACCCCCCTGGTGCCAGGCCGCGTCTATTGGGCGCTGCACGGCCACCGCTGGGTCAAGGCCAAGGTCAAGCGAATAACTCACAGCCTGAACATCCACACCCTGGAGGAAGAGGACGCACTGGAGCTAGCCCCCAACGCCATTGGCCACATTGAGCTGGCCTTGACCGAGGCAGTGCCGATCCGGCCTTTCAATCAATCGCGCCTCTTGGGCTCGATGATTTTGGTGGATGCCGCCAGCCACAAGACCGCCGGTGCGCTTTTGTTGAATTGAAATAAAATCGAGGGCTAACATCCTCTCAGCCTAGAAGTAAAAAATGACCCACGTTGTCACAGAATCCTGCATTCGCTGCAAATACACCGATTGTGTTGATGTTTGCCCCGTCGATTGTTTTCGCGCAGGCCCCAACTTTTTAACCATCGACCCGGACGAATGCATCGACTGCGCGGTGTGCATCCCCGAGTGCCCGGTGAACGCGATTTACGCCGAAGAAGATTTGCCTGCCGATCAGATGCACATGATCAAGCTCAACGCTGAGTTGGCCCAGTTGCCCACCTGGAAGAGCATCACCAAACGCACCGCCCCGCTGCCCGACGCAGACGAGTGGAAAGACAAAACCGGCAAACTGCCTGAATTGCTGCGCTAAATCTTGGCGCACCCTGCCCTATGGAATCAAAAATCAATCAAGAAGTGATCCACACCGCCATGGCCCATGAAGGCCCGATCGAAACCGATGCCGTCATCGTGGGCGCAGGCCCCGTGGGCTTGTTCCAGGTGTTCGAGCTTGGCCTGCTGGAGATCAAGGCCCACGTCATCGACTCACTGGCCTACCCTGGTGGCCAGCCCGTGGAGCTGTACCCCGACAAGCCGATCTATGACATCCCCGCCATCCCGGTGTGCACGGGCCAAGAACTCACCGACGCTTTGCTCAAACAGATCGCACCTTTTGGCGCGACCTTCCACCTCGGCCAGGAAGTCACCACGGTGCAAAAGCAGGACGACGGGCGCTTCTTCATCGAGACCTCCAAAGGCACACAGTTCTTGACCAAAACCATCTTCATCGCCGCAGGTGTGGGGGCTTTTCAGCCGCGCACGCTCAAGGTGGAAGGGCTGGACAAGTTTGATGGCTCGCAGATGTTTTACCGGGTCAAGAACCCGGCCGATTTTGCAGGCAAGAACCTCATCATTGCCGGTGGCGGCGATTCCGCACTCGATTGGGCGCTGAACTTCGTCAACGACGGCCCGAACAAGGCCGAGAGCGTCATCCTGATCCACCGCCGCGACGGCTTCAAAGCTGCACCGGCCAGCGTGGCCAAAATGCGCCAGTTGTGCGAAGACTATGAGATGCAATTCATCGTCGGCCAGATCACCGGCTACGAGGAGAAAGACGGCAAGCTCACCGGAGCCAAGGTCACGGGCGCTGACGGCGTGACCCGCGTCGTGCCGATGGACGTGTTGCTGGTGTTTTTTGGCCTTTCACCCAAGCTCGGGCCCATCGCCCATTGGGGTCTGGAGATCGAGCGCAAGCAACTCAAGGTGGACACTGAAAAGTTTTCCACCAATGTGCCGGGTATTTTTGCGGTGGGTGATATCAACACCTATCCAGGCAAGAAAAAACTCATTCTCTCGGGCTTCCATGAATGCGCGCTGGCCGCTTTTGGTGCCGTGTCCATCATCTTCCCCGAGAAGAAAGTCTTTCTGCAATACACCACCACCAGCCCGAAATTGCACAAGGTGCTGGGCGTGGAATCGCCCGTCTTCGACTAGCCAAGTGTCTGCATGGGCCGTGGCGCATAGCCGTGGTTCAATGGCCCATGACCCTCACCCGTATGAACACCCGCACCGGCGGCAATAGCACCCAGCACGTAGCTGCGCGCCTGCGTCACAGCCTGTGCCAAGTCCAGCCCCAGCGCCAAGTGTGCGGCGATGGCCGAGGACAGGGTGCAACCCGTGCCGTGCACGTTGCGGCTTTCAATGCGTTGGGACGACAGCCGCAAAGTTGCTTGCCTGGGTTGAACCAAAACATCCACAACCTCATTGCCCTGCAAATGCCCACCTTTGAGCAGAACGGCTTGGGCACCCATGGCCAGCAGCTCTTGGGCCGCCGTTTCCAACTCCTCAATGCCCGTGATCTTTCGATTCAGCAGCAGCTCGGCCTCGTCCAGGTTCGGGGTGATAACGCTGGCCAAACCAAACAGTTCATCCACCAGCACCTTGACCGCGTCCCGAGTAATCAGCGCGTCACCACTTGTGGCCACCATCACCGGGTCCAGCACCACGTTAGGCAGTCTGTAGTGGCGAATGGCCCAGGCCACGACTTGCACCACCTCAGCCGAGTGCAGCATGCCAATCTTCACGGCATCCACGCCAATGTCTTCCACCACCGTCTGAATCTGCGCCTTCAGCATTTCGGGCGGCACACCGTGAATGGCGCGCACGCCCACCGTGTTTTGCGCCGTGATGGCGGTGATGGCCGTCATGCCAAAGCAGCCCAGGGCCGAGAAGGTTTTGAGATCGGCCTGAATGCCCGCGCCGCCGCCACTGTCGGAGCCTGCGATGGAGAAAATTCGGGGGTAATGCGCAGTGTGCGGTGGGGTCTGTTTAGCTTTAGTCATGGAGTTCATGGTGAAAATTATGAGGCATGGGCATGAGTAGCTCTTGCGTCGTCTTAGGCGCGGGCCTGATGGGCCGCTTGCTGGCCTGGCAATTGGCTCGTCAAGGCCACAGTGTTGACCTGTTTGAGGCATGCGGGCCAGACGCGCAAGGCTCAGCGGCCCGCGTGGCTGCGGCCATGCTGGCCCCGCTGGCCGAGTCGGCCATTACCGAGGCCAGTGTCGTCAAAATGGGGCATTACGCCCTGAGCCGCTGGCCTGCATTGCTTGCGCAGCTCTCAACGCCGGTGTTTTTCCAGCAAGAAGGCACGCTGATTCTTTGGCATCGGCAAGATGCGGCCGAGGCCGATCGCTTTAGCAGGCAACTGCAAGTCACCTCTGAAAAAATCCCTGCACTCGGTCAAGCACAGTCTTTGGACGGCGCAGCCGTCGCCCAATTCGAACCTAGCCTGGGAACGCGCTTCGCCCAGGGCCTGTACCTGCCAGGTGAAGGCCAGTTGGACAACCGACAATTGCTGACCGCGCTGTTGCACGAGCTGGAGTCGCTGAAAAATGTTCGCCTGCACTGGAGCAGCCCGTGCGCAATTGAAGACTTCAAACCGGGAACCCAAGGTCAGCCCGACTGGCTGTTCGATTGCCGAGGCTTGGGCGCGCGCCAGCAATGGTCAGGCCTGCGCGGTGTGCGGGGCGAGGTCGCCCGTGTGCATGCGCCCGAGGTCAATCTGCGTCGCCCCACCCGCCTGATTCACCCGCGCTACCCGCTCTACATCGCGCCTAAGCCCGACCACGTGTTCGTCATTGGGGCCACCGAGATTGAGAGCGAAGATATGTCCCCGCCCAGCGTGCGCTCCACGCTGGAGCTGCTCAGCGCGGCCTACTCGGTGCACAGTGGTTTTGCAGAAGCTCGCATTTTGGAAATCGCCACCCAGTGCCGCCCCACCCTGCCGGACAACCTGCCCGCCATTCGCCAAATCGGCCCACGCGTTCTGCAAATCAACGGCTTATACCGTCACGGTTTTATGATCTCGCCTGCCGTGCTGGATGTGGTGCTGGAACTGGTGGCCACACAAGGTTCCGCCCTGGCCCAACAATTTCCGCTCTCCATTGAGTTTTTCGAATCGACGCAGTCCTGAGCCCATGCAAGTTTTTATCAACAAAATCGCCCATGAGATGGCCCAAGATGCCACGCTGGCCGATGCCGTGGCTTTGCTTCAAGCTCGCCCGCCTTTTGCCGCTGCCGTGAACATGGAGTTTGTGCCCAACACCCAGTACGCGAAGCGACAGCTCGCGCAGAACGACCGTATCGAGATCATCTTGCCCGTGACAGGCGGCTAGCCTCGGTTTGAAGGCCCGCAAATCCTCGACAATTGGGAATGACTCTAAGACGCCGCACCTTTAATCACCGTTTATTGGCTGGGCTAAGCCTGATCGGTTTTTGCGCAGAGCCAAAAGCTCAAAAAAATACTGCGGTTTTGCTGGCACGACATGCGCCAAAGGGAATTAACCCTGCGGGCTATTCAGTAAGCGAGAAGCTGGACGGCGTGCGGGCCTTGTGGGATGGCACGACCTTGCGCTTTCGAAGTGGCCGCGTGATTGCGGCGCCAACTTGGTTTACGGCGAAATTGCCAGCCACGCCTTTGGACGGTGAATTGTGGCTGGGACGCGGCAAGTTTGACACCCTCTCAGGGGCCGTTCGCCGTACGCAAGCGGTGGATGCCGAATGGCAGCAGTTGACCTACATGCTGTTTGAGCTGCCCAATGCAGAAGGAACCTTCACCCAACGCATTACCCTGATGCAAAGCTTGGTGCAGGCAGCGGGATGGTCGCAACTCCAAGCCGTCGAGCAATTTACAGTCGCCAACCCCGTAGCGCTTCAAGCCAAACTCAAAGTCGTGACGACCGCAGGAGGTGAAGGCTTGATGCTGCACTTGGCCAGCGCTCCCGCGACCAGCGGACGCAGCGACGTTCTGCTCAAGCTCAAGCCGATGCAAGACGCAGAAGCAACCGTGCTCAGCCATATCCCCGGTAAAGGCAAGTTCCAAGGGATGATGGGTGCGTTGGAGGTCAAAACCGCCAGCGGCCAGCAATTCAAACTGGGTAGCGGCTTTTCAGACACGCAGCGTCAGCATCCGCCTGCAATTGGCAGTCAAGTCACCTACCGCTACAACGAAGTAATGCCCAGCGGAAAACCTCGGTTTGCCAGTTTTTTGCGCGTCCATTTGGACGACTAACCCTCTCCCCCACCTACCTTAGACTCTGGCGCACCATGCACATCAAGCCATCCACAGATTCACTCACTCTCTACGGCGAGACCTTCGCTAGCCGCCTGATGCTGGGTACCGCGCGCTACCCGTCCCCTAGCGTGCTGGAAGCGGCAGTGCGCAGTGCCAAGCCCGCCATGCTGACGGCCTCTTTGCGCCGCCAGACCGCCAACCCCAACGACAGCGGTGAAGGCGAAACCGGCAACCGTTTTTGGGACATGCTGCGCCAGCTCCAAGTGCCCGTGCTGCCCAACACCGCCGGTTGCCACAGCGTGCAAGAGGTCATCACCACGGCGCAGATGGCGCGTGAAGTGTTTGCCACACCCTGGATCAAGCTCGAACTCATTGGTGACGACTACACGCTACAACCCGACACGCTGAACCTGGTGGAAGCGGCCGATTGGCTCATCAAAAATGGTTTCAAGGTGCTGCCCTATTGCACCGAAGACCTGGTGCTGTGCCGCCGCTTGGTGGATGTGGGCTGCCAAGCTGTCATGCCCTGGGCCGCGCCCATAGGCACGGGCAAAGGTCCCACCAACCCCTACGGCCTGCGCGTGCTGCGAGAACGGCTGGACGTGCCCATGATCGTGGACGCGGGCCTGGGCCGCCCTTCCCACGCCTGCCAAGTGATGGAATGGGGTTTTGACGGCGTGCTGCTCAACACCGCCGTGGCGCTGGCGCAAGACCCGGTGGTGATGGCGGGTGCATTTGCAGCAGCCACCCAAGCAGGTCGTGATGCCTTCCGGTCTGGCGCAATGACCGAGCAAGACGCGGCCCAGCCCAGCACCCCCGTACTGGGTACGCCCTTTTGGCATCACGCATGAGTCCCCTAAGCGCGCAAGCCCAAACCATCGCCGCCGCCCATCAGGCCGCATTCAGCTTGCCAGTGGTCGGCAACCCCGTTCTGACCTACAGCAGCGACGCCCCCATTTACCGCGCCGCCAAACAAGCCTGTCTGTCTATGGGCTTTATTGAAATCGATGCCGAATGTCTCGCCAACGCATGGCAGGCCATGTGCCAACGCACAGGCCACTTTGACCCGGCAAGTTGGCCCAGTGAACCGCAGGACTTTGGCATTCCCTCTTGGCCGCGTGCCAATGCCTTTGCCCCTTGCCCTAAGGCGCTAGGTTTGTATGCCGTTTTGCCCGACGCCGCCGGGGTAGGTCGCATGGCGCGCGCAGGTGTACCCACCGTGCAACTGCGCTTCAAATCAGACGACTCAAAGGCCATCGAGCGAGAAATCAAGGCCAGCGTCGAAGCCGTACGTGGCACCAATGCCCTGCTCTTCATCAACGACCATTGGCAAGCCGCCATAGCCGCCGGGGCCTACGGCGTGCACCTGGGGCAAGAAGACTTGGCTGAAGCGAACTTAGCCGCCATTCGCCAAGCAGGATTGCGCCTGGGCTTGAGCAGCCACGGCTACGCCGAAATGCTGCTCGCCGACCGCGTGAGCCCAAGCTACATCGCGCTGGGCGCGGTCTTTCCCACCACGCTCAAACGCATGCAAACCGCGCCCCAAGGCACTGGCCGCCTAAGCGCCTATGCCCGCCTGATGCGCGACTACCCCTTGGTCGCCATTGGCGGCATTGATGGCGACAAAATGGGCCAAGTCATGGCCAGCGGCGTCGGCTCGGTTGCAGTGGTGCGCGCCATCACCGACGCGCCCGATCCTGAAGCTGCTGCGACCCAACTGATCGCCAGTTTGAACTGGTACAATCGTGGGCTTTGCTGACAACATCCACAGACACAAGGAACTCATATCATGGCATCTGGAAAACCGAAGAAAAAGAACCCGCGCCTAGCGTCGGGCCGTAAACGCGTCCGTCAGGACATCAAGATCAATGCTGCCAACACCTCGTTGCGCTCCAAATACCGCACCGCCGTAAAGAACGTCGAAAAAGCGGTTCTGGCTGGCGACAAGGTCAAAGCAACCGAATTGTTTGCCAAGATGCAAGCCGTAGTGGACACAGTTGCCGACAAGGGCATCTTCCACAAGAACAAGGCAGCTCGCGATAAGAGCCGCCTGTCAACCAAGGTGAAAGCCTTGGCCATCGCCGCCTGATTTTCAGGCAATCGCACGAATCCTGTTCTAAATATAGGATTCGCCGTTTGTAACGGGTGCGCTGTCAGCAAAGCTAAAAAAGCCGTCGAAAGACGGCTTTTTTTGTGGGCGTAAATTTTTAACCATTACCCCCGCCGTTCAACGGAGCCCGTTCAGCGTAAAGGCAAAGCGCACAGTTCGCGCTGGTCACGCATCTGCAACTGGTTGTCTCGGGCGAAGTTGTAGCAAAACTCCCAGGCCAGCAGTTCGTTCTCACGCAGATCGTGGTGCACCACCACGCAAGTCACCCCGTCCAAACTCGTTGGTATGCACCAGGGCGAGTAGCCCAGATGACTGCCAGGCTGCGGCCCACCCGGGCGAAATCGGCTCATGACGCCAGCCAAGCGCTCCGCCCAATCACTGGGACGAAACGTCATGCCGTCCAGCGTAACACCCAAGATAAAAAACTCATGAGAAATATCTACATACATTGTTATGTATTATAACTTATATAAGACATAAGAATTTAATACATTCCTGATCCCGTAATGCAACACGGCGTGGGTGAGTGATTAAAATCACGACTCAACGGCCCAACCTACGTTGGGCCGACTTTTTTTGCCAACCCCAGAGTGACAAGCCATGAACGCCGTTGCCCCGCATTTGATTGAAGCCAGCTCACCCCACGTGATGAACACCTATGGGCGCTTGCCGATTGCGCTCTCACACGGGCAAGGCTGCCGCGCCTGGGACATCAATGGCAAGTCCTACATCGATGCATTGGGGGGCATTGCTGTCAACACCCTGGGGCACAACCACCCCAAACTGGTGCCCGCGCTGCAAGACCAGATCGCGAAGATCATCCACAGCTCCAACTACTACCATGTGCCCGGCCAAGAGACACTGGCAGCCAAGCTTGTGGAACTGTCCGGAATGACCAATGTGTTCTTCTGCTCCACAGGGTTGGAAGCCAACGAGGCGGCGCTCAAACTGGCACGTAAATTCGGACACGACCAGGGCATTGATCGCCCCGAAATCGTGGTCTATGAACACGCGTTTCATGGCCGCAGCATCGCAACCTTGAGCGCCACCGGCAACGCGAAGGTGCAAAAAGGATTTGGCCCATTGGTGGAAGGCTTCATTCGCGTGCCCTTAAATGATGTGCAGGCCCTCAAAAATGCAACGCAAGACAACCCGAACGTTGTAGCCGTTTTTCTGGAAGCGATTCAAGGCGAAGGCGGCGTGAAGTTCGCGCACATGGACTACCTGCGGGAGGTGCGTCAGATCTGCGATGAAAACAATTGGTTGCTGATGATTGACGAAGTGCAATGCGGCATGGGCCGCACCGGCAAGTGGTTTGCCCACCAATGGGCGGGCATCAAGCCAGACGTCATGCCGCTGGCCAAGGGCCTGGGTTCGGGCGTGCCGATTGGTGCAGTGGTGACGGGCCCTAAAGCCGCCAACATCTTCCAGCCGGGTAACCACGGCTCCACCTTTGGCGGCAATCCGCTGGCCATGCGTGCGGGCATTGAGACCATCCGCATCATGGAAGAAGACGGCCTGCTGGCCAATGCCACCGCGGTGGGCGCGCACTTGATGGCCGCGCTGCAACGCGAGCTTGGCGCACTCCCCGGCGTCAAAGAGATTCGGGGTCAAGGTCTGATGATTGGCGTGGAGTTGAGCAAGCCTTGCAGCGTGATCATGCAGCGGGCTGTGGATGTGGGACTGCTGATCAGCGTGACGGCTGATAGCGTGATCCGCATCGTGCCGTCGCTGATCTTGACCACCGCCGAGGCCGATGAAATCGTAGCCCTGCTAGTGCCGCTGGTGCGCGAAGTTCTCGAGCAGGATTGACCGATGTCGATCAAGCACTACCTACAGTTCAGCGACCTCACGGCCGATGATTACGCCTACCTGTTTGAGCGCGCCGCACTCATCAAGAAGAAGTTCAAGGCCTATGACAAGCACCAGACGCTGACTGACCGCACGCTGGCGATGATTTTTGAAAAAGCCTCCACCCGCACCCGCGTGAGCTTTGAGGCGGGCATGTACCAGCTGGGCGGCAGCGTGGTGCACCTGACCACGGGCGACAGCCAACTAGGCCGTGCCGAGCCGATTGAAGACAGCGCCCGCGTCATCAGCCGCATGGTCGATCTGGTGATGATTCGCACCTACGAGCAGACCAAGATTGAGCGATTTGCTGAACACTCCCGCGTGCCCGTCATCAACGGGCTGACGAATGAGTTTCACCCCTGCCAAATTTTGGCGGACATTTTTACCTTCATCGAGCACCGGGGCTCCATTGCGGGCAAAACAGTGGCCTGGGTGGGTGACGGCAACAACATGGCCAACACATGGCTACAGGCGGCCGAGTTGCTGGGCTTCACCGTGCACCTCAGTACCCCCAGCGGCTACGAAGTGGACCAGGCCGTGGCTGGCGTGCGCAGCCGTGACTCCTACAAAGTGTTCAAAGACCCGATGCAAGCCTGCGCTGGGGCCGATCTGGTCACCACCGATGTGTGGACCAGCATGGGCTTCGAAGCCGAGAACGAAGTCCGCAAGACCGCCTTTGCCGATTGGTGTGTGGACACCGAAATGATGCAGGCCGCCAAACCAGACGCCCTCTTCATGCACTGCCTGCCCGCCCACCGTGGTGAAGAGGTTGAGGCCGATGTGATTGACGGCCCGCAGTCTGTGGTCTGGGATGAAGCAGAAAACCGCTTGCATGTGCAAAAAGCGCTAATGGAGTATTTGCTACTTGGCAAACTTTTATAAGCACTTGAATGCGCTCATATCCCGACCACCCAACCGGTTAATTACAAAGTTGCACTTCTGTCTTGAACACGCGAGGTGACCTATCAGCGGATCCACCGCATTGCGCCGTTTAAGTTTGTGCTCAATGCCCGCTGTCATATCTCGTTTGCGGGCTGATATCCAATCCTTGATGCCAAACTCGTACTGCTTGTGCACCGTCCCTTGGCGAGCGCTAAACCTCGGGCGCAGGCACACAGTTCAGCTAGTGTGGGGCGCCTTCAAACCTCTTTCTGGGCTGAGTCTGAATGCCCTGCGCAATCTTTAGCAGCTTCGTCATAAGAGGTCTGCATTAGCCGTTAGGGTGGACTTGCGTCGTGCCATGGCATTACAAAGTTTGAAGCTTTTGCTCTCTCAATCTATGCAATATTTATGTCGTCAATTCATCGCCGATCCTCATGAATACTGGGGGTTTTTGAGTTCTTCAAGGGCAACAATTTTCATCAGACCGCATGCTGAATGTGGACATCAAAAAATTGATTTGATTTTTGTTAGACAATGACCCGTTCGTTAGCATTCGACTAACGATGCAATAATTTCAAAGGACTACCCATGTTTACAGAGTACCGCGACCTTATTTCAAGCCTTAAAGGCAATGATGCCTATTTCACGCGCTTGTTCGATCAGCACAATCAACTGGATCAAAAGATCCAAAACATGGAAAACCATATCGAACCTGGCACGGCCGTGGAAATTGAAGTGCTGAAAAAAGAAAAACTTGTATTGAAAGACGAGTTATACCTTCATCTGAAGAATCTTGAAGCTGCCGCATAACGGCTACCGCCAATCTGAACGTCAAAAAACGCGCAAGCAAGTGTTCTTGTAACGGATGGGCCACGCTCTGCCGTGGGATGCATAGGTCAAACTCATTTCACCCCCCTATCGAACAACTTTGAGTTGGCGGTCGAGGGGGCGGATGATCTAACATCTTGCCCACCAAACCGGTGTATTACAAAGCTGCACTTCTGACTTGAACTCGCGCTTTAAGTAACAGGTCAAACCTCAGCATTAACGGCTCTTGCGAACAGACTTACCAGTCGCCTTGCTTGCGCCCGTTTCACGCGGCGGCAAGCCGGTGTGCTGGGTCAGGATGCGGCCTTTCACGGGTGCGCTGGCCTTGACCGCCACAGGCGTTGAGTTCTTACGCCGTGCGCTGGTGTAGCCACCATCACTCAACGGTTGCCAAGTCGGGATCAGGTGCTGTTTGCCGTTGCCGATCAAATCAGACCGGCCCATGGTCTTTAACGCTTCACGCAGCAGCGGCCAATTGTTGGAGTCGTGGTAGCGCAAAAACGCTTTGTGCAGGCGGCGACGCTTGTCGCCGCGCACGATGTCCACGGTCTCGCTGTCGCGGGTGATCTTGCGCAGCGGGTTTTTGTTGCTGTGGTACATGGCCGTGGCGGTGGCCATGGGGCTGGGGTAGAAGGTTTGCACTTGGTCGGCGCGAAAACCATTTTTCTTGAGCCAGACGGCCAAATTCATCATGTCGGCATCGCTGGTGCCGGGGTGGGCGGCGATGAAATAGGGAATCAGGTATTGCTTTTTACCTGCCTCGGCGCTGAACTTTTCAAACAAGGTTTTGAACTTGTCATAGCTGCCGATGCCGGGCTTCATCATCTTGGTGAGTGGGCCGGACTCGGTGTGCTCGGGCGCGATTTTGAGGTAGCCGCCGACGTGGTGTTGCACCAATTCTTTCACGTACTCAGGGCTTTGTACGGCCAGGTCATAGCGCAGGCCGGAGCCGATCAAAATTTTCTTGATGCCCTTGAGCGCACGGCCACGTCGGTAAATCTTGATCAGCGGGTCGTGGTTGGTGCCGAGGTTGGAGCAGATGCCGGGGTAAACACAAGACGGTTTTCGGCAAGCGGCTTCGATCTCGGGTGTTTTGCAACCCAGGCGGTACATATTGGCGGTGGGGCCACCCAGGTCTGAAATGGTGCCGGTAAAGCCTTTGACCTTGTCGCGGATGTCTTCGATTTCTTGAATCACCGAATCCTCGGAGCGGCTCTGGATGATGCGACCTTCGTGCTCGGTGATGGAGCAAAACGTGCAGCCGCCAAAGCAGCCGCGCATGATGTTGACGCTGAAGCGGATCATCTCCCAGGCCGGGATCTTGGTCGTGCCGTCATGGCTACCGTTTTCGTCCGCATAGATGGGGTGCGGGCTGCGGGCGTAAGGCAGGCCGAAGACCAAGTCCATCTCAGCGGTGGTGAGCGGGATGGGCGGCGGGTTGATCCACACGTCACGGGCGGTTGCGCCCTCCCCGTGCGCTTGCACCAGAGCACGCGCGTTGCCGGGGTTGGTCTCTAGATGCAGCACGCGGTTGGCATGGGCGTAGAGCACCGGGTCGGCCTTGACTTGTTCGAAGCTGGGCAGGCGGATGACGCTGCGGTCTCGCGGGGCGACTTTGATTGTTCCCTTGCCGTAGAGGGCTGGGTTGGGCATGAAGGTCAGGGGTTGGATGGCCGCGCCCATGGTTGATGCGCCATTGCTGCTTGCACCCTGGGGGGCAGCATCGTCTTTGGAGCATGTCTGACCCTGAGCCTCGGCCTGCTCCGCCGTGGTTTGATAGGGGTTGATGTGCGTCTCAACCCGACCCGGCTCGTCCACGCTGGTCGAGTCAATCTCAAACCAGCCTTGGCCGGTCTCGTCGTCCGAGCGGCGCACAAAGGCGGTGCCGCGCACATCGGTGATGTGCTGCACCGGCTCTTTGGCCGCCAGGCGGTGGGCGATTTCGACAATCGCGCGTTCGGCATTGCCATAGAGCAGCAGGTCGCACTTGGCATCCACCACCACCGAGCGACGCACTTTGTCAGACCAGTAATCGTAGTGAGCGATACGGCGCAGGCTGCCTTCAATGCCGCCCAGCACGATGGGCACATCGTTGTAGGCTTCGCGGCAGCGCTGGCTGTAGACGATGGCGGCGCGGTCAGGGCGCTTGCCGCCGATGTCGCCAGAGGTGTAGGCATCGTCACTGCGGATTTTGCGATCCGCTGTGTAGCGGTTGATCATCGAATCCATATTGCCGGAGGTCACGCCCCAGAACAGGTTCGGCTTGCCCAGCGCCTTGAAGGCGTCTGCGCTTTGCCAATCGGGCTGGGCAATGATGCCAACGCGAAAGCCTTGCGACTCCAACATGCGTCCAATCACCGCCATGCCAAAGCTGGGGTGATCGACGTAAGCGTCGCCGGTAACGATGATGATGTCGCAACTGTCCCAGCCGAGCTTGTCCATCTCGGCACGGTTCATGGGCAAAAAGCCAGCCGTGCCAAAGCGCTTGGCCCAGTAGGGGCGGTAGCTTGACAGCGGCTTGGCGGCGCGCGCGAAGAAGGAGACGTCGATAGGGGCGTTCATAGGGCTTGGGGTTAACCCGCTAGTGTAAGGTTTTAAGTGTTTCCTCACAGGAAGCAGAGGATATACGGGCTTGCGGCGGTTATTTCTAGGCTTAGGCCCAGTGCGATACAGGCAAAAATGGCAAGCAAATACCTCTACCGGAGAAGGACGCCCCATGCCTTTGTTTGAAACCCTGGCCAGATTCTGGTCTGAACCGATGATTGCCAACAACGTCTTGGTTTGCATGAATCTATTCGGCGCCCTGTTCTTGGGTCTACTCGTGGGCTACGAGCGCTCCTACCACGGGCGGGCCGCAGGTATGCGAACCTACGGCATGGTCTGCATGGCGTCTGCCGCGCTGACCGTCATCAGCGGCTACTCTGGCTCATGGTTTGGGGGCGCTCAACTGGGGGCCGCTGGCGGCGATGCCACACGGGTGATCCAGGGCATCGTGACCGGCATCGGCTTTCTCTGCGCGGGCGTCATCATGCGCGAGGGCTTCAACATCAGCGGACTGACCACGGCTGCCTCGCTTTGGGCGGTCTCAGTCATCGGCATCCTAGTCGGGGTCGGTTTTTATGTGGCCGCCTTTGGTCTGGCCCTGCTGTCTGCCATTTGCATGACCTGGATTTCCAAGCTTGAGATGAAACTACCGGCCTGCATCGCCGTGGCCATCACCCTCAAATTTCGAGAAAATTATGTGCCTAACGAAAAAGAACTACGGTTGGCAACCAGGGCACGCGGCTACGTTGTGGCGGGTGGCAGCATCGCCATTTCGGCAAGCCAAGCCTGTGTGGAGTGGCGCTTCGTCGCAGTGGCTTTGAGTCGACACCAAATGTCAACTTTGCCTGAGTTGGCTGCTGAAATATCGAGCCTAGCTGGCGTGACAGATTATCAACTCGGTTACGCTCGGAATTAATGAACACCGACACACCCCACAACAAACCTTTCTCGCTCGCGTGTGAGCGCAACCGTGAGCCGATTCTGGCCGTACTGCAGCGTCACGTGGCAGACCGCCGTTCGGCACTTGAAATCGGCAGTGGCACCGGCCAGCATGCCGTGCATTTCGCCAGCGCCCTGCCCCAGTTGACTTGGCAGTGTTCTGACGTGGCAGACAACCTACCGGGGATTCGGCAGTGGCTGGATGAAGCCCGCCTGCCCAATACGCCCCCGCCGCTGGCGCTTGACGTCAATCACGACATAGCCAAGTCTGTAGGCAATCAAAAGTTTGAGGTGATCTACAGCGCCAACACCTTGCACATCATGGGCTGGGCTGAGGTGCAGCGTCTGTTCATGCAGTTGCCCGCGTTGATGTCGGCTCAGGCCTTACTGGTCATCTACGGCCCGTTCAACTATGGCGGCAACTTCACCAGCGAGAGCAACGCCCGTTTTGATGCTTCGCTGCGCAGCGCCCACCCCCAACGCGGTTTGCGTGATTTTGAAGCTGTGAACGAACTGGCGGGGTCGGTTGGTTTACACCTGCTTGAAGATATCGCCATGCCGTCCAACAACCGATGTCTGGTCTGGACGACCTAGGCCTCGCGCGATTCACCCCCTCGGCTCAAGATTTTTGCTGAACGACGATCTGGATACGCCTGCGAATGCGCTCCACCTCTTGAGCCGCCTCGGCTTGCTCGGCCAGCTTGAGCTGCACGCCCAGCCAAGCCAGTAGCGGACGTCGCCAGCCCTGGGCTGAGGCCGTGTCCACTGCTTGGGCGACGACCGCAGGGTTGACCCGCCCCATTTGAAACAGCACACCTGCGGCGACCAGTCGGGCGACCGGATCGGCCCCATCGGGCAAGGCAAGAGCGCCCGCTGCTATCGCGCGGTGAGGTACGGGTAAGCGTTGGGCGTCTTGCGGCGAAACCCGCCCGGCCAAGTAGTCGGCATAGGCCCGCTCTGCGGGCGCAGCATCAGTACGAAGGGCTTCAAACCCGGCGCAAGGCTCCAGCACCAGACTGGCTACCTGGCTGGCGCAGCGAATGAGTTCGGTGCGGGCAAGTAAATCGGGGCGACCTGTGCGAGCCACTTCGGCACGGGCATGCGCAAATTCACTGGCGGCCACACGGTCTTTGCCTGACAGATAGGCATCAACGGCGCGCTCCAGGCTGCCCTTCGCGTTCATTTGCCAATCTGGTGCGGGCGGTGAGCTGCCACAGGCGGCCAGCAAGGCAGCGGTAACGAAGGCAAGAACGAAACGCAAGGGTTGGCTCATGGCAGCTTGATGTCCGTGTCGCGAGCAAACGGCCATTTGCGGTTGATTTCGTTGACCAAACTGTCCACCTTGCGCAAGCTGGACTCGACGTCGCCCCGCAAGGCACCCAGATCAACCGTGGCCTCTTTTGTATTGGCGGCTATGCCCTGCGCCTCGATGAGCACCGCATCCACCTTCTTCAGGCTGTTGCGGGCATCAGCAAGAAGCCCATTGAGTTGCTGTACCGTGGCTTGCGTGCTGTTCATGACACCCTGCGGGCCAAACACCTGGGCGTCGGCCTTGGCGGTTAACGCGTCCACTTTGGCCAGCAACGCGTTGCTGCGGTTCAACGCCTCAACGATCTTCTGTGCATCGGTCGGGTTGCCCATCACCACGCCCAAAGCGCCGTGCGGCCCCTTGAGCGTCGCGGAAACCTCTTTAAGATTCCGTAGCGTACTTCGCAAGGCGGCGTCTTCAGCTGTCATGGCGCTGATGCGACCCAACACATCGCGGACAGAAGAAAGAATGAGAGGAATAGCTTCTGCCGCATCGCCACGATGCACGGTGCGCTCTGCACCGTCTTCCAGCAGGTCGTCTTGCAGCATGCCCGTGAAGGCGCGGATATTCGTCCCCCCCACCAAGCCACGCTCCAGGGTGAAGACGCTGGACTTGCGCAACCAATGCGCGTCACGCAGGGGCACGTCCAGCACAATGCGGGCACGGCCATCGGAGGCCAACTCCACCTGACGAACCCGACCAATGGGGAACCCGGAAAAAGTCATGTCCATGCCTATGTGGACACCTTCCGAGTTGTCGGCCATCAGGTACAGGCGCTGCGTTTTCTCAAACGCACCGCGGGCGTAGAGTAGGTACACCACGGCGCTCGCCACTACGACGAGCATGAAGACCAACAAAAATGCAGCCTTTACTTCCAGGTGCTTCACAGGAGTGGGCAAATCCGCAGGAAGACTGGGGTGAGACTCGGAAGGTTCAGACATACAGGTTCGATTCAGGGGCTCAATAATAGTTGCCGACCAGGGATAAGAGCTCAACCAACAACAGCACGGCAAACATGCGGATCAGGCCTTGCAATTCCACGCTGGCGCGGGACAAACTGCTGGGCAGGTCTTGCAAGGAAATTCCTGCGGGGATGAGAGACACCGCCAAGCTGAAGAACATCGTTTTCAAGGCGAATATCAGGGTCACGGCCGGGCTAAAAATCTGCCCGACGATTCGGGAATAACCCGTAAACGCCCACGTCGTGAAACCGTAAATGGTGAAGTAGGCCAGCACCAGCGATATGACACAACTGACCGCCGCTAGGGTAAGCACGGCAAATACGCCCGCCACCACCGAGGGCAACAACTCGCACACAATCGGGTCGAGCCCCTGCTGGCGCAACCTGTCAAACCCGCCACGGGTGCGCAGCTTGTACAACTCAGAGCCGCGCGGAATGCTGTAGCGCACCGCAACGAACAGGGCCGCCGTGAGAGGAATCAACTCCAGCACCAGCACGCGTACCACCATCTCCAGCGCATACTGGGTCAGGCCGTAGCTTTGGGCTGTAACGACGACAATGCGGATCAGCACCAGGCTGAGGGTGGCCGTCAGCAAAGTGAACCACATCAGGCTGGGTGCCGCCGCCAGGTAAATATGGCGAATCAAGTTGGCTCGGCTCGCGCCCCGGTAACTAGACGCCGAGATAAGCATCACAAACAGCTCCGACCCGAGCACAACAATTCGCCACCACCCAGCGAACCAGCGCAAGGTCGATAGACCAAATTCGCGCAAGGTGGCGTGCAATGATGACAAAGATTTCATCAAGGGACTATAGCGACGTGAGTGCATGTTTTCTACTGTTTCTCAGCTTTATGGGGGGCGCCATGCAAATTGAGATAATCCACGCATGAGCCACATCAGCGATGCCCCCCCGCAGCAGCCCCAATCTCTCTCCGACTTGTTTTTCACCTTCACCATGATGGCCTTGCAGGGCTTTGGTGGCGTGCTCACGGTAGCGCAACGTGAGCTGGTGGAGAAGAAGCGGTGGATGACCAATGCCGAGTTCGTTGAAGAGTGGGCTGTCGCTCAAATCATGCCCGGCCCCAACATCATTAACTTGTGCATCATGCTGGGCGGGCGCTACTTTGGCCTGCGTGGCGTACTGGCATCTATTGCGGGCATGTTGCTGGCGCCCTTGGCCGTTCTGCTAATGCTGGCACTGATCTATGCACAATTCGCCACCCACCCCGGCGTGGTGGGTGCCTTGCGTGGCATGGGTGCGGTGGCCGCCGGGATGATTTTGGCTAGCGGCATCAAGATGATCCCTTCACAATTTAAAAATCCGATGGGAGGCATTGCCTGCCTGCTCCTTGGCGTGTCCAGCTTTGTCGCTGTGGCCATAATGCACTGGCCGTTGATTTACGTGATCTTGACGCTTGGCCCATTGGCCTATTTCTTGAGTTTTCGAAAGTTGTTTGAATGATGGAGGCAACCACACTTCATTTGGGTTGGGGTGATTGGCTCCAGTTGTTCACGCATTACATGACGCTGTCGCTGTTGGCCTTTGGCGGGGCCATTTCTACTGCACCGGACATGCACCGGTTTTTGGTCGATCAAAACGGCTGGCTGAGCGATAGACAATTCACTGAGTCCATTGCCCTGGCCCAATCTGCACCCGGCCCCAACGTGCTGTTTGTCGCGCTGATGGGCTGGAACGTCGGTCTCAATACCGGCAGCATGCTGTACGCCGTGTTGGGCATGATGCTGACCATGCTGGGGCTCATGCTGCCCAGCTCCACCCTCACCTACATGACAGCTCGCTGGAGCCATGAAAACCGCAATCGGCGGGCTGTGCGCGCTTTCAAGCAAGGCATGGCGCCTATCGTGGTTGCACTGCTTATTGCCACAGGCTGGATTTTGGCCAGCGCCCATGGTAATCCAACTCAAGACTGGCCGCTATGGCTGACCACCGCTGTCGCCACGCTCATCGTCTGGCGCACACAATTGCACCTGCTGTGGCTGCTGGCTATTGGTGCTACCCTCGGCTGGTTTGGTCTCGTTTAAAAAATCACATGAAAAAAACCAATGAATGGGCAAGCAAAGTGCTGGCACTGCTGAAGTCAGGCAACACGGACGCGGCCATTGCACAAATCAAGGTCGCACCTACCGTGAAAGACCTGCAAGCGCTTCAAACAGCGGTCACACTCGCCAAGCTGAATGGCCGCTGGCGTCAGGTGGACGAGGCGCTGGACGACAACTTGGCGCTGCTGTCTGCACCACGGCTACACCGCGCACCTTGATGCGTTTTCAGTCGGGGACAAACTCACGGCTGAACTTAGCCGCATCGGCGTCCAACTCACATGTCACCAACTGCCCCATCTTCATATCAGCGAGTCGGCAAGCCGCAAACAAACTAGCTCTACCCTTGAGATAGAAGTTTGGCAAGTCAATCAACGCATAGGGGTAAGGAACAAACACTTCATAAACAAAAATTTCCTCATGCTCATTTCGTGGTGAGGGGAAAAGTTTGTAGGCGTCAGTTGTAATAACTCTTTGACTCACATTGCTTCTCACAATTTGGATGCATGAAACGAATTGTGTTTCGCTACTAGTTCTTCGTAGAAGTCTAGCCCCTTAGGATTGGTCAAAATAGCTGTTTTTCCATCTTAGATGGCATCAAGTATTACCTTAGCCTTGGTGTACGGAGGTACATACTCATGTATACAAAGAGCACCTCTTTTTGAGGAGGCAATATTAACCTTGTTTTTAAGGTTTAAAACAGTAAACCCAATACCAGCCCACACACACCTTCTATGAGATGTTCTTCAGAGATTTAATTAAACAACAAGTGCTTAAATCGGGGATTTACTTTCACTTTTGAGCTGGATTAACTCCAATGATCTCGGTAATGGCCAGTGTCGCAATATCTTTCATTTTTTCCATACGCATACCATCTTGCTCGAGCAGAGAGGAAACCAAAGAAAAACTTGAAGCCACAAAATGCTCACGTCCATCTGGCGAACGTCGGCGTACTCCAAAATTGATGCGGTCGCGATCCTTGGTTGGCATTTTCCCAATCAGGTTTTTACTTGCCCATATTGTTCCGTTACGAGCCACATCAGAAACCCGTGCTGCTTGATTGATGGTGTCGCCTAATACAACGAATTCAACTCCAGTGGATGATTGATAAGTGCCCAACCATTCCTGGCCTTCTGTAATACCAGTGTTTAGATAAAGTTCGTTGAACCAGTTCTTTCTGATCTGCCAAGCCTTGGATAACTTTTGCATCGCGGCACGAACTTCTTGTGCACATGCCAAGGCATTGGTCATGTAGTTACTGTCCGGCTGGGGGAAAAAGTAATAAACCATACCGTCACCAACGTGCTTGCCGCAAGTTGCATGAAAAGTGCGGTAGATTGGAACCATTGTTGACCAAATCTCATTGATAAGTTCAAAATATTCCTCTGGCGGAAGTTCCGAGCAAATCGTGACGGATCCCTGCAGATCAGCCACCATGACAGCCAAGTCCGTAAGAACCGGAAGTTTGCGTCGTAGCAAGCTACGAATCAACTCATCTCGCCTGGATAGGACAGCCACGATAGCATCACTGACATCCGCTTCTGGCTGCAAAACAATTAGCATGCCTTCACGAAAGTACGATGCATATGCGGTGTGCTGCGTCGGAGTACGAGTGTCATCTAGCAGACTCACAGGGGCGGCCAATACAGGCGTAACGGCTTCTGCGATTACATCTGCATAAATTTCTTGCATTTTTGCAAAAACAACAGGATCAAGCCCACGACAAGCAGAACTAAAATTATCTGCACTCAATCGGCCCTTGGCTAAAGCAATGTGAAAACGAAGGAGGCTATTCCAATCATCACTATCAGAAGGTAGCAAACGCAACAAGTTTCTACTTTCGCTACTAGATGGCAATTCAGCGTCTGCAAACAAACGATGACGAGCTTGTGGATTGACCCACATCAATTCAAAGTTGTGATTGATCATGTAGGCCGGGTGAGGTAAATCCTCAATTGTCACCCGAGGGCCATCTAAATCAGTTTCGTTGAGGTCATTTGTTTGAAGCACAACTGAATGAGAACCTGTAGGACGAGACCGCGCACTGTCCTCGGTTTGACTTCCATCAGCAACCGATGCAGTAACAGCCACTTCATTTAAAAGGTGCTCACAAATCTCATCTAAGCTGTAACCTTCTTGCTTAAGCTGACTGATAGTTTCAATGCGATCAAGAGTTTCATCCGGGAAAGTTGCCATCTGCGAAGACTCAGCACCGAGAGCCCCAGAATTACTCATCACAGGCTTTGGCACGATGCCGAGCTTGACGTAGTTATTCAAGGTTATCCTAGAAATGCCTGTTTTTTCAATCAAAAAGTTACTGGTCAGCATGGATTTTCCAAATCTTTTAATCGCTTAGGGGTCCATGGTTGAACAGATCAAACTACTTGTCAAGCTTGCAATCTCCTTGGCGACTGATGTGTTGTTTAAACAACAACTTTATTAGACCTATTTAGCCTCAGTCCAACCTATTGCCTCCAACCTTCAATATCTACAACGCACGTCGCAGCCGCCCCATCCCCTCCACAATCTTGGCCACATCCGCTGTGGCAAAGCTCAGGCGCAGGGTGGCAGGATCAGGATCATGGGCAAAGAACGGCGCGCCAGGCACGAAGGCTACGCCTTGTTCAATCGCGCGCTTGGCCAATTCACCAGCGTCTTGCAACTTGCCGTTCGCACCGGTCAGGCGCGCCCAGAAAAACAGGCCGCCACCCGGTTGGGTGAAGGTGATGGCGTCGCCGAGCTCGCGCTTGAGGCACTCGCCCATCACTCGGGCGCGCTCGCCGTACACATCCCGTACTTTGGCGAGCGTGGCGGGCATGCGCCCTGCTTTGAGGTACTGGGCGGCGGTGGCTTGGGCGAAGGTGCTCGTGTGGGCGTCGCTGAACTGTTTGCACATGGTGGCGCGGGCCAGCAGCTCGGGGGGGGCAATCATCCAGCCCACGCGCAGGCCGGGACTGAGCACTTTGCTCAAACTCCCGCAATGGATGAGCCAGTCGCGACTGCCGCTCACTTGCGCGCTCAAGGCCAAGATGCTCGGGGGCGGTGGCACACCAAAGTACAGGTCGCCATAGGGGTCGTCTTCCACCACCGGGGTTTGGTATTTGACGGCCAACTCCAGCACTCTTTTGCGCCGCTCCAGACTCAGTGTTGCGCCACTCGGATTGCCGAAGGTGGGGATGAGGTAAACAAACTTGGGCTTGTGCTCGGCGATGAGTTTTTCCAACTCGTCCGTCTTGACACCGTGCTCGTCAATCGGCGCACCAATGACCTGCGCGCCATAGAGGCGAAAGCACTGGATAGTGGCCAAAAACGTGGGCGCTTCGACGATCACTTTGTCACCGGGGTTGATGAGCGTTTTGCCGATCAGATCGAGCGCCTGCTGGCTGCCGGTGGTGACGATCAGCCCATCGGGCGCGACCTTGACGCTGTTCTCGCGACGGCCATCGCCTCGGTCGCCCATGAAGGCGGACAATTGCTCACGTAGCGGGTTGTAACCCTCGGTTGCGCCGTATTGCAGCGCGCCGCCGGGTTCATCGGTCAGGGCTTTGTTGACGGCTTCTTGAATGCCGTCCACGTCAAACATGGCGCTGTCGGGGAAGCCCCCGGCAAAGCTGATGATGCCGGGCTTGCCCAGCAGTTTGAAAAGTTCGCGGATGGCGGAGGTTTCGACATTGTTCAGGCGGTCAGCGTAGTGCATGGTGACAAGTAAAAATCGGGTTGTTTGTGAGCTTAGCGCGTCGTGGTGGATTTAGGCTTAGCACCTAATAATCGGCGCAGGTTTCGCGCGAAATCGGTATTGTCCTGGTAGCCCTTGAACAGCGCAGCACCGGGGCCAATGGCCGACACTGTGGCCGGCTCGCTGCTGTGACCTGTCGTACCCCAGTAAAACCCGGTTTGCCGCGCCACCATCAAGCCCAGGGCAGGTGCGGGCGTGGGGGGCAACTGGTGATGGCGGATATTCAAACTGGGGGCTTGCTTGTTGAGAATCAATGCTCTGACTTCGTCGTCCATTTGCATGCCCGGCAGGTTTTTCTGTACCAACTCGGCCAAGTAAGCCATGACGGCCTCTTTGTCCGCTCCTGCTTTGGCCTTCTCGTCCAGGCGGTCAGAGATGGCCTGGAATGACATCTTGAAGCCGCCGATGACACGCAGCATGTCCGCGTTCACCACCAATGACGAGCCGGGCCCGGTTGAGCCTTTGGGGCGCTGCGCCGAAGTGGGCGTGAAGCCACCAGTTTCATGATCGCCCGTGACAATCACCAGCGTGTCCGGGTGTTTTTTACGATACGCCAGTGCCACTTTAACCGCATCGTCAAACGCCCACAGCTCGTGCATAAGCGCCCCCACGTCGTTCTCATGGCCCGCCGTATCTGTGTTTTCATTCTCGACAAACAACACAAAACCTTTGTTGGACGCAGCGGACAAGACCTTTAGCGCCGACGTCGTCATCTCCGCAAGACTTGGCTGTTTGACTGCATCCCGGTCAATGGCGAAGTCCATGGCCTCGTCTGCAAAAAGACCCAGCAATTTGGTCTTGCGTGGCGGCAATGGCGCAGCCAAGTCAGCCGTTTGGGTGGCGACGGCGTAACCCTTTTTGCGAAATGCCTCCACCATGTCCCGCTCGTCTTTGCGTTTGCCGCCGTCAATGCCATCGAGCTTGAAATAATCTGCGCCGCCGCCAAGCAACACCTCAGGTGCCAGGGCCAGGTATTGGTTGACGATGAACTCATAGTCACGCCGCGATTTGGCGTTCACGCTGAATGCAGCGGGGCTAGCGTCGTACAGCATGGAGGTCGTGACCAAGCCAATTTTTTTGCCACGGCTACGCGCGTCTTGCATCAAGGTGGCGGGTGATGCACCCTGTGGTGTGGTTGATATCGCGCCATTGTTGGCCTTGTGGCCGGTGGACATGGCGGACGCGGCAGCGGCTGAATCCGTGACGTAGGCGTTGTTGGAAAGGGTTGACATCAAGCCCAGCGTCCCGTGCCGCATGACCTCGGAGGTCACCGCAAAGGGTTGGCTGCGCAACAGCTCACTTGAATAACGGCCAAATTCCATCTGGGTCGCCGCCGCGCCATCGGCAAACAGGATGATGATGTTTTTGGGCGTTTTCGCGTGGGCTGGGGCCATGGTGACCGCGCCGACCACGCACACCACGACACTGATCTGAACACACGCCCGAACGATGAATTGAGAAAGGTTTGAGGTTTTCATCTCCCAATGATGCCATGGGAAAATTGTCCCATGAACAAAGCCCAGATCGAACACTTCTTCGCCACCCTCCAGGCCGCCAACCCCAACCCCGTGACCGAGCTGGAATACACCAGCGTTTTTGAGCTGTTGGTGGCGGTTCTGCTGTCAGCCCAGGCCACCGATGTAGGCGTGAACAAGGCCACGCGCAAGCTGTTCCCCGTGGCCAACACACCGCAGAAAATTCTCGATTTGGGTCTGGACGGGCTAGAGAGCTACATCAAGACCATTGGCCTGTACCACAGCAAGGCCAAGCACTTGATGCTGACTTGCCAGATGCTGGTTGAACAGTTCAACGGGGAAGTACCCCGAACCCGTGCCGAGCTGGAGACCCTGCCCGGCGTGGGCCGCAAGACCGCTAATGTGGTGCTGAACTCAGCCTTTGGTGAGCCCACCATGGCGGTGGATACACACATCTTTCGCATGGGCAACCGCACGGGCTTGGCCCCCGGCAAGACGCCGCTGGAGGTGGAGTTAAAGCTGCTCAAGCGCATTCCCCCACAATACTTGGTCAACGCCCATCACTGGCTGATTTTGCATGGCCGCTACGTGTGCCAGGCGCGAAAGCCGCAGTGCTGGGTTTGCAGTGTGGCGATGGATTGCGATTACAAGCCTAAAGCGACGAGTTAACGAACCAATCGGACCAACACGCCAAAGGTATTGCGGGGCGTACTCTTCACCGCACCCAAAGTAAATTCAACACCCCAGGCCGATGACGGTAGCTGCACATCTGGCGTTGACGACCAGTACGTAGTGCTTGTAGTCCCCGGGAAAGCCACTGTATCGGTGGCTGGACTGATTTTGCTTGTATCCACCAAACTGGACAGCTCCTTGATGTTAGGCAAGCGCCAGCCAATCTGGGTGGCCGCATAGGCCAAGGCACCTTCGTGCGACAACACAGTCAGACCTCCAACACAGCTTGTGCCGCTCCATATTTGTCCGGCCGAACAGCGGCGCCAAACCAATCCAGTTTGTGCATCGGTAACTTCTGATCCATCAGCCGAATATGCGTAGCGCGATTGGGCATGAACAGGTATACACACGGTCAGACACATCACCAAGGTCGCCACACAAAGTGACAATGAGGTGGGCAAGAGATTCAAAGCTTTCATGTGAATTTTCTTTCTAGATGCGTGTGGTCTGGCACGGGCTAGCGCACGAGCCGAAGTTCTGGCTGGCCACCCGATGCGCCAATGCCGTTCACCCCGCCTTTGACAAAATCAACCACCCATACATTGGCACTACTGCCACTCAGGTACTGGGTTCCCGTGATGTACCAATTGCTTCGGGTGAGCGAAAACCAGTTCAGATCGATAGCAAACAACGGGTTGCTTGAGCCATAGTTCAGCAAGCTTTGAAGCTCGGTGGGCGTGGGCAGACGCCAATCGGCAAAACCACACAGGCTAGAAGTGTTGGCCGCGTCGCGGTAGCCTACCGCTTCTATATTTTGAGAGTTACCGGGCAATGCCATAAGGGTGGTACTTGCTCGCTGCCAAATCAAGCCAGTTACGTTGTCTTTGACACAGTCGGCTCCAGAAAAGCTGTAACTGGATCCCAACAAACCATCTGTGCTGTCAGATTTGTCTACATCGCGCCCCAGCATTCCGTCTTGTTGCGCATTAAGCGCAATAGCTGCTGCACTGGAACAGCTAATTAATATATCGCTGCCAGCGCCGTAACATTGGTTAGCGCTTATCCCTGTGTCTGTTAACGGAATACCCGATGCGGTGATGGTCACAGTTTGCTGCCCAATCCACCACCCCCCATTGGCTAGCGTGTTGTTGTTGATAACGGCCGCAGCTGCACCCAGAGTCACGCCGGGAGTGCAGGTCACCAAAAACCCGAGAGCGGTGGCATTGGTTGGGCTGTCACAGGTGCCACCAGACAATGCAACAATAGACGTCAGAGGAATGTCAGTTCCCGCCACTGTGAATTGAGTGGACACCCCCGCTTGAGCAGACGTGGGTGTGATCGATGTGATCACTGGAACTGCGCCGAGGGTGCTTCCACCCGTGCTTGTCGGTGTGCGGGTGACGGTAGTCGTCCCGCCGCCGCCGCAAGCCATCAGCGTCAAGGTCGATACCAATAACGCCGTGATCACGCGCAACGTGCTTAATTTGGGGTTGGAGTTTCTATGCATAGAGATCACCTTTTAGAGCACGCAGTTTACTTGGAATCATTACAACTCCCACTCCCACCACTGCCCCCACTCGGGCGTCGCTTTAGGCCACTGATCGGCCCGCTCAACACGCGTCAAACCCTGCGCCAGCAAGGTCATGGTCCGCGCTACGCCTGCGTGGGTGATCCAGACACTAGGCCCTGCGTGTCTCAAGGCGTCAGCACGAGCCGAGGCCACACGCTGCATGAACTCGCCCACGCTCTCTTGCCCGCCAAAGCGCCAGGTACTGAAGTTGGCCATCCAATGGTCGAAGTCATGCTTCGGAATAGCGTCCCAACGCACGCCTTCCCAGCAACCAAAATTCATTTCGCCTAGGCGGGAATCAGTCGTGGCTTGCAAGTCAGGGCGCAGGGTTTGCAAAGCTTGCGCCAGCTGAGTGCAGCGTTGCAGGGGTGAGGTCATCACTCGCACGCCCTGCGGCAAGACCTGCGCCAGAGCTTGCGCACTGGCCTGCGTCGCCTCGGCATCAGCCGCCATGTCGGTAGCACCATAGCAAATGCCGGGCTCAATCAAGGGCCGCGCGTGGCGAACAAGCCATAGCTTCATAGCCACAAACTCATAAGGACAGTGCCAGCCCGAGGTAAAACGCCAGCTCGCACACCTGTTGCGTCGCACCCAGGCAATCGCCCGTGAAGCCCTGCAAGCGGCGCTCCAACAGCCGCCACATCGCCAAGAACGCCAAGCCTGACGCCAATAATGGCCACAGCCACAACACACCGTCAAAGACCCATTGCACCAGCGCCAGCGCACCCAGCAGCCAGACCCCGGCCACGATCAAGCTGGGTGTGCTGATCTGCTCCGCCAGCGGTTTGGATTTTGTGTTGATCGCGTCCCCAACGTAAGGCAAGACGCGAATCAGCATCAAGGGCCAAACGCGTGAACTCACGTGCGCCACCAGCAAAGCTGCGCACACCAAGCCCGTATCCACGCTGTCCAGCAGGCTCAGCAGTGCCACCTTCATCAGCAGTGCCAACACCAAGGCCAACACACCGAACGCCCCCACGCGCGAGTCCTTCATGATCTCCAGCGCCCGCACCCGCTCATGCGACCCACCCAGCCCATCGGCCACGTCAGCCAGGCCGTCTTCATGTAAAGCCCCAGTGAGTAAAACTGTCAAACCCGTGCTGACCACAGCTGCCACCAGCGCGGCCCCAGGCACGTCAGGCAAGAGCACGCGCAGGCCCGCGAAACTCAATGCAGCGACTACACCCACCAACCAACCCACACCCGGGAAATGCGCGGTACTGGCGCGCATCAATTCAGGGCTGTACCCCACCCAAGCGGCCATCCGCCCGGTGACCGGGATGCGGGTGAAAAATTGCAGCGCCAGCAGGATGTGCCGAATAAAGTTCATTGTGACTACGTGGGTTGATCAGTGGCCATCAGCCCGCCGATTTTTCAGACACACCGGCCGACTCAAAACTGGCCATCTCGCGCAGCATGCGGCAGGCCGACTCCAGCAAAGGCCAGGCCAGCGCCGCGCCCGAGCCCTCCCCTAAGCGCAGGCCCAAGTCCAGCAGCGGCTGCGCACCCAGGTGTTGCAGCATCAGGGCGTGGCCTAATTCCCCCGAGCGGTGGGCAAACACGCAGCGCTGCAAGACCTGCGGCTGTAGGGCATGGGCCACAAGCACCGCCGAGCTGGCGATGAAGCCATCCACCACAATCACACGTCGCTCCTGCGCGGCCTGTAGCACCGCACCCAGCAAGGTGGCAATCTCAAAACCGCCAAAGGCCGCCAGCGCTTGCAAAGGCTGCGTCGCATCCGCATGGCGTTGCAACACCTCGCGCAGCACAGCGGTCTTGCGCTCTACCGCAGCGGCGTCCAGCCCCGTGCCCGCACCCGTGCACAGCGCAATGTCTTGCCCGCTCAAGCGTGCCAGCAGCATGGAGGCCGCCGATGTGTTGCCAATGCCCATCTCGCCCAACAGCACGGCATTGCCCGGCAGCTTCTTCACCAGTTCTTGCCCGTTCTTGATGGCCTGTTGGCACTGGTCATCCGTCATCGCGGGGCCGCTGAAAGAGTCCGCCGTGCCCGGTGCAATCTTGAGATTTACCAGCCCGGCGCGCGGCGCAAAGTCATGCCGCACGCCGCAGTCCACCACGGTGAGAGCTATGCCGTGCTGGCGCGCAATCACGCTGACACACGCCCCTCCAGCCAAAAAGTTCTCCACCATCTGCCAGGTCACGTCACTCGGGTAAGCCGAAACACCCCGCGCCGTCAGACCGTGGTCACCGGCACACACCAACATTTGCGGGGTGTGCAACTCGGGCGACTCGGTGTTCAAAATTTGCCCCAGTTGCAAGGCCAAGCTCTCCAGGCGACCGAGTGAGCCCAGGGGTTTGGTTTTTTTATCGATCTTGTGCTGTAGCGCTTGGGTTAGCGTGGATTTACTGATGTCGGCCAGCGGAGCTAGTGTGAAATTCATGGGGAACCTTGTTGTTCTGGAGATGGAGAAATATTAATCAACGGACTGTTCAATCAAGCCCGTCAACACACCCGGCTCAAAATGCCGCTCAATGTAATCGGCCATGCCCTCAAACACCGCGTCCAGCGTCGGCACCTGCGCTGCACCGTGCTGACCAAACAAGGCCTGCAACACAGCAGCATCTTCAAACAATCCGTGCAGGTACAGGCCCAGCACATTGCCAGCAGCGTTCTGCCAAGCCAAGCCATCCGGCATGAGCGCGCGCGCCACGTCGCCCGCAGCCGCCATGGCCGGGTGCTGCGCGGTCTGGCCGTGGTGAATCTCGTAGCCCTGCACCTTCACGCCGGACAGGGCCGACCAAGGGCCAGCCACGTCGTTAAAGCAGGCCGTGCGGCGCTGCACCGTCTTGTCGGCCTCAAACACCGTCACCAGCGGCAACAGCCCCAGGCCCGGCGCGTTGCCCAGGTAGGCGTGCTCAATGCCGTGGAGATCAATCAGCGCCTCGCCCAACATCTGCAGGCCACCGCAGATGCCCAGCACGGCCCCGCCCCTGTTCGCATGCGCTGCAACGGCGCGATCCAGCCCCTGCTCGCGCAGCCAAGCCAAGTCGCCACTGGTGTGCTTGGAGCCGGGCAGGATGACCCAGTCTGCGCCGGTCAACTCAGCCGCGCTGCGCACCCACTTCAGGCGCACGCCGGGGATATTTTTGAGCGCTTGAAATTCATCGAGGTTGCTGATTCGGGGATAGACGACCACCGCCACAATGAGAGTGATGGCGCTGCCGCCCGAAGTGCTTCGTTCATCGAACACACCGTCTTCTTCCGGCAAACCGTGCTGCCACCACATGGGCAGCGTCGCCACAGTGGGTATGCCGGTCAGGTCTTGCAGCATCTGCGGCGCGGGGGCCAATAAAGCGGCATCACCGCGAAATTTGTTCAGCACGAAACCACGAATCAAACCCCGATCCGCCTCGGGCAACAGCGCCCATGTGCCGTAGAGGTGGGCAAACGCCCCGCCCCGGTCAATGTCGGTCACCAACAGACAGTGCGCCTGGGCATGGCGCGCCACGCGCAGGTTGACGATGTCACTGCTTGAGAGGTTGATCTCCGCCGGTGACCCAGCCCCCTCAATCACCACCACGTCGTTCTCGGCCATCAAGGCGTCCAGCGACTGGGCCACCACTGGCCACACCGCCTCGCTGCGCTCACGCCAAGGCATGCGCGTAAGCTCGGCATTGACCTGCCCCAACAAGATTGCTTGGCTGTGCGTGTCACGCTCGGGCTTGAGCAGCAGCGGGTTCATGCGGACTTCAGGCACAACGTTAGCGGCCAAAGCTTGAAAATACTGTGCGCTGCCGATCTCACCGCCCTCCACCACCCTGGCGTTATTGCTCATGTTCTGGGCTTTGAAAGGCGCGACTTTTAAGCCTTGGCGCGCGTAGTAACGGCACAGCGCTGTGGCCAGCCAGCTCTTGCCCGCGCCACTGGTGGTGCCAAGTACCATGACGCATTTAGCGGTCATTGATGAAACTCCCATAAGTCTTGACGGTTTGGAGCGGTATTGAGTTGTGCAAACCGGATTCCAACACCACCTTCAACGCCTCCTGCACCGCCGGTGGCTGCACGCTCAGGCGGACATGGCCGAGCAGGCCGAAGGATGCCGTGTCGCGCAGCTTGACGCCTTCTGCGCGCACGGCGTTCAAATCAAGCGCATGGGGCGGTCGGGCGCAGAAGAAATTGGCCACGCTGGGCAGGCAAGTCCAGCCCAGGTCGTTCAACATGCTCGTTTGCATGGTCTTCCACGCTCGCAGCGTGTGCAGGCTGTGCGCCAGCCAGGCTTGCACCTCGGGCTGGACCCAGGCCTGTAGCAGGGCTACACCGTGCGCGCCCAGCGGCCATGAGGGGCACAGACGCTCTAGGGTGGCGACCATCTGCTCTGAGTCCAGCGGCGCGATGACGTAGGCCGCGCGCACGCCGGTCAAGCCCAGGGCTTTGTTGGGCGACCACAGTTGCCAGACCTGTTGCAGAGCCTCGGGCGACAGGGCCAATTCACCTTCCAGGCGCAAGGGCTCGTAAGCGCGGTCTAGCACGACCACTGCGTCGTCATGCCCGCGAAAACCAGCAGCCTCGTCATTCCCGCGCAGGCGGGAATCCAGTAGGGCCAAGTCAGCTTGCGGCGCACCCAGTGGGCTGGAGGGGTCGCAGCACCAGCGCAAGGAGGCCGTCTGTGGCTGCGTGGTCGGCGTCAAACCCCAGGCCTGCGCGGCGTGGGTGTAGTCGCCATAGCCGTGCGGCGGCAGCGCGACGGTGCTCCCACCCGCATGTCCACCTTGTTGCGCCACCGCCGCGCTGATGCGAAAGATGAACTCACTGGCACTGCCCGCCAACAGAATGCGTTCACTTGAGACGCCATGCCGATGAGCGAGCTGCTCACGCAGGGCGGTGTAGCTGGCGTCGGGGTAGCGAGTGGCGTCGGCCTGCTGCACGGCCAAGAGCGCGGCTGGGCACGGGCCGCAGGCGTTGGCGTTGCTTGAGAAGTCATGCAGCGGCACGCCCAGGGCGTCGGGGCCGCCGTGTTGACGTGTGAACGTCATGGATGGCGATTGATTTGAACTCATGAAGCCCTCATACATGCTATTGAATAAATAGCTGGTCCTGCTATTAAAAAAAGGGCTACAACCGTTTTTGATGCTGAATTAACGGCCAAAAATGTATCTATCTCATTTGGCATGCGCCCTGCTGCATGCAAGACATACGCACCCGGTTTGCCCAAGCGCACACCCAAACCCAGCGCCATGGCGGCCATGGGCCAGCCGCTGTTGGGCGATGGGGTGCGGCGCGCTTCTTGGCATAGCATTTTGAAAGACCCGCCGCCACCCAGCATGAACAGCAGCCCCGCCGTGAGCCGCGCGGGCAACCACGACAGCACGTCGTCCGCCCGCGCGGCCCATTTGCCCGCCCACTCCCAGCGCCCACGGTAGCCCCACATGGCGTCTGCCGTGTTGGCAAAGCGGTACACCGCCGCGCCGGGAAAACCGAGCAGCACAAACCAAAAGATGGGGGCCACAACCGAGTCGTTGAGGTTTTCGGCCAGGGTTTCAATCGCGCTTTCACGCACCTCTGTGGCGCTCAGCGCCGAGACATCACGGCTCACCAACCAGGCCAGGCGCTGGCGTCCCGCATCGAGCGACTCTGCCAGGGCGGCTTCCACCGCCAACACCTCCCGGCGCAGCATGCGCCAGGCCAGCAGGGGTTTGAGCAGAAAGGCCAACACCACGGTGGCCCACACGGCGGGCAGTTCATGCAGTGCAACGTGCTGCGCGGCCCAGGCCAGACCCCCCACTCCGCTGGCCCCCAGCAGCCAGACCGCAGCGCCCGCTGTGAAGGCCGCAGCAGGCCCTTGCGCCATCAAATGCTTTTCCCAGAAAGACAAGTAGTGACCCATGCCGACGACGGGGTGGAGCCAGGTCGGTGGTTCGCCGAGCAGTGCGTCAATCACCATCGCCAACAGCAAGGCTGCGGCCATGACCAGCAAGGCCGTTGAGGGCATGAAGGCGGGCAGCCAGTTGAGCAGGGTCATCGTTCGTCATTCCCGCGAAGGCGGAAATCCAGTGACGGGAAGAGGCTGGATTCCCGCCTGCGCGGGAATGACGTCCGTCTTTGCATTCGATGCAATGACGTCAAGCTGTGCAATCCCCAGCGGCTGATCCCAGGTGTCTTCAAACAACATCTCACCCAAGGGCGCGCGGCTGGCCCAATGTTCTTGTTGCAGCATGGGTTGTGCGTAGAACTCAGCGACTGGCCCCAGGCACAGCACCGCAATTGGTTTGCTGCCCTCGGGCATGGCCAGCAATTTCGCCAATTGTTCGGGGTCAAAAATCGACACCCAACCCATACCCAGCCCTTCAGCGCGCGCGGCCAACCACAGGTTTTGAATGGCGCAAGCCGCCGAGGCCAAGTCCATCTCCGGCAGGGTGCGGCGGCCAAACACATGGGCTTCGCGCCCCGGCGGCAGCGCCACCACCAGCAGCTCGGCGGCGTCCAGCACGCCTTGCACTTTAAGCTGCATGAATTCGTCTTCTCGCTCCTTCAAAGCCCGCGCCGTGAGAATGCGTTCCTGCTCCACCAGCGCATGAATGCCCGTGCGCAGCTCAGTCGAGCGAACGCGAATAAAGCGCCACGGCTGCATGAACCCCACGCTGGGCGCATGGTGCGCCGCGCGCAAGAGGCGCAGCAAGACCTCATCAGCCACCACGCCCCCGCTGAAATGCCGCATGTCGCGCCGCTCGTGAATGGCCCGGTACACGCCGCTGCGCTCCTCAGGGCTGAATGCGTGAAGTGGGTCAGCAGGATCGGCAGGATCAACGGGTGAATGGGTCATGCTCAATCTTCAATCCCGCGCTGCGCCGGGATACCTGCGTTGAAGGCGTGCTTGATTTTTGTCATCTCGGTCACGGTATCGGCCAGCTCAATGATCTCGAGCGGGCAACGGCGACCGGTCAGCACTACATGGACATGCTTGGGGCGCTCACGCAAGGTGAGCAACACATCGTCCAGCGGCAGCCAGCCGTAGATCAGCGGGTAGGTGATTTCATCCAGCGTCACCATGAACAACTCGCCGCTTAGGATGGCCGCTCTGGCTTTTTGCCAGCCATCACGCGCCAGTTGCGCCGAGTGTTCGAGGTCTTGGCTCTTCCAACTGAAGCCGTCGCCCAGGCCCTCGATGGGGATGCCGAGTTGCTCAAACATGCGGTGCTCGCCAAAGCGGGCGGTGGGCACTTTCATGAATTGAAAAATCTTGACGGCCTTGCCACGGCCATGCGCGCGCAGAGCCAAGCCAAATGCGGCCGTGCTCTTGCCCTTGCCGTCGCCCGTGTTGACGATGACCAGGCCGCGCCGTTCGCCTTCGGCTTTTTCGTAGGGTTTGACGGCAGGGGGCGTTTCAATTTGCATGTGGGTGACCTTGGGTGAATGGTGATATCGGATATTTTTTTTGATTTGTCGCTTGCGAAAGTGCTCGCCTTCCCCCCCCCCTATCCCCCCGCCCCTTTCCACCCCCGCCGGGGCGGAAAGGGGAGCCTCATTTGACCTCGCGGTTAATTTGGGGCCTGCCTGGGAGAGGTGTGGGGGACTGTGACGTTCTGTTTTTTCCGTCATTTCCGTGAAGGCGGAAATCCAGCCTTCGCGGAAATGACGACCCTCTGGGAAATGACGATGTATTGGGTGCATGAAAATTTTTTATAAATTGGGCAATGAAATCCACTGACCCGCGCAGGATTCGATGCGGATGCGGTGGTCAAACACTTGTTCCAGCGCGCGGTGGGTGGCCGCATCACTGCATGCGCCCTGGTGCGTCACTCGGCCATCCGCCATCACCACGAGCTCATCGGCCAGTAGGGCCAGCGAGATTTCATGCAGCACGCTGATGACGGTCTTGCCGCTGGCCACCAGCTCGCGCACCAGCAGCAGCCAGTCCACCTGATGTGGCGGGTCCAGATTGGCCAGGGGCTCGTCCATCAGCAGCACTTGCGCCTCCACGGCCAAGGCACGGGCCAGCAACACGCGCTGGCGCTCGCCGCCTGAGAGCTGGCCCAGCGCGCGACCGCGCCAGTCCCAGGCCTGCGTGCTGCGCAGGGCGCGCTCCACAGCGGCGTGGTCAGAGGGGCTGGGCGGCGCCAACCACGGCTGGTGCGGCAAGCGGCCCAGCATGGCCACGTCGTAGGCGGTGAGGTCATCGGCTGAGGCTTCGTTCTGGCCCAACCAGGACAAAGCCCGGGCACGTTCGCGCCCCTGTAGCGCGCTTAAGGGCTGGCCTAGCAAGCTCACCTCACCACTGTGCGGCGTTAGGTGCGCCAGCACCTTGAGCAGGGTCGATTTTCCCGCACCGTTAGGGCCGACAATGCTGGTCCAACGCGCCTGCGGCAGTGTCAGCGAAATGTCATGCAGCACAGGGACATGGCCCAGGCTGGCGCAAATGGCGCGGGCCCGAATGGCGGCAACGGATAAGGCCAACGTCATAGCCCCGCTCCCCGGCCCGTGGCCCGGTGCATCAACCACAGCAAATAGCTGCCACCCAGCACGGCGGTGAGCACGCCCACCGGCAGCTCTTGCGGGGCAATCACGCCGCGTGCCAACACGTCAGCCGCCAGCAGCAGCACGGCCCCCATCAGGCTGGACAAGCCAATCAAGCGGCCATGCGTGGTCTTGACCACCGAGCGCACCAAGTGCGGCGCGGCCAAGCCCACAAAAGCAATCAGGCCGGTTTGCGCCACCGCCGTGCCCGTGGCCAGCGCCAACACGCCAATCAACGCGGCCCGCATCGGTGGCAAGCGCAGCCCCAGGCTTTGCGCGGTGGCCTCGCCCAAGGCCAGGCCGTCGAGCACATGGCTCATCATCCAGGCGGTCGCCATGCAAGCGACAAACACCGTCGCCATGACCGCGCAAGCCGCCCAGCCGACAAAACCCGTGCTGCCCAGCATGAAGGACTGCATGGCCTGCATGATGTCGGGGTTCAGCAGCAGCAAGAGCGAGCTCAAGGCGCCCAGCACCACGCCCACAATCACACCTGCCAGCAGCAAGCGCAAGGTGTGTTGCACGCCCTTGGCCAGCAACAAGGTCAGCAGCACGGCCAGCACGGCCCCGATGAATGCAGCCCCGGTAAACCCAATGCGCACCAGCCAGTGGGTGGCCAGTGGCGACACGCCAAACGACACCATGGCAGCAGCCACGCCCAGCGAAGCACCGGAGGCACTGCCCAACAGGTAGGGGTCGGCCAAGGGGTTGCGAAACAGGCCCTGGGCCACCGCACCGGCCAGCCCGAGCAAGGCCCCCGCCAGCCAAGCCCCCAGCGTGCGCGGCAAACGAATCTCCCCCACGATCAGCATGGCCTGCGGGTCATGCTGCATGTTCAGCACACTCTCAAAACCGGTGCTGCCCACACTCACGCCCAGCAGCAAGAGCACTGCGCTGGCCAACAGCAGCACCACGGCCATGACAAAGGCTTTGCGGTGTTGATCGGTGAAAGGCGCATTCATTTGAGATTGTCCGTTTGCCCGTTCGCCCTGAGCTTGTCGAAGGGCTGCAAAGGCTTCGACGGGCTCAGCCCGAACGGAAGTAACGCTAATAAGCGATTGCGGTTCATCGTGTCTTGTCTTCCAGGCACTGGGCCATGATGCGGGCCGCCTCCGCCATGCGCGGGCCGGGGCGCACCACCACGTCCGCATCGTCAATGCCAAACACGCAAATGCGCTGCTCGCGCACAGCCTTAATGCTGCTCCAGCCCGGGTAGGGCACCATGGCCTGCATGGTGCGGTTGCCCACCATGATCAAGTCGGGGTTGGCGCGCACCACATACTCGGGGTTGAGCCGGGGAAAGGGGCCAAGTGATGCAGGCACGACATTCTTCACACCCAAGCGCTCCAAGGTTTCGCCAATGAAGGAGGCCTGCCCCGCTGCATACGGGCCGCGACTGACTTCAAAGTAAACCCGCGTGTTTTTGGCCCGCGCTGAGAGCGACTGTTCTGCCGCCGAGACGCTGGCATCAATCACGCGCCAGACGCGCTGGGCATCGCCCACACCCAGCACAGCGCCCAGCTTCTCCAGCACGCGCTTCACATCCGCATGGCGTTTGGTTTCCAGCGCCACCACCTTCAGCCCCAGTGCTTCAAGTCGGTCACTGGCACGTGATGCAACGGACATCAGCACCAGATCGGGCTTCAAAGCCACGATGGCTTCAATGTTCGGATCCAGCCCGCCGCCCACCTTGGGCAAGGCGCGTACGCGCAAGGGGTAGTTGGAATAGCGGTCCACCCCCACCAGGCGCTGGCAGGCCTCTAGCTCACACACGGTCTCGGTCAATGAGGGCAGCAGGCTGACGATGCGTTGGGGCGGCGCGGCCAGCGTGACGGTGACGCCCCGGTCGTCGGTGATTTGCAAGGCGTGCGCGCACTGGCCCAAGCCCAGCAAACTCGACACCGCGAGTAAGGCCACCATCCAGCGTGAATTCATGCGCCCTCCCCCTTCAAGGTCAACGGCAAGCCCGCGGCCATCAGGGTCACCCGCGTGCACGCTTGGGCCACGTCCTGGTTGAGCCGCCCCAGGGCATCGACAAAGGCGCGCACCTCGGCCCCCATGGGGATGACGCCCAGGCCGATCTCGTTACCGACCAAAATCAAGGGGCCACTGGCCGCACGGATTGCTATTAAAAGAGGAGCTACTTGCGCTAATTCAGATTGGTCTGTAGTCGTTTTAACCGGCTCTACAGGCGCTATTGGCATTAGCCAGTTGGTCAGCCACAGCGTGAGGCAGTCCACTACCACCAGCGTGTCGGGCTGACTGTGCCGCTTAATCGCATCGGCCAGTTGCAAGGGCTCCTCCACAGTCGTCATGCCAGGCACGCGCTCGGCCCGGTCACGTTGGTGGCGGGCGATACGTTCACGCATCTCTTCGTCCCAGGGCTGGGCAGTGGCGATGAACACGGCTTTGTGCTGCGTTGATTGGGCCAGCCAGTCTCTCGCCAGCAACTCGGCCCGGCGTGACTTGCCGCTCTTTTGGCCACCCAAAATGAACTCGCTACGCGCCAAGGTCACAGCATCAGCCATGGGCCTTGCTCCAGTCCATGACGATGCGGTGCAGTTGCGCCACGCCGTCGGTCAAAGCTGCAGGACCGGGTTGCAGGATGTTGGCGGATTTGATCTCAAACAACTGGCCGTTCTTGACGGCATTCACGTCTTGCCAACCTGCACGCGCGGCCACCTTTTCAGGACGAAACTTCTTGCCGCACCAGGAGCCGATGATGATGTCCGGGTTACGCCGCACGATCTCGGCCCCATCGGCAATGATGCGTTGCTTGCCCATGGGCTGGAGAGCCAGCTCGGGAAAGCAATCATCCCCCCCGGCCAGGCCCATCAATTCCGACACCCAGCGGATGGCGCTGATGTGGGGCTCATCCCACTCCTCAAAATACACACGGGGGCGGCGCGGCAAACGTGCAGCGGCGATCTGAATGGCTTGCAATTGGTCTTGCATGACGCGCATCAGCGCCAAGCCTTTCTCGGCCTGCCCCACCATGGCGGCGAGCTGGAACATCATGGAGAAAATCTCGGCCACGCTGCGCTGGTTAAACACAGTGACTTGGATGCCTTTGCGGATCAACTCGGTGGCGATGTCGGCCTGCAAGTCGGAGAAGCCGAACACGCAGTCAGGCTGCAAGGCCACGATCTGCTCAATCTTGGCGCTCAGAAAAGCGCTGATCTTGGGTTTCTCTTCACGGGCGCGACGTGGGCGCACGGTGTAGCCGGAGATGCCCACGATGCGCCGCTCCTCACCCAGCAGGTAGAGCCATTCGGTCGTCTCCTCGGTCAAGCAGGCGATGCGCTGGGGGCCCAAACCGTCAATCGATGACAAGCTCATGCATACTCCTTGACAGTGGACTGGAAGATGCGCGCTACCGCCGTCGGGCTAGATGCAAACCAGGCATGGAAGTAGGTCGCCCAGACCGAGCCCTGCACATACACGGCCTCGCCTTCATTGCCGATGATTTCTACCCCAGGGCGAGCCGTGCGGGCATGAGCTGCCAAGGGCGTCTCGCAGGTGGAGTAATGAAAGGTGTGGCCGCGCAAAGTCTGATCGCCCAGCGCAAGTTGCTGCGGCCCTAGAGCGGACAAGCGCTTTTGCATGCTGACCTTGCCCGGCAGCAGGCCCCACATGGGGTGCGATACACCGTCTTGCGCCACCAACTGCTCAAACAAGCTCATCATGCCGCCGCATTCGGCCCACAGCGGTTTGTTTAAGGCGACGTGCGCGTGCAAGCTGTCACGCAAGCCGTGGTTGGCAGACAGCCGTGCCGCGTGCAGCTCCGGGTAGCCGCCGGGCAGCCAGACCGCGTCGCAAGGGGGCAAGGCGCTGTCGGCCAAAGGGGAGAAATAAACCACGCTTGCACCGAGTTGTTGCAAGCAGTCGATGTTGGCGGCGTAGATGAAGCAAAAGGCGGCATCGCGGGCCACGGCGATGGTGAGGCCTTGTAGGGGGGGAGGTCTGATCACCTCGGATAAATCTATTGATTCAGCCTGATGTGATTTGAATTTCCGTTCGGGCTGAGCTTGTCGAAGCCCTTCGACAAGCTCAGGGTGAACGGCCCCTATTTCGGCTACGGCTTGTGTTGACGCTCCCGGTGCAAACGCCACAGACCAGCGCTGCCAGTCGCTCAGGCTCATTTGCCCTAAGACGGTGGCGTCCAGCGCATCCGCAGCAGCGTCCAAACGCTGCATCGCATCGGTCAATTCGGTAGCCGCCACCAAACCCAGATGGCGCTCAGGCAGGGTCAAGGCCGGGTTGCGCATCAGTGCGCCCAGCCATTGATCGGGCTCGCGTAGGCTGCTTTGCAACATGCCGGCATGGCGCTCACTGGCCACGCGGTTGGCCAGTACACCGGCCATGCGCAGGCCGGGGCGGTAGTGTTGCAGGCCATAAGCCAGGGCACCAAACGTACCGGCCATGGCCGAGGCATCAACCACAGTCAAAACAGGCAAGCCGAAGCGCTGCGCCAGATCGGCAGCACTGGGTTCGCCGTCAAACAGGCCCATCACACCCTCGATCAGGATCAGGTCGGCTTCTTGCGCGGCTTGCGCCAGGCGTGCGCGGCAATCGGCCTCGCCGGTCATCCACAAATCAAGCTGGTGCACCGGCGCACCGCTGGCCAGGGTGTGCCAGAAAGGATCGAGAAAATCAGGCCCGCACTTGAACACCCGCACGCGCCGCCCTTGGCGTGTGTGCAGGCGAGCCAGCGCGGCTGTGACCGTGGTCTTGCCTTGACCGGAAGCCGGGGCGGCAATGAGAACGGCAGGGCAAGTGATAGCGCGAGGTGTGTTGGCGTTGGTCATTGGCTTCATTTTGCAGGGGACGGCTGAGGCTCCCATTTCAGGCCCACATACAGCGTGCGGCCCGGCGTGGCGTAGGTGTTGGCCAACTGGTAGGCCACGTCGGTAGCGTTGTCCACTCGCACCAGCGCCGTCCATTCTTTGGCCACGCGGGTTTGGGCATGGAGGTTGAACAGCACATAGCCTGGCAGCACGATGGTGTTGGCCGCGTCGTCATAGCGCAGGCCCGAGAGTTGGGTGTCCGCCCCGAGCGACCAGCCGCTGACGCGGGTACTGATGCCCAGTGTGGCGTGCTGGTTGGAGCGACGTGTGAGCATCTTGCCGGTGATCTGATCGCGCGGGTCTTGCACGTCTAAAGACGCCCGCACATCGACATCGCCCAGGCGCTGATGGCCTGAGAGCGTCATGCCCAGGTACTCGGCTTGCGCGGTGTTGAAGTAGCAGCCCGGAGTGGCACCGATTTTGGGGGGCGTGTTGCTCAGGCAAGTGCCCTGGTTACTGACAAAGGTGATGAGGTTGCTGACCGCGTTGCGGTAAGCGACGATGCCCCAACTGCTGGCCGCGTCGGTGTAGCGCACGCCGAGCTCGGTATTGCGGCTTGTCTCGGGCTGCAAAGTCGCCACGCCATTGATGCCGAAGCGCTGGAACAAGGTGGGCGCACGAAACGCCGTACCGACGGAGGCGGTGACACGCCACTGGGGCGTCAAAACAAAACCATAGGCCGCACTGCCCGTGTTTTGCGTGCCGAATTCACTGTCCAGGTCTTGCCGTGCGTTGATCTGCACGGTATGCACAGGGCTAGTCCAACCATAGCCCAAGGCCAGCGCATCTTGAAAGCGATCGCGGTTGATGCCCGCGTTGTCCAACTGATCAACCTTGCGCTCCAAGGCTGCAGTCAGCAATTGCTTGCCCAAGCGGAATTCATTTTGAAATAAGTAGCCATTCAAGTGAGTGAGCGACAGGTAGGGCGAAGGCCGGGTTTCGTAGCGGTCGCGCGAGTCGGTGATGCTGACGCGGGTGCTGTAGATCGAATTCCACTGCGCCCGCCAATTCAGGCCCAAGGCCTGCAGCGAGCGGATGTTGCGGTCATCCTGCTTAAGCGTAGCGGCAGAGTCGTATTGCGAGTTCAACTCGCTGGACAAGGCCGTGGCCTCCAGTCGATGCGCGGGACTAAGCTGAAAGCCCATGCGGGCATTGAACGACTGCTGGGTGTAACCATCAACATCCGAGTTTTGAAGTGGAACGGCCGTGGGGCGCGCGTTAAAACCGTCGCTCGACTGGCGAGCCAGACCCAGGGAGTAGTCAATAGCGCCATCAGAGCCGCTGAAGCCTGCCTCTACTTTTTGCGTGCCGTAGGTGCCAAAACCCAGACCAACAAACGGGATGAAAGCGCCCTCACCCCGTTTGGTAAAAATCTGGATCACACCACTGAGCGCGTCTGAGCCATAGACCGCGCCTGCGGGGCCACGCAGGACTTCGATGCGGTCAATTTGCGCCAGGGGAATGTTCTCCCAAGTCGCGCCACCGGTCGATTGCGAGTCGATGCGCACGCCATCGACAAACACTGCCGTAAAGCGCGATTCCGAACCTCGAACATACAGGTTGGTGGCAGAGCCGGGGCCGCCGTTGCGGGACAACTCAATGCCGGGCACGCGCGCCAACACTTCGGCTAAGCCCACCGCACCGCTGCGCTCGATGGTGTCGCGGTCAAGTACGGTGACATCGGCCACCAGATTCGCCAGGGGTTGCGGCACACGGGTGGCGATAACCACCGTCTCCATCACTTCAGGCGCACTTTGGCTGAGCGCCAACAAGGGAAATACCGAAATTAATGCGAGAGGAAGCACGGCTAGGCGCGCACGGGAAAGAGAAGGTTTCATGAATCAAAAGCATCAACAAAAGCCCTAGCTGTCTTCCCCGACAGCGCTTGGGCGGCACGGCTTCATGACAAACATGAAACCACTTTGTTGGCCGGTATCCGGGCTGATGGAGCAACCTTCATCGCCTTCCCAGGTGCTTGTTCAAGACACCCAGTGGCTAATAGATGAAAGCGGAATCGCGAGATTCGTCCACTGACCGTTGCGGGGGCAGCGCAGGTGAAGTCTTAAGCCACGTTAAGCGGCTCGACCCTCCTGCTTCCCGTTGAACTGCGGCGTGTGAACCACACCGCGAGCACCAACAGCACTGATTTTACGTTGGCTTACTTGCGTAAACCCTACAATGCGTGTGCTATGTCTCAGCCACATCCCATAGAACAAATTGCCGAGCGCGTGGACCGCTTGCTGCTTCGCCACGAAGAACTGCAGCGCACCAACGCCTTGTTGACCGAGCAGGTGGCCGCACTCGCGGGTGAGCGCGACTCGCTCAAGTCGCGCCTGAGTGCGGCACGCGCGCGGGTCGATGCCCTGCTGGAGCGCTTGTCTTCGCCCACGAATTCAGCCTCCGATAAAGGCAACGCATGAAACAGCTAGAAGTTCAAATCATGGGGCAAAGCTACCTGCTGGGTTGTCCCGAAGGCGGTGAGTCCCGCTTGCTCGACGCCGTTGAGCGGGTAGACAGCGCCATGTGCAAAATACGCGACAACGGCAAGATCAAAGCCCGTGACCGCATTGCGGTGCTGGCTTCACTGAATTTGGCGTTTGATTTGTCGCAGCGCGATCAGGAGGCCGCCGCAGCAGCGACTACTTTGCCCACGCCTTTAAGAACAGCTTCAGGAGAAGCCTTGGCCCCAGGGCACGATGCGCTTTTGAGTACGCTGCTCCACCGCCTTGACGCGGCCTTGGGCGAAGACGGTCAGCTCATTTAGAGCCGCCGATTTTTTTCAGCTTTCTAGGGCCACAAGGCCTACAATTGATCCTGTCTGCAATGCCACTGGGCTTTAAATTCCTAGAACCAATGCTCTTTGAGCCAGGGCTTGGAACATTGCTTGGCGGGCGTGATCATCTCGCGTTAGATGAACCCGAAGCCTCAGCTGACCTCGCCCACCTGAACCCCGGTTCAGGATGCGGCCCGGTGGCACTTGCAGACACCTTATAAAAACCAGACGAGACCTATCCCGATCACGGGATCCCTAACCAAAAATCCCCAAGATGATCGAACCCCTGCTGATCGCTGAACTGGCCCTGATGGGTGCGTGTGCCGGTTTTCTGGCGGGCTTGATTGGTATTGGCGGGGGCATGATCATGGTGCCCTTCATGTCCTTTGTGTTGACCGCCAAGGGATTTCCTGCGGAGTACATTCTCAAGATGGCGGTGGCCACCTCGCTGGCCACGATCTGCTTTACCTCTTTGTCATCGGTTCGGGCCCATCACCAACGCGGTGCCGTGCTGTGGCCCGTGGTGAAACTGTTTGCGCCCGGCATTTTGCTGGGCTCACTCATAGGTGCACAAATCGCCGTGGCCCTGCCGACCAAAGCCTTGAGCATTTTGTTTGCTATTTTTGTGATCTTCTCAGCCACCCAGATGTTTTTAGACCGCAAACCAAAACCCACGCGGGTCTTGCCAGCAGGGCTGGGCATGTTCGGCATGGGCAATGTGGTCGGTCTGCTGTCCAGTCTGGTGGGGGCTGGCGGGGCTTTTGTCTCCGTGCCTTTCATGACCTGGTGCAACGTGAAGATTCACCAAGCGGTGGGCACCTCGTCAGCGCTGGGCTTCCCCATCGCCTTTGCAGGCACGCTGGGCTACATCTGGGCCGGGCAAAACATGCCCGACATGCCACCCGGTGCTTTTGGTTACCTCTATGTGCCGGGCCTCGTGGTCATCTCGCTGGCCAGCATTTGCACAGCCCCTTTGGGTGCGCGCACCGCACACCGCATGGACATTCGCCCTTTGAAGAAAGCCTTTGCCGTGGTGTTGTACATTTTGGCGGCTTACTTTCTGCTTCGTTGAGACGGGCTCCGGCCAAATTTTTAAGAAAAATCAAACATGAGAATTGCATTCATCGGCCAACAAGATTTTGGCAAGGCCACGCTAGAGGCATTTTTGGCCCGTGGCGACACAGTTGCCGGGGTCTTTTGCATGCCCGAAAAACCCGGTGACAAGCCGGATGCACTCTGTGCCGCCGCGCAGGCTCTGGGGTTACCCGTATTTCAGTTCGCCAACCTCACCGGCCCTGAGGCCGAGCAAGCCATGCGTGACTTGAACGCCGACATTGGCGTGATGGCGTATGTGTTGCAATTCGCGCCGCAATCCCTGGTGAACATCCCCAAACACGGCACGATTCAATATCACCCATCTCTCTTGCCACGCTACCGTGGCCCCTCCTCCATCAACTGGCCCATTGCCCGTGGCGACACAGTCACTGGCCTGAGCATTTTCCGCCCTACTGACGGACTGGACGAAGGTCCCGTCATTTTGCAAAAAACCTGCGCCATTGGCCCAGATGACACTCTGGGGGATGTGTACTTCAACTCGCTGTTCCCCATGGGTGTGGCGGCCTTGCTGGAGGCTGCTGATCTTGTCGTTAGTAGTCAGCACCGTGAAGTGGTGCAAGATGAATCACTGGCGGGTTATGAAGGCTGGTTCCGGGTCGAAGAATCCAAAATCAACTGGGCCAACCATGTGGATCAGGTCTATGACGTGATCCGCGCCTGCAATCCGGCACCTGGGGCTTGGACGGAATTGGCCGGAATCAAGGTTTACCTATATGACTGCCGCAAGCATGTCACACGACGCTTTGCGGAAGTCAAAGGCAAACCAGGGGCGATTTCCAAAATGAGTGAGACTTCGATTTTCATCAATGCACAAGGCGGCATGATCGAGGTGCTCAAGCTCAAACCCGAAGGTGGGAAGAAAATGAACGGCGCTGATTTTGCAAGATCCTTCAATCTGCTCGCCACCTAAACTCCCAACCCAGTGTTAACCCTTAGAGCGACGTTCCAATTCCAAAAAGTTGACCCCCATCAAGAGTATTTGTGCGTGACAAATTAAACTCACACCAGCTTGCTGACCCCAACAAGGCAAAGAATGCCACGTTGGGATATCTTCATTTTTTTAAAACAGGAAATATCATGAGCAAAACTATGCAAACTCCGTTGGGATCCCGATTTGTAAAAACAGCCTTAGGTCTGCTTGCAGCCACAGGCTTCTTGGCCGCAACGCCAGCCCTGGCTGCCTGGGAGCCCACCAAGCCCGTCGAATTCATCGTGCCCGCAGGTACGGGCGGCGGCGCTGACCAAATGGCACGTCTGCTGCAAGGCATCATCATCAAGCACAAGCTGATGAAAGAGCCCATGATTGTCGTGAACAAATCCGGCGGCGCTGGTGCTGAAGGCTTCTTGGACGTCAAAGAGTCCAAGGGCAACCCACACAAGATCGTCATCACGCTATCCAACCTGTTTACAACCCCCTTGGCCACAGGCGTTCCCTTCAACTGGCGTGACATGACCCCCGTGGCCATGCTGGCGCTGGACCAGTTTGTGCTGTGGACCAATGCCGAAGCCCCATACAAAACCGCTGGAGAGTACATCGCTGCCGTGAAGGCCGCAGGCCCCAGCAAGATGAAAATGGGCGGCACGGGCTCCAAGCAAGAAGACCAGATTTTGACTGTTGGTCTGGAAAAAGCCACAGGCACCAAGTTCATCTACATCCCATTCAAAGGCGGCGGTGACGTGGCCGTTCAACTGGTGGGCAAGCACATTGACTCCAGCGTGAACAACCCCATTGAAGCCGTGGCCCAGTGGCGCGCTGGTAAATTGAAGGCGCTTTGCGTTTTTGACGACACCCGCATGCCTTACAAAACCAAGGTCACAGACACCCAGTCTTGGTATGACATTCCCACCTGCAAAGAGTCAGGCGTGCCTACCGATTACGTCATGCTGCGCGGTATCTTCATGCCAGCGGGTGCTACACCTGACCAGTTGAACTTCTATGTTGAACTGTTCAAGAAAATCCGCGCCACGCCAGATTGGAAAGACTACATGGAAAAAGGCGCTTTCAACCAGACCTTCATGACCGGTCCCGATTTCACCAAATGGCTGGGTGCTGCTGAAAACAACCACCGTGACCTGATGAAAGAAGCTGGCTTTATTGCCAAATAAATTGAGCGACCCTCACTACGCTCACTAAGAACAAAGCTCAACTTGGTTTGAGCTTTGTTTTTGTAAAGTCTTTTTTCAATCTTTAATTTGTCTACAGGAACTAATATGGATGCGAACTCTGATTCCCAAGAGGGAACTCGCACTGGCATTGCCACCAATATCGTCGATGCCATTACGGCAGTCGGCGTGATGATTTTGGGCGGTGTCGTACTTTTTGGAAGCCGCAAGCTGGGCTCGGGCTGGACGTCTGATGGTCCTGGAGCGGGATATTTCCCCTTCTACATCGGGCTGATATTGACCATCTCTGGCTTGGGCATTTTCTTGCAGTCGCTGTTCAGCAAAAACAAAAACACCGAGATTTTTGTGGACCGCGAACAAATCGGTCGTGTGTTGTCCGTGTTGTTGCCGGCCATTGTCTATGTCATCGGCATTCAATTCATCGGCATCTACGTAGCCTCGTTTATCTACATCACCCTGTTCATGATTATTCTGGGCAAGTACTCCTGGATCAAGAGTCTCACGGCCGCTGCGGCCGTCATGGTCTTGTTTTTCATGATGTTCGAAGTCTGGTTCAAAGTGCCGCTCTTTAAGGGCACCTTTGATCTGCTCAGCGGACTTGGTTTCTGAGCATAGGAGTTATTAAAAATGGAAGAACTAAACGCGTTGTTTCAGGGGTTCGCGGTCATTTTGACCCCCATGAACATGTTGCTAATGCTGATTGGCATTGTGCTGGGCGTCTTGATCGGCGTGCTGCCAGGTCTGGGTGGTGCAAACGGCGTGGCTATTTTGCTGCCCCTCACGTTCACCATGCCGCCCACCTCGGCCATCATCATGCTGTCGTGCATCTATTGGGGTGCTTTGTTTGGCGGGGCCATCACCTCCATTCTGTTCAACATCCCAGGTGAACCTTGGTCTGTCGCAACCACCTTTGACGGCTACCCCATGGCCCAGCAAGGGCGCGCAGGAGAAGCTCTCACGGCAGCCTTCACCTCCTCATTTGTGGGTGCGTTTGTGGCTGTGGTGATGATCACCTTCATGGCACCCTTGGTCGCCAAATTTGCGTTGAAGTTCGGCCCGCCCGAGTTCTTCGCGGTTTATCTGCTGACTTTCTGTAGCTTTGTTGGCATGGGCAAGGGCTCGCCTTTCAAAATCCTCGCGTCCATGACCATCGGCTTTGCCTTGGCTGCGGTCGGTATGGACACCGTGACGGGCCAGCTTCGCCTGACCTTCGGCTTTCATGAGCTGATGCGCGGTTTTGACTTCCTGATCGCGGTGATTGGTCTGTTTGGTATTGGCGAAATTTTGCTATCCATGGAAGAAGGCTTAGCTTTCTCGGGCAAGAGCGCCAAGATCGATCCCAAAATCGTGCTGGAAACCTGGAAAAAACTGCCCAGCTATTGGATGACCTCACTGCGCAGCTCGCTGATCGGTATCTGGATGGGCATTACCCCTGGCGGTGCCACTCCAGCGTCCTTCATGAGCTACGGCCTGGCCAAGAAACTGTCTAAAAATGGTTCTAAGTTCGGCACGGGTGAACTCGAAGGCGTAATCGCGCCAGAGACCGCTGCTCACGCGGCCGGCACCAGCGCGCTTCTTCCAATGTTGGCCCTGGGTATCCCCGGCTCGCCAACCGCAGCGGTGCTGTTGGGTGGTCTATTGATCTGGGGCTTGCAGCCCGGCCCCCTGCTCTTCGTTGAGCAAAAAGACTTCGTCTGGGGCTTGATTGCCAGTATGTACCTGGGTAACTTGGTGGGCCTGATTGTGGTGCTCACCACCGTGCCTTTGTTTGCCTCCATACTGCGCATTCCCTTCTCGATCATCGCGCCTGTGATCATCGTGATCTGTGCCATTGGAGCCTACACCGTGCACAACGCCATGCTGGACATCTGGTTCATGCTGCTGTTCGGCGCGATTGGTTACCTGTTCAAGAAGCTCGACTACCCCTTGGCCCCCTTGGTCTTGGCGCTGGTTTTGGGTGACAAGGCAGAAGACTCGTTCCGTCAAGCCATGTTGGTCTCTCAAGGCGAGATGTCCATCATGTTCTCTAACGGTCTGGTTGGCGGCATCACCACCCTGGCACTGGTTCTGCTGCTGTGGCCCGTGATCTCCAAGCTGATCGGTCTGATTCGCCCACCTAAGGTGGATGAGTTTGCGGCAGATCGCCCGGTGGATTAAGTTTGCTGGATCCCCGCCTACACGGGGATGACACGTAAAAAAGCCTGCTTTAAGCAGGCTTTTTTACGTGCGAGGCCAGTGTGATTTAAATTTTCCCGCGCTGCTTTAACCGACTGAGCGTCTCTGCCGACAAGTTCAAGTAAGAAGCCAATTCCTTCTTGGGTATGCGCTCAAACAACTCAGGGTGTTTGCGCATGAATCTGTGCACACGGCCTGACGCATCCAGCAAGTGAAGTGTGATGGTGTGCGCCATGATCTCACTCATAAGGTTCATCACAAAGTACTCGAAAGGCTGCTTCACCTCGGGGTGGCGTTCCATGAAAGCGATCCATTGCGGCATGGTTAACTTCGCCACACGCGCCTTGGTGACCGACACGATGCTGTAAGGCGTTGGCGTTTTTAAGCACCACGCGGCGTAGCTGGTCTCCATATCGCGCTCATCCGCAAAGCGCAAGATCATTTCCTTGGCCTGCTGGTTAGACACCACCCGCTTGAGAATGCCGTCCAACACAAAGTACTGCTCCATCTCGTGCACGCCTTGGTGCAGAAGATGCTCCCCTTTGCTGTACTCCACCACAGTCAACAAAGATTCCAGCTCGGACTGTGCCGCCTCATCCATGGCCTTGAGAACAACGTTCTGTCGGAGCTGAACGCGAATAATGTTCTTATCGGGATGAGATTCAACAGAAGACATGAAGGCTTAGAAATCGACTAGGTTGGGGCAAGACACAAACTTCGCTTGTCTGCGTGATTGAAATGCGGTGAAAGTTGACCCCGGTCAATGGTGTAACCAGAATCAACTTCTATCATACCGCGACGCTGCAATGAGGCCGAGCCGAAAGCATTAACAAGACGGTGTGATCCATCGTCAGGGGCCTTGATTTTGGTGAACGATTTTTTTGAACTACTAACCACTATGACAAACGAAACTCAAACTCCAGAAATGACCGATGGCTTCCAACTGGTCATCGAAGCCCTCAAACTCAACGGCATCGACACCATCTTCGGTGTGCCCGGCATCCCTATCACTGACCTCACCCGCAAAATGCAGGCTGAAGGCATGCGCGTTATCTCCTTCCGCCACGAGCAGCACGCCGGTAACGCCGCCGCTGCTGCTGGTTTCTTGACGCAAAAGCCCGGCATCGCACTCACCGTGTCGGCGCCCGGCTTCCTGAACGGCTTGACCGCACTGACCAACGCCACCACCAACTGCTTCCCCATGATTTTGATCAGCGGCTCCAGCGAGCGCGAGATCGTTGACTTGCAGCAGGGTGACTACGAAGAGATGGACCAGTTGGCCATCGCCAAACCTTTGTGCAAGGCCGCTTTCCGCGTACTGCACGCCCAAGACATTGGCGTGGGTATTGCCCGCGCTATTCGCTCGGCTGTGTCGGGTCGCCCTGGTGGCGTTTACCTGGATCTGCCCGCCAAGTTGTTCTCGCAGACCATGACGGCTGAAGCGGGCAAGGCTTCGCTGATCAAGGTGGTGGACGCAGCCCCACGCCAACTCCCCGCACCTGATTCCGTGCAGCGCGCGCTGGACTTGCTCAAAGGCGCGAAGCGCCCTCTGATTCTGTTGGGCAAAGGCGCTGCCTACGCTCAGGCCGATGCTGACATTCGTGCTTTCGTTGAAAAATCCGGCATCCCTTACCTGCCCATGTCCATGGCCAAGGGCTTGCTGCCTGACACCCACGGCCAATCCGCTTCTGCCGCCCGCTCTTACGTGCTGGCCGAGGCCGATGTCGTGGTGCTGATCGGTGCGCGCCTGAACTGGCTGCTCTCACACGGCAAAGGCAAGACCTGGGGTGGTGATAAAGCCGCTTCGCGTCAGTTCATCCAGATCGACATCGCACCGACCGAGATCGACAGCAACGTGGCCATCGCCGCCCCGCTGATCGGTGACATTGGCTCTTGCGTCTCCGCCCTGCTGACTGGCATGGGCAGCAACTGGGCACAGCCTCCAGTTGAGTGGACCGGCAGCATCTACGACAAGCGCGACAAAAACATCGCCAAGATGGCCGAGACCCTGGCCAAGAATCCGCCGGTGATGAACTTCCAAAGCGCACTCAATGTGATCCGCAACGTGGTCAAGGCCAATCCGGAAGCCATCGTAGTGAACGAAGGCGCCAACACACTGGACTTCGCACGCAGCATTGTCGATATGTCCCTGCCGCGCAAGCGCCTGGACGTGGGTACCTGGGGCATCATGGGCATCGGCATGGGTTTCTCCGTTGCTGCTGCTGTGGTCACGGGCAACCAGGTCATCGCTATTGAAGGCGACAGCGCCTTTGGTTTCAGCGGTATGGAAGTCGAAACCATTTGCCGCTACAACCTGCCCGTCTGTATCGTCGTCTTCAACAACAACGGTATCTACCGCGGTATTGACGTGAACCCCACCGGCGGCCCTGATGTGGCCCCCACCGTGTTCGTCAAGAACGCCCGCTACGACATGATGATGCAAGCCTTCGGCGGCGTTGGCGTTCACGCCACCACCCCGGCCGAGCTGCAAGCCGGTATTGACGAAGCCTTCCGCTCCGGCAAGCCCACGCTGATCAACGCTGTGATCGATGAAACCGCTGGCACTGAGAGCGGTCGCATCACCAGCTTGAACCCCACCAGCATGGCCAATAAAAAGTAAGCAAGTTTCGAGTTAAACCCATTCAACAGGAGAAATGAATATGTCCAATCAACCCCTTAAAGGCATCAAGATCATCGACTTCACGCACGTGCAAGCAGGCCCCGCAGCCACCCAGCTGCTGGCTTGGTTCGGCGCAGATGTGATCAAGGTCGAACGCCCAGGCTCTGGCGACGTGACCCGCAGCCAGCTGCGTGACGTGGAAGGCGCTGACGCCCTGTACTTCACCATGCTCAACAGCAACAAGCGCTCCTTGACGCTGGACACCAAAAAGGCCGAAGGCAAAGCCGTGCTGGAAAAGATGATCAAAGAATCCGACGTGATGGTCGAGAACTTTGGCCCCGGCGCGCTGGACCGCATGGGCTTCACCTGGGAGCACATCCAGTCGCTCAACCCCGGCATGATTTTGGCTTCGGTCAAAGGCTTTAGCGATGGCCACCACTACGAAGACTTGAAGGTCTACGAAAACGTGGCTCAGTGTGCTGGCGGCGCAGCCTCCACCACTGGCTACTGGAAGGGTGAGAACTCTGGTCCCACGATTTCGTCCGCTGCACTGGGTGACTCCAACACCGGCATGCACCTGGCCATCGGCATCTTGACCGCCTACATCGGTAAGCAACAAACCGGCAAGGGCCAAAAAGTGTCCGTGTCGATGCAAGACGCTGTGCTCAACCTGTGCCGCGTGAAGATGCGCGACCAGTTGCGCCTGGACAAAGTGGGCTACCTGGAAGAGTACCCACAGTACCCGCACGAAATGGAAGCTTTCAAAGACGGCGTTGTGCCACGCGGTGCTAACGCCGGCGGTGGCGGCCAGCCTGGCTGGATCTTGAAGTGCAAGGGCTGGGAGACCGACCCCAACGCCTACATCTACTTCACCATCCAGGGCCACGCCTGGGGCCCCATCTGCGACGCGCTGGGCAAGCCCGAGTGGAAGGATGACCCTGCCTACAACACACCCCGTGGTCGCCAGCCGCACATCATGGACATCTTCGCCACCATCGAAGCCTACATCGCAGACAAGACGAAGTTTGAAGCGGTTGACATCTTCCGCAAGTTCGACATTCCTTGCGCACCTGTGCTGTCCATGAAAGAACTGTTGCATGACAAGTCACTGCGCGCCAGCGGCTCCATCGTTGAAGTGCCGCACAAAGTGCGCGGCAGCTACTTCACCGTCGGTAGCCCGATCAAGTTCTCGGACATGAAGCCCGTCGTCACCGCTTCGCCTCTGCTGGGCGAGCACACCGACGAAGTGTTGGTTGAGTTGGGCTACAGCGCCGAGCAAATCGCCAGCATGCACGCCGCTCAAGCGGTATAAGTTCAGGCGTTCACACAACGCTCCCCGTAAGGAGCGAGGCGCTTCCAAGCGCTATGATCAACGGCGTCCTTTATGGACGCCGTTTTTTTATATTTCATTGAGGAGTAGGTGATGGGCAAGGCATTGGACGGCGTAAAAATTCTCGACTTCACCCATGTGCAGTCGGGCCCTACTTGTACCCAGTTGCTGGCGTGGTTTGGGGCTGACGTCATCAAGGTGGAAAAAGCAGGCGAAGGCGATGCCACCCGTGGCCAGTTGCGCGACGTCCCTGACGCGGACAGCCTGTACTTCACCATGCTCAACCACAACAAGCGCTCCATCACGCTGGACACCAAAAACCCCAAAGGCAAAGAAGTTCTAGTCACGCTCATCAAGCAATGCGACGTGATGGTCGAGAACTTTGCCCCCGGCGCACTAGACCGCATGGGTTTTAGCTGGGAACGCATTCAAGAGATCAACCCGCGCATCATCCTGGCCTCGGTCAAAGGCTTTGGCCCCGGCCCCTATGTGGACTGCAAGGTCTATGAAAACGTGGCCCAGTGCGCAGGCGGTTCGGCTTCCACCTCCGGTTTTGCTGATGGCCCCCCCATGGTTACGGGTGCGCAAATTGGCGACAGCGGCACGGGCTTGCACTTGGCCTTGGGCATTGTCACCGCGCTGTACCAGCGCGAGCAAACCGGTCGCGGCCAGAAGGTGCTGGCCGCTATGCAAGACGCCGTTCTCAATCTGTGCCGCGTCAAACTGCGCGACCAGCAGCGTCTGGAACGTACGGGCGTCTTGAAAGAATACCCCCAGTTCCCTGATATTGAGTTTGGCGATGCAGTGCCCCGCGCGGGCAATTCGTCCGGTGGTGGCCAACCCGGCTCCATCCTGAAGTGCAAAGGCTGGCAAAAAGATCCCAACGCCTACATCTATTTCATCACCCAAGCAGCCGTGTGGCCCGCCATTTGCAAAATCATCGACGAGGAAAGCTGGATCACCGATCCGCACTACGCAACTCCTGCTGCCCGTTTGCCGCACTTGAAGTCGATCTTTGCTCGCATTGAAGAATGGACCAAAACCAAGACCAAATTCGAAGCTATGGACATCCTGAACGAGTTCGACATTCCCTGCGGCCCTATTCTGTCGATGAAAGAAATCGCCGAAGATCAATCGCTGCGCGACACCGGCACTGTGGTGGAAGTGGATCACCCAACCCGAGGCAAGTACCTCACGGTGGGCAACCCCATCAAAATGTCAGACAGCCCGACCGAAGTGACTCGATCGCCTTTGCTGGGCGAACACACCGAGGAAGTGATGAAACAAATGGGTTACGGAGACGTGCAGATCGCAGAGTTGCGGGCGAGCAAAGTCATCTAATCGTTTATCAAGTCCGCCTCAAGATTGAACTGCTGAGCCAGGAGTTGCTCAAACGCCTCTGGTGAAACCGCAGGCGAACACAGGAACCCTTGGTAACTGTCGCACTTCACATTACTCAGAAACGCCCTTTGAAGGTCGGTTTCCACGCCTTCGGCGATCACAGTCAGTTTAAGTGCGCTCGCCATGCCAATGGTGGCGCTGACAATGGCGCAATCACTCTCGTCGTCAGGCAAGCCCTTCACAAATGAACGGTCGATCTTCAGTTTTGAGATGGGGAACCGCTTTAGGTAAGACAAGCTGGAGTAACCTGTACCAAAATCGTCGATTGACAACTTCAGCCCAATGGCGGACAAGGCATGAAGCCGGGCCAGTGCTTCTTCAGCATCCGCCACAAGAATGCTCTCAGTAAGTTCCAGTTCAAGCAGCTCAGGAGGTAACTCCTCCTTTCGCAATGCCATCTCGATCCGCTCAACGAAGTGCGCCTGCTGGAACTGCAGGGCAGACACGTTAATGGCTACCACCACGGGACACCCAGCGCGCTGCCAAACGGCCGCCTGACGCACGGCTTCGTCCAGTACCCAATTCCCAATCCCGACGATCAAGCCAGATTCTTCTGCCATTGGAATAAAAACAGCCGGTGAAACAGGGCCCAGCTCCGGGTCTGTCCATCGAATCAAGGCCTCGGCCCCAATCAGCTGACCCGTCTTCATATCTATCTGTGGCTGATAAAAGAGTTGGAAAAGATTGCGCGCAAACGCCCGCCGCATGGCGTGGTCCATTTTCATGCGTGACAGTAAATCAGCGTTCATTTGCGTCTGATAAAAACAATAGTTGCCACGACCCTGTCCCTTGACCCGGTACATTGCCGTATCGGCATGCATGATCAACTCGTCAAGCGTCTGACCATCCTGCGGGTAAAGCGCGATGCCAATGCTCGCGCCCAAGGAGTACGACATCCCATCCGCCTCAAATGGAACAATCAAGGAATTGATAACCCGCCGAGCCACCAGTTCAGCACCTTTGGCCTCGGAATCCTGCAACAAGACAACAAACTCATCACCCCCAAGTCGACTCAGGATGTCCCCCTCACGTAGGCATTTCTGGATACGCTGCGCGACTTCAATCAGGACGCGATCCCCAAAGCTATGGCCCATGGAGTCGTTGATGTTCTTGAATCTATCCAAGTCAAGAAAGAGGATCGCAAATTGCCCGCCCTGACGCTCGGCTGAACACAAGGCGGTATTGACATGCTTGGCCAGGAGCAAGCGATTGGGCAAACCGGTGAGAGCATCCTGAAAAGCCAATTTTTCTATTTTTTGGTTGGCCTGCAGTTTTTCCGTCATGTCATTGACGAACCCTATTGTGTGCAACACCTCTCCTAATTCATTACGCACCAGAATCCATGACACGTGCACCACCATGAAACCCTTGCCATCAACATTAATACGTAACTCCCCCTCCCAATGAGCATGAAGCAATAACGCCTGCTCAACACATGTGAAAAATGAATTGTTTTTAGCCTCCTCAAACAGTTCACGTGGAGTAAATTTCAAGTTGTGTCCAATCGAAGATCCAGTGAGTCGCTCACACGCCGGATTCATGGCAATAAACTTAAAGTCTGCATCCGTGATGAACACAGCATCCGGGCAAAACTCAAAAACCTTGGCCGCTAAACGCAGTCGAGACTCGGCTTCGATCCGATGACTAATGTCTCGATAGGAATAAACACGACCCGTCGAAACGCCACGACTAAATTTTGGTTGCGTGACACGCTCCAAAATCCGACCAGATTTCAACAAAAGCAAATCAGTGGCTTCGATTTTAGGATCGGATTCAATTTCAACCAAACGCTCAAGATAAAGCGTAGGATCCAGCACACTGTGTGCCTGATGTGAGTCTATTGCTGCGTCATTTCGTTGTATTAGCAAGTCATTCGGGATTTCCCAGAGCTCCACAAAACGACGGTTGTAGTTGCGGATAGCGCCATAGTGGTCACGAACGAGAATTCCATCAGCAGTTGAATCCAGTGTCGCACGGAGCTCCGCCACAATGCCCTCAAGTTCTTCCTCTACCCGGCGCTGTTGCCGGATATCCCGCAGGCTAACCACGAAAACCGATGGTTCATTCTGATGGGAAACCAGTTGAACGCGTCGCTCAACCGGGATGGCCCGTCCATCCGCACGGAGCAACAAAGTTTCCGATTGGATTGGGTGCAACATTCCGGTGGTCACCTCATCCCAAAATGCCACGTCCTGGGGACTTGCCAGAAAGTCGATTACGATTTTCCCCACCAGCGCCTCGGTAGAAGTGCCGCAAAGTTCACCCGCCGCCCGATTGGCGGCCAGGATACGCTGACTGACGGCATCCACGATCCACACAGCCTCCATCAGTCCATCCATCCAGGGAAGCAGGCTTGACGCAATCATTTTTCCTCCCGCAGAAGAGTGGGGTCAATGGATCTTTCGAAGAAGTAGCAAATACGTTTGCGAGGGAGGAAATAGTCCCACGCAGCGCTCGACAGGCTCGATGGCTTGAGACTACGGCGAATGTTCACCTCAGAAGCCTGTTCCAGATCCAGAATCAAGGCCTCTGACTTTGGCGTGAGCGGATCGTAAACAATCACCCTAGGTCTCAAGGGCCGAGAAGAGTTGACTGAGACCACCAGGGCATGGCGACCATCCAGAAACTCGATGATCGACCCTGGTGGGTAAATCCCCATCATCCGGATGAAACTGTTTAGCACCTTTTCGTCAAATTGCGATCTGAGCTGGGCGAAAATCAGGGCCAAGGCCTCGTGAGGTGTGATCGCCTTCTCTGGGCGGCCATGATTGCACAGGTTCTCATAACGATTGACCAGCACCAATATTTTGGACAGCAGGCCAATTTGGCCGCCCTTTGCGCGAAGGGGGAAACCGCTTCCATCCTCCAGTTCGTGATGTTGGGCAATGGCAATCCTAGCCGCTTCTGACAGTGCCATTCGTTCAGCCATGAGGACCCCCAAATCCACGTGCGACTGATAGTGTTTGAGGTCGAACGGCGAAAAATCCGCCTCAAACTCGTGGACGCGAGTCGGCAGCTCCAGCTTCCCCATGTCATGCAATGTTGCAGCCACACCCAGATCGCACATCTCATTTTGGCTCAACCCCAGCGCTCTGCCCAAGAGCAGGCAAAGCACAGTGACGTTGACCGGGTGCGTATTCGCACTGCCCCCCATATTCTGGGACAGGAGTCTGATGGCGATTTCACCGTCGCACGACATGTCGTCGACGTAGCCCCTGATAAGTGCGCGGCACTGATCAGCAGCCATCTGTGGCTCAGTCAGCACTTGGTCCATCACCCGTTTGGACTGTCGAGCGGCCTCTGCGAACATCCGTTCACAAGCGATCAGGCTTTGTTTTTGTTCTTCAAGGGTCATTACACGCAGCTGGCGTTGCCGCGTCTCCTTGAAGCCGGCATCAATCGCCTGCACTGGCAATGGATCGCTTGTTTGACCCATTGAAGGCGATGGCAGCCAATCGGTAGATGCAACAGCGTCCGGGTCGCTTTTTGCAGACAAAAAACGGACTCGCTTTACCCCCAGATCACGAATGGCCGCGATCTGCTTGACACTGGAAATCTTGAAACGACTACTGGGAAACGGGTGGGCCATCCAACCGAGATCGAGCTCGATGAACAGCCCCAATCTCAATTGACTGACGTCAACCCATTCGGGCGAATTCTCATTCATGCGATCTGCCATTTTTATTTATCCCTTTTGGTGCATGCATTTCTTATCGGCAAGCGATGGTCAGAACTGAAGCCTTCAAAGTAAATATCACCATCTTGCTTTCCATGCAAGTCACAAAGGCCTATCATAAAACTGTGAAACCGCAGGATCTCATCACCTCGGGCAAGAGCGCAGTTCGGCCAACGATTAGCCCATCGGGGGAGCACTCGGTGGTCTTTACTGCCAAGCGTCTGGGCAAAACCTACCAGATGGGTGAGGTCGAGGTTCGCGCTCTGCACGATGTAGATCTGACCATTGAGCGCGGTGAATTCATTGTTTTGCTGGGGGCCTCGGGCAGTGGCAAATCGACCTTGCTCAATATCCTTGGTGGCCTTGATCGACCCAGCAGTGGCGTGGCGCGATTTGCCGAACATGACCTGACTTCTGCATCAGACTCCGAACTCACCCGCTATCGGCGCGAACACGTCGGCTTCGTTTTTCAGTTCTACAACTTGATTCCAAGCCTGACCGTGCGGGAAAACGTGGAGTTGGTCACTGACATTACTGACAACCCCATGCCGGCCAGCACGGCGCTAGAAATGGTTGGCTTGGCAAACCGAATGGACCACTTTCCCTCACAGATATCCGGCGGTGAGCAACAACGCGTGGCCATTGCGCGGGCCATCGTTAAACGGCCAGACGTCCTGCTCTGCGACGAACCCACCGGAGCGCTGGATTACGTTACCGGCAAACTTGTGCTTGAGGCCATTGAACGGATCAACCGTGAATTGGGCACCACAACGGTCGTGATCACGCACAACGCGGCCATCGCGGGCATGGCGGATCGTGTCCTCTACCTGGGCGACGGCCATATCCAGCGCGTCGAGAAAAACGAGCACAAACTTGCCCCCTCGGAGTTGTCCTGGTGAAAACCCTTGACCGAAAATTATGGCGGGACTTACGCCTGATGTGGAGCCAGGCGCTGACCATTGCCCTGGTGGTGGCCAGTGGCGTGACGGGCTTTATCACCAGCTTCAGCGCTTACGACGCCCTATCCTGGTCACGCGACTTCTATTACACCGAAGCTCGCTTTGCCGATGTCTTTGCCACCCTCAAGCGCGCGCCCAAGGCACTCGAAAATCGGCTCCAGGCCATCCCCGGTGCGGCCCATGTTGAAACGTCCATCACCCAGATCGTCCCCATCGACATTCCCAATGTGTCGGACCCGATCATCGGCCGTCTGATCGGCCTGGAAATCAACGCATCACAGCGCTTGAACCGCATCCACCTGCGCACGGGCCGCCTGCTCGAACCCAACCACAATGGCCCACTGGAGGTGCTGGTCTCCGAGGGTTTTGCACAAGCGCGCCAACTCAAACCGGGCGAACGCATCCATGCCCTCATTAACGGACGGCGTGAAGAGTTGCTGATTGTCGGCATTGCCCTTTCCCCTGAATACATTTTTGCCGGCTTGGGCGGCTCACCCGATCAGCGCGGATTCGGCGTGTTCTGGATGGACCGGCAGGCACTGGCCGCTGCCTACAACATGGAGGGTGCGTTCAATCAGGTGGCTATTCGTCTTGCCCCGCAGGCCAGTGAAGGTGCAGTTATTGACGCGCTTGACCGCCTGCTCACACCTTATGGCGGCATTCGGGCCCATGGTCGGGATGAACAGATGTCGCACCTCATACTTAACTCTGAAATCAAGGAACAACGCGTGCTGGGCACCGTGCTGCCCAGCATCTTCCTTGCAGTGGCAGCATTTCTATTGAACGTGGTGCTGAGCCGCCAGATTGCCACCCAGCGCGAACAAATTGCCGCGCTCAAGGCGCTGGGCTACGACAACGTCGCCATCGGCGGGCACTACCTCAAATTGGTTCTGGTGATCGTGGTAGCGGGCGTGCTCATCGGTTTGGGCACAGGCGCCATCCTGGGCCACTGGTTCACGGGGATTTACGCCGATACGTTCCGCTTCCCCGAGTTGCGCTATCGGCTCAAGCCTGAGCTGATTGTGGCGGCAGTCATGGTTTCCGCCGCCGCCGCCCTGCTCGCCACGTGGCAGGCCATCCGGGCCACCGTGCGACTGGCACCCGCCGAGGCGATGCGCCCTCCCTCGCCGGGCATTTACAAACCGTCGGTGATTGAATCCTGGGGTCTGCGCCGCTGGCTCTCACCGGCCACCCGCATGGTGCTGCGCAACATGCAGCGGCGTCCATTGCGCACCGGTCTGACCATTTTCGGCATCGCCGTCTCCATGGCCATTGTGATCACCGGGGCGTTTTGGCGCGATTCAATTGCAGTGCTTATCAACACGCAATTCAACCAGGCCCTGCGCGGCGATGTGTCCATCGGGCTGATCGAAGCAACGCCGTCTCGTGTCACACTGGAATTCGCGCATCTACCCCATGTCTCGGCGGTCGAGGGGTCACGCACGGTGCCTGCGCGGCTGGTCTTTGGCCACAGTAGCTGGCGAGGTTCTGTGCAAGGTCGCGTGGCTGATCCCGTTCTTCACCGTATCGTTGATGTCGATCACCGCAGCTTCTCGCCGCCTGTCGATGGACTTCTGCTGACCGACCGTCTGGCGCAGCGGTTGAACATCCGCGTCGGGCAATCGGTTCGCGTCGAGTTGCTGGAGGGGCGCCGCCAGGTGCTGGAACTGCCGGTGATTGGCACGGTCAAGGAGATGATGGGCATGGGGGCCTATATTGAACGTCGCGCGCTAAACCGGTTGCTGCAGGAAGGTGACATCATCAATCACGCCACCCTCGCCGTGGATCGCGGTTTTGAAACCGAGTTGCTGAATCGGCTCAAGGAGTTGCCCCGCGTGGTGGCGGCGGTCAGCAAGTCCGTCATGCTGCGCAATATCGAGGACGTGACGGCACGCAATATTCTGGTGTTCAGTCTGATCCTGTCTATCTTTGCGACCATCATTGCGGTGGGGGTGGTTTACAACCACGCCCGCATTGCCTTGGCCGAGCGCGCCTGGGAACTGGCCAGCCTGCGGGTGCTGGGTTTCACGCGGGCTGAGGTCTCGGTCTTTCTCTTGGGAGAACTGGCACTTGAGATTGCACTGGCCCTGCCGCTAGGTATGGTGGGCGGCTATGGTTTGGCACGCACAATTGTTGAATTGATCAAGACGGATGAGTTCTTCTTTCCCGTCATCATCGCCCCGCCGACCTACGCCTTCGCCGCGATCTGCGTTGTGGTGGCAGGCGCGATCAGCGCACTCATCGTCCGCCGAAAAATTGACTCGCTCGATCTGGTCGGCGTTCTGAAAACTCGGGAATAGCAATGCAGGAGAGAAGCATGAAAAATCGAATCTGGATGGCATTGGGAAGCATCCTGTTGTTGGCCTTGTTGGTCTGGGCCTTTATGCCAACGCCCATTGACGTGGAAACCGCCACGGTGACACAAGGGCGCTTTGAGCGACATGTCCAGGAAGATGGAAAAACCCGTTTGCAGGAGCGCTATGTAGTATCCAGCCCGCTGGCGGGTCGTCTTTCTCGCATTGATTTAAAGCAAGGTGACGCGGTGGAAAAAGACACACTTGTTGCCACCCTGTACCCTGTCACCCCGGCGTTGCTTGACGAACGTAGCCGCCAGGAGCAGCGCGAGCGCATCGGCGCCATGGAAGCTGCCGTTCGGCGCGCCAGTACTCAGGTCGAGCGTGCCAAGGTCACCCTAGCCCAGGCGATGGCTGACCTCAAGCGCAGCGAAACTCTGGCGAGGCAAGGGTTTGTGTCGTCCACCCAAAACGAAACCGACCGGCTCAATGTCCGGCTGCGAGAGAAGGAGTTGGACAGTTCCCGGCAAGATGAGGATGCGGCGCGCCACGAGCTGGATCAGTCCCGCATTGCCCTGCGGCAGTTTGCGCCGGGCAGCAGCAGCGCACCGCAGCGACCGTGGCAAATCAAATCACCGATTGCAGGCAAAGTGCTCAAGATCAACCAGCAAAGCGAGGGTGTCGTTCTGGCGGGTACACCGCTCATGGAACTGGGCGATCCAGCGCGGCTCGAAGTGGTGGTGGACATCCTCACCGAAGACGCTGCTCAAATCAAGGCAGGGACCCTTGCGACCCTCTCCAACTGGGGAAGTACCGATGTCTTGCAAGCCCGGGTGCGCTTGATCGAACCAGCCGCATTTACAAAGGTATCGGCGCTCGGCGTTGAGGAGCAACGCGTCAACGCCGTTCTGGACATCACGGCGGAGCGGGAACGCTGGCTCACGCTGGGCGACGGGTTTAAAGTGGATGTTCAGATCACGGTTCAGGTGGTTGAAGACGCCCTGAAAATACCGGTCAGCGCGCTGTTTCCCTTGGGGGCAAGTTCCGCGCTGTTCGTGATTGAGGAGGGGCGCGGCCGTCAGCATCAGGTCGAAATTCAGGCCCGCAACGGTAAAGAGGCGTGGGTCAAGACCGACCTGAAACCCGGTACACCAGTGATTGTCTATCCCCCCCGTGCACTCAAGGACGGGGACAGGGTCACCCCCGCCCCGTCTTGAAGGGCATTAGCCCATGTGCAAACCACCGTTGACCGAGAAGTCAGCGCCGGTGGTGTAGCCGCCATCTTCCGACGCCAGCCAGGCGATGATGGAGGCGATCTCGCTCGGTTTGCCCAGGCGTTTGACCGGGATGGTCGCGACGATCTTGGCCAACACATCTTCACGAATAGCATTGACCATGTCGGTACCAATGTAGCCGGGGCTCACGGTGTTGACCGTCACGCCCTTGGTGGCCATCTCTTGCGCCAGAGCCATCGAGAAACCGTGCATACCGGCTTTAGCGGCCGAGTAGTTGGTCTGACCGGCTTGGCCTTTTTCGCCATTGACGGATGAGATGTTGATGATGCGGCCCCAGCCTTTTTCAACCATGTCGCCCACCACCTGTTTGGTGACGTTGAACATGCTGTTGAGGTTGGTTTCGATCACGCCGTCCCAATCTTCCCGCGTCATTTTCAGGAACATGCGGTCTTTGGTGATACCGGCGTTGTTCACCAACACGTCGATGCTGCCGTGCTCGGCCTTGGTCTTGGTGAAGGCTTCAACGGTGGAATCCCATGCGCCCACGTTGCCAACGGAGGCATAAAAGGTGTAACCCAGTGCAGCCTGCTCGGCGATCCACTTGGCGTGGTCGCGGGTAGGGCCGCAACCGGCAATGACTTTAAAACCCTCTTTGTGCAAACGCTGGCAGATCGCGGTACCGATACCACCCATGCCGCCGGTCACGTACGCTACTTTTTGACTCATTTTTGTCTCCTGATTAACTAACTACTTACTACAAACTTGATAGCTGGTCATGGCCATTTTTATAGGGCCACGAGCACTAACGATCTTAAATCAACGCTCCAAACACAGAGAAACCCCCATGCCCCCGCCAATGCAAAGCGCGGCCAAGCCTTTCTTGGCATTGCTGCGCTGCATCTCGTGCAACAAGGTCACCAAAATACGGCAACCAGACGCACCGATGGGGTGGCCAATAGCAATAGCGCCACCGTTCACGTTGACGCGGGCCGGGTCAATGTCCAGCGCCCGGTTCACGGCGCAGGCTTGTGCGGCGAAGGCTTCGTTCAACTCAAACAAGTCAACGTCAGACGCCTTCCAACCCGCGCGGGCCAGCGCTCGTTGAGAGGCAGACACGGGGCCCATGCCCATGGTGGCCGGGTCTAGACCGGTGGTGGCAAAAGAGGCGATGCGCGCCAGCGGCGTCAGGCCCAAGGCAGCGGCTTTAGCGGCAGACATCACCACCACTGCGGCAGCGCCGTCATTGATGCCGGAGGCATTACCGGCCGTCACGCTACCGGCTTTGTCAAAAGCGGGGCGCAGGCCTGCCAGCGCGTCAGCATTGGTTTTTTTGTTGATGAACTCGTCGGCATTAAAGAGGATGGGGTCGCCCTTGCGCTGAGCCAGCGACACAGTGACGATTTCGTCTTTGAACTTGCCGGCATCTTGTGCGGCAGAGGCCTTCTGTTGGCTGGCCAGGGCCAACGCGTCTTGCATGTCACGGGTGATACCGTGGGCCTTGGCCACGTTCTCGGCGGTGATGCCCATGTGGTACTGGTTGTACACGTCCCACAGACCATCGACGATCATGGTGTCGATCATCTTCCAGTCGCCCATGCGCTGGCCGTCACGTGAGTTAGGCAGTACGTGTGGGCTAGCGCTCATGTTTTCCTGGCCACCGGCCACAACAATTTCGCTGTCGCCCCAGGCCACCGACTGTGCAGCCAGCATCACGGCCTTCAGGCCGGAGCCGCACACGGCGTTGATGGTGAGACCGGGGGTTTCTTTGGCTAAACCGGCCTTCATCAGAGCCTGACGCGCTGGGTTTTGCCCAGCCCCTGCTGCCAGTACTTGGCCCATGATGACCTCTCCCACCTGGTCCATACCGAGACGAGCGCGGGCCAGAGCTTCCTTGATCACGAGTGCACCCAGCTCGGTGGCGGGTGTCTTGGCGAGCGCGCCGCCGAACTTGCCCACGGCGGTGCGGGTGGCTGAAACGATAACGATGTCTTGCATTTTTGTAGTCTCCTGAGTAAAAAACGGATCAATGAAAATTAAGCTTTGGCCTTGACGTAGCGCCCAGGCGCTGCCTCAATCACCTTGTACTTCGCGCCCTTGCCGTAGGTCTTGGGGAGCGCGATTTGCTTGCCCGCATGGCCTTTGAGCCAGTCAGACCAATCTGTCCACCAGCTACCCGGCTGCTCTTTGGCCCCGGCCAGCCAAGCCTCTGATGTCTTGGGGAGTTTGCCGTCTTCACGCACCCAGTAGTTGCGTTTTTTGGCCGCGGGTGGGTTGATGACCCCGGCAATGTGGCCTGAGGCACCCATGACAAAACGCTTCTTACCCGGCAGCACCTGAGTGGTCGCGTAGGCCCCGCCAATCGGCACGATGTGGTCATCGCGCGAGCCATAGATGTAGACAGGCATGTCCAAGTAGCTCAAGTCGATTTTTTCGCCACAGACGGTAACCTCACCCGGTTTGATCAACTTGTTTTCAAGGTAGGTGTTGCGCAAGTACCAGGCATAGAACGGGCCGGGCAGATTGGTGCTGTCGCTGTTCCAGTAGAGCAGGTCAAATGGGGGGGGCGTCTCGCCCTTGAGGTAGTTGCCCACCACGTAGTTCCAGAGCAGCTCATTGGGGCGCAGCGCGCTGAAAGTGGACGACAACTCTTTGCCTTTGAGTAGGCCGCCCTGCCCCATCTGCGTCTCGCGGTATTTGACGAAGGATTCGTCAATGAACACGTCCAAAATGCCGGTGTCGGTGAAATCGATCAGCGTGGTCAAGAAGGTCGCGCTGGCCACAGGTTTTTCACCGCGCGCAGCCAGCACGGCCAAAGCGTTGGACAGAATCGTGCCACCTACGCAAAAGCCTAAGGCATTGATCTGCCCGTCGGCTTTGCCCTGACCCGCGATGTCTTGCACCGCATGAATAGCACGGATGGCCGCATCTTCAATGTAGTCGTCCCAAGTCTTGTTGGCCAGGGATTCATCCGGGTTGCGCCAGCTCACGACAAAGGTGCGGTGACCTTGGCTGACGGCATAGCGAATCAGCGAGTTCTCGGGTTTCAAGTCCAGGATGTAGTACTTGTTGATGCACGGCGGAATCAACAGGAACGGTTTTTCAAAGACCTTGGCCGTGAGCGGCTTGTACTCAATCAGCTGAAACAGCTCGTTCTCGAAGACAACCGCGCCTTCGGTGGTCGCCACATTGCGACCCACTTCAAACAGGCTCTCATCCGTCATGGAAACGTGGCCCTGTTTGAGGTCGTGCAGCAAGTTTTGCATGCCCTTGGCAATGCTCTCGCCTTTGGTTTCAATGGCTTTTTGCTGTGCTTCGGCATTGAAGGCCAAAAAGTTGCTGGGGGCAGAGGCGGCGGCCCACTGCTCCACGGCAAAGCGCACGCGGGCACGGGTTTTGTCGTCGGCCTCGACCGCATCGGCCAAGCCCATCAGGGTGCGGGCGTTGAGTAGGTAGCTGGCTGCGGTCATGGATGCCGCCGGGTTTGCTGCCCAAGCCTGCGCTGAGAAGCGTCGGTCTGTAACTTTGGGCAGACCGTCTGGCTTGCCATTCATTGCAGAGCTGGTCGACTGACTCCAGAGGTTTTGCGCCTCTTGCAGATACTGCTCTTGCAGAGTTTTTAGTTTTTCAGGTGAGAAGGCCAAGGGCGACGGTGCTTCAGGAAGGCTTTGCCCCAAGCCCCCAAGCCCCGCACCCGGCAAGCCCTGCATGGCCTTGGCCCAACTGTCGCTCAAGGTTTGTTGAAATTGCTGTGCGGCCTGAGCCCATTCTTGCGGGGTTTGCTGATTCACGATGCACTCTTCCTTCACTACACTCGTTGTTTAGAACAAGATTCTAGTATCCCCGCTTTACCCTGTCACTAAAATTACATTTTCGGAATAAGATAAGTGACATTTACATGTACATCGTCCCCATCGCTTGGCTCTACGTCGTCCTCATGATGGCCGTGGCCGAGGCCACCAACACCACAGGTACCGTCCTGGGTGCCATCATCACGTTTTTACTTTATGGCTTAGGGCCGGTGGCGTTAGTGGTTTACCTGATGGGCTCCCCCGCCCGCAAACGCGCGATCAAAGCGCGAGAGGCTGCTGAGGTAGCGCAAGCCACGCAAACGCTTGCAGCGGCTGACTCAATCCAGCCAGACGCAAGCGGCCATGCGTCCGCTGACGCGGTCTCGCCGGTGCGAAAAGAACCTTGAAGGGTTGGCCACGGTGCACCAAGCGGTGCTTCCATCGTTGCCAAACACCTGCGTGACCCCCAGCGCCCGCAAGCGTTGACGCGCCAGGCCTTGCAGATCGCACAACCATTTGTCTGAGGCCAAGGCCTTGAAGCAAACCGCCGCCTGCGCGTCATGGCTGACAAAAGCGGCCCGCACTTCGGACCCCACTTCAAACGCCTCAGGGCCAATGCAAGGCCCTAGCCACGCTATTATTTTAGGAGCTTGTTGTGCTATTGGGTATTGGGATTCGACCCCAATTGAATCAAAAACAGACTCCAAAACACCGCGCCCCTCCTGCCCTGCCAGCCCGCGCCAGCCCGCGTGTGCTGCTGCCACGAAACTGCCGGCCTCATCCGTCAACAGCACGGGCAGACAGTCGGCCACCATGATGGTGCAGGCCAGACCACGCTGGGTACTGAGGCAGGCATCGGCCACGGTCGCATCGGGTGTTCTGGCGTCCAGCCTCACCACCTGCGCGCCATGTACCTGGTTTAAAAATACCGGCTTCACGACGGGACCTGTGTCTTGCCCCGCATTCAATCGCCAGGTCAAAGCAACACGGTTGGCCGCTACGGCTTGGGGTGAGTCCCCCACATGATCACCCAGGTTCAAGTGGTCATAGGGTGGCTGTGACACACCACCCGCTCGCGTGGTGAACAAGGCCCGCACATGGGCGGGCGCGGGCCAATCAGGGATAAGAAAGTCCAGCGCCTGAGCTGACATCACGGCTCCGGCGTCCCGGTGTCTTTCAGTCCCCGGCTCAACTCAGCCCGGGCGGCACTGGCCAGCGCTTGGTACTTGGTGCGAAAAGCATCGAGGCTCTCCTCCTCCAACTCTTCCAGATCCAGTAACGCGTTGTGCGCGCCCTTTGTTGCGCGGATCAACTCGTCCAGCTTGACCTGAATCGCCTCGGTGTCGCGGTTTTGCGTGTTCTGAATCAAAAAAACCATCAGAAAGGTGATGATGGTGGTGCCGGTATTGATGACCAACTGCCAGGTGTCGCTGAACCCAAACATCGGGCCGGTGATGATCCAAACGGCAATGACCGCCACCGCCAAAACAAACACCCGAGGACGCCCACAAAAATGGGCCGTGGACTTGGCGAATTGCGCGTACCAGGCGGCATTGCGCATATCAGACTTCGAAATCCGGGCAGTTTTTAGGCTCCGCCGCCACAAAGGCGGGCAGCTTCATGCAAGCCTCAAACGCAGCCATTGTGCGGGTCAGGCCCGTGAAGTCGCAATTGAAGCGCTGACCGTTGAAGATTTGCGGTACCAAGCAGCAGTCTGCCAAGGTGGGGGCATCACCGTAGCAGTACACCGACGCAGGCAGGCCCGCTTTCTGGCGCTGCGCTTCAATCTGTAGCAACTGCCGCTCAAAGCTTAGCAGCCCTTCGCGCACCCAGTGGCGATACCAAGCGTTTTTAGCGTCCTCGTCCACCTTGAGGTCTTTGACCAAATATTTGAGGACGCGCAGGTTGTTGAGCGGGTGAATCTCACACGCAATGCTTTGCGCCAGGGCTCGCACGCGGGCACGCCCCAGTGCGTCGGCCGGCAGCAACGCGGGCGTGGGATGCGTTTCGTCCAGGTACTCCATGATGGCCAGGGACTGGCTGAGTAACACAGGGCCGGAGCCGTCAGGAGCATCGGCTTGCAAGTCCAGCAAGGGGACGAGTTGATCTGCAGAGAGGCTGGCGTACTCTGGTTTTCTGTGGTCGCCGCGCGCCAAATGCACCGAAATGTAGTCGTAAGGCAAGCCCTTGATCGCCATGGCAATGCGCACGCGAAAGGACGCGGAGGAGCGGAAGTAGTTGTGGAGTTTCATAGGGCAGAGGATAGCGGAATTCAAGTCCGGCTAGACTTCACCTTCCATCCACATCAGACCTGATCCACCATGATCCTCGAACACGTTGACATCCGCATCCACTCCGGCCAACAGGCCGCTTTTGACGAAGCCATTCTGCGTGGTGTCAACACTGTCATCGCGCAGGCCAAAGGCTTTCGGGGTTTCAAGATCAACAAGTGCATTGAAAGCCCTGAGCGCTACATCTTGATGCTCTTTTGGGACAGCGTGGACGACCACATGGTTGGCTTTCGCCAGTCACCCGCCTTTGCCGAATGGCGCGCCATAGTGGGGCCGTTTTTTGCCTCACCGCCGGTGATGGAGCACTTCAACTTGCTGGCCAAATCAACCTGAAATGGCATGAACACCGTCGGACTTCGTACTGACGGCATTCACGCTGACTAACTTCACGCTTTCGCCACCGGCATGTCATCCCACTCGGTGGTGTAGCCCGGCGTCTTGCGCTCTTGTTTCATGCCCCAGTCTCTGGGGGCGTCGCCAACCCGCCCGCTGCCGACCCGGATCGTGCCCTGACCCCAGCGGGTATTGACGCTGTCCATGGCCTGCATCAGGCGGCTGCGGTCTCGTTGTCCGCTTGTCGCTTCAAAATCAAACTCACACTGCACGCGGCTGGCTGGCTGGATATCCAACAGTATCACGCCCGCCTTGGCCAAGCGGTAGCCCGGCTGGTAGATCGACTTCAGCCCCGCTAAAGCCGCAGCCACGATGGCAGGCGTGTCATCACTGGGTCGGCGCATGGGCACGATCATTGACCTTGAATACTGCGGGTCTTGACGAAACGGGCTGGTGCGGATGAACACCAGAACCTGAGCCGCGTGGCTGCCCTGCTCGCGCAACTTCTTTGCTGCGCGTGAGGCGAACTCAGACACCGCCTCGGCCAGCGGCGTATAGGCCTCGACCGTGCGACCAAATGACCGGGTGCAGGCAATCTGCTGCTTGGGCGCAGGCGCATCGTCCAAACCGATACAAGACTGACCTTGCAACTCACGCACGGTGCGCTCCAGCACCACCGACCAGCCCCGCTTGACCGTAGCCGGGTCCAACCGCGCCAAGTCCAAAACCGTGCACACGCCGCCCGCCACCAGTTGTGCACCAATGCGCCGCCCCACGCCCCAAACCGCCCCCACCTCGGTGCTGCCCAAAAGGGCGTCAACCGCCCCACGGGAAAGGCAAGACAAGTCGCACACACGGGCGTGCTCTGGCGGGTAGCTGCCGGGCTTGCGCTCTGCCTGCTTGGCTACGTGGTTGGCCAGCTTGGCCAGCGTTTTGGTGGGGCCAATGCCCACGCAGCAGGGGATGCCCACCCAGCGCAAAATCCGCTCGCGCACCGCCAACGCTCGGGCCTTCAAGTCGCCCCGCACGCCCGTCAGGTCAATGAAACTCTCGTCGATGGAGTAAACCTCTTGGCTCGGGCCCAGCCCGGCGGCCAGACTCATCATGCGGTCTGACATGTCGCCATAGAGCGCGAAGTTGGCGGACAGTGCCACGAGCCCGGCCTCTTCTTCCAAGTGGCGCAGCTGATGCCAGGGGTGACCCATCTTCACGCCCAAAGCCTTGGCCTCGTTGGAGCGCGCGATGGCGCAACCGTCGTTGTTACTGAGCACAATGACCGGCACGCCTTGCAACGTGGGCCGAAACACGCGCTCGCAGCTCACATAAAAGTTGTTGCCATCCACCAGTGCAAACATCGCGCGCCCTTATGTCGTCATCTTTAGGTCGGCATCTGCTTGATGGCGGCAGTCACCACGCCCCAGACTTCCACCGTCTGGCTCTCGCGCGGCACGATGTCGGGGTGGCCGGGGTTGGCGGCCTTGAGCTTCATGCGCCCAGCCCTGATCGACAAAGTCTTGCACACGAATTCACCGTCAATCACCGCGATGACGACATGCCCGCTGCGGGCTTGCACCGCCCTGTCCACCACCAACACGTCGCCATCAAAAATGCCCGCATCGCGCATGGAGTCACCCCGGGCCTTCATCAAAAACGTGGCCTGCGGGTGCTGGATGAGTTTGGCCGTGAGGTCAATGCGCTGCGCCCCCAGGTCTTCTGCGGGTGAGGGAAAGCCCGCCCGCACGGTGGCCACCAGCTCGGTCACGTGCACGGGTGCGCCAGCCGCCATGACGACATCGTGTTGGTCGAGCACGGCCTCAATACTGTATTTTTTCACAGTGTTATTTTATATCCCGCCGTGTATTAGTGTGGACGCCAAGGTCGCTTAAATTTGGCCCCTTAAATTGGAGCGGCGCTTAGAATGAATTTCATACTATGTTCGCCAAACTTCGAAAAATCCTGCTCAGTGTGCCCGCGATGGTGGCCGCAGGGCTGTTCGCGCTTTATTTGGTCGCGGGCTATATTGCATTGCCAGCAGCCCTGAAATGGCAGGCCGAGAAGCAGGTGAAAGAAAAACTCGATCACATCCTCGCCATTGAAGACGTCCGCTTTGACCCACTGGCTTTTGAGCTTGAAGTACGCGGTCTGGCGCTTTCAGATGCCAAAGGGCAATCGATGCTGGGCCTGCGCCAATTGGTCGTCAATTTCGAGCCCTGGAAAAGCGTGATGGATCGTGCGTGGACCTTTGACGCAGCCACGCTCGAAGCGCCAACGCTGCACGTCGAGATTGCCAAGGACGGTCAGCACAATTTCAGCAAGTTGATGGCGCGTCTGGAAGAACTTAAGGGCAAATCAACCAACGACTCGGCAGTGCCACGCTTCGCGATCGGACGCATGGCGTTGACTGAAGGGAACATTGATGTCTCAGACAAGCTGCTCGCTGAGCCGCGCATCACCCACATCACGCCTCTAGCGATCGAGATCAAGCACTTATCAAGCTTTGCCGAGTCACCGGCCAGCTACAGCGTGACCGCAGCAACGGCAGCCGGGGAATCGTTTGAGGCCCATGGCGAACTGACCGTGAACGGGCTGGCGGCAAAGGGGCAGTTGGCGCTCAAAGACATCAAAGTAGTGACGCTGGCGCGTGCCCTTTCTCGATTTGTGACTATCGACGCGCCTGCTGGACAGATCACGGTAGCGACTGGTTTCGATGTGAGCGTCACTTCCAGCAACCAAGGCACCGGTGCGCCGCAAGTGGTCACGCCCGCAGGCCTGAAGTTGAGCCTCGACAAGCCGATGTTGTCGCTCGCCGACATACGGATCGAACAGCGTGGGAGCGTTCTCTCCCTTGCTCAAATGCGGATCGAGGCAGCCCAATTGTCTCTGGTGCAGACGGGCGGTCGACTCCAACTCACCGGCCGCGAGGCATCGGTGTCGATGTCTGGTCTGGCGGCACGGCAGGGGACTGATCGACTTGCCTTGGGCAAAGGTGGCCTCAATGTCAGCGCCATCACGGCGGGCACTTCGGGCAATGCCAATGAGTTTGAGGCCCGCGTCGACGGTGCCGCGTTGCGACTGGCGTCGCTCGGCGTTACCGCGCTGGGTGCCACGTCTGACCTGGGGCAGATGGACGGCCTGAACCTGAGCGCCAAGTCGCTGGCCTTGAACCTGCCTGTCGGTAAGGCGCTCGAGTTAATCGGTGACGGGCTGGGTGTCGACCTGTCAAATGCTCTGCTGCGCAGCCCGCGCGATGGTGCCGAAGTGCTGCGACTGGGCCGCGCAGCGCTGGCCGGTGGCGCCCTGCGCCTGCAGGATCGCCAGTTCAGCGCCAATACGCTCACGCTCGCGCAGGGTGAGGTTAAGACTTGGCTGGATGCCCAAGGCCAGTTCAATTTATTGAACCTATTCAACGGCGCGCGCGCGCCTGCACAGCCGCCCACAGACCGAGCCGAAGCACCTTCGACCACCCAAACCCCGTGGCGGATCGCATTGCAACAGACCGAAGTCGATGCGCTCGCCTTTGGGTTCGAAGACAGACGCGAGTCGCCCGCTTTTTCGCTTCGGCTGGAGCCGGTTCGGGCGCGTGTTTCGGGGTTTGATACGGCTTCATCCACGCCAATGCAAGTCGACGTCCAGTCCAGCCTGACCAGTGGCGGCGACATCCGCGTCGCGGGCAGCGTCAACCCGAACAACGGTGACTCGGATCTGAGCATCAACCTCGCCGCCATTGCGCTGTCGCCGGTGCAGAGCTACCTGTCGAAATTTGTCGACCTTCGGCTAGCCTCGGGTACGGCATCCAGCAAAGGCCGACTGCGCTACAGCAACGGGGGGAGTCCCGCACGGCTTACCTACCAAGGCAGCGTGGCGGTCGATGGTCTGTCGCTTGAGGAGGTCGCCCCCAAGCAGCCCTTCTTCTCGTGGGCCTCCGCAGCCTCGGATGACGTGTTGCTGACAATGACGCCCAACCGCCTTGACGTGGGTGAAGTGCGCGTCGTCAAACCGTCGGGCCGATTGATCATTGCCGCCGATCAGTCGGTGAACGTGATGGGCGTTTTGAAACAACCCGCTAAAACCACCACCGCCAGCCCCACAAGCGCCACGCCAGCCGACGCGACGCCGAAGAACGAGCCAAACGCACCGCCCTTCCCCGTCAGCATCGCCCGGGTACGGGTGGCAGACGGCGTGCTCGAATTCGCCGACCTGAGCCTGCGCCCACAGTTCGGCACGCGAATGCATGAGCTCAAGGGCGTCATCACCGGACTGGGCACCGATGCGAGCCGCAACACCCAACTCCAACTCAACGCGCGGGTCGACGAATACGGCTCGGCAAAAATTGAGGGCCAGATCAACCTGGCTAATCCCAAACGCCTCACCGAAATTGACATGGCTTTTCGCAACCTGGAGTTGACCTCGCTGTCACCCTACATCACCAAATTCGCGGGTTACCGGATCGCCGGGGGGCAATTGGCGCTGGACCTGCAATACAAGGTCAAGGACAGCAAACTCCTGGGGGAGAACAAAATCGTGCTGAATCAGGTGGAGCTGGGCGAAAAGGTCGACAGCCCCGGTGCGCTGGACCTTCCCCTTGAGCTGGCCATTGCGATCCTGAAGGACGCCAATGGCGTGATTGATATTGGCCTGCCCGTCAGCGGTGATGTGGACAGTCCGCAATTCGACTACGGCGCAGTGATTGTTAAAGCCATAGGCAACCTCATAGGCTCCATCATCACCGCGCCGTTCAGGGCCTTAGCCGCGCTGTTTGGCAGCGAAGACCAGGCGCTGGACACCATTGCCTTCGAGCCCGGCAATGATGCGGTGGATCCACCCGAGCGGCAAAAGCTCGCTGCCGTCGCCCGCGCACTGAAAGAACGGCCAGGGCTCTCGCTGGTGGTTGCACCGACCTATGCCACCGAACAGGACACCCCCGTGCTCCAGTCACGCGCCGTTCGCAGTGAAATCGTCAAGGCCATGGACATCGCGCTTGCGCCGGGCGAAGATCCCGGCCCAATTGATGTGGCCAACCCTCGAACCCAACGTGCCATCGAGCGAGCTTTGTCGGCACGCTACGCGCCCGAAGTGCTTGCTGCGCTGAAACGTCGCGCCACCGAAACCACAGGTTCAGCCAAGGGTGAGCCACCATCTGAGTTCTACCAGGGGCTGGTCGATCGAATGATCGCCGAGCAACCGGTCTCCAGCGAACTGCTCACCCAACTTGCCACGCGACGCGGCGAAGCCGTCTTGCGCGAACTCACGGTCGTGGCTGGTGTTCCTGTGGCGCGCAGTACGCTTGGCAAGCCGCAGCCGTCGAGCGATGCGGACGGCAAGGCTGTCACGACGCGGCTCGAACTGAAGGTGGCGAAATAGCAGCCAGTACAGAAGAGTCCACTCGCCACCAAATTGTATGACTGCTCTTAAGTATTACGACGTAGATGCGCAACCAGCCACATCACTGTTGTCAATATTGCTAATGCGATCAGACCTTGACCTGTGGCAATTTGGCTGTCTTGTGAATACGCGTTGCATAAACGCAGCTCAGTTTGTGTGAAGTAAATCCCTAAACCTAACAGCATCGACACGCCGTAACCCACAAAAAAAACCTGAACGACAACGGGAGCACGCAAAAAAGTATCTCGCAATGCAAGGCCGCAAACCAGCAAGCTCAGTACTTTTGCGATATCGCTAATGGGGAGAATGATCGCACGATCAATAGCCATCGGAAGCATCCAATAAGCAAGGATCAATTGCGCAGTAAGCGCGCCCGTTAAGCCTAAGCGATTCCAGCGCATGATCATTGATGGGGGCGATGGCAACTCTTGGGCAATCAGCCAGCCGGCCAGTATCAGCATGGGCATTTGCACCACCATGTGCCAAACCATGCTTTGCTCAATCAAGACCCTCAAAGGTGGAAGTGACAATGCGATGGCCAACAAAGTCACCCCACCTGTGAGCAATCGCGACCACTGGCGGAAGGTGGTACTAGGAGTCACGGCTTCATGGTCATGGCTGTAGACAGCGCAAAACCCGGACTTGTGTAGTCAACAATTTGCACGAGTTCACCCCTGGGGCTGACTATATGCAAAGCGGCATTGTGTTCAAACTCGCCTAAGGGCGCTGGGATGACCATGATGCCAAATGCGTCAAGTAGCGCGCGTCGGTCTTGAACTGTCGCCAAGCTGAGAATCTGCCAAGACTCTGGCTGCATGCCCATGCGTAATGCATAAATAGCAAGAGCCTGAGGTTGATCGTGCACCGGGTCGAAACTGATGGACAGCAAACTAACCCTCTTTTGCAGGCCACGAGCAATTAGTTCGGCTTGCATCTGTTGGTAAATGGAGCCCAGTGACGAGCACAGTGACTGGCAACGGGTATAGACAAAATCCAGAATGACCACCCGATTATCTTGCGCAAGCCACTGCCGCAGTGGCATGCGGTCCCCGTGTTGATCCACCGTCAAAAGGTTGGGAATAGGAATCGATTTGCGCACAACTTGGCCGCGCCGCAGTGACTCAGTAGTGAAAGATCGGCCATGGTCGGTGACATCGAACAACAGCGCAACACCGATCACCAGCACCGCCAGACTAGCTGCAAAAGTGTGCAGCAGTCCGGTGGTACCAATTGGCTCAGGAGATGGACTTGAGTTCGGCTTCACCCTTGTACGGCTCCTTACGTTCCTGGGTCGCGTCGCGCTGTGCCTTTACTGCCTCTGGTGTTACTGCGGGCGCTGCGTTTCCCCATTCACTACGTATATAGCTCATGACACCGGCCAGTTCAGCATCACTCAAAGTCTCCCCGAAGGCTGGCATAGCCCCGTTGTAGTTGCTTCCTTTGACCGTCAAGCTACCCGACATGCCATGAATCAAGATTGAGGCTAATGTTTTTTCAGAGCCTAGTATCCATTCAGAGCCGACAAACGGCGGAAACACGCCAGGCAAACCCAACCCACTTGCTTGATGACAGGCTGCGCAATTTGCGGAAAACAGTTGTTTACCATCAATTTTTGACACAACACCACCTGCGGCGGGCAAAGGTGGTCGCAAAGAAGCCACTGTACGTTGATCACCCCACACAGACTCTTCACCCGAAGGCGTTGTATAAATGTAGAAGGCTCCCCACATGGCCATGGCGCCCAGGAACATGATCAAAAACCAAGGCAAGGGTCGGGTGTCCTCGTCTGGATCGGAGCGCTCGCGAGCCAATGGTCTTGGATTTGGCAACTTGGACTTCATGGCTTCTCCTGGGCTGCTTCGGCTGCCGGCAGAACCGGATAGGTTCGATTAAGCGACTTGAGGTAGTCCACAAGCGCAAGCGCTTCGGGCTTCGCAATCACCACCTCCCCTTCGTTTTTCCACTTTGACGGCAGATTCACCACAGTCTCATCGGGCATAGCCTGCCCCTTGTGTACATTAAACAAGTACGGATACGACGGCATGGTTGAGCCTGGTGTGTATGCACGGGGCTGGTACAGATGCCCCAAATGCCAATCACTGCTTGGCTGACGTGCTCCAATATTCAACAAGTCAGGTCCGGTGCGCATAGTTCCCAGCAGATGGGGAGTGTCAAAAGCGTAGTCAGCCGCAACGGGTGCCCTTCCCCAACCCCGCAGGAAGTCCGGTGCCTGTTTAGTATCACGAGGTTGCTGTGAATGACAATAAACGCAACCGTTTGCAATGTAAGACTGGCGCCCCACTAATTGGGTAGCCGTATACGGTATGAGTTTCTCCGGTGGTCTGATTTTTTCCAACAGCATGTAGGGCACAACCACAAGCAATGCGGTGGCACTACCCAAAATCACCATCGCCCCAGTTGCGATCCGAATCTCGTCCATTTCCCATAAACTTTTGCCTTTGCTCATGATGCTTCCCCTTGCTCGATTTTCTGTTTGAACAGTTCCGGACCAATCAGCGCTGCGCCCAAGCGGCGTGGCCCAAACTTCCATCCCATCGCAAAAAAGTGGAATGCAAACACCAGGTGCCCCAGCGTCATCAAGCCCCCTCCAATCGAGCGCGCTTCCAAATATGGCAGAGTGAGCTTGACGGATTCGATGAAGGGTGTTTTGGCGTCCAACATGGCTAAGCCTTGCAACCAGCCGCCGATCGAGAGCCAGACAAAGTAAATCGCAAATCCGATCAATACCAACCAAAAATGCAGGGCGATCAAGCGGGGATAAGGCCACTCCCAATTCATCACTCGCGGCATAATGAAATAGATAGAACCGAACATCACCATCGAGAAGAAGCCGTACAGTCCCAGGTGAGCATGGGCAACCGTGTAGTGCGTAAAGTGGGTCACATCATTCACCGCCCGCAAGGCTTCAAGTGAGCCCTGCACTGAAGCTGCGGTGTACATCATTGCGCCCAGCACAATAAAGCGCAGTGTGGGCGAGTAAATCAGAGCCCGAAAATTACCCAGAACCGTCATGTGCTGGTTGACTGCAACTGCAAACACAGGCACCACCATCATCATGCTTTGAACAATCGAAATGGTGATCAACCACGAAGGTACTGGTCCACCAATCAAGTGGTGGCCTCCAACTTGACTATAAAAAAAGGCGAGCGACCAAAAACCAAGCAATGACAAGTTGTATGAATGGATGGGTTTGCCAATCACCTTGGGAATGAAGTAGTAAGACGCCGCAAGTCCAAGGGGGGTGAACCAAAGGCCCAGCACGTTGTGACCAAACCACCAATTCATCGTAGCCTGTTGCACGCCAAAATGCAGACCGGGCCAGTTGGCTATCAAAAACATCACGGGGAACCACAAAAACGCGGCGCCGATGTACCAGACTGAAACATACAAATGCTCAACCTTGCGGCGCAGCAACGTTAGCAAGAGCGGTAGTCCAACTAAAGCACCACCAATGAGCAGAAAAATGTCAAACTGCCATGGGAACTCCAACCACTCCAGTCCGTCGGAATATCCCATACCGATTGCTAAGGTGCCTGCAAAAACGCCCACGCTCCACAGTGCGCCGCCCACCAACGCAAACTGGGCCCCGATCAATTCGGTTTTGAGCAAGCGCGGAATCAGCCACATGGCAACCCCAATACCGGCTAACGAACACCAACCATAAGCCACCATGTTCAGGTGCATCGGACGTATGCGGCCAAAGGTCAGCCAAGCGTAGTCAACCCACCAGTCTGGCGCGTGCAGTTTGATGGACGATATTAGTCCCGCAAGCGAAGCTAACACCAGCCAAACAACGGCCAAGGTCAGACAAACACCGACCACCAAAGAAGTGGACTGATCCGCCCGCGCTCGCGCTGCCAAGTCCTTTTCCACCATGCCATCGTGCTGCGCTAGCTGCGGGTTCATTGCCTGCTGTAACGCCCGTTGAGACGATTCGGTGGCTGAAGGGTCTTCGACGTGACCTAATTCTCGAGGTGCAAAAATTTCGTTTGCTGCGCTTGAACCGTTTCCAAACATCCCCTTGGCCAACGACCAAATAAAGAAAAATAGTGCTAAAACCGACAATATGAAGGTTGTTAGCAACATACCAACTGTGAAATCCATGTGCTTTGCTCCTGCTACTTGTGATGCGACAACGTGCGCGGTTAACTTAAATCCATACATCAGCAAATAATGATATATTGTGCCCGAATTTGACAGGAAATTTCTACTTCAAATGAGATTCTCGATACGTTAGAAAAGGGTGAGCCGAAGGAAGCAAGGTTTTTTAATCCAAGGATCTTCCCTCGCCCTGCTCTTCAACGGTCCTGCCGTCCCGGATGTGGTAAATCCGTTTGAAGGTCGGGAGGATTTTCTCGTCGTGCGTCACCACGATCACCGCCGCCTGAGACTGCTTGGCCATTCGATTCAGGATGCGCATGACAGCCAAGGCCCGCTCGCTGTCCAGCGGCGCGGTCGGTTCATCCGCAAGGATCACGGGCGGCCGGTTGGCCAAGGCCCTGGCAATCGACACCCGCTGCTGCTCACCGCCTGATAGCTGCGAGGGCTGGGCCTGCGCCCTATGCGCCACATCCAGCTCCACAAGAAGCTCCATGGCTCTGGCTCGGGCTGCCGCATTGGGCATGCCCGTCAACATGGGCAGCAAGGCCACGTTGTCTGTCACATCGAGGAAGGGGATCAAGTACGGGGCCTGAAACACGAAGCCAATGTTGTCGCGTCTGAGCGACCGCAAATCGTTGGTCGCCCACGCGTTGTCATAAATCGTATTTCCACCCAGCACCATGCGACCCGACGTCGGCTCAATGATGGCACCCAGGCATTTGAGCAGTGTGCTTTTGCCGGAACCCGACGGGCCAACCAGCCCCACCACCTCTCCGGGGCCCACCACCATGTCCACACTCTTCAAGGCCTCCACAGCGGTATCGCCTTGCCCATAGACCTTGCGCAGACCCTGAACCACGATGCCGCCCTGCCGGGACAATGGCGCAGCGCTGATGGTTTTTTCAAACCAGGACATCATCCAATCGCCTCGCCCGGATCGACCTTGATCGCGATGCGGATGGCCAAGGTGCTCGCCAACACGCAGATCAACATCACCGCTGCAAAGCCGCGCAAGGCATCGCTTTGCAGCAAGAGCACATATTTGGGAAACACCGGCGCCCAAAGCGTGGCGGCCAGCTTGCCCACCAAGAATCCAATCACGCCCAAGCCCAATGCCTGCTGCAAGATCATTGAGGCAATGGTAATGTTGCTCGTGCCAATGAGCTTCAGGACCGCAATCTCGCGCAGCTTGCCCATGGTCATGGTATAGATGATGAAGGCCACAATGGCTGCGCTCACAATCGCCAGAATCACCAGAAACATGCCAATCTGCTTGGCGGATGTGGCGATGAGCTTGGCGATCAGGATGTCCTCCATCCCCGCGCGGTCATAGGCTTCAAGATGCTTCCAGCGCCGGATCGGCTCTGCCACCTGGTCGGGCGAGAAGCCCTCGCGGACCTGCACCAGAACGGCATTGACACTGTGGCTGCTGGTTTGGGTCGCGATGGCCGCGTCCAACAGCCCCGGCACACCGGGTCGATTGAAGGCGGGATTGGCCGCCGTGCGAGCGCGATCATTGACGATGGCGTCGTTGTCTTTCAGAAACTGCGCTTCCTGGGCGTCTTTCAACGGAATGAACACCATGGGGTCACCACCTGAAGAGACCATGCGCTGGGTCAAACCAACTACGTCGTAGTCATGGCGACGGATGCTAATACGGTCCCCCAGGACGAAGCCGGTCTTCACGTCCGCCACGGCCTCGTAGTGGCCGCGCGTCAATGGACGGCCCGCCACCAGGTGGGTCGGGCTGCCTGGCTTGCCTGGTTCGATGCCCACCACCATCGCGCGCGCCTCATCGGCGCCCCGACGCACCTGCATGTTCAAGTAGGTCACGTTGGCGGCCAAGGCCACCCCGGGCATACCTTCGATGCCGTGAATGGCATCGTCCTTAATGCTGGACGACTCCGCGTAGGGGCCCTGCGTGTCTTTTTGCACCACCCACAAGTCGGCCCCGCTGTTGGTGAGCAAGGCCTGCGCGTCGTCCACCATACCGCGGTACACGCCCGCCATGGACAAAGTCACGCCAATGAGCAGCCCCAAACCCATGCCCGTGAGGACAAACTTGGGCCACGCATGCAGGATGTCGCGGCCGGCCAGACTGATCACTGGCTGGCTCCTGTCGCAGCGGTGGACTTGACCAGAGCATCGACGACTTGTATTCGAGCATCTGCAACCAAGGGCTTCTGGCTGTAAACCACGATCTCGTCGCCAGCGTGCAACCCCTCAACAATCTGAACGAGACCATCGAGGCTTGTGGCCCCAATGCGGACCGCGACAAAGGCAGGCTTGCCTGACGCCATGCGCCACACGCCGGTCACGCCTGCTTGGCGCTGAAGGCTCGCCGCCGGGACGATCAGGGAGGAGGCAATGGCCGGGAGTTGAATGGTTGCTTCTGCCATCTCCCCAACTGAGACGCCTACCGGAATCTTGTTAAATGACATTTGGGCAATGCGCTCTTCGGTCACGCTGTCGCTAAGTAGCTCAACGCGGGCTACCGCGCCTGCAAGGTCTGCATGCGGCTGGGAGCGCAAGACCATGCGCGCCTTCAAGCCCTGCGCTAGTCCGCCCGAGCGGCCCTGATCCACACGCAGTTTCACCCACAGGCTCGCAGGATCGATCACGCGCAGCACCGCTTGGCCCGCTATGACTGTCGAGCCTGGTTCAGCGTCGCGCGCGGACACCACGCCGTCGGACGGCGCGATCAAGCGGACGTTGGCGCGTTGCTGCATCAGCGCGGCGCGGTCCGCCTTGGCACGATTCAGATCCTGCGCTGCGCCGGCCGCATTGGCGCGCGCCGACTCCAGCCCGGCATCCGCCGAGACCTTCTCCTGGACTTTGGCCTCCAAAGCGCCAGAGCTGACGAAATTCTTGTCAGCCAAATCCTGGTTGCGGCGCATGTTGGACCCCGCCAATTCACGCTTGGCGACCGCGTCCGCCTGCTGCGCCGTGGCCACGGCTTGCGCACTCTTGGCCCGCTCAATAGCTGCGTCCAAAGAAACCAATCGCTGATCGATGTCCACCGGGTCCATCTCCGCCAGCAGCTGCCCCGCCTTGACGGTATCGCCCACGTCCACTTTGACGCTGAGAACACGGCCCGCCACCGTCGGTCCGATCATCCAGCTGCGGCGAGCCTCCACCGTGCCTATTCCAAAAATTTCAGGCGCGAAACTGCCCTCTTTGACCTGCGTGATCGTCACTTTGATAGGCGCCAGCGGACCCGCGCGCATCATCACAAAGAAAAAAGCGCCAATGAGCAGGATGGCCGCGCCGCCAAGGGTGAGACGTCGTCGGATCGGTTTGGAGAGGGTCATGGGCAATGGCGTGTGAGGTTCTTGTTCCCTTACGGGGCGATGATCACTTGCAGTTGTTGTGCAGCTTCCACATTTCCTCGTGCCCCATGGCGATTGCGAAATCTGGCACCTTGCAACGAGCAGCTTCAGCGGGATCCACTTCGATGGCAAGCGGCGCGGCGACGGTTTTGTCGAACTCCGCCGCGCGCTTGGGCGCAGTGCCGTAAACCGCTGGAGCAACGCCAGCCATCGCGGCCAGGAAGGTCGTGATGATGGCGATTTGACCCAAGGAAGCTCGCTTGGCTTGGCCCGCAGGCATCTCGCACACGCCGCCGGGACAAAGTTGCGCTTTTTCCTTGTTGAACTGGTTGTAGATATTGCAGCCGATGCAAATACCAAAGGCCGTTTCGAAAAACAGCAAGATCAGGCACAGCGCGCAGACGATCAAATTGATCGGGCCGATAACGTTGTTAAGCACCACCAGATACAACATGATCGCCGCCAGCACGAAACCGATGGCCCACGCGAAGCGCTTTTGTGGGGCGCCAGTCCACTCGGGCTGCTGCTTGCGCACCATCCATTCACCCAAAATCAGTGTGGGAGAAAAGCGCGGATTCACGAAGATGCGGATGATGAAGTCGACCAGGAAGCCGACGACAAACACCCTTGTGGGCTGGAAGTTACCCGTCAGCCAGGCGTTCATGAAGCAAATCAGGGCAACGAAAAACAAAATTCCCGCTGCTGCGCGAACCGCGCGCTCGTTGAGTACCGGGATTTGATATTCCGGACGAATTTCGCCGAATTGAAAAATTGAACTGAACATTGGCTTCTCACATCATTTGATACAAGAAGTATGTCCGATGCATGTCCTTCTGCATATGATCCAAGTCATATGAGTCGAGCTTTGTCTCTATTTTTCTAGCCACTAGAGTAGGTCACGAACTGGTTATCCAACGAAGGTTAGATGGATTGAAAATCAGCCATATCACGCTTCGGATCAACTTGAAACCACTTCCAAGTTGCATGCGCGGATAGAACATCTGTGGTTTAACCGACAATCTCCACATAACTTATTGAGAATCACGTAGCTTTTTGATGTCTAAAGAGGTTTCCCCCAACGTTTTAGCTGACGCATTATTTACGGGCCACACCCCCATGATGCAGCAGTACCTGGCCATCAAAGCCGAGTACCCCAACACCCTGGTTTTCTACCGCATGGGCGACTTCTACGAGTTGTTTTTTGCCGACGCTGAGAAAGCCGCCGCCCTGCTCAACATCACGCTGACCCAGCGCGGCCAGTCCGCCGGGCAGCCTATCGCCATGGCGGGCGTGCCCTTTCATGCGGTGGAGACTTACCTGGCACGCCTTATCAAGCTGGGTGAATCGGTGGCGATTTGCGAGCAGGTGGGCGAGGTGGGGGCTTCAAAAGGCCCGGTGGAGCGCAAGGTGCTGCGCGTCGTCACCCCCGGCACGCTGACCGACAGCGCACTGCTGAGCGACAAAACCGAGTCGCTCCTGCTCGCCATCCACCAAGGCCCGCGCAACCGCTGCGGCTTGGCTTGGCTGAGCGTGACGCAGGGCGAGGTGTTTCTGGCCGAGTGCCCGCCTGACGAATTGACTGAATGGGTGGCCCGCATTGCGCCGGGCGAGTTGATCTACAGCGCCGGGGCCACACCCGCGTTTGAGGCACGGCTGCTGGGCCTGCGCCAATCAGGCTCTGTTTCAAGTGCTATCTCCTACAGCCTGCGGCCTGAGTGGCAGTTTGACAGTGCATCGGGCGTGGCCAAGCTGCTAACTCAGCTTAAGGCCGCCAGCCTGGCCCCGTGGCAGGCCGATGCCCTGCCCCAAGCCCATGCCGCTGCCGCCGCACTGCTGACCTACGCCGAGCACACCCAGGGCCGCACGCTCACCCATGTGCACAGCGTGCGCGTGCAGCGCAGCGACGAGCTGATCGACCTGCCGCACACCACCCGGCGCAACCTGGAGCTGGTGCAGACCCTGCGTGGCGAGGACTCGCCCACGCTGTTTTCATTGCTGGACAGCTGTATGACCGGCATGGGCAGCCGCCTACTGAAAAATTGGCTGCTCAGCCCGCTGCGCGATCGCCGTGTGCCGCAGCAACGGCTGGACGCCATCGCCACACTGCACCAAGGCCCGTGGTCAAAGCTGCGTGATCAGATCAAAGGCAGCAGCGACGTGGAGCGCATCACCGCCCGCATCGCCTTGCGTCAGGTGCGCCCTCGCGAGCTGGTGGCTTTGCAGAATACGCTACAAAAAACGGAGCTGCTTACGAAAGTCCTTCAAGGATCAGAAGCACTATTGGAACAAATCTCAGGGCATCTGATGCCCCCCACGGGTTGCGCCGATTTGCTGCACCGCGCCCTGCTGGACGAGCCCGCTGCGTTGGTGCGCGATGGCGGTGTCATCCGCGACGGCTTTGACGCCGAGCTCGACGAGCTGCGCGCCATCCAGACCAATTGCGACGCGTTTTTGCTCGACCTGGAAGTGCGCGAAAAGGCCCGAACCGGCATTGCCAACCTGCGCGTGCAGTTCAACAAGGTACACGGCTTTTTCATTGAGGTCACGCAGGGCCAGGTGGACAAAGTGCCGGACGACTACCGGCGTCGCCAGACGCTCAAGAACGCCGAGCGCTTCATCACCCCCGAACTCAAGGCCTTTGAAGACAAGGCCCTGAGCGCGCAAGACCGTGCCCTGGCGCGCGAGAAGTGGCTGTTTGAGCAGGTGCTGGATGCGCTTCAACCCCATATCAACGCCCTCTCCCAGCTTGCCCGCGCCCTGGCCACGCTGGACGCGCTGTGCGCGCTGGCCGAGCGTTCCCTCACGCTGGACTGGTGCGCACCGCAGTTCGTGGCCGAGCCCTGCATTGACATTACCAAGGGGCGCCACCCGGTGGTGCAGGCCAGGCTGGCGGAAACCAGCCGGGGCGAGTTCATCGCCAACGACACGCGCCTAGGCCCAAAGCAGCGCATGCAAATCATCACCGGCCCGAACATGGGCGGCAAGTCCACCTACATGCGCCAGATTGCCGTCATCACGCTGCTGGCAAGCATGGGCAGTTACGTCCCGGCAGCCAGTTGCCGACTCGGCCCCATCGACGCCATCCACACCCGCATCGGCGCGGCGGACGACCTGGCCAATGCGCAATCCACCTTCATGCTGGAGATGCTGGAGGCCGCGCAAATTCTGCACAACGCCACGCCCAACTCGCTGGTGCTGATGGACGAAATCGGCCGCGGCACCTCCACCTTTGACGGCCTGGCGCTGGCCAGCGCAATTGCCACGCAACTGCACGACCGCACCCAGGCCTACACCCTGTTTGCAACCCACTACTTTGAGCTGACCGAGTTCCCCGCCAAGCACCACGCCGCCGTCAACGTGCACGTCAGCGCCAGAGAGTCGGGCCACGACATCGTCTTTTTGCACGAGATTCAAAGCGGCCCCGCCAGCCGCAGCTACGGCATTCAGGTCGCCCGCTTGGCCGGCATGCCTGCTGCTGTGCTCAACCACGCCCGCCACGCCCTGGCCACGCTAGAGACGCAGGCCCTGCAATCTCAAGCGCAAGTGGATTTGTTTGCGACGCCGGTGATGTCAGACGTCCCTATAGAAAACGGAGCTGGCCATGTCATCGAGGCGGCGCTTGCAGCCCTTAATCCGGATAATTTAAGCCCGCGCGAGGCACTGGAGGCTTTGTACCAGCTCAAGAAAATTCAAGTCATCCGTTGACACATATCCGATTAACCCGCTCGTCCACCATCGACTTAGGCACCAACACGTTCTCTCGCGGAGGATCATTGTGAATTAGATGACGTCCAAACGCCGTCAGAACGGTGTTTGCGATCTGAGAAAATCCACCGCTTACAGGAAACCCCTCTCATGTCCCTCATCCCCTACGCCCTCGCCCGCCCCTTCTTGTTCAGCCTTGACCCCGAGACCGCGCACGATTTAACGATCACCTTGCTGGCCAAGGCCCAAGGTACGCCGTTGACTTGGGCCTATTGCAATGGGCGTGTCGATGACCCCGTCACCCTGGCGGGCCTTAAGTTCCCCAACCGTGTGGGTTTGGCCGCAGGTCTGGACAAAAACGCCCGCTGCATTGACGGCCTGGGGGCCATGGGCTTTGGCTTTGTCGAGGTCGGCACGGTGACGCCGCTGGGGCAACCCGGCAACCCCAAGCCGCGCATGTTTCGCCTGCCGCAGGCCAACGCGCTCATCAACCGCCTGGGCTTTAACAACGACGGGCTGGACGCCTTTGTGGCCAATGTGCAGCGCGCCACATTTCGCAAGCAAACACAGGGCACGCCTATGTTGCTGGGCCTGAACATCGGCAAAAACGCGGCCACGCCTATCGAGCGCGCTACGGATGATTATTTGCTGGGCTTGAACGGCGTTTACCCCCATGCCGACTACGTCACCATCAACATCTCCAGCCCCAACACCAAAAACCTGCGCGCGCTGCAAAGCGACGAGGCGCTAGACAGTCTGCTGGCTGCCATCGCCCAACGGCGCGAGGAATTGAGCCAACAACAAGGCAAACGCGTGCCGATCTTCGTCAAGATCGCCCCTGACTTGGACGAAGCACAAATCGACGTCATCGCAGCCACCCTGACGCGCCACGGCATGGACGGCGTGATCGCCACCAACACCACCCTGAACCGCGAGGCCGTACAGGGCTTGCAGCACGCCGACGAGGCAGGTGGCCTATCAGGCGCACCAGTGCTCGAATCAAGCAACCGCGTCATTCGCCAACTGCGCACCGCGCTAGGCAAGGGCTATCCCATCATCGGCGTGGGCGGCATAATGAGCGCGCAAGACGCGGTGAGCAAGATCGAAGCCGGGGCCGACGTGGTGCAGATTTACACTGGGCTGATTTATCAGGGGCCAGAGCTGGTGCGCCAAGCTGCTCAGGCGATTAAAAATAACGCAGGTCAGCGACCATGAGCCAACTACAAATCTGGGGTCGCATGACCTCCATCAACGTCAAAAAAGTGATCTGGACATCGCAAGAGCTGGGCTTGGACTTTGAGCGCCATGAGGCCGGTGGCGTGCATGGCGTGGTCAAAACACCGGCGTATAAGTCGCTCAACCCGAATTCACAAGTGCCAACGCTCCAAGACGGTGACTACGTGCTGTGGGAGTCGAACGTCATCACCCGCTACCTGTGCGCCAAACACTCACTGGGCAATTTGTACCCAGAGCATCTCCAAGAACGCTTTGACGCTGAGCGTTGGATGGAGTGGCAGCAAACCCTGGTCAACCCGGCCAGCCGTAGCGGTTTTTGGCATTTGGTGCGCTTGCCTGCTGACCAACGCGACCCGACGGTGGTCGCGCAGTCCAACGCAGCTGTCGAGCCACTTATGGCACTGCTCGATGCGCACTTGGCTAACCGTAGTTTTATGGTCGGTGAACGCTTCACCATGGCCGATATTCCGTTGGGCTGCGAAGTGCAACGCTGGCTTGGCATGCCACAAGCGCGCGAGAAGCGCCCGAACATTGAACGCTGGTTTGCTTCCCTACTGGCGCGGCCTGCGGCCAAGGGTGTGCTTGATTTGGCCTTGGCTTGATCAAGTACACGCTAGTGCGGTGGCCTGTCGCGCAATTGGCATTGGAACCAAGCTGTGTCGTGCCACGCACCAAATTTCCAGCCTGAGCGCTCCACGACTCCGATTTGTCTGAAACCCATGGACTTATGCAGCCGCACACTGGCCGCGTTGGGCAGCACCACGACGGCCATGGCACTGCAGAATCCACGTGCGGCCAAGCGCGCCAACAGCTCGGCGTACAGGGCCTTGCCAAGACCTTGCCCTTGTGCGCTGGGATCAAGGTAAACCGAAGTTTCGACGACCCATTGATACGCCGCTCGCTCGCGGTGCATCACCCCGTAGGCGTAGCCCACGACTTGCCCGCCCTGCTCCGCGACGATCCAAGACCAAGTCTCAAGCGCTTTGGCAATACGCCCCTCAAACTGCGCAAGACTGGGAACATCCATCTCAAACGACACCGCCGTGTCGCGTACATACGGCGCATAGATTTTGAGCAATGCCGGCGCATCGTTGGGGGTGGCGGTGCGGATGCTTAGCATGGTGGGGGTTTGAGGTCTTCGCGTTGCAGATTCATGACGCACAAGGTGATGGTGATCGAGCGATCAGGTTTCTCCGTTATCGCCGAGTATGGCTTCGCCCTTGACGGCCAAGAGATACCGAACGTGATCACGGCAACGGACTCAAGCCAGAATACGGGATCGAATCTGGTAATGGGTGTATCTTGAAGCAACGAAGTTGCTTTGCGTTCGATTTTGAATGCATCGACGTCACAGTTCAATTGCAAACCCTACTTCATCAACGCCAACACCTCCCTAAACGCCGGGTGCTCCGCCGAGCGCAGCCACTCAAAAGCGACCATCTCTGTGGTGACCAACTCCGCGCCTGCACCGGCTAGGCGATCAAAGGCGGCGTCGCGGTTGCGCTCAGAACGGGAGGTGCAGGCGTCGGTGACGACCCAGACGTCGAATTCGTCTTCCAGCAGATCGAGCGCGGTTTGCAGCAGGCAGACATGGGCTTCGCAACCGGCGATGACGAGGGTGTTGCGCAGGGCCGTCTCATTCGCTTGTGGCTTTTGCAGGTGTTTGGGCAGGCTGCGGGCGTTGCCTTTGGGGGCGGAGATGGGTGCGGGTGGGCGCAGCCATTCGCCTAGGCCTTCTTCCACGGCGCTGAACTGCATTTTGGCCAGGGTTTTGCCGCCTGCCTGCTGAATCAACGCGACCAGCTCGGGCATGTTGGGGCCGAGGCTGCTGGGGTTTTCTTCGGTGGCCCAGAGTGGCACGTGCATGAGCTTGGCCAGCTTGGCTAGGCGCATTGCGTTGGCCAGCACGGCAGAGCCCTCGTGCAGGGCGGGCATGAGTTTGGTTTGGTAGTCAACCAGGATGAGCTGGCAGTCTTCGGCGTCTAGGAGCATGGGAATTTCCAGTCAATGTAAGGAGGGAGACTTAAGGCGCAACGCGCACCAGCACCCGGCCGCGAACTTGGCCGTCCATGAGCTGTTGGGCTTTGGTGATGGCGGCTTGCAGGGGCACTTCTTCGATGATGCTCTCAAGCAGGCTCAAGTCCAGGTCGCGGGCCAGCCGGTCCCAGGCACTTTGCCGTTTGGCAACGGGAACCATTACTGAGTCCACACCCGCCAGCGTGACGCCGCGCAAGATAAAGGGCATCACCGTGGTGGGCAAATCCATGCCCTGCGCCAGCCCGCAGGCCGCCACCACACCGCCGTAGCGCATTTGCGCAAGCACGTTGGCCAGGGTGTGGGAGCCAGCGGTATCCACCGCCGCTGCCCAGCGTTCTTTCTGAAAGGGTTTGCCAGGCTTGCCCAGTTCGGCCCGATCCATCACGGCGTTGGCCCCGAGTGAGCGCAGGTAGGGCTCTTCACTGGCTTTGCCCGTGGCGGCCACTACTTTGTAGCCCAGGCGCCCCAATAGAGCGATGGCCACGCTGCCAACCCCGCCAGTGGCCCCGGTGACCAGCACCTCACCGGCGTCGGGGACCACGCCACTGTCTTCTAGCGCCATCACGCACAGCATGGCGGTGTAGCCTGCGGTGCCAATGGCCATGGCTTGGCGGGCGGTGAAGGGTTTGGGCAGGCGCACCAGCCAGTCACCTTTCAGGCGGGCCTTCTCAGCCAAGCAACCCCAATGGGTTTCGCCCACACCCCAGCCGTTGTGCACAAAGGTGTCGCCCGCCTTCCAGCCGGGGTGGCTGGATTCAATGACCGTGCCCGCGCCGTCAATGCCGGCCACCATGGGCCAGTGGCGCACCACCGGGCCTTTGTTGGTGATGGCTAGGCCGTCTTTGTAGTTGAGGGTGGAATATTCCACGGCTACGGTAACATCGCCCGGTGGCAGGCGGGACTCATCAAGCTGCTGGACCGAGGCCGAAAACCCGTTGGCATTGTCTAGAACTAACGCGTTAAACATAGGTAAACCTTAAATAGTCAATATGAATCAATGTGTTGCAAAGTATTTCGAGAAAAAACTTTAACTTGACACCACGCATTGCAAACCGCTATCCTACCCGTCATGCGAATCAACGCCCTACTCTTTAGCCTGCTCTTGGCAGTGAGTGCCCATGCAGCACCGGCAGATCAGACCGACGATATGGAACGTTTGCTGGCCGACAAAGGCCTGTTGGGCAAGATCACACAGGTCACCCAAACCATGGGCAACAAGGCGTCTGAGCTGGTCGTATCCGCCATGGGGGCGCTGGGCGTTCCCTACCGGCGCGGTGGCAACAGTTTTGAATCCGGCTTTGACTGCAGTGGCTTTGTGCGCGCCATGTTTGAACAAACCGTGGGCTTGATTTTGCCCCGCAAAGCCGAGCAGCAAGCCGCCGCCACACAAACCATTGACCGCACCGAACTCGTCCCCGGCGACTTGGTGTTTTTCAACACCATGAGGCGCGCATTCAGCCACGTAGGCATCTACGTTGGTGACGACAAATTCATCCACTCGCCCAAGCCAGGTTCAGCCGTGCGGGTAGAAGACATGCGCGTGAGTTACTGGAGCCGCCGCTTTGATGGTGCGCGCCGCGTGACCGGCGCTCAATCCAACGACAACGTGCCAAACTAAGCCTTGACTGAGCAGGCCTAGCCTCTCATGAGCTGAAATCAAGCTAACGTGGCACTATATTTTTTATAGCTGCTCACGCTTATAACCATTGGACAATTACCGAAAGTCTTCTATGTACTACACCGTTGAAACCAATAAATCCTTCGAACAAGCCGCCACCGACCTTGATGCCGCCGTCAAGCGGCACGGCTTTGGCGTACTGCACATTCACGACATTGGCAACACCCTGCGCAGCAAGGGCATTGAATTCACGGATGCATGCCGCGTATTTGAGGTCTGCAACCCAGCCCAAGCGGCCAAAGTGTTGGCCAGCGACATGCGCATGAACATGGCACTACCCTGCCGAATTTCGGTCTATACCGAAAAAGGGAAAACCCACATCGGCATGATCAAACCGGCAGACATGCTGGCACTGCTGTCGCAGGATCCAACGCTTGCGCAAGTTGCCAGGGAAGTGGAAGACAAAACCATGCTCATGATCAACGAAGCCAAGTAATGAAGTCGCAGTTCCCGAAATATGCTTGCCATTTGGCGGCAACCCTACTGCTAGCATCGGCCAGCGCACTAGCTCAATCAACCGTACCCTCGGCGCCCAGCTACGCCGATAGCGACGCCCTGGGCGTGGCCATGGAGGGTTGGGCCTACCCCTACCCTGTGCAAACCTTGCAGTTTGACTTGCAGGGACAGCCGGTACGCATGATGTACATGGACGTCAAGCCTGCGCAAGCCAACGGCAAAACCGTCGTTCTTTTCCACGGCAAAAATTTCGCAGGCGACTACTGGGCCAATACCCTCAAAGCACTGTCAGAGAAGGGCTACCGCGTCATCGCGCCAGATCAGATTGGTTTTGGAAAATCCTCCAAGCCTGAAATGCGCTACACCTTTGAAATGCTGGTCGCCAACACCACGCGCTTGCTGGACCACCTCAAGGTTGAAAAAGTAGCCGTCATCGCCAACAGCATGGGCGGCATGCTGGGCGTTCACTTTGCGCGGCGCAACCCAACACGCGTGACCGCACTGGTACTTGAGAACCCACTGGGCCTGGAAGACTACAAACTCAGCATTCCCCCGCAAGCCACCGACAACTTGGTTAAGCTGGAAATGGCGCAAACGCCCACCAGCTACAGCAACTTCCTCAAGAGCTATTTCCCTAACTGGACACCGCAAACCGAGCGGCTGGTGGAGGTGTTTGCCCGCCTGCAAAAAAGCGGCGAATACCCGCGCTTTGCCCGCGTCTCGGCCCTCACCTACCAGATGATTGACGAGGGCGGCATCTTTAGCGAGCTGCCCAAACTCACTGTGCCGACGCTGCTTGCCATTGGACAACTAGACCGCACCGTGTTTGGCCGCCGCTTCGCGCCGCCCGAGGTGGTTAAGCCCCTGGGCAACTTCCCCGCGTTAGGCAAGGCTGCGCAGCACATGATTCCCGGCTCCAAGCTGGTGGAGTTTGAAGGCGTGGGCCATGTGCCGCACATGGAAGTTCCTGAGAAATTCCATGCCGCCGTGCTGGAATTTCTGCAAGAGCAAAAGTAACAAGGGCGGGATATTCCCTAGCCCCATTGGCCCCTCTTTCGCTTAGGATTTGCCTCGGTCTGACCCGCAAATCACCAGGAGCGAAACATGGCAAAAGAAAAGGTCACCTCACCCTTAGGGCGTCGAGGTTTTTTGGGCACCGTCGTGGCAAGCAGTGCCGCCACCGTGCTCACCACGGCCCAAGCCGCTGACCCGGCACCTGCCAAACCAGCAAAACCTTCGGCTCTCCCGCCATCTGCACAGGGCGCAGCGGCAGAGACCGGTGTGCCCCCAGACTTGGGCCACGCCGAAGGCATCCCCGGCTCTGACTTCATGGTCGATGTGATCAAATCGCTCGACATCAAGTACCTGCCCTCCAACTGCGCGTCAAGTTTTCGCGCGCTGCATGAGTCGCTGATCGATTACGGCGGCAACAAAATGCCTGAGTTTTTGACCTGCTTGCACGAAGAGTCAGCGGTCGGCATGGCGCACGGCTACTTCAAGGCCTCAGGCAAACCGCTGCTGACGCTGTGCCATGGCACTGTGGGTCTGCAACACGCCACCATGGGGATCTACAACGCTTGGTGCGACCGCGTGCCGATGATCATCGTGGGTGGCAATGACCTGGATGCAGCCTACCGTCCACCCGGCGTACCCACCTTCCACTCGGCACAAGACATCAACGCCATGGTGCGCGACTACACCAAGTGGGACGACACGCCCGTCTCGCTCCAGCATTTCTCGCAGTCCTTCATCCGCGCCTACAAAATCGCCATGACACCGCCCTACGGCCCGGTGGCAATTTCGCTGGACGCGGCCCTGCAAATGGCCCCCATGCACGCCCACGCGGGCAAGATGCCCTACATCCCGCGCTACGTGCCGACTTCACCGCCACAGGGCGACAGTGGTGCCATCAAAGAAGCGGCCAAGTTGCTGGTGAATGCCGACAACCCGGTCATCGTCGTAGACCGCGCCGCGCGCACGCCCGCCGGTGTGCCACTACTGGTCGAGCTGGCCGAGTTGCTGCAAGCCAAAGTCATTGACCAAGGTGGACGCATGAACTTTCCCCACACCCACTACCTGACCAGCCCGCCCACAGCGGTGGCCAATGCCGACGTGATCATCGGCCTGGAGTTGTCCGATTTTTGGGCCACCGTCAACGCCTACACCGACAACAATGAGAACGGTGGCCATGGCGACCAAGCCAGCCGCATAAAACCAAACACTAAGCTGATCAGCATCAACTCGGTGGAGCTCAACACCAAAGCCAACTACCAAGACTTCCAGCGCTTTCAGGTGGTAGACGTGCAAATGGCGGCTGACGCCCAGGCCAGTTTGCCCGCGCTGATTGACGCCATCAAAGTGGCGTTGACGCCCGAGCGCAAAGCGGCCATAGCCAAGCGCACCGACGTGGCCAAGAAAGCTTATGCAGAGGGGCGTGTGCGCGCTCGTACCGCCGCAGCCCTGGGCTGGGACGCCAGCCCCATCAGCACGGCACGCTTGGTGATGGAAACGTTTGACGCGGTCAAACATCTGGACTGGTCATTAGTGGCTTCTGAAGGCAACGTCAGCAATTGGCCACGCCGTTTGTGGCCCATGGAGAAACACCACCACTGGCTGGGCCGCTCGGGTGGCTACGGCGTGGGCTACGGTGCACCGGCCTCCGTGGGTGCAGCGCTGGCCAACAAAGACCTGGGGCGTTTCTCCGTCTCGATCCAGTCCGATGGCGATTTGATGTATGCGCCCGGCGTACTCTGGACCGCCGCCAAACACAAGATTCCTCTGCTCTCGGTCATGCACAACAACCGGGGCTATCACCAGGAGGTGATGCACGTGCAGCGTTTGGCCAACTTCCGCAACCGCAAAGTCAACTTGGGCGGTGACATGGGGCCTGTGGGCACGAGCCTGGAGAAACCCGATATCGAATACCACCAACTGGCCCGCTCCATGGGCTGGTGGGCCAAAGGGCCGATCAAAGACCCGGCTCAACTCAAAGCTGCACTCAAAGAGGCGGTGGAAGTGGTTCGCTCGGGCCAACCTGCTTTGCTCAATGTCTGGACGCAACCGCGTTAACGCTGGAGACAACAAAATGAAAACTTCCATTCTTTTCAAAATTGCCGCACTGGCGGTAATGCTGTTCGGCGCACAGGTGGTGTGCCTCGCCCAGTCGGCCGAAAAAGGCAAAGAAACATTCATTAAAAATGGTTGCTGGCAATGCCATGGCTTTGTAGGCCAAGGTGGCATCACCGGCCCCAAACTCGCGCCCGACCCCAAGCCGTTTGAGTTCATCAACGTCTTCATCCGCCACACCAAAGGCCCAATGCCGCAGTACTCCGAGAAAATCCTCTCCAAAGAAGACTTGGCCGACATCCACGCCTACCTCGCATCCATTCCCAAGGGGCCTGACTACTCATCCATCCCCTTGCTCGCAAAATGAAGGCGCTTAGCGTCATCATTGCTGGCGCGGGTATTGGCGGCCTGACCGCAGCAGCCTGTCTGATTCAAAAGGGTTTTAAGGTTCGTATTTTTGAACAAGCATCCGCCTTGGGTGAGGTGGGCGCGGGCGTGCAGAGCAGTGCCAATGCGGTCAAAGTTTTGTATTCTCTAGGCCTGCGCGATGAGCTAGAGAAAGTAGCCGTGCGCCCGCAGGCTTTCGAGTTCCGCCGCTTTGACACGGCCGAGCTGATGCACAGCGTGCCCCTGGGCAATGCGCATGAAAGCACCCACGGCGCGCCCTACTACCACCTGCACCGCGCCGACCTGCACGATGTGCTGGCGCGCAAGGTCTATGCGCTAGACCCAGACTGCATCACGCTGAATGCCAAGGTCGAAGGCTTTGAAGAATCCAGCGCTGGTGTCACCTTGAAATTGGCCGATGGCCGCAGCGTCAGCGGTGATGTCTTGATAGGCGCGGACGGCATCAAGTCCGCCATCCGCGCGCAGATTTTGGGCGAGACACCGGTGAGCTACACGGGTGACATTGCTTGGCGCGCCGTGATCCCGGTGGAGCAACTGCCCAGTGACATCATGGCACGTGTCTCCACCGTTTGGTGCGGGCCGAAAAAACACGCCGTCATGTACTACCTGCGCGCCGGTGCGGTGATGAACTTTGTCGGCCTGGTGGAGCACGACCAGCCCGAGACCGAGTCATGGACGCAAAAGCGCCCCTGGGCCGAATTGAAAGCTGATTTTGTCGGCTGGCACCCGACCATCCAAACCGTGATCGACGCCATCGACCGCGACAGCTGCTACCGCTACGCGTTGAACAACCGCCCGCCGGTCGCCAACTGGAGCACACCACTGGTCACGATGCTGGGCGATGCCGCCCACCCCACCCTGCCCTATATGGCGTCTGGCGCGGTGATGGCGATTGAAGACTCGGCCGTGCTGGCCCGTTGCCTGGAAGAGGGCTTGAATGACGTGCCCGCCGCACTGCAACGCTACCAGCGCAACCGGCTGGAGCGCACCGCCCGCATCGTCAACGGCTCCACTGCCAGCCGCGCGCTCTACCGCATTGAAGACGAAGCCGAAATGCGCCAAGCCTTTCACGACCAAGACCTGAGCAAAGCCCGCACTGAGTGGCTGTACTCCTACGACCCACTCACCGTACCCCTACCTTAAAGACCCCCATGACCGACATCAAAATCGACATTTACAACCACGTACTTCCGCTCCCCTACCTGGAGCTGGTGAAAAAACACGGCAAAGAGCCCGGCATGATCAAGCGCATGACCAACTTGCGCATGCTGTGGGACATGCCCGCTCGCGTGGCCATGCTGGACGCTTGGCCCGAGGTGCAGCAGGTACTGTCGCTCTCGCTGCCTTCACCCGAGATGCTGGGCGGGCCAGATGAGTCCCCCGCCTTTGCCCGCGTGGCGAACGAGAGCATGGCCGATATTTGCAAGCAATGGCCACACAAGTTCCCCACCTTTGTGGCGTCCCTGCCCATGAACAACACCGAGGCCGCACTGGCCGAGATGGACTACGCGATTGAGCAGCTCGGTGCCAAGGGCGTGCAAATCCTCTCCCACGTCAATGGCCGTGCGCTGGACGGCCCGGACATCTTCCCCATCTTCGAGCGCATCACCAACCACCACAACATGCCGGTGTGGATGCACCCAGCCCGCCCCGGCTCGCGCGCGGACTACGTGGGGGAGGACAAATCCCACTATGAAATCTGGCAGGTGCTGGGCTGGCCCTTTGAGACCAGCGTGGCCATGTCGCGCATGGTGTTCTCGGGTCTGTTCGACAAGCTGCCCAATTTGCGCCTCATCACCCACCACTGCGGCGGCATGATCCCCTACTTCTCGGGCCGGGCAGAAACGCTTTGGGCGCAACTGGGCAGCCGCAGCGTGGACCCGGCTGAGGCTGATGTGCTGAAGAAGCTCTCCAAAAAACCCATGGAATATTTCAAGATGTTTTACGGCGACACGGTGCTGGGCGGCTCGTCCTCAGCCCTGCGTTGTGGTCTGGATTTTTTTGGCGCCGACAAAGTGGTGTTTGCCAGTGACTGTCCGTTTGATCCCGAGGAAGGCCCCATGTTCATCCGCGAAGGCATCCGCTCGGTGGAAGACCTCAAGCTGCCAAAAGAAGACGCCCGCCGCCTCTACTTTGGCAACGCATTCAAGTTACTCGGTATGAAAGAGGAGAAATAAAGCATGTTCACTTCCATCAAAAGACTCTTCGCTTTACTGGTGCTAGGTCTGCTCAGCCAACACGCACTCGCCTACCCCGACCGCGTCGTCACGCTCATCGTGCCCTTCACCCCCGGTAGTGGCAGCGACATCATTGCCCGCATTGTCGCGCCCAAGCTCAGTGAACGTTGGAAGCAGCCCGTCATCGTGGACAACAAGCCCGGGGCCAGCGGCAACATCGGTGTCGAAGCAGCCACCAAAGCCGCGCCCGATGGCCACACCCTGCTGATGGCCATCAACAGCATGACCATGGCCCCCCACCTCTATAAGCGCGTTCCCTTTGACGTGACGACCGACTTGGCCCCCATCATGAAAATGGCCGTGGCCAACTTCGCCATCGTCGTCAACCCCGCCGTACCCGCTAACGATTTGACTACCTTGATTGCCCTGGCCAAAAGCAAACCCGGTCAAATCAATTTTGCCTCCCCCGGCAACGGCACACCCCACCACCTTGGCATGGAGTTGCTCAAGCAGCAGCAAGGCTTTGACATGCTGCACGTGCCCTACAAGGGCATCAGCAATGCCACCACCGATTTGATTGGCGGCCAAGTGCAGGTGATGTTTGCCAGCTTCCACTCCATGCTGCCCCAGGTCAAGGCAGGCAAGCTGCGCATGTTGGCTGTGACGGGTGGCGCTCGCTCGCCCCAGTTGCCCAACGTGCCCACCTTTAAAGAAATCGGCATTGAACTCATGGACACGGTGGACGCTTGGTACGCGGTGCTGGCCCCGGCCAAAACCGCCCCCGACAAGATCGCTCAACTGCACCGCGATTTCCAAGCCGTGCTGGCCCTGCCGGAGGTGCGCGAGCAGATGGAAAAACAAGGCCTGACGATCCAGATCAGCAGCCCCGAGCAACTCGGCAACCTGGTACAAAGTGACACGGCCCGCTGGAAGAAAACCGTGCAGGATGCGAATCTGAAGGTTGAATAACCAGTGACTTTTCATTCCCGCGAAGGCGGGAATCCAGTGCAACCCGAGGAGACCCAAATGCGAACGCGTTTATTTCTAAGCTTCAGCCTCGCCGCAGCCCTGCTGCTGCCCGCACTCTCAAGCGCCCAAACCGGCCCCTACCCCAACCGCCCCGTCAAGTTCATCGTCCCCATCACCCCCGGTGGCAGCAACGACGTACTGGCCCGCATCATTGCCCAAAAACTCACCGAACTCTGGGGCCAGCCCGTCGTCGTCGAAAACCGACCCGGTGCAGGCATGAACCTGGGCGCAGACACAGTGGCCAAGAGCACGCCCGACGGCTACACATGGTTGCTGGGTGCCAACAACATCTTCGTCACCAACCCGCACATGGGCAGGATGCCGTTTGACGTGTTCAAAGACTTAGCACCCGTCACGCAAGTAGCCACTGTGCCCTTTGTGCTGGTGGTCAATCCTTCTCTGCCCGCCAAAAACATGACCGAGCTGGTGGACTACGCCAAGCGTAATCCGGGCAAGCTCAACTACGGCTCTTCAGGCAACGGCTCGCCCCAACACCTGGCCTCTGAGATGCTGAACTTTGGCGCGGGCATTCAGACCCAACACGTGCCTTACAAGGGCGCGATTCCCGCAATCACCGACCTACTCGGTGGGCGCATTCAGTTCTTCATTGGCGCTGTTAACTCGCTGTTGCCGCACATCAAAGACGGCAAACTGCGCGCGCTGGCCGGGGCTGGTGGCCAACGCTTCGCCGCCTTCCCGGATCTGCCCGCCATGGCCGAGACCGTGCCCGGCGTGGCGCTGGACGTGTGGCTGGGTGTGTTCATGCCCGCCGGTGTTCCCAAAGACATCGTGAGCAAGGTCAACGCCGACATCGCCCGCGTGTTGCAGTTGCCCGAGGTCAAAGCCAACCTGAGCGCCCAAGGCATTGAAGGCGTCACCGGCACACCCGAAGCCCTGGCCACCACCATTCGTGAAGACCACGCCCGCTGGGGAAAGGTCATCCGCGAAGCCAATATCAAAGCAGACTAAGACGAGCATGAACAAAACAGAACAGCCCCTCCCCAGCCCGCAAGGCGACGAGTTCTGGGGCAGCGACTCCCTGGCTGAATGCCTGCGCGCCATGGCCGTGCCCTACCTGGCCCTCAACCCCGGTGCCAGCTATAGGGGCCTGCATGACAGTCTTGTCAACCACCTGGGCAATAACGCGCCGCAAATGCTCTTGTGTCTGCATGAAGAGGTGGCGATTGCGATTGCGCAAGGCTTTGCCAAAGCCTCGGGCCAGATGATGGGCGCGGTGGTGCACTCCAACGTGGGCCTCATGCACGCCACCATGGCCGTGTTCAACGCCTGGTGTGACCGTCAACCCATCCTCATGCTCGGGGCCACCGGCCCGTGGGACGCGGCACGCCGTCGCCCCTGGATCGACTGGATTCACACCGCATCCGACCAAGGCGCATTAGTGCGCGACTACACCAAGTGGGACAACCAACCCGGCTCCGTGCCCGCCGCCATTGAAGCCCTGTTACGCGGCAGCCAGATTGCCCAAACCGCCCCACGCGGCCCGGTCTACATCAACCTGGACGCAGCCCTGCAAGAGGTCAAAACCGGCGCGCTCATCCCCACGCCAGACCCCACTCGCTACGCCCCACCCCAAGCGCCACCGCCCGCTGCGGTCGATGTTGCGCGCGCGGCAGAGCTGCTGTCACAAGCCCAGCGCCCTGTGATTTTGGTGGGCCGCATGTCACGCAGCGTTGACGATTGGCAGGCCCGCGTGGCCCTGGCCGAAAAGCTGCAAGCACGGGTGGTGACCGATCTGAAAAATGCGGCAGCCTTCCCCACCGATCACCCCCAGCATGTGGGTGCGCCGGGCTACTTCATGAGCCCTGAGGCCTGCGCTGCCGTGCGCGAGGCCGATGTCGTGCTGCTGCTCGATTGGGTCGATCCCGGCGGTGCTTTCAAACAAGCTTTCGGCGCTAGCACCTGTGATGCGAAGGTGATCCATGTCTCCCTGGACATGCACAGCCACCGGGGTTGGAGCATGGACATGGGCAGCCTGCCTCCGGCAGACGTCTTCATGCTGTGCGAGCCCGACGCTGCGGTGGCCGCGCTGAACGCACTCATCAAGCCGCAAGCCTGGCTCTCTTGGCCTACCCGCGCTGCCTTGCCCGCCGCACCCGATGACGATGTGCTGAGCATCCGCGCCGTGGCCGATGTGCTGGCGCAATGCAGCCAAGACCAACCTATTTGCTTGGCCCGCCTGCCCCTGGGCTGGAACGGGGCTTACCGGCACTTTCATCACCCGCTGGACTACCTGGGTGCAGACGGCGGTGGTGGCGTGGGCGCAGGCCCCGGCAATACGGTGGGCGTGGCATTGGCATTGCGCCACACGCAATCTGACCGCATCGCGGTTGCGCTGATTGGTGACGGTGATTTTTTGATGAGTAACACTGCCGTGTGGACAGCCGTGCGCTACGGCATTCCCCTGCTGATGATCGTGTGCAACAACCACTCTTTCTTCAACGACGAGTTGCACCAGGAGCGGGTGGCCAAAGAGCGTGGTCGCCCGGTAGAAAACAAATGGATAGGCCAGCGCATGAGCGAGCCCGAGATCGACATCGCCCAAATGGCCCGCGCCATGGGGGCAGAAGGCATCGGCCCGGTGCGACGCGCGCAAGACCTGCATGCCGCCATCAGCCAAGGCTTGGCGTTCGCCAAAGCAGGCCAAGTCTGCGTGGTCGACGCTTGCGTTGCCCCCGGGTATGACGCCAACATGAGCGGCAACACCACGACCAATTCCACAGCCCACAAGCGCTAAGCCTATGACCACCACCAAACCCTTAAGCGCCATGCTCCCCACCCACCGCGACCTGTACTACGGCGGTGCTTGGCACGCCCCCAAAGGCGGCTACCTGGAAACCATCAACCCCGCCACCGGCGAGTCCCTGGGCCCGTGTGCCGAGGCCAGTGCCGAGGACGTGGACGCTGCTGTGCAAGCCGCGCACCAAGCCGCCAAAACCTGGCGCAAAGTCAAGCCGCTAGAGCGTGCAGCATTGATGAAAAAAGTGGCCGCCGTGCTGCGCGAGAACGCGTTCGAGCTGGCCATGCTTGACGCCGCCAACTGCGGCAACCCCATTAGCGAGATGCAGCGTGACGCGCTGATTGCCGCCGCGCAAATCGACTTCTACGCCGGTCTGGCCACCGAGGTCAAAGGCGAAACCCTGCCCATGGGCGAGGGCATCCTCAACTACTCGGTGCGTGAACCCTACGGCGTGTGCGCGCGCATCGTGGCCTACAACCACCCCATCATGTTCACCGCCGCCAAGATGGCCCCGCCCCTGATCGCGGGCAACACCGTCATCATGAAGCCGCCTTACCAAGCCCCGCTCTCGGCCTACCGCATGATGGAGTTGATCGACGGCATCTTGCCCCCTGGTGTGCTGAACATCATCAGCGGTGGTGCAGCCTGCGGCCAAGCGCTCGTGGCGCACCCCTTGGTGCCGCGTCTGTCACTCATCGGCAGCGTGCCCACGGGCCGTGCCATTGCCAAGGCGGCAGCCGATCAACTCAAGCACGTCACACTGGAGTTGGGCGGCAAAAACGCCTGCATCCTCTACCCCGATGCGGACTTGACCAAGGCCATTCCCGGTGCCATCAACGGCATGAACTTCACCTGGTGCGGGCAAAGCTGCGGCTCCACCTCGCGCCTGTTTGTCCACAGCGCCATCTACGACCGGGTGATTGAAGGCCTGCTCCAAGCCATCCAGCACTACCAGCCCGGCAACCCCACCGACATGGCCACCACCATGGGCGCGATTGTGAGCAAAGCCCAGTGGGACAAAGTCATGGCCTACATTGAGATCGCCAAACAAGGCGGTGCCACACTGGCCTACGGCGGCAAGGCCCCGACTGATCCGAAATTGGCCAACGGCTGGTTCGTAGAACCCACTCTGTTCACCGACGTCACCCAAGACATGCGCATCGCCCGCGAAGAAGTGTTCGGCCCCATCCTGTCCGTGCTGCGCTGGGACGATGAGGACACGATGTTCGACCAAGTCAACTCAGTGGAGTACGGCTTGACGGCCTCGATCTGGACCACCAGCCTGTCCAACGCCCACCGCGCTGCGGCACGGGTAGAGTCCGGCTACGTCTGGGTCAACCACGTCGGCAGCCACTTCATCGGCGCGTCGTTCGGCGGCTACAAACAATCGGGGATTGGGCGTGAAGAAGGTGCTGACGAGTTGCTGACCTACACGCAGCACAAAAATGTGCATGTGGTGTTTTAAACGAGGCTAGCCAAAATCTATCACCAAAATCTATCGGCGTGCGCTTCCAATATAGAGCCACATTGACCCGGCAATGCCGGAAAGCAGCGACGCCAAAAGGATACCGGTCTTGGCCATCAACAGATACTCGGGTTGACGGGCGAATCCCAATTCTGCGATAAAAATCGCCATCGTAAAACCAATGCCACCCAGTAGCGACACACCCGCAATCTGGCTGAAACGGGTTCCCGCCGGAAGCTGGCCAACACCGAGCTTCCAAGCCAACCAACTAAAGCCGGTGATACCGATAAACTTGCCCGCCACAAGTCCCAAGCCGACCCCCAAGGCCACCGGGTGCGACAACGTGACTAACAGTGCATTGAATTCCATGGGTATGCCCGCGTTAAACAACGCGAAGATGGGAATCACCAAGAAAGCGACCGGCAGATGCCAAATATTTTGCAGCTTTTGAAGTGGTGTTCCCACCCGCTGAACACCCTTCTCCATGGTTTGCACCACATTTTCAAGTTCTTCGTTGGCAAGAATGCTCGTGCCTGGCGTGTGACTGCTGTCAAAGCGCTCAATCAGAGCCTTGGCCTGTTTACTGAACGCCTCGGGATCGTATTTGGGCCGGGCTGGCACTGTAAACGCACCCAATACACCGGCCAGAGTAGCATGTACGCCGGACTGCGACAAAGCGTACCAAAGCAAGATGGCCACGATGAAATATGGCCAGATGCGTCGAATGCCTCCAAGGTTGAACATCGAAAGCACCGCCACCAGCAAAACAGCAGCGCCCAGCCACTCAATCACCAAGTGTTCGGTATAAAACACGGCAATAACAACAACCGCGCCCAGGTCATCAACGATTGCCAGCGCAACCAAAAACGTAATCAAAGCCTTGGGTATCCGATCCCCCAGCAAGACCAACGCACCGATAGCAAAGGCGATATCGGTCGCCATCGGTATGCCCCATCCACGGGACGGCTCCCCGGTCGGGTTCAGCAGCAAATAAATCAACGCGGGAACTACCATGCCACCGATGGCGGCCAAGATTGGCAAAGCGGCTTGGCGTGGTTGCTTCAGTTCGCCGACAAGAATTTCCCGCTTGAGCTCAAGCCCCACCACAAAGAAGAAAAATGCCATCAATCCATCGTTGACCCAATGGTGCAAAGTCTTTTCCACGCCCCAGCTGCCAATCGTGATGGACGCTGGTAAATGAAGCATATGCTGGTAGATGGCGGCCCAGCCGCTATTAGCCAGAACCAGCGCCAGAATGGCAGTTGCCATCAGTAACAGACCCGACGTGGTCTGACTATTAACAAACTCTTCGAACGGTGTGAGCACCTTGGAAAATGCTTTTTCCCAAGGTGCTAGGTGAACCCCTCGCCTCTCATCGTTCGATTGAGACTGGTTTGATTTAGACATGAATGACTTTATAACGAATTGAAATGAAGATTAAAAATTCCGTGATTTGATGATGAAAGTATGACCCTATTCAAGGGTAATACCACGCTCTTTCACAACCTTCGCCCACAGCGCCATTTGTTGGCGAATGAAACTTTGCGCTGCATCGGGGCTGCCCTTTTGCAGCTCGCCACCTAACTGGGCAATACGGGCCACCACCTCGGGTGACTCCATGGCTTTTTGCAGCGCGGCAGCCAGCTTCTGCACCACCGCTTCGGGCGTGCCGGCCGGGGCCAAAATTACATTCCACTCGTAAATCTCGGCCCCTGCTACACCCGCCTCGGCCATGCTGGGCACCTGGGGCAGGATGGGTGAGCGTTTGGCACTGGTCACGGCCAGCGCACGCAGCCGACCCGACTGGATGTGGCCCAGTGTCGAAGCCAGGTTGCCAAAAAACACCGGCACTTGTCCACCCACTACATCGTTAAGCGCTGGGCCTGCGCCCTTGTAGGGGATGTGCGCCATCTCCACCTTGGCGGCAGACTCAAACAAAGCCCCCGCCAAATGCTGGGCCGAACCATTACCCGAAGATGCAAACGTGACCGCGTCTTTGCGCACCTTGGCCATGCTCACCAGATCGGCCACGGACTTGGCAGAGAACTGCGCGTTGACGAGCAGCACATTGGGGAACAAGGCGATCAAGCCAATGGGGCGAAAGGATTTGTCGCTGTCATACGGCAGCTTGGGGTAGAGCGCAGGGTTCACAGCAAAGGACGATGCATCCAGCATAAGCGTGTGGCCATCCGGCACGGCCTTGGCGACAAGGGCCGCACCAATTTGTCCGCTGGCCCCTGGCTTGTTTTCAATCACCACTGGCTGACCCAAGGCCTCGCTCAATTTGGGCGCAATCAAGCGGGCCATGGTGTCAGCACCGCCCGCTGGGGGGTAGGTGACGACGAGGGTGATGGGCTTGGTGGGCCATGCGGCTGGGGATTGCGCGTGGACGAATGCGGGTATCAAGGATGTAACAAGACACATGGTATAGGCCACAAAAATAGTAGCGGCTTTCGAACTGATTGATTGAGCTACGAGCTTATTTTTCATATTGTTTGTCTCACAAAACGTGTAATTCAGGCTGGGTACCATCAGGCAACGGGTATTGATCCACATTCAGCGACATGCTGACCAGGGTGTAGTAGCTTATCGTGCCCATCACATCGACCACGCCGCGTTCACCAAAGTGGGTGGCCAAGGCTACATAGGTTGAATCGCTAACTTGCTTCTTTTCAAGCAGCTCATGACAGAAACCATAGACCGCTGCGACCTCAGGGGCCAGTGTGTGCAGATGTGTGGGGGTGCGGCCTGCGGCGATGTCATCCACCAACGTAGCGTCCAGCCCGGCATCGAGCGCGATGCGTTTGTGGGCGAACCAGACAAATTGGCTCGTCCAATTGCGGGCCACCAACAAAATCACCAGCTCATTCAGCGCCAGGGGCAGTGAGGAGTTGAAGCGGGTGTGCTCACCAAACTGCTGCGCCAAGTGACCCAGCTCGGGGCTGCGCATGAGCACGTTGTAAGGGCCTTGCATTGAGCCGCGTTTGCCTGACATAACGCTCTCGGCCATGGCGAGTTGGGCGGGGGTCATGGTGTCCCAGGTCAGGGGGGTAAAGCGGTGACCTCGGATGTTGAGGGGGGGGCGTTTCACAGAGGTGGTCATCGCTGATGTCTTAAATAGTGTGGGTCAAACCAGCTTCAAACTGGCTTGTCGCCCTGCAAGGTAATGCGGTGCATCAACCTGAGGTGACCGTGGTAATCGTTGACCGGATTGTGTTGGGTACAGCGGTTGTCCCAAAACGCGAGTGAATGGGGCTCCCAGGCAAAGCGGCAGGTGAACTCGGGCTTGACTTGGTGAGTGAAGAGGAAATTCAATATCGGCGCGCTTTCAGCGTCGGTCATGCCGTCAATGCCTGCAGTGTGGGCCACGTTGACGTAGAGCGCTTTGCGCCCGGTCTCGGGGTGGGTGCGCACGATGGGGTGCAGGGCCTGGAATTGCTGTGGCGCTGCGACTGCGCCCTCGCCTTTGCCATCGGTCTTGATGCGGTCTTCTCGTGTTTTGGAGACGTCGGCTTTGGCCGAGCTGCTGATGCCTTTCAAGCCTGTGAGCAATCTCTTCATCGTGTCAGACAAAGCCTCGTAAGCCAGATACTGGTTGGCAAACAGCGTGTCACCGCCATAGGGCGGCACGGCTTTGGCCAGCAGCATGGAACCCATCGGCGGCACGTCTAGGTAAGTCGTGTCCGAATGCCAGATGCCACCGAAGTTGACCTTCTCATGTGCGAGTTTTTTGACTTCAATGATGTGGGCAAAGCCCTCAATCCCTTTGACAAAGGGGTACTCAATCGGCTGACCCATGGCTTGGGCAAAGCCCAAGAACTGCGCCGGAGTGAGGTCTTGATGGCGTAGGAAAATAACCTGATGCTCCAAAAAAACCTGGCGGATGTCAGCGGCCAATATGGCTGAGACGCCCTTGGACAAATCAAGGCCTGAGATTTCAGCGCCTAGCGCGCCCGCAATTTTTTTGACTTGCATGGTGTGGATTCAACAGTAGCGTGATTTCAATCCGCCGTAGCACCCGAACTTTTCACCACCGCCGCCCATTTTTGAATGTCAGCGTGCAGCATGTCCGCAAACTCTTCGGGCCGCGTGTCAAAGGGCTCAGCGCCCAGCACCGCAAATTTATCCATGGTCTCTTTGTCTTCCAAAATCTTCTTGATGTCCGCGTTGATTTGCCGCACCACCGCCACCGGGGTGCCTTTGGGCGCAAACAGGCCAAACCAAGGGTTGATGACAAAGCCCGGGTAGCCCGACTCGGCAATGGTGGGGATGTCTTTGAAAGCCGCTGCGCGCTTGGCGCCCGTCACCGCCAACCCCTTGACCGTGCCCGCGCGGATGTGCTGCGCGATAGAAGGCAGGCTGGTGAACACCAACTGGATTTGCCCGGAAATCAGGTCGGTGAGCGCCGGGGCTGCGCCTTTGTAGGGAACGTGCAACATCTTGGCCGCCGTCGCGCCTTGGGGTGTGCTGGCGGCGCTGTAGGCGTTGAACATCTCGCCCAGCAAGTGGTTGACCGAGCCATTGCCCGCCGAGCCAAACGACACAGGATTCTTGGCCGCGTAAGCCGCCAACTCCTTCATATTGCTCACAGGCAATTTGGCGTTGGCCGCTGCCACAAAAGGCACGTTGGCCAGCGTGGCCACGGCGGCAAAATCAGCCTCGGGATCGAAGGGTAATTTTTTATAAATGCTGACGTTGATGGCGTGCGAGCCCACGTAAGACATCAAGAGCGTGTAGCCGTCCGCCGGAGCCTTGGCCACCACATCCATGCCGATGTTGCCACCCGCCCCGGCCCGGTTTTCCACCACCACGGCCTGGCCCCATTTCTCAGACAATTTTTGCCCCACGATACGGGCCAGCGCATCCGACGCACCGCCCGGCGTTTGCGGCACGACGATACGCACCGGCTTCGTAGGAAAAGGAGCTTGCGGGGCTACCGATTGGGCGAGAACCATGGGCGAAAGCAGCACGGCACTGACCGTCAACAGCGTCATGCGCGAGAAGTTTTTTATGGATTTAAAAGCAGACGGCTTGAGATTCATCTTGGGTTCCTTGTTGGTCGCTTTGTAGGGTCACATGATCTTATCGCAGGGGCTTGAGCAAATCCGACAAGCAGCCATACGAGGCCAGCTATCAATCAGTCCTGCTGGATCCGTGCTGTCTTCACCACCGTGCTCCATTTATCGATCTCGCTTTTAATGAAGGCGGCGAACTCCTCCGGCTTGTTGCCTACGGCCTCGGCACCTTCGTTAGTCAGGGCGGCCTGTATCTCGGGAGACGCCAAGGACTTGGCGATTTCAGCGTGCAGGCGGGCGACGAGGGGCGCGGGCGTGCCCATTGGCGCCAGCAAGCCGTACCACTGCACCGACTCGTAGCCCGGCAGGCCGGCCTCGGCAATCGTCGGCACATTCGGCAGCGCGGTAGCGCGGCGCGGGCCGGTAACGCCCAGGGCGCGCAGCGTGCCAGCCTTGATGTGCGGCATGGCGGTCAGCAGGTTGGGCATAGAGAGCTGCACCTGGCCGCCCACCACGTCCACCACGGCTGGGCCTGTGCCCTTGTACGGTACGTGAGTCAAGGTTATGCCAGCCATAGAGCGGAACAGCTCCATAGACAGGTGCGGCGAGGTGCCTGTGCCGGCCGAGCTGTAGTTCAAAACGCCGGGGCGAGCCTTGGCGTAATCGATCAGCTCGGCCTCGGTCTTCACCGGCAGCGTCGGGTTAACCACCAACACGTTGGAGACTGACGCTACCAGCGACACCGGCGCAAAGTCGCGTACTGTGTCGTAGGAGGTCTTCTTCGACAGCACTTGATTGAGCACGATGGCCGAAGCCGCCATCAGCAGCGTGTATCCGTCGGCTGGCGCGCGCGCCACCACGTCGATGCCCAGGGCCTGACCAGCACCGGCGCGGTTTTCCACGATAAAGGGCTGGCCCATGCTCTCGGTCAATTTTTTTGCCATCAACCGGGCCAGGATGTCGGTGCCGCCACCCGCCGAGGAAGGCACGACGATACGCACCGGTCGCGTCGGGTAAGCCGATGTTTGTGCCTGCGCCTGTACGGAGGCAGCACTGGCCAGCAGCGCGCCAAAGACCATGCCAAAGCGCACAACGTTGGAAATTTTCAGCATGTCTTGCCTCTTTTTAAAATGTTGTTCTGGATGACTTCGTCTTACCGAATCCGCTTACCAAGCCCGCTTGGCCGGAGGCTGCAGCAGACTGCGCAGCACACGCACATCTTTGACCTTCTCAAGCTGCCAGATGGTGTCGATCAGTCGCCGCGCTTTGGCCCGGCCCAGCGTGGGGCTGAGCAGGCCGAAAGCCTTGGCACCCACTTCCTCGCGCGACATCGGGTTGGTGGCGCTGCCGCGCACAGCACGGGTGTGGTGACGCAGGGTACGGCCGTCTCGTGTGGTGACCTCGGCAATGGCCTGCGTAGTCTTGGTCTTGGACAACGCCGCGCTGCCTGAGAGTTCAATGCGCTGACGCAGCTTGTTGACGGCAGTATCCTTGACGCGCTTGGGGTCATGAGAAGATTCGAAGTCAATGTCGCCATCGATCAGCATCACAGCCGCCAGGTACTGCAGGTTAATGTCCGCCATTGTGCGTCCGTTGACGGTGCGCGCGCCCTGCTCATCCACCGTGATGTGCACCTTTTCCACATCTGCAGCCGTGATGCCGTGCTTGGTCATCACGTTGGCCAGCGCGTCAAGCGGCGCTTGGATGGGGTAGCCCACGGGCCAGCGCTTGATGGCCGTCTGCATGATGTCGTAACGCTCACCCAGCCCCGACACCATTTCCTTAGGTTTGGCATAGACCTCAAAGGCATGGAAAAAGCTGCGATCCCCAGCAAACACGTCTTCCACACCCGTGAAGCCAGCCGACACCATGGCGGCGGCCGTCACGCCGTTGCGCGCTGGCATGCCACCGAAGTCGAAAGCCTTTTCAATATGCTCGACGTCGCGCGCCCAGCATGACAGGCCCGAGGCCTGCTGCGCCGCATACGAGAGCAGGTGGCGAACCTGGCGAGCATTGAGGCCCGCCAACGACCCGGCAGCCGCCGCAGCGCCGAAGGTGCCGCCGAAACTGTGGGTGGAATGCCCGGCGCTGCGAAAATGCTCGATGCCCAACGATTTGGAAGTACGTGCGCAGATGTCATAACCCAGCGCCACTGAGCGCAGCAGTTGCAGGCCCGAACTGCGCTCGCGCTCGCCCATCGCCAACGCGGCTGGCACTACCGCGCAGCCCGGGTGCACCAGCGCGAGGTAATAGGCATCGTCAGTCTCGTCGGCATGGCCCAGCATGCCGTTGGCCAGAGCCGCGTTGATCGCCGAGGTAACGATGGTCGTGCCCACCACCCCCGACTCCGCTGTGCCGCCCTGGAGGCTTGCGAATTCGATAGCCCGCTGCCCCGGCAGCAACGGTGCACCCGAGACCATAGCGGCCAGCGTATCGAGCAGATGGTGCTTGGCGCGCTCCTGTACTTCCGCTGGCAGTGCCCGCCGCGCGGCCCCCGCAATGTAGGTGGAGAGTTTTTGCATCAAGGGCGAAATCACTGACGGTGTCTTTTTCATCGCTTGCCTCGGTTGTTGGCTGTGTGTTCAAAATTTAGACGGATGCGACACGAATCAATCGCTTACCCAGATTTTCACCACGATAAAGGCCTGCAATGGCGTCGGGTGCGCTCTCAATGCCTTCAAGGATATCTTCGCGATAGCGTATCGCCCCTGATCGAACCCATTCGGTCAGTGCGATCAGTCCTTGCGGGTAGCGGTCAGCATAGTCAAATATCAAGAAACCTTGCATTCGCGCTCGTTTCACGAGTAAATGCCGCTCTACCCTTGGCCCCAAAGGTGCTGGGCTCCACGATGCAATGGACGCAGTGCCACAGATGATCACCCGTGCCCCTACTGCCAAATTCTTCAATACAGCATCGCTAATTTCTCCAGCCGTGTTGTCGAAGTAGACGTCTATGCCGTTCGGGCAGGCCTTGGCAATCTCTGACTCAAGATTCGCAGCTTGATAGTCGATGGCCACGTCGTACCCAAATTCATTGAGGCAAAGTGCGGTCTTGTGCGGCCCACCGGTAATGCCGATGGTGCGACAGCCTTTGATCTTTGCAATCTGTCCTACGCACGATCCCACCGCGCCTGCGGCGGTGGAAACCACCACCGTCTCATTTGCCCTGGGCTGACCGATGTCGAGGAGCGCAAAGTAGGCCGTCAATCCGTTCAATCCGAGCACGCCGAGTGATGTGGAGATGGGGAGATCAATTTCACCAATTCGGCGCTGAATCTTCGATACATCCACTACGGCGTAGTCTTGCCAACCGAACATCCCGGTCACGATTTCGCCAACGGCGCACGCGGTACTGCGAGAAGCAACGACTCGCCCTACGGTGAACGCGCGCATGACACCGCCAAGGGGAACCGGATCTGAGTAATTGCCGACGTTGCTGACCCAACCGCGCATAGCGGGTTCAACCGACAGGAAAAGATTACGCACGACGATCTGGCCATCAATGGGTTCAAGCACGGGTGATTCAACAATCTCGAAGTCTTCGGCTTTAGGGATACCAGAGGGTCGCGCCTTTAGAAGGACTTGCCGGTTGAGAGGTTTATTCATGGAGCAATGTGCTTTCAATACGGGCTAAGGTCGAAATTACCACTTCAATTTTCAACACCGAGCTTTTGCATTTGATCGGTGTCCATGCTGCACTATAGTGGTTGATCAAACGCCAACCGGCATCACACCCGCTATCACCGAAAGAACCCCATGAAGCTCACCGCCATCAGCGCCCCTCTGGCTTTAGTTTTGGTCATCGGCTTGTTTACCCCGCCGTTCGTGGGGACGTCCCTCGCTCAGTCAGCGCCTGCCATGGTGCGGGTTCGGGGCACGGTGCTGAAGGTTGCCTTGGATGTGGCACCCAACACGCTCACAGTGAAAGACCGAAGCGGAGAAGTGGTCGAGTTGCTGCTCTCTGACAAAGTGACGGTGAACGAAGTGTTCGCCATCACTTTGGCCGACATCAAAGCGGGCAGCTACATTGGCACAGCGGCCATGCCGCAGGCAGATGGCACCCAACGCGCCATCGCCGTGAGCGTGTTCCCCGAATCAGCCCGCGGCACCGGCGACGGCCACCGCCCATTTGACCTGCTGCCCCAAAGCACCATGACCAATGGCAGCGTCGTCAGCGTGGCGGGTATTACCGATAGCTCCACGGGTCGCACGCTTCAACTCAAGTACAAAGACGGCGATAAAACCATTGTCATCCCCGCTAATGCGCCCATCGTGAGCTCCAGACCTTCTGAGCGCGCCTTGCTGGTTCCGGGTGCCAGCGTGTCATTGTTTGCGCAAGTTGTGGACGGCAAGCCTACGGTGCTGCGCATCAATGCGGGAAGGAATGGATTCGTTTTGCCGTATTGAGGATGTATTACTAGTTTTGGGGCAATGGCTCCACAGGCAAGGGAACTAAATTCATGACTTCTGTGTTGGCTGAAGAGTACAAAACGTCAAAATCACCGTCTCAGATATCGTTACCCGATTTAAATATTACTCGGGGTTATGCTGAATGACCTTAACACTTTGAAAATGCGCAATGAAAGTTAGAACAAAAAGCAGCAAGGTCAACAAGGCGTGGCTGCATGACCACATCAATGATCCATATGTAAAACTCGCGCAAAAAGAGGGTTACCGCGCGCGAGCTGCATACAAGCTTAAAGAAATCGACGAGACCCTGGGCCTGATCAAGCCAGGCCATCTGGTTGTTGATTTAGGCTCCACCCCGGGCGCTTGGAGCCAGTACGTGCGCCGCAGACTGTCCCCAACAGGTGCTGCGCAAGGTGACCTCAATGGCCGCATCATCGCTCTGGACATCTTGCCCATGGAGCCTATTGAGGGCGTCGAATTCATCTTGGGCGATTTCCGTGAAGAAGAGGCTATGGCCAAGCTGGCGCTGACTTTGCAGTCTAGACAAGCGGATTTGGTGGTGTCTGACATGGCACCCAACCTCACGGGTATTGAGTCGGTGGACGCCGCACGTGGTGCGCACCTGATTGATTTGGCAATTGATTTTTGCAAGTTGCACCTCAAACCTGAAGGGACGCTGGTCGCCAAGGTCTTCCACGGCAGTGGCTACAACGAAGTGCTGGCTATGTTCAAAAGCACTTTCAAAACGGTCAAGCCCCTTAAGCCCAAAGCCTCGCGGGATCGTTCATCCGAAACATTTTTGATTGGTAAAAGCCTCAAGCAGTGAGAAAGTCCTTCTTTAGCCTATGGATGTTTGATACAAAACAAGAATAAATAGACTTGAAGTGCTTAAAATGATCCCAATGTACCTGTAAGTACGTCTTTCAATTGCTTCCCTACTGGAGCCTCCCTTTGAATAATCAGTGGTTTTCTAAAATTGCGGTTTGGTTGGTAATAGCCCTTGTGCTCTTTACTGTGTTCAAACAATTCGACGCACGTGGTCCGGCCAGTGCAGGCTATTTGGGTTATTCCGATTTTCTGGAAGAGGTGCGTAGTAAACGCATCAGAAGCGCTGTGATTCAGGAAATCCAGGGGGGTGGAACCGAGATCGTGGCCCTCACCACCGATGACCGGAAAGTCCGTACCCTTGCCACTTACCTGGATCGGGGCTTGGTGGGTGACTTGATCAGTAACGGCGTCAAGTTTGACGTCAAGGCGCGTGAAGAAGGGTCATTGCTCATGACGCTACTCGTCAGCTGGGGCCCGATGCTTTTGCTGATTGGCGTGTGGGTGTACTTCATGCGGCAAATGCAAGGTGGCGGCAAGGGCGGTGCGTTCAGCTTTGGTAAGAGCAAAGCCCGTTTGCTGGATGAAAGCACCAACCCAATCACATTTGCGGACGTGGCCGGTTGCGACGAGGCGAAAGAAGAAGTCAAGGAAGTGGTGGACTTTCTCAAAGACCCGCAAAAATTTCAGAAACTCGGCGGCCGCATTCCTCGCGGCTTGTTACTGGTTGGCCCTCCTGGTACGGGTAAGACACTGTTGGCCAAAGGCATTGCAGGAGAAGCAAAAGTTCCTTTCTTCAGCATTTCCGGCTCTGACTTTGTCGAGATGTTTGTTGGCGTTGGCGCATCGCGCGTGCGCGACATGTTCGAGAATGCCAAGAAAAATGCCCCCTGCATCATCTTCATCGACGAGATCGACGCCGTGGGTCGCCAGCGTGGTGCCGGCCTGGGTGGTGGCAATGACGAGCGCGAGCAAACGCTGAATCAAATGCTGGTGGAGATGGATGGTTTTGAGACCAATGTCGGCGTGATCGTGGTTGCTGCCACCAATCGCCCTGACATTTTGGATTCCGCCCTCTTACGCCCTGGCCGCTTTGACCGCCAAGTCTATGTGACCTTGCCCGACATTCGCGGACGCGAGCAGATATTGAACGTTCACATGCGCAAGATACCGGCTGGTCAGGATGTGAATGCTGGCATCATTGCACGCGGCACGCCAGGCATGAGCGGTGCTGATCTGGCCAACCTGTGCAATGAAGCAGCCCTGATGGCCGCACGCCGCAACGCCCGTGTGGTGGAGATGCAGGACTTCGAGAAAGCCAAAGACAAAATCCTCATGGGCCCTGAGCGCAAGAGCATGGTCATGCCCGAGGGCGAACGTCGCAATACGGCGTACCATGAGTCGGGCCATGCACTCATTGGCAAGCTGCTGCCTAAATGCGACCCAGTCCACAAGGTAACAATCATTCCGCGTGGTCGCGCCTTGGGCGTGACGATGAGCTTGCCTGCTCAAGACCGTTACAGCTACGACAAAGAATTCATGCTGAATCAGATCAGCATGTTGTTTGGAGGTCGCATTGCCGAAGAAGTGTTCATGCACCAGATGACCACCGGCGCCAGCAATGACTTTGAACGCGCGACGCAAATTGCCCGTGACATGGTCATGCGCTACGGCATGACCGACGCTCTAGGCCCCATGGTTTACGCTGAAAATGAAGGCGAAGTGTTCCTGGGTCGCTCAGTCACAAAAACCACCAACATGAGCGAAAGCACCATGCAAAAGGTGGATGCCGAGGTGCGCAAGATCATTGATGAGCAATATGCGCTGGCGCGCAAGCTGATTGAAGAAAACAGCGACAAGATGCACGCAATGGCCAAGGCCTTGCTGGAGTGGGAAACCATAGATAGCGAACAGCTGGACGACATCATGGCTGGCAAAGAACCCCGTGCCCCGAAAGACTGGACGCCACGTACTCCAAACCAAGATGGAAGCAACGGATCAGGTGGAGCCCCGGCCGTAAAGACTGAACCTGCACCTACCGTCGCCTGATGTGTAACGTAATTTAAATCAACGTTGAAGTTTTAAAAACGGGGCAACGTGCCCCGTTTTTCTTTGGGCCTACGAAAAACCCAAACAAAGTGTGACCCCATGATTTGGCAAACATCCCGTTTCTCCATTGACCTCTTCCGACCTCAGGTGATGGCCATCGTTAATGTGACACCTGACTCCTTCTCCGATGGCGGATCACACGCATCTACAGCACTGGCTTTGGCTCGCTGCGAACTACTGCTAGCGCAAGGGGCAGATCTTTTAGATATTGGTGGTGAATCAACCCGCCCCGGAGCGACACCGTTGTCGCTGGATGATGAGTTGAAAAGAGTTCTTCCCGTGGTGCGTGAAGCCGTCAAGTTAGGTGTACCAATTTCGGTTGATACCTATAAACCGCAGGTTATGCAGGCCGTACTTGATTTGGGTGCGGACGTCATCAACGACATCTGGGCCTTGCGCTGGCCTGCACCATCAAGTGGCAACTCATCTCAATCCGTTGTAAGCCAGCACCCAAACTGTGGCGTGTGTCTGATGCACATGCACCGCGAGCCGCAAACCATGCAAGTCAGTCCCATGGAAGGTGATGTAGTGTCTCAAGTGCTTTTGTTTTTTGAGCAGTCTGCGCAGAATTTGAAAGAACTGGGTGTAGATATGAAGCGCATTGTGGTTGACCCTGGTATCGGTTTTGGCAAGACAGTCGCGCAAAATTTCAGCTTATTGGCACGTCAGCATGAATTGCTTCTGGCAGGCTACCCCTTGTTGGCGGGGTGGTCCCGAAAATCCTCACTGGCCGCTGCATCGGGCATAGAGACGAAGTCTTTAAGTAAACTGGATTCTCGTGAGCGCATGATCCCCAGCGTGTCGGCTGCGTTACTTGCAGTGGAGAGGGGTGCCCGCATTGTGCGAGTTCACGATGTTCGTGAAACCGTGCAAGCGCTGAAGGTCTGGAGCGCGGCATTTAACACTCTAGAATCGAGCGATTACATACCAACAGGCGACAAAAAATGAGCAGAAAATACTTTGGCACAGACGGCATACGCGGCACAGTCGGACAAGCCCCTATCACGCCTGATTTTGTGTTGAGACTCGCCCACGCAGTAGGTCGCGTTTTGAAGCGCACTGAAGCGCGGCCAACGGTGCTAATTGGCAAAGACACCCGTATTTCTGGCTACATGCTGGAAAGCGCGTTGGAGTCCGGCTTTAACTCGGCCGGGGTTGATGTAGTTTTGCTTGGCCCACTCCCCACACCAGGTGTAGCTTACCTGACACGCGCACAACGAGCCTCTTTGGGGGTAGTTATCAGCGCCAGCCACAACGCCTTTCCTGACAATGGGATCAAATTTTTCAACGCACAGGGGGCTAAGCTGTCTGATCTTTGGGAGGAAGAAGTGGAAAGCGTACTTGAAGAACCGCCGGTGTGGGTTGATTCCGCTCACTTGGGTAGAACGCGACGGCTTGACGATGCTGCAGGTCGGTACATCGAGTTTTGCAAGAGCACCTTCCCAACCGATCTCACGCTTAAAGGTTTACGAATTGTGGTTGATGGCGCCCATGGTGCTGCTTACCAGATCGCGCCCATGGTGTTTCATGAACTTGGGGCCGAGGTCGTGCCTATTGCGTGTGCGCCCGACGGGCTAAACATCAATGACAACGTGGGTGCAACCCACCCTCAGGCCTTGGTGGATGCCGTTAAAGCCCATAGGGCAGACTTTGGTGTATCTCTTGATGGTGACGCAGATCGATTACTCATGGTTGATGAAAGTGGCCGACTTTATAACGGTGATGAACTGCTCTACCTTATGGTGATGGCACGCCTAGAAGGCGCTACCAGACCTGGCGGAAACCGGCGCAACCCAGTGGCTGGCGTGGTCGGCACACTCATGACAAATATGGCAATCGAAGTGGCACTTAAAGCCAAGGGGGTAGAGTTTGTGCGCGCCAAAGTGGGTGATCGATATGTGCTCGAAGAGCTTGAGAAAAACAAATGGATTCTTGGTGGCGAAGGTTCTGGCCACCTGCTGGCCTTGGACAAACACAGCACAGGCGACGGCTTGATTAGCGCCTTGCAGGTTTTGCATGCTTGCGTGGGTTCTAAGAAAACTTTGTCTGAATTATTGGTTGATGTGACCCTGTACCCACAAACCATGATCAACGTGCGCCTACAACCCGGTCATGACTGGAAAAGCAGCCCAAAACTCGCGACTGAGACTTTAGCGGTGGAAAAAGAACTAGGCGATAGTGGGCGAATCCTAATCCGTGCCAGCGGCACCGAGCCGCTTGTACGCGTGATGGTTGAGTCGCGTGATGCTCGACAAGCTAAAGTTTGCGCTCAACGATTAGCTGATGCTGTAAAGGGTTAATCGAAACGTCTCGCAAGCCAAGCCGCAGCCATCGCACCCACGCACTGCGCCAATACAAAGCCTGCAGCACTGGATGGCGCAATCCCTGCGAAGCTGTTGGTCAGCAGACGCCCAAGTACCGCAGCGGGGTTGGCAAATGATGTGCTTGCCGTGAACCAGTAGGCCGCACCGATATAGCAAGCGACCAAAGCGCTAGCTCTTCCGGGTGGTGAGCGCAAGATCACAAAAATCAGTCCCCCTGTGGCCACCACTTCTGCAATCCACTGGCCCGAACCTCCTCGTAATTTTTGACTGGTTTGCAGGAGATCCAAACCAAACATGGCATGCGAAAGCCAAGTTCCAACGGCGGCGCCCGTCAACTGCGATGTTATTAAAAAAGTAGATGCATGTATATTTTTCATCAAATTTGCATCTGATTTTGACAATGCAAATAGATCAACCAAGGTCACTAAGGGATTGAAATGTGCCCCGCTGATCGGGCCAAATATTTCAATTAATACGTAAAGTGCAAATATGGTGGCAAGCGTGTTCGCCAGAAGCATGACAGCAACGTTCCCGCCAGCCAAGCGTTCGGCCATGATGCCCGATCCCACTACCGCACATAGCAGCGCGGCAGTGCCTACAAACTCAGCTCCAATTTTTTGATAAATGCTTGGGGCTTTCACTTCGAGTATTGTTGCGGTCATTAGTTTGCCAAGCTGCGCGTGGTTTGTTCAAGTAAGGCTGATCAAGCCCTTAATTCGGGATCTTGACGCCTTAAAATTTCAACAAAAAATTTTAATGCTGAACCACGAAATGTATGCTGACAGCCTAATACATCCCTAGATGGCTTACTCAAAAGCAGCACCAAGCGATGATTTCTTAACTGCTTTTTTTATATCAGCAGGATACCTGAGAGTTACCGACTCTAGACCCTGAAACTAAGAAACAGGAGGCTTCACTGGGATGGTTTCTACCCAATGTCGCACACGCTCTGCATCTCCCAGACGACTTAGCTTACCAGCAGAGTCCAGAAACACCATTATGAGTTTGCGCCCAGCAACCTTGGCTTGCATAACCAAACATTGACCCGCTTCAGAGATGTACCCGGTCTTTTGCAAACCTATGTCCCAGATTGGGTTTTTAACCAGTCGATTGGTATTGTTGTATTGCAATACCCTGTTGCCTACGGCGACTTGATGGCCGTGAGAGGTTGAATACTCGCGCAGCAAGCTATTTTGTGATGCGACACTGACCAATAAGGCTAGATCGTGTGCACTAGATTGATTTTTGCTTGATAAGCCGGTAGGTTCAACATATCGCGTATCTTGCATACCTAAAATACGTGCTTTCTCATTCATTAGAGACACAAAAATAGGCAACCCACCAGGGAAAGTTCTTCCCAACGCATTTGCAGCGCGATTTTCACTAGACATCAAAGCAAGATGAAGCATTTCTCGTCGGCTAAGTTGGGTGCCAACTCGCAACCTAGATGAGCTACCTTTTTCTGTATCTACATCCGCTTGGCTAATTTCTATGATTTCAGACATAGAAAGATTGGCCTCACTAATGAGCAATCCTGTCATCAACTTGGTAATAGAAGCAATTGGCACCACCGCCTGATCGTTTTTGCGAAACAAGATTTCATTGGTGTCTTGATCAATCACTAAGGCAACACTGGACTTAAGATCCAATGAGTCTGAAGTTTGATGTAAACCAGCCAGCTGTCCGAATGAAGGACGAGTTCGAGAAACGATCAGCGTCCGATCTGGTTTTCGCTTGGTCTTTGAGACTGAAGTATTTACTTTGCGCTTATAAATCGCAACGGTTTTTGAGTTTTTAACTTCAACATTTTTTTGTGCGGAAATAGCACGATCCGTGCACACGAAAAAAACTGCAGCGCTAACGACAACACTGCAAAAACAACGTGACGAGAAGCCCAAAAATCTAAGCAAATCTCGAATAGTCATATCTTTTTCTCCAAACCATCTTATTGAGATCAGGTTATACCGAAAAAATCCCGTGAAATCAATAGCTTGCAAGGTTTATTTAGTTTCAATTCTCACAAGCTTGCCAAGCAGCCATTCATTCAACGCTTCCCCCACTGCCCCCGGCTGCTCCATGGTGCACATGTGGCCGCAGTCTTCGATGATGCGCAGGGTTGCTTGGTTGCCTAGGTGGGTCAAGGCGCCGTACATGGCCTCGTGCTGGGCCGGGCCGCTCCAACTGTCTTCACGTCCACACAACACGAGTGTGGGGCAAGTGATGGTGGCCAGCTGGGGCGCTGAGTCGCACCGCCCGAGCAGAGCGTTGATCTGGGCTTCAAATTGCGCGGGGTTGCTGCGCTCCAGCATTTGCAAGATGTCTTCAAACACGGGCGTGGTCAGGCGACGGGGGTGCACCATGCCTTTGGCCCATTGTTGGCCCATGGCGCGCATGCCTTGGATGCGGGCCTGTTCCAGCAGCGTCATGCGCCCTGCCCTTTCGCGCTCACCCGCTTCGCCTGCGGGCAGGGGGTGGGTGCCGGTGTCCATCAAAGCCAGGCGCTCCACGCGCTGCGGGGCTAGGCGCATGACCTCCATGGCCACGCGGCCACCCATGGAGTGACCGGCCAGGGCAAAACGCTCCGTCGGCGCTTCATCCAGCACCTGCGCGGCCATGGTGGTGAGCGAGTTGCGCAGGCCGTAGGCCACCACGTGACATTGCGCATGGGCTTGCAGCGCGGGCAGCAGGGGCGTCCAGACGGCGGCGTCGCACATCAGGCCTGGGAGCAACATCAGCGTCGTCATGGCTTATTGATCCCCGATGTGGAACATCTCGGTGTCCACTTCGCTTTGCGACTGGGCGCTGTAGCGCGGGCCAACGACTGTGGTTTGGTTGATGAGGGCTTCCACCTGGGTGATGATGGCCGGGCTGAGCTTGATGTCCACCGCAGCCAGGTCTTCGCTCAGGTGCACCACGTTGGTGGTACCGGGGATGGGGATGATGTCATTGCCCTTGTGCAGCAGCCAAGCCAGCGCGAGTTGGGCCGGGGTGCAGCCCGCCTGCGCCGCTATGGCTTGGTAGGCCGGCAGCAATTGCAAGTTGCCCGCGTAGTTGGCGGGGTGAAAACGCGGCATGGTGTGGCGGATGTCTTTGGCCTCTAGGATGGCCACGTCCGTCAACTTGCCGGTGAGGAAACCGCGCGCCACCGGGCTAAAGGCGACGAAGGCTACGCCCAGCTCGCGGCAAGCTTGCAGCACGGCGATCTCGGGGTTGCGCGCCCATAGCGAGTATTCGGTCTGCAAGGCGGTGATGGGGTGCACGGCGTGGGCGCGACGCAGCGTGCTGGCTGATACCTCTGACAAGCCCAGCGTGCGAACCTTGCCCTCATCCACCAGACGCGACATTTCGCCGACACTGTCTTCAATCGGCACTTTCTTGTCGAAGCGGTGCAGGTAGTAGAGGTCGATCACGTCGGTCTGCAAACGGCGCAGGCTGTCTTCGCAATTTTTGCGCAGGGTCTCGGGGCGGCCATCAATCACGCGCTTAACGCCATCGGGGAAGGTCACGCCTGCCAAGCCGCCCTTGCTGGCCAAGGTGAAACGTTGGCGATGGGGCTTGAGCACCTTGCCCAGCAGGTCTTCGTTGGCTCCAAAACCGTACAAAGCGGCGGTGTCAAACAGCGTGACGCCACTGTCCAGCGCGGCCAACAGCACGCGCTCAGCCGCATCAAAGGCGGGCGGCACGCCGTAGGCGTAGCTCAAGCTCATGCAGCCCAGGCCGATGGCGGAGACGTTAAAGGGGCCGAGTTTTCGGGTTTGCATAGAGGATCTTTCTGTGAATGTGCAGGACTTAATTACTCTGCTTTGATATTGCTGTTGCGGACCATCTGCGTCCACAAGGCGGATTCGGCTTTGGTTAGGGCCAGCAGCTCGGCAGGCGTGCTCGTTTTAAGGATTAGGCCTTGTTTGGTGAGCTTGTCTTTAACGGCAACGTCGTCCAGCGCAGCCATGATGGCAGCGCGGTATTGCTCCACCAATGCGGCGGACATTTTGGGCGCCCCCCAGATGGAAAACCAGGGGTCCGCATGGAAGTTTTGGGCACCCTGCTCTTGCAGCGATGGGATGTCCGGGAAGCCGGGGTGGCGCTCCCGCAAGGAGCCACCGATGATCTTCAGCCGCCCTGCATCGCGCAAGGGGACTGCCACCTGAATGGGCATGAACATGGTGGGAATTTGTCCACCCAGCAGGTCATTCACCGCCGGTGCCGATCCCTTGTACGGGACGTGCTCCAAGGGTATGCCGAGCGACTGCTTGAGCAACTCCATGAACAGATGGTGATGCGTGCCATTGCCGGGCGATGCGTAAAACAAGCCGGGGCGTGACTTGGCCCAGGTGGCAAATTCCGCCAGCGTATTGGCAGGAACTTCCTTGTGCACCACCAGAACAAAGGACGACGAACACACCTGCGTGATAGGCGTGAAGCTGTTGATCACATCAAAGTCAATCGACTTGTAAAACAGCGGCAGGGTGACCGTGGTGGCTGGCACGATGAGCAGCGTGGCGGGGTCGGCGGACTTGGCCACAAAGTCCATACCGATCATGCCGGAGGCACCCGCCTTGTTCTCCACGACGAAGCCCATGTCCAGCTTGGCCTGCATGACCGGGCCGATGGCCCGCGCGATCAAATCTGGCGTGGTGCCGGGTGTCAGGGGGACGACTATGCGCAGCAGCTTTTGCTGCGCATGTGCGACTCCCATACTTGCCAATGCGGCTGCACCCGATGCAGCCAAAAGTGTTCTGCGACCTAGGGTCATGTGGCTTGCTCCGGTGCTGTGAGGTTGGTGTGAGCGTACTGCGAGTTTTTAGGCCTGCTTCTCGGCTTCAAGTTTCTTCAGCATCTTGTTGCGCACCAAATTCCAGAAGCGCCCGTAGTCTTGCCACACCACGTTGGCGGCCACTTCCTGGTCGTCCATGAAGGTGATGTCACCATTCGGGCCGGCCAGCATTTCGGCTTGGTATTGCATGCGGGCGTTTTGCTCCAGGTACACGCTGCGGCCGACGGCCACTTGCAAGCTCTCACCCACCACCACAGCGCCGTGGCCGCGCATCAAGGCCGCAGGGTGACCACCCAAGGTTTTAGCCAGCGACGCGCCCAAGTAGGTGTCGCGCACCAACATGTCGCTGCCCGGCAAGGCATCGCGGATTTCCCAGTTGGGCACACCCAGACCGATGAAGGCCGACATGTGGAAGATGGGGCGCAGCGACGTGTTGGTGCAGCAAAACGGGATGACCGAAGGTGAGTGGTTGTGCACCACGGCCATCACCTCGGGGCGCACCTTGTACACCTCGCCGTGGATGAAGCGCTCGTTCACCGGGTGGCGACCTTGCGCGTCGATGGGCTGGCTCTGCATGTCGAACTCCATCATGTCGGACTCAAGCACCAACTCGGGCGGTGACGAGCGCGCCATCCAGAAACGATTGGGGTTGACAGGGCAGCGCACGCTGATGTGCCCGTAGGCGTCGATGATGCCGTGCTCCGCCAACAGGCGGTAGGCGATGACCAGGTCTTGGAAAAGGCTGGCATGGGTTTGACTCATAGGGTGCTCCTGAAAATTTTTAAGTTTGAAATTGAATTACTCGACGACGATCTTGCCGCGTGCCACCACTTGCGACCACTGCTTGATTTCCTTGCGCAGCAATGCATCAAAACGCTCGGGTTTGCCGCCTGCGGGGTCCACACTTTGCTTGGCCATGGCTTCCTTCACCTCAGGCAGCGTCAAGAGCTGGTTGATTTCGGCGTTCATCTTCGCAATGATCGCAGGCGGTGTGCCCACCGGGGCCAACATGCCGTACCAAGTCTCCACCAGCATATTGGGGTAGCCGGACTCAACAAACGTAGGCACTTGCGGGAAGGCAGGCACACGCTCAGGCCCCATCACCGCCAGGATACGCAGCTTGCCGCTTTGCGCCAGCACCGAGGCGCTTTGCAGGGAGACGACGCTGGCCTGCACGTGACCGGCCACCACGTCGTTGAGCGCGCCGGCACTGCCCTTATAAGTCACATGAACCATATTGGTTCCCGTCTCTTGCTTGAACAACTCCATGGCCAAGTGCTGCGATCCCCCCGCACCGGGAGAGGCGTAGTTCAAAACACCGGGCTGCTTCTTGAGTTGATCCACAAACTCGCGCACGTTGTTGGCGGGAAATTTGGGGTTGACCACCAGCGTCATGGCGCTGGTGCCAAGTAAGGCCACCGGGGCAAAGCTCTTGAGCGGGTCAAATGGCAGCTTGGGGTTGGTCGCGGCAATGGTGCCGTAAGACGTGGCAACAAAGCCGAAGGTGTAACCATCGGGCGCGGCCTTGGCTACGGCGTCGGTACCGATAGTGCCACCCGCCCCTGCCTTGTTCTCGATAACGACGGGCACGTTCCAGCGCTGCGAGATGCGCGTGCCCAGCATGCGGGCCAACATGTCGCCCGTAGTGCCAGGGGTGTAAGGCACGACGAACTGAATGGCGCGAGAGGGGTAATCCTGTGCTTGTGCCAAAGAAGGCAAAAGCAAGACACTGGCCAGTCCCACTACAACTGTAAATGACTTCATGATTAGCTCCTTTTAATGTCCGGTTGCCACCGCCGCAATCTGCGCCGCGTCTTCAGGTACTTGCATGCCGCGCCAGACGATGTGCATGTCCGGGCGCAGCAAGATGATGTCAAAGCCGTACAGATCACGGGCAATCTGGTCGGGCACGGTCAGCACGGTCAGGGGCGCGCCCAGTGCACGCAAAGCCTGCTCCAGCTTTGTCGTAACTGCTGCCGTGTTGCCCAGCTTGAGCAGCGTGTAGCTGTCTATCGGCAGCTTGTCTTGAATGGCTGTGCCGTCGTTGAGCCAGACGTGCGGCAAGCGCGCGCCGGGCCAGGTGCTGGGCACGTATTCGCGGAACAAATGCTCAGGCCCGCCGGGGATGTCCATGATGATGGGCGAATCAACATAGCGGTAGCCCATCTCGGCCCCGGTCATCTCATTGGTCTTGCGCTGCTCCACGTTGGCCACATTGGCCAGCGTCTCGCGGTTTTGCTTGCCCTCGGGCGTGTTCTCGGTGATGTTGGCGCGGTACATCGAGCGCCACTTGCGCCGCCCAATCGACGCGTAACGCGACGCACCCACATTGCGATCCCCCACCTGCCTGCGCTCATGCGAGTAAGAGCCCAGCAGGTTCTCACCACCCCAGCCTTGCAGCGTGCCGGCCAGCTTCCACGACAGGTCAAACGCATCACCCACGCCAGTGTTCATGCCCAGACCACCGGTGGGAATGACGAGGTGCGCCGCGTCCCCTGCCAGAAACACGCGCTGCTCGCGGTAACGGTCGGCCAGCAGCAGGTTTTGCCGCCAGGGGAAGCACGACAACATCTCGTACTTGACGGGAAAGCCGATAACTTTTTCAAACTGCGCTTTCATGGCTTCATCCGAGTCCACCACGGCGTGCAGCGTCCAGTGCACGGTGGAGTCCTGCATGATGAGAAAGCTCGCCTTGTTGTCGGCCACGTGGTAGTGGCGGCCCCGGCCCGGCCCGTTGCCCAGGGGCAGCTTGTCAAACAACTCATCACAGCGGAATAGCGCTTGGCGGAACTCCATCATCGAGCCTTCACCGCGCAGCTTGATGCCGAGCTGCTTGCGCACCGGGCTGGTGCCGCCGTCACAGCCGACCAAGTAGCTGGCGCGGATGGTTTCTGTGCTGCCGCCTGACTTCACGGTGACGCTCACACCCTCATCGTCTTGCGTTTGTGAAATGAATTCAGTGCCAAAACGCACGGTGACCGTCGGCAAACTCTCCGCTATTTTTTTAAGTAGCGGCTCCAGCGTGTACTGCGAGATCAACTGGTAGGGCTCCAGCGAGCCTGTGCCGTCATTGGTCAGTCGGCCATCGGCTCTGGCCTCGTCAACCGAGGGGTAGCGCAAGCGCAGCAGCGGTGGCTCGTTCAGGCTGAGGACGACGTACACGTCCATCGGGCAATCACCCCGCAGGCCCGCTTGGCGAATCGGCTCGGCCACACCAATGCGGCGGTACATCTCCATGGTGCGGGCGTTGGCGCGCTCCATTTTGGGCAGAAACTGCGGCGCGTCTTTTTGCTCAATCAGCGTGCAATGAATGCCGCGCTTACCCAGATCAATAGCCAAGGTCAAACCCACCGGGCCTGCGCCAACGATCAGAACTTCACATTTCTGCATGGAATGTTTTCCTCAATAAAAAAGACCTGCCACCTTGCGGTACAGGCCGATTTTAGGGGAGAGGAAAATTCACTAACTCACACCCGCCCTCACCTCAGTTCTCAGTAGCTCAAGCGCGCTACGTCACGCAAGACTTCAGGCGTGGTGCTGGGGAAACCAAAATACTCCAGATAGGCCGGGATTTGCTCAAACAGCATGTCTGTGCCCACCTGCGTAGCGCAGCCACGGGCCTGGGCTGCCGCCAGAAAGGCGGTGGTTTCGGCCTTCATCACCACCTCCCCCACAAAGGTGTTGGGGCTTAAGCGGCTCGTGTCCATGGGCATGGGGTCGCCCACGTTCATGCCCAGCGGCGTGGCGTTGACCACCAGGTCGAAGCCTGCGGGGTCGTTGGAACCGGTGATCACTTCGAGCGCGGGGTAATGCTGGCGCAAACGCCGTCCCAGGCCTTCAGTGGATGCAGCATGGACATCAAACAGACCGAGCTTGGCCACACCCGCCGCGGCCAGCGACGCGGCGATGGCCGAGCCTACGCCGCCGCTGCCCACCACTAAGGCGCGTGCGCCTTTAAGAGTGACGCCTTTGCGCAGCGCGCCGCGCACAAAGCCTTCGCCGTCAAACATATCGCCTTGCAAGCGGCCATCAGGCCCCAGGCGCACGGCGTTGCAAGCCCCGGCAATAGCAGCGGTGGGCGCAATCTCATCCAGCAGGCTCACGGTGGTGACCTTGTGCGGCATGGTGATCAGCGCGCCGCGAATGTTGCTTAAGCGGAAGACCGAACGTAAGAAGGGCGGGTAGTCTTCTGCGCGGCAGCCCATGGGCACGACGATGGCATTGATGCCCATGGACTCGAACCACGGGTTGTAAATCATCGGCGACTTGAAGCTGTGCGTGGGGAAGCCAATGTGGGCGATGAGTTCTGTGTTGCCGTTGATCATATTTTGAAACCTTGCGGGACAGACCAAGAGTTACGCGAAGCGAACTTTGCTCTGTCCTCAACTGATTAAATCTGGTGCGCCGTCACCGCTGCACGCAAGGCCAACAGGTAGCTGTCAACGCCGAAGCCGCAGATCTGACCGCGCGCAATATCGGCAATCACTGAGTGGTGGCGGAAAGCTTCGCGGGCGTGGATGTTGGACATGTGCACCTCAAAAATAGGGCATTTGAGGATGCTCAACGCGTCACGGATGCCGTAGCTGTAATGCGTCCACGCACCAGCGTTGATCAGCACAGCATCCACTTGGTCTGCATAGGCTTTGTGGATGCGCTCGGCCATGTCACCCTCATGGTTGGTCTGGAAGTGATCCACCTGCGCGCCCAACTCCTGGCCCAGCTTGACCACCTGTTCGTTGATCTGGTCCAACGTGATGGTGCCGTACTGCTTGGGGTCGCGTTTGCCGAACATGTTGAGGTTGATGCCGTTGAGAACGAGAATTTTCATGGGGAACTCCTGATTAAAAAATTAATGAGATGGCAACTCGACGGTACGTCCGGTCTTGGCCGCTTCGACTATGGCTTCGGTGATGCGCAGATTCAGCAAGCCGTCACGCGCACTGACCAGCGGTTCGGCCTCACCGCGCACCACTGAGCCGAAATGTTCCATCTGGTGTTTGATCGGATCGTCGCGCACCATGCCGACGACACCGACTTCGAATGCTTTCCACCACGAGCGGTCTTCGGGGCGTGGGTAAGTTTTGAGGCGCATGGTGGGCACAGACAACGCACCGTTGGTGCCGGTGATGACATAGCAGTCTTCGTCGTCGTAGCTGGCGTAGGCCTTGTTTTCTTGACTGGTTTGCTCCCAACTGCGCGGGCAGGCAGCCGTGTCTGAAAGTAAAAACGTGCCCAGCATGCCGCTGGCAAAACGCAGATTGATAGCCACCGTGTCTTCCACCGGAAAGCCGCGCGTGGCGTTCGAGGAGAAGGCCTGCACCGCGACGATATCGCCGCACAACATGCGCAGGTTGTGAACTTCGTGGATCATGTTGATCAGGATTGGGCCTGCGCCCAACTTGCTCCGCCAGGGCGCATCGGCGTAGTAGTGATCAGGCTTGAAGAAAGTGGCACTGCCCATGACGGCCACCAGTTTGCCGAGCTTGCCGGAGTCCACCACTTCTTTGGCCTTGGCCATGATGGGGCTGTGCGCACGGTGGTGGCCAATCAGCACTTTGGCACCGGTCTCTTGAACCGACTTCACCAATTGCTCGCCCTCCATCACCGTAGTGGCAATTGGCTTTTCCAACAAGATGGGCAGTTGCGCGGCAATGCATTGCAAGCCCTGCGCAAGGTGCAGATGATTCGGGGTGGCCAAGACGAGCCCATCGGGGCGGTCTTGGGCCAGTAATTCGTCAATGGATTTAAAAAGCCGCACCCCCGCTTTGGCAGCCACCTCGCCCGCAGCGGGCGAGGGGTCCACAATGGCCGATAGCGCACACGTGGCGCTATTGAGCAGTACGCCAATGTGGGCCTGGCCTATGTAGCCAGCACCGGCGACGGCGATGCGGGTTTTGCTCATTACTTGCGCAGCTTGGCCAGCTCGGCCATGGTTTCGTTGACGGTGGCTTCACCCACGTTGGCGCTGAACTGGGCGATCACCGGCTTCATCTTGTCACGCAGTTTGGCCACTTCTGCGGGAGCAAAGGTGGTGACGGTCATGCCGTTCTTCTTCAACAGCTCCAGGTTGGCAGCGACAGCAGCGCGTGATTCTTTGCGCTGCAAAATGGCGGCTTCGTCAGCAGCGTCATCAATGATTTTCTTGTCAGCGGCGCTGAGTGAATCCCAGACCTTCTTGCTGAAGATCACCGATTGCGGGTTGTATTGGTGATTGGTCAGGGCGATGTACTTCTGCACTTCCCAGAACTTGTTGGCGGCGATCACGCTGATCGGGTTCTCCTGGCCGTCAATGGCTTTTTGCTCCATGGCGCTGTACACCTCTGGGAAAGGCAGCGGTGTTGGGTTGGCACCCAGGGCCTTGACCCAGGCCACGTTGATCGGGTTGGGGATGACTCGCAGCTTGAGGCCTTCAATGTCCTCGACCTTGTTGAGCGGGCGCTTGCTGTTGGTCATCTGGCGATAGCCAAGCTCCCAGTAAGACAGGCCGATCAGGCCTTTGGCTTCGAGCAAAGCGTGCATTTTCTTGCCCACAGGGCCGTCCACAATTGCGTCGGACTCTTTCTCGTTGGCGAACAGGAACGGGAAGTCGAAAATCGCCAGTTCCTTGGCTTCGCTGGCCAAAATACCGCTGTTCATGACCGACATCTCAATCGTGCCGCCCTTCATAGCCGACACTACGGCCTGGTCGCTGCCCAGCGTACCGTTGTAGAACAGATTGACCTTGATTTTTCCGCCTGATTTGGCTTCGACGGTTTCTTTGAACTTCTTCATGCCGGCAACGGCAGGATGACCTTCCGGGCCATTGAGCGTGAACTTGAGGGTGCGCTCTTGCGCGAAGGCTACGCCGAAAGCGGCAACGGCCACCGCAGCGGCGATGGACTTGAGGACTAAACGCTTCATGTTGTCTCCTGAAAATTTAAGTAGTTGCAGTGGCTGTACGCTAAGAATTGGCAACCCGGCGCGGCGTACCCAACGCGCCCGGACACCTTTGAAAAAATCAATAGAACCAGCGCGCAGGCACCATGACAAGCTGCGGGAAAGCCACCATCAAAAACATAATGACAAATTGAGCAATCATGAACGGAATGACCCCCTTGGTGACCTCGTCCATACCGATCTTTCCCACACCGGCCACAGCGTTAAGCACCGTGCCCACGGGCGGCGTGATCAGGCCAATGGCGTTGTTGATGATGAACAGCACACCAAAGTAAACCGGGTCAATGCCAGCAGCCTTGACCACCGGCATGAGCACGGGGGTTAGCAGCAAAATGGTGGGTGTCATGTCCAGCGCTGTGCCCACCACCATGGTCAGCACCATGATGGCCAGCATCAAGAGGCGCGGGCTGCTCAGCAGCGGCTCCAGCAGGGCCACCACTTGTGCAGGCAGATTGGCCACCGTGATCAGCCAGGCGGAAACCATGGCAGCCGCGACCAGAAACATCACCACGGCGCAGGTTCGGGCGGCTGACACGAACAGCGGAACCAATTTTTTGAAGTTGAGTTCGCGGTACACAAAGACCGAAATGAACAAGGCATAGACCGCCGCCACCACCGCCGCTTCGGTGGGTGTAAACACACCAAACTTCAAGCCAAACACGATGATGAAAGGCAGCACCAGCGCCCAGGTGGCGTCTTTGAGGGCGGCCATCACTTCACCAGCGTTCTTGCGGGGCGGCGGGGCAATCACCTCCTTGCGCACCAACCACCACCACGTGAACCACAGCGACACGGCCAACATGATGCCGGGGAAGATGCCCGCCATGAACAGCTTGGTAATGGACACGTTGGCAGACACGCCAAAAATCACGAAGCCAATGCTTGGCGGAATGATGGGCGCAATGATGCCAGCCGAGGCAATCAAACCCGCTGATCGCGCTTTGTCGTGACCGGCGGCCACCATCATGGGCAACAGCAACGCCGTGAGTGCAGCGGCATCCGCCACGGCCGAACCCGACAACGAAGCCATGATCACGGCGGCCACGATAGTGACGTATCCCAGACCGCCCTTAATATGACCGACCAGGGCCATGGCGAAGTTAACGATCCGCTTGGACAAGCCACCAGCATTCATAACCTCACCGGCCAGCATAAAGAAGGGCACGGCCAGCAGTGGGAAGCTGTTGGCGCCTTCGATCACGTTTTGCGCAAGAATTTGCGCGTCAAACATATTCATGTGCCACATCAGGGCAGCACCACAGAGCAGCAGGGAAAAAGCGATGGGAACGCCCAACGCCATAGCGGCGAGCATCGAACCCAGAAAAATGGCGATTGTCATGTCAGGCTCCGGATTCAGCGGGTTTTAGGGTCGCAAGGGCCGTCGGCGTCAGCGCCGTGCGGGGCTTCTTCGGATTCCTGAATCAGCATGAGGTGGGTATCGTTCACCTGCCCGGTCAACAGCCGCCACAGATCACTCAACAAAATGGGGGCAGCCAAAAGGGCGAACACCATGCCGCAGGCATAGAACCAGGCCATGGACACCTCCATCACTGCACTGGTGGAGTCCCAATTGACCCGGGTCTGCTCATAGGCGCCCTTGAAGATCAACCACGTGCAATACAACATCAGCACCAGCGACAAGCCCATGCATATGCGCTTGCCCACGCGTCCGAGCTTGCCCACCAGCATGTCGGTACCCAGATGGGCCTTTTCGCGCAAGGCCACAACAGCTCCCAGGAAGGTCAGCCAGACGAACAGCCAGCGCGAAAGCTCCTCTGACAGAGTGAAGCCCGAATTCAGTGCGTAGCGCATGAAGACATTACCAAAAACCAGTACCACCATCAGCGCCAGTGCGGCAGCAATGAGGTAGCTGATGAATTGACAGTAAGCGTCAATGAATTTTTCAACCATGAACAGGTCTCCAAGAGAATTTCAACCTGTAATGTACGAACTGGTTAGTTTTATTGGTATCAGTGAAAACCCTTAGTTCGATTGTCGAACGAAGCGAACCACCATTTCAACTACGTTGTCCCGACGTGCAGCAATCGCCGAAGATGACTGAGGCTCGTTCTTGAAAATCAATCCAAAGGTGTACTGGTTGGAAACGTTGAAAAACGTCAATGCAGAGATTGAAGCGTGAATGTCTACTGGGTCCAATCCAGCGCGAAACACGCCGTGCGCTACACCCCGGTCATAGAGATGGCGAATGGCCTGAATGGCGGGCACGTTGAGCTCCTGGATGGTTTTGCTCTGAGCCAGGTAGGCCCCCCGCTCCATGTTCTCGGTCATTACTAAGCGTATGTAGTCGGGGTTGCTGGCATGGTGATCGAAGGTGAACTCCACCAGCCGCTGTAGCGCCGCCTCCGGGGTTAGGTTTTCCAGGTGCAAATCAGCCTCGATTCGGCGCATGCGCCGGTAAGCGTCCTCCAGTACAGCGATGTACAAACCTTCTTTGCTCCCGAAGTAGTAGTAAATCATGCGCTTGCTGGTGCGCGTGGCGGCGGCAATCTCGTCAATGCGTGCGCCCGCCAAACCCTTGTTCGCAAACTCGGTTGTGGCCACGGTCAATATTTCGGCCATGGTGCGGGCGGGGTCGTTGGTGCGGCGCGGCGAATGTACTAGTTCGTTCATTCGCAAAGTATAGATGGGGGCGCTCAGACCAGCGGCACGGTCAGCAGCTCAATCACAGCCCGCGTATCAGGCCTCACGCCGCGCCACCACTCAAAAGCCTCAGCGGCCTGCTCGGCCAGCATGCCTACGCCGTCGGCCACTTCCTTGACCCCGGCGTTTTGCGCCAGACGCAGAAAAGGCGTGAGCCCTTTGCCGTAGGCCAGCTCATACGCAAGCGTGCAGCCGGTGAACACTGAAGCAGGTACGGGCGGCAGCTCGGTCTTCAGGCTGGCCGATGTGGCGTTGAAGACCACGTCAAAAGTTTGCCCCTCCAAGTCGGCGTAGGTGCAAGCGCGAACGTGGCCCTTCGCAGCGCCAATGGCGACCAGTTCTTGCGCCTTGCCCAAGCTGCGATTGGCAATCACCAGCTCGGCGGGCTGTTCGGCCAGAAAGGGCAGCAGTGCGCCGCGTGTTGCGCCGCCCGCGCCCAGCACCAGCACACGCTGACCCTTGAGCGCACAGCGCAGGTTGTGCGTGACGTCGCGCACAAGACCTATGCCGTCAAAGTTCTCGGCCAGCACACGGTCACCGTCAAACTTCAGGGCGTTGGCGGCACCGGCCAACTGGGCGCGTTCTGAGCGCTCGGTGGCGTAGGCAAAGGCGTCGATCTTGAAGGGCGCGGTGATGTTCATGCCGCGCCCGCCACGGGCACGAAAGGCGTCCACGTCGGCGGTAAAGTCATGGCCTTCGATCTTGGTGTAGTCCAAATCTTGGTGCGTGACCTGTGCAAACGCCAAGTGAATGATGGGCGATTTGCTCTGCTGGACGGGGTTGCCGATGATGGCGTATTGGTCGGTCATAAATTACTTATTTGCGAGTTGGTTGACAGAGGCTTCAGCGTACAAAACACTGTCAGCCACCAAGGTGTCAATGTCAGTTTCTGAGTATCCCAGACTGGCCGCAATGTCGCGATTGTGTTGCCCCAGCAGCGGCGCGGGGCCGCTGGGTGAGGTGTCGCAATCCGAAAAACGAAACGGCAGATTGGGCAGCTTGATCTTGCCCAGCAGCGGATGCTCTTGCTCCACCACCATACCGCGCGCCAGGGTTTGCGGGTCGCTCAGCACCTGGTCAATGGTCTGCACTGGCGCGGCAGGCACGCCCGCTGCATCCAAGGCGGCACAGCAGGCCGCCACGGTGTGGATTGAAGTCCAGGCCCGCACCTTGGCCAAGATGCTTTCGCGGCTCGCGTTGCGCCCGGCTTGGTCGTGCAGGCTTCGGTCAGCGGCATAGGCCTCGCCGCCGATGAGCCGGGCCAAGCTGATCCAGGTGTCAGTCATCTGGGCGGCAATCACCAAGTAACCGTCTTGCGCTGTGAACGCGCCGTACACGGTGCTTTGCGGCAAGTCGTGCCCTGTCTGCACTGGCAGCTCTTGGCCACCGCTCATCAGGTAAGACTGGGTGGCAAAGTCGTGCATGGAGACCATGCAGTCGTACAGCGCGATGTCGATGTGCTGGCCCCGGCCACTGGCGACGCGGCCAAACAGCGCTGCGCAAATGGCGGACACGCCGTGCATGCCGGCGTACATGTCGGCAATCGGCATTCTGAAGAGCGGCGGTGGTTCACCCGGCACGCCGATCAGTGACATAGCACCACTCTTGGCCTCGGCAATCAGGCCAAAGCCAGGTCGGGCCGAGTCAGGGCCAGTGTGACCATAGGCCGAGACCGAGCAATACACCAGCTTAGGGTTGCGTTTTGAAAGCTCCTCATAGCCCAGACCCAGCTTGTTAAGCGCGCCGGGGCGATAGTTCTCTACGAACACATCGGCGCTGTCGGTGAGTTTGTGCATCAGCGCCAAGCCACGCGGGTCGCGCAGATTGATGCACAGGCCTTGTTTGCCCATGTTTTGCTGCATGAAGTAGCCGCTTTGCCCGCCCACCATGGTCGGACTGGCACGCCCAGCATCACCCGCATTGGGCCGCTCCACCTTGATGACTTCGGCCCCCAGTGCGGCCAGGCAGCGCGACATGTGCGGGCCAGCCAGGTAGTGGCTGTAGTCAATGACTCGGATGCCTTTGAGGGGTAAGTTTTGCATGTCTATGTGTCTATCAATAGGTTTCTGGTTTGCGGGGAATCATCAAGCGGTGTTCGCCCTTTTGCACCACTTGTCCGTCCTGATTAATCAGCTCGGACGGCAGCACCACGATGCCCCAGCCTGGTTTGCTTTTGGAGGCCCGCATCGTACCAACACGGTATTTGACATGCAGCACGTCGTTAACCTTGATCGGCAGCAAAAAGTCCCAAGTCCAGCCCAGTGACATGCCGGGCAAAAAACGGTACTCACTCTGAGTCTTGAGGCCATCAGCAATCGACAAGCCAAACAAGCCGTGCGCCACGATGCAGCCGAAGTGGCTGGCGTTGGCATAGGTCTCGTCCACATGCACAGGCGTGTGGTCGCCCGTGAGGTCAGCGTAGGCGAGGATGCGCTCTTTGGTGACGATGTAGCTCGGGCTGATGCATTCATCGCCCTCGCGGGCGTCGTCCCAGTATTTTTCGGGGGTGGTGAAGTTGATTTTTGGTGCGGGCATGGGTGACTTTCAGTGCATCAAGCACGCGGATTCACAGCCAGCGCCTGCGCCACGCTACCCGGCGCAGCCTGGATCAACTCGATGGCTAGGCCGTCGGGCAACTGCAGCCAGTTGTGCCCTTGGGGTAAGACCTTGACGCCAAATTTGTGGCACTGCGCAATCGCCTGCTCCAAGTCTTCTACCATGATGCCCAGGTGGGCCAGCCAGCCCGCATCGTTGCTGGGCGCGGCTTCAAAGCCCGGTGTGCTCATTAACTGCATGCCGCCGATGCTCCAGTACTGGTTGGGCGCATCGGTCGGGCCGTCGATTTCGCGCACGTCCATGCCCAGGGCTTCGTAAAAAAAGTTAATGTGCCAGTGGATGTCACTCACGCGCACAGCGACGTGTTCGACGTAGGATTTTGGGGTGTAAACCACGGGGTATTTCAGGAAGAATTTAGAGTTTCAAGCGGTGCTCTATGCCCTTGATGCAAGCCACCAGCGTCTGGTTCACCGGCGTGGGCACGCCGCATTTCGCACCCTGGCGCACCACAGCACCGTTGATGAAATCGATCTCGGTGACTGAGCCCTTTTCCAGGCTTTGCAGCATCGAGGTTTTAAAGTCATAGGACAGCCCAGCACCGGCCTTGAGCCAGGGCTGGCGCGGGTCGGTGGTGGTGATGGCAATGCCGCTGGCCTTGGCAACCGCCATGGCCTCTGCCACGGCGGCAATGCCCGTGGCCTCCAACGCGCTCACCTGGTACAGCTCACCATAGACCAGACGCGAAATGCCGCTGACCGCGCCTGTGGCCACGTTGACCAGCAGCTTGTCCCAGATCGTGCCCATGATGTTGTCGCTGACGATGGTGTCCAGCCCGGCCGAGTTAAAGGCATCGGCAATGCGCTGCACACGCGGGGTGATGCGCCCGTCCAGCTCGCCGATATGGGTGTCTTTGCCGATGGTGCCCACCAGCACATGCCCGGGGCCTAGCTGGGAGCCCCCGGCATAGGTCTTGCCTGCCAGCAAACGCTCGCTGCCCACGATATCAGCCAAGACGTCCTCATGACCCAGTCCGTTTTGCAAGGACATCACCACCGTTTCCGGCCCCAGCAAGCAGGTGGCCGACTGCATGGCTTGCGCCGTGTGAAAGGACTTGACCAGCACGATCACCAGGTCAACGGCGCCCGAGTCCATGCTGACCCCCTGCGCCGTGGTGGCGGCGTGCACAGCCACCGTGCGGTCCACGCCTGCCCCGTCACGCAGGATCAGGCCACGACTTGTCATGGCCTCGACCTGAACCGCATTGCGGTTAATCAGCCAAACCTCATGGCCCGCCTCGGTCAGTACACCGCCGAGAGCACAACCCAGAGCGCCTGCGCCCAAGATACAGATTTTCAAGTTGACTCCAGTTTGATGTCGGAATTTTGAGATCGACTTGATTTTGCGGAATGAAATACCCCTCAAAGTCTTTTATTCATTTCCCAACCATAAAGCACGGGCACATCCAGAAGCCGCTCTCCCATCAGTCTAAGCGCCATGTCTCGCCCCCAACGCGCAACCCCATCCAGGTGAAAAATTTTCCCATTTCGCATGGCTCGTGCCTGCACCCAAGCGTTACGCTGCCAGCGAGAAGCAGCGTAACGCTGTAACAGCACGGGGATTTCGCTTTCCGATTGCGCCAGCAGCCCACCCAAACACGCCGCGTCTTCGATGGCCATGCCAGCACCTTGTGCTAGATAGGGTTGCATCGGATGAGCCGCGTCGCCTAGCAAGGCCACCCTGCCCTGTGCCATTTCATCAGGACCTCGCAATGGTGTTCGGTCATGCAAAGCCCATAAGCCCCACGCGGTTTCGGCCTCCATCACGGCCTGCAAAGGTGCACATGTCTCGCGTAATGAGGCGCGCAATTCGGAAGTATTGTTGGCGTGATCCCAACTTTGAGAATCGCCTCGGATGCTTCCATGAACAATGGCCACCACGTTCATGAACTCGCCCCCGCGCACCGGATACTGCACCACATGAAGCCGGGGGCCGAGCCACACCGTGATGTCATTCGATCGAAAGGCCGCAGGCAGGCTGTGTTGAGGCAATAAGGCTCGATATGCCAAATGACCGGTCACACGAGGTAGCCCGTCGCCCAACAATTGCTCGCGCACGCTGCTCCATAAACCGTCGGCAGCGATCAATGCATCGCCCATCTCGTCAGCACCTTGCTCTGTGTGCAAACGCAAGTCATGATTTGTCTGTGTAAACCCTTTTACAGAAGTGCTTAGCAGAAGCCGCACATCAGCCTGAGCCATCACAGCGCTCAACAGCAATTGATGCAAGTCAGCTCGATGCAGCGTGAGATACGGCGCACCGTAACGCTGCACAGTCTGGTCTCCCAAACGCAAGGTGGCCAAGACCTCGCTCGTCAGCGCACTGCGAACATTAAGCTGCTCAGGAAATGCCGCCACCTGCGCAAGCGCTTTGTCCAAACCCCATGCATGCAAGACCCTGATCACATTCGGGCCGAGTTGAATGCCTGCCCCGACTTCCCCGAACGCTGACGCTCGCTCCAATACACGCACTCGCAAGCCCGCTCTCGAACACGCTAACGCGGCAGCTAAGCCGCCAATACCAGCACCAGCAATCAGAATTTGAGCTTGACTCACAGCATTAATGCGCCTGATCCCAATTCAATCCCACCCCCACCTCTGCCAACAACGGCACCTTGAGATGCGCCACCCCCGCCATCAAACGCGGCACTTCGTGGCGAACCCAATCGACCTCGGCTTCAGGCACTTCAAACACCAGTTCGTCATGCACCTGCATGATCATCTTGGTGCCGCGCTTCTCGGCATCCAGCACCTGCTGCACCTTGACCATGCTGAGCTTGATGAGATCAGCCGCCGTGCCTTGCATGGGGGCGTTGATGGCGGCGCGCTCGGCCCCTGCGCGGCGCTGGCCGTTGGGTGAATCGATCTCGGGCAAGTAAAGGCGGCGGCCAAACACAGTTTCCACATACTTTTGCTCCTTAGCCAGGCGGCGCGTGTCGTCCATGTAGTGGCGCACGCCGGGGTAGCGGTCAAAGTAGCGGGCGATGTAGTTCTTGGCTGCGGTGTTGTCAATGTTCAAAGCACGCGCCAAACCATAGGCGCTCATGCCGTAGATCAGCCCGAAGTTGATGACCTTGGCGTAGCGGCGCTGCTCGCTGCTGACCTCGGCGGTGGTAATGCCAAAGATCTCGGCCGCCGTGGCGCGGTGCACGTCCATGCCGTCATGAAAGGCCAGCAAGAGTGCCGCGTCACCACTGATGTGGGCCATGATGCGCAGCTCAATTTGACTGTAGTCGGCGCTGGCAATCAGGCAGCCCGTTGGGGCCACAAAGGCCTCGCGCACGCGGCGGCCTTCGGGTGTGCGCACGGGGATGTTTTGCAGATTAGGGTCATTGCTGCTCAAACGCCCGGTCACGGCTACCGCCTGGGCGTAGTGGGTGTGCACGCGGCCCGTGCGCGGGTGGGCCAATTGCGCGAGTTTGTCGGTGTAGGTGCCTTTGAGTTTTGCCAGGCCGCGGTGCTCCAAGATTTTGGCTGGCAGGGGAAAGTCTTCGGCCAGTTTCTCCAGCACTTCTTCATCGGTACTGGGTGCGCCGGTGGCGGTTTTTTTGACGATAGGCAGGCCAAGTTTGGTGAAGAAGATTTCGCCAATTTGCTTGGGGCTGCTCAGGTTGAAGGGTTGACCCGCCAGCTCGTGGGCCTCGGTTTCCAGTTGCAAGATGCGCTGGCCGAGTTGGTGACTTTGCGCGGCCAGCGTGGGCGCGTCAATCAGCACGCCGTTGCGTTCGATGCGGTACAGGGCTTCGCTGCTGGCGATCTCCAGCTCGTAGATGAAGCGCAGCTTGTCATTGGCTTGGAGTTGCGGCCACAGGGCCAGGTGCACGTCGAGCGTCTGGTCGGAGTCTTCACAGGAGTATTCAGCGGCTTTGGCAATGTCCACCTGGCTGAAAGAAATCTGGTTCACACCCTTCCCGCACAGGTCTTCGTAGCTGATGCCGCTGCGCCCCAGGTGGCGCTCGGCCAGGCTGGACAGGCCGTGCGGTTTGTGCACCTCCAACACATAGCTTTGCAGCATGGTGTCGTGCGCGTAGCCCTGCACCTCCACGCCATGGTTGGCGAACACGTGGCGGTCGTATTTGACGTGCTGGCCCAGCTTGTGGTGGGCCGGATTTTCAAGCCAGGGTTTGAGGCGGGCCAGCACCTCGTCGCGCGGCAACTGGGCCGGGGCATCGGGGTAGTCGTGCGTGAGCGGGATGTAGGCCGCCTCGCCGGGTTTGACGCTGAAGGACAGGCCGACGATCTCGGCGCGCATTTCGTCGAGCGATGTGGTCTCGGTGTCCACAGCTACCAGCCCTGCGGCTTCGATGCGGGCCAGCCAAGTGGTGAAGGCGTCCCAAGTCAGGATGGTGTCGTAGGCGACGGTGCTCACGGGTGATGGCGTGGGGGCCACGGATGCATCCGCTACGTCAATGACTTCAGGTTCGTCAAACAGGCCGGGCTCGCGTTGGGTCGTTGCCCGTGCGGGTTGGGGTTTTGGCTTTTCGATTTGAACCGTATTGACAACCTGCGCCTCCAGCGTTCGAGCCAGCCCCTTGAAGCCGTATTTTTCATAAAAGGTTTTCAGCGCAGCAGTCTCTGGAGCGCCTGTGGAGAGTGAATGCAAAGAGGGCAGTTCCGGCACCCAGCCATTCAGGTCGCAATCGGTCTTGATCGTCAGCAAGCTGCGGCCTGTGGGCAACCAGTCGAGTGCGGCGCGCAGGTTCTCGCCCACCACGCCTTTGATCTGGCTGGCATTGGCCACCAAAGCTTCAAGCGATCCGTATTCCTGTAGCCACTTGGCAGCCGTCTTGGGGCCGACCTTGTTGACACCCGGCACGTTGTCAATGACATCTCCAACCAAAGTCTGAAAATCAACCATGCGCTCAGGCGGCACGCCGAATTCAGCCGTCACCCCGGCCACGTCACGCCGCTTGCCGTTCATGGTGTCGATGATGGTGATGTGCGAGTTAACCAGTTGCGCGAGGTCTTTGTCGCCACTGCTCACAATCACCTCAATGCCCTGACGCGCGGCGACAACAGCTAGGGTGCCAATGACGTCATCCGCCTCTACACCGGGCACGTCCAACACCGGCCAGCCCATCAAGCGCACCACCTCGTGAATCGGCTCAATCTGCGCGCGAAGGTCGTCGGGCATGGGGCTGCGGTGCTGTTTGTATTCGGGGTAAATCTCGTCGCGAAAGGTGGGGCCTTTGGCGTCGAACACGCAGGCCAGGTAGTCGGCCGGGTAGTCCTTGCGCAAGCTTTGCAGCATGTTGATGATGATGCGGATGGCGCCCGTCTTGTGCACCGTGCCATCGGCAAAGGTGACGCTCATCGAGTCGCCGCCCGCAAAAAAAGCGCGGTAAAGGTAACTGGAGCCGTCCACCAGCAGCAAGGTTTTGGGCGCAGTGGGAGGGGGGCTAGACAAGGGAATGGTGGGGCTTGGGGTGTCGCTCATGCGCGCATTGTGCCTGTGTTGTGTCTGTGGAATAGGCTCGCGTTGGTTCTACAATGTACCCATGCGTGTCGCTCACATCCTCCCTCCCCTTCTCGCTCTTATCCTGTGCTGCCCAGGAGTCACTTGGGCGCAGACCCCAAGCCCTGCGGACAAGTCCGAGCAGACCATTGAGCGTATTCACCATGAAGACAAGGGATCACGCATCGACGAGCTGCGCGTGGGAGGCGAAACCAAAAGCATCACCGTCACGCCCAAAGGCAATATGCCGCCCTACGAAATCAAGCCTGAGAATGGTAGCCGCCCCCCAACTGTCAACAATCGGGATGGCACCACCAGCGGATCTAGTGGTAGCAGTGGCTGGAAGGTCTTGGGCTTTTAATTCATGGCGGTTTACACAGAAGTCTCATTCGATGAGGCCAGCACCCTATTGCACACCCTGAAGCTGGGCAAGCTGCAAGACCTGCAAGGCTGCTCAGGCGGCATCGAAAACACCAATTACTTTGTAACCACCGACCAGGCGGCCTACGTGCTCACCCTGTTCGAGCGCTTGAGTTTTGCGCAGTTGCCCTTCTACCTGCACTTGATGAAGCATCTGGCACTGCGGGGCATTCCCGCACCTGACCCTGCGGCTGACCGGGCTGGCGACATCCTGCACGAACTCAAGGGCAAGCCTGCCGCCGTGGTCAACCGCCTGCGCGGCAAGAGTGAGCTCTCTCCTACCCATGCCCACTGCACCGCAGTAGGTGACATGCTGGCCAAAATGCATCTGGCCGCACGCGACTTTGACCGCGCCCAGCCTAATCTGCGCGGCCTGGATTGGTGGAACGAGACCGTGCCGGTAGTGATGCCTTTTCTAGACCCCGATCAGGCCGCACTGATTCGCAGCGAACTGGCCTACCAAAATCATGTAGCCGCCTCCTCAGCCTACACCGCGCTGCCACGTGGCCCCATCCATGCCGACCTGTTTCGTGACAACGTGATGTTTGACCGCGAGCCCGACGCACAAGGCAACCCTGTGCTCACCGGCTTCTTCGACTTCTATTTCGCTGGGGTAGATGCTTGGGCTTTCGACTTGGCCGTGTGCCTAAACGACTGGTGCATTGACTTGGCCTCAGGCGTCATGGACGAAGCCCGAACATCGGCATTCTTGCAAGCCTACACAGCGATTCGACCCCTGTCTGCGGCAGAACGCGAACTGCTGCCCGCCCTGCTGCGCGCCGGGGCCCTTCGCTTTTGGCTCTCGCGCCTGTGGGATTTGCACCTGCCGCGTGAGGCCGCCGTGTTGCAAGCCCATGACCCAGCCCATTTCGAGCGGATATTGCGCCAGCGTATTGCGTACCCGATTCAGTTGTCGACCCATTTGAACCAACATGCCTTCAATTGACACCCCACTGCCCGCCCTGCGGCTGAATATGCTTCCAGCCCGCACGGGCTTGTTGTGGGTTAAGCAAGGTTTACGCACATTTTTCAAGCAGCCGTTGGCACTCTCGGGACTGTTCTTGATGTTCATCACCGCAGTGTCTCTGGGTAGCCTGATTCCCTACCTGGGCAACGTCCTGGCGCTGGCGGTCTTACCGGCGGCAACCCTGGGGCTGATGGCCGCCACGCGAGAGGCCGAGCAGGGCAAATTTCCCATGCCCATGATGCTGATCAGCGCCTTTCGAGCAGGCCAGCAAAAGACGCGTGCCATGTGGGTTTTGGGTGCGATTTATGCGCTGGGTTTTCTGGCGGTGTTGGGCGTCTCAGCCTTGCTCGACGGGGGGCAGTTCGCCCGCCTTTATTTGGTCGGTGGCAGCCTGTCACCCGAAATGATTCAGTCCTCTGAATTTCAAATGGCTCTCTATGCCGCCATGACCGTGTACCTGCCCCTGTCGCTTTTGTTCTGGCATGCCCCGGCCCTAGTGCACTGGCATGGTGTTTCGCCCCTTAAAAGTTTGTTTTTCAGCGCCGTGGCTTGTTTGAAAAACTTTGGGGCCATGACCGTTTTTAGTCTGACATGGTTGGGCCTGTTTTTAGGCGTTGGCTTCATGCTCATCCTGGTGTCGGCATTACTGGGCCAACCTGAACTGATGGGCGTGCTGATGCTGCCCACCATCATGCTGCTGGGCAGCATGTTCTTCACCTCGATTTACTTCACCTTCCGCGACAGTTTTGCCATGGCGGATGAAGTGACCCCAGACAGTCGTACCTGAGTTAAACCAAGAGGGCTAGGCTCAGGTCGCTCAAATTACGGATTACCAAGAACACCGTCGTCGGCAATGGACTCGTGGTCTCTGTTGCTTCTGAGTCGCCCCAAGGTTTTCTCCAAAGCGCTGCGCAGCTTATCGCTCGCGCCCCGAAAAGCTGCATCCTGAGTCGGCGCATGATGGCTGACGGCCACAGGCGAGTGATGTCCCAGACGGGCCTCCATGGTGCAGCGCGTCTCACCACCTGCTTTGCTGGCAGCCTCTTTACTTAGATGGACCTCCACCCGGGTGATATCGTTTTTGAAATGGCTCATTGAGTTCGTGAGTTCAGACTCTGCCCATCGAATCAACGCTTCTTTGTTTTCAATTCCGTTACTGGTATTCACTTGAATTTGCATGCTGCTTAACTCCTGATTGAGAATCGAACCGTATTGATGAATTTCAACAGCTTGATTTTGAACCAAATATTAACCATCAATCAGTATGAATTTTTTGATGACCAGCAACTAACTTGTTGATCAAGGTCAAAAATTGTGTTTGCTCGACTTGATCAAGCGGGCTCAGCAAGCGCTTTTGCACCCGACTCACATCGCGTTTCATTTTTTGCGCAGCAATCTCACCTTCTGGAGTGATCCAGATGCGTTTGCGGCGGTGGTCAACCGGATCAAGATTACGTCGAACCCAGCCCTTGGCTTCAAGTCGGAAAATCACAGCACCAGAAGTGGCTGCATCCAACACCACCCGTGTAGCCAAGGTGACTTGATCTATGCCTGGTGTATCGATCAAAACATTAAGAATAGCAAACTGAATCGAAGTCACCTCAAACTCAACCGTTTCATCCATGAAGATAGCAATGGATAACTGATGGGCACGACGGATCAAGTATCCGGGCGCATGCTTAAAATCAAAACTTTTTGACATGTTTGCAGTTTATTGACTCACATGATGCTTTCGATCATCTTCCCCAGAATGTCGTACATCACAAGATTGTGACGCCCTGAATCATCAAATTCGCGCAAGATTTACAGCGTCCATCAACCTAAGGATCAAAGCCACCCGAGCCTTAACCGGCGACAACCCCTGTGAATCTTGAAAAATTCCACCTTGTTTTTCAGAAATCCCCCCTGCTAAACATCGGCTAGCAATCACGACTCTAACGCCAGAAGCCTGTGCCCCAAGCAGGGCTGGCACCAATGAATGATGAAGAGTTCCATTACCCGTGGCAGCAACTACCAACCCCTGAACCACTGGCGAGCCGAAGCGTTGCGCCACATCAGATGCAACCAGCGCATTGATGGTTGCTCCTTGAGCAGCGGCGTAGCTCAGCACAATTTCCACGCGCGGCCACACAGTCATGCGCGCTATTTTTTGGATAAATTCTTGTGAATACTTCAATTGGTTTTCAGGCCAACTTCCCTTTAAATAAACATGTCCGTCCTGCACATGACCAACAACATCCGCATCCCCTGAGCTAAAAGCATCCAACCGAGTCGGGTGGACCTTTTGTACAGCTTTGGCGCTGTGAATCTTGCCCGCGCACACCACCATCACACCCTGGGCTTCGGGATAAGTGGCCACGGTCAAAGCATCTATTAAGTTCTGTGGCCCATCAGCATCCATCGCATTCGCTGGGCGCATGGCACAGGTCAACACCACTGGCTTCGTTGAAGAAAGAACAACGTGCAATAAATAAGCAGTCTCTTCCAAAGTATCCGTGCCATGTGTAATGACCAGACCCTGAACGTCTGCTTGAGCAAGCCAGTAGGTGCAACGCAAGATCAAAAGCTGCCAAATCTCCGTATCCATGTCTTTGCTGTCAATCTGCGCCACCTGCTCTGCGTATAGATCGCAAGGCAATTGTGCAAACTCTGGCACAGAGGTTAGCAAGGTCCCCACACTTCTAACGGCAGATGTATAGCCCATGTCGTCAGCACCTTCTATCTCACCGGCAATCGTACCGCCAGTACCCAAAACAACTATTTTTTGACGTTTCACTTGCAAATTTCTAAAAACTGGTTAAAAATACAGTTACTGGTTATTATCCCAGTTCCAAGAATCCCCTTACCCAAGGAGCCAACATGATGGAGCAGACACTCTTTCCAGTCAAACTCACCGCTCGTCAACAGCAAATTCTGGAACTTATCCAGAGCGCTGTTGCTCGTACAGGCGCTCCTCCAACGCGCGCAGAAATCGCAACTGAGTTGGGGTTTAAATCCGCTAACGCTGCCGAGGAACACCTACAAGCCCTAGCCCGAAAAGGCGTTATAGAACTGGTAAGCGGCACATCACGCGGCATCCGACTCAAGAGCGACACACTTCGCTCCATCAACGAATCCCGCACTAAACAGTTCACTCTGCCCAGCTTTGCCCAGCTCGCCCTACCCCTCATTGGGCGGGTGGCTGCTGGCTCACCGATTCTCGCGCAGGAACATGTCGATCAAACCTATTACGTTGAAAACAGCCTGTTCCAGCGCAAACCCGACTATCTACTCAAGGTCCGCGGCATGTCCATGCGTGACGCTGGCATCATGGATGGCGACCTCCTGGCCGTGCAAGCTAGCAAAGAAGCCAAAAATGGACAAATCGTGGTGGCACGGTTGGGTGACGAGGTCACAGTCAAGCGCTTTCGGCGCAACAAGCACCTGATCGAACTCCACCCCGAAAACCCCGACTACCAAACCATCGTGGTCGAACCTGGTGAGCCTTTTGAGATCGAGGGCTTGGCCGTTGGCCTGATCCGCAACACCATGCTCATGTAACGCCCACGCAAGAACCCGAAAGACCCATCATGAACATCGCTTTATTTGCGACCCCGATCCTGTGGTCGCCGCTCCAAGAATTGCTGCGCCGATTTATGCCGAGTGAATTCCACGCCCGTATTGCAAAGCGCCCGGCATCCCGTGCCGCCAGCATCCAAGCCTGCCCCCAACCCGAGCGGCTGGTGCATCGCAAACCTTTAAGAGTCGTCCGAATTTTGGAAGCCAATCAATCATCCACCCAAGTTGGTCGCATGGTGATCTCTGGCCGCATGGCCGACGTTTGCGCCGAACTCGACCGGTTGGCTGCTTGCGAAGCTGCGCAGCATTGAAATTAAAAAATCATTCACCTTTAGCAATAAAACGCTGGTCCAGTTGAGGAAATCGGTGAGCGACACAAGGCACAATAGCGACATGAATATTGTGATTTTGGACGATTATCAGGACGCCGTTCGCAAGCTCGAATGTGCAGTCAAGCTCGAAGCCTATCCCGCCAAGGTGTTTACCAACACGGTCAAAGGGCTAGGCCAACTCTCAGTTCGCCTGCGCGATGCCGATGTGATCGTGCTGATCCGCGAACGCACGCACATGTCGCGCGCGCTGATTGAAAAGCTCCCCAAACTCAAACTGATTGTTCAAACCGGTCGGATTGGCAGCCACATTGACATTGCTGCCTGCACTGAGCGCGGCATTGCTGTGGCTGAGGGCACCGGCTCCCCTGTGGCACCCGCTGAATTGACTTGGGCCTTGATCATGTCGGCCATGCGTCGCCTGCCTCAATATATTGGCAATTTGAAACACGGCGCCTGGCAGCAGTCCGGCCTTAAAACCGGCTCTATGCCTCCCAACTTTGGACTTGGCACAGTCCTCAAGGGGAAAACCCTGGGAATTTGGGGATACGGAAAAATTGGACAACTGGTCGCAAGCTATGGGCGCGTCTTTGGCATGCGAGTCGTGATCTGGGGGCGTGAGCCCTCACGTGAAAAAGCGGTGATGGATGGTTACGAGACTGCGGACAGCCGAGAGGGATTTTTTTCAAACTGTGACGTGGTCTCCTTACACCTGCGTCTGAATGAAGAAACCACCGGGATTGTCACATTAGAAGACATGTTGAAAATGAAACCTACCGCACTCATGGTCAATACCTCGCGCGCCGAACTGATCGAGCCCAACGCGTTGCTAAGCGCACTCAACCGTGGCAACCCGGGCATGGCTGCAATCGACGTGTTTGAAGCGGAACCGATTTTGCAAGGACATGCGTTGCTTCGTCTAGAGAACTGTATCTGCACGCCACATATTGGCTACGTTGAGCAGGACAACTACGAACTCTACTTTGGAACCGCCTTCGACAACGTGGTGAATTTCATCAAAGGAACACCCACCAATATCGTCAACCCAGGTGCCCTTCAGGTTAGACGTTAGTCAAGTGGTTACACCTGCCAAATAACGCTTTGCTTTTGACGGCCTAATTGCTCCTGTGTATGCGGTGAGTCCGATTGACTCTGTGCAACTGCTCGCAAAAGCAACAAATCACGGAACGCCTGAAGATCGACGATTTCCTCATTTTCTGCGCTGGGGTCGGCATAGATAAACGTGTTGATCACATCTACTACCTGCGCAGAGAACCAATAAAAACTTATTTGTGCGACCACCTCTTCGTATGACGTCAAATCTTTGCCTTCACTTCTAAAACCAGCATAGTCAGGCACTCGGGCTTTGAATAACTGCCCGAACCTATCGCTCAAGACTCTGAAGTCATCTCTCATCCCCATTGAGTGATATATCTTGAGTAGGTCCAGATAAAGCATAGGATTTATTTTTTCGTCGTCATGAATCGCAGAGTTTAAAATTTCTATCGCTACTTCAGTCTGCCCCAAAGAAACCAAAAAATCGGCATGTTGACGGGGATCTGTTTTAGTAATTGGTTTGTTGATTTGTGATTTTTTTTCGCTGCCGTTCATTGATTTAGTTTTAAGCGTTTCTGTAATCTCATCTGCAAGTTCAGGCACTGCACCCACAGCTTGCGGAAATGGTAGAAGATTGTCTAAATCAACATGTGAAAAGTCAGTGCTTTTGGCGGCTTCACTCACATTGACGGCGTCCACTTGAACAACGGGAGCCGGTTGACTCTGCACGGGCACAACCTTGACTGGCTTGGTATGTGCCGCATCTGCTGACTCAAACCAAGCTTCAGCGATCATGGAATTGGCCTGAGATTGACGTCGCAGTAAATAAGCCAGATAAGCCAAGGTGGCAATCAAAAAAACCAGCAAAGCATAGACAAATCCGTTGTCATAACGCTCAGACTCGGCCTGCTTTAGTCGCTCACGCAGCATCAACATACTTTGATCACTCTTGATCACCTGTGCTTGCATGGACAAAACATCCTCCTCCAATTTTTTAAAACGTTGTGCATCCAGAGTTTGCGTAAGACTCTGGGTTAACACATCAGCAGGCAACTCGGGCAACTGAATAGGCGTTGAATGAATTAATAACTTTTGTTGAACCCGCTCAAAACGCAATTCAAGCGGCTCCAGGGGATCAAGACTTAGGCGTGACTTGCCCGATGGTGTCCTTGTGGCTGACTGAGCAGAAGATTTTCTGAAGTTATCAGGCCTTCTGGCAGATGGTTGCACCAGCGACTGCCTATTCAATATTTGAGATTGAGTTCGTGCTCTTGGAATGGGTGCAACAATTGCCGACAGTGCGGAGTCGCTCGACACGGACGAAAAAACCTGGGGTGAAGTAATCGCGCTAGTGCTCAACGCAACGCCAATTGCACTTGTATTGCTTGCCGGGTTTACAGGTAGATCTGCCAAGATCACATATCGACGAGCAGTTTTAGCTGAGCAGCCTGCCTTCAAGTTGATTGAAACTACAGGTTCATTGACTGGGTTTAGTGATTGGATCCGAATCGTGCTGACAGCAGTCTGCGGGGGTGACTCAAGACTTACACGGACACTTGCAGCAGGCTGCTGCAATTCACCGTAACTGACTTCTACATCAAAGCATGATGAGTCTGAACGGCTGGACTCATCCAACTGCACTGCAACGCGTAAATCCAATGCCTGCCCAACCCACGCAACGCCGCGGATCTCACCCAAAGACAGGGCGGAAGCGCAAAAGGGTAGGCTAAGCAGAAAAACACTTAGAACTTTATTTTTCAACTTCAACACGGACTCCAACCATGAACTTCACACAAAACTTCGGTCTAGATAGTAACCCGCAACCCAACTGTCTGAATGCAACTCAAGGGTACCGCCTCGCAGGGCTGTAATAATCCAAGAAATGAACCCTATCTATCCAACTATTGCGATTATCGGCGCCGGTGCCATGGGCCGAGGCATTGCCCAAATCGCGGCCCAGGCCGGTAGCACCGTCATCTTGTACGACACGCAAGCCGCCGCCCTGGTGGCCGCGCAACAAGCTATTGAGAGCCAATGGGACAAGCTGCGTGACAAAGGCCGACTCGACGAGTCACAAACCGCCACCTACAAATCGCGTTTACGCTGTGCTTCGGCCCTGAGCGACTTGGCTCAGTGCGACCTGGTGGTCGAGGCCATCATCGAGCGCCTTGACATCAAGATGGCCTTGTTTGCAGATTTGGAAGCCATCGTTCGCCCCGATGCCGTGCTGGTCACTAACACGTCGTCACTCTCGGTCACGGCCATCGCCGCCAAGCTCAAACACCCCCAGCGTTTCGCCGGTTTTCACTTCTTTAACCCTGTGCCCCTGATGAAAGTGGTGGAAGTAATTCAAGGCCTCAAGACCGATGCCACCGTGTGCGACGCCTTATCGCAATACGCCCGGCAAATGGGCCACACGCCAGTCGCTGCGCAAGACACGCCCGGCTTCATCGTCAACCACGCGGGCCGGGGCTATGGCACTGAGGCGCTGCGCATCGTGGTCGAAGGCGTTGCCGACTTTGCCACGATTGACCGCATCTTGCGCGACCAAGTCGGCTTCAAACTCGGCCCCTTCGAGTTGATGGACCTCACCGCGCTGGATGTCTCGCACCCCGTCATGGAGTCGATCTACCACCAGTACTTTGAAGAACCCCGCTACCGCCCCAGCGTCATCACCGCGCAGCGGCTGGCCGGTGGCGTGCTGGGCCGCAAAACTGGTGAAGGTTTTTACCGCTATGAGGCCGGTGTAGCCCAAATCAGCCCAGAGCCTGCTGTGCCCGTGGTGGCCGACATGCCGCCAGTGTGGGTCTCTCCGCGCGCCGCGCGCCGCGCCGAGTTACTTCAACTGCTGAAAAAACTGGGCGCACAAATCGAGACTGGTGTATCACCCTCGCCCACCGCGCTCACCTTGGTGGCCCCGCTCGGCTTTGACGTGACCACGGTGGCCGTGGTGGAGCGCCTAGACCCGGCGCGCACTGTGGGCATCGACCTGCTGGTGGACGACGCCACCACTAAGCGCCGCGTGCTGGCCACCAACCCCGCCACTCGTGTTGACATGCGTGACGCGGCCCACGCTTTGTTGGCGCGCGACGGCAAGGCCGTGAGCGTGATACGTGACAGCGCGGGCTTTGTCACCCAGCGCGTCGTGGCCAACATCGTCAACATCGCCACCGACATTTGCCAGCAGCGGGTGTGCACCCCTGCTGACCTGGAAACCGCTGTAACCTTGGGTCTGGGCTACCCACTCGGCCCACTGGCCATGGGCAACCTCTATGGACCCACCAATGTGCTGGAGGTGCTGTTCAATATGCAAACCGTCTATGGCGACCCACGCTATCGCCCCAGCCCTTGGCTGCGCCGTCGCGGTGCCATTGGCCTGAGCTTGATGCACGAAGAGGAATAACAGCACCATGAGCGCATCCCTCTTAAGCACCAGCCAGGGCCGCACCATGGTGCTAACCCTATCCAACCCAGGGCATCGAAATGCTTTAGCCCCCGAGATCTATGCCGCTGGCGTAGAAGCCTTGAGCGTGGCCGAGAACAGCCCCGAAGTTCGCAGTGTCGTCATTACCGGCGAGGGTAGTTTGTTCAGCGCGGGCGGCAACCTGGAGCGCCTTCAGAGCAACCGCACCAAAGACCCTTCTATTCAAGCGCAAAGCATCGAAGGGCTGCACAACTGGATCGAGGCCATTCGCACCTTCCCCAAGCCCGTGATTGCTGCTGTTGAAGGCGCAGCAGCCGGGGCCGGGTTTTCACTCGCCTTGGCCTGCGACTTCATCGTGGCCGCCAACAACGCCGTGTTTGTCATGGCCTACAGCAACATCGCTCTCTCCCCGGATGGCGGTGGCAGTTGGAGTCTGGCCCGCAGCCTGCCGCGCCAGCTAGCAACCGAGCTGCTGATGTGCGGCGAGCGCATCGGGGCGCAGCGCTTACATGACTTGGGCGTGGTCAATCAAGTCACCCTGCCCGGTAGCGCCTTGCAAGACGCCCTGCTCTTGGCAGACAAGCTCAACGCCCGCGCGCCCAATGCTTTGGCCAGCATCAAAGAGTTGCTCACCGAGGCGCCCTTCACTCCGCTGAACCAGCAACTTGCCCTTGAGCGCGATCATTTCGTGAGCAACCTGCACCACACCAATGCGGGCATCGGCATCTCTGCTTTTCTAAGCAAACAAACGCCTCGATTCGAATAAAAATAGGGATGCCCGCATGAGTGAGTTTGAACATTTCGTCGGTACGCGCCCTGTGGCCGAAGCCCAAGCCGTTGATGTCGAAGCACTAACGGCTTGGCTTGAAAAAAATCTCCCAGGGTTTAGTGGCCCCTTGCGCATGGAGTCGTTCAAAGGCGGCCAGTCCAATCCCACCTATAAGCTCAGCACGCCCAGCCAAAGCTACGTCATGCGAGCCAAGCCGGGGCCGGTGGCCAAGCTACTGCCCTCAGCTCACGCCATTGAGCGCGAGTTCGCCGTGATGAAAGGCCTGCACGGCACAGACGTACCCGTGCCGCGCATGGAGATTTTGTGCGAGGACGAATCCATCATCGGCCGCGCCTTCTTCATCATGGAATTCATGCCCGGGCGTGTGCTGTGGGATCAATCCTTGCCCGGCATGAGTCCGACCGAGCGTGCAGCCATCTACGAAGAAATGAACCGTGTGATGGCTGCCCTGCACTGCGTCCCCTTCGCCGAACGAGGCCTGACCAACTACGGCAAACCGGGAAACTATTTCGACCGTCAAATTGGCCGTTGGGGCAGGCAATACCTCGCCTCGGCCGACGGCGCAGGCCCCATGACCCAGCCCATTCCAGAGATGGAGCAACTCATGGCCTGGCTACCTGCCCACATGCCCGCCAGCGCCCGCGATGAAAGCAAAGCGAGCATCGTGCATGGCGACTACCGGCTGGACAACCTTATGTTTCACCCCACCGAGCCGCGCGTTTTGGCCGTGCTGGACTGGGAGCTTTCTACCCTGGGCCACCCGCTGGCCGACTTCAGCTACCACTGCATGGCCTGGCACATTGCGCCAGGGCAGTTTCGCGGGATTGGTGGGCTGGATTTACCAAGCCTGGGCATCCCCAGCGAGGCCGACTACATCCGCATGTACTGCGAGCGCACGGGCATCACCACGCCGCAAGCCCTCAAGCCGGACTGGAACTTCTACCTGGCCTACAACATGTTTCGCCTCGCCGCCATTTTGCAAGGCATCGCCAAGCGGGTCGAGAATGGCACGGCCTCCAGCGCCCAGGCCGTGAAATCCGCAGCGGGAGCACGGCCCTTGGCCAAGATGGCGTGGCAGCTTGCGCAACAAGGCCTCACGACAAACTAATGACGCTTGCAGCTAGTGAATACCGCTTGTGAGAAAGACGCTCACAGTATCGCTTGTGCCACTTGCTTAGAATGCGGCCTGACCGGTGAAGTTCAGCGCAGTGCCATTGCGCAACTTGTATCCGGCCAACTTGGAGCCAAACAATGATCGACGTTTATTCTTGGGCAACACCTAACGGCCATAAAGTCCACATCATGCTGGAAGAATGCGGCCTGCCCTACACTGCCCATCCCGTGAACATCGGCACGGGCGACCAATTCAAACCCGACTTCCTCAAGATCAGCCCCAACAACCGCATTCCCGCCATCGTTGATCCGCAAGGGCCAGACGGCAAGCCCATTTCGCTGTTCGAGTCAGGTGCCATCCTCTTGTACTTAGCATCCAAAACAGGCAAATTTCTGCCTAAAACAGACCGTCAAAAATTTGAGGTGATGCAGTGGCTTATGTTCCAAATGGGTGGCGTCGGCCCCATGCTCGGGCAGAACCACCACTTCCGTCTCTACGCCCCCGAGAAGATTGAGTACGCCGTGAACCGCTATACCAACGAAGCCAAGCGCTTATACGGCGTGATGGACAGGCAGTTGGCCAAGAGCAAATACATCGCAGGCAACACTTACACCATTGCCGACATTGCCATCTTCCCGTGGCTGCGTAACTGGAAAAACCAAGGTATAGATTGGGCAGACTTCCCGCACCTGAAAAAGTGGTTTGACACCATCGAGGCTCGACCCGCTGTAAAGCGCGGTGTAGAGGTGCTGGCCAGCCTGCGAAAGCCTCTGGTTGACCCCAAAGCACACGAAAACATGTTTGGAGCCACTCAGTACAAGAAGCGTTGATTTATAGGTGTTAATGCCCCTGCTTAGGCGACACTCAACCCAAGCGGAATTCAACTACTCCGCTTGGCATTAGTGCAAATGCCGTGGCTTGCGCCCACCACCACCGTGGCCCGCACCGCCATGCCCGCCGCTTGGACCACGGGGGGGCTTGCCAATTTCCAGCGAGCTCACCAATGCGTCAAAGCGCTGGCTGAACATGCGATCCACCTCGGCCACTACACCACCCAGCTCAGAGGCGTCGAAGTGACGTTCCATGATGTTGATGATGTCTTGCACCAGCAGGTCACGCTGCACCTGCATGATGGCCGCTGGGTTGGGGCCGACAAACAGCATCATGAAGTCGTCACGCGATGTAGCCTCTGGGTCATCACCGTCTTCGTCTTCATCAAACTCGGCGTCGTAAAAAGTGACTTCGATGGTGGCACCAGTCAAGGAGAGCTCGTTTAAGCTCATACACATTTCATCGAGCGACTGACGGATGTCTTCATCGCCAGAAACTGTCCAACAAAGTTGCAACAAATGCTCTTGAGCGTCAAATTTAATACCCGGCTCGTCTTCATAAGCGCTGTGCGCGCCTTTGACCAATGAACTAGCCCCTGCGTATGACCAAAGTGGTTTCAGCGCTTCTTGTAGTTGATCAAAGCTCACGTCAGCGCGCAAAGGCACTTGACCGTGCACATGGATTTCCAGTGGAGCGTTGTAACTTGCCATGTTGATTTCTCTTTATCACTGCCAGAAATGGTGCCTCGAACCGGAATCGAACCGGTACGCCCCTTATGCAGGAAAGCGGCGGATTTTAAATCCGCTGTGTCTACCAATTTCACCATCGAGGCATAGCCTTTCTGGCATTGTCCTACAAGATGCTGGAGCGGGAGAAGAGTCTCGAACTCTCGACCTCAACCTTGGCAAGGTTGCGCTCTACCAACTGAGCTACTCCCGCTTGGAGTTTTTGGAGGCGCGACCCAGAGTCGAACTGGGCTATACGGATTTGCAATCCGGCGCATAACCGCTTTGCTATCGCGCCAATTTTCTAATGAAAAAGGGAAGCTTGTGCTTCCCTTTTCACAATTTGGAGCGGGAGAAGAGTCTCGAACTCTCGACCTCAACCTTGGCAAGGTTGCGCTCTACCAACTGAGCTACTCCCGCATTAACAAGTCTTAAATTATAGCGTTATTTTTTTAATTTCTGAACGTTGCCTCGGAAAAATTGACTCAATGTTGAATCGAACCTGAAGATTCCGCTATCGACTTCACCACGGGCGCTGACGCTGCCACTGGCTCCTCATCCACCAATGGCGTGGGCTTGCGCTCCAAGGCAATATCCAGCACTTTGTCGATCCACTTCACAGGAATGATCTCCAAGCCCTGCTTCACATTGTCAGGAATCTCTTGCAAGTCCTTGGCGTTTTCTTCAGGGATCAGCACCGTTTTGATGCCGCCGCGCAGCGCGGCCAGCAGCTTCTCTTTCAAACCACCAATCGCGGTAACCTCACCGCGCAGGGTGATCTCGCCTGTCATGGCCACATCACCACGCACGGGGATGCCTGTGAGCGCCGAAACAAAAGCGGTCGTCATGGCGGCACCAGCGCTGGGGCCATCTTTAGGGGTGGCTCCATCGGGCACGTGAATGTGCAAGTCTTTCTTCTCAAAATACGAATCAGGAATCCCGAGCTGGCGTGCACGGCTACGCACCACGGTACGTGCCGCTTCGACCGACTCCTTCATGACATCGCCCAAGGAACCGGTTGTTTTAACCACGCCCTTGCCCGGCATCAGCGCGGCCTCAATGGTGAGCAAATCACCGCCAACTTCCGTCCACGCCAGACCGACCACTTGGCCCACTTGGTTCAGATTTTCGGCACGTCCGTAATTGAACTTGCGCACACCCAAAAAGTCATTCAGGTTTTCATCGGTCACTTTGACCAAGGGCTGCATTTGTTTCAGCTGTAAAGCCTTGACAACTTTGCGGCAAATCTTGGACAGTTCACGCTCCAAAGAACGCACACCCGCTTCACGCGTGTAGTAACGCACGATGTCGCGCACGGCTTCTTCCGACACCAACAATTCGCTCTCTTTAACGCCGTTGTTCTTGAGCTGCTTGGGCAGCAGATAACGCAAGGCGATGTTAACTTTTTCATCTTCGGTATAGCCTGAGAGTCGAATCACCTCCATGCGGTCAAGCAGGGCCGGTGGAATGTTCATGGAGTTGGAGGTCGCCACGAACATCACATTGCTCAGGTCAAAGTCCACTTCGACGTAGTGGTCACCAAATTTGTGGTTTTGCTCAGGGTCAAGCACCTCCAGCAGGGCGCTAGAGGGGTCACCCCGGAAGTCGGTACCGAGTTTGTCGATCTCATCGAGCAAGAACAAGGGGTTACGAGCACCCACTTTGGTCAGGCTTTGCAGCACCTTGCCGGGCATCGCGCCGATGTAGGTTCGGCGATGACCGCGAATCTCGGCCTCGTCTCGCACCCCACCTAGCGCCATTCGCACGTATTTGCGCCCCGTGGCTTTGGCAATGGATTGCCCCAGCGAGGTCTTGCCCACACCGGGCGGACCCACCAAACACAGAATGGGCGCCTTGACCTTGTCCACACGCTGCTGCACTGCGAGGTACTCCAGAATGCGATCCTTGACCTTATCCAAACCGTAATGATCTTCGTTGAGCACGGCTTCGGCATACGCCAAGTCATGTTTAATTTTGGTCTTGGCGGCCCAAGGCAGGCCAGTCAAAACGTCAATGTAGTTACGCACCACCGTGGCCTCGGCCGACATGGGTGACATTAGCTTGAGTTTTTTGAACTCGCCTTCGGCTTTTTTCAACGCCTCTTTGGGCATTTTTGCGGCCTTGATTTTTTTCTCAATCTCCTCAATGTCCGCACCGTCTTCGCCCTCGCCCAGCTCTTTTTGAATGGCTTTGACTTGTTCGTTCAGGTAAAAATCGCGCTGGTTTTTTTCCATCTGGCGCTTGACGCGACCGCGAATTTTCTTGTCCACATTTTGGATATCAACCTCTCGGTCAATCTGCTCAAACAAGCTCTCCAGACGCTCCTTCACACCCACCAAGCTCAGCACCTCTTGCTTGTTGGCCAGCTTGAGCGGCAGGTGCGCGGCAATGGTGTCCGCCAAGCGGCCCGGATCGTCAATGCTGGAGATGGATGTCAGAATTTCGGGCGGTATTTTTTTGTTGAGTTTGACGTACTGGTCAAACTGCTGCATCACCGCGCGACGCAAAGCCTCAATGTCGTTGGACTGCTCAGGCAACCCCGCAGCCACCTCAGCTTGCACCACGGGTGTCACGTTGGCAGTGAACTCGGTTTCACCTTCCACAATTTTATTGACCAAGGCGCGCTGCTGCCCTTCAACCAGCACCTTGACGGTGCCATCCGGCAGCTTGAGCATTTGCAAAATGGTGGAGATGCAGCCGACATCAAACATGTCGGACACCTGCGGCTCATCTTTGGCAGCCGTTTTTTGGGCTACGAGCATGATGCGGCGTTCGGCTTGCATGGCCGTCTCAAGCGCTTTGATGCTTTTAGGACGACCGACAAAAAGAGGGATCACCATGTGCGGAAAAATCACCACGTCGCGCAGAGGCAACAGGGGCAATTCAATAGCAATGGCAGGCAATGGGGTAAGACCAGACATGGGAAAACCTTTAAGTTACCTGTTGAATATGGACCGTAATTCGAAAACTTCAACCTTAGTCACCAATTATTCATTGAATAAAGGTGTTGAATGCCCAGAATACGGGGTCAAAGGCCTTACGACTCAGGCTTTTTTGGCAACTTCCCGGTATACGAGCAGCGGCGGCTTGTTTTCCTCAATGGTTGACTCGTCAACCACAACCTTCTCGACATTCGTCAAGTTCGGGAGTTCGAACATCGTATCGATCAAAGAGTGCTCAAGAATCGAACGCAACCCCCGTGCACCGGTCTTTCGAGCCAGCGCCTTTTTTGCAATCGCCACCAAAGCCGACGGACGAATTTCGATCTCAACGCCCTCCATGGCCAACAGCTTGCTGTATTGTTTAACCAACGCATTTTTCGGCTCGGTCAGAATTTTGACCATGGCTTCTTCAGTCAACTCGGTCAAGGTCGCCACTACAGGCATACGACCAACCAGCTCAGGGATGAGCCCGAACTTGATCAAATCTTCTGGCTCGACATCTTTAAACACCTCAGTCAAGCTACGCTGCTTCTTGCTTTTGACCGTTGCGCCAAAACCAATGCCGGACGACTCTGTACGATTTTCAATAACCTTCTCCAGGCCCGCAAAAGCGCCGCCGCAAATGAAGAGGATGTTGGTCGTGTCAAGTTGGATGAAGTCCTGATTCGGGTGCTTGCGCCCGCCCTGCGGCGGCACGCTGGCCATGGTGCCTTCGATCAGCTTGAGCAGTGCCTGCTGCACACCCTCACCCGACACGTCGCGCGTGATGGAGGGGTTGTCTGACTTGCGGGAAATCTTGTCGATTTCGTCGATGTAAACGATGCCGCGTTGGGCCTTGTCCACCTCGTAATTGCAGCTCTGGAGCAGCTTTTGGATGATGTTCTCAACGTCTTCGCCCACATAACCCGCTTCGGTCAAAGTGGTGGCATCGGCCATCACAAAAGGCACGTTGAGCTGTCGTGCCAGCGTTTGCGCCAGCAAAGTCTTGCCGGAGCCCGTGGGGCCAATCAGCAAGATGTTGCTCTTGGTCAGCTCCACATCGTCTTTACGCGCTTTTTCTTTGTGCTGTAAACGCTTGTAGTGGTTGTAAACCGCCACCGCCAAAATGCGTTTGGCGGGTTCTTGCCCAATCACGTAATTGTCCAAATTGCCTTTGATCTCCGAGGGCGTAGGCAACTCATTACTGGGGGCCGACGCGTCAGTGGTTAGGGGCAATTCATCACGGATGATTTCATTGCACAACTCAATGCACTCATCGCAAACAAAAACCGAAGGTCCAGCAATCAGCTTTTTGACTTCATGCTGGCTTTTGCCGCAAAACGAGCAATACAGAGTTTTCTCGCCGGAAGAGCCTTTTTTTTCAGCCATGGGATGGACCCTCTCTGCGGAAATTAATCAAACAATAAAACAACAAATGCGTCTCTCAATCACAAGGCGTCACACCGCAGCCAAGCTCGCACTCAAGCGCGCTTGCTAATGACCTGATCCACCAAACCGTAGTCTTTTGCTTCGTCGGCTGAGAGGTAGTAGTCCCGCTCGGTATCGCGCTCGATCTTCTCCAAGGGCTGGCCGGTGCGCTCCGCCAAAATTTTGTTGAGTTGGTCACGCGTCTTGAGGATCTCGCGGGCGTGAATTTCAATCTCGGTTGCCTGGCCTTGCGTGCCACCCAAAGGCTGATGAATCATGACCTTGGAGTTGGGCAACGTGAAGCGTTTGCCCTTGGCACCTGCAGCCAACAAAAACGCACCCATGCTGGCCGCCATGCCAATACACAGGGTAGAGATGTCAGGCTTGACAAAGTTCATCGTGTCAAAGATGGACATGCCCGCGCTCACAGAGCCGCCGGGGGAGTTGATGTAGAGCGAAATGTCCTTTTCGGGATTTTCACTTTCCAAAAACAGCAACTGCGCCACCACCAAGTTGGCCGTCTGGTCATTGACCGGGCCGACCAAGAAAATCACGCGCTCTTTGAGCAGGCGCGAGTAAATGTCATACGAACGCTCACCCCGACCGGACTGCTCAATCACCATCGGGATCATGCCCAGCGCTTGCGTTTCCATGGCACTGTTACGAAAAATCATATGTATTCCTTATCGGGTGAAAACAGCGCTACTTTAGCGAAAATCGACTCAGGCTTGACCCATTAACTCGTCAAAAGAGATGGCTTTTTCAGTGACTTGCGCTTTGGACAACACAAATTCTGTCACGGCGTTTTCCACCACCATACCTTCGACATCGGCCATTCGGCTGTTGTCGCTGTAGTACCAGCGCATCACATCGGCTGGTTTTTCGTAGCTGGCAGCGAGTTCTTCCACATGCGCCTTGATCGCTTCAGGTGTAGCCTGTAACTGGTTGGCCTTCACCAACTCGGCCACCACCAAACCCAGGCGCACGCGGCGCTCGGCTTGAGGGATGAAGATGTCAGAAGGCAGAGGCGCTTTGTCAGCATCTTTGATGCCGCGCTGCTTGAGTTCGGCGCGTGCGCCTTCGGTGAGGCGTTCCACCTCAGACTGTACGATGGACTGAGGCAAGTCCAGCTCAGCCTTGGCGACCAAAGCGTCCATAACGGCTTGCTTGTTGCGGGCCATCAGGCGGGACTTGACCTCACGCTCCAAGTTTTTGCGGATGTCGGTGCGCAGTCCGTCCACCGTGCCATCGGCAATGCCCAGGGACTTGGCCAGCTCATCGTTCACTTCAGGCAGGTGGGCGGCTTCGAGCTTGTTGATCGTCACCATGAAGTCGGCGGTTTTGCCCGCGACGTCTTTACCGTGGTAGTCGGCTGGGAAAGCCAGGGGGAAGGTCTTGCTCTCGCCCGACTTCATACCCACCACGGCTTCTTCAAACTCTTTAAGCATCTGGCCTTCGCCGACCAGGAACTGGAAGGCTTCAGCTTTGCCACCAGCGAAAGGTTCGCCGTCGATCTTGCCTTCAAAGTCAACCGTCACGCGGTCACCGGTTTGCGTGGCAGCGTCCATCGCACGCTGGGCAAAGGTACGGCGCTGCTTGCGCAGAATATCGAGCGTTTTGTCGATAGCAGCGTCGCCCACATCGGCAGAAATTTTTTCTACCGTGGCCGTAGCCAAGTCGCCGATTTTGACTTCAGGATAGACCTCAAACACCGCATCAAACGCCACTTCACCCGCTGGAGCACCTTCTTTTTCGGTGATTCGGGGCTGGCCTGCCACGCGCAGTTTGGCTTCATTGGCGGCCGCGGCAAAAGCCTCACCCACCTTGTCGTTCATCACTTCGTAGTGAACCGAATAGCCGTAGCGCTGGGCCACAACATTCATGGGCACTTTTCCAGGGCGAAAGCCGTCCATCTTCACCGTTTTGGCCATGCGCTTGAGGCGCGAATCGACTTCAGACTGAATCACGGTCACGGGAAAGCTCAGCGTAATTTTGCGTTCCAGCTTCTCAAGGGTTTCAACGGTCACGGACATGGTTCTCTCACTTTTAAATAAAAATGCAGAGCTAGGCGCTAGTGGATAACGCTCAGCCGACTGCTCTAAAAAGATGGTGCGCGGGGGGGGACTCGAACCCCCACATCCTTGCGGACGTCAGGACCTAAACCTGGTGCGTCTACCAATTTCGCCACCCGCGCAACAAAACAAAAGGGGGAGGTCACCATAGACCACCCCCATGAAATCGGTCAACCGTAGATTTTAACCTGCTCAATCGTCGATAGGAATCGACAAATGATCTGTTTTTATCCACTGATCGACAACTTGCAAAATATACTAATGTAGTGGCACTTCAATGGTGATCAGATGACAAAAGTGATTTCGCTCTGCATCAAATTCTAAGCTATTGCAATGAGCGCTACAGGCTTTTCCAACCCTCAAACGTCATTGACCGAATTGATGTCATCATCCACTGCCCAGATCGTCTTGAATTTATATTTACCTACGCCTGTAGGTGGTCAGATCGGTGCTGGGCCATAAAGTTGAAGATTTCTGAAGTAGGCAATGGTTTACTGTGAAAGTAGCCTTGAATACCGGGACAATGCAGGAGCTTTAGCGAATCGTATTCACCCTGTGTTTCGACTCCTTCGGCAATTACATCCAAACCCAAGTCACCGGCCAGACGAATGGTTGCTGCGCAAATGGAATGCGTGCTGGTATTGGTCTGAATATCACGAATCAAATCGGAATCCAGTTTGAGCCGATTGACTGGTAATTTTCTGAGGTAATTGAGTGACGAGTAACCTGCTCCAAAATCGTCAATGGCCAAATTTACACCGACAGCTCTAAAACGCCTCATTTGATCAATGGCCTTTTGAGGATTTTTGAACATCACACTCTCGGTGAGTTCAAGCTCAAGCTGACCCGGCGCCAACTTATGTTTTTCCAGCGCCTGCTCCACTCTGACAAGAAGTGTTTCATCTTCAAATTGACGCGCCGACACGTTCACCGACATTCTGAGATCTTTAAAGCCCGTATCAAGCCATATCCGAAGTTGAGCACACGCCGTATTCAATACCCATTCGCCTAATGGAAAAATTAGGCCATTCCTTTCCGCGGCAGGAATAAACTCGGCAGGTGGAATCATGCCCTTTGTCGGGTGATTCCATCTCACCAATGCCTCAACCCCGAACACCTCCCCTGTGACCGTATTAATTTGTGGCTGGTAATGCAACACAAACTCTTCACGGACCAAGGCATCACCCAGATCCTGCTCTAAAGTAATTCTCTCAAGGTTCGCCTGGTTCATTTCAAACGTGAAAAACTGGTAGCTACTAGGTCCGATTCCTTTCGCATGGTACATGGCCAAATCGGCGTGGCCCATCATTTTTTCGACATCTTTTGCATCGGCTGGAAAGAGGGAAATTCCGATGCTGGCACTGGTGTTGATCGATTTACCTGAGATTTCAAAAGGCAAGCTCAAGCTACGGGATATCTTGTCGGCCACCTGTCCGACGGTGGCCGGGCCATCCAGACCCGTCAAAACCACCACAAACTCATCGCCCCCGAGACGGGCCACAATATCGCTGTCGCGGACATTGGCACGCAAACGTTGGGCAACGTCAATCAGCAGCAAATCACCAGCCCCGTGACCCAGCGTGTCGTTGATCTGCTTGAACTTGTCCAAATCCAGAAAAAGCATCGCTACTGATTCACGGCGACGTGTCGCCGACGCCAACGTCTGTTGCGTGAGTTCCTGAAGCGAAAATCGATTGAACAATCCGGTGAGCGCATCGTACCTGGCCTGCTTTGCCAACTGCAGCTGTGATCGGCGTAGGGCAGCCAAGGTTATGAATTTCGTGAACATCAAGAACCACAACGCAACCGCCAAGGAAAGCGCCGCAGCAATAAGCGTATGTTTCAACATCTCGTCCAATGAGCGCGTGATGATGAGGTGACCAACGGGGTGCCCGGAATCAAAAAGTTCTGTCCTTGCGGATTTAAAGTAAGTCCCCGCCAAAGGGTCTGCAATACGGGCCACAGTTTGGCCTTCTAAATTCCTAACTTCACGAATTTCCAGCGTGCCATCGCTGGGGCGCAGACGCAAAAACTCTTCAATACGAACTACCTGGGTTTGCCAGAAGTCTGGATGCCTGTTGATGACCTGCGTAATGCTGCGCGCGTTGATTTCCACCTCCGCACCAAGAATGTCCGCTTGAGATCTAAGGGCACTGAAAAAAATGATCGTCGGCGGCGTCACCGCTATCAGAAAGGCCAGCGTCGCTGCCAATAACAGCACCGTCCGATCCGCCTCATGCCCGGCGAGTACTTTTTCGGAATTGATGTCGCTCACCACCATGACAAAGGTTCAACGAACTGCGTTAACCGGCAAGTTACCGACTTGCGTCATCAGCCTTTGGCCTTCAGCTGAGCGTATGAAAAGCAGGAACCTTTTAACCTCCACCGAAATGTTGGTTTCTAAGTAAATAAGGTACAGATCCTTGGAGTAGGGGTAACGTCCATTTTTTAAATTAGCAATAGTCGGCTCCACTCCGTTCACAGACAGGACCTTCGCACGGCGTTTCTCCGCATGCACCAGCGCCAGAGTGGAAGCGCCTATACTGCCAGAAAGCTCATCGATGGCATCGATCGACTCCTGATCACTCAGGGCAATACGCATTCCCTTGCGCTTGTGCGCCATCAACATCGCCTCTTTCATTTCAGGCGACATGGCAGCCAGTACCGTATTGTCTGAGTCACCCAAGTCGCGCAGGACCAACCGTACTGGACTGCCGTCACTCCATTTGATCTGTCGGCCCGCGTATATATCTGCAATCTCAGTTAATTTAAGGTTGTTTACGCCTGACTTGCTCGTGACAAAAACAAAAGGGGTTTTGGCATACTCAATTGACTGCATGCCTGCCATGGCTTCGGCAGGCTTGGGCAACCGATTGGACACGGCAATTTGAATGAATCGAGAACTTACCGCCCTAATGCCACCCGAACTGCCCAAACTGGGAACAACTTCGAACTGGAAGTTTGGATTTTTACTTTGAAACGACTTGGCCAAAATGTTCATCGTTTCCAAGCCGGAGCCCGTGCCCCCGATACGTACTACTTCGGCACGTATAAAACAAGGAAACAACGCACCTAGACATAGAAAAACCGAAAAACTGAAGTCTAGCCATTGCATTGAAGGGGCTGCTCGTTTGCATTGACTCATTTTTTTTCCTTTATTTCACAGTATTTTCAACGCTTAGCGGGAAATTAATATCCCAATTTAGGGTTGAATTAGTGTGCAATCTCCCGCTTAACCCGAAACCAAGCGGCATACATGGCTGGCAAGGCCAGCAGCGTCAGCACCGTGGCCACGATCAAGCCTCCCATGATGGCCACGGCCATCGGGCCCCAGAACACCGAGCGCGACAAGGGGATCATGGCCAGAACGGCTGCAGCAGCGGTGAGGACAATCGGGCGCAAGCGGCGCACGGCGCTCTCCACAATCGCGTCCCAGGCGGGCACGCCCTTAGCCCGGTCTTGCTCAATCTGGTCAAGCAGGATGACCGAGTTGCGCTGGATCATGCCCATCAGGGCAATCACCCCCAGCAGCGCCACAAAACCAAAGGGCCGGTTCAGCGCCAGCAGCGCCGCCGCCACGCCCGCCATACCCAGCGGCCCGGTGAGGAAGACCAGCATGGCGCGGCTAAAGCTGTGCAGTTGCAGCATCAGCAGGGTAAAGGTCAAGAACAACATCAGGGGCACACCGGCCACGATGGAGCCGGTGCCTTTGCTGCTCTCCTCCACCGCGCCCGCCACGTCAATGCGGTAGGCGTTGTGCCCAGCGGCATGCCAGCTCGCCTCTAGCTTGCGCAGGGCGGGCAGCAGCTCAGCTGTGACTGTCGCGCCCTGCAAGCCCTCGGCTGTGTCGCCCTGCACGGTGATGCCGTATTCGCGGTTCTCGCGCCACATCACACCGGGTTCCCAGCCCAGCACAGGGCGGGCAATTTGGGTTAGCGGGATGGCCCTGCCCGAGGCTGTGGACACGTAGGCGTTGGTCAGATCCGTCATGGCGTTGCGCTCGTCCAGCGGTTGGCGTAGGAGGATGTCAATCAACTTGTCGCCCTCGCGGTACTGCCCTACGGTCGAGCCGACCAGCGTGGTGCGCGTGGCTTGCGCAATCGACTGGCTGCTGACCCCCAGCGCACGCGCCTTGGTCTGGTCGATGTCCATACGCAAAACTTTCACCGACTCGTTCCAGTTGTCGTTCACGCCGCGCATGTTGGGGCTGGCCCGCAGAATCGCTTTGGCTTCGTCGGCCCGCTCGCGCAGCACAGCCGGGTCTGCCCCCACCACGCGAAACTGCACCGGGTAGGGCACGGGCGGGCCGTTGGGCAGCAGCTTGACGCGGCCCCGCACCTCGGGGAACTCGGTGGCCAGCAGCGCGGGCAGCTTGATGCGCAGCGCTTCGCGTACCTTCAGATCTGCGGGCATGACGATGAGCTGCGACACATTGCTCTGCGGGAACACTTGGTCCAGTGGCAGGTAAAAACGCGGCACACCTGAACCCACCCAGGTGGCGACGGATTCGACCCCGACCTCCGCCAGCACGCGCTTTTCAACGCGCTGGGTCACGGCCTCGTTCCCAGCAAAGGAGCTGCCCTCGGGGAACCACAGCTCCACCATCACCTCGGGGCGACTGGAGTCGGGGAAGAACTGCTGCTGAACCTTGCCCATGCCGACAATGCCTAGCGCAAAAATGAGCAGCGTCGCGCCAATGGTGAGCCAGCGGTGCTGCACGCAGGCATTCACCGCGCGGCGAAAGCCCCGGTAGAACGGGGTGTCGAAGTGCTCGTGCGGGGAATCGTCCGCTGTGGTGTGGGGCTTTTCCTTGAACAAGATGTTGCCGAGGTAGGGCACAAAATAAACCGACACAAACCAGCTCAAGAGCAGTGCCAACACCGTCACCGCAAAGATGGCATAGGTGTACTCCCCCACCGTGGATTTGGCCATGCCGATGGGCAAGAAACCCACCGCCGTGATGAGCGTGCCGGTCAGCATGGGCATGGCGGTGATCTCATAAGCGAAGGTGGCGGCGCGCAGCTTATCGTAGCCCTCCTCCATCTTGCGCACCATCATCTCCACGGCAATGATGGCGTCGTCCACCAGCAGGCCCAGCGCGATGATGAGCGAGCCCAGCGATATTTTGTGCAGGCCAATGCCCCAGTACTGCATGCCTAAAAACGTCAGCGCCAGCACCAGCGGAATGGTGATGGCCACCACCAAGCCGGGGCGCACGTCCACGTAATAACGCCCCCACCAGCGCGTCGCACCCGGGCGCTTGTGCAGACCCAGAGCGATGAAGCTCACAGCCATCACAATGGCTACCGCCTCAATCAGCGTGCCTACAAATTCATTGACCGAGCGCGCTACCGCCTTGGGCTGGTCTTGCACTTGCACCAGTTCTACGCCCACGGGTAGGGTGTGCTCAATCACGTCGGTGCGAAGTTTCAGCGCCTTGCCCAGGGCAATGATGTCGCCGCCCTTGGCCATAGAGATGCCCAACGCAATCACCGACTTGCCCTGGTAGCGCACCTTGATGTTGGCCGGATCCACATAGCCGCGCTTGACTTGCGCGATATCGCCTAAGCGCAGCTGTGCAGAACCCGCCGTTACGCCGGGGCCGCCGGGAGCACGAATGGGCATGGCGCGCAGTTGCTCGATGCCCGTGAACTGGCCCGCCACCCGCACCTGCACCACGTCCAGCGGGGTCTGCACCGCGCCGCCGCTCTCCACCGCGTTTTGTTGGGCGAGTTGGGCCAGTACTTGGTTCAAGTCCAGCCCAAGCTGGGCCAGGCGTTTTTGAGAGATTTCTATGAAGATTTTTTCATCCTGCACGCCAAAGAGTTCCACCTTGGCCACGTCGGGCACGCGCAGCAATTGCTGGCGCACGTCGTCGGCAAAAGTTTTCACCTCGGCATCGCTAAAGCCTTCGGCCTCTAGCGCGTAGATCACGCCAAACACATCACCAAAATCGTCGTTGAAAAATGGGCCCTGGATGCCCGAGGGCAGCGTGGGCCGCATGTCGCCGATCTTCTTGCGCACCGTGTACCAAAGGTTGGCCACCTCGGCGGGTTTGATGGAGTCTTTCACCTGGAAGATGATTTGCGACTCCCCCGGCTTGGAGTAGCTGCGGATTTTGTCGGCGTAGGGCACCTCTTGCAGCGTGCGCTCCAGCTTGTCGGTCACCTGCTCTGCCACCTGCTGGGCCGTGGCCCCCGGCCAGTTGGTGCGCACCACCATGGCGCGAAAGGTAAAGGGCGGGTCTTCGTCCTGCCCGAGTTGAAAGTAGGCGGCAAAACCCAGCAACATCAGCACCACCATCAGGTAGCGGGTGAGCTCCGGGTGTTGCAGTGCCCAGCGGGAGAGATTGAAGCGCTCAGAAGTTTGTGAGTCTTTCATGTGGGGCTCACTTGTACTTATCGCTGTAAATCATCACTTTTTGGCCTGCGGAGAGCACATGCACACCGGTTGCCACCACTTGCGCGCCGGGCTGCAAGCCGCTGGCCACCACCACCTCGTTGCCATCCACGGTGGCGATCTGGATCGTTTGCGCTTTGACGGTCATGCTGGCCGAGTCAAGCACCCACACGGTGGTGGCATTACCCTCTTGGCGCAGGGCGCTGGTGGGCAGCTTCATCACGACTGGTTGTTGTTTTTGAGGGGCAGTGTCAGAGAGCAGCACCGTCAAGGTGGAGCCCAATGCGGGCGCGTCTACCGTGGGCAGGGTCACCTTGACCTGGTAAGTGCGCGTCACCGGGTCAGCACTGGAGCCCACCTCCCGCAGCACGCCTTTGACCAACTTGCCCGCAGCCCCCGTCTTGACCATGACGCCCATGCCCGGCTTCATCGCTGCCACCTGATCCTCAGGGACCGAGAACACCGCATCACGCGGCCCATCCGGCGCAATGCGCACCACCGGCACGGCAGCGCCAATCACCTGCCCCACCACTTGGCCGGGCTCGGCGTCCACACCCGTCACCACGCCCGCCACATCCGCCCGCAGCCGGGTGTAGCCGAGCTGGTTTTGTTGCGATGCCAATTGAGCCTGAGCCTGATCGAGCTGGGCTCGCGCGGACAGCAACGCCGTGTCGCGCCGCTCCAACTCCGCCTCGCTGATGAAATTTTGTGCCCGCAAGGCCTTGTACCGCTGGTAGTCGGCATCGGCCAACTTCAGGTTGGTGCTGGCCACCGCCACCTGCGCCTGGGCCGACTGCACTGCCAGCGCAAAGTCCTGCGGATCCATCTCGGCCAGCAACTGCCCGGCCTTCACGTGCTGGCCCACCTCCACATGGCGCTTAAGCAACTTGCCCGCCACGCGAAAGCTCAGGCGCGACTCGATGCGGGGGCGAACCTCAGCGGCATATTCGGCCCCGGCTTGCAGCACGGTCGCACCCACAGTAAGCACCTTAACGGCGCGCACCGGCTCCTGCGGCGGCACTGGCTTGGAGCAGGCCACCAAGAGCAAAACGGTACCGGCAAGAGCCATGAACAAACGAGCGGAAGGCGCTGGGGGGTGATAGGTCATGATGGGGCGAATTTCTAGCTGAATCGGGTGAAGGAAATGGGCTTGAGGCTGGTCATGGATTACTAATGACCGAATGGTTAGTAATTTAAAACAATCTCTTAAAGCTGTCAACCCACTCCCTTGGTCTTTTCAAGCGCGCGTACCCACGAAACCTACGCTCTTCACCGGCAAACCCTAAGCGACAATCCTCCCCGTGAACCCATCCCCCACCCCAGCCCCCATCACCCATTACGAAAACTTCCCCGTGGCCTCATGGCTATGCCCGCCGCACCTGCGCGCACCGATAGCCGCCATCTACCACTTTGCCCGCACGGCCGACGACATTGCCGATGAGGGCGATGCGTCTGCGCAGACCCGACTGGACGACTTGGCCGCGATGCAAGCCGACCTACAGGTCGCCGCGCAAGGCTCAGCGGGCAGCGGGCGCTGGCCGCAAGTTTTTGGGCCTTTGCAGACCATGATTCAGGCCTTCGACCTGCCCGTGCCGCTGTTGGCCGATCTACTGGACGCCTTCACGCAAGACACCCTTAAAACCCGCGACCAAACCGGTTACGCCAACCACGCTGAGCTATTGGACTACTGCCGCCGGTCGGCCAACCCGGTGGGGCGCTTGTTGCTGCACCTGTACGGGGTGACGGATGCTGACGTGAATGCGCAGGCCCTGCGCCGCAGCGACGACATTTGCACCGCGCTTCAACTCATCAATTTCTGGCAAGACCTGAGCCTGGACATCCCGCGTGGGCGCTACTACCTGCCCGAGCAAGATTGCGCCGCGCATGGCGTGACTCGGGCCGACTTGCAGAGCTTGAAGCAAACTGCAGTCGCTACTAATTTAATAGCTTCTCACGCCCATATAGCAAGGGCTACGATGCTCAATGGCATTGAACTCGTGCACCAAATCCCGGGCCGCGCTGGTTGGGAGCTGCGGCTGGTGGTGCAAGGTGGTCTGCGGATTTTGGACAAGATCGAAGCTCTGAACTACGCCACACTCCAGCAGCGCCCCAAGCTCAGCGCGTGGGATGTGCCGGTGATGGTGTGGCGTGCAATATGGATGTGACAATAGAACAATGACCCCCGAACAATACGTCCAGCAAAAAGCCGCCGCCTCGGGCAGCAGTTTTTATTACGCCTTCCTTTTTCTGCCCAAACCCCGGCGCGCTGCCATCACTGCCTTCTACGCCTTTTGCCGCGAGGTGGACGACGTGGTGGACGAGGTGAATGACCCCAGCGTGGCGCGCACCAAGCTGGCTTGGTGGCAGGCCGAGGTGGACAAGTCTTACGCGGGCTCCCCCACCCACCCGGTCATGAAAGCGCTAATGCCGCTGGCCGCAGACTACGGTATCGAAGCCCGCCACCTGCAAGCCGTGATTGAAGGCTGCCAGATGGACTTGGAGCAAACCCGCTACCTCGACTTCCCCGGCCTACAGCGCTACTGTCATCTGGTGGCGGGCATCGTGGGCGAAGTAGCGGCACAAATTTTTGGCCAAACGCAGACCCAAACCACCGCCTACGCCCACAAACTGGGCCTGGCATTCCAGCTCACTAACATCATCCGCGACGTGGGTGAAGACAGTTTGCGCGGGCGCATCTACCTGCCGGTGAGCGAGTTACAACAGTTTGATGTGAAGGCACACGAAATTTTGAAGCGCACCTACTCAGACCGCTTCACCGCCATGATGCAGTTCCAGGCCCAGCGCGCCCACGCCCTGTACGACGAAGCCCTGGCCCTGCTGCCCGAGGCTGACCACCGCACCCAAAAACCCGGCCTCATGATGGCCAGCATCTACCGCACCCTGCTGCGCGAGATTGAGCGCGACAACTTCCAGGTGCTGCACCAACGCGTGAGCCTCACGCCGCTGCGCAAGCTGTGGTTGGCGTGGCGGGTGCAGGCGCTGGGGAAGATGTGACCGTCCAACCTCAATGAAAGTCGCCATCATCGGCGCGGGCTGGGCCGGCATGGCGGCGGCAGTGGCGGCCACGCAAAGCGGCCACCAGATCACCGTGTTTGAAGCCAGCCGCTCACTGGGTGGGCGCGCTCGTGCGCTAGAGGCTACCCTGCCCAATGGCACGCGCGTGACGCTGGACAACGGCCAGCACATCCTGATCGGCGCTTACACCGACACGCTGCGCCTGATGCTTGAGGTGGGCGTGGACTTAGGTCACGCGCTAATGCGCCTGCCTCTGAGCCTGCGCTTTCCCGACGGCGCAGGCTTGCAATTCCCCCTGCTCCCCGCTCCCCTGCCCGCCTCGCTCGACGCCCTCATCGCCATCCTGCGCGCACGCGGCTGGACTTGGCGCGACAAGCTGGCCCTGCTGCAACTGGCGAGCCAATGGCAGCGTGGCGGCTTTGTGTGCGACGCATCGTTAACTGTGGCCGAGCTGTGCGCGCCGCTCACCCCACGCGTGCTGCACGAGTTGATCGAGCCGCTGTGCGTGTCGGCCTTGAACACCCCGGCCCACCAAGCCAGCGCCACCGTCTTTTTACGGGTCATGCAAGACGCCCTGTTTGGTGCGCGCGGTGGCTCGCACCTGCTGCTGCCGCGCGTTGATTTGTCGGAGTTGTTCCCCGCACCTGCGGCGCGTTGGCTGACTCAACACGGCGGGCAAGTGAGGCTGGGACACCGCGTCAGTGACTTGCGTGCGCAAGGTGCGCAGTGGGTGGTGGACGAAGACGTTTTTGATGCCGTTGTGCTCGCCGCTTCATCCTCTAATGTGACTAGAGCTCTTTCAGAATGCGCGCAAGCAGCTCCTGAATCTATAGCAAGTCAAATGCGCACATGGGCCAACATCACCCAACGACTGCACTTTGAAGCCATCACCACCGTCTATACCTGGGCCCCCCATGCCTCGCTGGCCGCGCCTGTGCTGGCACTGCGCAGTGACGATCAAAACCCAGCGCAATTCGTCTTCGACCGAGGCCAGCTCGGCGGGCCTGCGGGCCTGCTGGCCTGGGTGGTGAGCGCGAGCACGGGCGAGCGCGAGGACCTGCAAGCGCAGGTGCTGCAACAAGCCCACAGCCAACTGGGGCTGGCGTTGCAAGCGGTGCAAACTGTGGTTGAAAAACGCGCCACCTTTGCCTGCACGCCAGGGCTAGAACGCCCCCCCATGCGCATCGCCCCCGGCTTGCTGGCCTGCGGCGACTATGTAGCAGGCCCCTACCCGGCTACGCTGGAAGGCGCGGTGCGCAGCGGGTTGGCAGCTGCACTCCGGGTGAATGCATCAACGCGCTGAAATTCGTTTGAGCTAGTCCAATGACAAGAGCCCTGCAACACAAGGTCACAGGGCTCTAAAAAACGGCAGTTTCTCGCCTAAAAACGGCTGTTCGACTACATAGGCGAAAAGCGCGGCATTGGCAAATCAATTACCCCAGTTGGAATGCTTTTCGCAAATGGCGTTGGTGGCAGCACCTTTAGGGGTTTCTGAAAATTTTGCCAAACCACCTTTGAAGTCATCTGGCGTTTCGTTCCACATGCAGGTGCAAAAAGCTTGGGCTTTATTTTGGCCTCTGACGGGGCTGGGTGCATCCCCACCCTCATACGTTTTATTGGCGTACACAACACATGATGCGTACTGCCGGTCACCAGCAGGGGGAGCGTTGTAGTCATCAGCAGCCATGGCTTGGTGAGCGAAAGACAAGACAACTGAGGAGAGCACGATAGCAAGTAATTTATTCACGATGAATTCCCTTTGAGGTGTTTATAAACCGCAGAAATTCTAACCATCCAAACTATCCCATACGCACCACTCCGCATGTAAATTATCGTAAACCTTTCAATAGCTCACACAGCTGCGCCATGTCCGCCACATGGGCATGGGGTTGTTCCTCATGCGTCCACACGCGATCATCCCGGTTCACCCACACGGTTTGCATGCCCGCCCCCAAGCCACCCAGCACGTCCAGCGCGGCGTCATCCCCCACGTGCAGCACCTCGTGCGGCGCAACGCCTGCCAGATCAGCCGCCGCGTGAAAGATGCGCGCATCGGGCTTGCCCACGCCGAAATCTTGCGCGCTCAAACCGGCCTTGAAAAACTCGCCGATACCGACTTGGTGCACATCGGCATTGCCGTTGGACAGGGCCACCACGGGGAAGCGCGCAGACAACCAAGCTAATGCAGGCTTTGCATCGGCAAAAAAATCCACCCGCATGCGCTGGGCGATGAAGACGGCGTAGGCAGGCTCGGCCAGCGTGGCGTTTTCCCCCATGCGCTGCAAGGCCAGTCGAATCACCTCGCGCCGCAGCGTGCCCAGATCGTGGCCAATATCGGGACGGCTGCGCACCACTTCCTGGCGCAGAGCCAAGCGTTGCTCGGCATTGGCAAACACAAGCGCGGCTTTGGGTGCTCGCGGCGTGAGCCAAGCACTCAAGGCTGCTTCAGCCCGCTCGATGGTAGGCCAAATGGGCCACAGCGTGTCGTCCAGGTCAAGGGTGATGGCTTTAATTTTTGTGAGGTTCAGCATAGGTGCGAGAGAATAGCGCATGCCCTTCAAACCCGAACCCCCCTTCAATCACGGCCAAGTGCCCGTCACTGCCATTCTCTTATGCAACCTGGGCACGCCCGATGCACCCACGCCTGCTGCGTTGAGGCGCTACCTGGGCGAGTTCCTGAGCGACCACCGGGTGGTGGAAATCCCCAAAGTGTTGTGGTGGTTGATCTTGCACGGCATCATCTTGCGCTTGCGCCCGGCCAAGTCGGCCGCCAAGTACGCCAGCATTTGGACGGCGGAGGGCTCGCCGCTCAAGGTCTGGACCGAAAAACAATCCAAGCTGCTGCAAGGCTGGCTGGCCCAGCGCGGCCACAACGTGCAGGTGCGCTATGCCATGCGTTACGGCAGCACGTCCATCCCTGAGCAACTGGACGCACTCAAGGCCGCCGGTGCCACCCGCGTGCTGGTGCTGCCCGCGTACCCACAGTACTCGGGCACCACTACCGCCAGCATCTCGGACGCCATGGGCCAGTGGGCCGCACAAGTGCGCAACCTGCCCGAGCTGCGCTTCGTCAACCGCTACCACGACGACCCTGGCTACATCAGCGCGCTGGCCCAACGCATAACCGCCAGTTGGCGCGCCAACGGCAAGCCCGATCAGCTGGTGATGAGCTTTCATGGTGTTCCCGAGCGCACCCTGCATCTGGGTGACCCCTACCACTGCGAGTGCCTGAAGACCGCGCGCCTGCTGGCCACGCAACTCGACCTGTCCAAAGACCAATACAAAGTCACTTTCCAGTCCCGCTTCGGCAAAGCCAAGTGGTTGCAGCCCTATACGGAGCCGACCTTGATTGCGCTGGGTAAGGCGGGTGTCAAACGCGTCGATGTGGTGTGCCCCGGCTTCACCAGTGATTGCCTAGAAACGCTGGAAGAAATCAACCAGGAAGCGCGCCACGCTTTTATGGTGGCGGGCGGCAAAGAGTTCAACTACATTCCCTGCCTGAACGACAGCCCGGAGTGGATCACCGCGCTGTGCGACATCTCACTGCAACACCTGTCCGGTTGGCCCACACAAGCCGCGCCTGATGCGCCAGCCTTGGCGGCTTCGCGCGATGCAGCGTTGGCGCTGGGGGCCAAGCGGTGACAACCCTGTCCGCCTTTGAGGTCGAACATTACCGGCAAGAAGGCTGGGTCGTGCCCCACTACCGCTTGCCCGAAGCGCAAGTGAAAACGATGGTGGAGGCGCTGAATGAACTCCTGCACCGCAACCCCGGCGTGCGTCCCGAGAAACTGGTCTCCGCGCACATCGAGCGCGCTGGTGGCGCAGACAACGGTGAAGGTGTTCGTGGTGTTGCCGACTTTCTGGCCCTCGCGCAAAACCCGGACCTCGTCGATCTGGTCAGCAGCATCATCGGCAATGATGTGATTCTGTGGGGCGCACACGTGTTTTGCAAGCCCGCAGGCGATGGCTTTGAAACGCCGTGGCATCAAGACGGCCACTACTGGCCGATTCGCCCGCTGGCCACGTGCACGGTGTGGGTGGCGCTGGAAGAGTCAATCGTTGAGAACGGTTGTCTGCGCGTGATTCCTAAATCCCACATAGGCAAAAAACTGCATGAACATTTGCATGAAGACCGACAAGATTTGACCTTGCAACAGCGCATGGTGGCGGGCACGTTTGATGAGGCCAGCGCGATTGACATTGAACTGCAACCTGGCCAGATGTCCCTGCACGATGTGTACATGATCCACGGCGCGAATGCCAACACCTCTGCCAAACGCAGGACGGGCATTGCACTTCGGTACATGCCTGGGTCGTCTCACTTTGATCGCGCGTTAAAACCCGTAGACGGCAAGACAGGGGTTGCGGTTAACTTTGCGCATCGGCCGTTGTGGCTTTTGCGGGGGGAAGATCGGACTGGGTTGAATGATTTTCGCGTCGGACATTCGTCGTCTTGAACTTCCTACCCATGATGACAAGCAATCTCTCGTTCATCCTGGTTCCAGCGGCTGCTTCGCGGGATCAGGCCGGCGGCGCAAAACCAGCCGGGGCGTACAAAACCAAGAACCAAATTCCTCGCAATAGACCTAAAGTTCATCAGGACGTGATTTTCGAACCACTCAATAACCAACGCAGATTCAACCCATGGACCAAGCACGCAACACCCGACTCACGCAAGTAGGCCCAGGCACGCCGGGCGGCGCGGTGATGCGCCAGTTTTGGCAACCCATCGCCTTGGTCGAGGAGTTTGACCCCGCAGTCAACCCCGCCATGCACCTTCGCCCGCTCAAGGCCGTGCGCGCACTGGGACAAGACTTCGTTTTGTTCAAAGACATCCAACAAGGCGCTGATGCCTACGCGCTGCTAGATCGCCACTGCGCTCACCGTGGCGCAGATTTGGCGTTTGCACGCTTCGAGACCGACGGCGATCAAGTAGGGGTGCGCTGCCCTTTTCACGGTTGGAAATACGCCGGCGATGGGACTTGCCTAGAAACGCCAGCAGAACCCACAGGTTCCACCCTGTGCCAACGCGTGCGCCAAGGCAGCTACCCCACCGCCGTGCATGCAGGCGTGGTGTTTGCCTGGCTGGGCAGCGCGAACAGCACGCCGCCGCTCTTCCCCAAGCTCGATTGCTACCAGGCCGCCGCCAGCCACAGCTTCGCGTTCAAAGGTCTGTGGCAATGCAATTGGTTGCAAGCGTTTGAGGTGGGCATTGACCCGGCGCATCCTTCTTTTTTACACCGCTTTTTGCATGATGTGAATTTAGACGACACCGGCAGCAACGCCGCAGGCAAACAGTTCAGAAGCGCGGCGGCGGGCCAGGTGGCGGGTGAGCGTTGGCCCATGTCACGCGTGATGCGCGAGCTGTGCCAGCCTGAGATTCAAGTCGCACCCAAAGACTACGGCATGCAGCTCACCGCACTGCGGGCTTTGAACCCAGCGAGCGAGCAAGCCAAAGTGACGCACACCCGCATCACCCATGCCGTGTTTCCGCACACCTTCATCATCCCGCTGTCAGAGACCTTGTCCATCACTCAAATGCACCTGCCGGTTGACGACACGCACACCTATTGGTACTCGGTCTTCACCAGCACGGGCGAGCCCATTGACCACGCCGCCATGCGCGAACAGCGGGTGCGCCACACGCATTTGCCGGACTACGCGCCGAAGTCAGGTCAGCACAACCAGTGGGGCTTTAACGCCGAAGAGCAGCGAAGCCGCACCTACCTGGGCATGGGCGAAGACGACATCAATGTGCACGACCAGTGGGCGGTGGAAGGCATGGGCGCGATACAAGACCGCACGGCAGAGCACTTGGGCGCTAGCGACATCGCCATCGCGCACTACCGCCGCTGGTTGCTCAGCGCCATGAGCTTGCTAGAAGCCCAGCCCAGCACACCGCTGGCCGAAGTGGCGGCGCAAGGTGCGCTGGCTATAGCACCCAAGCCCTTTGATGGGTTCAGATGATGTCAGCGAACGCAACTCTGCAGCGCATCGAGGCCAGCGGCATCCACACCGTGCGTGTGGCGTGGTGCGATTTACATGGTCAGTTGCGCAGCAAAAGCATCATGGCCAGCGAACTGCAGCAATTCGTCACCCAAGGCCTTGGCATGGTCGGCACCTTGATGCTCAAAGACACGTCCGACCACACCGCATTCAAGGTGTTTGAGCCCACACAATTCACACAGTTGGCCGACAGCGCCCGCTTTGCAGGGGCCAGCAATCTGGTCTTGAAGCCTGACTTCAGCACCGACCCCGCGCCCTTGTATCCACTGCCCTGGTCTCCCGGTTCGGCGTGGCTCTTGGCCCAACCCTCCTTTGCGGATGGCACACCGGCTCCCTTTGATTCGCGTCGCGTGCTCCAAGTGGCACTGGACGCCCTGCGCACGGACGCAGGCTACGCCATGCGCTGCGGCCTGGAGATTGAATTTCACATCTACAAAATCGAGGGTGAGCAGAGCGCAGCGGGCATAGAGTCGGCGCTAGACCCCGAGGCGGCCGTCTGGCCTGGCTTGTCACCGCGTGTGAGCTTGCTGCACCCAGGCTACCAATTGCTGAGTGACGCGTACACCGACCGCTGCCACGCGCCACTCGACATCGTGCGGCAAACCGCCTTGGGCTTGGGCTTGCCGCTCACCTCACTTGAAATTGAGTTTGGCCCCAGCCAGTTTGAAGCCGTGTTTGACGTGCAAGACGCGCTCGCCGCCGCAGACCAAATGGTGCGCTTCACCAACGGCGTGCGCCAAGCGCTACGACGCGCGGGCTACCACGCCACCTTCATGTGTCGGCCACCCTTCCCCCACATCATGAGCAGCGGCTGGCATTTGCACCAATCGCTGGTCGATGTGGCGACGGGCGAACCATTACCCCCAAGCGCACCCACCCATCAACACTACCTGGCCGGCTTACTGGCCCATGGCCGAGCCATGAGCGCGCTGGCCGCGCCCAGCGTGAGCAGCTACGCCCGCTACCAGCCCCATGTGCTGGCCCCGCAAACCGTCTCATGGGGCACAGACAACCGAGCCGCCATGCTGCGGGTACTGAGCAACCGCATTGAGAACCGCGTGGGTGAGCCGATGGCCAACCCCTATCTCTACATCGCATCGCAAATCTATGCGGGCCTGGACGGCATGGCACGCCAGCTCGTGCCCTCCATGGCGGGCGACCCGGCTGCCGCACCGCTGCCCACCAGTCTGGCTGAGGCGCTGGATGCACTGTCGGCTGACGAGGCTTACATCGCTGGATTTGGCCGTGAGTTTGTACGCTACTACGACCACATCAAACGCTTCGAGATCGCACGGTATGAAGCCGCACAAGACAAGACCGAGTGGATTCGGCGCGAGTACTTCAACCGGTTTTAAACCGCAAACTCATTGCATTGAATTGCCAATATGGACAGCCTTCGCATCGACAAATGGCTATGGGCCGCCCGGTTTTACAAAACCCGTTCCCTGGCCACAGAAGACATCCACAAAGGGCGGGTTGAAGTCAACGCACAAGCCATCAAACCCGCACGCGAGCTCAAAGTGAGTGACACCGTGGCCATGCGCCAAGGCCCGGTCACGCGCACCGTCATCGTGAAGGCATTAAGCGCGCAGCGCGGCCCCGCGCCTGTAGCACAGCAGTTGTACGAAGAAACTGTGGAAAGCCGCCAAGCCCGAGAGCACGCCGCAGAGCAACGCCGCCTAGGCACCGAGCCCGCCCACAGCCGAGAAGCCGGGCGACCCACCAAGCGGGATCGGCGGGAGATTGAGAAAGTGCGGAGTGAGCTTGATTTGTGATGCGTTCATAAATCAAACCTCTCCTTCGTCATCCCCACGAAGGCGGGGAATGATTTCTGAAAGCATCAATAGTTGATTTTTATGCCGCAGTGGATCGCGTTTTGAAAGAGGTTTCGTGATGAATAAAACGTTAGAAATTGGTATCGCAAGTGTCACGGAACAACGAGCCCGCTCACTGGCCATCGCCTCAGGCGCGCATGCCCGTATTGCTGGTGAACCCAACATCTGGTTTCCGTCTGACACATCGATGGCGCGCGTGTTGTCTGACGAAAACATGGCTTTTCTCAAAGCCATTCGTGAACAACATCCCGACTCCATGGATGCATTGGCCCTGGCAGTTGGCAAACAAGCCCCCAACGTCTCGCGCTCATTGCACAAAATGTGCCGACTACGGTTTGGTCAAACTCAACAAGAATGGCCGCACAGTCACGCCACAGACCACCTTTGACCACCTGTCGGTGGATCTCTGCTAGCTTGCTTGCAAATAATGCCTGCGGCGGCTAGCTCGCCGTGAGACGTTGCATCAAGTTATATAAAACAAAAAAGCCCCGGGTTTAATCGGGGCTTTTTATTTTGGCGGAAACGGAGGGATTCGAACCCTCGATGAGGCTCTACACCCCATACTCCCTTAGCAGGGGAGCACCTTCGGCCACTCGGTCACGTTTCCTGAAAAAGTTAACTTGGATTATCTCACGACTTCGGGCCGATTTCAGGCCGGCGGCTGGTCAAGATCAAAAGCTTTGTGCAACGCGCGCACGGCGAGCTCCATGTACTTCTCGTCAATGACAACGGAGGTCTTGATTTCGCTGGTGGAAATCATTTGGATATTGATGCCTTCTTCAGACAGACTACGGAACATCTTGCTGGCAATGCCGACGTGGCTGCGCATGCCGATGCCCACGATGCTGACCTTGCAGATTTTGGCGTCGCCCTCCACTTCTTGAGCGCCAAGCAAGGGCAGCACTTTTTCTTTCAGCAGATCTAACGCCTTAGCGTAATCGTTACGGTGTACGGTGAAGCTGAAGTCGGTCTTACCATCTTTGCTTACGTTTTGGATGATCATGTCCACTTCGATGTTGGCATCGGCCACAGCACCCAGGATTTGATACGCGATGCCGGGCTTGTCGGGCACGCCCAGCACGGAGATTTTGGCTTCATCACGGTTGAATGCAATGCCGGAAACAATGGCTTGTTCCATTTGTTCGTCTTCCTCAAAAGTAATCAGGGTGCCCGATTGGGCTTCTTCGTCAATATTGATATCCCACGGCGTGAAGCTAGAGAGCACACGCAGAGGCACTTTGTACTTGCCGGCAAATTCCACAGAGCGAATTTGCAGAACCTTGGAGCCCAAGGATGCCATCTCTAGCATCTCTTCAAAGCTTACGGTGTGCAGGCGTCGCGCCTCGGGTACCACGCGGGGGTCGGTGGTGTAGACACCGTCCACATCGGTGTAGATCAAGCACTCATGGGCCTTCATGGCGGCGGCCACGGCCACGGCCGAGGTGTCCGAGCCGCCACGACCCAGCGTGGTGATGTGGCCCAGCTCGTCAATGCCTTGAAAGCCAGTGACGATGACGACCTTGCCCTGAGCCAAATCAGCACGCACGCGTTTGTCGTCAATCGACTCGATACGGGCCTTGGTGTAGGCGCTGTTGGTGCGAATGGGAACTTGCCAGCCTGCGTAACTGACCGAAGGCATGCCCTCGGCCTGCAAGGCAATGGCCAGCAGAGCACTGGAGGCTTGCTCACCCGTGGAGGCCAGCATGTCCAGCTCACGGCTATAGGCGTCAGAAGCTTTGGCAGGAGCCAGCTCTTTGGCCAAACCGAGCAGGCGGTTGGTTTCGCCACTCATGGCGCTGGGGACGACCACCATTTGGTGACCGGCGCGCGCCCATTTTGCAACGCGTTTGGCAACTTGGCGAATGCGCTCGGTGGAGCCCATCGACGTTCCGCCGTATTTATGAACAATCAAAGCCATGGAAATATTTAAAAATCAGAGCGAAAGCTCGGTGAAAAACCTAGGGATTGTACCAATCCAATGCCCTACCCTTGCGCTGGACAAACCCCACACCCACTTTGATGCGAATCTGATGGCCGCGCGTGGTGCAGGCCGTGATCTGGCGCAGCAACTCCTCTAACTGGGCAGTGCTGGGCACGGATTGAAAGGTGGTTTTTAACCAATGGCGAAGCACGTTAGCTTGCCTGGGGCGAGACAGCGTTTGCAGTACGCCAATTATCGGCGGCTGCCCGACTAGGGTCAGGTCTTGCATTGCCACATCCGTCAACACCTCTTGCGCCTGGGCTGCGTGGCTGGCACTGCGTGCGAAGGTCTCGCGAAAGGCGGGGAAGGCGGCCTCCAGCACCGGCAATAAGCGTGCTCGAATGCGGTTGCGGGTGTAGTGCTCATCGCTGTTGGTCGGGTCAGTGACAAACCCCACGCCGCGTTCATGGAGCCAGCGCCTGAGTTCAGTCCCCGGCACTTGCAGCAAGGGGCGGTGGTAATCGATGCCGTCGCGCTGCCAGTGTGCCGGCATGGCGCTTAATCCGGCCAGCCCAGCACCCCGGCTCAAAGCGAGCAACAGTGTTTCAACTTGGTCGTCAGCGTGCTGCGCAATTGCTATATTTTTAATAGCTTCTTGAGATCCTGTCTCATGGCCTAAAGAACGTAAAGCTTCATATCTAGCCCGTCGTGCGGCATCTTCGGGGCTTTGCCCTGGTGCGGGGTGGGCATTGACTGACTTGACTATGAGAGGAACACCGAGCTGCGCACAAAACGCACGGCAATGCTGCTCAAAATCTTCGGCAGCCGCTTGCAAACCGTGGTGGATGTGAATGGCGCTGACTTGGCCTGGCCACTTTTCGGCACAGGCCAGCAAGAGTGCGGTGGAATCGGCCCCGCCGCTATAGGCCACAGCCAGTGGCAGCGTGGGCGCGAAGTGGGCCATGGCCTGCGCCAAAGTATGGCTCATCAAATACGGCTCCTTAAGGCACGCCTCAAACCCGAGAGGCAAGCTTTAAGCCTGCGCTTATTTGCTGCCTGCTTTGGTGTCGTTAAAGCGGCCATAGCTATTCAGGCGCTCATAGCGACGCGCCAGCAAGTCTTTGACCTTCAGATCTGCCACCTGGCGGTAGGCATCAACCAATGCGCGCTTGAGGAATGCCGCCATTTGCTTGGGGTCGCGGTGTGCGCCACCCAGCGGCTCGTTAACGATCTTGTCCACCAGTCCCAAGGCCTTGAGACGGTGCGCAGTGATGCCCAGTGCGTCGGCCGCTTCCTGCGCCTTGTCAGAGGTTTTCCAGAGGATAGAGGCGCAGCCTTCGGGGCTGATGACAGAGTAGATCGAGTACTGCAACATCAACAACTGATCGCCCACCGAGATGGCCAGTGCGCCGCCGGAGCCGCCCTCGCCAATGATGGTGGTGAGGATGGGCACTTCGAGTTGTGCCATCTCAAAAATATTGCGCCCAATCGCCTCAGATTGGCCACGCTCTTCAGCGTCAATGCCGGGGTAAGCGCCGGGCGTATCGACAAAGGTGAACACCGGCAGCTTGAACTTCTCAGCCGTCTTCATCAGACGCAGCGCCTTGCGGTAACCCTCGGGCTTGCTCATGCCAAAGTTGCGCAAGCCGCGCTCTTTGGTATCACGTCCTTTTTGTTGCCCAATCACCATGCAGGCCGTGCCATTAAAACGCGCCAGGCCACCAACGATGCTCAGGTCATCCGCAAAGTGCCGGTCACCATGCATTTCCACAAAGTCAGTGAAGATGTCGTTGATGTAGTCCAACGAATACGGGCGCTCGGGGTGGCGCGCAATTTTGGTGATCTGCCAGGGGGTCAGGTCACTGTAAATATCTTTGGTGAGCTGCAAGCTTTTCTTGCTGAGCTGGTCGATCTCTTGCGAGATATCTACTGCTGATTCGGTCTGCACGTAGCGCAGCTCTTCGATTTTTCCATCGAGTTCAGCAATACCTTGTTCGAAGTCGAGAAATGTTTTTTTAGCCATGAGGTAACTGATGTTTTTGACAGGTTAGTACGCCACTGGCACCGGGTCAAGTGAGCGCCAAATATACCAAGTTGCCACGCTGCAATAGGGCGCCCAGGCGGCGGCCACTTCGCGCGCATCGCTGCGGCTGACCACTTCGCCGGAAAAATAACCCTTGCTGATGCCGTTGATCAGACCCACATCGTCCAGAGGAAGCACGTTGGGGCGCATCAGGTAAAAAATGAGGAACATCTCGGCCGTCCAGCGGCCAATGCCGCGAATGGCAATCAGCTCGGCAATGATGGCCTCGTCGTCCATGGCGGCCCAGTCTTTGACGTGCACCTTGGCCGAATCGAAGTGAATAGCCAGATCGACCAGATACTCTACCTTTCGAGCACTTAAGCCCGCTGCACGCATGTCGTCCACCTTGAGCTTGAGCACGTGGCCGGGCGTCATTTTCTTGGGCAACAGGTGGAACCGATCCCACACCGTTTGCGCCGCCTTGACTGAGATCTGCTGACCCACAATGCTGCGCGCCAAAGTGACGAAGGCGTCACCACGCGACTCCAGACAAGCCTCGCCAAACTGAGGGATGAGTCGCTTCATCACCCGGTCTTTCTTGGCCAGGTGTTTGCAAGCTTCATCCCAATATTCAGGCTTCATGGTGCAGCTTCCCAGGTGGTGCCAGTGGGCGAGTCTTTGAGCACAATGCCCTGCGCCAACAAGGCTTGACGAATGCTGTCCGCGAGGGCAAAGTTTTTGGACTGCTTGGCTTGCGCACGTTGCTCGATTTGAGCTTGAATGGCGGCCTCATTCAGGCCAACACCGGCTTGCAAGAACTCATCAGGGTTGCCCTGAAGCAGCCCCAGACACGCGCCCAAGGCCTTGAGCAAACCCGCCGATTCGGCAGAGCCCGTCTTGTTGACTTCGGTCGCCAGCTCAAACAACACGGCCACCGCCTCGGGTGTGCCAAAGTCTTCGTCCATAGCGGCCTTGAAACGGGCCGCGTGGACATTGAGCCAATCAACTTTTACCGCTGTGGGCTTGACCGATTGCAGTGCCGTGTACAGGCGCTTGAGGGCGCTGCGGGCGTCGTCCAAATGGGCGTCGCTGTAGTTCAAGGGGCTGCGGTAATGGGCGCGGATGATGAAGAAGCGCACCGTCTCCGGGTCGTACTCTGCCAATATCTCGCGAATGGTGAAAAAGTTGCCCAGGGACTTGGACATCTTCTCGTTGTCCACCCGCACAAAGCCGTTGTGCATCCAGACTTGGGCCAAGGGCTTGCCATGCGCGCCCTCACTCTGGGCGATTTCGTTTTCATGATGGGGAAACTGTAAATCGGCCCCGCCACCGTGAATGTCAAAGGTTTCGCCCAGCATCTCGCAACTCATGGCTGAGCACTCAATGTGCCAGCCGGGGCGGCCCGACCCGTAAGTGCTGTCCCACTTTGCATCGGGCGGCTCAGTGGGTTTGGCTGACTTCCACAGCACGAAGTCCAGTGGGTCATCCTTGCCGTCCAGCACGGCCACCCGCTCGCCGGCGTGCAGCTCATCGAGCGACTTGCCTGAGAGCTTGCCGTAGCCAGGGAACTTGCGCACGGCGAAATTCACATCGCCCAGCCCTGTGCCTTGGTTGGCGCGATAGGCCAACCCTTTTTGCTCCAGCATGCTGATGATTTTGAGCATCTGCGGCACGTAGTCGGTGGCCCGTGGTTCATGGTCAGGGCGGGCGATGCCCAAGGCGTCGGCGTCCTGGTGCAGGGCTACGATCATGCGGTCGGTCAGGCTGCGGATGGTCTCGCCGTTCTCCAGTGCGCGCTTGATGATTTTGTCGTCAATGTCGGTGATGTTGCGCACATAGGTCACTTGGTAACCATCACATTTAAGCCAGCGCTGCACCACGTCAAAAGCCACCATGGCACGCGCATGGCCCAAGTGGCACAGGTCATAAACCGTCATGCCACAGACGTACATGCGGACGTGGCCCGGCTGCAGGGGGGAAAAATGTTCCAGCGCACGCGACAGCGTGTTGTAAATGCGCAAACTCATGGATATTTAAAAGAGAGGGAGATCAAAAAAGCCCAAGTGACTCAAGACCTCGTCGAGGCTACAATTCGACGCAGTATAAAGCTCCATTGTTTCGCTACCCTTGAACGGCAGCCTCCCACAGAACTCTGAACTCCCATGAAATTCAGCTCAATGACATTGACATCTCTACTTCGGCTACTGGTTCTGACAGCTGGCTTTTCGATTAATGCCGTCTATGCGGACGATTACAGCGATGTCAATCAGCTCGTCCGTGCCGGCAAGATGGGCGATGCCATGTCGAAAGCTGACCAGTACTTGGCCGCGAAACCACGCGATCCGCAAATGCGCTTTATTAAAGGTGTGATTCAACGTGAAACAGGTAAAGTCAGTGAAGCCATCGCGACATTCACCAAGCTGACTGAAGACTATCCTGAGTTGCCTGAGCCCTACAACAATCTGGCCGTTTTGTACGCCAGCCAAAACCAATTCGACAAAGCCCGCGCTGCTCTGGAATTAGCTATTCGCACGAATCCCAGTTACGCGACAGCACATGAAAATCTAGGTGACGTCTATGCCCGGCTGGCCAGCCAAGCTTATAACAAGGCTCTTCAGCTCGATGGCAACAATGCAGCTGTCCCCCCCAAAATGGCGCTTATTCGTGAACTTTTCAATCCATTAGCCAAGGGTCAAAGACCTACGAATTTAGCCCCAGTACGAACAAAACCTGAACCTACTACTGCAAAGCCTGAACCAGCAACGGTCAAGCCCGCCCCCGAAAATCCGAATTCAGCAACTAGCTTACCAACTAGCGCGGCGACAGTGATTGAAAGTTCACCTAAATCCACTGAGACGAATGAATCCGTAGTTGAAGTCCAAGCAGCTTTGCAAGCTTGGGCAAAAGCCTGGTCATCCAAAGATCTACCCAACTACTTGGCGGCATACGGCAAAGCATTTGACCCACCAGGTCAGCAGTCTAGAGGCGCATGGGAAGAAGAACGTCGACAACGAATTTTGGGAAAAAAGAGTATCTCTGTGCGTGTGCAGAATCTGACGGTGAGCACTGAAGGCACTAAGGCAGTGGCTAAATTCAGACAAGACTACAAGGCCGATTCACTTTCTGTTTCCAGTCGTAAAACGCTTGAGCTGGTCAAGGTAGGTAGTCGCTGGCTCATCATCAAGGAATCAGTAGGAAACTAAAGCTGATTTCCGTGCCTCAAACCACCCTTTCTGGTTTACCTGAGGCACTACCCGAATCGACATGAAATACAAGTTGTTTGCCCTGTTTCTGATATGTGCTGTGGGCCTGATCTCAATCCCGGCTCATTCTGCCGGAAAAAAAAAGCGTCCGCCCGTCGAATCCACGCCTGTCACACACCGCTCATCTGAAGTTGGATCGGTCGAGGCACGCCTCATTGGCATCTATAGATTAGCAGGCTCAGGCGACCACAAAACAGCCTTGAACAAGGCTGAACTCTTGGTGAACGATCACCCGAACTTTCAATTGGCTCAACTGGTCTATGGTGACTTGCTGGCTTCTCAGGTTCGCGTCATATCCAATGTCGGAGACATTCCTGGAACACTCTCAGCTGGCGCGACAACAAGATTGTCAGAGCTACGCCAAGAGGCTCTGCTAAGGATGCAAGCTCTTCGTGAGCGGCCACCTGCAAACGCCATTCCCTCGCAGTTTCTTGCCATGTCTTCCCGAAACAAACATGCGATTGCAGTAGACGCCTCTCGTTCACGTTTGTATCTTTTTGAAAATACCCGCCAAGGGCTGAAGTTGGTTGAAGACTATTACATCTCAGTCGGCAAGTCAGGCATTGCAAAAACTGTCGAAGGTGACCTACGCACGCCGCTGGGCGTGTACTTCATCACTAACAATTTGAACCGTAAATCCTTAAAGGATTTTTATGGTTCAGGCGCACTACCCATCAACTACCCCAACATGCTGGACAGCAAGCGTGGCAAAACCGGAAGTGGTATCTGGCTGCATGGCACTCCGCCCAACCAGTTCTCACGAGCCCCCCAAGCCACCGATGGATGCGTGGTACTAGCCAACCCGGATCTTGAGAATATCCTTCGAAAAGTTGAAGTCCGAACAACTCCGGTGGTGATTTCTCAAAAATTGACCTGGGTTCCTCCTCAGAGTGTGCAAGCGGAAAGTAAAACCTTTGAGGACACTCTAGCCGCGTGGAATAAGGCCAAATCCAGTGGGAATGTGGATCATCTACTAAGTTTTTATACGTCAGATTTCAACAGTAACAATGGCAAAACGTTAAGCGAATGGACGATAGGGTTGCGTAAAGAACTCAATCTAACTCGCGGTCGCCCCATACAACTTAAAGACCTGTCCTACCTTCGATGGACAGACACATCTGACACTATGGTTGTCACCTTTGGCGAAGTTGCTGATGGTGCTCGAAACAGCACCACCAAACGACAATATTGGACACTACAAGGTAGTCAATGGAAGATTTTTTACGAAGGCATCATAGGATGAACATGAGCGCACCCCTTATTTCTACGCCATCGTTTTTACGCCGAAGCCTGCTCATAGTGAGCAGTGCCTTGCTGCTGCACGGAACAGTCACAGCCCAAACGGCGCCTCGTGTGAAATTGAGCACGACCATGGGTGACGTCGTGCTGGAGCTTTCCCCCGACAAGGCCCCCAAGACGGTTGAAAACTTTCTGCAATACGTGAACGACAAGTTCTTTGACGGCACGGTCTTTCACCGCGTGATCGATGGCTTCATGATCCAAGGCGGCGGCTTCACTGCTGACATGCAGCAAAAGCCAACCCGAGCCCCCATCCCGCTGGAGGCCAACAACGGCCTTAAAAACGAAGTCGGCACGATTGCCATGGCTCGCACCAACAACCCGCAAAGCGCCACCGCCCAGTTCTTCATCAACGTGGCGGACAACCGCATGCTCAACGCCCCCAGCCCCGACGGCCATGGCTACGCTGTGTTTGGCAAAGTCGTCAGCGGCATGGACGTGGTCAACAAAATTCGCGCCAGTGCTACTGGCAACAGAGGTGGTCACCAAAACGTGCCCCTTGTCCCCATTCTCATCACCTCTGCAACACTACTAAAGTAAATCACCATGAGCAACCCTAAAGTCGAACTCACCATCACAAACTTCGGCGTCATTACGCTCGAACTCGACGCCGTCAAAGCGCCCAAGTCCACCGCCAACTTCTTGGCCTACGTGGCCAAGGGTCACTACGACAACACGGTCTTCCACCGCGTCATTCCTGGCTTTATGATTCAAGGTGGCGGTTTTGCCCCCGGCATGACGGAAAAAAAAGGCGATACACCCATTCAAAACGAAGCCAACAACGGCCTGAAGAACCAGCACTACACCGTGGCCATGGCCCGCACCAGCGATCCCCACTCGGCCTCGTCGCAGTTCTTCATCAACGCTGCTGACAACGGCTTTCTGAACCACACTGCACCTTCCGCTCAGGGATGGGGCTATGCCGTTTTTGGCAAGGTCATCTCGGGCAATGACGTAGTAGACAAAATCGCTGCTGTCAAAACCGGTCAAAAGGGTTTCCATGGCGACGTGCCCAAAGAAGATGTGGTGCTTGAGAAGGCCGTAGCACTGGCCTAAGATTGACTCAAAACCTCCCGGCCATGGATCCGACCACCGTTGCCACCCCGGAGTTGATTGCTCCGGTGAACTGGCAGGTGGTCGAATTCATTTCAGACCTGCATTTGCAAGCCCAAGAGCCACTCACCCTGCGAGCTTGGGAGCAATACATGGCCCAAACACGGGCCGATGCGGTGTTCATCCTCGGCGATCTGTTTGAAGTGTGGGTGGGTGACGATGTTCTCGCCCAATCCACGGGTGTTGCTGATAGTTTTGAAGACAAGTGCTGCCAAACGCTGCGGGCGACTGCGGCCCACAGCGATGTCTTTTTCATGCACGGCAATCGGGATTTTTTGATAGGCACGGCCTTTGCCCAGGCCTGCGGGCTCCAGCTACTGGCCGACCCCACAGTGCTGGTGTTTGGCGGCGAACGCTGGCTGCTCAGCCATGGCGATGCGCTATGTCTGGACGATACCGAATACCTCCAATTCCGAGCCCAAGTCCGTACTGATTCGTGGCAGCAACATTTCCTTGCCAAACCCTTGAGTGAACGCCAAGCCATCGCATTAAGCATGCGCCAACAAAGCGAATCGCACAAACGCAGTGGCATGACTTATGCCGATGTGGATACTGGTGCGGCGCGCCAGGCCTTGCAAACGGCCAAGGCGCTGACGCTCATCCACGGCCATACCCACCGACCCGCCGATCACGAGCTGGGTGGAGGCTTGCTTCGCCTTGTCCTCAGCGATTGGGACGCTGCTGCTAAGCCTGCACGAATTCAAGTCATGCGTCTGAGCGTCAATCCGTCTGGAACTGGCCCAGTGCAGGTTCAGCGTTTAGTCGGGTAGAGTGCGGCCCGCTCCGCAGTGTTACTGCAAAGTCTGCACATCAACCTCGTCCACCTGCCAGGGTTCGAGAAACGCGTGGGCATAGCTTAGGTAAACACCTTGCGATACAAAGACGTCAAACAAGTCCGGGTCAATGTGGCCGTTGCGTTTGAACTTGTGCATGATGCCCATGGCTTGTGAGAGCTTCATGCCCGGCTTGTAGGGCCTGTCACGCGCCGTCAAGGCCTCAAAAACATCAGCAATCGCCATGACACGGGCCTGCACTGACATCTGCTCACCCTTGAGACCGCGCGGGTAACCTTTGCCGTCCATGCGCTCATGATGCCCACCTGCAAATTCGGGCACATTGCGAAGGTGACGCGGCCAGGGCAACTTCTCCAGCATCTTGATGGTGGCCACAATATGCTGATTGATAATCTCGCGCTCGTTGGCGTTGAGCGTGCCAGAGCGGATCGTCAAGTTTTCAATTTCATCGGCGGTCAGAAAATCACGCTCAACACCTTTGGCATCTTGCCAGCGGTACTTTCCGCTGATATCTCGCACACGCTGTATATCCACCAATGACATGGACTCGCTACCGAGGTTGGCTTGACGCAAAAACTGTTGATCCATCTCCATCGTTACTAACAGTTCATCTCTCGACTGACTCAGAGTAGCCTCTGTTTGCTGATCGATCACCGGTTGCAAAGCCAGTTGTTCGCGCAAGATTTTGATTTCGAGATCCCTACGCAGCACTTCAAAACGCGTATCAATCAAGCCAATGCGGTCATAAATGGTTTGTAACTTGCTTTCTTTATCCACCACATGCACAGGTGTTGTCACCTTGCCGCAGTCGTGCAGCAGGCCCGCAATTTTGAGCTCATAGCGGTCACGGTCATTCATCGAAAATGAGCCCAACGGACCCTCTGTAGCGAGGTGAGCTGCCTCGGCCAGCATCATGGTGAGCTCTGGCACACGCTGGCAATGCTCTCCCGTGTGAGGTGACTTTTCTTCGATCGTCAAATTAATGACGTTAATGAAAGACTCAAACAAGACTTCCATCTGTCGAATCAACTTGGAGTGTCCCAACGCAATCGCCGCCTGAGAGGCCAGCGACTCGGCAAGGCTTTGATCGGCCAAGGAAAAAGAAGTCACCACCCCTTCTTCCTTGGACTTGGCATTGATGAGCTGTAGCACGCCGATGACCTCGCCCTCATGATTCAGCATCGGCACGGTCAAAAATGATTGCATGCGGTAAGCCATGCGTTCGTCAAAACCACGCGTTCCAGAAAAATCAAACTGTGTCGCACTGTACACATCAGCAATATTGACCGTTTCTTTATGCGTGGCGACATATGTGGCCACCAAAGAGCTATTAGCCTTGCCTTGCGCATCGAACATCGGCAGGTTGGGTAACACAATGTCGCGTCCGGTGTTGCCGCCCATCCTTAAGTTCAAAGAGTTAGTCAGCAGGGTCTCAAAATTGAGCGTTTTTCCATCTTCTGAGACGCGGTACAAGGTGCCGCCATCGGCGTGGGTAATGGCCATGGCAGACTCTAGAATCATCTGCATTAAGTGCGTACTGTCACGTTCGCGCGAAAGAGCGACCCCGATGGCATTGAGCTGTTCAAGCCGTAGGAGCAAGTCCGTGATGAACTCCTGATGGGGGTTGCTGCTCTCAGAAGCCATCGTGGCCGAACTAACCCTGGCGTCCCAGCAATACCTTGAGCACCCGTTGCAAGCGAGGGCTGGATTCTTCATTAAACTGACTGGCCAGCACCTGCGCTGCATCTTGCCCCCAAGTTTGTGCCGGTGCCGGATCGTTGCGCCTGGTCAATAACTGCAACTGCAAAGCGCGGCGCGCGCTCAGGGCCGAGGCGGGTGTGGGCAGCTCAGCGGCCATCTCCAGCCTCAGTAAAGCCACGGATCCATCACCTGCCGGTACGGCAGACAAAGCTTGCGCCCAAGAGGTTCGAGTGGAAGCGGGAACGCGGCCACCCAGATCTTGCGCCGTTGGTAATTGGGCGCTGTCACGTGCCTCCCAAGCCGCGATCAGCTGAGTCAATGACGCTCCATGGGCTTGAGCGGATAGTTTCTTCAGCGCGTACTGGGCATGCTCCAGTGCCTCGCGTTGCGCCCTAAATGCCGCGTCGCCCAGACGCGGTGTGTCTTGCCAAGCCGGTCGCGCTTCGCCTCGGTCAGCAAAGCGGTCTGCTCCGCGCCCTGGCGCGCTATCGCGGCCCGATCGTGCGCCATCACGGGGTGCACCGTCACGCTGCCCGTCTCTTTGCCCTGGACGCGCACCACGTGAGGGTGGTGCAGGTTCGGATTTTTTCATGCCAGGGCGGTCATCACCGCGCATGGCCACCACGGGTTTGCGTGGTTTGGGCGCTTCAACCGGTGTTTCTGCCGCGACAGGTGGGGTTTCAGAAGTATCGGTTGAGGTTGTTTCAGCAGCTTCTGATACAGGTTCGGTTTGGGCTGTAGGCGCATTTGTCTGCGCAACTGCGGGCTTGACAGGCGTTTGAGTAAGCGTGGGTCGCGCTTGTAAAGCCGCTTCCAGCGCCTGCATGGCAGCCCGAATCACTTGGGCATCACCGCCCGCATTGGCTGCTTCCAGCGCTTGGGAGGCTTGCAGAACGCCCCGGTCATGCTCGCTCATGGACTGCGATGCCTTCTCTCGCTCGGTCGTTTTGCGGTTGAACGCTTCATCTATCGGTTTACGGAAGGCGTCCCAAAGTTTTTGCTCCAAACGACGCTCCACAGGCACCGCATGGGCTTGAGCCTGCCAACGCTGTTGCAAGGCCTTGACGGCATCCATGCGCAGCACTGGTGCTGCACCCAGGGCCTCGGCCTCTTGAATCATGGCTTGGCGCTCTTGCAAACTCTGCTTTTGAACAGCTTCTAGCGGCGCAGCGGCGGCCTCAAAAGCGGCCTTCCACTGGGCTTGCATCTCGGCAAAGGCTTTCTCGCCCATGTGGCCCGACTCGCGCCAACGGTCTGCGAACTGGTGCAGGATGCGGTTGAAGCCTTTCCAGTCATTGTCCAGCGCGGTAGTATTGGCCACACCCCAGGCTTTGACTTCTTCAATCAGCGCCAAACGCTGGGCCTTGTTTTGCGCCGCATCGATCTTGATTTTTTCGAGCCAAGTTTGTACCACTTTATAGGCTTCGTTGCAGGCCTCATCAAAGCGTTTCCACAGGGCGTGGTTGGGCACGCCGCCTTGGTCAGTCTGCTTCCACTGCTCACGCAATCCGCGCAGCGTTTCTTGCATTTTTCGTCCACCCACAGCTTGACCGGCTGGGCGCTTGAGCAAGCCTTCGGCATGAATCACCAGCGCCTCGCGCAGTTGGTCAGCACTCCAGCGCTGCCAGCCCTCCAGCTCGCCCGCTGCGGTCAGGGCGGCATGGGCTTGGTTTTCCAGCTTGTCGTCGATCAGTCGACCGTTATCTTTCAGGGCGTTGCGCAGAGCGGCGGCGGCTCCGGCGCTGGCTTTACCGTGGCCTTCGGCCACTTCTTGCTCCAATTTTGTCAACGCCTCGCGCACAATGCTCGTGGCTTTGGCACGTAATTCGGGGTCAATCTTAGGCTTCTTCGGTGCCGCCTGCGCTTCTGCGGGTACGCCTCGGCCCAGACGAATCTCATCCGACCACACGGGCACGGGGGGCAAGGCCAAGGACGCGTCTGCCGCAGCCGCTTGCGCCTGAGTCAAAGCACTGCTAAATGCATCCCACACCACCAGCAACTGGCTGCGCGAGGCCTCCAGTAGCGGAGGAAATTTCGCATCCACACTGGGCCAATTCTCATCAGCTTGCAAGCCCTGGGCCTGCGTTTGCCAATGGGTCACATCCGCACTTAAGGAGTCGACCACCGTCTGCGCGTCACGCCAAGGCTTGGTGGAGAGCACCTCGATGCGCTGGGCCAGCAAGACCGCCGCTTCGCGCTGCACCTGCACCCGGTGTTGTAGATCTTCAATCACCTTGACGCGGTTTGCCAATGCCACTTTGACGCTGGCCAGCGGTTCGCGGCTTAGCGGTGCGCCCGCTTTGGCGGCATCGCGCTGCCAGGCCATGGCGTCGGCCACGTTGAGGCGGGAGGTGTCAAGCAAGGCCTGCGCCTTAAGCGCCCACTCCGCTCCAATGACTTCCTGATCACGCGAACGTTTAATCTCATCGAGCTTTTCACGCAGGGGCTTGGCCGCGCCTTTGTCCTTGACGCTCAACTCCTTGAACACTTCCTGCATTTGTGCAGCGCTGGGCTCGGTGGCCAGCCAATCACGCACGCGCGCAGCTCGCTCGCCGGAAGTAGGGGCAGAAAAAGCCCCGCCGGTGAGGGCGTCTAAAGTGGGTGTGTCATTGCGTTTAGCAGATTCTGTCGGCATCACAACTCAGGCCCATGATTAGTGGGCAGGAAAAAAATGGAAGACTTATATTTTCGCCGCCATTTAGCCTTGATTCACACAGACGACACAAAACAAACAACTCATTCCAGTGAAAATTGAAAAAACCCCTCAAACCGTCAAATAATCATTTGAATTTTGACGAAATAAATCCAATTAAAGAATAACAAACTCATTTGTTATTATTGACTGAATATATAGCAACCCTTAGAATCCGCCTCGACCCCCTGACTCACAGGGATTACCCGAATCTCGGCCGACCCAGCCGATACGAGAAGAGGATGTGATATGACCGCATTAAACAAAATTGAACAGGGTTTCAGAACCTTTGCTCACGACACTGTTGACGGTTTTTTTGAATTAACCCACAACGGTTTTGCCTTGGTTGGCCTGATCGTGATGTTCCTCAGCCTAACGCTGGTGATGCGCCCTGAATTGCGCCAGTCTACCGAGGTCAAATTAATCGGCTGGCTGCAAACCCGTCAGGTTGAGACCACGGGCTTTGAGGCAGGAACAGATGCCGCAGACCGAACCACGGCCATTGACCCACGCGACCTGCCCAAACAGCAAGCTGCCGTGGCCTATTGGCTCAGCAAAAAATACCGGATCGCCGCAGAACCACTCAGTGCATTGGTAGAAGAAGCCTATGAAATTGGCTCGAACACCAAATTAGAGCCAACCCTGCTGTTGGCAATCATGGCCGTTGAGTCTGGCTTTAACCCCTTTGCTCAAAGCGCTGTCGGTGCACAAGGATTAATGCAAGTCATGACCCGTGTGCACAGCGAGAAATATGAGAGCTTTGGCGGCAAGCTAGCCGCCTTTGACCCCATCAGCAACCTGCGAGTTGGTGCCCAAGTGCTGCAAGAATGCATCGCCCGGGCCGGCTCCCTGCAGGCCGGATTACGCTACTACGTCGGCGCTGCCAAGCAAGAAGATGACGGCGGCTATACCGCCAAAGTTCTGGCTGAACATACCCGGCTAAACTTGGTAGCTGCAGGTCGCGCCGTTCCACTCCAAACACCTCAGCTTCTACCTGTGGTGGCACCGGCAAAAATCGATCTGGAAGCTGCCAAAACAACTTTACTGACCAACTCCTGAAATACTCATGTACCACCGCAACATCCTTGTTGAGCAAACCGATCCTGAAATTTTTGCCGCCATCCAAGCCGAAAACGCCCGTCAGGAGCACCACATCGAGCTGATCGCCAGCGAGAACTACGCCTCCCCCGCCGTCATGGCGGCCCAAGGCTCCCAGCTGACTAATAAGTATGCTGAAGGCTACCCCGGCAAGCGCTACTACGGTGGATGTGAGCATGTGGACGTGGCCGAGCAGCTCGCCATTGACCGCGTCAAGGCCATCTTCGGGGCCGATTGCGCCAACGTGCAGCCGCATTGCGGCGCATCGGCCAATGAAGCCGTCTTCCTCGCCTTCTTGAAGCCTGGCGACACCATCATGGGCATGAGCTTGGCCGAAGGCGGCCACCTCACCCACGGCATGGCCCTGAACATGAGCGGCAAGTGGTTCAACGTTGTGTCCTACGGACTCAACGCCAAGGAAGAAATTGACTACGACGCCATGGAGCGCAAAGCTCATGAATCAAAACCCAAGCTCATCATCGCCGGGGCCTCGGCCTACAGCCTGCACATTGACTTTGCCCGCTTTGCCAAAGTAGCCAAAGACGTGGGTGCGATTTTCATGGTGGATATGGCCCACTATGCTGGCCTGATTGCCGCTGGCCTGTACCCCAACCCCGTGCCGCACGCTGACGTGGTGACCTCCACCACCCACAAGAGCCTGCGCGGCCCGCGCGGCGGCATCATCCTGATGAAGTCCGAGTTTGAAAAAGTCATCAACAGCGCCATCTTCCCCGGCCTCCAAGGTGGCCCGTTGATGCACGTCATCGCCGCCAAGGCCGTGGCCTTCAAAGAAGCCATGGCCCCTGGCTTCAAAGACTACCAGCAACAGGTGCTGACCAACGCCCGCATCGTGGCCGAGACGCTCACCCAGCGCGGCCTGCGCATCGTCAGTGGTGGCACGCAAAGCCACCTCATGCTGGTCGATTTACGGGCCAAGGGCATCACCGGCAAAGAAGCCGAAGCCGTGCTGGGCGCAGCCCACATGACCATCAACAAAAACGCCATCCCCAACGACCCGGAGAAGCCCATGGTCACCAGCGGCGTGCGCATCGGCACCCCCGCCATGACCACCCGTGGCTTCAAGGACGAAGAAGCTCGTCAAACGGCTAACCTGATTGCTGACGTGCTGGAAAACCCACGCGATGAAGCCAACATCGCAGCCGTACGCGCCAAGGTCAACGCCTTGACCGCACGCTTCCCGGTTTACCGTTAAGCCAATCCTCAGCCTGAACCACCACCCGTTCGGGCTGAGCTTGTCAAAGCCTAATGGAGCCAAAAGCCCATGAAATGCCCCTTCTGTAGCCATTCAGAAACCCAGGTCGTTGAGACCCGGATTTCTGAAGACGGGGACTTCATCCGCCGCCGCCGCAGATGTGGCGCCTGCGACAAACGCTTTACCACCTATGAGCGTCCCGACGTCAACTTCCCCGCCATCGTCAAAAAGGATGGGCGACGCATCGAGTACGAACGCGTCAAGTTACAAGCATCCATGAAGCTGGCGCTACGTAAACGACCCGTCAGCACCGAGCAGGTAGACAGTGCCATTGAACGCATTGAAGAAAACCTACTCAACCTCGGCCTTCGCGAAGTCCTCTCCGGGCGCATTGGTGAACTGGTGATGCGCGAGCTCAAAAAGCTCGACAAAGTAGCCTACGTTCGTTTTGCCAGCGTGTACCGCAGCTTTGAGGACATTGACGAATTCAAGACGCTGGTGGATGAGGTGCGACGCTGAACGAATTGGCCACTGTAAATTCGATCAGGTTTGCTGCCACGACACATCTGATGCAGAAGAATTGATGGCCAATCCACCCGTGGTAATACTTCTTGAACAAGAGCGCTTCGAACTGAGACCCTAGTCTGGTGGTGGTTTGCTTAATTACGAGGTTTGGGGCTATCAAGAGAAGGGTGAGACAGTAGTGACTCGCTACAACCTAGCCTACATCAACCACTTAATTTGCCATGTAGACAACGGCAGAGTACTTGGTTTTGATAACGCAAATGATTACCACCACCGACATTACATGGGCGAGGTCACACCAGTTGCATTCACCAGTTACGAAGCAACCTTGGAGAAATTCCAGCAAGAGTGGCTCGAACTTGTTAAGGAAATACGAGGGAAAAAATCATGAGCAAAGTGGTTATTCGCACCGATGATCTGGACGGATTTTTCTCGCACGCCAAAGAAGCTGCCCGCAGAGCCGATCAAACCTTGCCCTTTGAAGAGCAGGTGACGCTGTCATTTGAAGACCCGCAGCGCATGTTCACGGTTTTGTCTGATACACGGCGGCAATTGATGCGCGAAGTGATGCGCGAACCCAGAACGATTAAGGAATTGACCAGCCGTTTGCATCGCAACCGATCAGCCGTCACCAAGGATGTGGGCATGTTGGAAAAAATGGGGCTGATCGTTTCAAGCCGGCAGTCCAACCCCGGGCATGGCTTTCAAAAGGTCGTGCAGACTATCGCGCCCAAGTTTGAGATGGTTGCAACTTTGGGTTAGACCGGCGAATTTCCTCAACGTTGAAAGAGCCCCCACCACACACGGCCCATTTCTCAGGCGCAACTGCCCAGCATGACCTTTTGGGTTCGCACACGTCCCGTGCTGCTGATCACAATCTGCCGAGCTTGGCCACGTGGGTCAGTTGTCTCGCATGCAGTCACCGTTCCCGCCTAAAAAGCGCCTCCTACCGTATTGGTCTGCCCCAAAGGGGTATAGGAAATGTAGGATGCCACCATGGCATTGCCTGTCAGTCGTGATGACCTTGCTGGACGAGGTTCAGCGCTAAATCAACGCTCTTTTAAGCACACTGATTGATAGCCACCTTGGCAATGCGCGGACGTCCCGAGCTGTTGATAACAATCTGCTGGGCAGTCCCTTTGCTCGTTGACTGACTACACACCGTCACAGTACCGGCCTGAAAAGCCCCAGAGACCAGAACAGTCTTCCCGTAAGGCGTGTAAGCCACATAGGTGCTGACTGGCCCATTACCTGCCGCCCTAACGTTCGTGGGCAAAGCCGATTCCCGCCGAACCACGAACTCATTCGCATCCAGTATGCCGTTGTGATTGACATCATGAAAGACAATCCAGCCCTGCTGCCAAGACCCATTAGCCGAGCATGCATTGCCTGACTCAGACTTACACACCACTACCCGTGAATTTCTCTTGGCCGCCTCAGATCGCGCCAAAATTAAACTGTCGTAAATAGCATCAGTGCTTGATGACAATCGCCTTGCATTGAGCACATCAGACAGTACCGGCATAGCCAAACTCTGAGCCAATACAAGCACAATCAAAACCAACAGTATTTCGATTAGTGAAAATCCCGCACTCGTCGTTCGCCTCTGCATAAATTACTCCCGAGCTAACCCGGCGGGCCAAATGCCTGACGTGTATCACGAGAGTAACGAAAGCTCTGAAGCTAAACCATCCCCCAATCAGGGGGATGGTTTAGGGTGCATCAAGGAGAGATCAGCTCGCGCCAAGAGACTCGCTGGGTAGGACTTCCAGATGTACCGACACGAATTTTGTCGCTGACCTCTTGCCCTGATGAGAGACGATATTTAGCAATCACCGTACCGTTTGGCAGTTGAAGAATCAGCGGCGCCGTGGCAATGCCCGTACCCAAACTCGTACCTATGATTCCGGTGGTCGTTCCTATTGCACCGCCATTCATGTAGGCCAACTGGTAAGAAATAGCATTGCCATCACTGCCTGTAGTTGAAGAGGTGCAAGCTTGAGTAGTTGACACCCGAGGCACACTGGTCGAGAAGATCAACACGCCCAAAGCCAATTTGGAGTCTGTGAAATCAAGCTCCCCAGAGCCAGCAGGGAAGTCTAGAAACCACCCACTCTTCGTAGTGAGGCTATCGCCCGGTGAGCCACCGTTTTGAGTCACAAAACGAACACTTTCACCCGTGTCACAAATATCTACAGAAGTGCCTGCAAGGCAGGTGCCATTCGTCGCCGTTTGGCTAATGAATCCCGAGTTAAGACGGGGGTTGGAATACAACGGCGAGGGGCTGCTTGCTAGCGTGTCCTTTACTGCATAAAACGATTGCTGCAAAGTGCTTCCCACATCATTAGTACCCAAATAACGCCCCGTACCAACAAACACCACAGGCGACCCACTAACGGTTGAAACTTGTGGTCGAGACGTGATGGGTTGCGCGTTACCGAGTGCATCCACGAAAGTAGTTAGCAAATTGCTACTGTAGCCGGATGTCCCCAGGCTGAAGCGCCATAGGTTACCGTTCAAATCCCCACCATAAGCACGCTTGGACACATTACTGGAGTCAGCATGAGCCACGATCTGCGCTAGACCACTCGGCGCGGTGGTACTGCCAGACGATGTGGCTATTGGCGTAGACCCAATCTGTGCACCAGTTCCTGCATTCAATACATACAAATAGCCTTTGCCATCACCCACGCTATTTTTCACACAGTTTTGCTGATTTACATTCGCAGCAAAGGGGCAGTTGTTATAGCCTGACGTCAGCAAAACAACCCATGTTCCATTATCCAATTTGGTGACCTGTGGACGACCAAATGTATATCCCATATTGTTGTCGGTGAACTCCCAAAGTAAAGCTGGGCTGGCCGGGTTGGTAATGTCCAAGGCGTAATAGCCAGTACCGCCGCCATTGAGTCCGCCCACCAAAATGGTTTTCCAGTCGCTGGCCGCGCAAGTTGCAGGTGCTTTGGGGCAAATATCAGTGGCGACCGGCGTACCTTCTACAAAATACTGATGCAGGTTGGCGTAATTTTTATCGGCCAAAGTATAAAGACGTGGCAACACGAATGAGGGGATGTAAGCCCACTGCTCATTCCCTGTTGCCGGGTCAAACGCATGCAACATGCCGTCATTGGCTGCCACATAAACCAGAGGTGTGCGCGACGAATTGTTCGTTTTGAATTGATCGTACCCGCTATCACTATAGGTACGGCTTGGTGGCCCCACATACTGGGGTTGGGCTGACACGATATCGCCTAGGACGTGGGGACGGTAGCGAAAGAATTTCGTGGCATCAGTGATTGCTCCCTCTTGGTTGCTTGTATCTCCCCGCAAGAAATTCACCAACGCTTCCCCGGCTGCACCGCCTGTTGCCACGGTTGTATTCGTTTGGGCACTTGAGGCAATGCAGTTTGATCCCGTGGCGCAAAACTGCGACAACCCAGTCATGGCCAAAGGGTAGGCCGGCGGCGCTGTCGTGATGTTAGGTGCTGTAAAGTTGGATTGCAAACCCGCCGTCACCAAATTTGACCAAGTGAACGGTATCAAACTTGAGCCACTCTTGGTGTAGATGTTTCGGGTGGTGTAGCTTTTTGCATCCAGCAAGCTCTGCGCCGACCAGTCGTAGGTAGCGGGGTCTGGATTTTGGGGGTTGTAAGTAGGCACACTGCCATCCGTCAAGCTAATCGTTTGGCGAATCAACTCCCCTGACCACTCCACAGTCTTGAAATAAGTCACGAACTGGAAATTGCTGGTGGACGTGACTTTGGGGTTGGATGTTGCTGCAGCTGCTGCCGTGCCGGGTTGGGGCGTGTTGATGATCACATTCAAGGCGCTGTTTAGTCCTGTCGCAAGATCGGCCGGATTAGATGCACTGAAGTAATTGCCGTGTCCATTCACAGCAGCATGCCAAAGGTCATCAATGTTCTCAATTTGATCAGCGCCGGGCACAGGCCAATTGCATTTACCGCCCGCTATGGTCAGTGCATCCCGCCAAGTGCAGTTGGTCGTTCCAACCGTATTTCCTTTGGATACATCATAGTAATCCCCCGAAGTGTCGGTCAGGTAACTGGGTGAAAACACCATGCGCCCGCGAGCGCCCAAGCCCAAGGTAAATGTGGTCATGTGCTGCCAAGTGGCAGTATCAACACCATTTTTGGGGACAGTATTGGGCACACAAAGATCGGTAGGAGTTGTAGCCGGCGCAATGATGGGGCCCGTGCAATTGCCCAAGGCCGTAGTCCTAAGATTAGTGTTGTAGTAATAGGCCGCTGTATCTGCCAGGGTATTAGCTACGCCACCTGAACTGACCGAAGTTATTGTCGGCGTCCCCGCTGTTGGGCCTGTGCTGGACTGCACCGTTACATTATTCACAGGATTAGAAGCCGTTGAACTTGTGATCACGGGCGTTGTTGTTCCTGCAGTTGGCAGCTGAGCGGTTGCCGTACACACGTTGTTGGTGGTGGGAGTGCCAGCTGTCCATGTGCCAGCGCTGCTTGGGCAAGGAGCAGCTTGTCCGCCGCACGTATCCGTACCCGCCGTGGGGGTTGAACTGATGTTGGAAGTCAACGAGTACACGGGCGTGCTGGGCGAAAGCGCACCAACAGAGCCCGCAACACCATTGGTAATGACTTGCGTGGTGGTTTGAGTGGCCGTGTAGATGTCTACGGTCGTTGTTGCCGCGTTGGAAATAGTCTCGGTTTGCGTGTAGGGCGTAATAGTGACCAATTTGCCTGAGATCACTGCTGAAGCTGGACATACCCCGGCTGTCGTGCTGTAGCCACTGCCAAATGCAGTATTTGCCGATACACATCCTGCACCGTTGGCACCACTAGACACCAAATACCACGTCACGCTCTTTGAGTCGGTAATCGATGTGTTCGATACCGAGAGCTTACTATTACCCGTACCACTGCCAATGCAAAACCAGCCATTTGAATTGCTGCTGCCAGAGGTAAGGTCGTAGCAGCCAGTATTGTGACTATTGTCATCTGGATTGTTTTTTTGCAAACCCAGGGCGGCTGTTGTGTTGTTGTTTCCTGTAGAGACAACAATGGAACTAGAAGCCGTGGTGGCCGTTGTACAAGCGGCACCAATCACCGTGGTTGACTGTGTCCATACATTCGTTTTTGTGGCCACTGTCGAAACTGATTGCCGGTTTTGTGTGCTGGTATAGGGCGTCACAATCGTCGTTTGAACGGAACTGCCGTCGTTGTAAGGTCGCGCCAAGCTACCGTCTTGGTTGTCCATAGTGCTGCCATCGAGCTTTTTCACAGCCGAGTCAGTACCATTCCAAAAACCATCAGTTGAAAGAATGGTGAAGTTTTGCTGGCAGGAGTACTGCACGGGGTTCACCACAGTACTAGCATTGATGCTAGTTAATTTGCCAGCATAAATGCGCCCAGCATTCGCCAAGCCTTCTCGCAAAGGTGTGCTGCTTCCCGTGTCGCTGGCATAAAGCTTTGCGTAAAAATTTGTCTTTTGAGTCGAATCAAAATCAGTGATGTTGAGGAAAGCGGGTGAGGCGTTGTTGTTCAATGTCATGAATCCCACACGGAAGTGGTTATCCAAAGCTTTGAACGCTTGGCCTGTTGCCGTTTTCATCATCTGCATACGGGTACGGTAATAGGTGTACCAGTTGGCAAAATTTGTCCGCTCATCCGTCGCGCCAGGGCCGGAGGTACTGCTAACGGTGACTTTGGTAAACAAGCTGCTAACCAGCACGTTATTTACCTTTGTTGTTCCCCCAATCGATGCATTACATTCCTTATAGAAACTACTGTTAGTGTCGTAGTAGTCTTTGAGTTTTTCTGTGGTTTGCAAACCTGAATACTTATAGTAGTAAGCCGCTTGGGATGTGTCGTTGCTATTGGCTTTAAAGCTCGAACTTAAGTTGGTGGAGCCTGTAGTCAAGCCAAAGCCATCTTTCGCAGCACTGGTGAATGTTGAATTTGCATAACTGGTACCTGCTGCATTCACTGGTGGCGAGTAAGTAATTGCCGGGTTGTAAAAGATACCGTTGCATTGGCTGCTGGCAAAACCATATTTACCCGAAAAATTAGAAGCATCATCTGGCATGTAATCCCAGTCCATACTGCCAGAGTCGTCCAGCACCATCATGACATTAGGTTTGACTTCTGCTGATGTAGCGGTGGTCGCAAAAATGGGCACGCTGGCGATGTTGGTGGCCGTGGCGTAAGCCGTCTGCACCCCCCCAAAAATCGGCGTCAAAGCGGCGACGGCAAAGGCCACAACAGATCGGGAATAGCTGCTTCTAAAGATTTGATTGTTCACAACAATCTCCTGAAATAAACCAATTGAATAGAGCACATTGACAAATCACATTGACACAATGGACTGGATGTAGCTCACCGTATTACGTGGACCAACCACACGCACGGTGATGCGATAATAAATAGAAGTTGCGGTTGCCGTGATGGCGTCATCACCGGCACCCTCACCACCGCCACTTGAAATAATGGCCCCATTAGCCACAGCACAGCCCGCGCCGTTTCGGCTACCGGCTGAGCGGCACAGGCGTTGAATCATGAAAGCCATCAAATTACCCGATGCATCCGCCACGCCTGGCGCAGCCGCGCAAACGCCACCCGCTATGGGCAAGTAGCACACACCAGAGGGTGTGAGTTGGGTCCAAAACGACTCACCCGTTTGGTAGTTCACATTACTCAGGGTAGAGGCGGTGTAGCCCACCGTTGAACTGTTGGTGTCAAGTAATCCGCTTGAATTATTGGCCTCCAGCCAAGCTATGGCTGCCTCAATACCCTGGTCTGCCGAGTGTGTAGCCGCCTGTTTGAAGGCCATATTGCCTGCAATGAGGTTGCTGGTGTCGGTAGAACGCATAAGTGCAATGCCAGCCAGGGTCATGACCACCAGAACAATCAGGGCCACGAGCATGACCACGCCTTTTTGTGAGGCGTGTGATGGGGAATTAGGTTTGTTTAGCATCCGCTGGCCACTCCCATCCATGAAACATTGCGCAGTGGCACCACGGTTTGGAACACTTTGTACCGGTAGTTTTGCCAGGTTGCATTGCCACTCAAAACAATCGGGCTGGCCGTGCTGCCGGTTGGGTTACCTGCGGTCGTGCCCTCCCAAATGGGGGCGAGTGATGTGACGGCTGTTTTTTCAAACTGGGCGCTACGCGCCACCAATGACAAGCGTACGGCAGAAGTTCGAGCCCAACTGCAGGCTGTTGTAGGCGTTGCGTTGGTGCTGGTGTATACATCTACAACCCCGTCCATCGCCCCCACCGCTGTGTCTTGGCCATACTGAGCACGCAAACTCACAATATTGTTGGCAATTGAAACCCACGCACCCGCCGTTGTGCAGTCTCTTGTGGCATCGGTGTAGTCGCACATAGTTAAGTTGCCGCTACGAATAGCGTAGCCAACGGCCCGGTAGGTTTGCCCCAGGTTAAATACAGTATCTCCAATAGGAAGCGCTGCCGCAGAGGCCAAAGTCACTGTCGTTGGGCTTACTGCAGGGGTCAGCGCACTGACCTGATCTAAAGTGAGATTGCAGGGCGTGGCACGTGTGGCCGGTGCATCAATCACCCGGTCACCCACAGCAAACGAGGCAGGCGTTTGAACTGCATTGCCTGTGGCTGCTACGACATCGCCTTGGGGTGAACCGTTCCCATTGCCATAAAAGAGCAGCAAGGTGTCGGTATTGGCGTCTTGCCCAGTAATGCTGGCCGAGTTGATCACAACAGGGGCCAAATTGGTGAGCGTGACGCCAGCACGAAGCGTCAAGCCACAGCCCAGCAGCTTAAGGTCTGTAACGCCGTACCCACTCATACGAATGTCCGTTTGCAACGAGTAAAGGGCGAGCACCCCTTCGTTCATCGCGTCACCTGATCCGGTTGTGGTGCGCTTTTGCTCTTCAGACAAGGCCAGAACCTGCATCATGACAACGACGCCAAACATGCCTATCACCAAGGCCACCATGACTTCAATCAGGCCAAAACCGGCTGAGCGCTTGCGGCTAAATCGCTTTGGAGTCATCAAATCACCCCCCGATTTGCGCAATGGCAACGTAGTTGTGCACCGTGGTGTCATTAGGTGCCAGCCAGAAAACCGTGACAGTCACCAAGCTGCTGGGTATAGCCGTGGCTACCACAGGCGTAATAACCACCGTGGGCGGATTGGCCAAGGCCCCCGGCAAAGCCTTCATCACCGTGCCTACGGCGGGCGCTGTCAGGGTGCCCGGTGCAGTAGCGTCTGTGCCCAACCAAGCCCAAGCTTGATACGCCGTGCCTGTTGTGCTGGAGAAAGCCGCTTGCAAGGTGGCCTGCGTGCGATTGCTGGCCCACATTTTCCCGATCAATTCATTGGCCATCAAAGCAGCCTCACTGCGGTACTTGGCATCTCCAGAAGCTTTGATGGCAGAGGCTTGCAAACCCACAATACCCAAGATGCCCACTGAAAAAATAAGTAACGCCACCAGGGCTTCAATCAACATCACGCCGGTTTGCTGCTGGAATCTGCGAGCAGGTTTATTCATTATTTTCATATCAGCAAGCCCTGGGATTGGAGCCAGTTGCAAATGCCGGGTCACACATGCGGACATGGCCACCAGTTGAGACCACAACATTCAAACAGCGCATGCGGCCATTTGCTGCCGCGCAAGTTCCGCCTACCGGGTTTGTTATGTTGAGGGTGAGGTCTGCGGTGGGCGTTGTCATACGCCCCATGCCATTAAAGACAATGGTTGATTGCGCAGAGGTAACTACGGCATTTGCTGACCCATCTACCCCCATGCGTTTTTGAATTTCAGTGGGGTTTTGGCCCACCCCGGGACAAGTGATCGAGGGCGTGACGCAAGTGATACTCCAGTCCGAACTTGTCCCACCGCCTGCAAGTGAAGACAAAACCAATTGCACACTGGTGTTTCGACGTACAGCCTCTGAGCGAGTGATTTGCAACCCATTTTGAATCGCCTCAGCAGCCGTGCGAATTTGGTTGCTTTGAACCCAGGCACCAAGGCTGGGAAGACCAAAAAACAATGCCGAACTAATGATGGTCAAAGTGACCATCAGCTCAATCAAGCTGAAGCCGTTTTGCTTATTTAACATGAGCCGTCTTTTTTGATGGCCCAGCAGTTATTTGGATTAGGCTGCGACCAACCAGCAGGCACGCCACCAGTCGATTTGGCATTGGATTGGTCAAGCGTATATGTAAAGCCTGCCATTGCCGATTTGCCCACAGCCTGCAATGTAAATGTGGTGGCTGTTGCGGCAACCGAGCAGGAAAAGTCAAAGTACTTGCTTGTGGTTGCATCTGCATTGCAAGCCGTCGCGCCCACGTATGTTCGGTTGTCCTGGAAAAACTGTTCCATTTGAACCCGCTTTGTGGACAGGCCGGATATTGCGTCGGGTATCTTGCCCCGGGTCACGTAATCCTTGTAAGAGGGCAAAGCAATTGCTGAAAGTATGCCAATAATGGCAACCACTATCAAAATCTCAATAAGAGTGAAACCGCGCTGCTGTTGCATAACTCGCCTTAAAAAATAGGGGTCAACTATTGGAATAAGCAAAGTTTCAAGCAGTTCCTGGCGCTTGTGTAATTTTGCTGATGAACGGTTGCCTTTTCGACCTCAACGGCTTGTTGGCATTTAAAAACCGGGCATATTTCAAACCTTCATCTTCACGACCCCATGTACAGCCTGTCCCCAGACATCAAGCGACTTGCCACGGCGCTACTCGTCTCTTGCTTTTTGCACGAGGCATTGGTGTTGATGTTTTTCTTTGATTCAACGAATCAGGATTCGAGCTTTTCAGCATTTGCACCGGCCGCCAATTTGTCACCGATTCATGCACGGTTGTTGCCACCACAAAAAAGAGGTGTATCAATGACATCGTCGTCAGAGGGTCTCACGATCTCAGCCGTCGATGCCGAACCCGCATTAAATGCAGCGCCTGAATCAGACCAGTTCAAACCACCTACGCCCAAACATTTTTCTCTCACTGAAGAGATTTTTTTTACAGCTGATCAACTCACCCAACACCCTCGTCCCACCGAAGAAGTGAACTTGAATGTTCCGGAAGCACAGCTTTTGACCCACTCAGGCAACATTGTTTTGAGCTTATGGATCAACAATTTAGGCAACGTCGTCTCCATTAACTATGAGGTCAACGAACTACCAGAAGCCTTCACCTCGGCCATTGGCAACGTGTTTAGACATGTGCGCTTTCTTCCTGGCGAGATTCATGGGCGACCGGTCCATAGCATCATGCGCATAGAAATAGCGCATCAAGAGCCAGATCTCAATTTTTAAACCTTCAAACCATAGAAATTACTGCGCTCAACATGACAAGCTCTACCTCAACTCAATTAAGCGCGCAGGCCCGACAGCATTTCAATCATGCACACCAGCTTGCCGCTCATGCGTCGCTAATCGCGTCCCCCAACCCCGCCGTCGGCTGCGTCATCACCACCCCCGATGGCAAACTGCTTGGCGAGGGCCACACCCAGCGCACGGGTGGCCCGCACGCCGAGGTCATGGCGCTGCGCGATGCTGCAGCGCGGGGGCATAGCGTGAAAGGGGCCACCGCCTACGTCACTCTAGAGCCCTGCTCTCACCATGGCCGCACGCCTCCGTGCTGTGATGCGTTGATTGACGCAGGCTTGGCCCATGTGGTGGTGGCGCTGCAAGACCCGAACCCGCTGGTGGCAGGGCGCGGCATTGCAAGGCTAAGGGCGACGGGCATTACCGTCACCGTAATTCCTGCAGACGACCCGGACGCCTTGGCCGTACGCGAACTCAACATCGGCTTTTTCAGCCGCATGATCCGAAAAATGCCCTGGGTGCGTATGAAGATCGCAGCTTCCTTGGACGGCCATACCGCACTTCCCAACGGGGAAAGCCAGTGGATCACATCCGAGCCCGCGCGCGTGGATGGCCATGCTTGGCGTGCCCGCGCCAGCGCCGTGCTGACCGGCATTGGCACCGTGCTGCAAGACGACCCGCTGCTGGACGTGCGCCATGTGGCGACGCAGCGCCAGCCACATCTGGTGATTGTCGATAGCCAGTTGGAGACACCACTGAATGCACGGCTTTTCGGCGTGCAAGGTCGCCTTGTTTTTATTTATGCCGCCGCCCCCAACGCGACGAAAAAATCAGCGCTAGAAGCTCTAGGTGTCACCGTCATCCACCTGCCTGACGCCAACGGCAAGGTCGATCTGGCTTTAATGATGCAAGACTTGGCGCAGCGCGAAATCAACGAGCTGCATGTCGAGGCGGGCTTCAAGCTCAACGGCTCGCTGCTGCGGGCGGGCTTGGTGGATGAGCTGGTGCTGTACCTAGCCCCCAAGCTGCTGGGCTCAGGCCTGGGGCTCGCAAATATCGGGCCGTTCACCGAACTCTCGCAAGCCCAGCCTTTGACCTTCAAATCGGTAGAGATGCTGGGGCCAGACCTGCGCATCGTGGCGCGAATTCCGGGGCGCGACACGTTTTAACGGTTTTCCCTGCGAAAATACCCGCATGTTCACCGGAATCATCACCGGCGTGGGGCGCATCGTCGCCAGCCACGACCTGGGTAGCTCATCTCATCACGGCAAGCGCCTCACCATCGCCTGCCCGCCTTCCTACATCGACGACGTGGGTCTGGGCGACAGCATTGCGCTCAACGGCGCGTGCATGACCGTCACCACGCTCGCCCCCGCGCAGCAGCAGTTCACCATCGACATCTCGGCCGAGTCGCTCGACAAAACCACGGGGTTGGCCGAGGGCTGCCAAGTCAATCTCGAAAAAGCCCTGCGCGCGCATGACCGCCTGGGCGGCCACATCGTCTCCGGCCATGTGGACGGCATCGGGCAGGTCAGCCACTTTGCCCCGGTGGGTGAAAGCTGGGAACTGCGCGTGCAGGTGCCCGCCGAGCTGGCCCGCTACCTGGCCTACAAGGGCTCTATCACCGTCAACGGCGTGAGCTTGACCGTTAACCGCGTGGCCGACAACGTCAGTGGTTGCGAAATCAGCATTAACCTGATCCCCCACACCGTGCAAACCACGGCGCTGGGCGAACTGCACGCGGGTGCTGGTGTGAACCTTGAAATTGACACCGTCGCGCGGTATGTGGAGCGCATGCTTTCTACGGCTCAAATCGGCTTGGCAGCGAATTGAGAGTTTGAGCACTTTGTCCAAGCTTATGGCATAGTATGCCAATACGTAAGACTCAAAGGAGCACACCCCATGCCCACCCGCAACGTCGTCCTCACCCCTCATCAGACCCATTTTGTGGAGAAACTCGTCAACACCGGGCGTTACCAGAACGCGAGCGAGGTTTTGCGTGAAGGCTTGCGGCTGGTCGAGCGGCGCGAGTCAGAAGACGAGATGCGCCTGACTGCGCTGAGAGAGGCGGCCCGAATCGGCATGGCCGACATCGACGCGGGCGCTGTACAAAGTTTTGACACCGCAACCGCGCTTGGTGAACACCTGGCAAGGCTTGACACAGAAATCATGGGGGCGTAGTGGCGACTGGGCCGGGCGCCGAACGCTGGACGGTTCGCCTATCGGCGGCTGCAGAGACGGATTACCGTCAAATATTGCGCTGGACACTCAAAAATTTTGGAGCAAAACAAGCCAAGGACTATGCCACCATCCTCACCACCGCATTGCAAGCGCTGTGTGCTGGCCCCACCACCATCGGCGTCAAAGCGCGAGAAGAAATTGGTGCCCATATCTGGACGCTGCACGTGGCAAGGCAAGGGCAAAAAGGTCGTCACTTCATTATGTTTCGGGTCATCCGGCTTCAAGGGCACCAGGTGATTGACGTTCTACGGCTACTGCATGACAGCATGGATCTGGCGCGTCACCTGCCGCCGACTGATCTGGGACAATAGGCCGCAACGAAAATCGACTTTTATTTATGACCACCCTCGCGCCCCATCCCCCTTTCTCCCCCGTCCCCATCTCCCCTGTCGAAGACATCGTGGCCGACATGCGCGCTGGGCGCATGGTGATTTTGGTGGACGAAGAAGACCGAGAGAATGAGGGCGACCTGGTGCTGGCGGCAGACCACGTCACGGCAGACGCTATCAACTTCATGGCTCGCTTTGGCCGTGGCCTGATCTGCCTCACGCTAACGCGTGAGCGTTGCGAGCGCCTGCAACTGCCGCCCATGGTGGCACGCAACGCCGACAAAAAAGGCACTGCCTTTACCGCCTCCATCGAAGCGGCGGAGGGTGTCACCACCGGCATCTCTGCCGCCGACCGCGCCCGTACCGTACAGGCCGCTGTGGCCAGCAACGCCCGACACAGTGATTTGGTGCAGCCTGGCCACATTTTTCCGCTGCAAGCCGTGGATGGTGGCGTGCTGATGCGCGCGGGCCATACCGAAGCCGGTTGCGACTTGGCCGCTATGGCGGGGTGTGACCCGTCGTCCGTCATCTGCGAGATCATGAAAGACGACGGCACCATGGCGCGTCTGCCTGATCTGCAAGTCTTTGCCGCTGAGCACGGCCTGAAGATCGGCACCATTGCCGACCTGATCGAGCACCGCAGCCGCACCGAATCTCTGATTGAAAAACTCGGCACACGCACACTGAACACCGCCTTTGGCGAGTTCACCGCCCACGCCTTTCGTGACAAGCCCAGCCAAGCCCTGCACTTGGCGCTGGTTCGCGGTCAATGGCCCACAGATGAGGCCGTACTGGCCCGTGTGCACGAGCCCTTATCCGTGTTGGACGCACTAGAGGTCAAGCGCCCCATGCACTCCTGGAGCCTTGACGCCTGCTTGTCACGTATCGCCACCGAGGGTAAAGGCGTGGTGGTGCTGCTTAATTGCGGTGAGTCAGCCGCTCAACTGCTGGCCCAGTTTGAAGGCACAGCCCGTGCCAGCCATGGCCCTGAGCGTGGCCGCATGGACTTGCGCACCTACGGCGTGGGCGCGCAAATTTTGCGTGAGTGCGGCGTACATAAAATGAAACTCATGGGCACGCCGCGCCGCATGCCCAGCATGACGGGCTATGGCCTTGAGATCACCGGCTACGTCTCCGTCTCCAACACTTAACAGCGAAAGAATCACATCATGTTTGGTGCCAACAAAGGAACCCTGGCTGCAGCAGACCACCGACTCGACGGCAAGCCGCTGTTCATCGGCATTGTGCAGGCCCGATTCAACGAGGCCATCACCAACGCCCTGGCCACGGCCTGCAAGGCTGAGCTGGCCACGCTAGGCGTGTTGGACAAACACATAGACCACGTTTTTGTGCCTGGCGCGCTGGAAGTGCCCGTGGCCCTACAAGCCATGGCCGAGAAAAACCGCTACGACGCGCTGATCGCCCTGGGCTGCATCATTCGCGGCGAGACCTACCATTTCGAACTGGTGGCCAACGAATCAAGCGCCGGCGTCACCCGAATCGCACTGGATTACCAAGTGCCTGTGGCCAACGCCATCCTCACCACCGAGAACCTGGCGCAAGCCATTGCCCGCCAAACTGACAAGGGCGCTGACGCCGCCCGCGTTGCTGTGGAAATGGCCAACCTGATGAATGAAATTTAATGACCGATACAGCGCCTAAAACCACCCCTAAATCCACAACGCGCCCGCCGCGCCAAACCCGTGCTGGCGTCACCAGCACAGGCGCACGCAAGGCCGCAAGCAAATCAGGCCGAAGCCGCGCACGCTCTTTTGCCGTGCAAGCGCTGTACCAGCATTTGGTGGGCGGCAACGAAGCCGAGGCGATTGACGCCTTCACCCGAGACCTGTCGGGCTTTGACAAATCCGACACCGCCCACTTCGACGCCTTGCTGCACGGCTGCATTGAACAAGCCGAGGCGCTGGACGCGCTGATCTTGCCGCTGATGGACCGCAAGATGGCCGAGATTTCGCCCATCGAGCGCAGCGTGATGTGGATCGGCGCTTACGAGATGAGCCACTGCCTGGACGTGCCTTGGCGCGTTGTACTCAATGAGTGCATCGAACTGGCCAAGGAGTTTGGCGGGACGGACGGCCACAAGTACGTCAATGGCGTACTCAATGGCCTGGCCCCCAAGCTGCGTGCGTTGGAAGTGGCCGCAGACCAGGCCAAAGGACTAACCCGCCCATGAGGATTTCGGCCCGGGCGCAAGGCATTGAGCCCTTCTACGTGATGGAGGTCGCCAAGGCCGCCGCCGCCCTGGCACAACAAGTGGCGCACAGCGATGCGCCCATGGTCTTCCTCAACATTGGCGAGCCCGACTTTACCGCCCCGCCGCTGGTGCAAGAAGCTGCGCAAAAAGCCGTGCGCGACGGCCGCAGCCAATACACCGCCGCCACCGGCCTGCCCCCACTGCGCGAACGCATCAGCGACTGGTACTTGAGTCGCTTTGGCTTGCACGTACCCGCCAGCCGCATCGTGGTGACTGCGGGGGCTTCTGCCGCGCTCCACCTCGCGTGCATGGCCCTGATTGACCGAGGCGATGAGGTGCTGATGCCCGACCCCAGCTACCCTTGCAACCGACACTTTGTGACCGCAGCGGACGGCACGCCAGTGCTCATTCCCACCACGGCAGCCCAGCGCTTTCAGCTCAGCGCCGATCAGGTGCAGGAGGCGTGGAACGACAAAACTCGTGGCGTTTTGCTCGCGTCTCCTTCCAACCCCACCGGCACGTCCATTGACCCAACCGAGTTGCGCCGCATCCACCAAGTGGTCAGTGCGCGAGGTGGTGTCACGCTGGTCGATGAGATTTACCTGGGCCTGAGTTACGACGAGCGCTACGGCCAATCGGCGCTGACGCTGGATGAGAACCTCATCAGCATCAACAGTTTTTCCAAGTACTTCAGCATGACGGGTTGGCGTCTGGGCTGGCTGGTGCTGCCGCCTGCGCTCGTGCCCGTGGTGGAGCGGCTGGCACAAAACCTGTTCATTAGCCCCAGCACGATTGCGCAGTACGCGGCACTGGCGTGTTTTGAGACCGACAGCTTGGCTGAATACGAACGACGCCGCGCCGAGTTCAAAGCGCGGCGTGACTACTTCATCCCCGCCTTGAACGCCCTGGGTTTGACTGTGCCCGTCATGCCCGACGGCGCTTTTTACGCCTGGGCTGATTGCTCGGCAGCCTGCGCCAAGTTAGGTATTAAAAACAGTTGGGACTTCGCCTTTGAAGTGATGAACCGCGCCCACGTGGCCGTCACACCGGGTCGAGACTTTGGGCAGGCGCAGACGGCGAACTTCATCCGCTTCTCAACCGCCAGTTCGATGCCGCAGTTGCAATTGGCGGTGGAGCGACTGAAAGGCTTTCTCGCATGAATGCCCTCCCCGTTTGCCCTGGGCCTGTCGAAGGCGAATTTCAGTGGCCCATCCGCGTCTATTGGGAAGACACCGACGCGGGCGGCATCGTCTTCTACGCCAACTACCTCAAGTACTTTGAGCGCGCCCGCACCGAGTGGCTGCGCGCCTTGGGCATTGGGCAGCAAGCCCTGCGGGACGCCACTGGGGGCATGTTTATAGTCACCGACACCCAACTTAAATACAATCTGCCCGCCCGATTAGACGATGAACTTTTGGTTACCGCTGATCTGATTGAATCGGGCCGTGCATCGCTGACAATTGGGCAGCGCGCAGTGAAGATCAATTCAAACTCAGGCATCACGCTTTTGTGCCAAGGCACGATCCGTATCGGCTGGGTGGATGCAACGACCATGAAACCTCAACGAATCCCGCAAGCTGTTTTGGAAGCCCTCAAATGAATCAAGACCTGTCCATTCTTCACCTGGTGCTCAATGCCAGTCTGGTCGTGCAACTGGTGATGTTGCTGCTGGTGGCCATCTCCATCACCAGTTGGGCCGCGATCTTTCGCAAACTGTTTTCGCTGGGCAAAGTCAAAGCCTTGAACGAAACCTTTGAGCGCAATTTTTGGTCGGGCACCAGCCTCAATGATTTGTTTGCGGCCGCCTCCCAAAACGCACGCACTTGCGGCCCGATGGAGCGCATTTTTGCCAGCGGCATGCGCGAATACCAAAAGCTGCGAGAGCGCCGCATCACCGACCCCTCCACCCTGATGGACGGCGCCCGCCGCGCCATGCGCGCGAGCTTTCAGCGCGAGATGGACGTGATTGAAACCCACCTCTCCTTCCTGGCCTCAGTCGGTTCGGTCTCGCCCTACGTGGGCCTGTTTGGCACGGTCTGGGGCATCATGCACGCCTTCACTGGCTTGGCCGCGCTGACGCAAGTCACCCTGGCCAGCGTGGCCCCCGGCATTGCCGAGGCGCTGGTGGCCACGGCCATTGGCCTGTTTGCCGCCATCCCGGCCGTCGTGGCCTACAACCGTTTTGCGCGCGACATTGACCGCGTCGCCATCCGGCTGGAGACCTTCATCGAAGAGTTCTCCAACATATTGCAGCGCAATATCGGCGCGCAATCGGCTTCGGGGCACTGAGCCATGGCATCGCTTGTCAGCCGGGGCCGTGGGCGGCGCACCATCAATGAGATCAACATGGTGCCATTCATCGACGTGATGCTGGTGCTGCTCATCATTTTCATGGTGACCGCCCCGCTGATCGCGCCCAGCATGATCGAGCTGCCCAGCATCGGCAAAGCCGCCAAGCAGCCTGATCAAATCATCCAAATCATCATCGGTAAGAACGAGGCCTTGGAGCTGAAGGTGAAGGAAAAGTCCACCGCCGTCAACCTCAAGAGTTTGGTGGAGTCGGTCAAAGCGGCGCAGCAGATCAAAGATCCCAAAGTTGGCAAAGAGCCCGTGAATTCAGCGGTGGTCATCAGCGCCGACAAGAGCGTCAAGTACGAAGCCGTCGTCAAGGTGATGGACACCTTGCAGCGTGCCGGCATTGCGCGCGTGGGCCTGTCGGTTCAAATGGTGAACTGAGCCGTAGCGCCACGCTCATTCGCACTTCATTAGCCATGCACGCCGCCACCGACCGCCTAGCCTTTGCCCCGCCCGCCACGCCGGGTTTGCTCCGCTCGGTCGCCCTGGCGGTGCTGGCCCACACACTCTTGGTCGCAGCCCTAACCTGGGGAGTGCGCTGGAAGCACGATGACCGCATCGTGGCGGTAGAGGCCGAACTCTGGGCCTCTGTGCCCGTGCAAGCCGCCCCGCCCTTGGTAGAAGAGCCACCCCCACCCCCCGCACCACCTGTGCCCGAGCCTGCAAAGGCAGAGCCCATCGTCTCCAACGCCGACATCGCTCTGGCGCGCGCGAAAGAGCGCAAGGACAAAGAGAAGTTGCTCAAGGAAAAACTGGACAAAGAAAAGCGCGAAAAAGAGAAGCTAGCGGTAGAGAAAAAAGCCGCCGAAGAGAAGAAACAAAAAGAACTCGCCGCTCAAAAGGCCGAACAACTCAAAGCGCAGCAAGAAACCAAACTGGCAGAAAAGCGCCGCCAAGAAAACATCCAGCGCATGACTGGCTTGGCCGGGGCCAGCGGTGGGCCGTCCGCCACCGGTACCGCATTGAAATCTGCCGATCCATCGGCTGGCTACCAGGGGCGGATCAGCGCGCGAATCAAACCCAATATCGTTTTCACAGAAGACATCAGTGACAACCCGAGGGTGGAAGTGACAGTTCGCACTTCACCCGACGGCTCCATCGTTGGTAGTTCAATCAGAAAATCCAGTGGTAACAAGGCTTGGGACGAAGCCGTGCTCAAAGCCATCGACAAGACCGAAGTGCTGCCGCGTGACGTGAACGGGCAAGTCCCCTCCTCTCTGGTGATTGGGTTCAGACCTCGGGATTGATTTTCTTTCAGCTATTATTCCGATAGCTTCTCACGCATATGTTTAAGCGACTTAAAGCCGTTTAATCCTTAAACATCACTCATAAACAATCGCCGCCCGCCCCTGATCGGCCTGCGCCATCCACCCAGCCAGCGCCGCATCGGTCGGGAAAAACTTGGCGTCTTCGCCCAGTTGCAATTCGGCTGACGCTGACAAGCCAGACGCCTGACGCTGCAAGCTCAAACGCACACCCAAGCCCCGCAGCAGCTCACCCTGATCGGTCATCTCTTTGCGCGGTGGCGAGTCCGCAACTAGGCGCTTGACATCTGGTGCTTTGCTCATGGCGTCCGCTCCCACAGCCACGCGCAGGTACTTGCCAAAACGGCAACGTGCGGTGGGCAAGTCCCAGACTTGATTGACGGTGAGCTGCAAGCCACCCGAGAAGCGGTCGTTTTGCACCTTGCCCATGACGATGATGAACTCGTCGTCTTTGAACAGATGCTTGTTGGCATTCATCAATTCCTCGGTCACCCGGGCGTCGATCACCATGGATTTGTCGTCCAGCTTAAACAGGCCCAGCTTGCCGCGCTGGCCGTTGATGACGCGAAAATCGGTGATGATGCCGGCCAGCAACTGCGGCTCGCGCGTGTCGATCAAATCATCGAGCTGACGCTTCACAAAGCGCCGCACCTCGGGCGCAACTTCATCAAACAAATGACCTGAGAGGTAAAAGCCTATGGCGGTTTTCTCAAACGTCAGGCGCTCTTTCACACCCCAGGGCAGGGCCTCCACCAACTCAGGCTCTTGCGTGCTGGAGCCGTGATCGTCCTCACCACCCATGTCGAACAAACCGCCTTGGTTGGCGTTGGCCACGGCGGCGCTGGCAAAGTCAAAAGCACGATCGACCGAGGCGATCAGCGCCGCTCGGTTGAGCTGCAGGCCATCAAATGCACCTGCCTTGATGAGTGCTTCTACCGTGCGTTTATTGAGCTTGCTGCGGTCCACACGCACGCAAAAATCAAACAGACTGGTGAAGAGGCCGCCCTCTTCACGGGCTTTCACGATGGCATTGATCGCCTGTTCGCCCGTGCCCTTGACGGCGCCCAAGCCGTAGCGGATGACGGTGTCAGACACCGGCTCGAACCGGTGCGAGCCTCGGTTCACGTCGGGCGGGTCGAAGGTCAAGCCCATCTTCAGCCCGTCTTCAAACAAGACTCTGAGCTTGTCGGTGTCACCCATCTCCACCGTCATGTTGGCGCAGAAAAACTCAGCCGTGTAGTGCACCTTGAGCCAAGCCGTGTGGTAGGCCAAGAGCGAGTAAGCAGCGGCGTGCGACTTGTTAAAGCCGTAGCCCGCAAACTTTTCCATCAGGTCAAAAACTTCGTCGGCTTTTTGTTCGTTGATGTCGTTTTTGGCCGCCCCGTCGCGAAAGATTTGGCGGTGCTTGGCCATCTCGTCCGCGTCTTTTTTACCCATGGCACGACGCAGCATGTCGGCACCACCGAGCGAGTAGCCGCCCAATATCTGCGCGGTCTGCATCACCTGCTCTTGGTACACCATGATGCCGTAGGTCTCACTCAGCATCTCGGCCACCAGGGGGTGGGGGTACTCAATTTCTTCCCGCCCGTGCTTGCGCGCCACAAAACTCGGGATCAGGTCCATCGGGCCGGGGCGGTACAAGGCATTCAGCGCAATCAGGTCTTCTAGGCGGGTGGGCTTGGCGTCTTTGAGCATGCCCTGCATGCCGCGGCTTTCAAACTGGAACACGGCCTCGGTCTTGCCGTCTTGAAAAAGCTTGTAGGTGGGGCCGTCTTTGAGCGGGATGTTCTCAAACGCAAAGTTCTCTTGCCCCCGGTGCCGCTTGACGATGAAGTCTTTGGCAATCTCCAAAATGGTGAGAGTGGCCAAGCCCAAGAAGTCGAACTTCACCAAGCCAATCGCCTCCACATCGTTTTTGTCAAACTGGCTCACGGCCGAGTCGCTACCGGGCTGCTGGTAGAGCGGGCAAAAGTCGGTCAACTTGCCCGGCGCAATCAACACGCCACCGGCGTGCATGCCCACGTTGCGCGTCATGCCCTCCAAGCGGCGGGCCAGCTCCAGCAGAGTTTTGACGTCTTCTTCATTGCTTTCACGCTCGGCCAGAATGGGCTCCGCCTCGGTGGCGTACACCAGCTTGTCGTCCTTCTTTTTGCCGGGTGGGGGCAGCTGCAGCGTGACGGCCACGCCGGGCTTGTTGGGGATGAGCTTGCTGATGCCGTCGCAAAAGGTGTAGCTCATGTCCAGCACGCGGCCCACGTCGCGGATGGCGGCGCGCGCGGCCATGGTGCCGAAGGTGACGATCTGGCTCACCGCCTCTTTGCCGTACTTGTCCTTCACATAGTCGATGACCCGATCACGATTCGCTTGACAAAAGTCGATATCGAAGTCGGGCATGGACACCCGCTCGGGGTTCAAAAATCGCTCGAACAGCAGGTTGTATTCCAGCGGATCCAAGTCCGTGATTTTGAGCGAGTACGCCACCAGCGAGCCCGCACCGGAGCCCCGCCCCGGCCCCACCGGGCAGCCGTTGTTTTTGGCCCAGTTGATGAAGTCGCCCACGATCAAAAAGTAGCCTGGGAAGCCCATCTTCAGGATAGTGCCGATTTCAAACTCCAGCCGCTCAACATAGCGTGCGCGCTGCGCTTCACGCAGCGCCTCATCCGGGTAGAGGTGAACCAGTCGCTCCTTCAGCCCCTCATGCGAGGCGTAGCGAAAGTAATCTTCCGGCGACATGCGCTGGCCGTTGACCTCGGGCGTGGGGAAGTTGGGCAACTGCGGCTTGCCCAGCACCAGCGTCAGGTTGCAGCGCTTGGCGATTTCCAGCGTGTTGGCGATGGCTGAGGGCACATCAGCAAACAGAGCCTGCATTTGCGCTGCACTCTTGAAATACTGCTCACGCGTGAACTTGCGCACACGGCGTTGGTTACCCAGGATTTCGCCCTCGGCAATGCACACGCGCGCCTCATGCGCCTCGTAGTCGTCTTCCTCTGTGAACTGCAAAGGATGAGTGGCCACCACCGGCAGCATCATGCGCGCGGCCAGTTGCACGGCGGCGACCACATGGGTTTCATCGTCAGCGCGCCCGGCCCGTTGCAACTCGATGTAGAAACGGTGCGTGAAGATCGACGCCAATTGCAGCGCCAACTCATGCGCGCGTGACGTGTCGCCTTGCACCAGCGCCTGCCCCACCGGCCCGGCCTGCGCGCCACTGAGCAGAATCAGCCCCTCATTCAATTCTTTGAGCCAGGCCAGCTTGACGCTGGCCTGCGCCTTGCCCGCGTTTTGCGTCCAGGCCCGCGCCAGCAGCTCGGACAAATTCAAATAGCCCTGCGTGTTTTGCACCAGCAACACCACGCGGGAGATGGCGCTGACATCTGAGCCCAGGCCTTCTAGAAAAATTTCTGCGCCGATGAGCGGCTTGACCCCTTTTTTGCGCGCTTCTTTGTAGAACTTGATAGTGCCAAAGAGGTTGCTCAGGTCGGTGATGGCCAGCGCAGGCTGGGCGTCTTTGGCAGCGGCTTTGACGATGTCGTCAATGCGGTTAGTCCCGTCAACGACGGAAAATTCGGTGTGCAGGCGGAGGTGGACAAACATAGAGGACTCTTCACAGGACGAAACACAGCGTGGCGCGACACAACTCTGCCATAACAATAAAAATAACGGCTTTTCGTTGATCGTAGCGCGTTACGCATACCCCTTTGGACGGCAGACTCATTTGACCAATCACTGCTGCGAACGCAGGGGTAGCGAGGCGGCAGAAGCGGCAAAGGCGCTGGACCTGCTGATCCATCAGTCTTTCAGGACATGCAAAACGTCTGAACGGAACTCGCGACTGTAAAGAATCCCCACCACCAAAGTGGCGGCCACGGCAAACGCCAACGGCGAAAAAAACCAGCCCAGTGCGGCGAACGAAAAATAATAGGCACGCAGGCCATCGTTAAAGCTTTCTGCCGCCAGCCCCAGCATGTCCGCGGCACGTCCGGCAAACACCTGGCGGTCGAAATGACCGTTTTCGAATTCAGCAGGAGACGGCAAGGCACCGATCACGATGGAGGCAAACGTGTATTGCCGCATCGACCATGTGAAGCGAAAAAACGCGAACACAAAAATGCCCACCATGACGAGGATTTTTGTCTCAAAGACCAGCATGGGCGTGGCTTGTGCAAAGGGAATCTCGCGCACCAGTTCGGCGGCCTTGTCGGTCGTACCCAGCAGGGCAAACAGGCCACCAATCACCAAAATGGACGTGGAGGCAAAGAATGCAGGGCTACCCGACAGGCTTTGGGTGATGATGCCGTCGAGCATGCGCGGATCGCGCTCGATAGTCTGCCGCATCCATAAATGCCGGTAGCGGTTGGTGGTGGCCAGAATGGAGGGGCGGCGCAGGCCCCAGGTTTTTGCGAACCAGGCATAGCCCACCCACGCGCCGATGAACCAAGCCAGGGCGATCCAGTCGGACCAGGGCAGCAGGGCAAGGACTTTCATGGCGTCAGATCAAAAACCAGTACCTCGGCGTCCTTGCCACCCTTGATCGCGAGCTGGCTCTCGCCGTCAATCAGCAGCGCGTCGCCGGTGTCGAGGTGCTGGCCGTTGACCTCAATCTCACCGCGCACCAGATGCACATAGGCCTTGCGCGCGGGGTTCAGAGACAAAGTAGCGTGCTCGGCACCATCAAACAGCCCAGCGTACAGGCGCGCATCGGCATGCAAGGTGACCGAACCCTGCGCCCCGTCGGGCGAAGCCACCAAACGCAATGCGCCGCGTTTTTCAGGCGTCTCAAACGTCTTTTGCTCGTAGCTGGCGGGGATGCCGGTGACGTTGGGCAGGATCCAGATTTGAAAGAAATGCGTGGTGTCGTTGGGTGCGTGGTTGAACTCGCTGTGCATCACGCCATTGCCCGCGCTCATGCGCTGCACGTCACCGGGCGGGATGGCGCGGCCATTGCCCATGTTGTCTTTGTGCGCCAGCTCACCCGAGAGCACATAGCTGATGATTTCCATGTCGCGGTGGCCGTGCGTACCAAAGCCGGTGCCGGGGGCGATGCGGTCTTCGTTGATGACGCGCAGATTGCCCCAACCCATGTGTGCAGCGTCGTGATAACCCGCAAACGAGAAGCTGTGAAACGACTTGAGCCAGCCGTGATCGCCTTGGCCACGGTCTTGAGATTTGCGAAGTGTGAGCATGGTGTTTTTTCCTTTATTTTTCGAACTTTAAACCGTCAACAAATTTTCGCACGGCATAGGCGTGTAAAGTGCAAGCAACAAAGCAATGAATCAGCGCAAGTCGCCACCGGCACAAACCTGCTCTGATTTCTATTCAATAGGAGACTCCGAAATGACCGTTCCCCGAAACATAGCCGTCATTGGCGCTGGCATGGCCGGCATCGCCTGCGCACGCACCCTGGTGCAAGCGGGCCACCGCGTGACCGTGTTTGAGCGCAGCGCCACGGCGGGCGGGCGCATGGCCACCCGCTTGACCGAGTTCGGCGGCTTTGACCACGGCGCGCAGTACTTCACCGTGCGTGACCCTCGTTTTGCACAGGCCCTGGCCACCGTGCCCGGCCAATGCCGACCCTGGAGCGCTAACACGGTGCAGGTGCTCGATGCCTTGGGCCACGTCGTTGCGGCGGCTCGCCCCAGCCGTGAATCGCATTGGGTGCCTACACCGGGCATGAATGCACTGGTCAGCCGCTGGGCACTGCCTCTAATGGATGCGCACCAGGTGGAGATGGACACCCGCATCACACACATTGAGCCCGACGCCCTGAACCCCCAACGCTGGCAGCTGCGCAGTGAAGGCCCGCAGGACGCGCGTCGCGTGTTCTCAGGCTTTGACACCGTCTTGCTGGCCATGCCCGCCGCGCAGGCCCACGCCTTGCTGCAATCGTCCAGCGTGGCGCTACCTATGGCGCGACAAATCGACAAGGTTGATGTCAAACCCTGTTGGACGCTGATGCTGGCCTTCCCGCAAGCCATGCAGCCCGGATTAACGACCCTGGGGCCGCAATGGAACGCTGCTCGCAGCACCCATCACCGCATTGCTTGGCTGGCGCGCGAGTCGTCCAAGCCCAAGCGCGGGCCCATCGAGCGCTGGACGGTACAGGCCAGCGCTGCTTGGTCTGAGGAGCACTTGAACGACGACGCGGATCGCGTGCAAGCCAAGCTGCTCAAAGCATTCTCCGAAGTCACCGGCATCCGCGCCCAACCTTCATTTGCCACCGCTCACCTGTGGCGCTACGCCCAAACTTCTCGCCCTCTGGGCAGCAGCCACCTGTGGGATGCCAAAAACAACATTGGCGCCTGTGGAGATTGGTGCATTGGGCATCGGGTGGAAGACGCGTTCATCTCTGGGCTGGAGCTGGCGCTAACCGTGGTGTGATATAGCCCCCACGGTCGCCCATTGCATGTGGCTCCCTGCCCCCCGAGGGGGCCGCATTTTGCCTTGGGGCGGCCCTACGGCAAAACATCAGCCATGCCAAGCTCATACACAGGTCGATTCGCCCCCTCTCCCACGGGCCCGCTGCACGCGGGTTCGTTGGTAGCCGCACTCGCTAGCTGGCTCGATGCCCGTGCGCACCAAGGCCGCTGGCTGGTGCGCATCGAAGACGTGGACACGCCGCGTTGTGTTCCCGGTGGAGACCAGCTCATCTTGCAACAGCTAATGAACTGCGGCCTTACCCCTGACGAGTCGCCGGTGTGGCAATCACAACGCACACCCCTATACCAAGCCGCCTTGGACGATTTGACTGCACGTGGCCTGGCCTACCCCTGTGCCTGCACCCGCTCCCAGATTCAAGCCGAGCTAGAACGCCAAGGACACGCGCACAACCGCAACGGCGAATTAATCTACCCCGGCACCTGCCGCAACGGCTTGCGTGGTCAACCCGCGCGTGCGTGGCGGTTTTTGACGCAAGTGATCCCCACCACCGCCCACCCTGAGCCTGTCGAAGGGCGCACTGAAAGCACGGTGCACTGGGACGATCTCCACCTCGGCCCTCAATCCCAAGACGTGGAGAAGGCGGTCGGTGACTTCGTGCTCCAACGCGCCGACGGCCTCTTCGCCTACCAGCTTGCCGTGGTGGTGGACGACGCGGCGCAAGGCATCAGCCACATCGTGCGCGGTCAAGACCTAGCCGATAACACAGCGCGCCAAATTTTGCTGCAACGGGCCTTGGGCCTGACCAGCCCACAGTACCTGCACACACCGCTGGTACTCGGGGAGAACGGCGAAAAACTCAGCAAGCAAAACGGCGCACAGGCTCTGGACACCCGCGACCCGCTCCATGCCTTGAACGCTGCCGCACCCGTGCTGGGCTTGCGCGTGCACGCCACCTCGCTGAGCGACTGGCTGGTGCAGGCAACGGCGCAGTGGGCCAAGCTGCGAACGCCCCACGGGGCAGGCCTTTAAAATCAGCGTGTGACTGAATCAATCCCCCACCCCACAGCGCCCGCCATACAGCCCGCCACATCGTCTGCAACGCCAGCCGATGCCGCGCCCCCCATCAAGGACCGCCGCCGCCTGCCGCCACCCGGCGTCGAATTCCCCAAGACCATCAAAAGCTATGTGCGCCGCGCAGGCCGCACCACCACCGGCCAGGCCAAAGCGTTTGAGGAACAGGGGCCAAAATTTCTACTCCCCTACGCCGAATCCGCCATTGATTTAACAGCCGCATTCGGTCGGTCAAGCACCACTGTTCTCGAAATTGGCTTCGGCATGGGAGAAGCCACAGCGCATATTGCCGCGCTTTTGCCTGAGAAGAATTTCTTGTGCTGTGAGGTCCATGAGCCCGGCGTAGGTGCGCTGCTCAAACGCATTGGTGAGCAAGACCTGCACAACATCCGCATCTTGGCGCACGACGCAGTGGAGGTCATTGACCAAATGCTCCCCCTGCAAAGCTTGGACGGCATCCACGTCTTCTTCCCCGACCCCTGGCACAAGCTCAAGCACAACAAGCGCCGTTTGCTTCAACCCATGCTGGTGGCCAAACTGGCCGCACGCTTGAAGCCCGGTGGCTACCTGCACTGCGCGACAGACTGGGAGCCCTATGCCCAGCAAATGCTGGAGGTGCTGGGTGCTGAGCCGCTGCTGAAAAACACTGCGCCAGACTACGCTCCCAAGCCCGCCTACCGCCCACTCACCAAATTTGAGAACCGGGGCTTAAAGCTGGGCCACGGCGTGTGGGATCTAGTGTTTGAGCGGGTCTAGCCTGCGCTGGTGAGGTCATGACCCGCCCGCCGCACCGCTACCAGCCCCCCAAGCGAGACGGCGTCAGCGCCAGTTGCGTCGCCCTGCCCATGGCGGGCACAAACCCCTGGCCAACCCTGCTGGACTTTTTAGCCCAGCGCCTACCCTACGTCAGCCGCGACGACTGGCACACCCGCATGAGCCAAGGCGCGGTGCTCGACGAGCAAGGCCAGCCCCTGCGGGCCGATGCGCCCTACCCACCCCAACCCCGCAACGCACAACACCGCCGCGTGTACTACTACCGCGCGTTGACGCACGAGCAGCCCATCCCGTTTGAGGCGCATGTGCTGTTCCAAGATGAGCATTTGGTGGTGGCCGACAAGCCGCATTTTTTGCCCGTCACCCCCAGTGGGCATTACCTGCAAGAAACACTGCTGTTGCGCCTGCAGCGCCAGCTTGGCATTGAAAACCTGAGCCCCCTGCACCGCATTGACCGCGAGACCGCAGGCCTGGTGCTGTTCAGCGTGCGCCCGCAAGACAGGGGGGCTTACGCGGCCTTATTCAGAGCCAAAGCAGTCACCAAACACTACGAGGCCATTGCCCCCTGGCGTTCCGACCTATCTTTGCCCCACACCCACCTCAGCCGCATGGAGCGGGGCAACCCGTTCTTCCGACAGCACGAGGTGCCGGGTGAGCCCAATAGCGAGACGTGCATTGAGTTGATGGAGCGTCTTAATAGTCACGATGAACAATCACGAGAGTTGGCCCGATACCGCCTCACCCCCGTCACCGGCAAGACGCACCAATTGCGCGTGCACATGAATTCGTTAGGCCTACCGATTGAAGGCGACCTGTTCTACCCCAACGTCATTCACGGGCCAGGAGCCGCCCAGGAAGACTTCGCCAAACCCCTCCAACTGCTGGCGAAAACGGTGGGATTTATCGACCCGGTTTCGGGGCTAATCCGAAGCTTTGAAAGCCAACGAAAATTAGACGCCTGACGAGTTGCAGGCGGAAAGTTATTTTTGCAAACCATTCTGGGTAGGACCAGCCAAAGTATCCACGATGAGCCGCGTGAGTTCGGCATACATACCGTGAACATTGCCCGGCGCACCGAATCCAGGCTCCGTCTGCCAGCCTGGGAAATTGCGCCCCGGCGTGATGTTCAAGGGGTCGGCATCCGGGCCAAAAATAGCCTTGTAACGACTGATGACGGTGTAACCCAAAGGCTGTGCATTGTCATAAATAATCTTGTTGCGTGCGCTCCAAGCTTGGGCTTGCGTAGCAATAGTCGCTCCGATATCGACCCAATAATATTGAGCCTTGGGCGCGATGGCTTTGAGCGCATCCATAAGTTGCTTTTGACTCTCGGCAAACGACTTCTCTACTAAATTAGTGCCCAATACCACAATAATGATGTTGGCTGTAGCGATATAGGCCTTGTCAATTTCAACGCTCTCCAATGCAGTTTTCTTGATCTGCGAACCCGGCGTGGTGATGGAACGACCGCCGTCATAGCTGATTTTCGAGATACCACCCAATGTGTTTTGCAACTTGATCGTGAGCCGCTCTTTGTACAAGCCGTAGCTGATGGAATCCCCCAACACATAGGTCGAGGTCGAGGTCGAAGTCGAGGTCGGGGTCGGGGCTGAAACCGACACCGGGCAAGTGATGGGGGGTGGTTTGGGCGCGTTGGTTACTGCATCCACAATGGCTTTGGACAGCTCAGGGTGATAACCATGTACGTTGCCCGCACCGCTGTAACCCGGTTCGCTTTCCCAGCCGGGGAAAAGTTGACCCGGCTTGATGTTTAATGGATCAGCACAGTCACCAAAAATCGCTTTGTAGCGGCTGATGACTTCATAACCCAGAATTTTCGCGTTGTCGTAGATCACTTTGTTGCGCCAACTCCAGTCAACCGCTTGGCTGGCGATCGTCGCCCCAATGTCAACCCAAAAATACCGCGCATTGGGTGCAATGGATTTGAGCTTTTTAATCAGTTGGTCTTGACTGTCAACGAATGATTCTTCTTGCTGGTTCATGCCCAAGATGATCACGATAGCCTTAGCTTCAGCAATGAGGTTTTTGTCAGCTTCCACGGACTCAAATGCCGTTTTTTTAATTTGATTGCCAGGCGTGGTCAGAGACCGAGCCCCATCGAAGCTGATGTGCGCAACAGATCCCAGCCTTTTTTCCAATTTACCCTCAAGGCCATCCAAGTGCAAACCATAGGCGATTGAATCCCCCAAAACATAGACCGATCCAGAAGAAAGTGGAGTCCCTACAGTTTTCACCTGCGCTTGTGCGAACAAAGGGGTGAGCCATATGAGCAGGCCAAGCAAGATGGGCGAAAGAAGTGCGCGCAAGGTCAAAATTAATCCCGAAGTACAAGCGAATGTATAATGCTAGTCGATTATTCGGCAAGAGCGACAGCAGCACCTCCGGGCCCGACCAACCGTTGAAATCACTTCACGACAGGTCAACTTACCGCAAGGACTGCACTCCAAATGTTCGCCCATCCATCTTGCCAGGGGATATTGTCCCCTGTCCACAGAACGAGCCTGTTGTTGGTCGTTTAATTTATTCCGTATTTGTTGTTTTGATGTCCTAAGGTTGATCCATGCCCACTCAAAAGTCCAAGAAGCCTGAGCCTGTCGCAGAGAAAACCACCGCTAAAACTGCTGCAAAGAAAATTCCTGCAAAAGCCGCTGCAGCCCCCAGCGCCCCCGTTAAAAAGGGCGCCAAGCGTGGCCCAAAACCAAAAGGCAGCATCAATCCTGAAACCATGGATGACCTGGATTTGGTTGACCTAGAGCCTGAAGCTCCAGTTGAGCAACTCCTGAGCCCGACCGGCGAAAAAATCAAACCCCTGCGCATGAAGATCAGCAAGGCCAAAGAGCGTGCCTTGATGAAAGAGTTTGGACTGGACGAAACGGTATTGTCTGAAGAAGACATGGCCAAGCGCCGTCAACACCTTAAGTCGCTGCTCAAACTAGGTAAAACACGCGGCTTTTTGACCCACTCAGAAATCTCTGACCACCTGCCCGACAAGCTCGTGGATGCCGAGACGCTAGAGGCCGTCGTCACCATGCTCAACGACATCGGCGTGGCCGTATACGAGCAAACGCCTGACGCCGAAACCCTGCTGCTGACCAACACCGCGCAGGCGGGTTCTACCGAAGAAGAGGCGGAGGAAGAAGCCGAAGCCGCCCTGTCCACCGTGGACAGCGAGTTTGGCCGCACCACTGACCCGGTGCGCATGTACATGCGCGAGATGGGCACCGTTGAGCTGCTCACTCGCGAAGGCGAGATTGAAATTGCAAAGCGCATTGAAGGCGGCTTGATGAAGATGATGGAGGCGATCTCGGCCTCCCCCGCCACCATTGCCGAAATCTTGCGCCTGGGCGAAGACATCCGCGAAGGCAAGGTCGTCATCACCACCATCGTGGATGGCTTCTCCAACCCCAATGAAGCCGACGATTACGTCGCCGAGGAAGACTTTGACGAGTTCGACGAAGCCGACGACGACGACGGCAAGGGCGGCTCCAAGGCGCTGACCAAGAAGCTCGAAGAACTCAAGCGTGAAGCCGTCAGCCGCTTTGATCAAATGCGCGAGCTGTTTGAAAAAGTGCACAAGGTCTATGACAAAGAGGGCTACGGCACGCCTAATTACGTCAAGGCACAACACGCCTTATCCGAGTTGCTGATGACCATCCGCTTCACTGCCAAGGCCATCGAAAAACTGTGTGACATGGTGCGCAGCCAAGTGGACGATGTGCGCAAGAAAGAACGCGAACTGCGCCGCATCATTGTGGACAAATGTGGCTACCCGCAAGAGCACTTCATCGCCGACTTCAGTGGCCGTGACAAAAACGGCAATAAGGTTGCGTCTCAGTTGCTGAACCAGAAATGGATCGAAAAGCAAGCCGCAGCGGGTAAGCCGTGGAGCGTCATCATGGCTCGCAACGTTCCACCAGTGCAGGACTTGCAACAAAAATTGGCTGACTTGCAAGCTAAAGTTGTTGTTCCACTGGATCAGCTTAAAGACATCAACAAGCGCATGAACGAAGGTGAGTACTCCTCCCGCGCAGCCAAGAAAGAAATGATAGAAGCCAACTTGCGCTTGGTGATCTCTATTGCCAAAAAGTACACCAACCGAGGCCTGCAGTTCCTCGACCTGATTCAAGAGGGCAACATCGGCCTGATGAAAGCCGTGGATAAGTTTGAGTACCGTCGAGGCTACAAGTTCTCGACCTACGCCACGTGGTGGATTCGTCAGGCCATCACCCGCAGCATTGCTGATCAGGCCCGCACCATCCGCATTCCGGTTCACATGATCGAAACCATCAACAAGATGAACCGCATCAGCCGACAGCACCTGCAAGAGTTTGGTTTCGAGCCTGACGCAAGCGTGCTGGCCGAGAAGATGGAAATCCCTGAGGACAAGATCCGCAAGATCATGAAGATCGCCAAAGAGCCGATCTCCATGGAAACTCCGATCGGCGACGACGACGATAGCCATCTGGGTGACTTCATCGAAGACGGTGCCAACACCGCACCGATGGAGGCCGCCATGCAAGCGGGCCTGCGCGACGTGGTGAAGGACATCCTCGACAGCCTGACCCCGCGCGAAGCCAAGGTGCTGCGCATGCGCTTTGGTATTGAGATGACCAGCGACCACACGCTCGAAGAGGTCGGCAAGCAGTTTGACGTGACCCGCGAGCGCATTCGCCAGATTGAGGCAAAAGCCTTGCGCAAACTCAAGCACCCCAGCCGCTCAGACAAGCTGCGCAGCTTTACCGACAACATGTAAACGTCGAGTCGAATCAAAAATGGGCCCTGCAAGGGTCCATTTTTTTGACTGCTGCAGACACGCTGCACGTGACCTATCGACTTAAACCGGAATCACTGATTTGATCAGCCGCGTCTCCTGCGCCGTGATGAGATGGGCCGACGCCGCGAGGTAGGCCGGGAAATCCGGGTGAGCATCACGCGCCTTGCAGCGCCGCTCATAGTCAGCCAGATCGTCATACGCCCACAGGTGAACAAACTGGTTCATGGGCCCGACCATGCTGGTGTAAAACCCGATTGGCGTACCCAGTGTTTCCAGCAACGCAGGCAATGCCATGCGGTTAAACACCTCCAGAAACTCCGGCATCTTGCGCAGGGCAATAGTGTAGGTGCGGTGGTCGATGATGGGTTTGTTGGTCAGATTCATGTTGTTCCTATGAAAGGGGGCTAATGTGCCCGGATTTTATGCGCACCGCATCAGGCCATCCGGTCCCGTTTGGCCAACGCTGGAAACAACTTCAACCACGACAGCGCAATCACCATCGTGCCCACACCACCCAGCACAACCGAACCCACCGGGCCAAACAACTCGGCCGTGGCGCCGGATTCAAACTCACCCAATTGATTGGACGCGCCGATAAAAATGGAATTCACCGCGGAGACGCGGCCCCGCATGTCATCGGGCGTCTCCAGTTGCATCAGGGTCAGGCGAGTGACCACGCTGACATTATCGGCAGCACCTGTCACCGCCAACGCCAACATCGACAGGCCGATGTGCGTGGATAGACCAAACGCCAGCGTAGCCAAACCAAACACCCCCACCGCCATCAACACACGCCGCCCCACCCAGCGCCGTATTGGCCACCTTAAAAGTACCAACGACATGATGAGCGCGCCAATCGCGGGCGAAGCACGCAGCAGGCCCAAGCCCTCAGGCCCAGTATGCAGGATATCGCGCGCGTAGATTGGCAACAAGGCAGTGGCCCCGCCCAACAAGACAGCAAACAAATCCAGCGATGTGGCACCTAGCAACACCTTGCGCTGCCAGACAAAAGCCACGCCCGCCATCACTGTGCCCCAGGTCGCAGCAAGTTGTGAGGGGCGATGGGTGTAGCGCACCGTCAACACTAAGACGCAAGCCAGTAAGAGTAACGCCATGCTAGTCACATAGACCACCGACGGACCCGCCAAATAAAGCAATCCGCCCAGCGCTGGCCCGCTGATGACAGCCACCTGTTGACCGCTGGAACTCATCGCAATCGCCCGCTGCAAGAACTCTGACGGAACCAGCATAGGCGTGAGCGATTGCTGCACCGGCATCTGAAAGGCCCTCGCCATACCCAGCAACACGGACAAACCAAAAATCAACTCCCGCGTGACATGCCCCCACTGCGTGGCCCCAACCAGCCAGGCAGCCACTACCGCCTGCGCCAGCATGCAGGCTGCAAAGATACGTCCGCGGTGAAATCGGTCTGCCAAATGCCCGCCAGGCAACGTCATCAGTAACGCGGGAATGAACTGAAACAAACCCACCAAGCCCAGATCCCAAGCGCTGGAGGTGATGTCGTACATGTGCCAAGCCACGGCCACCATCAACATCTGATTGGCCATAACGCCCGCTAGTCTGGCGAACCAGAAGCGAAGAAATTGGCGGTGAGCAAAGAGACTGCTGCTAGACATATATTGACACTTTAACGCCACGATTCAAATAGCGAAAAAGCCCCGTAGCTATTACGGCTACGGGGCTTGAATTTCTTGGTGGGACGTGCGGGGGTCGAACCCACGACAAACGGATTAAAAGTCCGCTGCTCTACCAACTGAGCTAACGTCCCATCACTGGTGAAACAGGGTTTATGCTGTTCCGCCAAGCCTCAAATTATAACTGGAAATCTTACGCTTCTTCAAGCGCGTTGAGAAATTTCATTCATCAGCCACCCGGCTGCGCACTGACCGAATGTGGCTGTGACAGAAACCAATGAACCATAGCCGCTGCAGTTCAGAGAACCATCACCCTCTACTGCGCACGAGGCATCAGGTTGACTCACGGCTTCGCGGCTGAAAACACCCGTGATGCCAATTTTTTTACCCTCACGTGCTGCACCATGTTCTTTGCGCAAGCGATAGCGCAATTGAGCCAGCAAGGGGTCATGGGTGATGGCGCTTAAATCTTCAATGTCCACTTTGTGCGCCAAGCGTTTGCCACCCGCCGCGCCCACGGTAATGAAACTGATTTTGTTTTGAAGTGCCCAGGCAGCCATGGCGGTTTTGGCGTGCATTTGATCGCAGGCGTCGATCACACCGCTCACCCCAGCGGGCAGCAGGCTTGGCCAGTTGCCGGGCTCCACAAATTCTTCAATGCAATCAACTTCACAAGCGGGGTTGATCTGCGCAATGCGGTCTCGCATGGCCAGCACTTTGGCTTGACCGAGTGTCGTCTCCAGCGCATGAATTTGCCGATTGATATTGGATTCGGAGATGTGGTCCAGGTCTATCAGGGTCAATCGCCCTACCCCGCTGCGTGCCAGCGCCTCTACAGCCCATGAGCCCACGCCGCCAATGCCAACCACTGCAATGTGCGCGGCACGAATGCGCTGTGCGCCTGTCACACCGTAAAGTCGATCTAACCCACCAAAACGTCTCTCAACGTCCATCTGGACGACGCTAGAGATCATGCCATCTGCTCGATGCGCCACACCTGGTATTTAAAGGCCGCAACTGCACCTGCGATGATGGAAAAAAGCGCCACAAAGCTAGTCAAGCCCAGAGTAGAAATGCCCGTCAATCCTTGCCCCACCGTGCAACCCATGGCGGTGACACCACCCACGCCCATTAGCACGGCACCAACCAGGTGATTGCCCACGTCTTCGGTGCTGCCAAAGCCTTCCCAGCGAAAGCTGCGTGTCACCAGGGCGCTGATGGTGGAGCCCAAGATGACGCCCAACACGGAAACAATACCCATCGTTAGAACTTTGCTCTTGTCGCTGAAGAACATCAACAAGTCCAGCGTATAGGCTACTGGTGCGACAAAGCTCAATGCCTCAGCCCGGCCCGAGTTGGTTGCCAGAAAGGTTTCACTCAGGGTTTCAGGATGCTCTGCCAAATAGCCTAGGTGCCCACTGACCCACCACATGGCAACGATGATGGCCCCGATGCCCAAGCCAGACAGCAAGTTGTCAACTTGGCAAAACTCCGGCCCCATCAATGCCCAAACGACGAGACCCCCGCCGATAAGCACACCCATAACAAGGCTTACCAACACAGGGTTTAAGCTCAATGCGGCAGCAAACAGGTGAGGCAGATTAGCAACGGTGGGAAAGTCAACAACCACCAAGTCAACCGTTTCCACGCGAAGGACGGCCGTTATACCTTTGAGTGTCGCAAAGGCAGATAGGCCTAAGACCAACATCACGATCAACGACTTGAGGTTGCCGCTGCCCACACGCACCAGTGTTTTATTGCCGCAACCCGACGCTAGCACCATGCCAAAGCCAAACAGTGCACCGCCAACTGTGGCTGATAGCCAGAACCAGCGGTTGCTTGCGTGGATGGTTTTGGAAGCATCAATGAGCCCGGTATAGGCCAAGACAGCAAAACCAATCATGGCCACACCAATCGCAAGCCCCCACTGCCGCATTCGGGTCCAATCACCCATGTTGACCACATCTCCGATGGCCCCCATGGTGCAAAAATGCGTGCGCTGGGTGATAAAACCAAAGGCAAGCGACAGCAAAAAAGCTGCCGCCAAGATTTGGGTGGTTAGGGCGTTGAGTTCAGAAACTTGCATGCCCGAATTTTAGGGCATGCAGCTTGTACTGACGCAGCCGCTTATTTGAGGCGTGACAGACGCTCTTTAGCTGCAGAAGCAGCTTCAGACTGAGGGTAGGCCTTGATTAAATCTTCTAGCGTCTTTTTGGCTGCTTTGTTGTCTTTGAGTTCGAGCTGGCAATTGGCAATAGACAGCACAGCCTCAGGTGCTCGAAGGTGATCCGGTGCTTGAGCCAGCAAGGCTCGGAAGTTCAGCACAGCCTCTTTGTAGTCACGCATGGCGTAACGCGCATTGCCCAGCCAGAAATTGGCAGATGGCGCATAACCGCTTTGACCGTAGCGCCGGATGAAGTCAAAAAAAGCCACTTGCGCAGCAGCAAAGTCACCCTTTCGGAAGACAGCTAGCGCTGATTCAAAGTCTCGCTTCTCTGTGGGGTCGGCTAAAAACTCTCGACCATCCACCGCGACCTTGGCCGGCTCAATCTTCCGCAAACGATCATCAACACCCTGCACCACATCTTTTTGCTGACGCTGCAAATCCGAAACGCTACGGATAAGCTCTTCGTTCTGACCCCGCATCTTTGAAAGATCAGACCGCAAGACTTCGATCTGGTTTTGCAATTCCACCAAACCACGGCGCAATTGTGCGTTTTCTTCCGCCGTACGGCGGGACTCTTCAGCGGTCTGGGTTTGCGAGTCTTTGCGAACCGCATCGATCCGTTGCCGCAAATCCAGAATCGCACGACGCGCTTCATCGTCATCAAACAAGCCTGCGTGTGCCGCACCCATGGCGCAGCCCGACAACAAGACAGCTGCAATTCGCACTCGCATGTTCATGATCGTTGGCCTCAGTGGCTTAGCGGTAAGAAATTTCGGCTCGACGATTTTTAGCCAAGGACGCCTCGTCCGAACCAGTCGCCATCGGCTTTTCTTTGCCAAAGCTCACTGCTTCCAATTGACTGTCAGCCACACCCAAGAGTACCAAGGCACGGCGCACGGCTTCGGCACGCTTTTGGCCCAGAGCCAAGTTGTACTCACGACCGCCACGTTCGTCGGTGTGGCCTTCAATAACAACTTTACGGTTTTTGTCGGCTTTGATCAGACGGGCATTGGACTCAACCAAGGGTTGAGACTCGGCCTTGATCACGAAGCTATCGTAGTCAAAGTACACCAGTCGCGCGCTGACAGGCATAGTATCGGTTGCAGATTTTCCAACTTCCAGTGGTGGCACATTGCTTTTACCCATGGCACTGCCAGCTGTTGAATTGGCATTTTGGTCAGCAGACGTCCCAGAACGGTCTTCAACCGGTGCTTTGTCCAGCTTAACGGAGGAGCCACAAGCAACCAGCAGCGAAGTAACACCCAAAATTAAAATCCATTTTTTCATATTCATGTTCAAGACTCCTGTTAAATAAAAAATCAATTGGCTTATTTTTGAAACGGACTCCAATCCGGCTCCCGAATATCCCCACCCTTACCTGCCAGACGTGCCTTGATTTTGCCGTCCAGCGTGCTGGTCATGAGCGCTTCTTTGTCTTGCTGCTTGGTGGCATACACGATTAGACGTCCATTGGGTGAAAAACTAGGGCTCTCGTCCGCAGTCGTGTCGGTGATTGATGTGGCCTGGCCAGTGGCGATCGACATTAAAAACAATTTGAAGGCACCATTGATGCGCGATATATAAGCCAACCAGCGGCCATCAGAACTAACTGCAGGTGATATGTTGTATGTGCCTGTAAAAGTCACCCGCTCAGCGGTACCGCCACTTGCATTCATACGGTAAATTTGCGGGCTTCCTCCCCTATCGCTCACAAAATAAATGCTGCGGCCATCTGGCGAATGAACCGGCTCGGTGTCAATGCTGGAGGATTGGGTTAAACGCCGTGGCTCGCCACCATTAACATCCAGCGTATAAAGCTGGGATCCACCGTCGCGGCTGAGTGTGAGCGTCAGGGTACGGCCATCGGGAGACCAAGCAGGGGCACTGTTGGATCCACGAAAGTTGGCAACCAAGCGGCGTTTACCAGTTGCAACCGTGTGTACATAAACCACTGGCTTGCGTGATTCAAAAGACACATATGCCAACTGAGAACCGTTGGGTGACCATGCGGGGGAAATGATGGGCTCAGGGCTACTCAGGGCCGACTGGGCATTTTCTCCATCCGCATCGGCAACCCACAGATCAAATCGTATCGAAGATTTCGTTACGTAGGCAATTCGAGTTGAGAAAACACCTTTATCGCCGGTTAATTTCTCATAAACGTAATCTGCAATTTTGTGCGCAGCAAGTCGTAAATCCCCTTGAACCACAACGTAGCCATCACGACCAATATCTTGCCCCCGCACAACGTCCCACAGGCGAAAACGCACGTCGTAACGGCCATCGGCCAAACGCGTTACGCTGCCGGTGAGCAGAGAGTCGGCATTTTTTTGACGCCACACCGACATGTCAGGACGAGAGCTTTCATCCAGCAATGCTCCAGCATCATCCACCAAGCGAAACTGGCCGCTACGCTCCAAATCAGCCTGCACGATTTGGGATATTTTTTGTGAGGAGGTTTCTTCCCCCCGAAATGGTGCAATGGCGATAGGCAACTGGGTCAGGCCGACGCCTGAAACCTCAACACGAAACTGAGCCCATACGGGTAGGCATGCCAAAGCGGTCAATAAAGCTAACAAATATCGTTTCATCATGGCTAGATTATCCCAGTCTTGTGACCACTGCATCATCATTGACGCGTAACTGCGCGTATCCGAGGGCCGCTTTCGTGATGTCGGTCTTTACTCTCTCTTTTACGGTACGCGCATTGAGGGACTCTTGATCCCGGGCGGCCTCTGTATGCCAGAGGTGAAAAACTTCCGTCGCACAATAACCATTTTTACGAAATACCCCACTGTTATGCAGGCGCAAAACAAAATCAGCGTCTTCATGACCCCAGCCGACGAAAGATTCGTCAAAGCCATTGACCTGTTCAAAGTCAGATCGCCAAACGGCCATATTGCAACTGCGGATCCCCTTCCAAGTGAATGTTTTCTCCACTCTTCCAGGTCGATCAGACAAACGTAACAAACCACTGAGTTTGCTAGCATGACCTAAACAGCGTTGTTGGAGCCAATACATCCATGAGCGACCGCAGATTCTCTCCACCCCCATCACGACCCGCGCAGTAAGGGCTTCTGACAAAAGCACGCGACTGCCGTTAACAAAGTAACCAGACTTGGCCAATGCCTTGTGCTGCGCAATGAAGTCCACCTCGGGCACGCAATCACCATCCAAAAAGATGATGTATTTGGCAGTAGCTGCAGACACACCCCGATTTCGCACACGAGAAGCAGTAAAGCCAACATCGGGATGCCAAACATGCACAAGTTTCAACGACCGGGCCACAGGAGCGTCACAAATGGCCCGCTGATGAACTACCCGAGAACCATCATCCGCCACGATCACCTCGAAGTGTCGGTCTGTTTGCTGGGACAAACCATTCAGCACCGCCAGCAAGGCGTCACTGCGGTTATAGGTCGTGATCACGACGGAAACAAGCTCGGAAGAATCCATTTTGAACTAGACTACATGGCATTAGAAAATGCTCACGCAGCGCGAAAGCCGCTGAATACTAACACCCCTACGATGCGCAATATCTCCGTCTATATCATTGCCTTCAACGAAGCTGAAAAAGTAGCAGCCACCATTGAAAGCGTCAAGTGGGCTGACGAGATTATCCTGGTGGATTCATGGAGTACCGACGGAACACCCGAGATCGCCGCTCGGCTAGGGGCGAAGGTCGTACAAGTTGATTTCAAAGGTTTTGGCGACCTGCGCAACCAAGCCATAGCGGCTTGTTCACACGAGTGGATCTTTAGTCTGGATGCTGACGAGCGCTGCACTCCTGAGGCGGAGCGTGAGATTCGCGAGACTGTCAACGACCCCAAGGCCGCAGACGCCTATTGGATGCCCCGGCGCAACTACTTCATGGGCCGCTGGATCCAGCACTCGGGTTGGTACCCCAACTACCGCCAACCGCAGTTGTTTCGCAAAGGTTTTATGACCTATGACCTCAAGCCTGTGCATGAGGGCTACATCCTCAACTCCACGCAGCCCATTGGCCACCTGAGAAACCCGATCTGGCAGTTCCCTTTCAAAAATATGGCCGAGGTCATGCACAAGTCAAATCGCTACTCTACGCTAGGCGCCGAGAAGATCAAACACAAAAAACTCTCCATGGGCTCCGCTCTGACCCACGGCATCTGGGCTTTTGTGAAGCACTACATCTTTAAACTCGGCTTTCTCGACGGCTGGGCTGGTTTTGTTATCGCGCTGGGTAATTTTGAAGGCACGTTTTACCGCTATGCCAAAGCGGTTGAGATGCAAAAAGGGGCCGAGTGGAAGGCGCCAGAGCAAACGGCGCGACATCTTTAACGTCATATGCTATTTGTCTCGCCCGATTCCCGTCCTGGTTGGAGCTTTCGACTCTTTCTGATTTGCCTTGCCGCCGTGTCTGTGAGTCTCCCCATGGCATGGGTCAGTCTTGCAAAAGTGCTGCTGGTTCTGTCGGTCTTGAGTATCCTGATCGGCGATTACTTCAGCCAACGAAGCGACCCAGCCTTCAAACGACTGTGGACTCCCCGAGTAGTTGGGGTCATTCTTCTGGCGTTCGGCCTGAGCCTGTTTTGGACGCAGATTAATGATGGAATTGCGCACTTAGCACTCATCAAACACAGCAAATTATTGGTGATCTTGTCGCTGATTTTTCTCATTCGAACGGAGCGTGAAGCGCGGCTTGGAATCACCGTGTTCGCAGCGGGTCAGGCATTCGTCATACTTAACTCCTGGCTGCTGGCTGCTGGCATACCCCTGCCTTGGGCTGCCGACCAAAGCAACCTAGGCTCGCAATATGTCGTATTTGCCGAGAGCTACCTTGACCAATCCATCATGTTTGCCACCTCGGCCGCTGTGCTCTGGCATCTTCGCGCTGAAAAACTATGGCCAAGCTTGGGCGCAGGCCTGCTTGCGGCTGCGGCGATTGCCAATGTCTTTATGTTTTTGCCAGGTCGTACCGGATACCTCGTCGCCATAGCCCTAGTTTCACTTGCGGCCATGTGGGCCATGCCCAAGCGACTGCGTCTTCCGATCCTGATCATCACGCCTCTCCTGGTGGTTTTCGGCGCTTACTTTGGCTCTCATCAAGCTCGCGAAGGGATTTCAAAAACACTGAATGAAAGTCAAAACTATGCCCGAAAATCAGACGCCACAAGCTCATCAGGCTTTCGACTCAATGCATGGCATCGCTCCTTGCAGGCCATGCAAGAGAGCCCCTGGATCGGTCATGGCGTTGGAAGTTGGGCCATCACCGTCAAACGCTTCGAAGGCAGCACAGCCACACAAACCTTTGGCTCAGGCAATGCCAGCAATCCACATCAGGAGTACCTGCTTTGGGGGGTAGAGCTTGGGATCGGCGGGACGGTTCTTTTTCTCGCATTTTTGGCCACTCTGATGCGCGATGCACAAAAGTTCTCAACCTCCATCATGCGAGCCACCGTATCTGTCATTGCTGCGATGGCAATTGCATGTCTGTTTAACTCGACCTTGTATGACGATTTAATAGGTGACTACTTCTGCGTTCTTATTGGGCTTTTGCTGGCCCTCGGACTTCGGAACACAATGCCTACAACAGATCCAACGACATTAATAACAGGCATCAAGCCATCAAAAGCAAACACGTAATGCCCGATCAAAATTCAAAGTTTGGCGAAGACCCACCCCCGGTTAGCCTGTTCAAACGGATCAAACGGCTGATGCCCTATTTCGGCACCCTGCCGGGCACATGGGCAATCGTTGCAGCAGGTGCTGTAGTCGGCGCAGCCACTGAGCCGTTGATACCTGCCCTGCTAAAACCCTTGTTGGACCGTGGCTTCCAGCAGGGCTCGCTTGCACTCTGGACCGTTCCTGTGTCACTGATGTCGCTGTTCGGCATACGCGGCCTAGCAGGCTATGTATCTCAACTGGGCCTGACCAAAATCACCAATCATGGCTTACTAACCATGCGTCAAGCCATGTTTGACAAGATTTTGGTAGCCAATCTGAAGTTATTCTCCAGTCAAAGCTCCAGTGCCTTGTCCAACACCGTGGTGTACGAGGTTCAAAACGGTGCCCAGATGCTGGTGAACTCCCTACTGAGCCTGACCCGCAACAGCTTGACCTTGGTCGCGCTAACCGGCTATCTTTTTTATCTCAACTGGGGCTTGACACTCATTGTCGCCGCCATTTTTCCAGCCGTGGCTTGGGTGATGCGCGTTCTGACCAAGCGGGTTCACAGGCTGACCAAAGTAAATCAGGAGGCGACAGACGAGCTGGCCTATGTGGTTGAAGAAAATGTCTTGGCGCATCGTGACATTCGCCTTTACGCTGCGCAGCCAACGCAAGCCAAGCGATTCAATGGCATCAGTGAGCAGCTCAAGGGTCTGGCCATGAAGTCCACCGTTGCCGGTGCGGCCATGACGCCCATGACTCAAATGCTGGCGGCAGCCGCTTTGTCGGCCGTCATCTCGGTGGCCTTGTTGCAAAGCGCCACGCTGGGCACTTCAGTCGGGGGGTTTGCCGCTTTTGTGACGGCGATGCTGATGATTGTGTCGCCCATTCGTCAACTCTCCGAAGTCTCCAACCCCATCACCCGTGGGCTGGTAGCGCTGGAGCGAGGTTTGGCCCTCATTGAAGCCACGCCCAGCGAAACTGAGGGCGATTTTTCTGTGCCGCGTGCCTCCGGCGCGATCGAGTTTGCTCACCTTAGCGTGCGTTACACGACTGAGGGCGCGCCAGCCATTCAAGACCTCAACCTCCGGGTGAATGCCGGTGAAACCGTAGCCTTGGTCGGAGCTTCAGGTTCAGGCAAAACGACGCTGGTAAATTTACTACCGCGCTTTGTGGACATTAGCGAAGGTCAGGTCAAACTTGAAGGCCATGACATTCGGGAGTGGTCGCTCACGGCCCTGCGCTCGCAGTTTGCATTGGTGAGTCAGCACGTGGTCATGGTCAATGACAGCATTGCGGCCAACGTTGCGTTGGGCATGGCCATAGATCGCGACAAGATCACCCGATGTCTGAATGCAGCCCACCTGACGCAATGGATTTCAGACCTGCCACAAGGCATAGACACCCTGGTCGGTCATAACGCCATGCAGCTCTCCGGTGGCCAGCGCCAACGCCTGGCCATTGCCCGCGCACTTTACAAAGATGCGCCGATTTTGATTTTGGATGAAGCCACATCGGCGCTGGACACCGAGTCAGAACGTGCGGTGCAAGAGGCACTGCAAGTGCTGATGCGCAACCGCACCACCTTGGTGATTGCACACCGACTGTCCACCGTCCGCCATGCCGACCGCATTGTGGTGATGGAGGCTGGGCAAATCGTGGAGACTGGCACGCACGCGGATCTGATCCAACAGAACGGCCACTACTCACGGCTCTACCAACTCGGTCTTCATACTGAGCCTGAAGCCACCCCTCTCAAAGAGCCTCACTGATCAGCCTGAACCGCAAGCGCCTCGTAGATAGCGGCCATTTTTTGAGCCGCGTCTGCCCACTGGTGTTCGCGCGCAAAGTCAAGGCCCGCTTGGCTCAATTGCTGATAGAACTGCGGCTCGCCGATGACCCGGTTCAATGCCAGTGCCAGCGCATCCGAATCCCTTGGGTTCTCCAGTAGCAGCGCATTTTTACCGTCACTGAGCAGACCCGCAATACCGCAATACAGTTCACCACTCACAACCACCGGCAAGCCATGCGCCATCGCCTCCAGCACCACCATGGCAAAGGTGTCCTCCAGTGTTGGGTGGGCCAAACAATCAGCCGCCCGGTACGCCACGCCTATCTCTTGGAGTGCAGCAAGGAAGAAAACCCGATGTTCCAAATGATCGGTTTGAATTTGGTTTTTAAATTGTGCAAGGTGCTCATCATTCCCAACGACGACCAAATACACATCGCTGGGTAAATCACGCATCGCTTGTAGCAAAGCAGGCAAGCCTTTTCGCTTGAAATCATTCGCCACAAAAAGCACACACCGTCCCTGCCCAGGCAAGCCCAGCCGCTTGCGCTGCGCACCTCTATCCGCATCGCTGGTCAACCCAGGAACCTCAGCCACGCCCGGCGTCACCACCTGCATCGCAGACACCGCTGCCGGGTAGGTTTGCGCCATGATGGTTTGCAAAATTTTGGAGGTTGTCACAATCGTGCGCGGGCCATCCAGGCGATAGCGTGAACGCTCCAAACCGATGTAAGTCAACAAGCGCGGGCTGGTGATGACCTTCAACCAGCGCAGTGCCAGACGCCAGCCCGTGCGGCCATGGAACAGGTTGTATTGAATGGGCAGCACGTGCACGGTCTGTACCTGGCCATACCAGGTGTTCTCATGCGAATGCACCACATCAAACCCACGCCGCGTAGCCCACCAAGTGGCGGCCGCAAACCACAGCTGGTTGATCCAACGCGGCTTCTTCAGAGGCATGGACACCGGGTGATAAACCACACCGGGCCAGGCATGCTCCAGCTCTTGGGAAAAGACATGCATCTCATGGCTGTGGGCCAACTGCTCCACCAAGGCCATGGAATAGCGCTCAGCACCCCCACCTGTGGCCCGAAACGAGCGACTCAACACGGCAATGCGCAAGCGCCGCTTGGGCAGCGGGCTCAGCTCATTGGGCACGCGGCCTGCGGGGCTTGGCGTCATAAGCGTTTTTTGTCCTCATAGGACGTGGCCAACTTGACCCACATGGCCAAGCGCGAGGTTCTGCGGACTATGGGCACACGCGGCAACTGCAGCAAATCTTCACCCGCATGACAACGGCTGCGCGCTGTGGTGGTGGCGCTCTCAAAACCAGCCTGCTGCACCAGAGCCACATGCGCTGCCGTAAAGTCTCCATAGGGGTAGCAAAAATGCGCAACCGGCACACCCAGCCCCGCCTCCAGCTCTGACTTGCACAGCGCAATTTCGTCTTGACATTCGGCCACACTCAACTGCGGCAGATGCACATGGTGGCGGGTATGCGCCCCCACGTCTTGCCCGCCTTGAATCCATTGCCTGAGTTGCGCCAAAGTCATCAGTGGCGAAGCAGGAATGCCGACCTCGCGATCCCACACATTGGTTTGCCCCAACAGTTGACTGACCACATAGCAAGTCGCCGAGAACCGCTGCCTCTGCAACACCGGCAGAGCGTGGGTGAGGTTGTTCAAGTAGCCGTCATCGAAGGTAATGCCGACGACTTTGCCCTGGCGCTCACCGCGCAAATAAGGCATCAACGCAGGCATGGACAGACCTTGGTAGCCCAGCAATTTAAGCCAGGCCATCTGGCGCGCAAAGTCCAGAGGCGCGACGACGAGACTGCGGTATGGCGTGCCCTTGGGCGGCGCAGGCGCGATCTGATGGTAGGTCAGTATCGGGATGGGCGACACGTTAAGGCTGGAGTTCGTCACGGTGCATCACACTTTAAAAACAAGACTGATCACAACAACACGATGTCGTACTGCTCTTGCCCCATGGCCGTGTCGCGCTGCAAAGAGACCGGCTTGCCAATGAACTCGCTCAAACCGGCGAGGTACTGGTTTTCCTCGTCCAGCAGCAGATCAATCACTTGCGGCGCGGCCACCACGCGAAACTCTCGCGGGTTGAACTGGCGCGCCTCGCGCAAAATCTCGCGGAAGATGTCGTAGGCCACGCTGCGCACAGTTTTGACGATGCCCTTGCCTTCGCAAGTCGGGCAGGGTTCGCACAGCAAGTGCGCCAGCGACTCACGCGTGCGCTTGCGCGTCATCTCCACCAAACCCAGTTGCGAGAAACCGCCCGCCATGGTTTTCACGCGGTCTTTGGCGAGCTGTTTGCGGAACTCGGCCAACACCGCCACTTGATGGTCTTCACGCGCCATGTCGATGAAATCAACAATGATGATGCCGCCCAAATTACGCAAGCGAAGTTGGCGCGCTATGGCTTGTGAAGCTTCCAAATTGGTTTTAAAAATCGTGTCGTCAAAATTACGCGCGCCCACAAAGCCACCGGTGTTCACGTCCACCGTGGTCAGCGCTTCCGTCTGGTCCACGATCAGGTAACCGCCTGATTTCAATTCCACCCGCCGCCCTAAGGCTTTGGCGATTTCTTCGTCAATGCTGTAGAGGTCAAAGATCGGGCGCTCGCCCTTGTAGTGCTGCAACTTATCCGCCGCTGCCGGCATGAATTCGCGCGCAAAAATCTGCAACGCTTCAAACTGTTCTGATGAATCCACCTTGATGCTCTGGGTGAACTCACTGGCCAAGTCACGCAACACGCGCTGTAAAAGATTCAAATCAAGGTGCAACAGCGACTTGGGTGGCAGGCGCATCGACGCGTCTTTGATGCGCGCCCAGGTCTTGCGCAGGTACGCAATGTCTTCTGCCAGTTCTGAGTCACTTGATTCTTCACCGTTGGTGCGCAGGATGAAGCCGCCGCCTTGCTCCCCTGCCAGCGCTTGCAGGCGCTTGCGCAGGGCATCGCGCTGCTCCAACGGAATCTTCTGCGACACACCCACATGGTCGTCTTGCGGCAAAAACACCAGCAATCGCCCGGCAATGCTGATCTGCGTAGACAGGCGCGCGCCTTTGGTACCTATGGGGTCTTTGATGACTTGCACCATCAAAGATTGCCCTTCGAACACCTGCTTTTCAATTGGGATTTGCGGTTGGGTGTTGCGGGCTGTTGTGAGCGACTCGCCCTCAGGCGGTTTGTGCCACACATCGGCCACATGCAAAAAGGCCGCTCTCTCCAAGCCAATGTCGATAAAGGCCGATTGCATACCAGGCAACACCCGGCTGACTTTGCCAAGATAGACATTGCTGACCAAGCCGCGCTCGAACGTGCGCTCCACATGCAGCTCTTGCACGGCCCCGTTTTCCACCACGGCCACACGGGTTTCCTGGGGTGACCAGTTGATCAGGATGTCTTCTTGCATGGCTTAGTTTTTGAACCCGAAGTTGTTCAGCAATTGTGCCGTCTCAAACAAGGGTAAACCCATGATGCCCGTGTAGCTGCCCGAGATTTTTGAAATAAAAACCGCTGCCCTGCCCTGCACGGCATAGGCTCCGGCCTTGCCCAAGGGCTCGCCGCTGGCCACATAGTGCTTGATCTCGCGCGGGCTTAAAGGGGCAAAGCTCACGCGCGAAACACTCAGCGCCTGCTCGCGTTTGCGCGCACTCCCCACAGCCACAGCGGTGAGCACCCGGTGCGTGTGGCCTGCCAACTCAGCGAGCATGCGCTCGGCATCGCGTTCATCCGCAGGTTTGCCGTAAATCTGTCGGCCTAAGCCCACGGTGGTGTCCGAGCACAGGATGGGCGCGGGCGGCAAACCACGGTGCTTCAGGCGCTGCACCGCCATGTCGAGCTTGAGCCCGGTCACGCGCTGCACGTAGGTGGCGGGTGCCTCATTGGGGAGCACAGCCTCTATGCTTTCGGCGTCCTCGTGCTCGTCGGGTAGCAGCAACTCATAGCGCACCCCTAACTGCTCCAGCAACTGACGACGGCGCGGGCTTTGGGAGGCGAGGTAAATGAAATCACTCACGATGGTAGGGATGGTTGGCGTTGATGGACCAGGCGCGGTAGAGCTGCTCAATCAGCAGCACGCGCACCATGGCATGGGGCAGCGTCAAATCAGAAAGTCGGATTCGCTCATGGGCAGCCTGCCTAAAGGCGGGGTCTAACCCATCTGGGCCACCAATGACCAACGCCACATCGCCGCCCGCTAATTGCCAGCTCTTGAGCTTGCCCGCTAGCGCCACCGTGGTCAGGTTCGTGCCGCGCTCGTCCAAGGCCACGATGCGCGTGCCTTTGGGTATGGCAGCTTCAATGCGCATGCGCTCGGCGGCATAGAGTTGTTCTATCGTTTTGGAGCCGCGCGCCTCGGTCTTGACGGCTTTAAGCTCGAGTTTGAACTCTGAGGCGGGGAAGCGCTTGGCGTAATCGTCCCAAGCGGTTTGGGCCCAATCGGGCACTCGCTGGCCGACGGCCACAATCAGCAGCCTCATGCCAAGCTCGCTCAGGCCTTGCTGGCCGGGGTCTTCTTCGCCACTTTTTTGGCTGGCGCTTTAGCGGCGACTTTGGCAGGTGCTTTGGTCGATGACTTAGCGGCTGCTTTAGTTGACGTTTTAGCAACCGGCTTGCCAACCACGATCACCTTGGGTTTGCTCGTGGTTTTCTTAGCCGCCGCTTTTTTAGCGGGCGCAGCCTTGGCCGCATCCTTCTTCACCTGCGCCTTGGAGGGGAAGTTCTCCAGCACGCCCTTCTTGGCCGCGTTGGAGCGTTTCAGGCTGGTACTGGCGGGCTTGGCTTCTTTGGCGGGTGCCTTGGCCACCGCAGCAACTGCAGGCTTATCAGCGCCAAACTTCAAACGCACCGGCTTTTCGCCCCACAGGTCTTCTAGGTGGTAGTACTGGCGGATATTGGGCTGCATGACGTGTACCACAGCCGCGCCGCAATCCACAATGATCCACTCGCCGTTTTCTTCACCCTCCATGCGGGGCTTGGCGAAACCTGCCTCGCGCACCGCATCGCGCACGCTGGCAGCCAAGGCCTTGGTTTGGCGGTTGGAGGTGCCAGAGGCGATGATGACGCGCTCAAACAGCGCCGACAGATGCTCGGTATCGAACACCTGGATGTCCTGGGCCTTCACGTCCTCCAGGCCATCAACAATGGCGCGCTGGAGTTTTTGAATGTCTTTTTTAGCGGCAGTTTCAGTAGTCATCAAGTGGTTTCAAAAAGGTGATAGTTAGCAATATAGCGCGCAACGGGCTCGGTCACCAGAGGCAAGATGTCCTGATGGTCGGCAATGCGTGCACGAATGAGGGTGGCGCTGACGGGCATGTTTGGCATTTTCAGCGGGTGAAAATGGTTGGGCATGGGGTCTGAAGACGATGCGTTTTGAGTGCCTGAGGTGGCCTCGTCATTCGTCAATATAGCGCGAGCAGCTACGCAAATTATAGCGATTTGGGCGATAGCCTCAAATTCATGCCAAGTACCGAAGACCCGCGCCTGGTCTTCCCCCAGCACCAAAAACAATTCAGCACCTGGGTTTTCAGCCCTCAACTCGCGTAAGGTGTCCACGGTATAGGTTGCCCCTTCTCGCCGGATTTCCCGCTCATCCACCACCACTTTTGGCACATCGGCAAAGGCCAGCTTGGTCATGGCGAGGCGGTGCTCAGCAAGACTCAGTTTGCGGGTCTTGTGCCAGGCCTGGCCCGTGGGCAGCACGCGCAACTCATCCAATTTCAACTGGGCTATCGCCGCCTGGGCGAGTGCCAAATGCGCCAGATGCGGCGGGTCAAAGGCGCCGCCCAAGACACCCATGCGCTTGACGGGCAAGCTCAAACCCACTCCCTGCGCGGTAAAAACTGCGTGTACAGCGCCGCTTCAGCCGAACCCGGCTCGGGCTGGTGTTGGTAAGACCAACTCGCCAGCGGCGGCATGGAGAGCAGAATAGACTCCGTGCGCCCGCCCGATTGCAAGCCAAAGTGCGTACCCCTGTCCCACACCAAGTTGAACTCGACATAGCGGCCACGGCGGTAGAGTTGGAAGTCGCGCTCGCGCTGGGCATAAGGTGTGTTCATGCGTCGCTCGATCAAGGGCAGATAAGCCCCTAAAAATGCATCGCCCACCGCACGCATCATGGCAAAGCCACCGTCAAAGCCCAGCTCTGAAAAGTCGTCAAAAAAGACACCGCCAATGCCGCGCGCCTCTTGCCTGTGCTTGAGGTAAAAGTAATCATCGCACCAGGTTTTAAAGCGTGGGTATTTGTCCACGCCAAAGGGGGCCAACGCATCGCGGCACTGGGTGTGAAAGTGCACTGCATCTTCTTCAAAGCCATAGCACGGCGTCAAGTCCATTCCGCCGCCAAACCAGCAGACCTCTTGCCCATCCGCGCCCTTGGCTGAGAGCATGCGCACATTCATGTGCACGGTGGGCGCATAGGGGTTGCGAGGGTGAAAGACCAGAGACACGCCCATGGCCTCAAACGGCGCGCCGTTCAGCTCAGGCCGGTGCTGGGTGGCAGAGGGTGGCAGCTTAGGGCCTTGGACGTGGGAGAAGCCGCAGCCTGCACGCTCCAACACCGCCCCGCCTTCCAAAATTTGGGTTACCCCATTGCCTTGTAGTGGCTCGCCCGGCGCTTTGGTCCAAGCATCTGACACAAACGCTTGGCCATCCAACTGGGCCATGGCGGTGGTGATGCGCGTTTGCAAACCGATCAGGTAGTTGCGAACCGCTGTCGTGTGAGAAAGATCATGCGGGTTTTGAGTCATGCCTTGGCCACCTGAACCTCTGAGTCAACCGTCCGATCCATCAGACGAATGGGCGCGGCATTGCCTGCAATAAAGCCTTCCACCCCCTCGTACGCAACGGCAATTTTGACAAAATCAACTTCAGGGTCACCACTGAGCGTGACAAAGTCCAGCGCCACCACCTCACGCCGCGCGTAATCCAGCCGCACCAAACCCAAGGGCACACCGGCCTGAACCACTGTCTGGTAAAAACCGCTGCGCCAGCCAGGCAACTTCTTGCGCGTGCCTTCGGGTGACACACCCAGCCAAAAGTAACTAGCCTGCGCACGATGGGTCGCAAACTGCTGCACGGCCTGCGCAACCATGCCCTTGGAGGCACTGCGATCCACCGGCACACCGCCCAACCAACGCAGCCAGGGACCAAACAAGGGGATGCGAAACAGACTGTCTTTGCCCCAAAAATTCAGTTGAATACCAATCGCCCACTTAACCAATACACACACCGGAAAATCCCAATTGCTGGTGTGCGGGTACACCACAATCATGCCCTGCAAGGCAGGCAAGCCTTCAAACTTCACCTGCCAACCCATGCGCGCCAACACCCAGCGCGCCAGCGGGCTGCCGGTGAACTGCACCGAATGGGGCGGGGGAAATTCGCTGGCCATGTGCGTCAGCTCTTCATGGCCCGGTGGCCAATATCGGTGCGGTACTGCATGCCGTCAAAGTGAATGCTCTTAGTTAGGTCATAAGCGCGTTGTTGCGCCTGCTTAACGGTTTCGCCCAAGACCGTGACACATAAAACGCGACCGCCGCTGGTGAGCACTTGACCATCCTTCATCGCCGTACCGGCATGGAACACCACCGCTTCATCGCTGTCTTTGGGCAGGCCGGTGATCACGTCGCCCTTGCGCGGGTTCAGAGGGTAGCCCGGCGCGGCGATGACCACACCCAGAGCAATGTGCCGATCCCACTCCATCTCAATTTGATCCAATTTGCCGTGCGGGCCTGGCTCGGTCGCTGCCCACAGCACATCGACCAAATCACTCTTCAAGCGCATCAAAATCGGCTGCGTCTCTGGGTCACCCATGCGGCAGTTGAACTCCAGCGTCTTGATGTGGCCCTGCTCGTCAATCATCAAACCCGCATACAAAAACCCGGTGTAGGGGATGCCATCTTTTTCCATCCCCTTGATGGTGGGCATGATGACCTCGCGCATGGCGCGGGCGTGCACCTCGGGCGTCACCACGGGGGCGGGTGAATACGCGCCCATGCCGCCGGTGTTGGGACCTTGGTCGCCATCCAGCAGGCGTTTGTGGTCCTGGCTGGTGGCCAAGGCGGTGACGTTTTTACCGTCACACAGCACGATGAAGCTGGCCTCTTCACCCTGCAAAAACTCTTCAATGACGACCCTTGCGCCGCCCGTGTTGTGGCTCACGCCTAGCGTGTTGTCCAGCAGCATGAAGTCAATCGCCTCGTGCGCCTCGGCCAAATTCATGGCAACCACCACGCCCTTGCCAGCGGCCAGGCCATCGGCCTTGATGACGATGGGCGCGCCCATTTTGTCCACATAGGCATGGGCCAGTACTGGGTCAGTAAAGGTGTCATAAGCCGCCGTGGGAATAGCGTGGCGCTGCATGAAGGCTTTGGAGAAAGCCTTGGAGCTTTCCAGCTGCGCCGCTGCCTTGGTTGGGCCGAAGACCCGCAGACCGTGGGCACGGAACTCGTCCACCACGCCAGCCGCCAGCGGGGCTTCAGGCCCCACCACCGTGAGTTCAATTTTTTCAGCGATGGCCCACTCGCGCAGGGCCGTGACATCGGTGATGTTGATGTTTTTCAAACGCTTATCAAGCGCCGTCCCGCCGTTGCCCGGCGCTACGTACACCATCTGCACTTTAGGGGACTGAGCCAGCTTCCAGGCCAGCGCGTGTTCACGGCCGCCGCCACCAATGACAAGAATGTTCATAAAGAGATATTTGCGTTGTGATAGACCGCCTGCACGTCGTCCAGGTCTTCCAGCACGTCCAGGAGTTTTTGCATTTTGATGGCGTCATCGCCCGCGAGGTCAATGGTGTTTTCAGGCCGCATGGTGACTTCAGCCACCTCAGGCTTCAGGCCAGCGGTTTCCAGCGCGTTTTTCACCGTCTCAAAGTCAGCATAGGCCGTCAGCACCTCAATCGCGCCGTCGTCGTCGGTGATGACGTCTTCAGCGCCTGCCTCCAGCGCCACGTCCATCACCTTGTCTTCACTCGTGCCAGGGGCAAAAATGAACTGCCCAACGTGCTTGAACTGAAAGGCCACTGAGCCCTCAGTCCCCATATTGCCGCCGTTTTTGCTAAAGGCAAAACGCATCTCCGCCACGGTGCGCACGCGGTTGTCGGTCATGGTGTCCACCATGATGGCCGCGCCACCAATGCCGTAGCCCTCGTAGCGAATCTCTTCGTAGTGCACGCCCTCTTGGTTGCCGGTGGCCTTGTCGATGTTGTACTTGACGCGGTCGGCCGGCATATTGGCGGCCTTGGCCTTTTCCACCGCCAGACGCAGGCGCGGGTTGGCGCTTAAATCACCGCCACCGGAACGGGCCGCCACGGTGATCTCGCGCACGATGCGCGTCCAGATCTTGCCCCGCTTCTCGTCCTGCCGCCCCTTGCGGTGTTGAATATTGGCCCATTTACTGTGTCCAGCCACGCGAATTCCTCTAAAAAGTTCGTTACGCTACAGCCTTGGATTGTACTTTTTGAGGACGACATGGCAGATTCGATACTGATTGCTCAACACGGCGAGACCCAATGCTTCATCCGGCCTGACAAGGCCAACCGCCACGGCCTCATCACCGGGGCCACCGGAACCGGCAAAACCATCACCCTGCAAACCCTGGCCGAGGGCTTCTCTCGCCTGGGTGTGCCGGTCTTCATGGCCGACATCAAAGGCGACCTCACAGGCATCTCCCAAGCCGGTGTTGTAGGCGATAAACTGGCCAAAGTCCTTGCAGATCGTTCGTTACAAGCTCCTGAATCAATAGCATTCCCCGTGACGCTATGGGATGTCTTTGGCGAGCAAGGCCACCCCGTGCGCGCCACCGTGAGCGACTTGGGCCCCCTGCTGCTGGGCCGCATGCTCAACCTCAACGACACGCAAGAAGGCGTGTTGCAACTCGTCTTCAAAATTGCCGACGACCAGGGCCTGCTCCTGCTGGACATGAAAGACTTGCGCGCCATGTGCCAGCACGTGGGCGAGAAC
>CANGME010000002.1 GCA_947455145.1 Comamonadaceae bacterium
ATCTTGGCAACCACACCCGCACCAACGGTGCGACCACCTTCGCGGATGGCGAAGCGCAGGCCTTCTTCCATGGCGATGGGGTTGATCAACTTGACGGTGATCGACACGTTGTCGCCTGGCATGACCATTTCTTTGCCTTCTGGCAACTCAATCGCACCAGTCACGTCCGTGGTACGGAAGTAGAACTGAGGACGGTAGTTGTTGAAGAAAGGCGTGTGACGGCCACCTTCGTCTTTGGACAAGACATAGATCTCGCCCGTGAAGTGGGTGTGGGGCTTGATGGAGCCGGGCTTGCACAGCACTTGGCCGCGCTGCACGTCTTCACGCTTGGTGCCGCGCAGCAAGATGCCGACGTTGTCGCCTGCTTGACCTTGGTCGAGCAGTTTGCGGAACATCTCAACACCGGTGCAGGTGGTTTTTTGCGTGTCAGCGATACCAACGATTTCGATCTCTTCGCCGACTTTGACGATGCCGCGTTCAACGCGACCGGTCACCACGGTGCCACGACCGGAGATGGAGAAGACGTCTTCCACTGGCATCAGGAAGGCACCGTCCACTGCGCGCTCGGGCAGGGGGATGTAGGTGTCCAGTGCGTCGGCCAGTTTCATGATGGCTTCTTCGCCCAATGGGCCTTTGTCGCCTTCCAGGGCGAGCTTGGCGCTGCCGTGGATGATGGGGGTGTCGTCGCCTGGGAAGTCATACTTGTCCAGGAGTTCGCGAACTTCCATTTCAACGAGTTCGAGCAACTCAGCGTCGTCAACCATGTCGCACTTGTTCAGGAACACGATGATGTAAGGCACGCCAACCTGACGGGCCAGCAGGATGTGCTCGCGGGTCTGGGGCATAGGGCCGTCAGCGGCGGAGCAGACCAAAATAGCGCCGTCCATCTGGGCGGCACCGGTGATCATGTTTTTAACGTAGTCGGCGTGACCAGGGCAGTCCACGTGGGCGTAATGGCGGTTAGCCGTTTCGTACTCGACGTGGGCGGTGTTGATGGTGATGCCGCGTGCTTTTTCTTCCGGTGCTGCGTCGATTTGGTCGTAGGCCTTGGCCGTACCGCCGAATTTGACGGCCAGCACGGAGGTGATGGCTGCGGTCAGCGTGGTTTTACCGTGGTCGACGTGACCGATGGTGCCCACGTTGACGTGGGGCTTGGTGCGTGCAAATTTTTCTTTTCCCATTTTCAATTCTCCAAAGAACGTTTCCCGTGATTAGGTTTTACGTCTGCACGGTATTGCTGGATCGCCTAGCACGGGAACTAGGCGGCACACCGTCGCAGACAGCTTGGATTAGTTCTTGCTTACTTAGCGCGTGAGGCCACGATAGCCTCGGCAACGTTACGAGGAGCTTCGCTGTAATGCTTGAACTCCATCGTGTACGTAGCGCGGCCTTGTGACATTGAACGCAGGGTGGTGGAGTAGCCAAACATTTCTGACAGCGGCACTTCTGCCTTGATGGCTTTACCGCCACCAACCATGTCGTCCATGCCTTGCACCATGCCGCGACGTGAGGACAAGTCGCCCATCACGTTGCCGGCGTAGTCTTCAGGCGTTTCCACCTCAACGGCCATCATGGGCTCCAGAATCACAGGGCTGGCCTTGCGGCAGCCTTCTTTGAAACCGAAGATGGCGGCCATCTTGAATGCGTTTTCGTTCGAGTCCACGTCGTGGTACGAGCCGAAGTGCAACGTCACCTTGACGTCCACAACGGGGAAACCCGCCAGCACGCCACCGGTCAGCGCTTCAATCACGCCTTTTTCAACCGCAGGAATGTACTCGCGTGGCACCACACCACCTTTGATGGCATCAACGAATTCAAAGCCTTTGCCAGCTTCATTCGGCTCGATCTTGAGCACGACGTGGCCGTACTGACCTTTACCGCCGGACTGACGCACGAACTTGCCTTCAGAGTCTTCCACCGTTTTACGGATGGTCTCGCGGTAAGCCACCTGGGGCTTGCCAACGTTGGCTTCAACGCCGAACTCGCGCTTCATGCGGTCCACAATAATTTCGAGGTGCAACTCACCCATACCGGCGATCAGGGTCTGGCCCGACTCTTCGTCGGTTTTCACGCGGAATGAAGGATCTTCTTGCGCCAAACGCTGCAAGGCAATGCCCATTTTTTCCTGGTCGGCCTTGGTTTTTGGTTCCACAGCCTGCGTAATCACTGGCTCAGGGAACACCATGCGCTCCAGCGTCAGAACGGCGGCGGGATCGCACAGGGTTTCGCCTGTGGTTACCTCTTTCATGCCAATACAAGCAGCGATGTCACCCGCACGAATTTCGCTGACTTCTTCACGATTGTTCGCGTGCATTTGCACGATACGGCCAATACGCTCTTTTTTGCCGCGAATCGGGTTGTACACGCTGTCACCCTTGGACAAAACGCCAGAGTAAACGCGCACAAAGGTCAACTGGCCCACGAAGGGGTCGGTCATCAATTTGAATGCCAAGGCTGAGAATTTCTCGTTGTCATCTGCCTTGCGGGTGACGGGCTGCTCATCTTCGTCCATACCTTTGACCGGGGGAATGTCCACCGGCGAGGGCATGAATTCGATCACAGCATCCAGCATGCGCTGCACACCTTTGTTTTTGAACGCCGAGCCGCAGTACATGGGCTGGATTTCGCTGGCGATGGTGCGCGTGCGGATACCGAATTTGATTTCTTCTTCAGACAAATCACCTTCTTCAAGGTATTTGTTCATCAGCTCTTCCGAAGCTTCGGCAGCGGCTTCAACCATCTTCTCGCGCCACTCCTTGGCCAGCTCAACCAGCTCGGCAGGAATGTCATGGTAGTTGAACAACATACCCTGTGATGCCTCATCCCAAATGATGGCTTTCATCTTGATCAGGTCAACCACGCCGGTGAAGTTTTCTTCAGCGCCGATTGGGATCACCATGGGGATGGGGCTGGCCTTCAGGCGCAGCTTCATCTGATCCACAACTTTGAAGAAGTTGGCACCGGTGCGGTCCATCTTGTTCACAAAGGCCAGACGTGGCACTTTGTACTTGTTGGCCTGACGCCAAACAGTCTCGGACTGGGGCTGAACGCCACCCACAGCACAGTAAACCATGCAAGCACCGTCCAGCACGCGCATGGAACGCTCCACCTCAATGGTGAAGTCCACGTGGCCAGGGGTGTCAATGATGTTGATGCGGTGCTCTGGCAAGGACTTGTCCATGCCTTTCCAGAAACAGGTGGTCGCAGCAGAGGTGATCGTGATGCCACGCTCTTGCTCTTGCTCCATCCAGTCCATGGTGGCCGCGCCGTCGTGAACTTCACCAATTTTGTGGTTCACGCCGGTGTAAAAAAGTACGCGCTCGGTCGTTGTAGTCTTACCGGCGTCAATGTGAGCCGAAATACCGATGTTGCGGTAGCGCTCAATGGGGGTATGGCGAGCCATGATGGATCCTTGGTTGCTCAAACAATAATCGCCGCACACAGGCGGCGTTGCGAGCAACGTTTAGGCAAGGCGCGTCGGTGCAGACAGTGCGAATAGCACGGCAAACCGACGCAACGCCGCATAAACGTTGCGCAGTAGCCGCTTCTTAGAAGCGGAAGTGGGAGAAGGCCTTGTTAGCCTCTGCCATGCGGTGAACTTCGTCACGCTTTTTCATGGCGCCGCCACGGCCTTCGGTAGCCTCCAGCAACTCATTTGCCAAACGCAGGGCCATGGATTTTTCGCCACGCTTGCGGGCCGCTTCTTTGATCCAGCGCATGGACAAAGCCAAGCGACGGACGGGACGCACTTCAACGGGCACTTGGTAGTTGGCACCACCGACACGGCGGGACTTCACCTCAACCATGGGCTTGACGTTGTTGATGGCAACCACAAAGGCTTCCAGTGGGTCTTTGCCGGGGTTTTTCTTTTCGATTTGCTCCAGCGCGCCATAAATGATGCGCTCGGCGACGGCCTTCTTGCCGCCTTCCATGATCACGTTCATGAACTTGGATAACTCAACATTGCCGAACTTGGGATCCGGCAGGATTTCACGTTTAGGGACTTCGCGACGACGTGGCATTTTTTCACCTCTTTGCTTCAGTTGACATCTTCATCAGATGCCGCGAAAACCATATTGGCTTTCACTTACTCGACCACCGAGACGGAATTGTCTGTTTGGGTCACTACGCTGCATCACCGCGCCACGCGGGAAACAGCACCTCTTTGTCTCAAATCGCTCAGGCGGATTTGCCCGATTGACTCAACCGATTAATTACTTACCGGCTTTGGGGCGCTTAGCACCGTACTTGGAACGCGACTGCTTGCGATCTTTCACGCCTTGCAAGTCGAGCGAGCCACGCACGATGTGGTAACGCACACCTGGCAAATCTTTAACGCGGCCACCACGCACGAGCACCACTGAGTGCTCTTGCAGGTTGTGACCCTCGCCGCCGATGTACGAGATGACTTCAAACCCGTTGGTCAGGCGCACTTTGGCAACCTTACGCAAAGCGGAGTTTGGCTTTTTAGGCGTTGTGGTGTACACACGAGTGCAGACACCGCGACGCTGCGGCGAATTTTGCATCGCCGGGCTTTTGGACTTGATCGTTTCGACCTCGCGTCCTTGACGAACTAACTGATTAATGGTTGGCATTGAAAAACGTCCCTAAACGTTTGAAATAACGAAAACGAAATACCCTTCGGAAATTCCGAAAAGCCTTCGAGTATAGCAACTTGGGGACAGGGTCGCAATCTAATTCGAATAAGGCCTGTGGCTTTGCGCTATGAAACCCTTTGGTTTTGCTTCCCGCAGGTGTTATTTGATCCACAAACGCACCGCATCCCAGGCTCGCCCAATCAAGCCGGCTTGATCCACAGATTCCATGGCCAGCAACGGTATTTCGAAAAGTGACTGCTCACCTAACAACACATTCAAACGCGCCACTTGCTGACCTTTGAGCAGCGGGGCAACCAAAGGGTCGGCACGCAACACTTGGGTTTTTATCTTAGCCGAACTACCCGCTGGCACAGCCACCACGATGGCTTGTGGACGGCCCAAAACAACTTGGGATGTCTTGCCCTTCCAAACGTCAGGTGTGAGCACGGCCTGATTGGCGTCAAACAACTTGACCGCTTCATACGCGGTATAGCCCCAGTTCAGCAATTTTTGCGACTCGTTAGCCCGCGCACTTTCGTTGGAGGCTCCCAACATAATGGACAACAAACGACGGCTGCCCATGGCCGCAGTCGTATTTGGTGCAGCTCCGGCAGCACCAAGGTTGGGGAAATCGCGTTTGGCAGTGGCGATCAGACAATAGCCCGCCGCATCGGTATGACCTGTCTTGAGGCCGTCCACCGTGGGATCTCGGAACAACAGCAAGTTACGGTTGCTGTCATTGGCGGCTGTCGCGCCCTCGTAACGGTATTTTTTAATGGCTGAGTAAGATACGTATTCGGGGAAATCAAACATCAAGCGACTCGCCAAAGTACCCAGGTCGCGAGCGGTGGTGGTGTGACCGGGTTCGGTTAAGCCTTCCGGGTTTTTGTAGGCAGTTCCTTTTAGGCCCAGCAACCGGGCCTGCTCATTCATCAGCTGCACAAAGCGCTCGGCCGTGCCACCCACACCCTCGGCCAAAGCCATGGTGGCGTCATTGCCCGATTGCACAATCATGCCCTTGATCAGGTCTTCCACAGGCACCTTCATTTTGGGGTCGATGAACATGCGTGAGCCGGGCATCTTCCAGGCCCGCTCGCTCACGGGCAAGGCTTGATTCAGGTCGATCTTCTTAGTGCGCAGGGCATCGAACACCAAATAGGCTGTCATCAGCTTGGTCAGTGAGGCGGGCTCGACTGGCATATCAATGTTCTTGGCCGCCAAAATTTGGTTGGCGGTGACGTCAATCAATAAATACGAGCGGGCGGCAATTTCGGGCGGTTGGGGCAAGATCTGCGCCATGGCAGAAGAGCAGGCCACAAGCACCAAGGCCAGCAAGGTAGAAATAATTTTAGTCATGAGATATCCGAAGAAATCTGAAGCACCATCCGGGTTGCGCATGGTGCTTTGAAAACAAAGCCTTGAAGCTACTGAACCGTCGCACTTAAGTGGCGCACCACCAAGCCCCGCAACAAGGGGAGTTGCCCGTGGAAGAAATGACTACCACCGGGCACGACCGTCACGGGCAACGTCTGGGGTCGCGCCCAGTTCATGACATCGGCCAATGGCACGGTGTCATCCAATTCGCCGTGAATCACCAGCGTGCGCTCATGGGCATCAAGCGGCAGATCGGCCACGTCAAACCGGCTGGCTGCGGTGCCCACCATTACCAGTTTTTCGATAGAGCGCGCAGGCCACAAGGTGGCCAGGGTTTGACTGAGCACGAAAGAGCCAAAAGAGAAACCTGCCAGCGCCAGTGGGCCTTCGGGCGCGCATTGCTGCACCACGGCCAACAGGTCTTGCGCCTCGCCTCGGCCTTCGTCGTGCACGCCTTCGCTGGCTCCCACGCCGCGAAAGTTGAAGCGCACCGCGCGCCAGCCACACATGACAAAGGCGCGCGCCAAGGTTTGCACCACCTTGTTGTCCATCGTGCCGCCAAACAGCGGGTGCGGGTGGGCGATGATGGCCACGCCACGCAGGGCTTGGCCATCAGCCAACATCGGCTCATCGATCAAGGCGTCAATCTGCCCGGCTGCCCCGCTGAACATCAGGCTTTGTGTTTTTGAATTCATAGCTAACTCCGTGTGGGGAACAGGCTCAGCGACCCAGATTCGGCGGCGTCAGAAGCCGCGTCACCACTTGGCCATTTTTAAGATGCGACTCCACGATTTCATCAATGTCCGTCGTGTCCACATAGCTGTACCAAACCGCCTCGGGGTACACCACGACCACTGGGCCTGCGGCACAGCGGTCCAGGCAACCCGCCTTGTTCACGCGCACCTGGCCTGGGCCGCTCAGCCCCGATTTTTTGACCATTGACTTGCAATGGTCAAACGCCTCTTGGGCTTGGTGCTGGGCGCAACTGGCTTCGCCGCCTTTGCGCTCGTTGAGGCAAAAAAAGACGTGTCGCGCGTAATAAGAAGTGGACGCGCTGATAGGTGCCACCGTTTCATGGGTGGAGAGGGAGGTTTGAATTGAACTCATCCCTCGATTTTAGTTTTTTACCGGCTGCGCCCAGACCCGCGTCACTACATACAGCAGGGCCGCATAGGGCCAAAGCCAGCCCAACCACTGGGCCAAGCCATGAAAGCGAATGAATCGCCCCTGCTCCCAAGTCTGCAAGGTCTGCGCAAAATAAGCGCTGGTGGGGGCCTGGTTCAGCACACTGAGGTAAACACCCAAAGCCAGCAACATCAGCGCTGCGCTGACCCGGCTGGGCACGGGCAACAACACCAAAGCCAGCACACCCCCCGCCGCCAAGCCCACCTGCACCGGCAGGTCGAGCCAGGCCCACGCGTGCGCAGGCCCATAGCTCATGGCGGCAGACAAGGCGGTTGCCCCCACACCCGCCAGCACAACAGCTCCCACAAACACGGTGCGGCGTGCCTTGCTGCGTATGACACAAAAGCCCAGCAGGCAGGGGATCAAGAGGCCCAACATCACACACACCAGCTCGGCCCCCGGCACCAGCGGCTCCAAATCCAAATCACGTACCGGCAGCCACTCCAAAAACGGCGTGTCCAGCAAGTACTCTGCCAATGCGGCCTCCAAGCGCTCAAACACCTGACCCAACCCCAAAGGCACAGCGGCCGGAAACAGCAGCGCCATGGGCCACAAAGCCAGCAGAACCAGCGCCCCGCGCGCATCGGGTAAAAACCAGCGTGCCCGGAAACGGCTCCAGCGGTCAATCGCGCCCCACATCTCCAGCAAGCTGGCCACAACAGCACCCAAGCAAGCCCCGAGCACATTCAGGCCCCAATCGATATTGGACGGTACGCGCGCGGGCAGGTAGCTTTGCGAAGTCTCCATCACCAATGACAGTAAGCCTGCGACCAAGGTGGCCAGCCTGATGGCTTTGGCAGCGCGCCCGGTGCGCAAAGCGCTCAAGGCCAGCAAAAAACCCAAGGGGATGTAACCCACCACATTGGCACCAACGTCAAAACCCGTCCAGTAACGCGGCCATGGTGCTAGCAGGAAATCCCAGGGTGCAATGCCTTGGTTACGCCAATCGGCGAAGGGATAGAGACTGGCGTACACGATCAGACCGGCATAAACCAAGGCCAAGGGCCAGGCTGCGGTCTTGTGCATGATTCAGAAACCTCAAAAGGGTTTAACGACGACCAGCACCACAGCTAGCAGCAACAAAACCACTGGCACCTCATTGAACCAGCGGTACCAGACATGGCTGCGGGCGGGTGCTCCGCGCACGAACTTCTTCAAAATAGAACCACAGGCATGGTGATAACCCAGCGCCAAAACCACCACAACAAGCTTGGCATGCATCCAGCCATTGCCCGGCCCCCGGCCAATGCCATAACCCAGCCAGAGCCACAGCCCAAAAACCAAGGCCGGCACAGCCAACACCGTCGTAAAACGCATTAGCTTGCGCGCCATCAGCAACAAGCGCTCGCGCTCGGCCAGGGAGTCGGCAGGCACCATCGCCAGATTGACAAAAATGCGTGGCAAATAAAACAGACCAGCGAACCAGCTGGCAATGAAAACGATGTGGAGTGATTTAACCCAGAGCATAAGTACAGTGTAGAGGCGAAAAAAAACCCCAGCACGAAGCTGGGGTGGTAAGCCTATTTGCTGTCACACATCAAGGCCCTGCTCAGGGAGGAAAAGCAGGAGGTGGCGAACCACCCGAGCGAACTCTATCAAAAATAAATGTGTATTGCAACACCTGAAGTGTAAAAATTTTTAACAGTGTCGGGACGGCAAACAAGCCCAGGTTTGCAAATGCCATTTTGCGCAGGATTAAGTGCCTCAAGATCCCATGAAATATGCGTAATTGGCTGCTATTTTTATAGAAATCTGCTCCTTCCAGCAGACTTACTTGGCAGGATCGGCTTCGAGCAGACTCGGAGGCGGATTCGTTTTCATGGCATCCGCAACCAGTGTCTGCCCCGTGCTCATGCACTCATCAGCCACCCGGCTACCCGAACGCATCAGCATGGATTTGTTGGCCAATTGCAACCACATGCCATCGCCTCCGCGCACCTCTTCCAGTCGAATAGCGCCCACACGGCTGATAACCGGGGCCATTTTGTATTTTTTCCCTTTGGTCTCAAGGTTGAAATAGCCAATGTCCGTTGCATCAGCCGTCACTGTCACGTTCGCGCCGAGTTCGCAATTGATCTTGCCGGTTTCAACCCGCTGGGAAATAGCCAATTCTTCCCCCCCCAAACTCGGTAGTGGTGCAGGTGGCGTATGTGAAGCTGCCATCGCCTTACTTTTTGCCGAGGGCTTCACTTTGGTGACAGAAGTCTTTTTACCTGAGGTCGTCGGCTCTGCGCTATTTGCTGCCACAGTGAACGTGCCCATCACAGCGGCCACAAAAGCTACCAAAGCTGTAAAAGTTGTGACTTTGAAGGCTTGTTTCATGACGGGATTCCTTATTAATGACGGGTTGCCGAAAACATGCCTGCGCCGGCAAAAAACCTGCTACGTGCAAATGTTGCGGAGCACCAAGAATACTGAGCGAGGGGAGGATGCCCAGAATTTCGTGTCGCCGAGACGCGAATCAATATTGGGCAGTCTCTACTCAAACTTGATGATAAACCGAGTGAGTGCCGCTTTCCCATCTATATCTAAGCGGCACGAAGCAGACGGGGCAGGCCGTTTTCTGGGGAAATAGATTCGTCATCGCTCGCAGGGCACCTTGAATCGAGGCACAATTTCCCCCATGACCCTGCCCCAAGCCCCCTACCCCTTCAGCCGCCCGCGACGCCTGCGCCGCGATGCCTTCACCCGCAACCTGGTGCGTGAAAACGCCCTCAGCCCGCACGACCTGATCTACCCCGTCTTCGTGCTGGACGGGCAGCAACGCCGGGAGGCTGTGACCTCCATGCCCGGCGTGGAGCGCCTGAGCCTGGACTTGCTGCTACCGGTGGCGCAGGAATGCGTTGACCTGGGCATCCCCGTCATGGCCCTGTTCCCGGTGATCGACCCGGCGCTCAAAACCCCTGACGGGCGTGAGGCGCTGAACCCCGACGGCTTGGTTCCCCGCGTGGTGCGCACCTTGAAATCCCACTTCCCCCAGCTCGGCGTGATGACCGATGTGGCGCTTGACCCCTTCACCAGCCATGGCCAAGACGGCCTGCTGGACGACAGCGGCTACATCCTGAATGACGCCACCGTGCAGGTGCTGGAGCAGCAAGCCCTCACACAAGCCCAAGCCGGGGTGGACATCGTTGCCCCCAGCGACATGATGGACGGCCGCATTGGTGCGATCCGCTCAGCTCTAGAAGCCAGTGGCTTCATCCACACCCGCATCATGGCCTACAGCGCCAAGTACGCCAGCGCCTTTTACGGCCCCTTTCGCGACGCCGTGGGCTCGGCTGCCAACCTGGGCAAGAGCGACAAAAAAACCTACCAAATGGACCCCGGCAATTCGGACGAAGCCTTGCGCGAAGTGGCTCTGGACATTTCTGAAGGCGCCGACATGGTGATGGTCAAACCCGGCATGCCCTACCTGGACATCGTGCGGCGCGTCAAAGACGAGTTTCGCGTCCCCACCTTCGCCTACCAAGTCTCAGGCGAGTACGCCATGCTCAAAGCCGCCGCGCAAAACGGCTGGCTGGACCACGACGCGGTGATGATGGAAAGCCTGCTGGCCTTCAAACGCGCCGGAGCCGACGGCGTGCTCACCTATTTCGCCCGCGACGCCGCCAAGTTGCTGCGCAAATAAATGCGCATCTTCCACGTCCACGGCACGCAAGTCAGCGAAAGCACTCAGTTGCCCGAGCAAATCCCCGCGCAGGGCTTTGTCTGGATCAGCTGCGCCCGCCCGGCTTTCGAAGCCGCACAGGCCGACATCCAGGGGCTGTTGCAAAAACTGTGCGGCATGGCGCTGGTCGATCTGCACGTCTCTGACTTGCTCAACCCGCAACTGCCATCCACCTTTGACAGCACCTCGCAGTACGACTTGCTGGTGTTCCGGCGTCTGGCCCGCAGCGCCCCGCAGGCCGAACCCACGCAGCCTCCCAAAACCGTGCGAACACTCCTCAAGCACACTGGCCCCTCCATCTTGCGGCGCATCGACACCAGTCCGGTGGGCTTTGCCGTCTTTGACCGGGTGCTGCTGACCGTACACCCCAGCGATTGCGCCGTGCGCGACGCCTATGCCAGCCGCCTGCTGGCCACGGCAGGCAACCCCAGCACGGCCAACAATTCGGACGGTCGCTCAATTGGGGCGCGCGGCGTGCCCGCCAGCCCGGCCGACATGATGCTGCGCATCGTCAGCCAAATGGTGGACGGATTTTTGGAACTGCGGCGCGAACTCTCGCACCAGCTCGACCACTGGCAGACCGAGTTGCTCAGTCCCCGCTCGCGCTTCAACAACTGGGGCGCACTGCTCGAAGCACGACTCTCGTTGCACCAGCTTGACGAGATTTGTGAAGACCAGCGCGCATCGGTACAAGAGTGGATTGACGCCCTGGCCACCTGGCCCAGCGCCGTCAACACGTCCGATGAGCGCGAACGCGAACTCCTGCAAGTGCGCAGCCGCGACGTGTTGGAGCACATTGAGCGGGTGGTCAGCCACGTGCACCGGCTGGAGCACAACGCCGAAGCGGCTGTGCAAATGCACTTCTCTGCACAAGGCCATCGCACCAACGACATCATGCGCACACTCACAGCGCTCACCGCCATCTTTTTGCCGCTCAACCTGATCGCAGGCATCTTCGGCATGAACTTCGAGTTCATCCCGTTTCAGCACCTCCAAGGTGGCTTCTGGTGGGCCTTGGGGGCGATGGTCACTATTGCTACGCTCTTGGGTGCGCTGTTCTGGCGCAAACGCTATCTGGCGCGTACCGGCAGCGCCTAAGGTGCAGCTTGAAAGTTGACACTAGCCCGCAAACCCATCCCACCGGGTACGGCACCCAGCGTGAAGTAGACCCCCATCACTTCTGCAAACTTGGCCACGATAGCCAAGCCCAGACCGGCACCTTGACCCAGCTGCTGTGATGCCTGGCCGCGCACACCCCGTTGCATCAGGCGCTGGCATTGCTCCGGGCTTAGGCCAAGGCCGTTGTCCACCACAGACAAGGTGACGGTCGCCTCGCTCACCGCCAACTCCACGGTCACCGTGCTGACACTTCCTTCGGGGGCCCGCCCATAGCGCAGGGCGTTGTCAATCAGGTTGCCCAAAATGCCCTCAATCAACGCCGCATTGCCTTGGACACGAAAGTCTTGACTTGGCGCTTGCTCCAGGCCCAGCACACCCAAATCCACGCCCGCAGCATCGGCCCGTGGCAAGTAGCGTAAGACCGTGTCTTGCACAATGGCGTCCAGCGCCACGGCCTCGGTGGACAAGTCAGCCTCTGACTCCTCACTCAGCGCCAGGGCCAGCAACTGCTCCACCAGGCGACTGGCACGCGCTTCACTCACGGTGATGCGTTGCAGTTGTTCGCGCCACACGACAGGATCATGCTGTGCCAGACCATACTCAGCGAGTGCCCGGATACCCGCCAAGGGGGTGCGCAGCTCGTGCGCGACATTGCCCGAGAACTCGCGCTGCGCCTGCATGCTGTGGTTAACGCGCGCCAGCAAGGCATTGGTGGCGCGGCCCAATTGCGCTAAATCACTGGAGCTGGTGGGCACAGGCACCGGCGTCAAATCCAGCGCGTCACGTTGGTTGATGGACAGCTGCAACTGCGTCAAAGGCGACAACTCCTGACCAATGACCCGACGCAGCCAGACCGCCAGCAGCAGAAGCAGCAGTATCTGAGGAATGACGGAGTACATCAACACACTGTGCAAGAGTTCATTGCGGCTACCCAGGGTCTGCGCCACCACCACCTCAAAAGGCGCGGGTTGACTCAGTACCACGACCACGCTGCGCAGATTTTTCCCTTGGTAGCTAATTTCTGCGAACCGACTTTGCGCCTTGCCCACCGGTTTGGGCGCACGCAAACCCGGATGACCCGCCAACACCGAACCATCGGGGCGCAGAACGGCAAAATAAATCGCCTCGCTGCGATCAAAGAGCACCGTACTCATTTCACTGTTCGACAACTCCAACATCAAGGCGGGTGGCGTGTCTTGCACCTTAGCCTGCGGCTGCAACCTGACCCGGGAGGCCAGCGCATAGGCATCGTCCAGCAGCGCTCGGTCAAACGCCGTTTGCGCAAAGTAGTAAGCCACGCCGACAATGACCGCCGTGCCCAGCAACCAAGTCAGCGCCAGCGGTAGCAACACGTGGCTCACCACTCGCGCGCGCAGCGATGGCAGTCGCACAGCCTCTGACTGCGGGGATTCAGACGGTAGGTTCAAGGTCTTCTCCTGTGCTGGGCTCCAGCACATAGCCCAAGCCGCGCAAGGTGCGGATGGACGCGCCACTTCCCGAGAGCTTTTTGCGCAAGCGTGAAATGAACGCCTCCAGGGCGTTTCCACCCAGCGCCTCATCAAAGCCGGACAGCTTGTCCGACAGCGCACGCTTGCTGATGACCCGGCCCGGCGGTGTCATCAACTCCCACAGCACTTCAAACTCGCGTGCGGGCAGGTCGAGTACAGCGGTACTGAGCGAAAACCGGCGGCTCTTGCGATCTAACGCTAGCGCTCCTATTTCAAAGTGATCATCGGTGCCTTGGGTGCGGCGCACCAAGGCGCGCAGCCGCGCCTCCACCTCGGCCAGCTCAAAGGGTTTGCCCAGGTAATCGTCGGCCCCGGCGTCCAAGCCAGCAATGCGCTCCTCCGTGCGGTTGCGGGCTGTCAACACCAGCACCGGCGTGCGGTCGCCCCGAGCGCGCGCGGCACGCAACACCGTCAAGCCATTGCCCAGCACGGCATGTGCGACCTCAGAAACCGGCAGGTTCAGATCCAGCAACACCGCATCAAAAGGCTGGACACGCCAGAAGTGATCGGCCTGCGTCAGCGTCGTGGCCGCGTCCACCCGATGGCCCGCGTCTTGCAGGCTGCGCCGCATCATCTCAAGCAGCACAGCATCGTCTTCAACCAGCAGGATTCTCATGGGCTACGCGTTTTTACTAGGTGGGCAAGTCAGTCCCTGGTCAGTCTGACACAAAGACAATTCTGCACATGAGCATACGACAGAACCTTTTACTGACCACACTGGCCCTAGCCGCCGTCCAAGCGCTGGCGCAGACCCCCAGTGCCGTTCCGACAATCAGTCCGGCGAGCATTCAGGTAGCCACGACCCCCCTCAGCCTAAGCCAAGCCCTGCAAGCCGCCCGCAGCAATTTGGAGGTCGCTCTAGCCCGCCATGCGCTGGCTGGCGCGCAAGCCGACATCCTCAGCGCTAACCGCTCACCCTTTCCCACGCTGAGCGCCAAAGCAAGTCAGATGGATTTGCAAAATGGCCTGGGCGACGGCAACTTCTTCACCGAAAAACGCGTGGACAAATCCATCGGCATGGACTGGACTTGGGAGCGCGGCAACAAGCGCGAGCTGCGCACCCTCACCGCCCGTCAAGCCGCCGCCGCCGCCCAGGCCGACCTGGACGAGGTGCGCACCCAGCAATTGCTGGCCACCCAGGCGGGGTTTTTTGACCTGCTCGCCGCGCAAGAACGCGGCGTGCAAATCGGCCTGATCGAACGCAGCGCAGCGCAACTCGCCGTCACCGCCAACAAACGCCTGCAAGCCGGGGACTTGTCGGCCCAAGACGCCAGCCGCACCGAGATTGAAGCCCAACGCGCCCGCGCCGACCTGCAAGCCGCCGAGCTGGAGCGCCAGCGCGCCGCCATCAGCCTATGGCAGCTCACCGGCATCGCCACACCGCCACAACAACTGCAAGCACAGACTGACTGGCCTGCGCTCGGCGGCGTGTCATCGTCAACTTCAGCGCCATCGCCTGATCTGAGCGCCTTGATCGAGACCCGTGCCGACGTGCGCGCAGCCCTTGCCCGCGTACAAGCGGCCCAGGCTGCGCTGGACGGCAGCAGCGCGCAAAAGGTGTCCGACATCACCGTCGGTGCGTCCTACGACCACTTCCCCGGCACCTCCACAGCGCTGATGGAGTTGCGCATGCAAATGCCCTTGCAGTGGGGCTACAGCTACCAGGGCGAGATCGCCCGCTCAGCCGCCCAGTTGGCCCTAGCCCAAGACGCGCTTGAAAAAGTGCGCCGCCTAGCCCAGGCCGAGCTGCAAGGCCTGCAACAGCTCACCCTGAGCACCGCCCAGCGCGCCCAGAGTTATGAGGTCGAAATCCTGCCGCGCGCCCGCAAAGTGGCCGACGGGGCCGAGCTGGCCTACAGCAAAGGCGCCCTTTCCCTAACCGACCTGCTGGACGCCCGCCGCACGCTGCGCAGCACTCTGCTGGACGCGCTCAATGCTCGTACCGACTACGCCCGCGCCACCACAGCTTTGCAGTTGCGCACGCAAACCAATCCATAAAAATTCTCATTAGGAACAGCAGATGACCCGCCTTCTCCCCCTGTGCAAACTCTCCCTCTTGAGCTTGGCCACCCTGGCCTTGTTCGCCTGTAGCGAAGCCCCCGCTCCCAAGCAAGAAACGCCCGCCCCCATCGTGCAGGGCAACCAGTTGCGCTTTCCCGCTGGTCACCCGCAATTGGCACTGCTGGAACTCACCGCAGCCGCCCCGGCCAAACCCATCACCATCGAGCTGCCGTCCAAGCTGGTGTGGAACGAAGAACGCACCCAGCGCATCTACCCGGCTTTTGCCGGACGCGTGATGGCCATCAAAGCGGATGTCGGGCAATCGGTGAGCGCCGGCACGCTGCTGGCGCAACTGGCCTCACCAGATTTCGGCATGGCCCAGAGCGAGACCGCCAAAGCCCAGGCCGACATGCACTTGACGCAAAAAGCCATGGCACGCCAGCGCGAGTTGTTTGAGGCCGGCATCGTCGCCAAAAAAGACCTGGAGCAATCCGAGGCCGATGCCGCCCGCGCCCAAGCCGAAGTAGAGCGCGCTCAGGCCCGCACGCGTTTGTACGGCAGCGCCACCGGCGTCAACCAACAGCTCGCCCTGAGCGCCAGCATCAACGGCGTGGTGGTTGAGCGCAATTTGAACCCCGGCCAGGAAGTGCGGCCAGACCAGTCTGGCCCCAGCGTGCCTGCACTATTTGTGGTCACTGACCCGACCTCGCTGTGGATCCAAATTGACGCACGCGAGTCCGAGGTTGGCACCGTGCGTCCCGGTGCCACTTTCGAGCTGGCCGTGCCCACGATGCCGGGTCAAAAGTTTGAAGGCCGCGTCATCACCGCATCCGACTTCATTGACCCTGCGACCCGCACGATCAAGATTCGCGGCGTCATTGCCAACCCCAAGCGACTGCTCAAGGCCGAAATGCTGGCAACGGCCCGCTTTGACCGCGTCTTTGATGCCGAGCAAATGGTGGTGCCTGCTGCGGCCGTGATGTTGCGCGGCTCACAGCATTCGGTGTTTGTGCAAACACGCGCTGGCGAGTTCGAGCCGCGTGAAGTCGAGCTGGCCTATGAAGGCCCCAAACAAGTCGTGATCAGCAGTGGGTTGAAGACCGGCGAACAAGTGGTGAGCGACAACGCCCTGCTGCTGGCGCGCCTGTTGCGCTTGGCGCAGGACGCCTCCAAAACCACCGAAGCACCTGACAGCAAGGCGGCTAACAAATGAAACGCCTGATCCAGTACGCCCTGTACCAGCCCCTGTTCATCATTCTGGGGACGCTGCTGTTTGTGATGTCGGGCGTGTTCGCCTTTAAAAACCTGTCGGTCGAGGCTTTTCCGGACGTGACGGACACGCAGGTCACCGTCATCGCGTTGTTCCCTGGTCGCGCCGCTGAAGAGGTGGAAAAGCAAGTCACGCTGCCGATTGAGGTCGCTTTGTCGGGCTTGCCCAACGCCATCCGGGTCTTTTCCCACACGCAATTCGGCCTGTCTTTCACCGTGATCACCTTTGATGACAACGCCAAGGTGCAAGAGGCTCGCCAACAGATCAATGAGCGCCTGCGCAGCGTTGACTTGCCGCAAGGCGTCATCGCCAACATTGCGCCCAATGCCACGCCCGTGGGCGAGATCATGCGCTACAGGGTGGTGGGAGACGGCAAGTCCACCACCGAGTTGCGCACGCTGGAAGACTGGGTCATTGAGCGCGCCTTGCGCCAAGTGCCCGGCATTGCCGACGTGGTGGCCATGGGTGGCTTCACCAAACTGTATGAGGTGCAGCCCGATCTGGACAAGCTGCGCGCCTACAAGCTGTCGTTTCAAAACCTGTTGGACGCGCTGGGGCGTGGCAACTCCAACGCGGGTGGCAGCTATGTGGCCCAGGGTGTGCAGCAGTACGCGATCCGCGGCATTGGCCTGCTGACCTCGGCCGACGACATCGGCAACATTGTGGTGGCTGCGCGCAACGGAACACCTATTCTGATTCGCGACATTGCCAAGGTCACCATTGGTGCCGTGCCACGCCTGGGCGTGGTGGGCCAGGGTCTGGACGACGATGTGGTGACCGGCATTGTCATCATGCGCAAGGGCGAAAACGCCAGCGAAGTTCTCAAAGGCGTGAAAGCCAAGATTGAAGCGCTCAACAACCATGGCTTGCCGCACGGCGTGCAGATCGTGCCGTTTTATGACCGCACTTGGTTGATGGGCAAGACGCTCAATACCGTGTTTAAAAATCTGGTGGAAGGCGCACTGCTGGTGTCGCTGGTGCTCTATATCTTCTTATCTAACCTGCGCGCCAGTTTGGCCGTGGTGGTGGTAATTCCACTGGCCTTGCTCGCCACGTTCTTGGGTCTGAAGATCATGGGCGTGCCCGCCAACTTGCTCTCACTCGGTGCGATGGACTTCGGCATCATCGTGGACGGGGCGGTGATCGTGATCGAGAACATCATGCACCGGCTGGAAAAAGACAGCGAGAACATGTCGGACAGCGAGCGCAAGCAAGTCATCATTGACGCAACCAATGAGGTGGGCCGCCCCACGCTGTTCTCGATGCTCATCATCATTGCCGCGCACATCCCCATCTTTGCACTACAGCGCCATGAAGGGCGGATCTTCCAGCCCATGGCGCTCTCCGTCACCACCGCGCTGGTGGGCTCACTGATATTTTCTTTGACGCTGGTGCCCCTGCTGGCTTACTGGATGCTGCGCAAGAAGTTGCCGCATGGCGACAACCGCGTCGTGGCGTGGTCCAAGCGGATGTACGCACCGGTGCTCAATTGGGCCTTAACCAATAGCCGCAAGGTCGTCATCATCGCCTTGGTCATGTTTGGCCTGTCCATCGTCGCGGCCTCGCGCTTGGGCTCAGAGTTTTTGCCGGAACTCGATGAGGGCACGTTCTGGGTGAACTTTGGTTTGCCCACCAGCGTGTCCAACGAAGAAGCCTCCAACATCTTGCGTGATGTGCGCAAGACCCTGTCCACCATTCCTGAGGTGCGCACCACCGTCTCCAAAGCGGGCCAGCCCGAAGACGGCACCGACCCCAAGACCATCAGCATGGCCGAAGTGTTTGTTGACGTGAAGCCGCAGGAAGAGTGGCGCAAAGGCCTGACACGTGACCAGTTGATCGAGCAAATGGACCACGCAATCTCCGCCATCCCTGGCCTTGATCCCGCGTTCTCTCAACCGATTCGAGACAACGTGTTGGAGTCGATCTCACAAATCAAAGGCCAGATCGTCATCAAGGTCGCAGGCCCGGACTTGGGCGAACTCGGCAACACCGCTGAAGCCATTGAACGCGAAGTCAAACAGGTGCGGGGCGTGTTCCGTGCCGAGATCGACCGCAAGGGTGAATTGCCGCATTTGCAAATCGTGATTGACCGCAGCCGTGCCGCCCGCTATGGCCTGAACGTGAGCGACATTCAGGATGTGATCGAAGCCACGCTGGCGGGCAAGGCCGCCACCGATCTGTGGGAAGGTGAGCGCAAATTCGCCGTGGCCCTGCGCCTGCCCGCTGACAAACGCATCATCGCCAACTTGCCGGGTACGCCCATTCCGCTGGCCGAAGGCGGCTACACCACGCTCGGCAACGTGGCCACAATCCGCGAAACCACCGGGGCCATGAACATTGCCCGCGAGGCCGGTCAGCGCACCATGGCCATCGGTATCTTTATCAAAGACCGCGACATGGGCTCGGTGGTGAAAGACATGCAAGCACGCGTGGCCAAAAACGTCAAAGTGCCAGAGAACTATGAGGTGAAATGGTCAGGCGAGTTTGAGAACCAGGAGCGCGCCATGGCCCGCTTGGCGGTGGTGGTGCCGATCTCTTTGCTGCTGATTTTTGTGCTGTTGTTTGATGCCTTTAGCTCCTTCAAAAAAGCGGTGTTGATTTTGCTCAACGTGCCGCTGGCTTTGATTGGCGGCTTTGTGGCGCTGTGGATTTTTTCCATCCCGCTCTCGGTGTCAGCGGCCATTGGCTTTATCGCACTCAGTGGTCAGGCGGTGCTCAACGGCGTGGTGATGTTGTCGGTGTTCCAGCAACTGCGCAATGCCGGTCACACGGTGCTGGAGTCAGCCAAGATCGGCTCCATGCAACGCCTGCGCACCGTGCTGATGACGGCCATGCTCGCGGCTCTGGGGCTGTTGCCCATGGCGCTGAGCCATGACATTGGTTCAGAGACGCAACGCCCATTGGCCATCGTGGTGATTGGTGGCCTGTTCACCGCCACCTTGCTGACGCTGGTGGTGCTGCCGGTCTTGTATGTGGCTTGGTTTTCGAAAGTCAAACCGGCTAAGGTCTCCACTTCTTGAGCAACAAGGCATTAGCCATGACGCTGACCGAACTCAGCGCCATGGCGGCTCCGGCCAGCACCGGGTTTAAATAACCCAGTGCAGCCAGCGGAATACCCGCCACGTTGTAGGCAAAGGCCCAAAACAGGTTTTGCCGGATTTTGGCCACGGTACGCGCTGAAATGTCGAGTGCGGCCAGCACCAGCATGGGGTCGCCGCGCATCAAGGTGATGCCCGCTGAATGCATGGCGACATCGGTGCCACCGCCGGGGTTCGCCATGGCCATGCCCACGTCGGCTGCAGCCAGCGCAGGGGCGTCGTTCACACCATCGCCCACCATGGCAACAATGTGCCCCTTATGCTGGTCGCTGTGTGTACTGCGCTGTTCATCGCCGCGACTGCTTTGAGAGCGACGCTCCTGCGTAAACCCCGTTTTGAGTTCGTTCACTTTCTTCACCTTGTCAGCGGGCAAGACCTCGGCAATCACCTCGCCGAACTCCGGGCGCAAACCGAGTTGTCGCCCCATGGCCTCAGCGGCCCCTCGGTTGTCGCCCGAGAGCATCACGGTGCGGATGCCGCGTGCGCGCAGGGCGGCCAGCGCTTGTTTTGCGCCCGGCTTGGCCTCGTCACCGAAAGCCATCAGGGCGAGCAGCCGCAAGCCGGGGCTGGTTTTAGTATCCGTGCGCTCTGCCAGCGCGGAAACGGTCGCGCCCTCCACCCGCAATTGCGTCACCTGCACTTGCATGTCACCCAAGGCCACGCCCAGCTCGTCCATCCAGCGCAGGCTGCCGATCAGCAGTTGCCGCCCACCGACCAGGCCTTCGACGCCTCGCCCCGGCACGGCGCGCACCTGCTCGGGCAGCGTCAAAGCCAGCCCGCTCTTTTTCGCCGCAGTCAGCACAGCACGCGCCAGCAGGTGTTCACTGCCGCTTTGCAAACTGGCCGCCAGGGCCAGCAGTTGCGACTCACCTTCATCGGCGGCTAGGCCCGGTGCCAGCACCAGGGCCGTCATGCGCGGCTGGCCCACGGTGAGCGTGCCGGTCTTGTCAAACACCACCGTGTCCACCCGGTGCGCCAACTCCAGTGCCTGCGCATCTTTGATCAAAATGCCGTGCTGGGCTGCGACCCCAGTGCCCGCCATGATGGCGGTGGGCGTGGCCAAGCCCAGTGCGCAAGGGCAGGCGATCACCAGCACCGCTACGGCATGAATCAGCGCCGCCTCAAAGCTCGCACCGCTCCATAACCAGCCCCCCAGCGTGAGCAGCGCCACGACCAGAACTACCGGCACGAAAACGGCAGACACTTGGTCAACTAGGCGCTGAATCGGCGCCTTAGCCGCCTGCGCGTCCTCCACAAGACGGATGATGTGGGCCAGCACGGTCTCTTTGCCCACGGCGGTGACGTGCATGACGATGCGCCCGTCTCCGTTGATGGCACCACCGGTTAACGCAGCGCCCGCATCCTTATCCACCGGCAAAGGCTCGCCCGTGAGCATAGATTCATCGACTTGGGTGTGGCCTTCAAGCAAGCGCCCATCTACGGGGATGCGCTCGCCGGTACGCACCACAAGACGATCACCCACCAACACCTCGGCCAGCGGCACATCGACTTCACCGTCAGCACTGATTACATGCGCTACATCAGGGCGCAGCGCGTACAAAGCGCGGATCGCTGCCGTGGTCTGGCGTTTGGCGCGGGTTTCCAGCCACTTGCCCAAGAGCACCAGCGTCACCACGACGGCAGACGCTTCAAAGTAGAGGTGGGCCATCGCGCCGGGTGCGGCGCTCAACCACAGCCAGACCGACAGCGCCCAGCCCGCCGTGGTGCCGATGGACACCAGCAAATCCATATTGCCGGTGAGGGCCTTGAGCGCATGCCAGCCGCCTTTATAAAACCGTGCCCCCAGAATGAATTGCACAGGGGTTGCCAATGCAAACTGCACCCACGCGGGCAACATTAGATGTTGTCCCCACAGCTGGGCCAGCATCGGCCAAACGAGTGGCGCTGACAGCAGCAGACCGACAGCCACCGGCATGAAGCCGACCCAGGCCGAAGCTGAGGCCACCATGTCTTGGGCCTCGGGGGTCAATGGCTCGTAGCCCGCATCGCGCACAGCACGACGCAAACGTGCGTCCATGTCTTCGGACGGTGCAAAGGACACCCGCGCCGACTCGGTGGCCAGGTTGACACTGGCGTCAATGACACCGGGCACTTTCTTGAGCGCACGCTCCACCCGGCCAACGCAGGAGGCACACGTCATGCCGCCAATGCCGATGTCCAAAGCCGCATCAACCACAACCTCTTCTTTCAAGCCCGAGTTCACTTTGGTTAGATCAGAATGCATGGGTTGCCCTTTGAAGTGGCTCAAGTCAAAATGCAGTTTATGCTGCATCAAGGAGATGTGAACTTGAAAGATTCTTTGTATGAACTGCTGGAGGTCAGCCCGCGCGCCCGTCCGGCTGTGATCAAGGCCGCCTTCCGCTGCCTGGTACAACAATACCATCCCGACAAAGCAACAGATCCCCAAGACGTCAACGAGCAAATGTCAAAGATCAACCATGCCTACTCGATCCTTTCTGACCCTCTGCTCAGAGAGAAGTATGACCTAAAAATCAAGCGGGAAGGCCCTGAAGATAGACGCGGCAAGCGCATCCAAAAACCCCAAGGGCCACCTGCAGATCCGACAAGTGAGCCGAAACTTCGACTCTTTGCTTTTCGTCCGCTTGTGTAACAAAAAGCCTTCTTATTATTGAAGTAAATTCCCATGAATCACACCTTTGAAGTCACCGGCATGACCTGTGGCCATTGCGAGAAGGCCGTCACACGTGCCCTCCAGAAAATCGACCCGCAAGCCGAAGTCAAAATCGACCGCGCGAACAACCATGTCGAAGTGCAATCCCAACAAGCCCGAGAGGCACTTGCGCAGGCCATTGAACACGAAGGTTACGGCGTTGCCGCCTGAACTTTTCTGCAATTAGACGACCCAACATCCACCTTGAATCAACAAGGCAAGCATTTTTTCTCACCCTTGTTAAGGAGTCTCATCATGAAAATCAATATTGGCGGCGCAGAGCGCGCGATTCGTGTCGTGGCAGGTCTCGTCTTGGTGGGGCTAGCGGCCACCGGAACTGTGGGGTGGTGGGGCTGGCTAGGCTTGGTACCACTGGCCACCGGCTTGGTCGGCTGGTGTCCCCCATACGCCATGCTGGGCTTCAGCACCTGCAGCGTTAAAGACGCGCCCAAAACCTAAACCAGCTATGTCAATGCCCCCCTTGGCTTCGCCCCGGCGTGTTGAGCGCCTCATCACTGGTCAACCCACCACCGACGGCGCGGGTGTCAAGTTGACCCGCGTACTCACGCACGATTTGCAACAGCGACTCGACCCTTTTTTGATGCTGGACAACTTTGCCAGCGACGACCCCGACGACTATGGCGCGGGCTTTCCCAACCACCCGCACCGGGGGTTTGAGACCGTGACCTACATGATCGCCGGGCGCATGCGCCACAAAGACAGCGCCGGCCATGAAGGCCTGCTGCAAAACGGCGGGGTGCAGTGGATGACGACCGGGCGCGGCTTGGTGCACAGCGAAATGCCCGAACAAGAAGAGGGTGTGATGGAGGGCTTTCAGCTCTGGCTCAACCTGCCAGGGCGCGACAAGTTGTGCACGCCCTGGTACCGCGACATTCAAAGCGCCGACATTCCTGAGCACACCACAGCCCAGGGCGTGCTGGTGCGCGTCATCTCCGGCCACAGCCACGGCGTGGGCGGCGCCATGCAGCGGCCTGCCGACCAATTCCCCACCGACACGCTCTACCTGGACCTGCATTTCCCCGAAGGAGGCGCAGTCTTTGAGCAGCCCTTGCCCGAGCTACACAACGCATTCATCTACGTTTACCGAGGCACAGTGCAAGTACAGGATGACGCTGACAGCGAGACTCCGGTGCCACTGCACCGCATGGCGATTCTGAGCAACACCGGTGACGGCCTGCGCTTGAGCACCGCCCCCGGCAGCCCACCCGCCCGAGCCCTGTTGATTGCAGGAATGCCGCTGCGTGAACCGATTGCCCAGTACGGCCCCTTCGTGATGAACACCCGCGAGGAGCTGATGCAGGCCGTGCATGATTTTCAAAATGGCCTGCTGGGGTGATTCGCTTCCACGGCGTCATGTGCACAAGGTAGCGCTTCTTTAGTAACGCCTCTTTACTTTGGCTTCGCACACAGACACGCTGCAGAAACCGCGACCTCCCACACTGACCTCACCACTTTGAAAGGATGATCCTATGAAACCCGTATTCAAACCCCTGTTGATGGCCGGTCTGCTGAGCGCGTTGGCCGCTGTGTCTCAGGCACAACCCATGCCCGGCCCTGGAACGGGCGCTGGGGTTGGTGGCGCTGCACCCAATGCAGAAATGCGGGCGCAACACAGGCAGAAGATGCAAGACCATTGGGCACAACGCCAGGTCGATCTCAAAGCCAAACTCAAGCTCGCGCCCGAGCAAGAAGGCGCGTGGACCAACTTCACCGCTGCCATGAAGCCCCGGGCGGACATGCAGCGCCCCAACCGCGCCGAGATGGAACAGCTCAACACCCCCGCGCGTCTGGACAAGATGCAAGCCCTGCGCGCTCAGCACAACGCGGCAATGGATCAGCGCAATGCCGCTATCCGAGCCTTATATGCCGCGCTAACGCCTGAGCAACAAAAAGTGTTTGATGCTCAAACCCGCCGCGCTGATCACCACCGGGGCGAGCCGCGCAAGTCTTAGGCCATGACCCGCGTACCGCTTGCTTTTGAGGTCGCCTCAGCCACCCAGCACGCGGTTCTTGCCCGCCCGCTTGGCCAAATACATCGCTTGGTCGGCGCGCTTGATGGCGTCATCTCCGGCCTCATCCGTCGCGACCTGGGCTACGCCAGCGCTAAAGGTGATGAGCAGCTTCTCAGTGCCCGCCAAGAAAAACCGTTTGGTGAGTTCACGCTGTAAACGCGTCATGGCGGCAATACCCTGCTCCAGCAGCGTATCGGGAAGTAACAGCACAAACTCCTCCCCACCATAACGGGCCAGCGTGTCTTGCGGGCGCATGCACTCGCGCGCAACCTGGGCTAAGTGCGCCAGCGCCACGTCACCCGTGGCATGGCCCTTGTTGTCGTTGAGTTTTTTGAAGTTATCGATGTCAAGCAAGGCCACGCACAGCGGGTTGCCCTTGCGCCGCAGACCTGAGAGCTCGCGGCTCAAGGCCTCGTCCAAGCCCTTGCGATTGAGCGCACCCGTCAAGTGGTCATGCAAGGCCTGGGCGCTCACGCGGTCTAATTCTTGATGCAGCTTGCTCAGCTCAGCATCGGTGGCCTGGGTTTTCTCTCTCATGGTTTGCAACTCATCACGCACCGCAAGAGCATCTGCTGTCATCAATCGCGTCGCACCTATAACTTCTTTGAGCACGGGTGCAATGTCCTCCAAACTGCGCGCCTGCTCCATCAGACGCACACTCTCTTCCATCTTGCCTTGGTAGCCGCTACTAGAGTCCGTCATCAGCGACAAACGCTCAATGAAGGTGGCCAGCATTTTTCGCAACTCGTCTTGTGCCTCCATCGCCCGGCCTTTGGCATCTTTTTGCTTAAACAGCACGTCTTTGAGTAAGCGCTCTACTTCATCGAGCCGACGCAATGTCAACGGTAGCGCAGCAGCCATTCGCAAAGCCTCTGTTTGCCCCTTAAGCCAACTGTCATCCAAGCTTAACTCACCCATATTTTCCACAATGAGTTGTAATAATTTAAGCAGCGTACTTTTGACCTCGGCCTGATCTTCAGCCGCAAACGAGAGGCGATGACTGAAATTGGCCAACATTGTTTTGGCAGCAGTCAATTCAGTGGCCGGATCACGCAGGGCCGTCAACAACTCTCCCGCCTGCACGGAAAACCGAGCATCATCCGCGCCAAGAGCGGGCAACGCATTCTCCACTAAGCCAGCGATTTGCCGCATGAAATCTGCGGTCAATCCTGGGGGCGCAGTGGTAATGATCGACTTAGTCAACGCCGCGTCAACAGAACCTTGTGACGTGGCTGAAGACATGACAAATCCTGCGTACCCAAGCAATGCACTCTCTACGCCTTGCCAGTTGCGCTGCCCAATGGCGGAGTCCAATAAACCCTTTTGCTTTTGCTGCCCCGGATTTTTCAGTGGCAAGGCTTGCGCAATTTTTCGAAGTTGCTCGTCTGGGAAGACGGGCAAATTGGGTATTTTTGCAATCTCATTAAAAATAGATTGGTAATTAACAGGCGTTGGCGCCAGCTTTCGAATGGTCAATTGCTTGAGCGTCTCACGGGCTATTTCAAAAGGTTTATTTTCAGTCATTGTGTTCCCTGCATTGCCCAAATTATCGGAAAGCGCCTGAGGCCATAAGCTTGAAATTAGTGGGTTTTTGCCTGCCGTGCTACATTACTGGACTAGCTTTTGGCGACTTAGTACGACGGTTGAGACGCACACGCCGCCTGCAGCAGACGATGCGCCTCCCCCGATTTATGCAAGGAAACCACTGATTTATGGCTAAAGAAGACCTGATTGAAATGATGGGCATTGTGAACGAGGTTCTGCCCGACACGCGCTTTCGCGTAACGCTGGACAATGGTCACCAATTGATCGCCTATTCCGCAGGAAAGATGCGCAAAAATCATATTCGCATCTTGGCGGGGGATCGTGTTTCCCTGGAACTCTCCCCTTACGACCTGAGCAAAGGCCGTATCAACTTCCGTCACATCGAAGGCCGTGGCCCGATGGTGCCGCGTCAGCCGCGTTAATTCGCATCCCATCCCAGCGCTGGAACCCCTCCTCGGCCTCACGGTGCGGGGAACTAGGCCCCTAAAGCCCCTGATTTCCTTTGACCTTTAAGCCGCCAACTGGTTAGGCTTAAGGGGTCAAAGTCGAGTGGGGTGAAGCATCCTCTCGACTTTAAAGCCACGCATATCTGCGGCCAACGTAGCCACGCGGAATGCTTTAAGTTTCAGGGAGGATGGACATGTTCAAGCTACTGCGCTACTTCTCGGTCACAAGTCTGCTGATGATCATTGCAGTGGGTGTCGGCCTGAGCATGATGCTACGCCAGATCGCCATCGGCGACATGGTTCGACTGGGCGAGGTGGCCAATGCCGAGGTCACTCGCGTCTTGGCCAACACCTACCGCGCACCGCTGAGCGCGTTTTTGGCGTTCGCACCAGCCCTCTCGACCGAACAACTCAAACAGCATCCCCAAACCACGCAACTGAACGAGGCCATCCGCAGTGCCGTCAAAGGAAGCGCCATCCTCAAGGTCAAGGTCTATACCCTGGATGGGCGCACCGTCTACTCCAGCGAGCCGCGCCAGATTGGCGAGGACAAGAGCACCAACACAGGCTTCAAGACTGCTCGTGACGGCAAGCTCTCAACCGAACTGACGCAGCGCGATCATGTCAACGTCTTTGGGCAAGACCTGCTTGACCGCAGCATTCTCTCAACTTACTTGCCGACTCAGATGACCCCGTCTGGGCCCGTCGATGCTGTGTTTGAGGTTTACCAGGACATCACCCCCTTCATGCAGCAGCTTGAGCTGACGCAGCGCAAAGTCATCACCGGGGTCGTGCTGATTCTGGTCTTGTTTTATGGTGTGCAGTTCCTGATCGTGAGGCGAGCTGATCGCATCCTGCAACGGCAAAGCATCGAGTTTCAGCGGATTGAAGAGAGTGAAAAGCGGTACCGTGCGCTCAGCAAAATCTCGTCAGAGTGGTGTTGGTATCAAGACACCGAGTTCAGATTCATTGAGATCGGGACAATAACCGGTAATGACGGTGATCACGCGTTTGGCGGCTTGCCACAAAGCGCCCATAAGGGTCAGACGCGCTGGGAGCTGCCCTACACCGAGCTGGTGCACACCACCTGGGCCCTACATCAAGCCGAGTTGAAGGCGCATCGACCCTTCCAGAACCTTTTGGTGCGACGCACCCTACCGAGCGGTGTGCGCTATATCAACAGCAGTGGCGAGCCAGTGTTCAGCGAGGAAGGCCGCTTTATCGGCTATCGCGGCATTGCCAGCGACATCACATCGCGGGTTGAGGCCGAGCTAGCCCTGTCTGCCGCACGCCAGGACATCGCAGAACGCACGGCGCAACAAGAACAGACCATCTTCCTGCAAAAGCTGATGGACGCCTTGCCTATCGGCGTTGCTTTGGTCGACCAGCACCACAAAGTACTCGTTGCCAACGGGGCAAGCGCCCGACTTCAGGGCCTGCCGGATGGCCTGCTCCAATCAGGCGGCTCCATGCTGGACGTGTACCGACATCACGCCGAACACGGTACGCTGGGGCCTGGCGATGTACCGACATTGGTCGCCGAGTTGGTATCGCGGACAAAGAGTGTCAAGTCCTACCAAGTCGAACGTGAATTTTGCAAGGGATCAGTGGTTGAGGTGCGGGGCACTAATCTGCCAGGCGGTGGCCGGGTCAGCACCTACATCGACATCACCGAGCGCAAACGCGCCGAGAGTGAACTGCGCCATGCCAAAAATACGGCGGAGGCTGCCAGCCGCGCCAAAAGCGACTTTCTGGCCGTGATGAGTCACGAAATTCGCACTCCCATGAACGCTGTGATTGGCCTGCTTGAACTGCTGCGCCTGAGCCCGCTGGACTCAGAACAGCGTGACACGGTGGACACCGTTCGCGAGTCCAGCAAGTTGCTGCTGCGCCTGATTGACGACGTACTCGACTTCTCCAAGATCGAGGCTGGCAAACTGGAGCTGCACGAGGAGCCCTCTTTGCTGACGCTGATGTTCAAAAGTGCCCATCAGGTATTCAACAGTGTGGCGAGCCGCAAGGGCGTGTTGTTAGTACTCAACGTGGATCCGGCCATCGTATCGGCAGTCTTGGTGGACCGATTGAGGTTGCGCCAGATCATCACCAACCTGCTGAGCAACGCCATCAAGTTCACTGCGCATGGTCAAGTCGAATTGCGTTCCGAGTTGATTGCGCAGGATGCGCAATGGGATTGGGTGAGGATCAGCGTCCGCGATACCGGCGTGGGCATCACGAGCGAGGCACTGACACGCCTGTTCAAGCCTTTCAATCAGGCGGATGCGACGGTTGAGCGGCACTTCGGTGGCACGGGCTTGGGCCTGGCGATCTGTCAACGCTTGGCAAAACTGATGGGCTCGTCGATGGAGATCCAAAGCGAGCCGGGCGTGGGCACCTGCATTGGATTGACCCTGAAACTGCGCCGCGTTGACATGGCGGAATTTCAAGCCGTGCAACCGCAAACCATCGACGTGATCGCACAAGCCATGAAGAACCGCAGTGCACCGACAGTAGAAGCCGCACGTGCCGCGTCCCGCTTGGTGCTAGCCGTGGACGATCATCCGGTCAACCGCCGCATGCTGGCGCGCCAATTGAACACCCTCGGCTATGCCGCGTTGACTGCGGCAGATGGCAGTGAGGCGCTAGAGGTTTGGCGCGGCGGGGGCATCGGACTGTTAATCACCGACTGCCAAATGCCGGTCATGGATGGCTACCAACTTACCAGTGCGATTCGACAAATCGAAGCCGATACCGGAAAGAATGAGGGCTTGCCCATCATTGCCTGCACGGCCAATGTGTCACGCAGTGCGTTGGCACAGTGTCTCGCGGTTGGCATGGATGAAGCGCTCGTCAAACCCATCGAATTAGCCGAACTGCAAAAACTGCTCGACCGCCGTTTACCGCTGGCCCCGCAGGAAACGGACTTTTCCGGCATAGAGGCATTAGCCCAGGGCGACGCCGTACTGCAGCGCGAGCTCATTGAAGACTTTCACCAAGCCAATAACGCCGACCTACAAGTGGCCGAGCAAGCCATCCAAAATTCAAGCATTGACGATGTGCGGCGTGCCGCTCACCGCATCAAAGGATCAGCGCAGACCGTTGGTGCAAGCCGTCTGGCAAGCGCCGCCGCCGAATTGGAACAGGCCGCGCAAGCAGGTAATTGGCTGCTTGTGACCAGCTCCTGGCCAGCAGTGCGACATGAGTGCAAACGGCTGTCAGAGTGCAGCGCCAACACGCCCTAGTAGCGAAAAACCAGAATGTAATCATCATGGAGTTAATTCGATCCCCTCAACACAGGGTTCTCGTGGTCGAGGACCATCCTCTTCAACGCCGCATGTTGGTGCGTCTAATCGAATCCATGGGCGTTGCAAATGTTCTTGAAGCCGAAAACGGCATTCAGGCCTTGGCCTATGTGCGCGACGCAAGCTTGGCCATCGACCTAGTCTTCACCGACTTGGACATGCCCGTGATGGACGGCCTAGCATTGATGCGACTCATCAGCGAGCAAGTGCCTAATGCGGGTGTGGTGGTACTTTCCTCGGTAGAGCACGAGTTGCTCACCGCAGTGCAGTGGCTGGCACGTGAGCAGGACATTAATTTGGTGAGCATCATCAGCAAACCAGCATCCCGCCAAGCAATTGAAAACGCCTTGCACCACCCGACTCGTCGGGCAACGATGATCACCACGCCCTTCCCCCAGCTATCGATCGAAGAGATTGCCGCAGGTTTGGAAGGCAACCAGTTCGAAGCATTCGTGCAGCCCAAGGTGCGCTTTACTGACGGGAGTCTAGTCGGAGCTGAGGCGCTGGCGCGTTGGCATCATCCTCAACGCGGTTGGATCACGCCTTCGGCGTTCATTGAGCGCATTGAAGCCTCCCCCCTGATCGAGCCTTTCTCCCTGGCAATACTGGAGAGCGTGGCATGGGCTATGCATTGGCTCGACGCAACGGGTTTGCCAGGACGCATCGCCCTCAACGCCTCGGCCACTTGGTTGGACCAGTCCACCATGGCAGAGAGGCTGCTGCAGGCCCTCCAACGCTTGGGCCTGCCAACCACACGCTTGACGGTTGAAGTGACTGAGAGTGTGGCCAATACCAATCTGAGCGCCGCGCTGGAAAACCTGGCCCGCTTGCGCATGGCGGGCGTTGCACTCTCCGTGGACGATTTCGGAACCGGGTTTTCATCACTGCAACGCCTAGTGAGTTCGCCTTTCAGTGAACTCAAGCTGGATCGCAGTTTTGTCAGCGGAATCGAGCGCGACTCACCCCGCTGGCATGTTGTGGAGGCGACGATCGCACTGGCTAAAAAATTGGGTCTGAAGACGGTTGCCGAGGGCGTGGAAACCGATGCCGAATGGGATCTCTTAAAAGATATAGGTTGTGATATCTGCCAGGGATACTTCAGCGCCAAACCCATGTGCTCTGCTGACTTTTTCGCCTGGGCCCAACAGCGTCATCATGCACGGCCATTCGAGGTGGCCAATGGGTCATTCGTGAGTCAACTGAAAGTGTCAACTTAGCGCTCCCCCCATCTCACATCACCTCACATCAACCTGATCAGGTGATCTATACAATGCCCCAAGCAATAAAAGTTAGGAGCTAAAGTTGACGTATTTGGGGCCAAACGGGGACTTTGATAGCGGGCCGAGCCTCGTTGTTGCCATCGACGATGGCGTGCTCAACATCACCTTTAATACGATCCTGCCCTTGGCTATGGAACGGCTTCTTACCGTTGTCAATGCAGATGATGCGGTGCGCGTCGTCGTGTTGCGGGGCTACGGCACGGGTTCATTTGGAGAGTTGGCGACCAATACCGCTCAGACCCAACTTTCCCGAAGTCTTTCGCAGCCAGTCTTAGTGATGGTTCACGGTATGTGCAACCCGCAAGCCGTAGCCTTGATTGAAACTTGCGACATTGTCATTTGTGCAGACGATGCAACGTTTGAGGCTCCAAACCAGCCAAACTCACCCCTCAATGCTCAAGCGGCGCAGAAACAAGGTTTAGTGAGCATCAGCGTACCGGCATCGGAACTGGAATCCCACACAGACACCTTAGCACGCGAGCTCGCCAACAAAGACACGTTGGCGCTGCGCTTCACCAAGCAAACCCTGCGCCGTGTTCCTGACATTCCTTGGAACGAGGTACTGGCCTTCACCTCGGCCAAACAGATTGAGCTCAAGGCCCTGCAAGCCGGGCGCCCGTCTGCGCGCGCGTCGGCCATCGAGAGTTTTCTCGCGGGCAAATCCAAACCAGGCGCGGGGGCTTAAGACCATGCTGCAAATCAAAGACATGGGCGACGGTATCCGCTGCATCGGCCTGAACCGCCCTGAGAAACGCAACGCCATTGGTGTGGAGATGACGCTGGCGCTTGAAGAAATTCTTGTTCGCACCAAGAGCGACCCCTCTGTGCGCGTCATCGTCTTCCATGGCATAGGTGGTCACTTCTGCGCGGGCATGGACATGAAGGATTTTTTCGACAGCTCAACCCGCTCGCCCGATGAGTTGGCTCGCGCACGCGCTGCCACCGAGCACTGGCGCATACAGCTCTTGCGTGAGATGCCGCAGCCCATCATCACGGCAGTGCAAGGTTATTGCTTGGGTGGCGCGTTACCGATTTTGGCGGCCTCCCGCGTAGTGCTGTCTGGGCGAGATGCCAAGTTTGGCCTGCCAGAGATCAACTTCGGCTTCGTGCCCGGCGGGCAAATCATCAAAGCCGTGAGTGAGGTGATGACGCCGCGCACACTGGCTTATGCGGCGCTGACCGGTCGACCTTTCACGCCCGAGCAAGCGCAAGCCAGCGGGCTGGTGACGACGCTTGTTGATGGTGATCCGTTTGACGCAGCGCTCGCCTTGGCGCGCACGCTGGTCTAACTCACAAACCCAAAGTCGCGGCAATGATGTTCTTCTGAATCTCTGAAGTACCGCCACCAATCGTGGCCAAGCGTGAGTCGCGGAAGAAGCGCTGCATCGGGTACTCCATGCTGTAGCCATAGCCACCCAGTATTTGCAGGCACATGTCAGAGATGGTTTTGTAAGACTCACCAACGTAGTACTTGATGACGGCGGTGTCGGCGCGTTCGGCCTTGCCGTTTTCCATCAACCAGGCGTAGCGGCGAACCATGGTGAAGGCAGTGTCGAGCATGACCTTCATGTCTGCAAACTTGTGCTGCGTGACTTGAAAGCTGCCAATCGGTTTACCAAACTGGTGCCGTGTTTTCGCGTAGTCCAGCGCAAACTCAAACGCCCGGCGTGCCGCGCCAATGCGCACGGCTGATAGGCACAGGCGCTCGTAGCGCAGCGTGTCTTCACACACCGCCCAGCCTTTGTCGAGCTCACCCAGCAAGGCTGTTTTTGGTACGCGCACGTCGGTGAAAGTCACCTCGGTCGTCCCAATGGCATGCTGGCCGAGCGTGGCGATTTTGCGCACCTCAATGCCGGGCAACTTTGTGTCGATCATCAAGGTGCTGATGCCCAACTGCTTTTTGCCCAAATCGTTGGTGCGCAGTGCTACCAAGGCATAGTCGGCGATGTCCATGCCCGAAGTCCATTGCTTGCGCCCGTTGACGATGAAGTGGTCGCCAGCGTCCACAGCGCGGGTTCTCAGGGCCGCTGCGTCAGAGCCGGAATCAGGCTCGGATAAGGCGAATGCGAAAGACAACTTGCCTTGGGCTGCGCCGGGCACGATGCGTTGCTTTTGCTCCTCAGTGCCATGCTTTAGAACGGCGTAGCAGCCATAGGTGAAGCTGCGGAACAACCACAGGCCGAGTTCCTCAAAGTGATGACCCGTTTCTTCGAGCAACAAGGCCAAGTCGGTGGGCGAGCCGCCAGCCCCGCCATAGGACTCGGGCGCGATCAAACTCAGCCAGCCGTGTTTGGACATGGCATTAAAGGCTTCGCGCGGTGGTGTGTGTGCCTCATCGCACTTGGCGGCGTAGGCCATGCTGCAGACATCGTCTAGCAGCGTGCGCACGTGGTCGAGCATGGCTTCTTGCTCAGGGGTGTTGCCGAAATTCATTGCGGATGTCATGGTGCAGTGTCCTAAAAAATGGGGTCAAGGGGCGCGAAAGCCAGCGGCGGTATAGCGGATGAGCTGCTCCAGCGCAGCCTGGGTGTCTGAGGTTTTTATTTTGTCTTTGGTAACGGACTCGATGCGCCCTGGTTGGGCCATGGTGTAGACCATGGTGCCCAGCATGAAGTGAAAGCGCCAGTACAAATCTTTAGTGGGCAGCTTGGGCAGGGCCTTGGCCAGCAACTTAAGTGTCTTCTCGTTGGTGCGGTCAAAGGTGCGGGCCAGCACCTGGTGCTTAACGTCGCCACTCTCCAGCACCATGCGCGCACGCAGCAGGGTGAAGGTGGCGCCATGCGGCGTGTTCAGCAGCTCCAAGGCGGGCTGCAAGAAAGCCATCAACACGTCTTCCAGCACAGGGCGGCCCAGTCGGTCAAGCTGGAGCGCGCTCAACATGGCTTCTCTGCGCTCAATGATGGGGCTGGCACGCAAGCTAAACAGGGTTTCCAGCACCGCATTTTTTGAGCCGAAATGGTAGTGCGCCGATGCGCTGTTGACCCCCGCTGCCGTGGTGATTTCACGCAGGCTCACGCCGTCAATGCCGCGCTCGCTGAACAGCCGCTCCGCCGCCTGCAAGATGCGCTCGGGCGTCGTGGCGAGGGGTTCGGTAGCAGGGACTGATTTGCGCGCCGTCATAAGTTTCAATCAACCGATTCAATCACGTGATTATTTGTTATATTCTACATTCAATCAATTGATTAAATCCATGACCACCAGCACCACTGAAACCATCACCGTCACACGGCAAGGCCGGGTCGCGCTCATTGCGCTCAACCGCCCTGAGGCCATGAACGCCATCAACGTGCAGATGCGCACCGAGTTGCGCGAGACGCTGGAGTTACTCCGACGTGACGTTGATGTCGGCGCGGTGGTGCTCACAGGCACGGGCGACAAAGCTTTCTCTGCCGGCATGGATTTGCGCGAGTTTGCCAAGGCCAATGCGGACGTACCTATTGCCGAGATGAAGCGTTACCGCTGGGAGCACGGCGAAGGCATTGCTGCCTTTGACAAACCCATCATTGCGGCCGTGAACGGCTTGGCGATTGGCGGCGGCGTGGAGCTGAGCTTGCTGTGCGACATGACGTTTGCGGCAGAAGAAGCAAGTTTCGCCTTTGGCGAAATCAAGCGCGGCCTGATGCCGGGCAATGGCGGTACACAGCGCCTCTCACGCCGCATAGGTACGGCCCGCGCTTTGGACATGATCTTGACTGGCCGCACCGTCTCAGCGGCTGAGGCGCTGACGATTGGGCTGGTGGAGTACGTCGTTCCCAAAGCGGAGTTGCTAGAGCGCGCAGTGGCCTTGGCCGAGCTGATGGCGGCCAACGCGCCCGTGGCGCTGCGATCGGCCAAGTCCGCCATTCACCGGGGTGCAGACATGGCACTGGCCGATGGCTTGCGACTTGAACAAGACCTGGCGGCCTTCCTCTACACCACCGAAGACGCCAAAGAAGGGCCGCGCGCCTTCCTCGAAAAACGCCCCCCCGTCTGGAAAGGACGCTGAACCATGGCTACCACTAACGAAACAACTTCGCTTAAGATGTTCCGCACCCTGCTGTTCGCCCCCGGCAGCCGCCCCGAGCTGCTGACCAAAGCACAGCTCGGCGACGCTGACGCCATGATCTTTGACCTGGAAGATTCCGTGCCGCTCAACGCCAAAGACGAGGCGCGACAAAACATTGCGGCAGCCTTAGCAGCGGGCCTCAAGAAACCCATGTACCTGCGCATCAGCAACCCGCGTGCGGGCGATTACATGGCCGACTTGAGTGTGTTGAATGGCATCAACTTGCACAACGTGGCCGGTGTCGTTTTGCCCAAGGCCGACGACGCGCAAGACATCCAAACCGTCGCCCAAGCCCTGAGCCAGATTGAGGCCAAGGCGGGTATGCCTGAAGGCAGCCTCAAGATCCTCCCGCTGATCGAAACCTGCCTGGGCTTGCGCAACACGTTTGAGATTGCTAAGGCTTCCCCTCGCGTGAGCGGCATGTCACTGGCCAGCGCCGAGCAGGGCGACTTCATGGTGGACTTGGGTGGGCGCTGGACGCCGCGCAGCCTGGCCCTGGCCTACCCGCGCAGCAAGATGGTGGTAGACGCGCGTGCCGCTGGTTTGCAGTGGCTGGTGGACGGCGTGTTCATGAACCTGAAAGACACCGACGCACTGCGCGAAGAATGCGAAATCGCGCGCGAGTTGGGCTTTGTCGGCAAGATGGCCATCCACCCCACGCAAGTCGATGTCATGCACACCGTCTTCTCCCCCAGTGCGGCAGAGGTGGCCTACGCCCGTGGCCTGATCGCCGCGTTCCGTGAAGGCGAGGCGCGGGGTGTGGGTGCGGTGAAATACGAGGGAATGATGGTGGACTACGCCAACGTGCGTCTGGCCGAGCGCACCTTGGCGTTGGTGGAGTCGCTATGAACACGACCACTACCGATATGTCGGTTACGCAAGCTTCACAAGTTGTGATGGACCACTACGCCCCCCTGCGCAACATCGCCGACATTGAGGCGCTGGAGCAGACCCCGCTAGAGCAACGAATCACCCGCTGGGACTTTGCGCTCAACTTGCTGGACGGCTGCCGCGATGACCCGAACCGCGCGGCCCTGCACGTCACAAACAACGGCAATGTCGATGGGCCAGTGGTGACCTGGCGCTTCGCCGAGCTGGAACAGCGGGCCATCCAAGTCGCCAATCTGCTACGCGCCAGCGGCTTAGGCCCCACCGACGTAGTGGCCGTCGTCACCCCCACCGTGCCGGGCTTGTTCGCCACCATGATCGGCGGCTTGTTGGCCGTGCGGCTGTTCCCCATCAACTGGATGCTGGACGCGCGCGCTCTTGGCGACCTGATGCAACGGGCCGACGCGCGGGTGGTCATTGCCCTGGGGCCAACACCCGGCTTCTCCATCTGGGAAAACGTTTGCGAGGCTGTGGCCTCTTTAGACAACCCGCCAAAGCTTTTAAGCCTGCACGAGCCCTTCTCGCCCCCCGCTGCGCATGACTTGCTCACCGCCGCATCGGCACATCCCTCTGACAAGCTGACCTTTGACCGCCCTACTGCGCAACGCCACAGCATCGCCTGCTACGTGCACTCCGGCGGCACCACCGGCCACCCGAAGATCGTAAAGGTCACGCACGGCGGCATGGTGTTTCGGCAGTGGGGGGCCAACAACGGGCTGGCCTTCACGCGGCGCGACGTGGTGCTGTCTGACACACCGCTGTTTCACATCGGTGGCTTGCTGGTGCGCGGCTTGGTCAACACGGCCAACGGCAACACCGCCATCGTCCCCAGCGTGCACGGCGCACGCGACAAAACCTACATCGCCAACTACTGGCGCTATATCGAGCGTTTTGGCATCACGCAAGTCTCCGGCGTGCCGACCACACTCTCGGTACTGGCCAAAAACCCGCCCACGGGCGAGAACATTTCATCCCTGCGCCCCTACTTCGCCACCGGCTCCACCGCCATGGCCCCGGCCGTGCAAGACCGGGTCACCGAAGTCACGGGCGCGCAAGTGTTGCAAAGCTACGGCTTGACCGAGAACACCAGCCACGCCACGCTTGACCCGCGCGATGGCGAAGTGCGGCGACGCTGCTCTGGCCTGCGCGTGCCCTACGTGAAGCTGCGCATCGTCAAGATGGGTGCGGGCGGTGAGGTGCTGCGCGATTGCGCGGTCGATGAAAACGGCATGGTGCTGGTGGGTGGCCCCGGCGTGGCGGGGGGTTACCTCGACCCGGCCCAGGACAAAGGTGCTTTCCTGCCCGATGGCTTCTTCGTCACCGGTGACCTCGGCAGCCTGGACGCCGAGGGCTACCTGCGCATCAGTGGCCGCCAAAAAGACCTCATCATCCGCAGCGGCCACAACATCGAGCCCGGCCTCATCGAAGACGCCTTGCTCCAGTCCCCCTGGGTGGCCCTGGCCGCTGCCGTGGGCAAGCCGGACGCCCACGCAGGCGAACTACCCATCGCCTACGTGCAGTTGCACCCCGGCGTGCAGGTGAGTGCGGACGAGCTGATGCGCTACGCCGCAGAGCACATCCCCGAGCGCCCCGCCGTGCCCAAAGAAATCGTGGTGCTCGACAAACTGCCGCTCACGTCTGTGGGCAAGCCCATGAAGCATGTGTTGCAAATGGACGCGGCCAAGCGGGTGTTTGATGAGGCCTTGCGTCCGCTGCCTTGCGCGTGGGATCTGGACATTGCCAACACAGGTGGGAGTGGCTTGGCGATCACGCTCAAGCTTCAAAGTGTGGATGAATCAGCCCGCAATGAGGCGGAGCGGATTTTGTCGGCCTATGCGATTCCGTATGTGATTGAGGCGAGGTCGGTTTAAATTCACGCATACGTGTCCAGAGGGACGCCGCACTCTTGAGGCGGCGACTTGACTTTTATCGAGGTACTCAGAAAATTGTCCCCCTGAAAGTACTAAAACCCAACATGGCAAAAGCTAAAACTGATCCCGATGCCAAAGTAACCGCCTCTAGCGGCAACGTGTTCGCCGACCTGGGCTTTGCGCCAGGCGAGGCGAGGGTGTTGGCGCTGCGCGCTGACTTGATGGGGCGGCTGCGTCTGCCGATTGAGGAGCGAGGCTGGGGCCAAGTGCAAGCGGCTGAACAATTGGGCATAGGCCAGTCCCGCGTGAGTGATCTGGTACGCGGCAAGTGGGAGAAGTTCAGCCTGGACATGCTCATCACCTTGGCAGCTCGGGCGGGCAAGCGGGTAGAGATGGCACTGGCCTGAGTTGAGCATGTTTCCGCGACAAGCTTAATACTCCCTACTCGTGATCTGACGAAAGACGCTTTGACACTACTCACCACAAAGCGGGTCAAGCATCCGGGCGGATCATCTCGAACATCTCACCCATGCTCGCGTAGTCACCCCGGTAGCCCGCACGCAAGATGGGCTGAGCGGCATTGAGGTCGAACAAACCATCCTTGAGGTATTCGCGGCGGATGTGCACGCCCACCACCTGACCAAACGCGATCCAATTCTTAACCGTATGTCCGTCTAAGGCTTCGAGCTGCAATACTTTCAATAGCTTGCACTCCAGGGCAGCGGGTGACTCGCCCACACGGGGCACGTTCACGTTGCGTCCGGGCACTTGCGTGAGCCCTGCCAATTCAAATTCGTTGACGCCTGGGCTTACAGGGGCAGAACTTTTGTTCATGGCTTGCGCCAGTGCTTGGCTGGTCAGATTCCAAGTGAACTCGCCGGTTTCTTCGATGTTGCGAATCGTGTCTTTGTAGCTCTCGCTTGAAAACGCAATGATTTTCGGATTGGCCGAAAACACGCCAAAGAAACTGTACGGCGCTAGGTTGACCTGACCCTGTGCGTTGCAGCTGGAAATCCAGCCAATTAAGCGCGGCGCAAGGATGGCTTTGAACGGATCGTGCGGCAGGCCGTGGTCGCCGCTTGGATCGTAAAAATAGGCATCGCTGTTCATTCATTACCTTGTTGGATTTGCACATTGGAAATTGGCTTGCTGCTGCTTGCCTTAAGTTGGTCGCAACTTGTCAGCCCATGGTCACCAGTGACGTCCTGCCAGAAGCGGTCACTGGAGAATGACCGGTTTGGAGGCCTCATTTAAGTATACTGAATCGCATCTATCATGCGATCCAACCCTAGGAACTTACGGCTGTGACAACTCCCGATTTCAATGGCGCCGATGCCCTGATCCGTATGCTGCAACTCAACGGCGTGCAGCACATCTTCGGCCTGTGCGGCGACACCAGCCTGCCCTACTACGATGCCCTGGCGCGGTTGGACCATGGCATGGACCACATCCTCACGCGCGACGAGCGAAGTGCCGCCTACATGGCCGATGCCTACGCTCGTGTGACGGGCCGGGTCGGTGTCTGCGAAGGGCCCAGCGGCGGCGGCGCCACCTATCTGCTGCCCGGTCTGGTGGAAGCCAATGAATCCTCGGTGGCGGTGCTGGGCATCACCTCGGACGTGTCAGTGGGCGCACGAGGCAAGTTCCCGCTGACCGATCTTGATCAGCAAGCCCTGTACAAGCCGCTGACGAAGTGGAACACCCGCATCGACCGGGTTGACCAGATCCCGCATGCAGTCCGTAGCGCCTTCCGCGCCATGACGACCGGCCGGCCAGGCGCAGCCCACATTGCCCTGCCTTATGACGTGCAGAAGCACGCCATCGACCCGGCCGAAGTCTGGGCCCAGCCGGGCCACGACCACTTCCCCGCCTACCGCTCCGTGCCCGACCCGGCGGCAGTGGACGACGCGGCCGCGCGGCTGGTAGCCGCACGTTCACCGGTGCTGGTCTGCGGCGGCGGCGTAGTCATCGCCGGGGCCAGCGCCCAACTGGCCGAGCTCGCCACCTTGCTGAATGCGCCGGTCTGCACCACGGTCAGCGGCCAGGGTAGCCTAGCCGACACTCACGCCCTGAACGCCGGCGTGGTGGGAACCAATGGCGGCCTACCGACCACGCGGGCGGTGCTGGAACAGGCCGACCTGGTGCTCTTCATCGGTGCCCGCGCTGGATCGACCACCACCGAACACTGGCAGATGCCCTCGCGCCGCACGCCAATCCTGCACCTGGACGTGGACGCCGCCACTATTGGCACCAACTACCGCACCGATGTGGCGATGGTGGGCGACGCACGTTTGGGGCTGCAGGCTCTGAGCGATGCGGTCGCCTTGCGCATCGGCCAGCGGCCCGCCGATGCGGTGGACGGTCAGGCCATCGCAGCCCGGGCCCGAGCCCAGAAACAGGCCTACTTCGCGCCACTGGCTTCTTCCCTGGACCGACCCATCAAGCCGGAACGGGTGGTCGATCTGCTCAACAGGCTGCTGCCAGCACAGGCCATCGTGGTGGCAGACCCCGGCACGCCCTGCCCTTATTTCTCGGCCTACTTCAACGCCCCACAGGCAGGCAGGCACTTCATCACCAATCGGGCCCATGGTGCCTTGGGCTATTCGATGGCCGCTGGCGTGGGAGCGGCCATCGGTCGACCGAACGCGGTGGTGGTGTCGGTGATGGGCGACGGCAGCTTCGGCTTCACCTGCGGCGAACTGGAAACCATCGTTCGACGCGGCATACCTTTGAAAATGATCGTGTTCTCGAACGCGGTCTACGGCTGGATCAAGGCCAGCCAGAAGACCGGTTATGGCGAACGCTATTTCTCGGTCGACTTCAATCGCACCGACCACGCACGTGTGGCCGAAGCCTTCGGCGTGAAGGCCTGGCGGGTCGAAGACCCGGCCCAGTTGGAAGCCGTGCTGAAGGCCGCGCTAATGCATGACGGCCCGGCGCTGGTAGACGTGATCTCACAAGAACTGCAAGACAGTGCGGTTCCGGTCAGCCACTGGATGGGCTGAGCCCTCAGCCGCCACGACGACCATCGATACCCATAACTTCAAAGTCAGGAACCCAGCATGAAACCCTCCACACACCGCCGCCAACTGTTGGGTGCCGCTATGGCCTTTGGCCTGGGTGGGCCCACTCAAGCCCAGAGCGACACCGTAACTCGCCTGGTCATCACCTTCCCGCCCGGCGGCAGCACGGACATCGCAGCACGCACCTTGCAGTCGCGCTTGGCCGAGCTGCTGGGCCACCAAGTGGTAGTCGACAACCGGCCCGGCGCGGCCAGCCAGATCGCCACACAGTACGTGGCCCGGTCGGCCCCTGATGGCAATACCCTGTTGGTCTGCTTTGACACCCACGCCATCAACCCCATTGCCAAGCCCAAGCTGCCTTACGACACCTTCAAGGACTTCGCGGGTGTCACGCTGGCCCTGCGCTTTCCACTGGTGATTGGCGCGTCAGCTTCGGTGCCCGCCAAGGACTTGCGCGGCTTCATCGAAGCCGCAAGGCACCAGCCTGCCAAGTTCAGCTACGCGTCCACCGGAGTCGGTTCGATGAACCACCTGGTGATGGAGGATATCAAACGCAAGGCCGAAATCTTCGTACTGCACGTCCCTTATGGCGGCGGCGGGCCGGCCATCCAGGCGGTGTTAGGGGATGTCTCGCAGCTCACCCTTTTGAGCTATGCCGCGCTGAAGGGCCAGATCGCCAGCGGCAAGATCAAGCCCCTGGCTGTCACCGGCAACAAGCGCTTGCCCGAACTGCCCGACGTGCCCACGGTGGCCGAATCCGGCTTCCCGGGCTTCGAGGCCTATTCCTGGATCGGCATCTTCGCCCCGGCCGCCACGCCACCCGCCGTGCTGAACAAGCTCACCAAGGACTTCCAAGCCACGCTGGGAACGCCCGAGATCCACCGCAAGCTGACACAGCTAGGCTTCGAGGTGATGGCCACCGATGGCCCTGGCGTCGAGCGGCACACACGGCAGGAATACGAGCGCTGGGGGAACTTCGTGCGCAGCACAAAACTGAAGCTAGAAGAGTGAAGCAGTGAGCAACCTGTCGGCCATTCTCGGCCTGGACCACGTGGTGATTGCGGTGCACGACTTGAACCGCAGCATCGCCGACTACCGTGCGCTGGGCTTCACGGTTCAGCCTGGCGGCCAGCATCCGGGCCGCACATCGCACAACGCGTTAATCGTGTTCGATGACGGCGCCTACATTGAGATCATCGCTTGGCAGGCCCCGGCCCCCGAGGAACGCTGGTGGCGGCTGCTACAAGACCATGGCGAGGGATTGGTCGATTTCGCTCTGTTGCCCCTAGAAACGACGGCAGCCATCGCAGCGGCGCGGGCCCGGGGTTTGGCCGACCTCATCGGCCCCGTGGACGGCGGCCGCGTTCGGCCCGATGGTCAGGTGCTGCAATGGCGCAGCGCGCGCCAGACGCGCCACGACCTGCCCTTTCTTTGCGGTGACGTAACGCCGAGACACTTGCGCGTGCCCGAAGGCGAGATGCGCTCGCATCCGAACGGCGTGCGCGGATTTTCGACGTTGCAGATCGCGGTATTGGATCTGGCGAATTCGGTCGATCGCTATGGCGCATTGCTGGGTCCAGTCACGACGATCACTTCCCGTCACACCGAGCCTGACGGCGACGTAGTGCAAGCTGGCTTCGTGCTGCGATCAACGGCCTACACTCTCGCCGCCCCCCAGGCCGGCAGTTCAGCTAACAGTCCCTTGCGAATGCACCTAACCACACGCGGCGAAGGCCTTCGACACATCCGCTTGGTCGGCCCGGCAGGAGCCCCGAGCCGAACTCTGGACAGCACGCTCACTCACGGTGCGGCCATCGACCTTGCTTAGTTCCTGAATACTTCAGATCTAACCCGTTCGTCTGCGGCTCACCAGAATGTCGGTACACAACGCTGACTGGCTATTTCAGTGCTGGCTTCGTGGCCAGCATAAAAAACAGTGAGCCCAGGCTGGCCAACACGGCCAGCACCGTGAATCCCGTTCGGTAGTTGCCCGTCAAGTCAGCCAGCATGCCGGCCACCATGGGCCCGGCTATTTGGCCAATGGCGATGATGGCAGCCGATAGACCCATGATCATGCCGATGGCGTTGCGACCGAAATAGTCGGCCCTGATGGCCTGCATGAATGGGCCGCGCAGACCCCAGGCGACGCCGTGAAAAATCGCGAAAGCTACCAGCTCAGCCACATGGGTGGCGTAGGTCAGGAAAATCAAACCCAGGGCGTGAGCCAGCATGCACAAAGCCGCGACCCTGCGTTTCTCATAACGTTCACCCAGACCTGCGCCGAGCAAGACGCCAAAAACCTGGGCCAGTGTCATGAGCATGATGACCAAGCCCGCCTGAGCCACTGTGTAGCCCAAACCTTCTTTCATGTGCGAGATCGCATGCACATTGACTGCGGTGACGACCAACAAGGCCAGACCGTGGCCGATGGCCAACAGCCAAAAGGCTCGGGTCCGCAGGGCTTGGCGGGCCGAGAACTCAAGCTGCTGGGTGATGACTTCAGTGTTCGTCGAGCTTGCCGACTTGCTCTGGGGTGGGATTCCATCGATGTATTCCCCATGATCCTCGGGGCGCCGCTTGATGATGCGCGCCAGAGGCAAGCCCACAACGACGGCTATCAGCGCCGAGCCCATTGCCACCATGCGCCAACCATGGTGCTGCATGGCCCAGGCCACGATCGGAACGGCCAATCCACCCAAGGCCAAACCCAGGCTCATGATCGACAAAGCACGGGCCCGGTGCCGCTCAAACCACTGAACTATCGCCACCGACAAGGGGAAATAGCCGGACAGGCTGGTGCCAATCGCCAGCAAAATAGAACTGAAATAAAAACCTGTGAGTGAATCGACTTGACTCAGCATCAATAGGCCAGCAGCAAAGATGAGGATACCGACCCGCACCATCGATTGAGTGCCGAACCGATCTACAACCCAGCCCAACAGTGGCCCGATAATCGCCGCCTCTACCGATTGCAGAGCGGCTGCGCCTGACAGCGCTGTTTTGCTCCAGCCGAGATCATCTGACAAAGCGGCAATGTAGAGGCCGAAAGATTGGATCAGCAAGGCCGCCAACAGGAATTGAATGCCACAGGCAGCGCCGGTCATGCGCCAGCCATAGAAGAGTTGCTTACTCAAACGAAATCCCCTAGCCTTCACCAAGCCTCATCCGCGACACGCCCTCAAATATCAATATTCCCCGCCCTCAACGCATTCGTCTCAATAAAGTGACGGCGCGGCTCCACCTCGTCGCCCATCAGCATGGTGAAGACGCGATCCGCTTCTATGGCGTCGTCGATTTGTACGCGCAGCAGGCGGCGCACGGTGGGGTCCATGGTGGTTTCCCAGAGTTGCACGGGGTTCATCTCGCCTAGGCCCTTGTAGCGCTGGCGGCTGGTGGCGTGCTCGGCTTGGGCGATCAGCCAGGCCATGGCTTGGCGGAAATCGGCTACTTTTTCTTCTTTGCGTTTGTCGCCTTCGCCGCGCATCACGCGTGCGCCTTCGCCCAGCAGGCCGCGGAAGGTGTTGGCGGCTTCGGCCAGGGCGGCGTAATCCGCGCCGTGCACAAAGTCTTGCGTGATGACGCTGCTCTTGATGTTGCCGTGGTGGCGGCGGCTGATGCGCAGCACGGGTTTGTCGGTGCGCACGTCGAACTCACCCGCCACTTCGGCCGGGATGCCGGTGGTGTTGAGTTCACGCAGTTTGATTTGCAGGGCGACGGCGCTGGCCTCGGCCTGCTCCAGGCTATCAAGGTTGATGGCCACGCCGTCGGCCATGGCGCGCAGGGCTTCGGCGTCCATGAAGTTGGACAAGCGTGCAATCACGTTGGTAGCCAACTGGTGCTTGCGTGCCAACTCGGCCAGGGTGTCACCCGTCAGCGTTTGCGCTGCTGCATCGCCACCGGTGACGACGCTGGCGTCTTTTAGCGCAATGCGCAGCAAAAAGCTGTCGAGCGCGCCAGCGTCTTTGAGGTACAGCTCTTCTTTGCCGGCCTTGACTTTGTAGAGTGGTGGCTGGGCGATGTAGATGTGGCCGCGCTCCACCAGGTCCGGCATTTGACGGTAGAAGAAGGTGAGCAGCAGGGTGCGGATGTGCGCGCCGTCCACGTCGGCGTCGGTCATGATGATGATGCGGTGGTAGCGCAGCTTGTCCACGTTGAAGTCATCTGTGCCGGACTTGCCGGACTCGGCCGCCACCTTGCCAATGCCTGTGCCCAAGGCGGTGATGAGCGTGAGAATTTCGTTGCTGGTGAGCAGCTTTTCGTAGCGCGCTTTTTCCACGTTCAGAATCTTGCCGCGCAGGGGCAGGATGGCCTGAAATTTACGGTCGCGGCCCTGCTTGGCGGAGCCACCGGCGGAGTCGCCCTCGACGATGTAAATCTCGCACAGCGCCGGGTCTTTTTCTTGGCAGTCAGCCAGCTTGCCGGGCAGGCCCATGCCGTCCAGCACGCCTTTGCGGCGCGTCATCTCGCGCGCCTTGCGGGCGGCTTCACGGGCACGCGCGGCCTCGACGATCTTGCCGCAGATGATCTTGGCGTCGTTCGGGCGCTCCAGCAGGTAATCGGTCAGCATCTTGGCCACGATGTCTTCCACCGGGGCGCGCACTTCACTGCTGACCAGCTTGTCTTTGGTCTGGCTGCTGAACTTGGGCTCGGGCACTTTGACCGAGAGCACGCAGCACAGGCCCTCGCGCATGTCGTCACCCGTCACCTCGACTTTGGCCTTCTTGGCGAACTCGTGTTCTTCGATGTATTTGTTGATGACGCGCGTCATCGCGGCACGCAGGCCGGTCAAGTGCGTGCCACCGTCACGCTGGGGAATGTTGTTGGTAAAACAGAGGACGTTCTCGTTGTAGCCGTCGTTCCACTGCATGGCCACCTCAACGCCGATGCTGGTGCCGGGGATGCCGCCGTAGCTGTCGGCAGGGCGCTCGCCCATGGCGTGGAAGGTGTTGGGGTGCAACACTTTTTTGTGGGTGTTGATGAAGTCCACAAAGCCTTTGACGCCACCTGCGCCAGAGAAGTCGTCTTCTTTGCCGCTGCGTTCATCCTTCAAGCGGATGCGCACGCCGTTGTTCAAAAAACTCAGCTCGCGCAGGCGCTTGGACAAAATCTCGTAATGGAAATCCGCGTTCTGCGTGAAGATGTCGGTGTCGGGCAGAAAGTGCACCTCGGTGCCGCGCTTCTCTGTGCTGCCCGCGACCCGCATGGGCGAGACTTCAACGCCGTTGACGCTTTCGATGATGCGGTTTTGCACAAAACCACGCGCAAACTCCAGTTGGTACATCTTGCCCTCGCGGCGCACGGTCAAGCGCAGCCATTTGGACAAAGCATTCACGCAAGACACGCCCACACCGTGCAGACCGCCTGAGACCTTGTAGCTGTTCTGGTTGAACTTGCCACCCGCGTGCAGCTCGGTCAAGGCGATCTCAGACGCGCTGCGCTTGGGCTCGTGCTTGTCGTCCATCTTCACGCCCGTGGGGATGCCACGGCCGTTGTCGGTGACGCTGATGGAGTTGTCCGAGTGAATGGTGACGACGATGTCGTCGCAGTGGCCGGCCAATGACTCGTCAATCGAGTTGTCCACCACTTCAAAGACGAGGTGGTGAAGACCTGTGCCGTCGGAGGTGTCGCCGATGTACATGCCGGGGCGCTTGCGCACGGCCTCAAGGCCTTCCAGGATTTGGATGGAGCCTTCGCCATAGCCTTCAGACGCGCCCGCTTGATTGGCGTCAATCGTGGGTTGCACGGTGCTGAATTCTTCGCTGGCGGGATTGTTGGCTTCGCTAGCGGGTTTGTTTTCTTCGGTCATGGCTGATTTTCTCTAACAATTTCTCAAACGCTTGAATGACCAAACCCGCAATGAAAATTATCCATCGCGGGTTTGCTTGGGGTGACTGGCCGGGGCCGTCTTAGATTCGCATGGGCATCACAACGTACTTGAAGGTGGCGTTGTCGGGGATGGTGAACAGGGCCGAGCTGTTGGAGTCCGACAGCTCCAGCCTGACCATGTCTTGGCTCATATTGCTCAAGGCGTCAATCAGGTAGGTGACGTTGAAACCAATCTCAATGCTGTCGCCGTTGTAGTCGATGTCCAACTCATCCACGGCCTCTTCTTGTTCGGCGTTGTTAGACGCCACACGCAGCGTGCCAGGATCAATATTAAGGCGCACGCCTTTGAACTTGTCGCTGGTCAAAATCGCGGTGCGCTGCAAGCTGGACAGCAGCGCTTGGCGACCCAGTGTGATGCTGTTGTGGTGATTTTTAGGGATGACGCGGTTGTAGTCAGGGAACTTGCCCTCGACCAACTTGGTGACGAACTCCATGCCGTCAAAGCTGAACTTGGCTTGGTTGTTGGCGAACTGCATCTCAATGCCGCCCTCAGCGTCGCTCAAGAGACGCTGCAACTCAATCACTGTTTTGCGCGGCAAGATGACTTCTTGCTTGGGCACTTCCACGTCCAGCAGGGCTGACACATACGCGAGGCGGTGGCCATCGGTTGCGACCAGGCTCAACTGCTTGCCTTCGGCCACAAACAAAATGCCATTGAGGTAGTAGCGAATGTCATGGACGGCCATGGCAAAGGAGACTTGCTCCAGCAAATTTTTCAGCGTTTTTTGCGGCACGCTGAAGGCAGGGCCAAAGCTGGCCGACTCTTGCACCAGGGGGAAATCTTCTGCGGGCAAAGACTGCAAGGTGAACTTGCTCTTGCCACCTTTGAGGATGAGCTTGCTCTGGCTCGACTCGAGCGACACCGTTTGGTCCGCAGGCATGGTGCGCAAAATGTCGATGAGTTTGCGTGCCCCCACCGTTGTGGTGAAGTTGCCTTCATCGCCACCCAGATCCGCCGTAGTGCGGATCTGGATTTCCAGATCGCTGGTGGTGAGCTGCAATGATCCGGCCGTTTTGCGAATCAGCACATTGGCCAAGATGGGCAATGTGTGCCGACGCTCAACAATGCCCGCCACCGACTGCAAAACGGATAAAAATTGGCTTTGCGTAGCCTTCAAAACAATCATGTCAGCCTCTACTTTGTTTTCTTGATTTAAAACGAATCGTCTTCAATGGGATGTGGGTGAATTACGCCATTCTCCCCTTTTTTCGCCTAACCCTTGAGCGTTTGCTCAAGTACGTGCAATTGCTGGTTAAGTTCGGTCATTTGCTGGCGCTCACCCGAGATTTTGCGCACAGCATGCAAGACCGTGGTGTGATCGCGCCCGCCAAACAGCTCGCCAATCTCGGGCAGGCTTTTTTGGGTCAATTCTTTGGCCAGGTACATGGCAATCTGGCGCGGGCGGGCAATACTGGCCGGACGCTTTTTGGAGTACATGTCCGCAATCTTGATTTTGTAGTATTCGGCCACCGTTTTCTGGATGTTTTCCACCGAGATTTGACGGTTTTGGATGGCCAACAAGTCACGCAGGGCGTCCCGCGCCAATTGAATGGAAATCTCCTTCAGATTGAAGCGCGAATAGGCCATGACCTTTCGCAAAGCGCCTTCCAGCTCGCGTACGTTGGAGCGCACATTCTTGGCCACGAAGAAGGCCACTTCTTCGGGCATTTCTGCGCCTTCGGCCAGTGCCTTGTTGATCAAGATGGCGACGCGCATTTCAAGCTCTGGCGGCTCAATGGCCACCGTCAAGCCCGAGTCAAAGCGAGACACCAAGCGCTCGTGGATGTCGGTCAGACCCTTGGGGTAGGTGTCGCTGGTCATCACCAAGTGCGACTTTTTGGCCAGCAGCGCCTCGAAGGCGTTGAAGAACTCCTCTTGGGTTCGCTCTTTGTTGGCAAAAAACTGCACGTCATCGATCAGCAACAAATCCAGCGAGTGGTACTTATCTTTGAACTCGTCAAAGGTCTTGCGTTGGTAGGCTCGCACCACATCCGACACAAACTGTTCGGCATGGATGTAGAGCACTTTGGCGTTGGGCTGTTCGCTCAGCAGCTGGTTGCCAATGGCGTGCATGAGGTGGGTCTTGCCCAGGCCAACACCGCCATAAATGAATAGGGGGTTGTACAACTGACCGGGTGAGTTGGCAATGTGCATGGCCGCCGCGCGCGCCATGCGGTTGGCAGAGCCTTCGATCAGCGTATCAAACGTCAGTGCTGTGTTGATCCGATTTTTTGATCCGCCAGCGGCCTTTTCCACACCTACATCAGAAAACTCTGTCATAGATGGGGATTCGGGCGCAGAAGGGCTTGTATATGACCGGCTGGCAGCCTCTCTGGGCTGAATGGCCAGCTCAACCGAGATGGGTTGGCCGTAGATTTTTTCAAGCAAGAGTGCGATTCGGGCACTGTACTGAACGCGAATCCAATCCAACTTGAACCGATTCACAATGAACAAAGTGACCTTGGAAAGGTCGCCTGCCACTTGAGCGTTGATGGGCTTGATCCAAGTGTTGAACTGCTGCTCAGGCAGCTCCTGCGCCAATTGATCCACGCAGGTTTGCCACAGGCTTTGCCCCTCTTCGTTGCCCGGCGTGTCGTTCGGTGTTGTGTAGTGTCCCGCTGTCATTTTGATTATTGTTCTGTGGATAGTTGTCAACTCAAGAGCTGTGGATTGTAGTTTATGCAGACCTTATCCACAGACGTATTTCCCTATCAATGCGCTTTAGCATTGGCATCTATGCCAAGCATTCTTGCCAAGTGCTTGAAAGTTTGCGATAATCCCGGGTTACCCTGATCCTTTGTCGGGGGAATTTTTCGCGGTCTCTTCATCTTATTTGACGTAGGGCCTGTGCAGACCCATAAGCAGAATCGTTAGGATTTCAAGATGAAACGTACTTACCAGCCTTCCAAAATTCGCCGCGCCCGTACCCATGGTTTCCTGGTTCGCATGAAGACCCGTGGTGGCCGTGCCGTGATCAACGCACGCCGCGCCAAGGGCCGCAAGCGTTTGGCCGTCTAATTTTGGCCGTTCGGCGCGTGGCGGGTTGACCCTTTTAGGCGTCTCATCACGTGCTACGACTCCAAACAAGAAGTCAGTTCCAGGCGGTCTTGGCTAACCATACCGTCGCCAGAACAGCCCATTTTGCCATGCACCGGTCTGAACCCGATGCGGCTGCGTCAGCTTCGCCTGATGCTCAACCTGTTGGATTGGGTGCCATGGTGCCCAAGCGCTGGGCGAAGCGTGCCGTGACCCGCAACTTGATCAAGCGCCAAATTTACAGCCTGGGTGACGGCATTGAAGATCAGCTCTTCAATGTCAGTCACGTGGTTCGCTTGCGTGCAAGCTTTGACCGCAAGCAATTCAAAAGCGCCAGCTCCGAGCTGCTCAAAGCAGCCGTTCGGCTTGAGCTTGAGCAGTTATTTCTCAAGACTGTCCGGCCTAAGGTGATGGCATGATCAAGGCTTTGTTAGTTGCCCTGGTCAAGGCCTATCGACTCTTATTGAGTCCTTGGCTGGGCTCCTCCTGCCGGTTCGAACCTACTTGCTCCCGCTACGCTTTGGCAGCGCTGGAGCAACACGGCGCGACCGCTGGCAGTTATTTGACGCTCAAGCGGCTGGTGCGCTGTCACCCCGGATGCACCGGTGGGCATGATCCGGTTCCAGACGAAAAGCCTCGTTTTTTCTCTCGCCTGTTTTTCTCCTTATCTGAAAAGAAGTCTTCATGAACGATATCCGCCGCACCGTCTTGTGGGTGATTTTTGGCTTTTCCATGGTCTTGTTATGGGATCAATGGCAAATCCATAACGGCAACAAAGCCACCTTCTTCCCTGCACCCGTCAAAACTCAAACGACAGCGGCACCCAGTGCAAGCACTGACCCCGCGGTCAAAGGCGTTCCGAGCAGCGTGCCAGCAGCGATGGGCAGCACTGTCGCCGCTTCGGGTGCTGCGGCCGTTCCTGCAGGCCCAGCAGCAGCACCCCGCGAGCGCTTGGTCTTCAGCTCCGACGTTTTGAAGTTGACCTTTGACACCGAAGGCGGCTCTTTGGTGCAAACCGAATTCCTCAACCACCGCGATCTGGCCGATCCGCAGAAAAACTTTGTGCTGCTGGACGAAAGCAAAGACCGCACGTACCTCGCCCAAACCGGCCTGATTGCCGGTGCTGCGGGCGGCGCGCTGCCCAACCACAAAACCGCCATGACCGTGAGCCCTGGCGCGCGTGAACTCAAAGACGGCGACAAGGAGCTGGTCGTGAAGTTTGAGTCGGCCGAAGTCGGCGGCGTCAAGTTAGTGAAGACTTACACCTTTGCACGCAGCAGCTACGCCTTGGCTGTCAAGCATGAGGTGATTAACAACAGTGGCTCAGCGATCTCGCCGCAGCTCTACCTGCAACTCGTGCGCGACGGAAACAAGCCGGTGGGCGAGTCCTCGTTCTACTCTACCTTCACCGGCCCAGCGGTTTACACCGAAGCCAAAAAATACCAAAAGGTGGAGTTCACCGACATCGAAAAGAACAAGATCGATATTGAAAAGCAAGCCGAGAATGGCTATGTGGCCATGGTGCAGCACTACTTCGCCAGCGCTTGGTTGCTGGGCGATGGCATCAAGCGCGATCTCTTCATGCGCAAGGTGGACGCCAATTTGTATGCCGTTGGCATGATCACCCAGATGCCGAGCATTGCCCCTGCCAGCAGTCAAGCTGTGGAAGCCCGCATTTTTGTCGGTCCACAAGAAGAAAAAGTGCTGGAAGCTTTGGCCCCGGGCCTGGAATTGGTGAAAGACTATGGCTGGTTGACGATTTTGGCCAAACCTTTGTACTGGCTACTTGACCAGCTTCATGCGCTGATTCACAACTGGGGCTGGTCGATTGTGGCGCTGGTGGTGTTGCTCAAAATCGCTTTTTACTGGCTCAACGCCAAGGCCTACGCCAGCATGGCCAAGATGAAGGCCATCAACCCCAAAATCACGGACATGCGTGAGCGCCTCAAAGATAACCCGCAGCAAATGCAGCAGGAAATGATGCGCATCTACCGCGAAGAAAAAGTCAACCCCATGGGCGGCTGCCTGCCCATCATGATTCAGATTCCCGTGTTCATTGCGCTGTACTGGGTGCTCTTGTCCAGCGTAGAGATGCGCAATGCGCCTTGGATGTTGTGGATCAAGGACTTGTCCGCCGCTGACCCTTACTTCATCTTGCCCGCGTTCATGACGCTGACCACGATGCTGCAAACCGCGCTCAACCCCGCGCCGCCAGACCCCATGCAGGCCAAGATGATGTGGATCATGCCGCTGGCTTTCAGTGTGATGTTCTTCTTCTTCCCCGCCGGTCTGGTGCTGTACTGGATCACCAACAACGTGTTGTCCATCGCGCAGCAGTGGATCATCAACACCCGCATGGGTGTACCGCCGCAGTTCAACCTGCCCAAGTTCAAGTAATCTCACAAGGGCCGCAACAGCGGCCCTTTTACCGAGTTTTACCCAGTAGGGGCCAACTGCACCATGCTCTCGCGCTCACACGATCCGATTGTTGCCATCGCCACCGCACCCGGGCGCGGCGCGGTCGGCATTGTGCGGGTGTCGGGGCGAGAACTCGCCCCCCTGGTGCAGGTGATCTGCGGTCGTGCCCTCAAGCCCCGCGAGGCCAGCTACCTCCCCTTTCGCGCCGCCGATGGCAGCATCATTGACCAGGGACTGGCGCTGTACTTCCCCACGCCGCATTCCTACACTGGCGAAGACGTGCTGGAGCTGCAAGCCCACGGCGGGCCCGTCGTGTTGCAACTGCTGCTGGCGCGCTGCCTGGAGGCGGCAAGTGAAGTGGATGCAGCCATCAACCAGCCGCGCTTGAAGGGCCTGCGCGTGGCCCAACCCGGTGAATTCACCGAGCGCGCTTTTCACAACGACAAAATCGATCTGGCTCAGGCCGAAGCCATTGCCGACCTGATCGACGCCAGTACCGAAGCCGCCGCGCGCAGCGCCAGTCGCTCCCTAGCGGGCGAATTCTCGCGCGAGATTCATGGGCTGCGAGACGCCTTGATCCATCTGCGCATGCTGGTGGAAGCCACGCTGGACTTTCCTGAAGAAGAAATCGACTTCTTACAAAAGGCCGATGCGCGCGGGCAGCTCTCAAAATTAGAGCAAAACCTGACGATCATCATGCAAAAAGCGCGTCAGGGTGCGCTGCTGCGTGAAGGCATACGGGTGGTGATTGCAGGCCAACCCAACGCGGGCAAAAGCTCGCTGCTTAACGCACTGGCCGGTGCCGAGCTGGCCATCGTCACCCCTATTGCAGGCACTACCCGCGACAAAGTTCAACAGACCATTCAGATCGATGGCGTACCCTTGCATGTGATTGACACAGCGGGCTTGCGCGATAGCGAAGACGAGGTCGAGAGAATTGGCATTGAGCGTGCGTGGGATGAAATCAAAGCGGCAGATGCCGTGCTGTTTCTGCATGACCTCAGCCGCGCTGAAGGCACGGCCTACCAACAGGCGGACGCGGTCATTGCCCAAACCCTGACCGACCACCTGCCCACCCGCGTGCCCGTGGTAAATGTCTGGAACAAGTTGGATGCCGCTCCACTGGCTGCGCGCCCAAGCGGACTGCACTTATCCGCCAAAACCGGGGCGGGGCTGGATGCCTTAAGGCAAGAACTGCTGACCTTGGCGGGCTGGCAGGCCGCGCCAGAAGGCCTGTTCATCGCCCGCGCACGCCATGTTCAGGCCTTGGAGCGGGTTCAAATGCATCTCCAAACTGCAACGCAACACTTGTTGGCCAAAACGCAAGCGCTGGATTTGTTGGCCGAGGAACTGCGCCTAGGACAAAATGCGCTGAATGAAATAACCGGTGAATTCACCTCGGATGATCTTTTAGGCGTAATATTTTCCAGCTTTTGTATTGGTAAATAAGCTCACAAAATGTATCTGATACCTACAATATATTGCGTAGCAGGCATGATCCCTTGCTTAGGTTACGTTTGTAGGTTTGGACATGTATGCAGCATTTGAAGGAAATTCATGGCTTGGTTTGGGCATTGGTTTTCAAAGAAAAACTCCACAGCGGATGGCTTTGTCTCGGACTCCGAGATATTCGAGCAAGGTCAGGCGGGCAAGATTGCCGCTCCCCCTATTCGTAGTGCCTCTGAGCGCAAAAGCATCCGCATAGAGCAACGTGAACTTCTTTATGCAGTAGTTCGTGAGTCCATGTCACGTATAGGTTTGATTACAAGTAGCTACAAGTACAAAGTACTCTCCTTGGACTCTCAAGGCCGACAGTACCTGATCATGATAGACATGAAGTTGGATGCTCAAAACCAAACTCCATTGATGTCGAAAATTGAACACTTGGTAGCCCGTGATGCGATGGCTCAGCATGGCATTCAAGTAACCGGCGTGTATTGGCGCTTCAGTGTGCCCAATAGCCTTGATGACAATAAACAGTCAAGGCCTGAGACAAGAGTTGAACCCGATGCTTCAGCCACAGACACCCCAGCGACTGTGAAACCCTCTGCTGTGAATCCCGTGGACACGAAACAAGAACTGCTAAAGGCGCTCAGTAAACCCCGCGAACATCATGAAGCAAAGGTGTCCGCTTTTCCAGACACTATGTTGTTAGACCATGAAGCGCCAGACCATCAACTTAGTAATACTCAGCTCGGCACATTGAATTAGTAATCCACCTCATTGCTGCGCTTTTAGTTCTGCGCGTAAATGTTCATAAAACATACGTGCTGGGGCGCGCAGCTCAGCTCCACGGCGAGTCGCCAAACCTAACTCTCTCGTCACAGATGGCTTACGCAAGACCACACCAATCAAAGTAGCGTGGCTGGCCGGCAAGGCCATGCGGGGCACAGCCGCTAGCCCCAAACCTGCATCGACCATGCCGAGCAAGGTGGCGATGTGGCTGACTTCAAAACGGTAAGACGGGTTAATGCCTGCCTTGGCCAGTGCGTCGTCCAGCAGTTGGCGGTTGCCGCTGCTGCGCGCCACCGCAATCAGGCGCTCGGTCATGAGTTCAGACCAGTCCAGCGTCTTGCGCGCGGCCATGGGATGTGTGCGCGGCAGAGCCAGCACAAAGGGGTCGGTGTGAATGGGGTCAAACGTCACGCCCGGCATCTGGCTGCCCATAAAGCTAATTCCAAAGTCAGACTCGCCCGACACCACGCTGGCAAGCACCAGACTGGACGCTTCATCCATCACGCGGATACGGATCAGCGGGTAGCGCTCTGAAAACGAGCGCACCACGCTGGGCAAAAAATGAATTGCCGCCGAGGGCACACAGGCCACTGTCACCCGCCCGCTGCGGCTGGCGGCAATGTCGGTGATGCCCAGCATGGCGGATTCCAGATCATCCAACGCGGCGCGGGCGCGCTCCAAAAACACTTTGCCCAGGGGGGTGAGTTCAACTGTACGAGTGGTTCGGTTAAAAAGACGTGCGCCCAGAATCGTCTCCAGCGTATCGATGCGCCGACTCAACGCTGGAGCGGACAAATGAATGTGATCCGCCGCCGCCCTGAAGCTGCCGCACTCGGCAACCGCCACAAAAGCGTCTAATTGATGCAAATCAAAATTAATGCGTGCCATGCATTAATCGTAACAAAAATTGCACTTCACAGATAAATAAATAAACCCGATGATTACGTACGTAACTCAACCTGTAGTCAACACTGATCGGAGACATCCATGCTGCCCCTCTCTCGCATAACCCAATTACTTTCAGTCGTGGCAGGCATGTCGATGCTGATCACTTACCCACACTTGGCCATAGCCCAAAGCTGGCCCGATAAAACCATCACCATCGTGGTGCCCACCGCCGCCGGTGGAGCCAATGACGCGATGGCGCGCATCCTGGCCCAGGGCCTGAGTACACGCCTGGGAAAATCGGTCATCGTGGACAACAAGGCCGGTGCTAACGGTGCAATTGCCAGCGAATTTGTGGCCCGCGCCGCGCCAGACGGCTATACGATTATGTTTGGCTACATCGCCACGCACGGCATCAACCCCGCGCTGCAAAAACTCAAATACGACCCGGTGACAGATTTCGAAGCGATTGGCATGGTGGCGGCCTCGCCCACGGTGCTGGTGGCCAGCAACTCGGTGCCGGTCAAAACCGCCAAAGAACTGGTGCAACTCATCAAATCAAAACCAGGAAGCTTCAGCTACGCCAGCGCAGGCAACGGCACAGCGCCGCACATTGCGGGTGAGCTGTTCAAGTTATCCGCCGGGCTGGACGTGGTCAACATTCCCTACAAGGGCTCGGCACCGGCCATTGTGGACACGATTGCGGGCAACACGCAATACATGTTCCCCAGCCTGTTCACCGGCTACCCACAAATTGCGGGCGGCAAGCTCAAGGCGCTGGGCATCGCGGGTGATAAGCGTTCATCAGTCTTGCCCGACGTGCCCACACTGGCCGAACAGGGCATTGCCAACGTGAGCATGTCGCAGTGGTACGCGCTGTTTGCGCCGGCCAAAACGCCCAAGACCGTGATTGACCGCCTGAACCGGGAGCTCAACAGCGTGCTGGCCGAGAAGGAGGTGATCAAGAAAATCGAAGCGCAAGGCGCGGAGGTGGAACCGGGCACGCCCGAGCAATTGAAGACGTTGGTGCAAAAAGAAGTCGTGCGTTGGAAGGCGGTTGTGACTGCGGCGAAAATAAAGGTTGAATAAATTTCTGCATCAAGAGAGATGACCATGAACCTGCAAGACTGGATTGGCCGTGTTGAAACGGTTGAAGACATCGCTACCGCCACCCCCTACGCGGCCTTATCGGCCACGCTCGATCAACCCGATTTTCAACGCCCACCGCCTGGCACACCGCTGCCCTATCTCTGGCACTGGTTGTATTTTTTACCCATCTACGCGCAGTCAGAGATCGGCCCGGACGGCCACGCCAAGCGCGGCGGCTTCATGCCGCCCGTGCCCTTGCCGCGCCGCATGTGGGCCGGTAGTGACTTTGAGTTTCATGAGCCGCTGTTGATTGGCGATGCGCTCAGCCGCACCTCCACCATCGTCGATGTGAAAGAAAAGTCTGGCCGCACCGGCAGCCTGATTTTTGTGAAAGTTCGGCATGAGCTGCGGCGCAATGGCAGTGACAAAGTGGCACTCACCGAGCACCACAATATCGTTTACCGCGCCGCACCGGGGCCAGATGACGTGGCCCCGCCACCGCAAGCTGCGCCCGCCGAATTTGCCTGGGAGCGCCGCATCGTTCCTGACGACGTGCTGCTGTTCCGCTACTCGGCCCTGACCTTCAACGGCCACCGCATTCACTACGACCGCCAGTACGTGACCGAGGTCGAAGGCTACCCCGGCCTCATCGTGCATGGCCCGCTGATTGCCACGCTGCTAATGGACTTGCTGCGTCGACAGCAGCCCGATGCCCAAGTCTTGCGCTTTGAGTTCAAGGCCGTGCGACCCACCTTTGACATCAACTCGTTTTCCGTTCACGGCCAGCCATCGGCCGACGGCAAGACCGTGCGCCTGTGGGGTCGTGACCATGAAGGTTGGCTCACCATGGACGCCACGGCAACGCTGGCTTAACACCCCTGGATTTCCGCCTGCGCGGGATTGACGATTGTTGAAAGTAATAGAAGTTTCTTATGCAACCTTTAAAAGGCATCACCGTCGTCGCCCTAGAGCACGCCATTGCCGCGCCCTTTGCCACCCGCCAACTGGCCGACCTGGGCGCACGCGTCATCAAGATCGAGCGCCCCGGCGTGGGCGACTTTGCGCGTGGCTATGACGAGCGCGTAAAAGGCCTGGCCTCCCACTTCGTCTGGACCAACCGCTCCAAAGAAAGCCTCACGCTGGACGTGAAGCACGACGAAGCACAAAAAATCCTCATGCGCCTGATCGTCGAAGAGGCCGACGTGGTCGTGCAAAACCTCGCGCCCGGCGCGGCGGCGCGTTTAGGCGTTTCATATGAAGCACTGTCCAAAATCAAACCCGGCATCATCGTGTGCGACATCTCAGGCTATGGCGATGACCCACACAACCCTGGCCCCTACCGCGACAAAAAAGCCTACGATCTTTTGATTCAAAGCGAGGCCGGTTTTGTCTCCGTCACCGGCACGCCGGACACGCCCGCCAAAGCCGGTAACTCGATTGCCGACATTGCCGCAGGCATGTACGCCTACACCAACATCCTGGCCGCGCTGATGCACAAACAGCAAACCGGCCAGGGCCAGCGCATTGACGTGTCCATGTTGGAGTCGCTGTCCGAGTGGATGAGCTACCCGCTCTACTACGCCTATGACGGCGCCACGCCACCGCCGCGCAGCGGTGCCAGCCACGCCACCATTTACCCCTATGGCCCCTTCCCCGCAGGTGACGGCAAAACCGTGATGCTGGGCCTGCAAAACGAGCGCGAGTGGAAGGTGTTTTGCGACAAGGTCTTGGCCAACCCCGCACTGGCCACAGACGAGCGCTTTGCCAGCAACGCCAAGCGCAGTGCGGCGCGTGTTGACTTGTCAGCGCTGATCGTCGCTGCCTTCTCTACCCACACGGCCGAGCAAGTGGCAGCCTTGCTAGAGCAAGCAGGCATCGCCAACGCGCAAGTGCGCACCATGGCCGAGGTGTGGGAGCACCCGCAGCTCCATGCGCGGGAGCGCTGGCGCGAGGTGGACACCTCCGCTGGCCCCATTCCCGCCCTGCTGCCCCCGGGCTCCTGGCAACACGGCGCGCCGCGCATGGACGCCGTGCCCGCGCTGGGCCAGCACACCGATGCCATCCTCGCCCACTTTGGCTACAGCGCCGAGCGCATAGCCTCGCTGCACGCCCAAGGCGCTGTTTAAGGCGATGCAAAGCATGTCACCTCACCAACCGTTGAGCTATCTGTTCGTGCCCGGCAACCGGCCTGAGCGCTTTGCCAAGGCGCTGGCCTCTGGCGCTGACCGCATCATCATTGACCTGGAAGACGCAGTCGCTCCTGCGGACAAAGCCGCTGCACGTGCCGCTATCGCGCAGTGGATGGACGACAACCCTGCTCACGCAGAGCAGGTACTGATCCGCATCAACGACGCAGCCACCCCTTGGTATCCCGATGACATGGCGATGGCCCAAGCCGTGAAGGCCTTGTGCATCATGCTCCCCAAGTGCGAAGCGCCCGGCCAAGTGGCTGATGTGCTGACGCTCTTGTCCGTCAACGCAACCGTATTGCCTCTGATCGAAACTGCACGCGGCCTACTGGCCGTGCAAGCCATTGCCGCCGCACGCGGAGTGAATCGCTTGGCCTTCGGCTCGCTCGACTACATGGCCGACCTGGACTTGCCCGCCCACAGCGTGGGGCTGGACTATGCCGCAGCACACATCGCCGTCGCCTCACGCGCTGCCGGTTTGCCATCGCCGTTGGCTGGTGTCACACCCGAGCTGGATGCTGCCCGCGTCAGCGCTGACATGCTGGCAGCCAAGGCCCTGGGCTTTGGCGCCAAGATGTGCATTCACCCCGCACAAGTGGCTGCCGTGCACGCGGCATTGGCCCCCAGCGCCCAAGAACTGGCCTGGGCCCAGCGCGTGCTGCAAGCCTGGGCGGCCTCTGCTGGTGGCGCGATCCAGCTGGACGGCAAGATGGTTGACCGCCCGGTCGTCCTGAAAGCCGAGCGCATCACCGCGCAAGCGTCTCGCACCCTTTAAATCCTCATCCTTCACAACAAACCCCAACGGAGCCCCCATGTCAGCAAGCATCATTGATTCCAAAATTTTCGGCGACATCTTCAGCGACGCCGCCATGCGACAAGTCTGGTCAGACGAAAACCGCACCGCCAAATACCTCGACATCGAACGCGCCCTGGCCAAGGTGCAGGGCGAGTTGGGCTTGATCCCGCAAGAGGCGGCCGACGAGATCGTGCGCAATTGCCGCCTGGAGATGATCGACTGGGCCCAGCTCAAGGCCAAGACCGAGGCGATCGGCTACCCCATCATTGCCGTGGTCAACCAGATCAACGCCAATTGCCGCGACAAGCTGGGCGAGTACTGCCACTGGGGCGCGACCACGCAAGACATCACCGACACCGCCGCCGTGCTGCAAATCCGAGAGGGCCTGGCACTGGTAGAACAAGACCTGGCCGACATCTCCGCCGCGCTGGCCAAGCTGGCCCGCGATCACCGCGACACACCCATCATCGGCCGCAGCAATTTGCAGCAGGCCACGCCCATCACCTTCGGCTACAAGATGGCCAGCATCCTGGCGGGCATTGAGCGCCACCGCGAACGCTTGCAGCAGCTCAAGCCCCGTGTGCTGGTGGGCGAGTTCGGCGGCGCGTCGGGCACACTGTCGTCGCTGGAAAAAGGTGCGATGGAAACGCAAGCCGGTTTGATGAAAGAACTGGGCCTGGGCCAGCCCTTGATTTCGTGGCACACCGTGCGCGACAACTTTGCCGAAGTCGGCGCTTTTCTGGGCATCGTTGGTGGCTCACTCGGCAAGATCGCGATGGATGTGAAGCTGCTGATGCAAACCGAAGTAGCCGAAGTCTTCGAACCCTTCGCACCGGGCCGTGGTTCGTCCAGCACCATGCCGCAAAAGCGCAACCCGATCTCGTGCCTGTACATCCACGCCAACATCTCGGTGGCGCGCCAGTTGGCCGCGTCCCTCATGGACGCCATGGTGGCCGATCACGAACGCTCCACCGGCCCCTGGGAAATTGAATGGGTGGCGATGACCGACCTGTTCTGCCTGATGTCCGGCGCGCTCAAGCAAACCAAATTCATCCTGCAAGGCCTGGAAGTGGACGCCGCCCAGATGCGCCGCAACATCGACATGACGCACGGCCTGGTGATGAGCGAAGCCGTGATGATGGGCCTAGGCCCCTACCTGGGCCGCGAGTACGCGCACGACCTGGTCTACGACATCTGCCGCGCCGCCCTCAAGCAACAGCGCCCCTTGATCGACCTGCTGGCCGAGCACCCCGAGATCAACAAACACGTCACACGTGAACAGCTCGCCAGCTTCTGCGACCCGATGAACAACTTGGGTCAGGCTGGGGTGATGGTGGACCGGGTGTTGGCATCACTTCACTAGGCATTTGGGATAAACCCGACGGCCTTGGAATCGGTTAAATTTTGCAACTTAATCTGTCGTAGAAGGCCGCTCTCGGCCTCTACGGGCATGACCACTTGGCAGATAAGCGCTAAACGTTAGACTGTGTTATTTGCCATCGTGTCTCAATGATCACAAAACTACCTCGATGGGTTTGGGCCGGTACATGGGCGCTAGCGTTCATCGCTGGAATGGTCAATGTTGTCGGCCTGCTCGGCTTCGAGAAGCAAGCCATTACCCATCTGACCGGAAACACCTCCCTGTTAGCTGCGGCACTGGCATCTGCTGATATCACAGCCACTCTTCACTTCGCGGCACTGATTGGTGCATTTGTTGCGGGCTGCACCCTGAGCGGCTTCATCATTCAAGACAGCACGCTCCAAATCGGGCGCAGGTATGGCGTTGCCTTGTCACTGGTTTCCAGCCTTCTCTTTGTTTCGGTTCCACTGCTCATGCATAACAGTGCTTTTGGCATGTATACCGCCGCCTGCGCTTGCGGACTTCAAAACGCCATGGTGAGCACCTACAGCGGCTCTGTAGTTCGTACTACCCACCTGTCCGGCATGTTTACAGACCTTGGCATTTTTCTCGGTCATTTTCTACGCGGCTTACCCGTTGAAATACGACGGCTTCATCTTTGCGTGACAGTCATCACCGGTTTTCTCTGCGGTGGAGTAGTTGGCACAATCACATTTCGGTCTTTCGGTTACTCGGCACTTTTCATCCCCGCCACTCTTACGGCATCTGTATCGATGGTCTACGGTCTTTACTGCATACGGAAATCCGTGCCTAGCCAACTCCTAGATTCGCGGCCAAAAATTTGAGCCCCCCTCAAAAGCAAGATGTCACAAAACTCACTCATCATCGAAGTTAAGGTGAAGCCGAATGCCGGCGCCAGCCAGCTGCGGCAAAATGAGTCGGGTCAATGGATCGCGCAAATTAAGTCGCTGCCGGTGGATGGCAAGGCCAACGCGGAGTTGATCGGCTTGGTCGCCAAGCACTTTGCCTGCCGCAAGGCTGCTGTCTCGATCAAGACGGGGTCTGCTGGTCGGTTGAAACTCATCAAAATTGAGGCGCCTTATGAAGTCAGCGCTCAATGCGTGTGATTGGCGGAACCAGCCAGTTAAAGTGGGAAGCCTGGGGTCAGGTCTTGAAGTGAGGATTTTCGAACCAGATCACCATGAGCAAGAGCAGTCTGATGCTACTCATCGCCTTGCGGCGACCACAATACAAGACCAGACACCCACTTAACCCACCTTCACAGGGCCAGCCTCCATGAGCATCAAACAAGACATCCGCTTCTGTACAAGTAAAGACGGGGTGCGCCTGGCAATCGCTTCTACCGGCAGCGGGCCACCTCTGGTGCGGGTGTTCAATTGGCTAACCGATGTCGAGAAAGACCTGACCAGCGTGGTCACCGGTCACTGGATCGACGAACTCAGTCGGGACTACGGTTACGTGCGTTTCGACGCTCGTGGGTGCGGTTATTCTGATCGCGACATTGAACGCATGTCCTTGGACGCCTGGGTTGAAGACCTGGAAGCAGTCATGGATGCGATGCCGCTTGAAAGGGTGCCGCTGCTGGGCATCTCCGTGGGGGCTGCGGTGGCGATTGCCTATGCGGTACGCCATCCGGAGCGGGTCAGCCAAATTGTGCTGTATGGCGGATTTGCTCGTGGCCTACTGGTACGCGACACGTCCACGAAAGTGCTTGAGCAGGCCCAAGGCCTGTTGAAGGCGGCGGAAATCGGTTGGGGCGCTGATGATCCCAATTTCCGCCAGGTTTTCGTTCACAGGATGTTCCGTGACGCCACTTCTGAGCAGTTGCGGGCGTTCGATTTAGTGCAGCGCGATACGATATCTGGCGTCAACGCGGCGCGTTTCCTGAAGAACAATTTTGAAATTGATATCCAGGATCTGGCCCGGCAGGTACGCTGCCCCGTGCTGGCGTTTCATACCAAGGACGACCCGTTGATCCCATTCAGTGAAGGCCTGCTGCTGGCCTCGTTGATTCCGAACTCTCGCTTTGTACCGCTCGAAGGCTGCAACCACATCCCGTTCGAGTCCGACTCGGCGTGGCCGCTGTTTTTAGCCGAGCTTCGTGCGTTTCTGCCAGCCGTGCCCTCCATTCGGCCACAGGCTGACAACCCGGCAGCGCTAATCGGCAGCTTGACGTCCCGACAACGTCAGGTATTGCTGGCCGTGGCCCAGGGTCAAACGGCCAAAGAGATTGCCCGGACACTTGATTTGAGCCCACGAACAGTCGAAATGCACGTCGCCCGCGTCATGGCGACTTTACAGTGCAGCACCCGGGCAGAGGCCGTGCACAAAGCGAGCGAGGCAGGCCTACTGACCTGATTCGTGCGCCGCAGCAGGGACTACTACCGTAATCGTTGGCCACAAAACTGGTAATGCAACGACTGCCGTTTGTCTGCGGCGCTGGGCACAATTTGCCATTCCATCCCACTAGGAGACATTTCCATGAAGTTCAACATCCACGTTTCACTGTTCGCACCGCTGTCAGCGGCCTGCTGCGTGCTCTTGTCCAGCACGGTGTGGAGTCCGGCGGGGGCACAGGCGTACCCCAACAAACCGGTACGAATCATCCTGCCAGTTGGCGCGGGCAACCCTGGCGATGTGCGCGCACGGCAAATTGCAGCCAAGTTCCCCGAAGTCTTTGGCCAGAGTCTGGTTGTCGATAACCGACCCGGGGCAAACGGGTTCCTTGCAGCAGAAGCGGCCGCGCGTGCGCCAGCAGATGGGTACACCTTGTTTGTGGGCAATTCTGGCACCCATGTCTATAACCCATGGCTGTTCAAGAAGATGCCCTACCGTGATGTGGAGGATTTCGCGCCGGTCACGATGATCTCTGGTGGTCCACTGATCCTGGCGGTGAATCCGCAGCTACCCGCGCGCACACTTGGTGAGTTGATCGCGCTGGCCAAGGCCAAGCCGGGCGAACTCAACTATGGTTCTGCCGGACGTATTTCGGACGTATTGATGCACCAGGTCAAGACTACCACCGGCATCAACGTGGTTGGCGTTCCCTACAAGACGGCAGGCGCGGATCTGGCCGACACCATCGCGGGTCAGGTGCAGATCACCCTCAATTACTGGCCGATTCTGGAGCCCTTGGTCAAAGCCGGCAAACTGCGCGCGCTGGCCATTGCTGCGCCCACTCGCCACCAGGCATCGCCTGACGTGCCCACCTTCGCCGAAGCAGGTGTTCCTGGCATCGAGCAGTTTGGGTGGACTGGCCTGTTCGTACCCGCCGGCACGCCGACCGACATCATTGATCGTCTGCAAAAGGGTATATCCCAGATCCTCCAGATGCCCGCCATACGGGATGAAATCATCAGGTCGGGGAGCACGCCCGGGGGCATCAGTCCTGCCGAATTCGCCGCGTTCTGGCGCGCTGATCGGGCGCGGACTGGCAAGGTGCTTGCTGATGCGGGGATTGCGCCGGAGTAGTCAGAACAAGTTTGATGCAGCCGGTTGATCCGGTTGTGGCCGCATGTCTGACGCGGCACGATTACCGCAACCGCTGAACCCATAGCTGGCGTCGGCGCGATCACCATATTGAAAGGGGAAGCTTGATGACAACTTTCGTTCTTGTACATGGCGCCTGGGGCGGGGCACACGGCTTCCGCCATGTCAGGAGAAACTTGCTTGCGGAAGGGCATGACGTGTTCACCCCTAGCCTGACTGGCATCGGAGAGCGTGTGCACTTGGCCAGCCCCCTGGTGAATTTAAGCACTCACGTGCGCGATGTGGTCAACCAAGTCTTGTACGAAGACCTCAGAGACATCGTCCTGGTTGGCTTCTCGTACGGCGGGTTCGTGATCACTGGCTCGCTAGAGCACATTTCGGATCGGGTGAGTCATCTCGTCTATCTCGATGCCTTCGTACCCAAGAATGGCGAGACAGTTTCCGATCATGTGCGTGGTGAGGGTCGACCGAAGATTGATCTCGGAGACGAGTGGTTGGTAACTGGGCCACTGCGCGAATACGACGATCCTGGTGAGGCCGAGTGGATGAAAGCGCGGCGCACGGCGCATCCAAAGGGTTGCTTTACCGAGCCTGTTTACTTGTCGAAACCGCTCGAGGACTTCGCTTTTAGCCGTACATATATCAAAGCCACCATTGCCCCGGAAAACGAGCCTGGTAATGCGGCATTTTGGCGTGCAGCGAAGCTTGCTGAGGCATCGCTTGCGTGGAGGTACTTTGAAATCGCAACCAACCATATGGTTGCCAGCAACAGACCCGCGGAGACCGCTCGGCTCTTAACGCAGGTCACGAATGCAGCCTAACCGGCCGTCGACCCCGCTCCCATCGGTCACTGGACGCTGCGCAATGAAGCCGCGCAGCGCCAGTCACCGCCACGTTAGAAAAAGTGGGGTAGATTCGACTTATCACCATCCGGCAAATGCGAGAGATTGACTGAAGCAGCCAGCTCAAACGCGAGGGGCAAGGGCATCATCGGGACACGCTAAAAGTCCAACAAGGCAAAAGGCCCCGCTGCATCACACAGCGGGGCCTTTTGCTTGACTCAAGGTTTACTTGAGTGCAGCAATGCCAGCCTTGGACACCACTTCATCTTGCGAGCCCGTGCCGCCCGAGCAGCCAATGGCGCCGATGATCTTGCCGCCTTCCATGATGAGGTTGCCGCCGCGTGAGGCGATCACGTCGTCAAGCGTGAGCAAATAAATATTGCCACCTTCTTGCACACCGTTCTCAAACGCCACGGTATTGCGGCGGTACTTCACTGCGGTGCGCGCTTTGTGCATGGAGATGTCGATGGAGCCCAATTGAGCGCCGTCTTGACGTTTGAAGGCGACCAGGTTGGCACCGGAGTCGTACACGGCGCAGTTCAAGGCCCAGCCCTTGGCTTTGGATTCATTCATGGCGGCAGTCAACACGCCATCGGCTCGGTCAAGCGAAATGGGTGCGCCATAGAGGAAGAAGTTGGGCATTTTTTCGGGGACGGCATCGCGGGCGGTGGGTGTTTGGGCCTGGGCGGATGCAGCCGTCAGCAGGGCAAGGCCAATAGAGAGCAACGAGCTACGAAACTTGATGGACATGGGGAATCTCCTGAACTGTTATTAATTGCCGAAGACTTCAGCCCCAAGCCCAGTGCTTGCGGCTGCGCCACCCCTCTCGGCAAATCAGGGCAACGCTGCATCATAGGCTTCAGGAAGCAGTCGTACACAGGGATAATCCCTAGTTATGGACACAGGAATGCGCAAACAAAGAGTGGTGGTGGGCTTGAGCGGGGGCGTGGACTCCGCGGTCACCGCCTGGCTGCTCAAGCAACAAGGCCATGAGGTGATCGGTATCTTCATGAAGAACTGGGAAGACGATGACGACAGCGAATACTGTTCGTCCAACATCGACTTCGTGGACGCCGCCGCCGTGGCCGATGTGATTGGCATCGAGATCGAACACGTCAACTTCGCAGCCGACTACAAAGACCGTGTGTTCGCCGAGTTTCTGCGCGAGTACCAAGCGGGCCGCACACCCAACCCCGATATTTTGTGCAATGCCGAAATCAAGTTCAAGGCGTTTTTGGACCACGCCTTGCGACTAGGGGCCGAGAAGATTGCAACGGGTCACTATGCCCGCGTGCGGTTGAACGAGGCGAGTGCGAAACACGAGCTGCTCAAAGGTCTAGACCCATCTAAAGACCAAAGCTATTTTTTGCACCGCCTGAATCAGGCCCAACTCTCCAAAACACTGTTTCCCATTGGCGAGCTGCACAAGACAGAGGTACGCCGCATTGCCGCCGAGATCGGTCTGCCCAACGCGAAGAAGAAAGATTCGACCGGCATTTGCTTCATCGGCGAGCGGCCCTTCCGCGAATTCTTGAACCGCTACATCGCCAAGGAGCCAGGGCCAATGAAGGATGAAAAAGGCCGCGTGCTGGGTCAGCATGTGGGCTTGAGTTTTTATACGCTGGGGCAACGGCAGGGGCTGGGTATCGGTGGCCTAAAAACCAAGGGCGCACAACGCGGCGGTGGCGAGCACACGCCCTGGTTTGTGGCGCGCAAAGACATGGCCACCAACACCCTGTGGGTGGTGCAGGGCCATGATCACCCGTGGCTGCAATCGCACGCCTTGCAAGCGCAGGACGTGAGCTGGGTGGCGGGTGTGCCGCCTGCACTTGGCGAGATGGCCGCAAAAACCCGTTACCGCCAAGCCGACGCGCCCTGCACGCTAGAAGCCGCCACGGCAAGCACCTTCAGTTTGCAATTCCCGCAAGCGCAATGGGCCGTGACGCCGGGGCAATCGGCCGTGCTGTACGACGGTGAGGTGTGTTTGGGTGGCGGCGTCATTGCCACGCCGTGAGTTTCATGAGACATTGCAAGACAGCCCGAAGCGCAGCCTAGCGCTGTCCTCAACTGCTTTAGGAGATGCCATGCGAGTCAGTGATCAAGACTATGTGCGCAGTTGCGTGGCCAAGGAGCGTCAACTGGCGCACCTGCTGGGCCACCCCCATGTGGAAGAGAGCTACGAGAGCGCACTGATGTTTGGCATCGTCAAAGAGGTGATCCACCTTCTAGAACACCCCCTCAAACCCGCTCACACCACACCGGCCACGGGCGCACACGACTGATTTTTAGCAAGCCCACCATGCCAAGCAACCCTAAACCCGACCAACAAGCCCTCGCATACCAACTGCCCCAAGCCCCCTACATGTCGCGCGATCTGGTGCATGGCGGGGTGCTGACGGATTGGCTCCAAGACGACGCGCTGTGGGTACCGTCCACGCCCACGGTGTCGTTCAAACCCCTGCTCTTATGTGCCAGCCAGGGTTACTACATCAACCTGCTGCGCGTGCGCGGCAGCGGCATCGTGTCACGCCACCGGCACAGTGGCGCAGTGCATGCCATGGTGCTCAAAGGCCGTTGGCACTACCTGGAGCACGACTGGGTAGCAGAAGCCGGGGGCTACGCCTTTGAGCCCGCTGGCGAGACCCACACACTGGTGGTGCCCGAGGATGTGCCGGAGATGATCACCTGGTTTCACGTCACCGGTGGCTACACCCATGTGGACCCACTTGGCGTGGCACAGGGCTATGAAGATGTGTTCACCAAGATCGAGGCGGTTCGCCGTCACTACGCGGCCATCGGCCTCCCACAGGCAGATATCGAGCGCATCATCCGATGAACAAGCTGGCTTAATTTGCTTTCACCACAAAGGAGTTTCATGTCAACGATGACTTTGGTTTCTTGGGCTGTTCTGGCCTTGATCGTGCTGTGGGCCGTCGGCGCTTACAACGCCTTGATCCGCCTGCGCAACGTGATTGCCAATGCCTTTGGTCAAATCGACGTGCAGCTCAAACGCCGTTATGACCTGATTCCCAACCTGGTGGAGACGGCCAAGAAATACCTTCAACATGAGCAGACCACTTTAGAGGCAGTGATCACAGCGCGCAACCAGGCCCGTAGCGCCAGCGATGCGGTTCGCAGCCGCCCGGCCAACGCGCTGGCCGTGGGCTCGCTGTCCGCCGCTGAGCAGGCGCTGAACGGCAGTCTGGGCCGCCTATTTGCCGTAGCCGAGGCCTACCCCGAGCTCAAGGCCGACCAAACCTTGCGCGAGCTGCGCGAGGAGCTGACCAGCACGGAGAACAAGGTCGGCTTTGCACGCCAAGCCTACAACGATGCCGTGCTGGACTACAACAACGCACAGGGACAATTCCCTGCGCTTCTGGTTGCACGCATGTTTGGCTTTGCACCAGCAGCCATGTTGCAGGCCACCACGCAGCCGGTCGAGCGCGAGGCCGTTCGAATTCAGCTATAGCACTGGCATGCGATTTTTTGAACAGCAAGAAACCGCACGTGCGCAGACCACGCGCTTGCTGCTGTTGTTTGCATTCACCTTGTTTGGCTTGGTACTGGCCGTCAACGGCACGCTGGCCCTGACTTGGCGGTTGGTGAGCCCTACCGGGAGCCAATATCCGGCTTACTTCTTCAGCGTCAACACCCTCATGACCCTGGTGTTTGTACTGGGCGGCTGGTGGATCGAGAGCTCGTCCCTGGACAGTGGCGGTGAAAATCTGGCACGTCGGGTAGGTGCGCGCGAGGCCCGACCCTCGGTGGACACAGAAGAGCAGAAATTCTGCAATATCGTGAGCGAGCTGGCCATTGCCGCCAGCATGAAGCCACCGCATCCCATGTTGCTGGCGCGGGTAACGCGCATCAACGCCTTTGCCTGCGGTTGGGATGAAGACGATGCCGTGGTGGCCGTCACGCAAGGCGCGCTGGATCACCTCACCCGCGATGAACTCATGGGCCTCGTGGCGCATGAGTTCAGCCACATCCGTGAGGGCGACACGCGCCTGAACATGCGGCTGGCGGGCATGGTGTTTGGGCTGGAGATGATCTTCAATCTGGGCAGCCGCATGTGCGAGGGCGATGACGACGGCAAGCGCACTTTGATTGCCGTGCCCGGTGTGGCCATCATGGCTTGCGGCGCTTTGGGTTGGCTGGCCGGGCGGGCGCTCAAGGCGGCGGTGTCGCGCCAGCGTGAATACTTGGCCGATGCGCGGGCCGTGCAGTTCACGCGCAGCAAAGACGGCTTGGGCGGCGTGTTGCGCAAGGTGGCGGGGGAAGAGTTATCTGAATTCGGCGTCAGTAACAACAGTGGCGTTTGGCACCCCTCAGTGCAACACATGCTGTTGGTGGACACTGACCACGCAGGCCGCTGGTTTGACAGCCACCCACCCTTGGCCGAGCGGATTCGCCGCATCTATGGGCGACCGATGGCGGCCATTTCAATGCGCGCATTCGCGCCGACTCAACCGTCACACTTTTCTTGAATCCAGCTTAATAGGCGTACGACTAGCTCATGCGGGCCAGCAGTGTTTCCATGTTCCCCATCATTTCATCAACATCGGCCCTTTGAGCTTCGTCCGGATTGAGACGCGCTTCCAGCTCCTGCGTCAGGTAACACACCGTCATGCGCAGGTAGGTGCTGTCCAGTGCTTTACGCACCGCAGAAAATTGCTGGCCAATCTTCAAGCAGTTTTCGCCCTCTTCGATCATGCGCTGGATACCACGCAGCTGACCTTCGGCCCGTTTCAGGCGGTTCAGCACATCCGTGCGTGCAGAGCCGTCCATCAAAGTGGCTTGCGAACTTACGTCGCCCGCAACCTGTGTCGCCACGACGGCATTAACCGAACTTTTCTTCAACGATGCGGTGCCTTGCATGATGCCCCTTTCACTTGAGTTTCAGGCCGGCTGAATCCAACACTTCGACAGTGACCGGGATGCCTTGACGCACACTTTGTGTGACAGTACAAAATTCTTCGAACTGATCCAGCACACGGTCCAGATGGGCCAGTGACGACGCGGGTACACCCAAGGTCAGAACCGCCTTGAGGCCGAGTACGCGCAATCGACCCTCAGGGTTGCGCCCCTCTTCAGCGGTCACCTCGCACTGAATCGGCTCCGGTGCCTGCTTGTATTTGCGCAGAGAAAACAGCAATGAGTCCGACAAACAATTGCCGACCGCTGCTGCCAGCAACTGCATGGGTGAGGGGCCAGCGCCCAAGCCGAGTGGCGCGGGCTCGTCGCCCAAGAGCACCGGAACACCTTCACCGAAGTGAATGTGAAATTGGTAATCCTGCTGCTGTTTTAAATGGACGCTGATGAGTTTGTTAGTCATAACAACCCAACCTTAACGGCTGCAGGAGGAGCCAGACTCAGGCACGCCCAATTTTTTCAGAAGGATGCCGGGTGGGCAAAAACCGGTGAAGCCGGACTGGAACAGGTTGAAGCCGACAAAGGCCGTGAAAGCCAGGAACCACTGACTCACGTAAATCGGGCTGGACTCGATGCCAAGGGCCAGGGACAGCATGACAAAGCTACCGGCCATGATGCGGATGATGCGTTCGACGTTCATTGAGAAACTCCTTGAGTTGAGGTTGAGGGAACAGGGGGAACCAGGGGCGTTGCAGCCGAGCCTTCATGGCGTTTACGGTACAACGAATAGTACAAAACAGGGATGACCACCAGCGTGAGCAGCGTGGACACCAGAATGCCGAAAATCAGCGAGATCGCAAGCCCGTTAAAGATGGGGTCGTCCAGAATGAAGAAGGCGCCGATCATGGCGGCCAACCCGGTCAGGGCAATGGGTTGCGCGCGCACGGCCGCTGAACTCACCACGGCCGTCTTGAAGGCCATGCCCTGCGCGATTTGCAACTCAATAAAGTCCACCAACAGGATCGAATTGCGCACGATGATGCCAGCCAGCGCAATCATGCCGATCATCGATGTGGCCGTGAACTGCGAGCCGAGCAACGCGTGTCCCGGCATGACACCAATGAGCGTGAGCGGAATCGGCGCCATGATGACCAGCGGCGTCAGGTAGCTTCGGAACTGCCCCACCACAAGCAGATAAATCAGGATCAGACCCACACCATAGGCTGTGCCCATGTCGCGGAAGGTCTCGTAGGTGATCTGCCATTCGCCGTCCCACTTGATCGCATACTGGCGATACGTATCGGCTGGTTGCTTGATCCAGTACTCCCCCACGTCGCCTGCACCTGGCAACGCTGCATCCGCCAACTTGCTGCGGATGGCAAACAGGCCGTACAGGGGTGAGTCGAGCTTGCCCGCCATGTCGCCCACCACATAACTCACATTGGCGAGGTCTTTGGTGAACAGCGGCTTGTCAATCACGCCGTACTCCACTTTCACCAACTCCGACAGCGGCACCATCTGACCACTGGCAGCACGCAGAGGCAGCGCCAGCAGCGTGTCCAGCCCGATCTGCGACTCGCGTGGGAGTTGCAGGCGCACCGGTACCGGGTATTTGGACTGGGCGTCGTGCAGGTAAGTCGCATCTACCCCAGAGAGTGCCGCCGACAGGGCTTGCGCCACAGACGCCACCGGTATGCCCAGTGACTCGGCGCGCTGGCGGCGCACACGCAGGTAAGCGCGTGGTGCGTTTTCTTTCAGCGTGGTGTCAATGCCCACGATGTCCGGCGTGTCGCCAAAGGCCGTGGCGATTCGCCGGGCGAGTTGTTGTCGGCCGGCTTCGTCAGGCCCATAAACTTCGGCCACAAGCGGGCTCATCACGGGTGGGCCGGGCGGAACCTCCACAACCTTGACGCGTGCACTGTGTTTTTTGCCAATCAATTCCAGCTCGGGGCGCAGGCGCTGGGCAATGGCATGGCTTTTCTCGCTGCGCTGGTGCTTGTCCACCAGATTCACCTGCAAGTCACCCTGCTCAGCCTCTGCTCGCAAGTAATACTGGCGCACCAAGCCGTTGAAGGTGATGGGCGAGGCCGTGCCTGCATAGCCTTGAATATCCTGTACTTCAGGCTGTTGGGCCAGAAACGCGCCGAGTTCGTGCAAGGTGGCAGCGGTGTCCTCCAGCGGCGTGCCTGCGGGCAAATCCACCAGCACCTGAAATTCACTCTTGTTGTCAAAGGGCAGCATTTTGAGTACCACCCCAATGAACGAATTGGGCACCAGCGTGAGGCCGACCGACAGCAAAAGCGCGACCCCAATGCCCGCCAGCAGCAACCAGCGTTTGCGGGCGCTCTCCAAGAAAGGCGTTAGCACCCGTGTGAACAGGGTCTGCAATTTCGCGCCCAGCCCGCCCGCTTGGGTGGGTGTCCCATGCTCACCAGTGTCGTGGTGCGGGATTGAGGCCGCGCCGTGCGGCTTCATCAGTTTGAGCGCCAACCAGGGCGTAACGGTGAAGGCAATCGCCAGTGACAGCGCCATCCCCAAGCTGGAGTTGATCGGGATCGGGCTCATGTAGGGCCCCATCAGACCACTCACAAACGCCATGGGCAGCAGTGCCGCAATCACGGTCATGGTGGCCAGGATTGTGGGGCCACCCACCTCATCCACGGCACGCGGAATGATGTCACGCAGTGAATCTCCGGGCGTGAGTTGCTGATGGCGATGGATGTTCTCCACCACCACAATGGCGTCATCCACCAAAATGCCAATGGAAAAAATCAGTGCAAACAGGGATACGCGGTTCAGCGTGAAGCCCCAAGCCCATGAGGCAAAAAGCGTGGCCATCAGCGTCAAGATCACAGCGGATCCCACAATCACCGCTTCACGCCGACCCAGCGCCAGCCCCACCAGCAGAATGACCGAGCCCGTGGCAAAGGCCAGTTTCTGGATCAGCTTGTTGGCTTTCTCAGCTGCAGTTTCGCCATAGTTGCGCGTGATAGTGGTTTCAATATTCGCCGGAATCACCGTGTTGTGCAGCGACTCCACCTTGGCCCTTGCCGCGCGGGCCACATCCACCGCGTTTTCGCCTGGTTTCTTGGTGACTGTCAGTGTCAGGGCCGGAAACACCTGACCCGCCTGAGTTGGCGCAGGAGCCGACTGGCTCACCACCTGCGCCATGGCAGCGCCCGGCGTGTACCAAACATAGCGCTGAGGCAATTGCGCGCCCGCCTCAATGCGGGCGACCTCGCGCAGGTAGACTGGCGCCCCCTGGCTCACGCCCACCACCACATCGCCAACATCCTGGCTAGAACGCAGGAACTCGCCCGTTTCGACCGTCAGCATCTGTGGCGTTTTTGACGACGTGTCCAGCACAGCACCTGCTGGCATGCCAAAGTTGGCGGCGGCCAGTGTCTGCTTGAGGGTCAGCAGGTCAATGCCGCGCTCACGCAAACGCGTAGGCTCGATCCACACATGAACGGCACGACCCGGCCCACCGATGGTCTGGATTTCTCGCGTGCCCGGAACGCGTTTGAGTTCGGTCTCCAGCGCATGGGCCACGCGCTCCAGCTCATGTGCTGGCAGCGCCTCACGGCTCCACAGTGTCACACCCAGCACCGGCACGTCGTCAATGCCTTTAGGTTTGACGATGGGTGTCAGCGTGCCCAGATCACGCGGCAGCCAGTCCTGGTTGGCATTGAGCACGTCGTACAGGCGCACCAGCGCATCAGTGCGAGGCACACCCACCTTGAACTGAACCGTCAGCACAGCCAGACCGGGGCGGGCCACGGAATAGGTGTGCTCAATGCCCGCGATCTGACTGAGAACCTGCTCGGCAGGGCGGGCCACCATGTTCTGCACATCGGTGCTGCTGGCCCCAGGGAAAGGGATCAGCACATTGGCCATGGTCACATTGATTTGCGGCTCTTCTTCACGCGGTGTGACCAACACGGCAAACAGCCCCAACAGCAAGGCCATCAGCGCCAGCAGCGGTGTGATCGCGTTGGCTTGAAACGCCGCCGCAATGCGTCCCGAGATGCCCAAACGTTCTGTAGTTTTCATGCCAGCCTCACTGTTTTGGCGCACTGCCAGCAGTCGCCTGGGCGCCTGCCAGACCGGCTTTCACCGGGTCAAGCGCCACCCGCTCGCCAGCAGCCAACCCGGCCACGACCTCCACGCCCTCAACCCCATGATCGGCGCCCAGACGTATGGCGCGCAAAGAAAACCCCTTGTCGCTGGCCACATAAACCGCCGTTAACTCTCCGCGACGCAATACGGCAGCCGATGGCACCACAAACCGCGAAGCTTGCCCCCCGGCAAAGCGCACCCGCACCTGCTGACCCGGCAGCAGGTGCTGTACCGCTTTGGGTGACAACTCCAAACGCCACTCCACAGTTTGGGAGACCGGGTCTGCCGACGGCATGGCACTGCGGTTCACCGGGTTAACCCACAGCATCTGCCCCGACTCGCCGGGTACCTGAACTTCAACCGCAGAGGCCAGACGCGCCACTTCGGCCCTGGAGGCTGGCAACTGCACCACGGCGCGCAAGGGAAGCGGCGCATAAATCGTCAATATCGGCTTACCCGGAAAGGCCAGATCACCCGCCTGAGACTGGGTTTGCAGTACCCAGCCGTCGTAAGGCGCTGTCACCCGGGTGAAGCCCTGTGACAGGGCTGCCTGACGTGCGGCCGCACCCACCTGATCACGCCCGGCCAGCGCGCCCTTGAGCTGCGTTTCGGCCGTGTCCAGCGCCGCCTTGCTGACGAATCCCTTAGCCTGCAGGTCGCGCGTTCGCTCCGCACTGACTTGGGCATTGCGCAACTCGGCATCCGATTGGGCCACCTGCGCTTGGCTGCGCTGCACACCCACCTGTGCCTCACGGTCATCAATGGTGGCCAGCAATTGACCGGCCCGCACTTGATCACCCGCCTTAACGTTGAGCGCCACGATACGCCCGGACGCCTGGGCCGAGATCGTGCTTTGCTTGACCGGTTGAATCACCCCGTCGAGTTCAAAACCGGTGCTCACGCCCCGGGCCTGCAACTCAAACGCTGGCACCTGAACCCCAGCCTGCGCCAAGGCCACGGGCAAGACCAACGCAAGCAGCCAAGGCGTCAGGCGACGAAGTAAACCCCGCAAAGCAAAAGATAATTTCATAATGACCTCCATATACCCCACGTAGTATACATAAATACCCCCGGTAGTACAACCAGCCATTACCTCTTCACGCTGATGGTGACGTTCAAAGTCCTTGACCTCACCCCGGTGGAGGCGAAAAAAAAGCCCTGATAAATCAGGGCTTCACAATCAAAACTTAACGTCTTGGTCGGTCGCATTCCTCAAAACGGAATATCGTCATCCATGTCATCAAACCCGCTGGAAGCTTTGGCCGGTGCCGGCCGCGGCGCTGGGGCGGGCGCGCGGGACTGGGGCGGAGGTGCAGGGCGACGCGGTGCTTGGCTTTGGCCCTGATAGCCTTCGTCGTCCCCACCAGCGGGGGCGCCCATGCCTTCCCGCTTGCCCAGCAACTGCATCTCTGTCGCAATGATGTCCACCGTGTTTTGCTCGATGCCGTCTTTGTTAGTGAACTTGCCGTACTTGATGCGGCCTTCCACGTAGATGGGCTGGCCTTTTTTGACGTATTCACCAGCGATTTCGGCCAAGCGGTCAAAGAAGGTGACACGATGCCACTGGGTTTCTTCAATCGACTCGCCGGTGTTGCGGTCTTTGCGGCGGCTACTGGTGGCCACGCTCACGTTGGCCACGGCCTGGCCCGAGGGCAGGTAGCGGATCTCGGGGTCGCGCCCGCAATTGCCCATCAAAATGACTTTGTTGACTGATGCCATGGTTGAGTTCTCCTGTCGTCCAAACTGTTAATGGGGTGATTATGGCCTCGGGCCTGGATGTAGCGCGCTACTTTGCGTTTTTGAGGAGCAGGGCCGCGTCGTAGAGCGCATTGCGTGATGCACCGGTGATGTCAGCACTCAGCTTCACGGCGGTCTTGAGCGGCAGCTCGGGCAGCAGCAAATGCAGCACGCGCAGGCCTTCATCCGCCCCGCTGGCCGCACCCGCTGGGGCAGGGTGCAGCACCAGCGCGAACTCGCCGCGTGTGCGGTTGGGCTGCTCGGCCAGCCAAGTGCTGAACTGGTCAGCCCGCACGGTGGCAATTTCTTCAAACTGCTTGGTCAGCTCACGGCCGATGGTGATGTGTCTGTCGCCCAAGACGGACAGCGCAGTGGCCAGGGCCTCGATGCGGTGCGGGGCTTCCAGCAGCACCACGGCGCGGGGCTCAGTGCCCAGGGCTTGCACCGCAACGCCGCGCTCGGTCGCTTTAGAGGGCAGGAAACCAGCGAACACAAAGCCGCTGGCATCACCCGCATCGCCCTCAATGCCCGCCACGCACAAGGCGGTGATGACGCTGCTGGCCCCCGGCAGTGGCACCACCGGCAGGCCCGCCACGCGCACCGCCGCCACCAGCCGCGCGCCGGGGTCGCTGATGGCGGGCGTGCCCGCATCGCTCACGTAGGCGATGCGCTGGCCCGCACGCAGGCGCTCGATCACGCCTTGCGCGGCCTGCGCCTCGTTGTGCTGGTGCAGGGCGATGAGCTGGCTACTGCTGCGGTCAATGCCATAGGCGCGCAGCAGGGTTTGGGTGTGACGCGTGTCCTCGCACGCCACGGCGTCCACCAGTTGCAGCACATGCAGCGCGCGCAGGGTGATGTCGGCCAAGTTGCCGATGGGCGTGGCCACCACGTAGAGCGAGCCTTGGGGATAATGCTGCGAGGCGGCCGCGTCACGTGACGCGGTCAGGGCAGCAACAAAAGAAGCGTTCAATGGTGTTTCCTTCAACGAAGACGATAGCCAAGCCACAGAGCCCAGCGATCACCACCAAGCAAACCGGTGATGCCGCTGAAGCGCAGGCCTTGCGCCATTTGCAGCAAGCGGGTTTGCGGCTGCTGGAGCGCAATTATCGGACGCCCGGACGCGGCGGTGGCGAAATCGACCTCATCATGCGCGCGCCCGACGGCACGCTGGTGTTTGTGGAGGTGCGCCAACGCGCCAGTGCCCGCCAAGGCGGCGCAGCCGCCAGCGTGAGCGCCCTCAAGCAACGCCGCATCATCTTCGCCGCCCGCCACTACCTGATGCGCTTGCCTCAAACCCCGCCTTGCCGCTTTGACGTAGTCGCCATCGAGCCGCAGGGCTTGGTGTGGTTGCAAGGGGCTTTTGACGCCCAATAATGGCGGTTAGATTCCAATACATTTCCAGCCGACGATCCACCCTAGAGCAGACAATGAGCACCACACCCAACACCTCCCGCCGCTACCCCGTCGCTGAACTCGACACGCTGGTGCAAACCCTGTTCCGCGCGACAGGCATGGACGCCGACATCGCCCGCTGCGTCACCAACGCCCTCATCACCGCCGACTGCATGGGCCACAGCACGCACGGCTTGGCGCTGGCCCCGTGGTACCTGGACGCGGCCCGCTCGGGAGCCATGACCATCCAAGGCGACAAAACCGTGGTGAACGACCGGGGCGCCTGCATCACCTGGAACGGCAATTGCCTGCCCGGTGCTTGGCTCATCAACCAAGCCATTGACGTGGCGCTAGAGCGCATCGCGCAGCACGGTGTGGTGACGGTAGCCATTGCCAACAGCCACCACACCGGCGCGCTGGCCGTGTACCTGCCGCGTTTGACCGAGCGCGGCTTGCTGGTGCAGCTGGTCAACACCAGCCCCGCCGCAGCGGGCGTAGCCCCTTTTGGGGGCACCAAGCCGGTGTTCACACCCAACCCGCTGGCAGCGGGCATCCCGACCAGCGGCGAGCCAGTGCTGCTGGACATCAGCGCCTCCATCACCACGCTCAACAGCGCCAAGCAGTTGGTGGCGCGTGGCGAAAAATTCCCCGCGATGTGGGCCATGGACGCACAAGGCCAGCCGACCGACGACCCGGCTGCCGTCATTGGCGGCGGCGGCAGTCTGCTGCCCACCGGCGGCATAGACCATGGCCACAAAGGCTATGCCATGGCCATCCTGGCCGAGGCGTTGACGCAGGGCTTAAGCGGCTATGGCCGCGTGGACGAGCCCAAGAACACAGCGGTCGGAATCTACCTGCAAGTCACTGACCCCGGTGCGTTTGCCGGGGTTGACGCCTTCGTGAGGCAAACCGACTGGCTGGTGAACGCCTGCCGCACCAACCCACCGCGCCCCGGTGGGCCCCAGGTGCGCCTGCCCGGCCAGCAAGCCCTGGTGCGCCAACGCGAAGCTCACGCGCAAGGCGTGCCGCTGATTGATGCTGTGATGGACGCGCTACGGCCTTTGGCGGCGCAGCAGAGATTGCAACTGCCGCAAGCCTTTAACAACATCACCCACGCTACCGCTGTCGGATAAACACCTACACGTTGTTTAGGAAGGCGCTGACTGAATCTCTTGAAGGTTGGGATTACATTGACTTCACACCGTTATTTTGGTGTGAAGCAAAGGAAATATCATGCATACCAACACCGTGTCACTCAATCCATTTAGCCTGTTGATGGAGCCTGAGCTGGTGCTACAAGCTATGGAACGTTCACAAGGCCTGCGTAACCTGCGTCGCCAAAAATTTCATCCTTTGGACAAACCGCTTATCCCTTATGCCAAGGCGCACTTGGCGACCATTGATTTCGATTTAGAAATCGACGAATCTGAAGACGATCTGGAATACGAACTCAACGACTGATTTCGGTGCGCAACTTCTCGCGCCTTGTCCACGTGGGCAAGGCAAGATCAGCGTGAAAGCAGTGCTAGGATGGCCGGATGAAATTTTGGCCCAATTGCGGTTTTGACCAACTCCGACGCAACGAACGCGGATGGCTAGTTCCGACCGCTAACTACATCGCTCTTTTACTCACGCGCCCCGAGATGGCGCTGGTGCCTGAGTCTTGCAAAGCTGAAGTGCGTTTGCACAAAGCCTTGAAAGCTGCACCAATCAAGGCCGTTTTGCCCGCCGAGCTGGAGCGCATCAAGGACGCTGACGCGCGGCACAACTACCAGGTTTTTTTAAGCTTTCGCGACGGCCTGATTGCCAGCGGCACGCTAGAGGGCTACTACCGCAGCCTCTTTGAGCAAACCGCCATCCACATCCCCCCGGTGTTCATCGACCTGCTGGCGCAAGCCATATTGCGCAACGTTCTGGACGACTGCACCGATGCGCAAGAAGTGCGCGCAGCCGAGCTGTTGTTTCGACCCCAGCGCATCGCCATTCAAGACGGCCAGGTGCTGGCCGCTGACCGCGAGGCGGTGGACCAGTACAGCGAAACCGCAGGTTTGGGTGAGCTGGGCCGCCTCTTGCTGGAGAGCAAGGCGAGCCTGCGCACCGCCAACTTCAAAGTGCTGTCGCCCGACAACGCAGAGCGCTATTGGTCAGCCCCCGAGCGCCACCCGTTTTTGCTGGACCTCACGCACGAGATCACCCAGGAGCTGAGCCACGGCCTGACGCTGCGCATGGCGCGCGCACGCAGCGGCCTGCAGGCGCTGGCGCGGGTGCTTGAGAAGTGGGTGTGGCATTTCTGCGCGGTGCAGGTGCGCATTCAGCCCGAGGCCAGCGTGACCGATGCGGCTTGGCGCTGGCACACCGGGCTGGACGCCGAGTCCAGCACGATTCTGAACCGGCTGTACGAGGGCGAGGTGGTGGAGTCTGACCAGATGCAGCGCCTCATCAGCCTGTTTCGCCTGACGTTTGACAACCCGCAAGATGTGCAGCCTGAGCTGGTGGGCAAGCCCGTTTACCTGGGTCTGGCCATGAACGCAGACAAAGTGCTGCGCATCAAGCCGCAAAACCTGTTGCTGAATTTGCCGCTGGCCAAGCCGTCACGCTGATAGCCTCAAATCGACATGCCACCATCAATGGCATAGGCCTGGCCGGTCACAAAGGCCGACTCGTCACTGGCCAAAAACACCACCAGCGGCGCAATCTCATGGGCCTGCGCCAAACGCCCCATGGGTTGGCGATCAATGAAGTTTTGACGTGCCTGCACCGGGTCGTCAAACGCATTGATGCGGTCTTGCAGTGAAGGCGTATCCACCGTGCCGGGACAAATCGCATTGCAGCGCACGCCCTGGGCAACAAAGTCAGCCGCCACGCTCTTGGTCAGCCCAATCACCGCCGCTTTGGACGCGCCGTAAAGGAAACGACTGGGCAGGCCCTTCATGCTGCTGCACACACTGGCCATGTTGATGATGCTGGCGCCGCTGCTGGTTTTTGCCTTGTCCAGCATGCGCGGCAGCACGGCCTGGATCATCCAGAACTGCGCACGGGCGTTCAGGTTGAAAGCGAAAGCCCACTCCTCGTCTTGGGCCTCCAGCACCGTGCCCTTGTGCACAAACCCAGCGCAGTTGAACAGCACGTCCAGCGCAGGCAGTGTGGCCACCAGCGCGGTAATGGCGGACTTGTCCAGCACGTTGAGCACCGCCGTTTGAATGCCCGCCACGCCCTCATAAGTCTTGAGCAGTTCGGCGTTGATGTCGGTCGCCCAGACCTGTGCGCCCTCGGCAGCCAGGGCCAGCGCCGTGGCCTTGCCAATGCCTTGCCCAGCGGCAGTGATCAGGGCGATTTTTCCTTTGAGGCGCATGTCATCTCCTTTAAAGTACGCTCTCAAGATTGTCTCTTATTGACGGTTTCCCAAATGATGATGAACGAACTCGCGGTTTCCCCTTGGCTTGCTTGCTCGTCTCGCGCTGAGTCTTCGCGGGATCAGGTCGGCGGCGCACTCAGCTCCGCGGCTGTCCCCCAGGTCGGCCTAGGGCCGACACTTCCTCCTTTATGCCGCTGCGCTGAGCGCGCCACCGACCTGATCTTGCGAGCACCCTTCGTCATTCCCGCGAAGGCGGGAATCCAGTCTTGTCGCATACCCACCCTGCTCGTCGCCTCGGCGCTTGGGGTAAGCGGCGTAGCGGCATCAAGGAGGAGACCGAAGGCTGGGGGACAGCCGCGGAGCCACTTACCCCAAGTGCCGGGGCGTACAAAACCCAGGCCGCACCAAACTCTCACAACCAAGTTCACCGTAAACCTATGAACCCCTTCATCCGCCTCCACCCCGCCGACGATGTGTTGATTGCCCGGAGCCAGCTACTGGGCGGCACCGTCGTCGAAAACATCGCCGTCAAGGGCCTGATCCCACCCGGTCACAAAGTCGCCACCCGCGCCATTGCCACCGGCGAGCCAGTGCGGCGTTACAACCAGATCATCGGCTTCGCCACGCGAGTGATTGCGGCGGGCGAACACGTCCACACCCACAACCTCGACATGGGGCCTGACAAAGGCGACTTTGCGCGCGACTACGCGGTGGGTGCAGACGTGAAGCCCGAGCCGATGAAGCGTGAGGCCACCTTCATGGGCATTCAACGGGAAGATGGCCGCGTGGCCACGCGCAACTACATTGGCATCCTCTCCAGCGTGAACTGCTCGGCCACCGCCGCGCGCGCCATTGCCGACCACTTCTCGCGCCGCTCTAACCCCGCCGCGCTGGCCGCCTTTCCCAACGTGGACGGCGTGGTGGCCCTGACCCACGGCACGGGCTGCGGCATGGACACCGAGGGCCTGGGCATGAAGCTGCTGGAGCGCACCTTGAGCGGCTACGCGACCCATGCCAACTTCTGGGGCGTGCTGGCGATTGGCCTAGGCTGCGAGGCGAATCAGCTCAAGGCCTGGATGGCGCACAGCCGCCTGGTGGAGGGCGACACGCTGAAAGTCTTCAACATTCAAGACACCGGTGGCACGACCAAGACCGTCGCCAAAGGCATTGCACTGATCGAAGAAATGCTGCCGCGCGCCAATGCTGTGCAGCGCCAGCCGTGCAGTGCCTCCCACATCACCGTGGGCCTGCAATGCGGCGGATCGGACGGCTACAGCGGCATCAGCGCCAACCCGGCCTTGGGCGCAGCGGTGGATCTGCTGGTGGCGCATGGCGGCACGGCCATCCTCTCTGAGACGCCTGAGATTTACGGCGCAGAACACCTGTTGACACGCCGCGCCGTGCGCCCCGAAGTGGCCGAGAAATTGATCGCCCGCATCAAGTGGTGGGAGCACTACACCGCCATCAACGAGGGCGAGATGAACAACAACCCCTCACCCGGCAACAAGGCCGGTGGCCTGACCACCATTTTGGAAAAATCTCTGGGTGCGGTGGCCAAAGGCGGCACCAGCAATTTGCAAGCCGTGTACGAGTACGCCGAACCCGTGGACTCGCACGGCTTTGTGTACATGGACACGCCAGGCTACGACCCAGTTAGCGCCACCGGACAAGTGGCTGGGGGGGCTAACCTGATCTGCTTCACCACCGGGCGCGGCAGCGCCTATGGTTGCGCGCCATCGCCTTCACTCAAACTGTCCACCAACACCGCGCTGTGGCAGCGGCAAGAAGATGATATGGACATCAACTGCGGCGAAGTGGTGGACGGCACGGCCAGCGTGGCCGAGATGGGGCAGCGCATCTTCGAGATGATCTTGGCCACGGCATCTGGCACGCAAAGCAAGAGCGAGCAGCATGGCTATGGACAGAGTGAGTTCGTGCCTTGGCAGGTGGGGGCGGTGATGTAAGGGGTGAAACGTATCGTATTTATCAATTACTCACATATCAATTACTCAAACCAAGCGCCCAATACAATCACTCACTCAAGCCGTTGTGCTGAAAACGACTTTATTGAACAAGGAAATCTCCCATGGTGAGTGATGTGTCAACAGCCGCAGGTTTGGACCCGCTGGCGCAAGACTTTGTGCAGTTTGCCGTCGAGAGTGGTGTACTGAAGTTTGGCGAATTCAAGACTAAGGCTGGTCGGCTTTCGCCCTATTTCTTCAACGCCGGTTTGTTTGATGACGGAGCCAAGCTCGGGCGCTTGGCGGCGTTTTATGCACAGCGCATCATCGACAGCGGCATCGAGTTCGACATGATCTTCGGCCCCGCCTACAAAGGCATTCCTCTGGGTGCAACGTTGGCGGTGGAGTTGGCCCGGCACGGGCGCAACGTGCCCTTTGCCTACAACCGCAAAGAGGCCAAAGACCACGGCGAGGGCGGCTCGCTGGTGGGCGCGCCGCTCAAAGGCCGGGTGCTGATCGTGGACGACGTCATGTCGGCTGGCACGGCAGCGCGTGAATCAATCGCCTTGATTGAAGCCGCCGGAGCCACGCCGCATGCGGTGGTGATTGCGCTGGACCGGCAAGAGATGGCCACTGAAGGCGGGCAAGACGTACCCTACAGCGCCGTGCAGTACGTGCGTGAACGCCTGGGCTTGCAGGTGTGTGCGATTGCGCAACTTGATGATTTGCTACAGTATCTGAATACTCACAGCCGCACGGGACTGGCTGCCGAGCACAAACAGGTGCTGGCCTACAGGAACAAATATGGCGTTTCAAACTAGGGACTAAAATGACAACTGGGTTCAGACAAGCCTTACTGGCCCCATGGCTGATCTTGGCAATGGGGGAAGCCTTGGCACAAGGCCAAGGAATCTACACCTGTGTGGACAAGGTAGGACGCAAATTCACCGCAGATCGTCCTATTGTGGAGTGCATGGATCGGGAGCAAAAAATTCTAAACCCCAGCGGCTCCGTTAAGGCGGTAATGCCCCCTCCAAAATCAGAAAAAGAGTTGGAAGCTATCGCGATACAAAAAAGAAATGCCACTGAAATTCAAGCGCAACAAGAGGAAGAAAAAAGGCGCGACCGCGCTTTGATCAGCCGCTATCCCAACAAGGCCGCGCACGACAAAACTCGACTCGAGGCCTTGAAAGAAGTCAGCGCAGCGCGCGAAATGGCCGTGAACCGAGTGAAAGAGCTCATGGCGAAGCGCGACAAAATCGCCGAAGAACTGGAGTTTTATAAAAAATCACCCGAAACAGTTCCCGCAAACTTGCGCCGCCGGGTTGAAGAAAACACTCGCGACACCGAAGCGCAACGGCAATTCATAATTCGCCAAGACCAAGAGTTGGTGCGGGTGAATGCCCGCTTTGATGAGGAGTTGACGCGCTTGCGGCCCCAGTGGGCCATGCGCGATGGCACCTCAAAGTGATCTCCTAGTTAGGTGAGCCTTCCAGAAGATCAGGTTGAAGCTATGCTTGGCTTGAAGCGGCTTTAACCCAACTTGCTGCGCAGCAAGTCGCCCGCCTGTTGCGGATTCGCCTTGCCCTGACTGCCCTTCATGATCTGACCGACCAGCGCATTGAGCGCCTTGCTGTTGCCAGCCCGGTACTCTTCGACGTTTTTGGGGTTAGCGGCGATCACGGTGTCGATGATTTTCTCCAGGGCGCTGGTGTCATTCATCTGGCGCAAGCCTTTAGATTCGATGAGGGCATCAACCTCCGCACCTTCTCCACTCCACAGCGCGTCGAACACTTGCTTTGCGGCGTTGTTGGATATCGTGCCATCCGCAATGCGTGCGATCAGTGCCGCCAATTGCTGGGCTGACACCGCGCTTTGCGCAAAATCCCGCTCTTCAGCGTTCAGTCGACGCGATAGCTCACCCATCACCCAGTTACTCACCAGTTTAGGCTGCCCGCAGGTCTTCGCCGCGTCCTCAAAATAAGCCGCCATAGCCTTACTTTGCGTCAGCGTTGTGGCGTCGTATTCGGGCAATCCGTAGTCGGCCACAAAGCGCGCGGCCATCACGCGAGGCAGCTCGGTCATCTCGCTGCGCACCCGCTCCACCCACTCGGACTCAATCACCAGCGGCGGCAAATCCGGGTCAGGGAAGTAGCGGTAATCGGCCGCGTCTTCCTTGCTGCGCATGGAGCGCGTTTCGCCCGTGTCGGGGTCAAACAGCACGGTGGCTTGCTGGATGGCGTGGCCGTCTTCGATCTGCTCGATCTGCCAGCGGATCTCATAGTCCATGGCCTGCTGCATGAACTTGAAGCTGTTGAGGTTTTTGATCTCGCGCCGCGTGCCCAACTCAGCCCCCGGTTTGCGCACCGACACATTGGCGTCGCAGCGGAAACTTCCCTCTTGCATGTTGCCGTCGCAAATGCCGATCCAGGTCACGATCTTGTGCAGCTCTTTGGCGTAGGCTACAGCCTCCTCAGAGGAGCGCATGTCGGGCTCGGTCACAATTTCCAGCAGCGGTGTGCCCGCACGGTTCAGGTCAATGCCTGTCTGGCCGATGAAGTCTTCGTGCAGCGATTTTCCCGCGTCTTCTTCTAAATGGGCGCGCACCAAGCGCACTGATTTTTTCTCTTCATTCAAAAAGAACTCAATCGCCCCACCCACCACCACCGGAATCTCAAACTGGCTGATCTGGTAGCCCTTGGGTAGGTCGGGGTAGAAGTAGTTTTTGCGCGCGAAGATGCTGCGCGGCGAGATGGTCGAGCCAATCGCCAAACCGAACTGGATGGCGCGCTCCACCGCGCCCTTGTTCATCACTGGAAGTGTTCCCGGCAGCGCCAGATCAACGGCGCAGGCCTGTGTATTGGGCTCAGCCCCAAACGCGGTCGAGGCGCGGCTGAAAATTTTGCTATGAGTGGAGAGTTGGGCGTGGGTTTCGAAGCCGATAACGACTTCGTAGCCTTGGACTAATTTTGAGCTGCTCATGGTCAGAAGCCTGCCGGTGTTTGAACGTGAAAATCGGTGACCTGCTGCAAGCGATGCGCCACATTGAGCAACTTGGCCTCTTGCAGGTAGTTGCCAATGAGTTGCAGGCCCACGGGCATGCCGCCCGCGCCAAAGCCGGCGGGCACGCTCATGCCGGGCAGGCCCGCTAATGAGGCGGGCAGGGTGAAGATGTCGGCCAAGTAGTTGGCTACCGGGTCGTCGGCTTTTTCGCCGATTTTCCAGGCCACTGTCGGGGCCACGGGTCCAGCGATCACGTCACATTGCTTGAAAGCGTTTTGAAAGTCGTCTGCAATCATGCGGCGGATTTTTTGCGCTTGCAGGTAGTAAGCGTCGTAATACCCGTGGCTAAGCACATAGGCCCCGACCATGATGCGGCGCTTGACCTCGTCACCAAAGCCTTCGGCGCGGCTCTTTTTGTACATGCTCACCAGGTCGGTGTAGTCTGCTGCGCGGTGGCCAAACTTCACCCCGTCAAAACGGCTCAGGTTGCTGGACGCTTCTGCGGGCGCGATGATGTAGTACACGGGGATGGACAGCTCGGTGCGCGGAAGCGAAATGGGCACCAGTTTTGCACCTAGTTTTTCGTATTCTTTCAAAGCCGCATCGACGGCAGCACGCACATCGGGGGCCAGGCCTTCGCCGAAAAATTCTTGAGGAATACCGATGCGCAGGCCGCTGATGGAGTCATTGAGCGAGCGTGAAAAGTCCTCTGCGGGAACGTCCAGCGAAGTCGAATCACGATCCAAATCAGGCCCGCACATCGCACTGAGCAACAGGGCGCAGTCTTCAGCGCTGCGTGCCATGGGTCCGGCTTGGTCCAGGCTGGAGGCGTAGGCAATCATGCCGTAGCGCGAAGCCCGGCCATAGGTGGGCTTGATGCCGGTGATGCCGCAAAACGAGGCGGGTTGGCGGATCGAACCACCCGTGTCAGTACCGCTGGCTGCAGGAGCCAGACGCGCTGCAACGGCTGCGGCGCTGCCACCGGATGAGCCGCCAGGGATGCGGCTGGCATCCCACGGGTTGCGCACCGGGGCTGGGCTGGTGTGGCCTAGGGGCGGTGTGGCGGATTTTTCATTGGCCGAACCCATCGCAAATTCGTCGCAGCTGACCTTGCCCAAGGTCACCATGCCTGCACCTGGCGTGGCGTTGCCCGCGACACCTTGGCCCAAGCGTTGCACCACGGTGGCGTCAAACGGGGATCGGTAGCCCGCCAACATGCGCGAGCCCGCTGTGGCCACAAAATCGCGGGTGACAAAAATATCTTTGTGGGCGATGGGCACACCGGCCAGCGGGCCTGCAGCGCCTGCGGCCAGGGCCTGGTCGGCCGCGCGGGCCTGGGCCAGGGTGGCGTCTTCGTTCAAGTCCACAAATGCAGCCAAAGATTCGTTGGCTTTGACGCGGATCAAAAAATGCTGGGCGGTCTCGACGGCTGAGACCTTGCGCTCCCTCAGATGCTGGGCCAGCGCAGCGACGGATAAATCGTGGAGTTCGGTTGTGAGGAGGCTCATTCGATGACCTTGGGAACGAGAAACAGGCCGTTTTCAACGGCGGGGGCATTGGCTTGGTTGGCCTCGCGCTGGTTGGGTTCGCTCACCACATCCTCGCGCAGACGCAAGGCAACGTCCTGAATTGTGGCCATGGGGTGGGCCAGAGGCTCAATACCTGTGGTGTCCACCGCACGCATTGCTTCAACAATGCTAAAAAAGTCATTAATCTGTCCGCGCATGCGCTCGGCTTCAGGGGGGCTGAGCTCCAAGCGCGCCAGGTTGGCTATCCGGGAAATATCAAGTGCGGTCAGTGACATGGCAAAAAAGAGTTGAAACCGGGTGTAATGCACTCACGATTTGAGAGCACGGGGCGGGGTCATTTACAGGGGGATAGAGTATTATCCCGCCTTTAGGCGACACTTTTCATTCAACGCGAGTTTTGAGTGCCGCTTATAGGTTTTAACAGTCAAACGGGTGGTGGTGAACCGGTGCGATCACCACGCCTTCAGAGAGGATTTTCATGTTTGGGTCATTTCGGCAATATTTTTCTTCGGATTTGGCGATCGATCTGGGGACAGCCAACACCTTAATTTACGTGCGTGACAAAGGTATCGTGTTGGATGAGCCGTCGGTCGTTGCCATTCGACACGAGGGAGGCCCCCAGGGCAAGAAAACCATCCAAGCGGTGGGCAAAGAAGCCAAGGCCATGTTGGGCAAGGTGCCGGGCAATATCGAAGCCATTCGCCCCATGAAAGACGGCGTGATTGCCGACTTCACCGTCACTGAACAAATGCTCAAGCAGTTCATCAAGATGGTGCACCCGCGCGGCGTGTTCAGACCTGGCCCGCGCATCATCATATGCGTGCCTTGCGGCTCAACCCAGGTGGAGCGCCGTGCGATTCGCGAATCTGCACTGGGTGCGGGCGCGAGCGAGGTGTTTTTGATCGAAGAACCTATGGCAGCAGCCATTGGCGCGGGTTTGCCCGTGTCAGAGGCCTCTGGCTCCATGGTTGTTGATATTGGTGGGGGAACCACCGAGGTGGGCGTGATTTCCCTCGGCGGAATGGTTTACAAGGGCAGTGTGCGCGTGGGTGGCGACAAGTTTGACGAGGCTATCATCAACTACATCCGCCGCAACTACGGCATGCTGATTGGCGAACCCACAGCTGAATCGATCAAAAAACAAATCGGTTCTGCTTTTCCCGGTAGCGAGGTTAAAGAAATGGAAGTGCGTGGTCGTAACCTGTCTGAAGGCGTGCCGCGTAGCTTCACCATCTCAAGTAATGAGATCCTGGAAGCTCTGACTGACCCGCTCAACAACATCGTCTCCGCCGTCAAAAACGCGCTGGAGCAAACACCCCCCGAACTTGGCGCTGACATTGCCGACCGAGGCATGATGCTGACCGGTGGCGGCGCTTTGCTGCGTGATTTGGACCGTTTGTTGTCTGAAGAAACAGGACTACCAGTCTTGGTGGCTGAAGACCCGCTGACCTGCGTGGTGCGCGGTTGTGGCATGGCTCTGGAGCGCATGGACCACTTAGGCTCTATTTTCACCAGCGAATAAAGTTGATGGTTTCATGCCGCTAGGCACTCTCGACAGATCACCACCGCCTTTCTTTCGCCAAGGCGCGTCGGCCCTTTCCAAGCTGATTGTATGCAGCGCTTTGGCGCTGTTTCTCATGGTGGCGGATACACGCTTCAAGCTCACACAGCCATTGCGCATTGCAATGGCTGCAGTGATATACCCAATTCAGTGGCTGACGATGCAACCTCTACTCTTGACTGAAGAAGTTGGCAGTTACTTTGAGTCCTTGAAGTCATCGCAGTCAACCGCAGAAGCGGCCCGACAAAAGCTAGGGTTGCAATCGCAGCGTGCGAATCAAGTCGAGCAACTCTCGCTGGAGAATACGCGTCTGCGAAGCCTTTTGGAATTGCGCGATCGCGTCACCACCCCATCCAAAGCAGCCCAGGTCTTATATGACTCGGCGGACCCTTATTCACGTAAAGTTGTGATTGACAAGGGTTTGCTTCATGGCGTGAGTTCGGGTTCCCCCGTGTTGGATGAGCGCGGTGTCTTGGGTCAAGTCACGCGCGTATATCCATCGGTGAGCGAAGTCACGCTGGTCACGGATCGGGAGCAATCCATTCCCGTGCTCAATGTGCGCACTGGCGCAAGAGCTGTAGCATTTGGCGACCCAGGCAACCATGCCAGCGCCTTGGAATTGCGCTTCATGGCGTCCAACGCCGATGTGCAAGTGGGTGATGTGCTTACCACCAGTGGTGTGGATGGTGTCTATCCGCCCGGAATACCTGTGGCACGGGTGGACAAAATCGAGCGGCAGGTGGAGACCGCCTTCGCCCACATCTTCTGCACTCCACTGGCGGGTGTGGATGGGGCTTTGCACGTGATGGTCTTGCAGCCGGTTTCGGGGCAAATCCCTGAGAGACCTGCGACTGAAGTCACTCAGAAAATCGGCAAAAAAGGCTCGCGACCATGATCATGCGCCAAGGGCAACAGTTACTTTTGCCCGCCAATCCACTTTTCATTTGGGGTAGTTTGTTTCTGGCATTCTCTTGGGCCCTGTTTCAAAACATTGGCTTGTGGGGACGTGCCCCATGGGTACCCGATGTGCTGGCTGTGACGCTTGTGTTTTGGGGTGTCCACCAGCCGCAACGCGTGGGTGTAGGGCTGGCATTTGTGTTTGGGCTATTGATCGATGTCCACCAAGGAAGTGTGCTAGGTCAAAACGCCTTGGCCTATACGGTGTTGAACTTCTTTGCAACCACCATCCACCGTCGCCTTCTGTGGTTCCCTGTTCCATCACAAGCTCTGCATGTGTTGCCCTTGTTTTTTGTGGCCCATGCGGTAGAACTTTCAGTGCGCATGATGGTTGGCGGCACTTTTCCAGGAATGGCTCTATTGTTGGCCCCGATGATCGAGTCGTTGCTGTGGCCGGTTGTCAGTGTGATCTTGCTGCTCCCCCAGAGGCGGGCCCCGGAGCAGGATGACCATCGTCCACTATGACGGAATTCCGTAATATTCAAGCGGATTTGACGCGTTTTCGGTTGCGAATTCTGACAGTCACCGCGCTAATGCTGATTTTATTTTTGGTTCTGGCAATCCGCTTGGTGTATTTGCAAGTGCTGCGCCATGACGACTTGAGCGAGCAAGCTGAAAACAACCGTACATCCATCGTGCCTGTGGTGCCGAATCGGGGGTTAATTCTGGACCGCAACGGTATTGTGTTGGCCACCAATTACTCAGCCTATACGCTGGAGATCACGCCTTCCAAGGTAATAGATGTAGAGCAGACAATAGAAGACCTCGCGCAGGTACTGGACATCACCTCCCGCGACAAGCGTCGCTACAAAAAACTGCGCGATGAAACAAAAGGCATTGAATCACTACCCATTCGCACCCGGTTGACCGACGAAGAAGTTGCCCGATTTGCAGCACAGCGCTACCGGTTTCCCGGCGTGGAGATCAAGGCGAGATTATTTCGCCAGTACCCCGGCGGGGAGCTGGGCAGCCATCTCATTGGTTACATTGGCCGCATCAATCAGACCGAGAAAAAATCCCAAGAAGACTGGCCAGATGAGGAGCAGGCCAACTATCGAGGCACCGAATACATTGGAAAACTTGGCGTAGAGCAAAGCTTCGAGGCCCAATTGCATGGGCTTACTGGTGTCGAGCAAGTCGAAACGTCGGCTGGGGGCCGGGCCATGCGCAAGCTCGCCAGCAAGCCTTCAACACCCGGCAATACCGTTGTTTTGTCCATCGACATCAAGCTGCAAAAAATGGTAGAGGACATGTTTGGTGACCGGCGTGGCGCCATGGTGGCACTTAACCCCAAAACCGGCGAGGTGTTGGCTTTTGTGAGCAAGCCTACGTTTGACCCGAATTTGTTTGTGGAAGGCATTGATGCCGACAGTTGGAAATCGCTTAATGAATCGATCGACAAGCCACTATTGAACCGGGCGCTGCGTGGCACCTACCCGCCGGGCTCCACCTATAAGCCGTTTATGGCGCTGGCCGCACTGGAAACCGGCAAGCGCACGCCCTCACAAAGCATCAGTGACCCCGGTTTTTTCATGTTTGGTGGTCATCGTTTTCGAGATGACAAGGAGGGCGGCCATGGCTCCGTCAACATGTACCGCTCAATTGTCCAGTCTTGCGACACCTACTATTACACTTTGGCCAACGACATGGGCGTGGACCTTATCCATGATCAATTGCAGCGTTTTGGCTTTGGCGAATTGACAGGCATTGATATCCATGGCGAAGTTCGTGGCCTGTTGCCATCCACTAACTGGAAGCGCCGAGCCTACAAACGCCCAGAGCAGCAGAAGTGGTACGCCGGCGAGACCATTTCTTTGGGCATCGGTCAAGGCTACAACCACTTCACCATGCTGCAACTGGCATCAGCCGTTGGTACGCTGGCCAACCAGGGCATCAAAATGAAACCGCATTTGGTCAAAGAAGTGGTGGATATCATCACCCATGCGCCCGTCATCACCGATCATATGGAAGTCGGTCCAGCCATAGCAAAACCCGCTAATCTGGCTGTAATTTTGGATGCGATGGTGGGCGTCAACCTGGAAGGCACATCGGCGACGGCCTTTAAAGGTGCGGCCTACACCAGTGGTGGAAAAACAGGCACAGCGCAGGTGATTCAAATCAAAGCCAACGAAAAATACGAGGCTTCAAAAATAAACGAGCGTTTTCGTGATCACGCATTGTTCACCGCCTTTGCCCCAGCAGAAGACCCCAAAATTGTGCTCGCAATGGTCGTGGAAAACGCCGGCTTTGGCGCTCAAAGCGCCGCCCCAATGGCAAGACGGGTGTTTGACTTCTGGCTGCAGGGACAGTACCCGAATGATGAAGACATGGCTGCCGTCAAGTTGGGCAAGGCAGGCGCACCGATTGGGAAGCCTAGGTTAGCGGCAGAGATGCCCTGGCCGCCTGTACGCTAACTCACCACACTCAAGGCAGTCCATTCAAGCTGCGCACCACGTCATAGCCGTTCGCATTTATGGTGTGATATTCAAAGTTGCGTCTTCAGCAGTAAAAGTCACTCGACTTTCGCTCCTGTACTTTTAACAACCTTGGCCCAGCGCGCGATTTCGCTGGTGATGTAGGTTGCGGTTTCTGCGGGCGTTCCTCCAACAGTCTGCAAGCCACCTTTATCAAACTTCGCTTTGAACTCTGGCATATCCAGAATTTGGTTAACCGCACTGTTCATTTTTTCGATTATTCCAGCAGGGGTGCCCGCAGGCGCAAAAATGGTGCTCCACGTGTAGTCATTGATGTCTGGATAGCCCAACTCGGCAAAGGTTGGAACTTCAGGCAGACTGGCTAGCCTCTTCTCGCTGGAGATTCCCAATATCTTTACCTTGCCTTGCTTGTAAAACTGGTAAACACCATACGCCGCAGTGCAGCCGACTGGTGTTTCACCACTGACAACTGCCAACGAGGCTGGCCCTGCGCCTTTGTAGGGGATGTGAACGATGTCAGATTTCCAAAAGACGCGGAAAATGTTTTCGCAAGTTAAGTGCGGCGTCGTACCACTCCCCGGCGAGGCAAACGATGCTTTGCCATTAGCTGCATACACCTTCAACTCCGCCAAGCTGTTCGCCGGTACTTTTTCATTGACCGAGATGACATTAGGCTGTGTGGACACTACGACCACCGGCGTGAAGTCTTTGTCTGGGTTGTAGCCCGCCTTTGCGCCATACAGACTGGGGTTGACTGCATAGGCAGAAGACGTGACTAAAAACGTGTATCCATCAGGCGCGGCTGTGGTGACTGATTGCGCTCCCAAATTTCCCCCAGCACCTGCTTTGTTCTCCACAAAAACAGGTTGTTTCAAGATCTCGCCCAGCTTCTCGGTAATCATGCGAATGCTGCTGTCGGTCGGTCCGCCGGGGGGGAATGAGACGACCATCTTGATCGGCTTGCTAGGGTAGTCCTTAGGCGCCTGCGCGTGAGCAGCCGCCGTAACGGCGACCAGCAGCAGTGTTGCAGTTAACTTGAGAGAAAAAAACATGTCATCTCCTAATCGGTTAAGAACAGAGCTAGGCTGTGCTTCAGTCTGTCCGGCAAAGTTGCAATTTTTAAGGGTGACCCCATCATAGCGAAGTCCTTAAGATTCAAGCTCACAGATGCAATGCATCGAAGCCGGTCTTCAAAATCAGTGCGCTCACCACGCCAATGAATACCAGTCGAACAAAACCTGCGCCGTATTTAAGCGCCAGTCGCGTTCCCAATAAGCTGCCAACAATATTGGCTAGAGCAAGGCCAAGGGCCATGTGCCACCAGACGTGACCCTTTAAAGCCAGCAAGATCAGAGCGGCGAAGTTGCTGCTGAGGTTCAGCAACTTGGTACACGCGGTGGCGTTCAAGAAATCATAGCCCATCCAGCGCACCAGCAGAAAGACAAAAAAGCTGCCAGCGCCAGGTCCAAAAAACCCGTCATAAGTGCCTAACACCAAAGCAATAAGTGAGGCGACGACCACCTCCTTGCGCCCATCAAAGCGCGGCACGTGCGTGCGACCCAGTTCTTTTTTAGCCAAGGTGTAGAGCAACAAAGCCACTAGGACAACCGGCAAAAATTGCCGCAATACTTGAGGTGAAGCAAGCGTTAGCAACCACGCCCCAGTGAAAGAGCCCAGCGCGCTCGCCAGCATGGCTGGCCACAGCATAGGCCACGGCAGCTTCACCCGGCGGCTGTATTGTGCAGCGGCAAACAGCGTGCCCCAGACGGAAGCCGACTTGTTGGTTCCCAGCAAGGTCGCAGCGTGCGCTCCCGGGTAAGCGGCAAAAAGGGCCGGCACCAGAATTAAACCACCGCCGCCAACAATCGAATCAATAAATCCAGCTAATGCGGAGGCCAACGTAACCAGAATCAGTTCCATGAAGGTAGCCTTGGCATGAGAGTAGAGAGATCAAAATAAAAGGCACCGGGTTCGCCGGTGCCTTGGAGAGTCCCATCTACTTTGGATGGACAATTTTTAATATTATTAAACCAGCTCGTTGCCTTCTCGGTTCCTCTCGTACGTTGCTTTCGCAACATGGGGAGTGGCGCGAGTTTAGCTGAGTGCGCCTTTCTGGCATCGGGGGTTTTCCCTTCTGGACAAGCTGTGAAAATGATACCTACGCTAGTTGGGCAGGGGACGAGAAGCCCGGTTATCATCGTGACATGCTAGAGCAACGCATTCAACAACACTTTATCGACAGCGCCGACCTAAAGTATCAGGCTGCGCAGATTCTTGCAAAACCCATCGCCCTCGCGGTGCAGGCAATACTCAATTGCGTAACAAATGGAGGCAAGGTGCTCGCATGTGGAAACGGGGGCTCAGCTGCCGATGCGCAACATTTTGCAGCTGAATTTGTAGGCCGTTTCGAACGTGAACGACCAGAGTTGGGCGCCATTGCCCTAACAACCGACTCATCCATCATCACTGCCATTGCCAATGACTACGACTTCAGTGTGATTTTTTCGCGCCAAGTTCGTGCGCTAGGACAGCCGGGCGATGTGTTACTGGCCATCACCACCAGCGGAAATTCAGCCAATGTATTGGCTGCAATTGATGCCGCGCATGAACGCGAGATGACTGTAGTGGCGCTGACCGGTCGAGGTGGTGGCAAGATGAACAATGCCTTGCGCGATACAGATGTGCACGTTTGCGTGCCTCACGAGCGCACCGCTCGCATCCAGGAAGTACACCTCTTGACGTTGCACTGCATTTGCGACGGCGTCGATTCCCAATTGATGGGTGAACAGGAAACACCGACATGAAATCATCGCTTCAAAAGTTGAGCATCAAACTGCTACTTGTCACCGCCAGCGTCGCGTCCTTGAGCGCTTGCTTCCCCGTCGTTTTAGGGGGAGCCTTGATGGGCGGCTTGGTGGCAGTCGATCGCCGCACAGCGGGCACGCAATTGGAGGACGAAGGCATTGAAGTGCGAGCAAGTAGCAGCGTGAGTGATAACTTGGGTGGCCGTGGTCATATCAATATCACCAGCTACAACCGTCAAATACTGCTGACGGGTGAGGTCCCAAGTGCGCAAGACAAGCAACTTGCAGCGCAAGTCGTCTCGCAAGTGGCTAATGTGCGATTTATCGTTAATGAACTGGCTGTAATGGGCAATACATCATTGACACAGCGAACTTCAGACACCCTTACGACAGGCCGAGTCAAAGCTGCTCTAGTGGATGTAAATGAACTTTACGCCAGCGCTTTCAAGGTGGTGACTGAGCGCGGCACCACCTACTTGATGGGTCGTGTCACCCAACGCGAGGCCGATCTAGCCACCGAAGTAGTACGAGGAACGAACGGCGTGCAAAAAGTGGTGCGCGTTTTCGAGATCATCAGCGAAGCAGAACTGCAAAGCCTACTGCCACAACCTGGGCCTAGCGACGCCAAGAAGTAACCATACGGTACTGTGAATCACTTCAGCCGCTTAATAAGGCTAGACGTGTCCCATCGCTGGCCGCCCAACTCTTGCACGTCGGCGTAGAACTGGTCAAGCAGGGCAGTCACAGGTAAGCGTGCACCGTTACGACGGGCCTCGTCCAGCAATAAACCCAAATCTTTACGCATCCAGTCCACAGCAAAGCCAAAGTCGAACTGATCGGCCACCATGGTCTTGCCCCGGTTCTCCATCTGCCAGCTTTGCGCCGCGCCTTTGCTGATGACATCCAGCACCTGGTTCATGTCCAGCCCTGCCTTCTGGCCAAAAGCAATGCCTTCAGCCAGCCCTTGAATGACGCCGGCCACACAAATCTGATTCACCATTTTGGCCAATTGCCCCGCACCGCTGTCACCCACGCGGGTGACAGCGCGCGAGAAGGCCATGCTGACCGGGTAGGCTGCCGCAAAAGCCGCTTTATCTCCACCGCACATGACCGTAAGTGCGCCGTTCTGGGCTCCCGCCTGACCGCCTGAGACCGGCGCGTCAATGAAGTGCAACCCCCGGGTTTGAGCGTCAGCGAAGAGCTCACGCGCTACTTGTGCTGAAGCGGTGGTGTGATCGACAAAAATAGCGCCTGGTTTCATACCTGCAAAAGCGCCATCTGCGCCTAGCGTGATGCTGCGCAAATCGTCGTCATTGCCCACACAGGCAAAAACGAGGTCAGCATCTTGCGCCGCAAGCCGGGGTGCTATCGCGTGCTGTGGGGCTGCTGTCCGCGCGAACTCGTCGCACCAAGCGAGGGCCTTGACGGGTGTGCGGTTGTATACCGTGACCTTATGCCCGGCCAGCGCCAAGTGCCCGGCCATGGGGTAGCCCATGACGCCAAGACCCAGAAAGGCGACTTTGCACGAGGGTGTGGTTTCGTAAGTTTTCAAGTGAATATTGGCCATGGTTTCAAAGATAAAGTTCAAACGATCAGCATGTTTTCGGTACCCGCGCTCAGATCAGGCGCACGACCTCGCACGCTGTTGAGCTTGATTTGCAAACGCAAATCATTCACCGAGTCGGCGTTGCGCAAGGCGTCTTCGTAGGTAATAAGGTTGCCTTCAAAGGCGTCAAAGAGGGCTTGATCAAACGTCTGCATACCCATGCCCCGGCTTTTTTTCATGATCTCTTTGATCTCGGTCACATCACCCTTAAAGATCAGATCAGAGATCAGCGGCGAGTTGAGCATGATCTCAACCACTGCTGCCCGGCCTTTACTATCTTGCCGAGGGATCAGCCTCTGTGACACCAGCGCCCTCAGGTTGAGCGAGAGATCCATCAACAACTGCGTTCTCCGCTCTTCGGGGAAAAAGTTGATGATGCGATCTAGCGCTTGGTTGGAGCTGTTGGCGTGCAGCGTGGCTAAACACAAGTGACCCGTCTCGGCAAAGGCCACGGCGTGCTCCATGGTTTCGCGGTCGCGAATCTCTCCCATCAAAATCACATCTGGCGCTTGGCGCAGGGTGTTCTTCAGGGCGATATCCCAGTTATCGGTGTCCAGGCCCACCTCGCGTTGCGTGATGACGCAGTTCTTGTGGGCATGGACAAACTCCACGGGGTCTTCAATGGTGATGATGTGACCATAGGAGTTTTCATTGCGCCAGTCCACCAAAGCCGCTAGCGTGGTGGATTTACCTGAGCCAGTCGCACCCACCAAAATGCACAAGCCACGCTTGGCCATGACCACGTCTTTGAGCACCTGCGGCATGCCCAACGAGTCTATGGTCGGTAAGACCGTCGGAATGACCCTTAACACCATGCCCACTTTGCCCTGTTGTACAAAAGCATTGACCCGAAAGCGGCCAATTTGAGGAGGCGCGATGGCGAAGTTGCACTCCTTGGTCCGCTCAAACTCGGCCACCTGCTTGTCGTTCATGATGGAACGCGTCAATGCCAGTGTGTGCGCCGCAGACAAGGGTTGAGGAGAGACCTTGGTAACCTTGCCATCGACCTTGATAGCCGGTGGGAAGTCGCTGGTGATAAATAAATCGCTCCCACTTCGGCTGATCAGCAACTTAAGCAGGTCATTGATAAATTTCGTGGCTACATCGCGTTCCATTGTGTTCTACCCTGGGAAATTTTCTGGGATTTTGGCTTTGCTGCGGGCTTCGGCTGGGGAAATGAGGTTGCGCCTAACCAGATCAGTCAGATTCTGATCCAGCGTTTGCATGCCCACGGCGTTTCCGGTCTGAATACTCGAGTACATCTGCGCCACTTTTGCCTCACGAATCAGGTTGCGGATGGCGGGGGTACCCAGCATGATTTCGTGCGCGGCAATTCGACCCTGACCATCTTTGGTTTTGCACAAGGTTTGCGAAATCACTGCCTGCAGGGACTCCGACAACATCGCGCGCACCATTTCCTTTTCATCGGCGGGAAAGACGTCAATGATCCTGTCAATCGTTTTGGCCGCGCTCGATGTGTGCAGAGTACCGAATACGAGATGACCGGTCTCGGCCGCCGTCATGGCTAGGCGAATGGTCTCCAAGTCGCGCATCTCTCCCACCAAAATTGCGTCTGGATCTTCGCGCAAAGCTGACTTCAGCGCCGCAGCAAAACTCAAGGTGTGTGGGCCAACTTCGCGCTGGTTGATCAGGCATTTTTTGGACTCATGTACAAATTCAATCGGATCCTCCACCGTGAGGATGTGACCAAACTCGTTCTCGTTGAGGTAATTCACCATGGCAGCCAGCGTAGTGGACTTGCCCGAACCAGTCGGCCCGGTGACCAGCACCATACCGCGTGGCTTCATGGCTAAATCGGCAAAAATCTTGGGCGCGTTGAGCTGCTCCAGCGACAAAATCTTACTGGGAATGGTTCGAAACACCCCGCCCGCACCTCGGTTGTGGTTGAAGGCGTTGACTCGAAACCGTGCCAACCCGTCAATCTCAAACGAGAAGTCGATTTCAAGAAACTCCTCGAAGTGCTTTCGCTGGTTGTCGTTCATGATGTCGTACACCATGGCATGCACCTGCTTGTGGTCAAGTGCCTCCACGTTGATGCGACGCACGTCGCCATGTACGCGAATCATAGGTGGCAGACCAGCGGAAAGGTGAAGGTCAGAGGCTTTGTTTTTGACGCTGAAGGCCAGCAGTTGGGTGATGTCCACAGATTCCTCACGGGTTGGTGTTTATTGCTGGACAATTATGACCATGATTGCACCAAAGCTCCAAGCCGTTCGCGCCCGCATTGAAACCGCATGTCTGGCGGCAGGGCGTACGCCAGGTTCAGTCCAGTTACTTGCGGTTTCAAAAACCTTTGGTCCAGAGTCCGTTGCGACGGCATTCGCGGCGGGGCAGACGGCGTTTGGCGAGAACTACATCGCCGAGGCGGTGCTCAAAATCAAGGCGCTGGCGGCACTGCCGATAGAGTGGCATTGCATTGGCCCGATCCAGAGCAATAAGACTCGTTTGGTGGCCGAGCACTTTGCCTGGGCTCAGACGGTGGATCGCCTCAAAATTGCCCAGCGACTGAACGAGCAGCGCCCAGTACACCTGCAGCCGCTACAGGTGTGCCTACAAGTCAATGTAGACGGTGGAGCGAACAAATCCGGCGTCGAGCCGGATGAGTTGCTGGGCTTGGCACTCAAAGTAGCCGCTCTGCCCCAATTGAAGTTACGGGGAATGATGTGCATCCCTGAACCTGCTCCTGATTTCGCAGCTGCTTGCGCCCTATTTCAAAGGGCTAAAGACCTATTTGATGAATTAAATCGGGCGGGCTTGGCGCTAGACACCCTCTCCATGGGCATGAGTGCCGACCTAGAGGCCGCAGTGCACTCAGGCAGCACCATGGTGCGGGTAGGCACGGCGATTTTTGGGGGACGGACTCTTGAGCCTGCGTCAGCTTAGAACAAGTAGTCTGCCAGTCGTTGCAGCACTGCTTCTGACTCAGAATACAGCCCGGATTGATGTAAAACTTTCGCCTGTGACATATCACCACGGGCCAGCAAATTGGCGTTAATTGAGGCCCTATCCAGAGGGCTTAATCCTGCTGTGGCCTGCACCTGTTGGTTGAACGGGTTTGATTTTTCGCGTTGGCCTGCATCGCCGAACAACAAGGACAACTGCGCCAATGCTTGCGCTTTTTCCAGCCCCACGCGAGTCTCTAACTGGCTTGTGAGTAAGGAAATCGCTGATAGAAGTTTGTCGTCGATGGGTGCGCGTGAAAGTTGGGCTATGGCGCGTAGTAGTCTGGCGCGCTCCAATGGGCTGCTGATCCCGTTTGCCGCAAGGGTGGAATCCGCCAGATTTTCCTGAGCTTTGGCCGGCTGGCCCAGCGTGTTTAGTGCCTGGTAGTTGATAGCTTGTAGCCTTACCGCAGCCGAAGGCTCTGGCGCCTGCTTTATCAGTGCTTCAAGTTGCGCTCCCGCCGCCCTAGCTTTGCTCCAATCACCGACCTTGGCCCGTGCATTCACGTCGGCCAACAAGACCTCACCCAGGGCAACTACCCAATCGTTCAAAATAATGGCGCGCTGCGGGCCGTTGGGCACCAACTTCAAAGCTTCGGCCGCCAGCGTCAAAAAGGCACGCGCCGCTTCGGACGGCAGTTGGACGTGGTGGCTCAAAATAACACCGACACGTGCAAGCACCTGAGTGCGCTCGCCTGGATCAGTTATGGTTGTCGCGCTGGATTTGATGCGCTCAATTTCTGTGCGGGCCCGCCCCTCACTCAAGGATTTAAGGTCCCAGGCCTGAACTTCCAGGTCGGCCCGTCGAACCGCTGGCATCGCACCAGGCTCAGCGGCCAGCTTGGGGGATGCCTTGAGGGATTTGATCACTTCACGCGCGCGGGTGGCCTGACCCAATTCAGCCAACTGCTGCGCAAATTCAGCTGTCAGCACCAGCTTGGTTTGTTCGGCAATGGACGTCGTGGTGGCATCGGTTGAAACGACCGCAGAAGAGGATGTGTTTGCACCGGCAAGGGGTGCATTTTGACCTGCTGTATTGCCAATCGATTTGCCCAAAACCTGTGCCGCTGCAACCGCCTGCTCCATAGTGATGCCTTTGGCCCCGATGCGTTTGCCTCCGGCAGCTTGAATCAAAGGATCATCAATATCTGGGTCGCCTGTCGGCGCTGCTGGGTTTGTTCCCACATCCTTTGGACCCACTTGGTCCAGCATTTTGTCCACACTGGCCACAGCGGCGTCTTTGGCTACCACGGCCGCATTGGCTGCATTACTAACTTCGTTTTGTCCGCGTTTAGTCTGAAAGTATTGCCCCCCTGCAAAAGCTGTACCCAAGACTGCGAGTGCCACAGCACCCCGGAACAAACCCGTCTTACCCGAGAACACGCCGGCCTTCTTGTTCAGCCCGTATTCTTCTTCAAGTTCTTTACGTATTTGCTCCCTAATCGACGCCTCACGTAATTCGCGGTTGCGCTTGTCCGTGTTTTTGGTGTCACGGGTCATTTGCGCTTCAATCCTATTGCGCTCTTGCTCTTTCAAGCGGCGCTTCAGCAAGAAATCTTCATCCACCTTGTCCACAAAAATCCCGCAGCTCGGACACTGCCGGTTGTCTGGCAGTTCAACTGCATTTTGGCAAGCCGGGCAAAAATAACGCCCATCAAATGCACCCACCATCTTGGTTTGAATAGTGAGCACTGGGCTCACCTCGATCAGCAAGCCAGCTTTTGAAAATTGCTCATGCGCCTTGTCAGCCCGTTCACGCGAAACTGCAGAACCGATCTTGAGCTGCGGCACATTGCCCAACCCCAAGAGCAAACTGGTCAGGTGGTCTTCTCGAATGCCTGCAAATTCACGCCCACGCTGCTCAATAAGATCAATATCCGCATCCGGCGGCAGGCGCACCCAAACATCGAAAAGGGGAATATCAGATTCAGGAACACTGGCTGCGATATCGCTCATGTGAGTTCACTCAAAAACCGAAATTCTAGTTTGGAAAGCGTCGCTTCACGCCGGGCATCTTTTTTCAACTTTTGTAGTCACTTGAGCACCCCAGGCCTAGCCGGGGAAATACAAGTGCATGTGAATGCCCGGCACACGTTACATTACCGCGCCAAAAGCAGACTCCTTGGGTTCTTTCAAGCGCGAGTTCAAGCATACGACGCTTGGAAAGTCTTCCCGCAGCGGGATACACTGACAACATCACTTGCTCAAATGCTTAATCCATGCCGTCTAAAGTCCTTCGAAACGTTACTGTTTTATTAATTGCCTTGATGCTACTTGCCGGGACTTGGCTTTGGCTCACGCTTCACTGGAACTACTCTGAGGGTGAGCGTGCAGGCTACGTACAAAAGCTCTCCAAGAAAGGTTGGCTTTGCAAGTCATGGGAGGGCGAAATCGCCATGGTCTCCATGCCCGGTGCAATCCCTGAAAAATTCAGCTTCAGCGTGCGAGACGACGAGGTGGCCCACAAAATCAACTCGCTGGCCGGCAAACGGGTGGTGCTAATTTACCGTCAGCACAAGCTGATCCCATCCACCTGTTTTGGCGACACCGAGTACTTTATAGCGGACGTACGTGAGGTGGCAGAAGGCTTGCCTGTCTCTCCACCTCTGCCAGCAATCAAGCCGTAACTTCATTTCTGGGGGAAAATCGACAAATGTTTCCCTTACAGAAAGTATTTTCATGTTCCCGAAAAACACGTGGTACGTCGCTTGTACGCCTGACGAAATTGACGAGAAACCTTTAGGCCGCAAGATTTGCGGCGAGAGCATCGTGTTTTATCGCGGTGCTCAAGGTCAGGTCGCCGCATTGGACGACTTTTGCCCGCACCGGGGTGCGCCCCTGTCCCTGGGCACGGTGACTGAGGGCAAGCTGGTCTGCGGCTACCACGGGCTGGAGATGGGCTGCGACGGCAAGACCATTGCCATGCCGGGCCAGCGCGTGCGTGGCTTCCCCGCCATTCGCAGCTACCCAGTCGTGGAGCGTCACGGTTTCATCTGGGTCTGGACGGGTGATGCAGCCCTGGCCGATGAGTCAAAAATCAAACACCTGGAGTGGCACGACAACCCTGATTGGGCCTACGGCGGCGGACTGTTCCACATCGCCTGCGACTACCGCCTGATGATCGACAACCTGATGGACTTGACGCACGAGACCTATGTGCACGCCACCAGCATCGGACAAAAAGAAATTGACGAAGTGCCGTGTAAAACCACGGTAGAGGGCGACCAGGTCATCACCAGCCGATTCATGGAGAACATCACCGCGCCGCCATTTTGGAAGATGGCCTTGCGCGGCAACAACCTGGCCGACGATGTGCCGGTGGACCGCTGGCAGATCTGCCGCTTCACCCCGCCCAGCAACGTGATGATTGAGGTGGGTGTAGCGCACGTGGGCAAGGGCGGCTACGACGCGTCCCCGGAGCACAAGGCTTATAGCGTGGTGGTGGACTTCATCACGCCCGAAACCGAGACCTCAATCCACTATTTCTGGGGCATGGCGCGCAAGTTCAACCCCAAAGACAAAGCGCTCACCGCCAGCATCCGCGAAGGCCAGGGCAAAATTTTCAGTGAAGACCTAGAGATGTTGGAGCTGCAACAACGCAACCTGCTGGCGCATCCCACGCGCAGCTTGTTGATGCTCAATATCGACGCGGGCGGCGTGCAGTCGCGCAAGATACTTGACCGGCTGATCGTCGCAGAAACACCCAGAGAAATACCCGCCCCATGAGCAACGCATCCTCTTTGTCCGTGCTATCCGTTCGAGTTGCCCGAAAAACGGCCGAAACCGCCGACATTTGCACCTTTGAATTGGTGGACGAAGGCGGCGGGCCGCTGCCTGCGTTCTCCGCCGGTTCACACATCGATGTACAAGTGCCAGGCACCAATATCACGCGCCAATACTCGCTGTGCAATGACCCGACTGAGAGCAGCCGCTATTTGATCGGTGTGCTACGCGACCCGGCCTCACGCGGTGGCTCCGTCGCCATGCACGACGCGATTCAGGAAGGCCAAGTGCTGCACATCAGCGCGCCTAAAAATCACTTCGCACTGGCGCATGAAGCCCAGCGCAGCTTGCTTCTGGCGGGCGGCATTGGCGTAACGCCCATCCTCTGCATGGCGGAGCGCTTGGCCATCAGCGGCGCGGCGTTTGAGATGCACTACTGCACCCGTTCGCGCGAGCGCACGGCGTTTTACGAGCGGATTGCCAAGGCGCGTTTTGCTGAGCAAGTGCAGTTTCATTTTGACGATGGCGAGGCTGCGCAAAAGCTCGACATCGGCAAGTGTTTGAGCGCACCCAGCGCGGGCCTGCACCTCTACGTTTGCGGCCCTAAAGGCTTTATGGACGCCGTGCTCAGCAGCGCGCGCGCGCAAGGTTGGCCAGAGGCACAGTTGCACTACGAGTTCTTCTCGGCCGAGGTGGTGAAATCTGCTGACGACGCCAGCTTTGACGTCAAACTCGCCAGCTCGGGCCGGGTCATCAAGGTGTTGGCCGATCAATCGGTGACCCAGGCGCTATCAGCCGCCGGTGTGGACGTGCCCACTTCGTGTGAACAAGGCGTGTGCGGTACATGCCTGACCCGTGTGATTGAGGGCATACCCGACCACAAAGACATGTACCTCACCCCCGATGAGCAGGCCGCGAATGACCAGTTCATGCCCTGCTGCTCACGGTCTAAAACACCGCTGCTGGTGCTGGACATCTGAACATGAACTTCGTCGATCAACTGCGCGCCGCCGAGCGCCAAAACGCATCCCTGCTGTGCGTGGGCCTGGATCCTGAGCCCGCCAAGTTCCCTGACAAATACAAGGGCGACGCCAGCAAAATTTACGATTTTTGCGCCGCGATTGTGGACGCCACCGCCGACTTGGTGATTGCCTTCAAACCGCAGATTGCCTACTTCGCCGCGCACCGGGCAGAAGACCAGCTAGAACGTCTCATGGCCCATATGCGCCGCACCGCGCCGCAGGTGCCCATCATCCTGGACGCCAAGCGCGGCGACATCGGCAGCACGGCTGAGCAGTACGCCAAAGAGGCGTTTGAACGCTACGGGGCAGACGCCATCACCCTCTCGCCCTTCATGGGGTTTGACTCGCTCCAGCCCTACCTCAAGTACCACGGCAAGGGGGCTTTTTTGCTGTGCCGCACCTCCAACCCCGGTGGCGACGATTTGCAAAACCAGCGCCTCGCCTCAGTCGATGGCCAACCCCTGCTGTACGAGCACATTGCCAAGCTGGCGCAAGGCCCGTGGAACCTGAACGGCCAGCTCGGCCTGGTGGTGGGTGCCACCTACCCGGCGGAGATCGAGCGCGTGCGCGCGGTGGCCCCCACCGTGCCGCTGCTGATCCCCGGTGTGGGCGCGCAGGGCGGCGATGCGCTGGCCACCGTCAAGGCAGGCTGGCGGGCTGTGAATGGCGAGACCACCGCACCCATCGTCGTTAATTCGTCACGGGCTGTGTTGTATGCCTCATCGGGTGCGGATTTTGTGGCGGCGGCGCGGCAAGAGGCGCTCAAGACGCGGGATGTGTTGCAGGCCGCGAAACCCTAAAGGGTGGTCGCGCACCGCTGTTTGGACGCCCTTACTCCAACTCAATGCGCCGCTGGCTCACCACCTTGCGCAGGTTCTCGATATCACGCTCCACGCGGGCTTGAAACTCGGCCGGTGAACTGGCGCGCGGGCTGCCGCCCAGGGCGATCAACTTCTGTTTCACTTCGGGCTGCTCCAGCACAGTGCGCAAGGCTTTGTTGAGCTTGTCCACGATGGCCGCTGGCGTGCCTGCCGGGGCTGCAATGCCCAACCAGGATTCAAACACCAAGCCCGGCAGCAAGTCGGCCACGGCGGGAACACCGGGCAGGTTGCTGGCCCCTGCGGGTGAGGTCACCGCGAGGGCGCGCACGCGTTGGTCTTTGAGCAGGGCGGCGGTGAGTGTCATGGTGTCGATCATCACGTCCACCCTGCCCGCTAACACTTCGGTCATGGGGCCGGTGCCGCCTTTGAAGGGCACATGGATGAGGTTGATGCCCGCCTCACTCACCAGCCACTCGCCAATCAAATGCGGGGCCGTGCCCACGCCGGAGGTGGCATAGCTGTATTTGCCGGGCTCAGCTTTCGCGCGCTGCAACAGGTCGGCAAAGGACTTGAGCGCAGAGCCCGGAGCCACGCTAAGTGCCAGGGGGTAGGTGGTGAGGGTGGAGACCCAGGCGAAGTCTTTGACCGGGTGAAAGGGAAGGCTCTTTTTCATGGCCGCGCCACTGGCGTGGCCGCTGGGCAGCAGCACCAGGGTGTAGCCGTCAGGCGCGGCCTTGACGGCCATCTCGGCGGCGATGTTGCCACCCGCACCGGGCTTGTTGTCCACCACCACGTTCTGACCCAGCAATTCACCCAAAGGCTGCGCCACCAGCCGCGCCACGATGTCGGAGCCGCCACCGGGGGCAAAGCCGAGCAGCAGGCGGATGGGCTTGCGCGGGTAGTCGGCATCGGCCTGGGCGAGTGCGCCAGTCGATGCCACGAAGCCACTGAGGCCAAGGATCAGCGCAGCCAGCAGGGGGCGACGTGAGAGGGGGGCACTGTTTTTCATATTGGTTCCTGGGTTACGTCATAAGTGAACAACCAGTCATAGCGCTGGCGCACGCGCTCTTCGTTCCACTCGCGGTCCACATAGGCGCTGGCCCCTTCCACATTGGCCAGCTCGGGATTGTGGAAACGTTTGGTGTTGTCAGCCGCGCCTTGAACGATGCGGCGGGTGCGCTCTTTGCGCGCATCTTCATAGCGGCGCAGGGCTTGGGGGATATCGGTGTCGGCATCAAAAGCACGCGCGAGGATGAAGCCGTCTTCCAACGCCATGACGGCCCCCTGCGCGAGAAAGGGCAGGGTCGGGTGGCAGGCGTCGCCCAGTAGGCTGACGCGCCCCTCGCTCCAGCGCTCCATCGGCGCGCGCTGCATCAGCGCCCACTTGAAAGGCGTGTCGATGGCTTGGATCATGCGTTGCACATCGTCGTGCCAACCTTTGAAATCCATCAAACAATCGTCGCGTGAGCCGCGAACGCTCCACGACTCCACCGGGATGTCGCTGCGTTCCACCACGCCAATGAAGTTCATCAGCGCACCGCCGTGCAGCGGGTAGTTCACCACGTGCGCGCCCGGGCCCACCCAGTTGGTGCCCACGGGGCGGCGCAGGTGCGCGGGCAGGCGATCCATGGGGATAACGCCGCGCCAGGCCATCAGGCCGGTGCGCTCGGGCTCGTCCGCGCCAAACAGGCCTTGGCGAATGACCGAGTGCACGCCGTCGGCACCGATCAGCGCGTCGCCTTGCACCGTGCTGTTTTCTAGCTGCAGTGTGACGCCGCTCGCGTCTTGCGTGAAACCGAGTACGCGAGATTTCAGGTGAATCGCATCCGGCTTGAGGGCGCGCACGGCCTGCGCCAGCACCTCAACAAGGTCAGGCCGATAGACTGTGAGGTAGGGGTAGCCGTAGCGCGCGACCGACACCGCGCCCAAGTCAAACAGCTTCCAGGTGTGGCCGCTGTTCCACAGGCGAATCTCTTTGCCCGTGGCTTCGCACGACAAGGCCATCAAGGCCTCGCCCACACCCAGCTCAAACAAGACGCGGTTGCCATTGGGTGAGAGCTGCACGCCCGCGCCGACTTCTTTGAGTTCACTGGCCTGCTCGTACACGTCCACATCAAAGCCGCGCTTGAGCAATGACAGCGCAGCGGTGAGGCCGCCGATGCCGCCACCGGCGATGAGGATATGGGGTTTTGAATTGCGCATCATGGTGTTGTCGAATTATTCAGATTGACCCATGCGGCGCGCCATCTCGGCTTGCCACTCGGCGCGGGCTTGAAATTGGGGCCGACTGCGCGCCATGGCTTCGCAGTGGGCCAAGATGAGCGCATCAGGCTGATCCAAATCCAGCGGCTCGCGCAGCGGCTGCTCGCAGTACCAGGGCGTGTCCATGAACAGCTCCAGGCGGTTACCTTCAGGGTCGCGCACATAAATCGAAACCGCATTGCCGTGCGTCACTGTTTGAATGTCGCTTGCTTGGCCATCGGCGCGAATGCGCGCCAGAAATGCGCGCAGCGTGGCTAGGTCGGGCACGCGAAAGGATATTTGGTTGATGACGTTAAAGGCCAGATCGTCGGGCCGCCCACTGACTAACACCAACTGGTGGTGCTCAGTCGGGTCGCGACTCAAAAACACCAGTTGCACCGCGCCCAAGTCGCCCGAGTCGGTCTGGGTAAAGCCCAACACCTCTTTGTAAAAATGTGCCATGCGCGGGAGGTCACGCACACAAAAGCCCATGTGGCTGAACCTCAGGGCGGCGCGGGAGGCAAGATTTGGGGCGGGAGTATGAAAAGTGTTCGTCATGATGTTCAGGTGAATTTCAGAGCTGTTGGCATCTTACAAGCGCCCAGGCGTGGGAGGGCACAATGCCAACGGAGAAACAAATTCAACGCAGACCAAGGCCTGCAGGACATCAATGATTGACCATTCCCCCGCCCAATCCGCGCTGCTCCTTGAGCGAGTGCTCAGTTCACCCGAAAGCCGTACCCTGGACGTCAAGCGCGTTTCCGGCAAGATGGTGCAAAAGGCGTTGGAGACCTTGTGCGCCTTTGCCAATACGGATGGCGGTGTGCTGGCGCTGGGCATTGAAGACCCGGCCAAGGCCAAAGGGGCGCAGCGCGTCTATGGCGTGCAAGAAAATCCGGAAGCCCTTGACGAGCTGCAACGCAAGGTACGCACCCAGTTCAAACCCGCCATCGACGGCATTCGTTTTATGCGGCTGACCTGTACTTTGCACGATGGGCAAGTCGGGCATGTGGTGCTGGTGCAGGTGGGCAAAAGCGCCAATGTGCATTCCATCGTGGATGACGGCACGTGGACGCGGCTGGATGCCAGCAACCGCGAAATGTTGGCATCCGAGATTACGGATTTGTCCTACCAGCGTGGCGTTCGAAGTGCAGAAACCGAGTTGGTCGCCGTGTCGCTGGACTTGCTCGACACACCCACCTGGCGGATGTTTGTGACCGCACGCGGTTTGAAAATCGGCACCCAGACTGAGCAGTTGCAACGGATTGGATTGGCCGACGCCGTGGCGGGTGAGCTGCGCCCTACGCGGGCGGCAGTGCTGCTGTTTGCAGAGGAGCCGGGCAGCTTGCTGGCCGCGCATGGCTCACGGGCTGATATTCGTCTGATGGTCTACAGCGGTAAAACGGCTGCGCCAGGTGCTTTGCCCAATTTGCGCAAAACTCCATTGACAATTCGCGGCCCGTTGATTGAGCAAATTGACGATGCCGTGCGGGCGGTGCTGCGCGAACTGGACGAGGGGCTGACGCTGGCCAGCAGTGGCTTCAAAACGCGCCATGTGTACCCCGAGCGGGTGGTGAAAGAAGCGATAGTCAATGCCGTCATTCACCGTGACTACCGCTTGAATCGCGATATTTTTGTGCGCATTTTTGATGACCGGATTGAGGTGGAAAGTCCAGGCACTTTTCCCGGCAACATCACGGCGGGCAATATTGCACGCATCGGTAGCAAGGCACGCAACCCCCTTATCGTGCAGAACCTGCGTGAGTTTCCGGCGGCACCCAATATTGACGCGGGCGAGGGCGTAAAAATGATGTTCGCGGAAATGGCTGCCGCCAAGCTGTATCCACCCCAGTACGGCCAAAACACCGAAGTCGCTGTTGAGACCGTTACCGTGACCTTGCTCAACCTGGAGCGCCCCAGCGCCTGGGACGAGGTGAGTGACTGGATTGACCGCGAGGGTTTTATCCAGAATGCCAAGCTCTGTGAAATTGCCAAGCTTGACACGCTCAAGGCCTCTAAGATGCTGGTGGCATGGCGCGAACAAGGCCTACTGGTACCGTTGCCCGATCGAGCCAAACGAAATATGGCCTATACCAAGCCTGCCAAGGACGGGGTGGAGCAGGGGAGTTTGTTATCTGGGCTCGAAGATAACAACGGCGGAAAAGACAATTAATTGTTTTAAATCAACCACTTAGAGGTACCGTTATTATCTCTGGCGCTGTTGATGACCCGTTGCTGTGGCTGCTGCAGCGTGGCGATCTTCTGCTGGCTGGCCGGGGGGCTAGTGGTTTGCTGGACTTGCCGATGACTGCGTTTTTTGCCTTCCGCAAGTGCCCCGGTGCCGCCATTCGTGTCGCAATGGATTGGGCTTTGCAACAGGCGCGGGTAAAGAACGTGGTGATCAGCGGTTTTCACTCACCGCTGGAGCAGGCAGTGTTAAAGGTTTTGCTTCAGGCGCGTAGTCCGGTCGTGGTGGTGCTGGCTCGTCCGTTAGAGGGGGCAAAGCTGCCTCCTGAGTGGACTGATCCACTGGCGCAAGGCCACTTGGCCGTAGTGAGTGCGGCGATCGCTGCCACCCGGTTAACCGACGCGGTCGCCATAGCGCGAAACCATCTTGTCGCCCAACTGGCCACCGATATCGTCGTGGCCCATGCCAGTCCGGGCGGGGTGCTGGCCAGCTTGTTGGCGAAATGGCAGATGGAAAAGCCAGGGCTTGTTCAGCTTTTTGCGTGCGCCCCAAAAAACAGCATCAGCTAACGATACTGTCCTCTGCGGCTTCTGATGTGCCGGTCATTTCTTTATCTTTGGCCTTGGATAATGAAATTAAAAATATGAAAAAATCGTTTTAAATCAACAAGTTACTTTCACCGTTATTATCTGAATATCGGGTAAACCCTTGTTTCTGGCGTCTGCATCGGCTTGTGCAGAACATCACAGTTATCGCCGGACTCGGCGGGCTGGAGGCGGGTGGGTGGGTGGTTTGACTGCGGCGTAAGCCCCGCCCCGTTTAACATCGGGGCAAACCCTTTTTCTGGAGAACCACATGGCACAAGCGACTTTTCACTGGGACGATCCCTTTTTGCTTAACCAGCAGCTCAGCGATGACGAACGCATGATTCGTGACGCGGCCACGGCCTATTGCCAGGACAAATTGCAGCCCCGTGTGATCGAGGCCTTTCGCAACGAGAAGACCGATGTGGCGATTTTTCGCGAGATGGGCGAGCTGGGGCTGCTTGGCCCCACCATCCCGGAGCAGTATGGTGGACCTGGTTTGAACTACGTGGCCTACGGCGTGATTGCGCGTGAAGTGGAGCGGGTGGACTCAGGCTACCGCTCGATGATGAGCGTGCAGTCGTCCCTGGTGATGGTACCGATTTTTGAATTTGGCACCGAGGCACAGCGGCAAAAGTATTTGCCCAAGTTGGCTACGGGGGAGTGGATTGGCTGCTTTGGCCTGACCGAGCCAGACCACGGCTCTGACCCCAACTCGATGATCACGCGTGCGCAAAAAACAGCGGGCGGCTACAAGCTGACGGGCGCGAAGATGTGGATATCCAACAGCCCGATTGCCGACGTTTTTGTGGTCTGGGCCAAAGAGGTGAGCGAGAGCGGCCAGGTGGGGCCGATTCGCGGCTTTATTCTGGACAAAGGCATGAAGGGGCTGAGCGCCCCGGCGATTCACGGCAAGGTGGGCCTGCGCGCGTCCATCACCGGCGAGATCGTGATGGACAACGTGTTCTGCCCCGAAGAAAATGCCTTCCCCGAGGTGCAAGGTTTGAAAGGCCCCTTCACTTGCCTGAATTCTGCGCGCTACGGCATTGCCTGGGGTGCTTTGGGAGCGGCGGAGGACTGCTGGTTTCGCGCTCGCCAGTACGTGCTGGACCGCAAGCAGTTTGGCCGCCCATTGGCTGCCAACCAGCTCATTCAAAAGAAGTTGGCCGACATGCAAACCGAGATCGCGTTGGGTCTTCAAGGCTGTCTGCGCCTGGGGCGCATGAAGGACGAAGGTACGGCAGCGGTAGAAGTGACCTCCATCCTCAAACGCAACTCCTGCGGCAAGGCGTTGGACATTGCACGGCTGGCGCGCGACATGATGGGTGGCAACGGCATATCGGACGAGTTTGGCGTGGCGCGGCATTTGGTGAACCTGGAGGTGGTGAACACCTATGAAGGGACGCATGACATTCACGCTTTGATTTTGGGACGGGCGCAGACCGGAATTGCTGCGTTTTCTAATTGATATGAGCAACAAACCAGCCGCCCTCCCGCACATCAAAGTCCTAGACCTCTCCCGAGTTCTAGCCGGCCCTTGGTGCACCCAAATCCTGGCCGACTTGGGCGCGGATGTGGTCAAGGTAGAGCGCCCCGGAGCGGGTGACGACACCCGCCACTGGGGCCCACCATTCGTCAAAGACGCACAGGGCAATGACACCGACCAGGCCACCTACTTCACCGCCTGCAACCGCAACAAACGCTCCATCACGCTAGACCTGGCCCATGAACAAGGCCAAGCCCTGATTCGCCAAATGGCCGCGCAAAGCGACGTGCTGGTGGAGAACTTCAAGGTCGGCGGGCTCAAACACTACGGGCTGGATTACGAGAGCCTCAAAGCCATCAACCCGCGCTTGATTTACTGCTCTATCACCGGCTTTGGCCAGACCGGCCCCTACGCCGAACGCGCGGGCTACGACCTGATGATCCAGGCCATGAGCGGCATGATGAGCATCACTGGCCGCGCGGACGACGTACCCGGCGGCGGCCCGCAGCGCGTGGGTGTGGCGCTGACCGACCTCTTCACCGGCGTCTATGCCGCCACCGCCATCCTGGCCGCCATCGAGGTGCGGCACCGCACCGGCGTGGGCCAGCACATCGACATGGCTTTGCTGGACGTTGGCATGGCCACACTGGCCAACCAGGCCGGGGCCTTCCTCAACACCGGCAACGTGCCGCAACGCATGGGCAACGCCCACCCCAGCCTGATGCCCTACCAAGACTTGCCCACGCAAGACGGTGCCATGCTGCTAGCCGTGGGCAATGACGGCCAATTCGCCCGCTTCTGCGACGCCGCAGGCGTGCCCACCTGGGCGCAAGACGAACGCTTCAAAACCAACACCTTGCGTGTGAAAAACCGCGAGGTGTTGCTGCCTCTGATACAGCAAGTCACCCGCACCCGCAGCACTGCCGCTTGGGTCACCCTGCTGGAAGACAAAGCCGTGCCCTGCGGCCCCATCAACGACATTGGTCAGGCCTTTGCTGATGAGCAAGTCAAGGCTCGAAATTTATGGATCAATCAGCCTGTAAGTCAATCAATACAGCCGCAATCAGCTATTGAATCAATAGCAACTGTGGCCAGCCCTTTGCGCTTGATGGACACGCCACCCGTGCTGCGCAACGCGCCGCCGAGCTTGGGCGAGCACACAGAGGAAGTGCTGGCAGAGTTGGGCCTGGATGCGGCGCGGATTGCAGCGCTGCGCGAGGCGAAGGTGATCGCGTAAAGGCGCATCAACCGATTTACACCTTCATACCCCCAGCCCCAACCGGGCGGCAAAGAAGTCAGGCAGGCCCGCGCGGCGGATGGCCGCTGCCGCACCTTGAAAGTCATAAGGGATGCGGTGAAAAGTGATTTGAGCGCTTTGCGTGTCAAACAACGCGTACATGGCCAGGGGGTTGGCGTCGCGCGGCTGGCCGACTGAGCCAATGGTGGCCAACCAAATGCGATGCCCGGGCACCGGCATGGCGACCCCGGCTTGGGGTTCAAATGCCATGATTTTTCCGTTGCTGGCCCGGTAGTACAGCTTTTGCCTGTGGACGTGACCTCCAAACACGTAGCGCACATCGGGGTGAGTCAGGGCTGCATTCAGGCTGTCAGCAGCCGCCTGCTTTTCATACACGTAGTGCCACTTTGCGGGCTCGTTCGCACTAGCGTGCACCAGAAAAATGGTGTCCCGATGCTGCGTTAAAGGCAGGGCATCCAAAAATGCCAGCTGCGCCTGACTCAACTGTGCATGCGTCCACGGGGCCGATATTTCCCCCAGATTTTTAATGGGTGACGGTGGACTAATGGACATCTCATCGTGGTTGCCTTTGACTAACCACGCCCCTTGCTCGGCCAATCCCATCACGCGATCCACCACCGCTACGGGGTCACCCCCATAGCCGACAAAATCACCTAGCAGAGCGAACTGCTGCACGCCTTGCGTTTTGGCGTGGGTCAGACAAGCCTCCAGTGCGTGGAGGTTGGCGTGGATGTCTGATAGCAATGCCAGTTTCATGGCATCAGTATGCCTCTTGCCCAATCATGGTTGGCTGACTTATTCAGAGTTACGGGTCTCTAATTCGTCAAACCATAACAAATGAGATTCAAAAACCAAACTTGATTTCTACAGGTAAAGTAACCCTATGAAAAATTGGCGCCATCGCAAACGACTGGTCACCCGACGGGGTTTGATCTACTCACTGATCCTATGTTTGATGATCATGGGTTTTGGCGGCATGGGGTTTTGGCTGCTTGAGCCTAAGGTGGTGACTTTGGGTGATGGTCTTTGGCTGGCGTTCACCACGGCAGCCACAGTGGGCTATGGTGACTTGGTACCAAGCACGCATGCTTCTCGCATATTTGCGGTAGTGGTGGTGCTGCTGGGTCTGGCGGTTTTGTCTTTGGTGACAGCGTCCGTAGCCGCCGTTTTTGTGGAGCGAGAAGAGCGACAAATCGAGCGTGATCTGATGAGCGAAATTGGCGCTTTGCGAAATGATATTCGCCAGCTACAAAAGCAAGTCCAGGCACTTCACCCCTTGGTCGATCCCGTGGACAAGGGTGGCCACTAAGGCCGTCACGGCCCAGTGCGCTCAGGCCTGAAAGCGCTTGCGCGTCAGTGCCAGGGCTAACCAAAACGACAGCGCTGCATAGGTCAACAACACCAGCGCGTGCTGCACAGGGTGCTGCGGCCATTGGTCCATGAAGAGCGGGCGCACCAGTTCCACCGCATTGGTCAAGGGTAACCATTCAGACACCTCTCGCACCACGCTGGGCAACTGCTCACGCGGAAAAAACACCCCGCTCAAAAACATCATGGGCGTGAGAAACAGGGTGAAGTAGTAGGTGAAAAAATCGTAGCCCTTGGCCAGAGCGTTGAAGATCAGGGCGATGCAAGAGAAGGTGATGCCGACACCCAGCAGAATCGGCCAGGCCAGCAGCAACTTCGGGCTGTGGCTGATGTTAAGTGCCAGCATCACGCCCAGAATTGCCGTCACCGTGAACAGGGCTTTGAACGCGGCCCACAGCATCTCGGCCAGCACGATGTCGTCCAGGCTGACGGGCGCGTTCATGATGCCGTCCCAGGTTTTTTGCACGTGCATGCGTGAGAAGGCCGAGTACAGCGCCTCGAACGATGCCGCCTGCATCGCACTCATGCAAATGGAGCCACTGGCCAAAAACAAAATGTAGGGTACGGCCGTGGGACCGAGTGGCCCGTTCAGCGTGACCTGCCCCACCAGCGCACCCATGCCGTAGCCAAAGGCCACCAGCCACATCAGCGGCTCGGCGATATTGCCCACCAAGCTGGGGACGGCCAGCTTGCGCCACACCAGGAGGTTGCGCAAAAACACGGGCCAAAAGCGCATCGACAACACAGGTGCACGCCACATGCTTAGGTTCGTAGTGTTCGTCATCATGCGTCCTCCCTGATCTGGCGCCCAGTGAGCTTGAGGAACAAGTCCTCCAGATTGGCGGGGCGGTGCAGCGTGCGCAACTGCGGGTACTTCGTCAAGGCTTCGAGCAAACGGCGGGCGTCGTCGGTGTAGAAAAAGACGGTTTCTCCGCTCACCTCGACACGGGCTGCCAGCGCCTTCAAGGGCGCATCCACCAGGGCCAGCGCGCCAACGCCATAGACCTCCACCACGTCGGGCTCCAGGTGCTGGGCAATCAGCGCACGCGGCTCGCCTTCGGCAATTTTTTTGCCCTGGTCTAGCACCAACAGGCGGTGACACAGGCGCTCGGCCTCGTCCATGAAGTGGGTGGTCAGCAAGATGGATTTGCCTTGCTGCAACAGCACTTGCAGCCGTTCCCACATCAGGTGGCGCGCCTGCGGGTCGAGCCCGGTGGTGGGCTCATCCAGCAGCAGCAACTCAGGGTCGTTCACCAGGGCGCGCGCCAGGCTCAGGCGTCGGCGCATGCCGCCTGAAAGCTGGCCCGGCTTCACATCCGCCTTGTGTGTGAGGGAGGCAAACTCCAGTAACTGCGGGATGCGCGCGCGGATGGCGGTGTCCTTCATGCCAAAGTAGCGGCCATAGACCAGCAGGTTTTCAGCGCAAGTGAAGTCGGGGTCTAGCGTGTCGAACTGGCTCACCACGCCCAAGCGCGCCTTGATGGGCAGCGCGTCTTGGGGCATGTGCCAGCTCGCGTTCGATGCGTTGGCGGTGAGCCCATTGGGGAAATCAAAGCGGATGCTTCCGGCGTCGGGCACGGTCAGGCCCAGACACATGCGGATGGTGGTGGTCTTGCCCGCGCCGTTGGGGCCAATCACGCCCAGGCATTCACCCGGCGCAATATCGAACGAGACATCGTCCACCACGGGTGGGCCGGCATAGTGCTTGGTCAGTCCTTGCACAGTTAAAAGGGAAGCATTCATCGATTAAATGTAACGAGAAATAACAATTGCCCATCCGGCGGAATAAATCCCACAAGCTATGTGTTCATCAGTTAATGCAAAAAATCGTCACTACAACCTCGAAAAAATCTGACTTTCCGTGTTCTTCTGGGATCAAGTCAAGGTACATCTGAAAACGGTTCGCGGCCTACTGCCTGAGGGTATAGGGACGCACCGCCCGGCAATTTAACTCGTCGTCCTATCCCGGCCGCAACCGCTTACGCGCAGCCTTAGGCGGCTCCTGCGCCGCCTGGCAAGCCACACGAAAAGCCCTCAGCGTCGCCTGCGCGCGGCCCAGCACCGTGTCAGGTGCATAGTCACCCGCCAGCGCCGTCATACCCGAGGGCTGGCCGGTCAGCAGTTCAATGCCTTCGCGCACATGGTCGGCGGTGTAGATGTGGAACTGGCCGCGCTCTACGGCCTCAATCACCTTGCGGCCCAGCATCAAGTGGCGGCGGTTGCGCTGGGGCATCAGCACGCCCTGGCTGCCGTTCAGGCCCAGGGTTTGGCAGACGCGAAATAGCCCTCAATTTTTTCATTGACACCACCAACCGGCAAGATGTCGCCGTACTGATTCAGTGCGCCCGTAACGCCGATGCCTTGTCGTAGCGGAAGGCCAGAGAGCGAGGACAGCAACACATAGAACTCGGCACACGAGGCCGAGTCGCCTTCCAAGCCGTGGTACTCCTGCTCAAACACGATGGAAGCGTTGAGCGCCAGCGGTGCCAGGTGGGCAAACAGGGCCGACAGGTAGCTGTGCAAGATGAGCACGCCTTTGTCGTGGATGGGGCCTGACAACTCGACCTCGCGTTCGATGTTGAGCAGGCCGTCATCCCCGGCAAAGGTGCGGGCCGTGGCGCGCACCGGGAAACCAAAGCGGTAGTCGCCCAAGTCCACCTGGGTCAGGCCGTTGAGCTGGCCGACCTGTTCGCCGCGCACGGTGATGAGGCGCTCGCCGTCGGTGATGGACTCTTGCAGGCACTGCTCGGGGTAGTCGTGGCGGTTGATTCGCGCTAGCAGGGTGGCCTCCACGTCGGCGGCCTCCACCAGCATACCGTTGCGAGCACGGCAGACGGCGGCGGACTCCATCACCAGGGCTTCGGTCTGGCCGAAGAGGGCGCTTTGGCGCACCTGGTCGTCCACCTCACGGTGCGATTGCTCCAACAGCCTGGCCACCGCAGCGGCCGAGAAGTGCGGCAGGCCCAGGCGGGCGCAGCTGTGGGCGATGAAGCTGCTGCTGGCGTGGCGAATGTCGGCGCTGGACAGAAAACTTTCGGCAAAGTCCACCTTGATGCGAAAGTGGCGCGCGGATTCGGGGTCGGCCTCTTGCAGCATGTAATAGTCTTCGGCCGTTCCGATCAGCACGATCTTGACATTCAGGTCGATGGCTTCAGGCCACAGGGACACGGCACTCAACGGCGACAGGGGCAGGCCAGATTCTTCGATTTGCAGACGCCCGGTGCGCATGAAGCGACGCAGCTTTTCCCAGACCTCGGGGTCGCTCGCGACGTCGCGCAAGTGCAGCAAAATGAAGCCGCCGTGTGCCTTGATCAGGCTGCTCGCGCGGATGCGCGAGAAGTCGCTCACCAGCATGTCGTTCTCGGTCTGGTATTCGATGCTGCCGAACAGGGCGCGCGGCACCGGGTTATCTTCAACGATCACCGGCGCGCCGCTTAAGGACTGGTTGTCCACCACCAAGTTGACGCGCAGACGGGACAGCACCTCGGCCAGAGCCTCAACCCGGAGCTCATCCTCGGCCTCAGATGGCTGGAACAGCTCCAGGTTTTCCAGCACGTCGTGCATCACCTGGTCCAGATAAGTGCCGAGCTTGACCGAGTCCTTGATCTGCTTCTTCAAGACCATGCGAACGTCTTGCAAACCGTGCTCCAGCATGGGTTTGACCATCTGGCGTCGCAGGGCCGCCAGGCCCTCGTTCATCACCCGCTCCAGCGGCCTGAGTTTCTCGATGAAGCGGGTGATCTCCGAGCGCAATTCTTCTTCGGCCCGGTCCACCTCCACACGGCGCTCTTTGGACAGGGCCAGGGCTTCGACCTCAGTCAGGGCGCGGCCCTTGTCGTCACGCAGGGTGAAGACCAAGTGGCCCGCGTCGCGGTAGAGCGTGAAACTGCGGGCATCGGCAAAAGCATCGAGCTCGGCATAGGCCTTGGCCTCTTCCACCTTGTACGATTTTTTGATGGGCTCGCTCTCGGCCTTGAAGTCTTGTCCGTCCAGGCGCAGGGGGATTTCGGTCTGCCAGTCTTTGACCAGCTTGGCCATGAGCTGGCGCAACTGGCTGCCTTGCCCGGCGGGCAGGCGCAAGGCCTTGGGCCGTTCGGGCACATCAAAATTGTGCAAGTAGCACAGGTCAGGCGGCACGGCCCGCGTGCTGGCTACGCTACCCATCATCTGTTTAAGCAAGGAAGAGCGGCCGCTGCCAATCTCGCCCAGCACAAACAGGTTGTAGCCGGGCTGGTCTAGCCCCAAGCCAAAGCGGGCGGCGCGCTCGGCGCGCTCCTGACCGATCCAGGGCAGGGACTGCTGCGTCAGCTCAGACGTGTCGGCAAAGCCCAGGGACTCCGGGGCAATGCTGATGCGCAGTTCGGCAGCAGGGACGAGAGTGGCAGACATAGGGCTCCAAATGATGATTGAAGCTTATGACCGAGAGTAGGGGTTGGTTTTGATCTGGCGCAAGTTTGGGGCTCAAGACCCGCGCCAAAGTGACGTTCACAGGGAGAAAGCGGCCACAAGAAAGCCCGCCAGCTCTTACGGAGTTGGCGGGCCTGGTGAGAACCCCTGATCTAACTTTTCATCATCCGATCAGTCCGGGGATGTTCTCATCCTGAACAGCGTCAAGGACACTGTTGGTTTCCCTGTCTAAGGGAGCCCCCGTCTTGCGTGAAACACTCTGGAATCCCAGTCATTCGCACGCAATTTCACTATAGCGTCAAATTTTTTACGTGTGTTGATCTAGCGCAATGCCCCTGCACTTAGAGCGGGGAAACAATGGCCCATGTTCACCGATCGAAACCAAGCCGCCCGCCTGCTGGCCAAGCAGCTCATGGTGTGGCGCGGTCACAACCCCTTGATTTTGGCCATCCCGCGCGGGGCTGTGCCCATGGCCAAGGTGATGGCCGAGTTGCTGGAGGGTGAATTCGACGTGGTGCTGGTGCGCAAGCTGCGCGCGCCACATCAACCTGAGCTGGCCATTGGCGCTGTAGATGAAAATGGCTGGACTTTCATTGCCCCGCACGCGGCGTCCATGGACATCAGCGTCGCTTACATCGAGGCCGAAAAACGCATGCAAATGAAAACGATTGAAAAACGACGCGCACAGTACACGCCGGTGCGCCCGCCGATTGACCCGGCAGGCCGCATCGTGATCGTGGTGGATGACGGGCTGGCCACCGGCTCGACCATGATGGCCGCTCTGCATGGCCTGCGTTTACGTCAGCCCAAGCGCCTGATTTGCGCCGTGCCGGTGGCGCCTGCCGATACCCTGGACAACATCAGGCCGCTGGCCGACGAAGTTTTATGTTTGCAGACACCGGAGTTTTTTGAAGCGGTTGGTCAGCACTACCAACACTTCCCGCAGGTGGAAGACGACGAGGTGATCGAGTTGCTCAGAAAAGCGTGAGACGCACATGGCATCGCAACAGCACACCACCCTCTACGACACCCAGGCCCTCACGCGGGTGCTCGACAGCATGGCGCTTCACTTGGCTAACCGGCTGACTGGTGCAGCTGCGATAACGCTGGTGGGCGTGCGCAGAAGAGGCGCACCGCTGGCCGATGCGCTGCTGACGCGCCTGCGGCCACGCCTGCCAGGCATGACTATCGACCGGCTGGACCTTTTGATCAAACGCTACAGCGATGATCTTGCCCTGCTGCACCCCGAGACGCAGTTGACCGAGCAGGCTGGGCAGGCGCAGATGGACTTGTCAGGCCGCGTGATTGTGGTGGTGGACGACGTGCTGTATCAAGGCTTCTCGCTCAACAAAGCCGTGCAGTACCTGCTGGCCAAGGGCGGCACCACCATCCTCAACGTGGTGCTGGTGGACCGCGTTTGCGCCACGCTGCCCATTCATGCCGATGTGGCGGGCCTCAAGCTACAAGTGGCACCGGGGCAGATCGTGGAGTGCCACGTTCCGCCGTTTGAGCCAACGTTTCAGATTGTGTTGGTGCAGCCGGGCACTGCTTGATGGGCCGCCCGATGCTAGGCTGAGGTATACACCCGATATGAGATTTAGCCCATGCGTTTTGGGGCACGATCTCGTGGTTTAGCTTGTAAGCCTTTACGGTGACTGGCCAAATCTGAAAAATACGCACGAACGTTACCGAGTTCGTATCCCGACCCGCTGGTCTTCATGTCGCACAATGCCGCCAAAGAGTCATGCATAAATGCTTCACGCAGACGCGTGCGGCGTACCGAGTCGGCCAGTGGTTGCACCATAAACGCCTGCTTTGAAATTTTGTTTAAAACCAGCGAAACACCAGCGGAATAAGCAGCGAAGCCAACACGACTTGCAAGCCCAGCGCCAACCCGGCGTAAGCCCCCGCGTCGGCGTTTACTTGCATGGCGCGCGCTGCACCCAGACCGTGCGAGGTTGTGCCTAGGGCAAAGCCGCGTGCGACCCACCCTGCAGGCGCGGTGGAGATGCGCAGCAGGTCAAACAAATACTTGCCACTTAATGCCCCCACGATGCCGGTGAGCACGGCAAACACGGCAGCCAGGGCTGGTATGCCGCCAATTTTTTCAGCAATGCCCATCGCCACGGGCGCGGTGACGGATTTGGCGGCCAGCGACATCAGCACGTCGGTGGGCAGGCCCAGAGCCCATCCCAAGGCCAGGGCCGATGTCGCGGACGCAGCCCCACCGGCCAGCGCCGCCAGCAGCACAGGTGCCCAGCGTTGCCGCAGTTCAATTCGGCGCTGCCACAATGGCCAGGCCAGCGCCACCACGGCAGGCCCAAGCAGAAAGTGGATGAATTGCGCGCCTGAGAAGTAGGTGGGGTAAGACACTTGCGTGATCAGCAGCACGCTGGCGATGAGCACCACGCTCCACAGCACCGGGTTGGCCCAGGGCGCTTGCCCCAGCCGCTGGTACAGCGCGTGGGCCAACACATAGACCACCAGCGTCGCGGTCAGCCCAAACAGCGGCGTGGTGGAGAGGTAAACCCATAACTCGACGAACTTGGGCATGGTCAACGGTCCCGCCAACTGGCGCGCAAGACCAGCGCGGTGACCGCGAGACCGATCCAGGTGGACAGCACGATCACCAACAGGATGAGCCAGCCGTGTTCGCTAAGCAGACCCAGGTGGGTCATCACCCCGACGCCAACCGGCACAAACAAGAGCGACAGGTGGGCCAACAAGAATTCGGCGCAGACTGCCACTGGCTCGCGCACGATGGCAAAGTTCAAGGCGATGAGCAAGAGCACCATGCCCACCACAGGGCCGGGGAAGGGCAGGTGCAACCCACGCGCCAACAGCTCACCGCTCGACTGCAGGACCAGCAACCAGGCAAAACCGCGCAAGCCGTTCATGGGCTTCCGTTCGTCCTGAGCTTGTCGAAGGACTGATGAGGCTTCGACAAGCTCAGCCTGAACGGTATAGGGCCGTTCATACGTGTCAGAACCGAGGCAAATCCGGGTGCGAAATCTGCCCGCCGCGCACCAGCATCTTGCCGTATTCGGCGCAGCGGTTGAGCGTGGGGATGACCTTGCCGGGGTTGAGCAAACTTTGCGGGTCAAAGGCGCGTTTGACGCCCAGCATTTGCTCGTTTTCAGCAGCAGAGAACTGCACGCACATGGAGTTGAGTTTTTCCACGCCCACGCCGTGCTCACCCGTCACCGTGCCGCCCATGGCGACGCTGGTTTCAAGAATGTCGGCGCCGAAGAGTTCACAGCGGTGCAACTGGTCTGGGTCGTTCGCGTCGAACAAGATCAGCGGGTGCAAATTGCCATCACCCGCATGGAAGACGTTGCAGCAGTTGAGCCCGTATTTTTTCTCCATCTCACCAATGGCCAGCAAAATGTCGGCCAAGCGACGGCGCGGGATGGTGGAATCCATGCACATGTAGTCGGGCGCCAAGCGGCCACTGGCGGGGAAGGCGTTTTTGCGACCACTCCAAAACTTCAAGCGCTCGGCTTCATCGCGGCTCACGGCAATGGCGGTGGCCCCGGCGTTGTTGAGCACGGCCGTCATGCGGCCAATTTCTTCTTCCACTTCTTCCGGTGTGCCGTCGCTCTCGCACAGCAAAATGGCTGCGGCATTCAGGTCGTAGCCCGCGTGCACAAAGGCCTCCACGGCGGCGGTCATGGGCTTGTCCATCATCTCCAGCCCGGCGGGGATGATGCCCGCCGCAATCACGGCGGCCACGGCGTCGCCCGCTTTGCGCAGGTCGTCAAAACTGGCCATGATGCAGCGCGCCAGCATGGGCTTGGGCACGAGTTTGACGGTGACTTCGAGCGTGATGGCCAACATGCCCTCAGAGCCAATGAAGACGCTGAGCAAGTCGTAACCCGAGGCGTCCAGCGCATCGCTGCCAAACTCAATCGGCTCGCCTTCCACGGTGTAGCCGCGCACCTTGAGCACGTTATGCACAGTCATGCCGTACTTCAGGCAGTGCACGCCGCCCGAGTTCTCGGCCACGTTGCCACCGATGGTGCAAGCGATCTGGCTCGATGGGTCGGGCGCGTAGTACAGGCCGTAGGGCGCGGCGGCATCGCTGATGGCGAGGTTGCGCACACCGGCTTGCACCACCGCCGTGCGGCTGATGGCGTCCACCTTCAAGATGCGGTTGAACTTGGCCAAGCTGAGCGTCACGCCCAGCGCGTGCGGCATGGCCCCGCCCGACAAGCCTGTGCCCGCGCCGCGCGCCACCACGGGCACGGCCAGAGCGTGGCAGGCCTTGAGCACGGCTTGCACCTGGGCCTCGGTCTCGGGCAAAGCCACCACCAGCGGGCGCTGGCGGTAGGCGGTCAGGCCGTCGCACTCATAGGGCGTTGTGTCTTCGTTGTGCCACAACAGGGCATGAGCGGGCAGCACGGTTTGCAGCGCGGCAACCACTTGCGCTTGGCGGGTGCTGCGGCTCAGTGCTTCAGCTTGAGAGGGAGAGGTGGGGGCGTTCATAGAGTCTCAGGCTAAGGGTTAAAGCTAGGTGTGCGCGGCATACCGCGTAAGTATAATTTTTTCATCACGTTTATCCACCTCACCGGAGAAATGACAATGCGAAAGCTTTTCTTAGCGGGCATCACAGCCATCGGCATTGCAGCCATGGGTCTGTTGGCGCCGACTTCCCTACTGGCACAACAGAGCGCTAAAGTGATCATCGACAGCGATGACATTGGCGGTGTGGTCACAGGGCCCAAGGGGCCGGAGGCGGGTGTATGGGTCATCGCGGAAACGCGCGATTTGCCAGTGCGGTTCATCCGCATCGTCGTCACTGACGACAAGGGTCGCTACGTGATCCCCGATCTGCCCAGCGCCAATTACGATGTGTGGGTGCGCGGCTATGGCCTGGTTGATTCCCCCAAAACAAAGAGCCTGCCCGGTAAGCTGCTTAACCTCAAAGCCGTGCCAGCACCGAACGCAACGGCGGCCGCGCAGTACTACCCGGCGATCTATTGGTACTCGATGATGAACATCCCCGATGCCACAGTGTTTGGCAGCAAAGACGCCCCGGCGAACGTCAAGCTCACCGACTACCTCAATGTCATGAAAAACAATGGCTGTGTCGGCTGCCATCAGTTGGGCCAACTCTCAACCCGCACCATTCCGAAGTTTCACCTCGATGGTAAATCGAACCACGCCGAGGCCTGGATTCGCCGCATTCAGTCGGGCCAAGCGGGCGAGAACATGGTGCTGCTGGCTGCGGGGCAGTTGGGCGGCATGCCGTTCAAGTACCTGGGCAACTGGACTGAGCGCGTTGCCAAGGGCGAGTTGCCGCACACCAAGCCGACGCGACCACAAGGTGTTGAGCGCAACATCGTCGTCACGCTGCGTGACTGGCACAACGACAAACAGTATCTGCACGATCTGATCTCCACCGACCGCCGTTACCCGACGGTCAACGGCTACGGGCCGCTCTATGGCCAGTGTGAACACGCCTGCAATGACATGCCCATCCTGGACCCCGTCAAAAATGTAGCGACCAATTTTGTGCTGCCCACCACACCGGACATGCCGCTGGCACTCGGCCCTGGCAACGCGGGCTCGGTCGAGATCTTGCAGCCCTCGGCCTATTGGGGCGAAGAAAACATTTGGGACAGCCGCGCCAACAACCACAACTCGATGCTGGATCGCAAAGGTCGCGTCTGGCTCGCGGCCACTGGCCACAAACCGGACAACCCTGACTTTTGCAAAAAAGGATCGAGCCACCCTTCAGCCGTTGAATTTCCGCTCAACAGCACCAACCGCCGCGTGACAATGTACGACCCCAAAACGGGCAAGTACACCGCGTATCAGACCTGCTTTGGCTCGCACCACTTGCAGTTCGGCTACGACGCCAATGAGACGGTCTGGGCCAGCACGGGTGGTGGTGGCGGCAATGTCGGCTGGATCAATACCAAGATGCTGGACGAGACCGGCGACATCGAGAAGTCTCAGGGCTGGACCTCACTGGTGTTGGACACCAATGGCAACGGCCAACGCGACGAATACACCGAACCCGGCAAGCCTCAAGAACCCGGCAAGGACATGCGCATCGGTGCGACCTTCTACGCCGTCATGCCCAGCCCGGTGGACGGCTCGGTGTGGGGCACGCTGCGCGGCAACCCAGGTGCCATTGTTCGCGTCGATCCGACCAAGAACCCGCACAAGTCGCTGTCCGAGATGTACAACGTGCCGCTGCCCGGCTTTGGCCCGCGCGGTGGCGACATTGACAAGCAAGGGCGCGTGTGGGTTTCGCTGGCGAGCGGCCACATGGGTGTGTTTGACCGCCGCTTGTGCAAAGGCCCGCTCAACGGTCCGACCGCAACCGGTAACCATTGCCCTGAGGGCTGGGCCTTCCACCAGTACCCAGGCCCGGGCTTCAAAGGCATCGGCAAGAACAGCGCCGAGTCGAGCTACTACTCTTGGGTGGATCAGCACAACACCTTCGGCCTGGGCGACGACATCCCCATGTCAACCGCCAACTTGATGGATGGCCTGGTCGCGTTGAACAAAGACGGCAAGATGGTCTCGCTGCGTGTGCCCTACCCTCTGGGCTTTTATGCCAAGGGCTTTGATGGCCGCATTGATGACCCCAATGCAGGCTGGAAAGGTCGCGGCTTGTGGGCTGCCAACGGCGACCGCACGCCTTGGTTGATTGAAGGCGGCAAAGGCACCAAGCCGCTCGCAGCGCATTTCCAACTCAGGCCCAACCCACTGGCGCACTGAAAGCGCATTGAAATAGGGGCGGTGCGGTTCATGTGATCGTGCCGCCGCTTCCGCAGAAGGAGGCTTGATGGATTTCTTGCTCGATTACATTTCTGTCACCACGTTCTGGACCATCCTGTTCACCGTGCATGCCTTGCTGGCGGTGGCCTTGATCGGCGCGATCACGCACCAAGCAGCGGCCGTTCTGAAACGGCAAGGCAGCGGCGCAAGCGACAGCTTTGTGACGCGCTTTCGCTCGGTGTCGGGCCCCACCTATGCCACCGCTGTGTGCGTGTTGTGGGTGCTTGCCTTCATCTTTGGCGGCTGGATTTACGCCAAGTACCGCATCTACGTGCGCATCCCGATTGAACAAGAAGGCCTGTATAAAACCCTGGGCGCATTTGAGTTGAAAGAGCACCTCGCCACGATTGGTCTTGGCTTGCTGCCAATCTACTGGCATATGTGGAAGAACGTGCGCATCGCCGCTTATGACAGCGCGCGCAAATGGCTCACCGTGGTGCTCGCCGGGATCTGCTGGTACACGTTTTTAGCGGGCCACATCATCAACAATGTTCGAGGATTTGGGCTATGAGCGCACCGCTTGCAGTACCCGACTCGGTGCCATCACCCTCCCGTTTTGGCACCTTCGCGCTGGTGTTCGGCATTGCGTTTGCTGTGCTTTACGTGGTGTGCGACATGGCCAAACTGCCGATGTTCACCTACCACCCCGGCACCGACCGCATTGATTGGGGTTACGCTGCGGCGCGGCGTGACGAAGGCCCGGCGATGTATTGGTACGGCTGGCTCGCCACGTCGGCGTTGGGTGCGTCCATTCTCGGCGGGCTGGCCGCAGGGTTGCCAGAGAATATCCGCAGCAAAATTCCACTCGCGCTGGCGTGGGTTGTGCCCCTTGTGCTGTTGCCGGTACTGCTTTATTCCTTGAAGTTTTACTGGCGCTGGGAATAGCAGAGCGACATGCGGACAGAAGCAGTTTTTATCCCCAATTCAAGTGTTCAGAGGTCACTATGTTGATTCGTTTTATTGCACTCATGATCACCCTGGCTGCGGTGACACAGGCCTTCGCTGGCGGAGACGATTACGACGCCGCGAACGACGTCAAAGGTGATGGGCCGGCTTACTTCGGCTTTGTGCGCGATAACAGGGGTTCGCTGGTGGCCGGGGCGCAGGTGCTGCTGCAACCGAAAAATGGCAAATCAGTGTCGCTGACGTCGAATGTGACGGGCCTGTACCGCGGCCATATCAACAAGGCGGTCTTGCCCGATGACGTGCAAATTTCCTGCGTGAAGGCGGGCTACAAGCAAACGAAAATCAACCGCCGCACGCCGCCCGGCAACAACGCCATGTTCATTGAGACCGAATGCACGTTGCAGCGCCAATAGGGTTTAGCTTCGGCGGTGGTTTCCGGTGGGGGTTAGCACCGCGAGCTTGCTTCAAGGCATTTCTTCTTCTCTCATTTCTAGCGTTGACCGGCATCAACACGGTACGCGCGCAGGCACCAGCGCCCGACACCCTCCTTATCAACGGCAAGTTTGTCGTCCATGACGGTGCGCCAGCACAGGCCTTGGCGCTGCGTGACGGCAAGATCGTGGCGATGGGTGAAACGACGTTCATTACGGCACTGGCTCGCTCAGCCACGCGCGTCATCGATGTGGGGGGCCGCACGGTCATCCCTGGCCTGATCGATTCGCATATCCACGCGATCCGCGCCGGATTGACTTACAGCACCGAGGTGCAATGGTTTGGCGTGCGCACGCTCAAAGACGCGCTGGAGCGACTGCGTGCCGCCGCCCAAACGGCACCCAGGGGCTCGTGGTTGATCGTGGCAGGGGGCTGGACTGATCGACAGTTCCAGGAAGACCGCCGACCGACGCTGGCCGAAATCGCCTCTGCCGCGCCCCATCATCACGTCTACATCCAGTGGTTCTACAGCAGCGTACTGCTCAGTCCCGGGGGTGCAGCGGTGCTAAATCTTGCCGCAACACCCGCCTTGGCAGACCGCCTCACTGTTGAGCGCAGCACAGATGGCGCACCGACCGGCTGGCTCAGCGGTGACAACCGCGCCATCAGCGACCTGTTCAATCTTTTGCCGCGCCCTAGCGCCGCACAAAAACTCATCAGCACACGTGCCTTCTTTCGCGCCCTGAGCGCGGTGGGCGTGACCGGCATCAACGACCCCGGCGGCTACAACCTGGGGATCGAAGACTATCAGCCGGTGTTGCAGCTCTGGCGTGAACAAGGGCTCACGCTGCGTGTGCGCTACAGCCTGAGCGCACCGCGTCGCGGCCACGAGCTGGAAGATTTCAAGTCGCTAACGCAGGCCCTGCCCATGGGCAGTGGAGACGAGTGGCTGCGCTTTAACGGCATTGGCGAAAACGTCACTTGGGGCTTCTACAACAACGAAAACCCCAGCGATGCCCACAAAGCGCAGCTCGCCGAGGTGTTGCGTTGGGCCGTCTCGAAAGGCATGACCGCGACCTTCCACTGGCACAACGACCGTTCTGTGCACCACCTGCTTGAGGTGCTGGAGCGCGTCAATGCCCAAACGCCGATGGCTCTGCTCCGCTGGTCCATTGCGCACCTCAATGACGCGTCTGCGCAAACTCTTCAACGCTTGCAAGCCCTGGGCATGGGCTGGCTGGTACAGAACGCGTTTTATTACCGTGGCGAGGCTTTTCTAGGCCAGCGCGGGGCTGAGGCGGCAAGCACGGTGCCGCCGTTGGTCAGCGCCTCACGCATGGCCTTGCCGGTGGGTGCGGGCACTGATGCGCACCGCGTCATGTCGCCGAACCCCTTCATTGCCCTGCAATGGATGCTCGACGGCAAAACCGTCTCTGGCGTCCCCATGCGCGCGCCCGAAGAGCTGCCGACGCGCCGCGAAGCCTTGCGGCTGTACACGCAGGGCAGCGCCTGGTTCAGCTTTGAAGACAAAGTGCGCGGCGGGCTCGCGGTGGGCCAACTCGCCGATCTCGCGGTGATTGACCGCGACTACCTCAGCGTCCCCATCGCTGACATCGGCAACACCGTTTCGCTCTTGACGATGGTGGGTGGGCGCATTGTTTACGCTGCGGGGCCCTTTGCTGCGCTGGAAGAAAAATCGCGTTGATTTTTTGACCGCCATTTTTGACCCGGTCGATATAATCCCGCACCTTATAACAAACCCCTTGCGGGCTCACTGCTGTGTCTGAACGTCTTGCCATCCTCGCGCAGTACCTTGCCCCCAAGCGTGCCCTCACTGTCTATGCCGGGTTTTGGGCCTGCCACCGTTGGGGTTGGCTCACCACCCGCCTCATTCGCCGTTTCATCCGCAAATTCAATGTCAATATGGCCGAGGCATTGAACCCGGACCCGACCAGCTACGCCACCTTCAACGACTTCTTCACGCGCGCCTTGAAGCCCGGTGCGCGCCCCATTGCCGCTGCGCCTTACGTCTGCCCGGTGGACGGTGCGATCAGCCAGTTTGGCGCGATTGAGCGTGACCAGATTTTCCAAGCCAAAGGCCACCACTACAGCACCACCGCACTGGTGGGCGGCGATGCAGCGTTGGCGGCGCAGTTTCAAGACGGCAGCTTTGCGACGCTGTACCTGAGCCCGCGCGACTACCACCGCATCCACATGCCATGCGACGGCGTGCTCAAGCGCATGATTTATGTACCGGGCGATTTGTTCTCGGTCAACCCCACCACGGCGCGCGGCGTGCCGGGGCTGTTTGCACGCAATGAGCGCGTGGTGTGCGTGTTTGACTCCGCCAACGGCCCCTGGGTGATGACGCTGGTGGGCGCCACCATTGTGGGCAGCATGGCAACCCCTTGGCACGGCGTGGTGAACCCGCCGCGCACAGGCAGTGTGAGGGAATGGCGCTATGACGACAAGCCCGTTGCTTTGAAGCAAGGCGAAGAGATGGGCCGCTTTTTGCTGGGCTCTACCGTGGTCATGCTGTTCCCCAAAGGGCAGCTCGCCTTCAACCCCGACTGGACACCGGCGCGTGCGATCCAACTGGGTGAGAAAATGGGCACGCAAGCCAGCTAATATGGGCCTCTGATGCGGGGCTATGGCCCGGCGTGCTAAGCTCACCGTCACTCTTTTTAGACCCCTACTTTTCGGAGATAACTATGCCCGGCTTGCTGCCCAATGTGGACCCTGATGGTTTGCTTGAATATTCTGTGGTTTACACCGACCGCGCGCTCAATCACATGTCCCAGCGTTTTCAGGGCGTGATGCGTGACATTTCCTCCATCCTGAAAGAGGTCTATAACGCCAAGTCCGTGGCTGTGGTTCCAGGCAGCGGCACCTTTGGTATGGAGGCCGTGGCCCGCCAGTTTGGTACCGGCAAAAAGTGCTTGGTGCTTCGCAATGGTTGGTTCAGCTTCCGCTGGACTCAGATTTTCGAGATGGGCCGCATTCCTTCCGAAGAGATCGTCCTCAAGGCCCGCAAAACCAGCGCGGACAAACATGCGCCCTTCGCACCCGCACCGATTGACGAAGTGGTAGCCACCATCAAGGCGCAAAAACCCGACATCGTTTTTGCCCCTCACATCGAGACCTCTGCCGGCATTGTCTTGCCCGATGACTACATCCGCGCCGTGGCGGATGCCGTGCATTCCGTAGGTGGCCTGTTTGTGCTGGATTGCATCGCCTCCGGTGCCATCTGGGTGGACATGGTGGCCTCTGGCGTGGACGTGCTGGTGAGCGCGCCGCAAAAGGGCTGGAGCGGCTCGCCTTGCTGCGGCTTGGTGATGCTCAGCGAGCTGGCCCGTCAGCGCATTGACGCCACCACCAGCACCAGCTACGCCGCCGACTTGAAGAAGTGGCTGCAAATCATGGAAGCCTACGAAGGCGGTGGCCATGCCTACCATGCCACCTTGCCGACCGATGCGCTGACCCAGTCGCGCGACATGATGCAAGAGACCCGTGCCTATGGCTTCGCCAAGGTCAAGGCCGAGCAGCAGGAGTTGGGCGACAAAGTGCGCGCCCTGTTCAAGCGCAAAGGCTACAAGAGCGTGGCTGCGGATGGCTTTTTGGCCCCCAGCGTGATCGTGAACTACACCGAAGACGCTGACGTGCAGTCCAGCAAGAAGTTTCTGGGTACGGGCTTACAAACTGCGGCGGGCGTGCCCTTGCAGTGCGACGAAGGCGCTGACTTCAAGTCCTTCCGTATTGGTCTGTTTGGCTTGGACAAGTTGCACAACGTGGATCGCACCGTAGCAAACCTCGAAAAAGCCTTAGACCAAATCTAAGATGAGCAGGCCAGGGGCAAGCCCTGGCCTACAGCGTCGCCCGGCATTAACGGCCGGGCGCACCCTCTTGCGCCAGGGGGTGGGCGCTGGCAAATGCCTCCAACGCCAAGCAGCGGTTCACGATGCCCTCCAAACGCGGGGCCATCGACAAATCCACCTGAAACATGCGTGCGCCGACCACATGCGAGGCCAACGCCAAGTCGGCCAGCGAGAGCTGGTCGCCATGGGCATACGTGCCCGCCAAGCCATCGGACAGCTTGGCCTCAATCGCCTCTGTGCCTTTAGCGAACCAGTGGCGTATCCACTTCAGCCGCGTGGCTTCATCCAGCCCGCATTCCTGCTCCAGATAGTTGCGCACCCTCGGCACGATGAGCGGATGCACGTCTGCGCTGGCGATGTGGGCCAAGGCGCGCACACGGGCCTTGCCGGGGGCATCGGGCGGTAACAGCGAGTCTTGCGGCCAGGTGTCGTTGATGTACTCCACGATGGCCAGGGACTGCGTCAGGCGCAAGCCATCATGGTCCAGCAAGGGCAAGACATGCTGGGGATTGAGGCTGTGATAGGGCTGAGAGAACTGCTCGCCCTGGCTCAGGTCAATGATGTTTTCTTGGTAGGCCAGGCCTTTGAGCTTCAAGGCGGCACGCACCCTGAAGGTGGCCAAAGAACGCCAGTAACCGTACAGAACAAGCGCCATGGTGAGGCCTCCTGGGTTTAGTTGGTGCCGTCAATAAAGCTGCGAATCGCCGCCAAGAACACCTCGGGTGCTTGGAGTTGGGGTACGTGCGCCAAACCGGGCAGCACCACCAGCTTTGCATTGGGCAAGCCCGCGTTCAACTCAACCGACATCGGGGGCGGTGTGGCCTCGTCTTGCTCGCCAACCAACACCAGCACGGGCAGGGTCACGCCGGACAATTGTGGGCGCAGGTCGAGCGTGGCCAAGGCTTCGCAGGCTCCGTGGAAGGTTTGCGGGTCAACCGCAAGGAAGCGCACTTTGCGCGCCTCGGTCAGGGCCGGGTTTTGCTGTTGAAACTCGGGCGAGAACAGGCGGCGCATGGCCACATCGGCAATCGCGCCCAAGCCTTTGTCTTTGGCGGCGGCGGACATGCCCTTGAAGGCGGCACGCCCCTGGTCAGAGAAGGCCGCACCACAATCGGCCAGCACCAGGCGCGAGGCCAGTTGGGGGTGGCGAATGGCGGTCGTCAACGCAACAAAGCCGCCGTAACCATTGCCCAGAAAAATCGGCGCTTGTTTCAAGTCCAGCGCCTTGATGCCTGCGGCCATGTGGTCGGCAATCACGTCCAGGCTGCTGCCCACAAAGTCAGAGCCCTCAAAGCCGGGCAGGCTCAGCACCACGACCTGATGGGTTTTGGCCAGGGGCTGGGCAATCAAGTCGAAGCTGCTCTGGTCGGCCAGTAGCGAATGGAACAAGATGATCGGCACGCCCTGCCCACCGACTTGGGCGCTCAGGCTTTTGTCGCCCAGGTTCAGGCTCAGGGTTTTGAAGACGGTGTTGGTGGTGTTGGCGTTATTGGTTGCAATTGGCATGGTTGTCCTTGGGGGTGTTTTGTCGCTGTTTTTGATTCCGTGGCTGGCGCGGCTTAGTTCAGGCGCGCCTGCTTGGCCGTGTCTTTGTACCAGTCAAACGGTGCATCATCCAGACGCAACATCACGCTCTTGGTCTCGAAGTGCTGGTCAAAGGACTCGGTGCCTCCCTCACGCCCGATGCCCGAATCTTTGATGCCGCCCCAAGGCGAGGCGGGGTCGAGGCGGTGGTGATCGTTGATCCAGACGATGCCGCATTTCAAACGCGCGGCCACTCGGTGCGCCCGCGTGACGTCATTCGTGCGAATAGCACCGGCCAAACCAAACGGTGAGTCATTGGCCAGAGCCAAGCCTTCTTCTTCGGTGGTGAATTTGGTGACCGAGACAAACGGGCCAAACACTTCTTCCTGGAAGATGCGCATGCGCGCCGTGACGTCAGCGAACACCGTGGGCTCGACAAAAAAGCCGTTTTGCAAGGCAGGATCGGTCGGCACTTTGCCGCCTGCCACCAAGCGTGCCTTGTCTTCTTCCAGGCCGATCTTGATGTAGCTCAACACCCGTTGCTGCTGGCGTGCCGAGACGACCGGGCCGAGTTGCACCGAGGGGTCGGCCGGGTTGCCAATGCGGATCGACTTGGCTTTGATGGCGAGCTTCTCCACAAACTCGTCGTAAATTTTGGCCTGCACAATTTGACGGCTGCCGCAAATACAGGTTTGGCCCGCACCAATGAAGCCGCCGAACGCGGCATAGTTAACGGCTTGATCCACATCGAAATCGTCAAACACCAGCACGGGTGTTTTGCCGCCGAGCTCCAGCGTTTGGTGAGCGAAGTTGCGCCCTGCTGCTGCGCCCGTGATGCGCCCGGCTTCGGTGCCGCCGGTGAGCACCCATTTGGCCAAGCCGGGGTGCTCGGCCAACGCTTTGCCCGTGGTTGGCCCCAAGCCGGTGACGACGTTGAAGGCCCCCGGTGGCAAACCGGCATCGGCAAACATCTGGGCCAAACGCAGCGTAGTCAGCGGTGTGTACTCCGACGGCTTGACCACCGTGGTGCAGCCCGACGCCAGCGAGGGCGCGAGGCTCTTGACCATGATCATCAGCGGGTGGTTGAACGGGGTGGAGTTGCCCACCACGCCGATGGGCGTGCGGATGGTGTAGTTGAGGTAGCTGCCATCGACAGGGATGACCGAGTCGCGCCGGGCAATCGCCAGCCCGGCGTTGTAGCGAAAGAAGTCTGGCAGGCGCGAGATTTGCGCCCGGGTTTCGTTGAGCGAACGCCCGTTGTTGGCGGTCTCTAGCTGGTACATCTCATCCAGATTGGCTTCGAAAACGTCGGCCAGCTTGTTAATAAGACGAGCCCGCGTCCGGTTCGACATGCCGCTCCACTCGGAGCTGTGAAAGGCCGCCTCAGAGCTGCGCACGGCACGATCTACGTCGGCGTCACTGGCGTGACTGATCTGGGCCAGCAATTCACCCGTGGCCGGGTTGATCACGTCGAGCAGGTCGGGGCGGGTAGCCGGGACTTGCTTACCGTCGATGAAAAGGCCGTGCACGGGGATGTGGGGGGATGGGCTGATGCCTGACATAGGGAATCCTTTGGAAGTAAAAATGAAATTGCTTAGCCTGCAATCAGGCTTCTGGAGATGGCGTTGCTGACGCGTTTGCCAGCGGCTACGATGTGTTGCTCAACCAAGCGTTGGGCGCGTTTGAGGGCGCGAGCCTGCAAGGCATCGATGATCTCGCCATGTTCGGCCACCAGCGGTTGCGGGTCGCCCTTTTTGACGTTGTTCAAGCTCATGAAGACGGCGCGCTCCATCAGGTCAATCAGGTCGATGAGTTGGTCGCGCATGCGGGTGTTGGCACCGAGTTGGGCTAGGCGGCGGTGAAAGGCGCGGTTGTAGGCAATGAAGCCGCCGTCCCAGGCGCTGGCATCGAAATGACGAAAGGCATTCAATGCGTCAAGCTGCTCTTGGCTGGCGTAAGTCACGATGCGCTCCACGCACGCACGCTCCAGCGCGGCGCGGAGTTGAAACATGTCCAGCACATCGGTGAGCGAAACGGGCGCGACACGGTAGCCTTGACGCGGCAAGGTGATCACCAGGCCTTCGCGCTCCAGGCGCATGAGGGCGTCGCGCACGGGGGACTTGCTCATATCGAAGCGCGCGGCCAGCTCGGCCTCGCGGATTTCGGTGCCTGGGGCCAGTGCACAACTGATCAGGTCGGCGCGCAACTGCTCATAAACCGTGTCTCGCAACAGTCGGCTGCCTTGGGCGGGCGGGGAGGTTTCGACGCTCATCATGGAGTGAAAGAATATCAGAAGTTAACTTATTGGAAAATCTGGGATATCAAAAATAGAACACTAGATGGCTTATTTTCGTCAAAAATTAGCGTTTCTATTGGGGGTTTCCCTAGGCTCTAAAAATTTTTCTTCTTAAATTTCTTGGCTTTGTTTCGATTCGTAATATATCATGAGCGTGTATTTTTAAACAAAACTGTCTAAGGAGACGTGTATGTCCAAGAATCTGCTTTCCCTGGCGATATCCGCCGCTTTGCTGTCCGTGGGCCTCGGCACCTCGGTGCAAGCGGCCGACAAAGATGCGCTTCGCATCGGTTTTTTAACCATCAAGTCGGGCGCGCTGGCGGCTGGCGGCAAGCAAATGGAAGACGGCTTGCGACTCTTCCTCAAAGAGCGCAACAACATGATCGCCGGACGCAAGGTGGAGTTGTTTGTGGGCGATACGGCTGGGCAGCCCGCCATCACCAAGACCAAGACGCAAGAGTTGGTCGAAAAAGATAAAGTGCACGTCATCATCGGCCCACTGGCAGCCTTTGAGGCCCTGGCGATTGACGACTACATCCGCAAGAACGAAACGCCAGTGATCGCCCCTTCCGCCGCTGCTGAGGACTTGACCCAGCGCCGCGCCAACCCCTGGTTTGTGCGCGCGGTGGGCACCTCGGCCCAGGCCAACCATGTGCTGGGTGACTACGCAGCCCGCGAGCTGAAATACAAACGCATCGCCATCATTGCCGACGACTTTGCCTATGGTCACGAAACCGCAGCAGGTTTTCAGCGCACCTTTGAAGAGGCCGGTGGCAAGGTGGTTCAAAAGCTGTGGTCACCCCTGAATGTGGCGGACTACGGCACTTACATTGGCCAAATCAAACCCAATGTGGACGCTGTTTTTGCCGCTTTTGCAGGGGGCAATGGCATCAAGTTCCTTAAGCAGTACAACGAGTACGGCATGAAGGGAAAAATCCCTGTCCTGGGTTCGATGACGGCGGTGGACGAGGGCATCCTCAAGTCCATGGGTGACGAGGCGTTGGGTGTGATTTCTTCGGGCTGGTACGCCGCAGGCATCAACAACCCGGACAACAAGCGCTTTGTGCAAAGCATGAACCGCGACTACAAACAAGACCCAGGCTTCTACTCAATGGGCGCTTACGGCGCAGCGCTGATGTTGGAGCAAGCACTCAAAGAAGTCAAAGGCAAGTTTGAGGACAAGCCCGCCTTCATGGCAGCCTTGCGCAATGTGCACGTTCCCAATGACCCACGCGGCAAGATCAGCCTGGATGCGCTGGGCAACCCGGTGATGGACATCTATGTGCGCAAGGTGGAACGCAAAGACGGCAAATTAAGCAACACCGTCATCAAGACCTACCCGGCCGTCAGCCAGTTCTGGACTTACAACAAGAAGGACTTCCTGGCTAACCCGGTCTATTCACGCGACTTCCCACCTGCCAACAACATCGAGAAATAAGCCCTTCTCCTTCTCCTTCACCCTAGGGCCCTGCTCATGTCCTTCTGGTTCATCCAAAGTTTAAACAGCTTGGCCTTGGGTGGGGTGTTGTTCACCCTGGCCGCCGGGTTTTCTTTGATCTTTGGCCTGATGCGCATTGCCAATCTGTCGCACGGTGCTTACTTCATGTTCGGCGCTTACCTGGGCTTGACGGTGTTGGACCTGGGCTATGGATTTTTGGCGGCCGTACTGGCTGCGGGGCTGGGTGTGGGCCTGCTGGGCGGCATTGTGGAGCGCGTGATCTTGCGCCGATTGGCAGGCAACAGCTTGTCGCAAGTGCTCGCGACCTTGGGTGTGGCTTTTGTGATTGCCGACTGTAGCCTGTGGCTATGGGGCGGCGACCCTCGGCCCGTCTCTGCGCCTGATTTTCTGTCCGGTGGCGTTCAGCTCTTTGGCATGACCTTCCCGCTGTACCGGCTGGCCGTGGTGGTGTTCAGCATGTTGATTGCGCTGGGGCTTTGGTTGTTGCTCGACAAGACCCGGCTGGGCGTCATGATCCGCGCCAGTGTGGACGACCGGCAAATGGCCCAGGGCGTGGGCGTTCCCGCCTCGCGCTTGTTCACCATTGTGTTTTGCCTGGGCACGGCACTGGCGGGCATTGGTGGCGTCATCGCTGCGCCCATTTTGTCGGTCTATCCGGGACTGGACGCCGACATGTTGCCGCTGGCTTTGGTGGTGGTGATTTTGGGTGGGCTGGGCAGCTTGGCTGGGGCCTTTGTCGGCAGTTTTGTGATTGGTTTTATTTACAGCTTTGGCCAAGTGCTGTTCCCGGACTTGGCCTACATCATTTTGTTTTTACCCATGGTCATCATTCTGGCGCTCAGGCCGCGTGGCTTGTTTGGAAGGATCACCGCGTGAAGCGTCTTGCCGCGAAGCGTTTCTTCTTTGTTGCTTTACTCGCTCTGTTGCTGAGTCTGCCTTGGTGGGTCGGTGGCGTTTACTACGTCAACTTGGCCAGTCAGATTTTGATTGCCGCCTTGTTTGCCATGAGCTTGAACCTGCTGGTTGGCTACGCCGGGTTGACCTCGCTCGGGCATGCGGGCTACCTGGGGCTGTCGGCCTATACCTGCGGCTGGCTCATGGTCAACTTGGGCTGGGGGCATCTGGCCTCAGCCGGTGCGGCACTGGCCGGGTCGGTGGTGATGGCCGCACTCTTTGGTTTGATTGCTTTGCGCGCCACCGGCATCAGCTTCCTGATGATCACGCTGGCCCTGGGGCAAATTCTCTGGGGTTTGGCCTACCGCTGGACCAGCGTCACGGGCGGGGACAATGGCATTTCCGGGCTGACGCGGCCCAGCCCTTTCGGCCTGGACTTGGGCGAGGCCAACACCTTTTACTTCTTCACGCTGCTGGTGTTTGTCGTGGTGGGCGGGCTGATGGCGGTTTGGGTGAACTCGCCGTTTGGGGCCAGCATTCGCGGCACCAAAGACCAGCCTCGGCGCATGAGCGCGCTGGGCTACAACGTGTGGTTGATTCGCTGGATCACCTTCGTCGTCAGTGGCTTCTTCGGCGCCGTGGCCGGTTTGATGTACGTGTACTACCACCAGTTCATCAGCCCGCACAGCCTGTCACTGGCCAACTCGGCGGAGATGCTGCTGATGGTGATTGCCGGTGGCGCGGGCACGCTCAGCGGCCCCATCGTCGGCGCGGCGCTGGTGGTCTTGTTGAAGAACGTGGCCAGTGCTTACCTTGACCGTTGGGTCACTTTGTTGGGCCTGGTCTTCATCTTCATCGTGATGTTTGTGCCGGGTGGCATCGTCGCCGGGCTGGGCCGTTGGACGCAGGCGCTCAAGAACTTGAAGTCATTCGGCGGGGCTCCAGCTAAGCCAACCAAGCCAGCGGAGGACGCACCGTGACGCCGATTCTTGAAGTCCGCGATCTGTGCAAATCCTTCGGTGGCCTGCAAGTCACGCGCTCGGTTAATTTGCAAATTGAGCAAGGTGAGCGCCATCTTTTGATCGGCCCCAATGGTGCGGGCAAGACCACTCTTTTCAACCTGATCTCGGGCGATTTGCCGTCTAACTCGGGGCATATTGCGCTGATGGGGCAAACGGTGACGCAGACGTCTACAGCCGCCCGGGCGCAACTCGGGCTGGCGCGCACTTTCCAAATCGTGACCCTGTTTGGCCGCGACACGCTGCTGCACAACATCAAGCTGGCCCTGCTGGGCAAATCAGCCATGCGCTGGCGGCACTGGGGGGCGTTTGGGCAAGACCAGGCTTTGTCTCGCCGTGCGCTGGAGGTGCTGGATTCGGTGGGTCTGTGCGACAAAGCCCAGCTGCCGCTGGAGCAAACCTCGTATGGCGAAAAGCGCCGACTTGAAATTGCCATGGCCTTGGCGCAGGAGCCGCGCGTCTTGTTGCTGGATGAACCGCTGGCTGGCCTGTCTGCCGAAGAGCGCGAAACCATCACCGCCTTGCTGGGGCGCATTGACAAAAAAATCACCATCCTGATGATCGAACACGACATGGAAATTGCCTTGGCCTTTGCCGACCGCATCACCCTGCTGCACTACGGCGAAGTGATCACGGCGGGCACGCGCCAAGAGGTGGTGGACGACCCGCGCACCCGGGAGATTTACCTTGGCTCGTGATCTGCTGACGCTGGACAAAATCAACGCTTTTTATGGCGACAGCCATGTGCTGCACGACCTCAGCCTGACGCTGCAAGAGGGGCGACTGCTCGCCCTGCTGGGGCGCAACGGCGCGGGCAAGTCCACCTGCATCAGCTCGATCATTGGCTTTCTGCCAGTGCGCAGCGGGTCTATCCAGCTCAACGGCCAAGCGATTGAAAAACTCTCGCCCGAGGCGATTTGCCGCGCTGGCATTGGCCTGGTGCCGCAAGGTCGGCGCATTTTTGGCAGCCTGAGCGTGAAAGAAAATCTGGATGTTGCTGCGCGCCCTGCGGCAGCCAACAGCCAACGGCACTGGGCACGCGGCGATGTGTATGAGATTTTCCCGCGCTTGAAAGAGCGACAAAACCAGATCGCCAGCAGCCTGTCCGGTGGCGAACAGCAGATGCTGGCGATTGGCCGCGCCTTGATGACCAACCCCAAAGTGCTGCTGATGGACGAGCCGTCTGAAGGCCTGGCGCCGCAGATCGTGCGCGAAGTCGGCCAAGTGCTCAGCACCCTCAAGGCTCATATCTCGATTGTGTTGGTAGAGCAAAACCTGGGGCTGGCGATGAAGGTGGCCGACGACGTGGTGCTACTCAATACCGGGCGCGTGGTGTTCTCGGGCACGCGTGAGACCTTTCAGGCCCAGCAGGCTGATCTGCACGCCCACCTCGGGGTAGAGTAGTCGGTTTCACAATCAATGTAGGAGAAACTATGCGCGTTGGATTGGCAGGCACCGGAAAAATGGGCAGCGTGATCGCCTTGCGATTGCATTCCCTCGGTCATCAAGTCACGGTCTGGAACCGCTCGGCCGACAAGGCGCAAGCCCTGTTGGATGCGGGACTGCAATGGGCCGACTCACCCCGGGCGCTGGCCGCTGGGTCAGACCTCATCCTCTCCCTGCTCACTAACGAGCAAGCGCTGGACGATGTGTACCTGGGTGCGGATGGCCTGTGGTCGGGCTCGGTCACCAACAAAGTCTTTATCGACATGAGCACCGTTAACCCCGCCAAGCCCGTGGTCATGGGTGAGCGGGCTTTAGCTGTGCAAGCCGCCTACCTGGAGTGCCCGGTCGGCGGTAGCGTGGGGCCTGCCAAAGAAGGTAAATTGATCGCTTTTGTCGGTGGCGACGAGGCGATTTTGCCGCGCGTGCGCCCGCTGCTCGATCAGCTCTGCAAACGGGTCGAGTACGTGGGGCCGCTGGGTTCTGGCGCCACCATGAAGCTGGCGGTGAACCTGCCCTTGATGGTGTACTGGCAGACCCTGGGCGAGGCCTTGTCGCTGATTGAACCTTTGGGTCTGGATCCGCAGCGTGTGGTGGATATTTTTTCGGAGTCTTCGGGTGGCCCCAACATGCTCAAGGTGCGCGGCAGCATGATCGTCCAAGCCTTGGCGGGCACGCCCAGTGAGATGGTGACGGTGAACCTGGCCACCATGCGCAAAGACGTGCGCACCATGGTGGACCAAGCCACGCTGCAAGGCCGCCAAGTGCCTTTAACAGCCATCACGCTGGCCAACCTAGACCAAGCCGCCGCCAGTGGCTTGGATGATGCCGACTGCACGCAATTTCCGATGTGGTGGTTGAAGACCAAGCCCTAAGTGCCGTCATTCCCGCGCAGGCGGGAATCCAGAGCTATTCGAGCTTCATCTCGCTGATCACCGCGCGGAACTGGTCCATCTGACGCTTCAACATCGCGTCCTGTTCAGCCGGGCTTGAGCCCACGGGCTCTGCACCCAAATCGGCCAAGCGCTTCATGACCTCAGGATGGCGCACTGCCGCAGAAATCTCACGCTGCAACCGGGCCACGATGTCCTTGGGCGTTTTGGCGGGCACGAAGACGCCATTCCAGCCTTCGAACTCCAAACCGGGGAAGCCCAGCTCGCGCACAGTAGGCACGTCTGGCAGACCGGCTATGCGCGTGGAGGCTGTAGTGGCCAACGCACGCAGCGTTCCCGCCCGAATCTCGGCCAATGACGACGAGAGCTGATCGCCACCCAGCTGGAGGCGCCCGGTCAGCAGCTCTTGCTTGAGAGGGGCCGCACCCCGAAAGGGCACGTGCTGCATGTCAACTTTCGCATCTCGCTTGAGCGCCTCGCCCAACACATGCATGGCCGAGCCCGGCCCGGTGGAGCCGTAGTTGTATTTCAGATTTTTGTCCTTGAGCAGCGCCGCGAATTCACGCAAATCTTTGGCGGGCACGCCAGGGTAGGCGGTCAACACATAGGGCACATAAACCGCGATGGAGACCCCTGCAAAATCAGTCTCCGCATTGAAGGGTGAGCGCCCCGCCAGCGTTTGCGCCACTGACGACAACGGAAAGCTGATGTTGTGCATCAAAACGGTGTAGCCGTCAGGCGGCGACTTGGCCACCAGATCAGCCCCAATCGCGCCGCCCGCTCCCCCCTTGTTGTCCACCACCACCGGCTGGCCCATGGTCTCGCTCATGCGCTGCGCCACGATGCGCGCCACGATGTCGGTCGTGCCGCCTGCGGGGAAGGGCACGATCATTTTGATCGGCTTAACAGGGTAAGTCTGGGCCTGTGCGCTTAGGCACAGCGCCAAGCCCGCAATGGCGGAAGCGATCCAGTTTTTGAAGCGGCGATGCAAGGGAGACATGAGAGGGATCCTTCGGATTGAAATCGGTTGAGGGCAAGTACAAGCCCGCTCATTCTGAGAGCAATCGCGCAGGTGCGTCAATCGTGCATTCCCGGATGGGGCGATGGTGGAAAAATATTTCTGATCCAAAGAAAACAGGCTCACCCCATGAGCCTGTGCGGGGTTTAAGCTTTGCGCAGCTCAAAGTTTTCAATGAGACGGTAATCGTGTTGAAAGTCTTTGAGCCAGTCATTGCTATCAAAGGCCCAAATAAATGAAAATCCTTCCCGCTGAATTCGATGGCCAGGCTATCCGCCGCGTATACGACGAGACCACTGAAATCTGGTGGTTCTCAGTTGTGGATGTGGTGCAAGTGTTGACGCAGCAGGCCGACTACCAGACGGCGCGCAAGTACTGGAACAAGCTCAAAGAGCGCCTGAGGAAAGAAGGCAGTCAGTCGGTGACAAACTGTCACCGACTGAAATTGCCGGCTGCCGACGGCAAAAACTACCTTACTGATGTCGCCGCCGCCGAAACCTTGCTGCGTCTGGTCCAATCCGTCCCCAACCCCAAAGCCGAGCCCATCAAGCTCTGGCTTGCCAAGGTAGGCTACGAGCGCATGCAAGAGATGGCCGACCCGGCCTTGTCACTAGACCGTGCACGCCAAACGTGGCAGCTACATGGGCGCAGCGACAAGTGGATTCAGCAGCGAATGACAGGGCAAGAAACGCGCAACAAGCTCACCGATTTCTGGCGCGACCACGCCATCAAGGAAGGCAGTGAGTTCGCCATCCTCACCAACATCATTCATCAGGAATGGTCTGGGGTGAGTGTCAAAGATCACAAGGGGATGAAGGGCCTGGAGAGCCAAAACCTGCGTGACCACATGAGCGAGGCTGAACTTATTTTCACAGCGCTGGCCGAGCTCTCGACCCGGCAGATTGCAGAAAACGTAGACGCCACAGGTATGGAGAAAAACAAAACGGCGGCCAAAGCGGGTGGCCGCATTGCCCGGCAAGCCCGTAACCAGTTAGAAAGTCAGACAGGCAAGTCCGTCGTGTCGTCAGAAAACTACTTGCCACCCATTGCAAAGAAGCTGGCAAAACCACGCGAGGGTTGAGCCAGAGCGCATCGATGCCAGTGGGGCTGCCTTTGTGGGGTGGTTTATTTAAAAACCACCGTCTTATGCCCATTCACCAGCACCCGGTGCTCGCTATGCCACTTCACGGCGCGTGCCAGCACTTGGCTTTCGGTGTCGCGGCCCTGGTTGGTGAAGTCTTCTACGGTTTTGGTGTGGTCCACGCGGGCCACGTCTTGCTCGATGATCGGGCCTTCGTCCAGGTCGGCCGTCACATAGTGGGCGGTGGCCCCCACCAGTTTCACGCCCCGGTCATGCGCTTGGTAATAGGGCTTGGCACCTTTGAAGCTGGGCAAGAAAGAGTGGTGGATGTTGATGGCCTTGCCCGATAGCTTTTTGCACAGGTCGTCGGACAGCACCTGCATGTAGCGCGCCAGCACCACCAACTCGGCCCCTTCGGCCTGGATGATTTCAAACTGTTTGGCTTCGGCCTGTGGCTTGGTGGCGGCGGTGACGGGGATGTGGTGAAACGGCACGTTGTAGCTGGCGGCCAGTTGGTAAAACTCGCGGTGGTTGGAGACAATGGCGCGGATGTCCAGGGGCAGCAAGCCGCTCTTCCAGCGGAACAGCAGGTCGTTAAGGCAATGGCCTTCTTTGCTGACCATGATGACGGTACGCATAAGTTGCGCCTTGGCGTTCAGGCTCCATTGCATTTTCAGCGGCTCGGCCATCAGCTTGAGTTGAATTTTCAAATCCTCAAACGTCAGTTGCTCGCAGGAGAACTGCACACGCATGAAAAACAGGCCGGTGTCGGGGTCGTTGTACTGGGCGGCTTCGTCGATGTTGCCGCCGCGCTCCAGCAAAAAACCAGAGACGGCGTGCACCAGACCCAGACGGTCGGGGCAGGACAGGGTGAGAATATAAACTTGGCTCATAGGATTCCTTTGAATCCCCTATTGTCTCAATTCTCAGAAAGATCACGACATCATGCTGAACACAGACGCGCATTGGCTGCCCTTCACCCCGAACCGCAGCTTCCACCAAGACCCGCGCATCTTTGTCGCAGCCGAGGGCATGCACTTCACCACGCACGATGGGCGCCAGGTGCTGGACGGCATCTCTAGCCTGTGGTGCGTTGGCGCCGGGCACAAGCGGCGCGAGATCAACGAGGCCATCAAACAACAGCTTGACACGCTGGACTACTCGACTGCGTTCAGCGCCAGCAACGACAAGGCCGCTGAGACAGCGCAGCGCATTGCGGAACTAGCCCCGGGCGACTTGAATAAAGTGCTGTTTTGCACCTCGGGCAGTGAGGCAGTTGATACTGCGATGAAGCTCGCACTGGCTCATCACCGTGCGCGCGGCGAAGGCCACCGCAACGTCTTCATTGGCCGTGAGCGGGGCTACCACGGCGTGGGGTTTGGCGGCATGAGCGTGGGCGGCATTCCGGGCAACCGCAAGGTTTTTGGCACGGCGATGTTGCCGCGTGTGGATCACCTGCGTTTCATCCATGACCCACTCAATCACGCCTACTACAACGGGGTAGAACCGGTGTGGCAAGAAGACCTGTTGCTGGAACTGGAAAACCGCATCATCCCCCTGCATGACGCCAGCAATATCGCGGCGGTGATTGTGGAGCCGGTGGCGGGCAGTGCGGGTTGGTACGTGCCGCCGCAGGGCTACCTCAAGCGCCTGCGTGAGATTTGCGACAAGCACAACATTTTGCTTATTTTTGACGAGGTCATCACCGGATTTGGCCGCTTGGGCGTGCCCTTTGGTGCGGACTATTTTGGCGTGGTGCCTGACATGCTGACTTTTGCCAAGTGCGTCACCAATGGCGTTATTCCCATGGGCGGTGTAATCTGCCGCAGCGCCTTGTACGAAAACCTGATGCTGGCCCATGCCAATAGTCCGGCGCACGCCATTGAGTTTGCCCACGGCTACACCTACTCGGGCCACCCCGTGGCTTGTGCCGCTGCCATCGCCACACTCAATGTCTACCGCGATGAGCAACTCTTTGCGCGTGCCGCCGAGATGGGCAAGATGCTGGGCGATGCCATGCACAGCGCCTTGACGGGTTTGCCACACGTCTCCAGCATTCGCACCTTGGGCCTGGCTGGCGCGGTAGAGCTAGCTAGCCCAGTAGGTCAAGCGGGTAAGCGCGCCTATGACGTTTTTATTGACTGCTTTCACCGAGGCGTTATGGTGCGCAATGCAGGGGACAACGTAGTACTGGCGCCGGCTTATGTTGTGACCAAGGCGCAAATTGAGCGCATGGTGGGCACGCTGGCTGAGGCGATTCGGCGGGTTCGGTGATATTGATCACACAATAACCCCACCAATTCAAGCCGATGCCCAATAAAATGCCGCATGCTTTCAAAACAAGTCAAAGTGAGTATTCGCTTGCCTGCGTGGTCTGAGGTCAACACGTGAACCGTTGGCTCTCTTTGACGCGCTTGCTTTCCTTGCTTGCCAGCTTTTTTGTATCCGGCGTCGCCTGCGCTGCACCGGCCGTGGCCTTCTACTACGGCCCTCAGCCACCCTGGAATGAATTGCAAGCCTTTGACTTGGTGGTGGTGGATCCCGGCCATGTCCCCAACCCCACCCAACCCGTGTTGCCGCAAACCGAGAAGGTGGCCTATGTCTCGGTGGGCGAAGTGCACCCCTCACGCCCTTACGCAGCCAAAATCCCCAAGGCCTGGCTCAAGGGTGAAAACAAAGATTGGGGCAGCCGCCTGATCGACCAAGCCGCTTCCGATTGGCCCCAGTTTTTTTCTGACAGTGTGATCGATCCACTGTGGGCTGCTGGCTACCGCAGCTTCTTTCTTGACACGCTGGATTCCTACCACCTGTTCGCCAAAGCACCTGAAGACAAGGCCAAGCAAGAAGCGGGCATGGTCGCGTTGGTCAAGGAGCTCAAACGCCGCCATCCACAAGCCAAGTTAATTTTTAATCGCGGCTTTGAAATCCTGGATCGCACCTATAAAGAGGTCGCGTATGTTGCCGCCGAATCCTTGTTCCAAGGCTACGACGCAGGAAAAAGCACGTACCGTCCCGTGCCTGCGGCAGACCGAGAATGGTTGCTGGGGCAATTCAAGCGCATAACCCAAGAATACAAACTGCCCGTCATCGCCATCGACTACGTGCCTCCCAATAACCGGGAGCTGGCGCGTAGCACTGCCAAGCAAATTGAAGCGCAGGGCTTCATTCCTTGGGTGGCCACACCTGACTTGGCAACATTAGGAGTTGGCTCGGTCGAGGTGATGCCGCGTCGTATTTTGGTGGTTCACAGCCCCTTGGCCAGTGAGTATGAATTGAGGGGTACCGAGGCCGTCCGCATGGCGACCATGCCCTTGAATTATCTAGGTTATGCAGTGGAGTATGTGGATTTTCGCCACCTGCCTGAAGCCAACTTGGCCGGTCGTTACGCTGGGGTTGTTTTTTGGCTGGGCGAGCTCGGGACCAGTTCTGAAAAGCAAGCAATCAGCACCTGGATGAGCAAGCGCATTGATGAAAATGTCCCCGTGGCATTAATTAATGATGTCAGCCCCATGTTGTCTTCAACATTGAGCAATAAGCTGGGGGTGGATCTGACGAGCAAAGGAGCAGACAACGGCCCAGTCACCATCAGCCAACAGGCCAGCATGATGGGATTTGGCCGCCAACCACAGCCACAAGTTAATGAATTCACACCGCTCGTTATCAAAGACGGACGCCCCTTGCTCACCCTGAGTAGGGGCAAAGCAAAACAAGTAGCCGCAGCCCTCACCCCTTGGGGTGGTTATGTCATGTCACCTTTTGGTATGGTGACTTTGGCAAGCGATAAGGAGTCACGCTGGGTAATCGACCCCTTTGCTTTTTTCAAAGAAGTGCTGCGCTTGCCCGACATGCCTGTGCCTGATGTGACAACTGAGAGCGGGCGGCGAATGCTGCTGGCACACATGGATGGCGACGGTTTTGTCAGCCGCTCTGAGCTGCCAGGCAATCCTTTTGCGGGGGAGGTGATTCGAGACCGCATCGTTAAAAAATACCCCGTGCCCATGGCCATTTCTGTGATCGAAGCCGAGTTGTCTCCCCAAGGCTTGTACCCTCAATACTCAAAGCAGACTGAGGCTGTTGCCAAAGAAATTTTTCGGGCTCCGAATGTGGAGTTGGCCTCGCACAGCTTCACCCACCCTTTCAACTGGGAAAAGGCCCAAGAGTCAGGCAAGTCTGAAGAGGGCTACCATCTGAAAATTCCCGGGTACAGTTTTAATCTACAGCGCGAGATAGAAGGCTCCATTCGCTACATCGAAACCCGTCTGGCTCCTGCGGGTAAGAAGGTCAACCTGTTCTTGTGGACAGGCAACACGATTGCAGGGCGAGACGCTATTGCATTAACCAAAAAGCAAGGTGTAATGAATATGAATGGTGGCGATACAGTGGCCACTCTGTCGCGCCCATCGGTCACCATGGTAGATGGCCTAGGCATGTATTTTGGTGATCAGTTTCAAGTTTTTGCGCCCAACCAAAACGAGAATGTTTACACAAACGATTGGCGCGGACCTTTCTCGGGTTTTGAGCGGGTCATCGAGACCTTTGAATTCACTGAAAAACCTCGCCGCCTCAAGCCCATCAATATTTATTTCCACACCTACATCGCCACAAAACTGGCGGGGCTGCGGTCTTTGGAAAAAGTATTTGACTATGCGCTCAAGCAAGAAACCACTCCGGTTTTTGCGTCTGATTACGCGCGCAAAGTAGAGTCATTTTTAAAAGTTGCCGTGGCCCGCACTTCCAAAGGCTGGCGCGTGCGTGGCATGGGTAACTTGCATACCTTGCGTGCGCCCAATGCTCTTGGCTCGCCCGATCTGGGGTTGAGTGAATCCATCGCGGGTTTTAAACTAAACGCACAAGACAGCTATATTCATTTGGCCGGGTCATCAGGGGAGTTGGTATTTACTCCTCAGGCCAAAACCGGCTTGCGACTGGACTCGGCCAACGCCAGCCCTGAAGCATTTGAGCGCATTGAGAATGTATCCAACACGACCTACCGTTGGACTCTGGTGGGACAAGTTCCTTTGCAGTTCACATTGGCCTACGCCAAAGGCTGTCGAGTTTCAGTGGCCGGGCGTGAACTAACACCCAGTCGCACGCAGGCTGAATTTACAAATTACGAACTGAGTAGCCATGCTGCCCGACCGCTCGAAGCGATATGCCGGCGCTAACCATCGGCCCATAAGGCTCGTGCTGGCCACGAACTGGCAGATCATGCTGATCGCGGTCATCATGGTTGGTCTGCTGCGCGTTATTTTTCCGCACAAGGCTTTGGTAGAGAAGCTCTACCATCACGACGCGCTCGACGAGCTAACTTTGTCGTACATCGAGAACCTGTACAGGGCTGAACCAGACAACTATGACCTGACTCTATTGCTGGCTAGAGCCAGGCCTGATCAATCTCTAACAGCGCAAGAACAATTGCTGCAATCCGTGCTGACTTCAGGTGATGTTCGCCAACGCAGCGAGGCTCGCCTGTTTTTGCTCTCGTCTATTGAAGATATGTTGGCCGGCGATCTTTCCGATACAGACAAAACCCATTGGACACGCCGCCTGACAATCTTGCTTCAGTCCGCGCGTGGGGACGATATCTCATCAGAATTAGCCAGTGCCTTCGCCGCAGCCGCTTTCCGGATGGAACGTATGGACTTGGGCATTTATTTCCTGGGCCGCATCAGCCCTGATCGCCCCGTTGCCACTCTGGTTAAATATGCCAAAGAAGCGCTTGGTTTGGGTCATTATGAGCTGGCTGCCCAATACTTTTTTCTAGCACGCAAGCACACCCCTAACCGTGATGACGCCCGCCAGTTTTTTCACCAAGGTATTGGCGCCTTAATGGCATCCAGTCGCTTTCAACTTGCCATGCAAGAAGCGCAAAAAGAACTTGGCGATCTGGCCGACGATCTACCCACCTTGCGCTATATGGCGCAAACAGCATTGGCCGCAGGGGAGCCTAAATTAGCTGCGATGTATGCACAACGGCTGGTCTTCACGGACGCCTCGCTATCGCATCCAGCTGCCGTGCCCCCTGCCCCTGTTCGCAGCGCCCCATGAGTCGATTGTTGCAACGGTTATTGGCGTTTACAGGTCTGTGGGCCACTTGTTGTGGCGCCCAAGCTGATCAAAATCTACTGACTGGGCATGACTACTATTCTTGGCAGATCATGAGTAGTGGCCCCCAAACCTTAGAAAAGGTGTATCACCAATACCAGGACTTGCCTTATTTGCGAATCGAACGACGAGGCGAGGTTTATGTCTTGCGCGCGGGGTTTTGGCCCAGCATCCAGGCTGCCCGAGATGCATTGGCATCTCAATTACGCAAAGAGGACGTAATTCGCCTCGCAGCCTACCGCCCTGACGCTATCGTCAAACGCAATTGGGAAGAGACCGCTGGCAATGATCGTGTGCCTGAGTCCAAGCCCGCATCAGCCCTTAAAGCCCCAAACTCGCCTGAACCCGAATCAACTCGAAAACCTGCGAACCTTGACGCAAAACCCGTAACACCCTTAGCACCCGTCACACCGCGAATCGCTGAATCACCATTGCGCGCAAAAGATCCTACTCAAGCACAACCAATATCTGCGTTTGAAGCCGGTGACCCCAAACCGTTCAATGCCGACGACTACGCCTTGGCCTTCAGTGCCTTCATGGGTTCAGGGCAAATTGAACCCGCTTTCCGTCTGGCCCAAAAAGCCGTAGCCAGCGTTCCTTCAGACGCCGAATGGCGGCGCAAACTGGCCCGCTTAAGCGATTGGACCAAGCGCCCCCAAATCGCATGGACGCACTGGTCGCACCTGTTCCAGCAAGGAGATCGCTCCGAAGAGGTGGTGAACGCTGTGCTGCGGCTCGCACCTATGACCGAGCAACCCGAACTGGCCATTGCCGCCTGGCAAGCGCGAGCGGCACACCACGAACCCACAAGCACCCAATGGACCGACCTTTACCGGTTGTACGACATGGCCGGACAGTCTAAGCAGGGCTCGGTATATTTTGAGCAGCAATACCGTCGCCTAGGCAATCCTTTGTTTTTAGAACACGCGGCACAAATGGCCGTCAACACGGGCGATGACGAACGCGGTGTACATCTGTTTGCAGAACGCGCCAAGCTGAAGCCTTTCTCCATGGACGCCACCTTGCAAGCAGTGGTAATTCTGATTGGGCGCGACCGCATGCGCGAGGCCTATGAGCTGATGGAAGCCCTGAGTTTTGAAGTGCCAGCAGATGCTGAAGAATTTTGGCGCATTCTTGGCAATGTTGCGTGGGAACTGCAAGAAGCAGCAGGAGCAGAAAAAGCCTATCAAAAATTTGCCCGTGGACCTCAGGCTACAGAAGGCGACTGGTCACGACTGATTTACTTGGTGCGCCAACGCCACCCCAAGCAAGGAGCAGACTTGGCGTTTGAGGCTTACCGCCGCTACGGCAATACTGACAACCTGAAGTTGGCGCTAGGCATCTTCGCCCAAGAAGGCGATGTAGCCGGACAAGCACGAATTTTCAATCAGATCAATCCATCTGATCTGGTGCAGTTGGAGAATGACGTTCAGTTCTTGATACAGCGTGCCCAGTTCTATCAAAATCAGGCCGAGATGGACAAGGCGTGGCAAGACTTTCGCCGGGCGATGAGCCGCAGCCCGCAGGACAGCCAAATCACTGTGCCTGCCTTGTGGTTTTTGATAAATACTGATCGCAAACAAGAGCTTGAATCGATGCTGAGTGCACTGGCTCCCCAAGCGAAAAAAGAATCGGCTTTTTGGCAGCCTTTTGCTGCGGGTTACCACGCCCTGGATCGCTTCAAAGACGCACTGAACTGGTACCGTAAAGAAGTCTTGCGCAACCAGGAAGACAATCTATTGCTCCTCAATTACGCAGACGCACTAGAGCGAGTGAATCTGGCCGGCATGGCTGAGCGGGTGCGCCGACATGCCTGGTTCAAGCTGAATGAGAAGCACCCCAAACCCAACCTTCAAGCGCCGCTGGACGATCAGCCTGAGTTGCTAGCACTGGCACGATTGGCTATCCTCAATGCGCCTGGCGACCCCGGCATGGCCTTGATTCGACAAGTTGTAAGTCAACTGCGCGGCCTGCCCGAGCAGCAAACGGCAACCAAACAAACCCGCGACCTGATTTTGGGCTGGGCCATTTCCAAAGAACAATTTCCCAATGCACGCAGCTGGATGTGGCTGAACTACGCACGCAAGGCCGGCAAAGACCAAGCCGCGCCATTGTGGGGCGAGAGCCAAACTGCCCTGCAATTACAAGACACAGCAATCATGGATCGATTGTTGCTCCAACAATCAGATCGCTTACCCGTCTATAACCGTTACGACACGGCCTACACAATGGAGCACTGGCCCCAGGCCTTGAATGTCGCCTTTGAGGGTATGCAACGCAACGAAGTCGATGAGCCCCTACACGACCGCTACCGTCAGCACGCACCCTTACATGCGAACTATGTGCAAATGCGTGTGGCCAATGAGGCCTATGGGACACTTAATGTGAACAGTCTGCAAATGGAGGCCCGTCTGATACTGGAGCCAAAATTGCACTTAACGTTGGGGTGGGCACAGAATATCCAATCCAGCTCCGACCCCGCAACCGGCCCATTCGTGCCTGGCAGCGAACAACTCAGCAGCCTGAATTTGCGCTGGTTAGGTGGCCTCGGTGATACAACTGCCAACGTTTTTCAGCGCAATGAAATGGCCAGTACTTTTGGTCTCAAACTGGCGCAAACATGGCGATCTGGTCCGCGATGGGTGTTCGATGCAAGCGCAGGTCTACGCGCGGACTCCAGCGACAGCTTGGCCTTGCGCGTGGGTGGTTACGAAGACAACGTGCGGCTGGGCTTTACCTACGTCATCAGCAAACGCGAATACCTACGCTATGGCCTGCGTATGGCGCGGTTTTCTACACAGTTTGACGATTACCTGGGCTCAGGGCAAAACCACAACCTGGAGTTGGGATACCGCATTCGCACCGAATACCCCGATTTTCGCGTACGTGTTTTTGCCGAGCAGTACAACTACAGCTATGACGGTGGCGTAGGCCCGCAGGCTTTGGGTCGCTTGTCCCCCACTGTTCTTGATCAAATCAACTCAGGAAACCTTGACGCCGTGAAATACTTCCTGCCGGAAGGTAGCACCAACATGGGCGCATGCCTTGGAATGGGAGAGAATCTGGCAGGGCAAAACATACAGGACATTTATACGCGCGCTCTGCGACCATTTTTTGATATCTGTACCACCAACAACTCGCTCAACGGTGCGGGTTACAGTGGCGCAATTGGCCTGGCAGGGACGATCACCGGCGAAGATCACTTCTCCCTACGCATGGAACAAAGCAGCGGTGGAACGGGAACTGGCGCTTTAAGCAGAACCTTGGCATTACGTTACCGGCATTATTATTAAGAGAACGATCATGAAATTAAAAACCGCACTTTTGTTATTTATGACGGTTCTGACCACAACGGCCTGTACCACGGTAAGTACGGTCGCCCCAATCGCGGCCTTTGAGCCCGGCGCCAAATGGGCTTTACTGCCAATGGTGAACCAAACCGATACGCCACAAGCTGGCCTGTCTGCTGAAGCCATTGCAGAACATGGTTTGCGTTTGCGCGGTCTAAGAGATATTGCACGCTACCCCGTGGCATTGTCGCGGGACAGTTTGTTTGAACCTTCCGAGCGCCGCGTGGCCGAAGAAGCTCAAAAATGGGCGCGCGAACAGGGCATTCGCTACGCCCTGACGGGTGTGGTGGAAGAGTGGCGTTACAAGGTCGGCATTGATGGCGAACCCGCAGTGGGCGTGACGCTTCAGGTGTTGGACCTGAGCAATGGACAAATCATCTGGAGTGCTTCTGGTGCCAAAAGCGGGTGGAGCCGAGAAGCCTTGTCAGGCGTGGCCCGCAAACTGCTTTACCAGTTGCTAGACACTTTCCCCATGGAGTCTGGGCAATCCAAGCGCTGATTGGCACCTCCGGATGCAACTCCCACAAGAGCCTCGCCTTTCACTTTGGAAGCGCCTAGCGTTCTCAAAGAAGCTCGCGCCTGAAAGCCTCGCCGCGCGCGGCAAGTGGCTTGAGGTGCTGCTCATCTCAGCACTGTTCATGGGTGCGGCTTGGTTCTGGCGGCCTGAAGATCCCTTACTCAGCAAGTCTGCCTTTCCTTGGTTATGGCTGGGTCCGGTATTGCTCTCTTTACGGTATGGGGTCATACCTGGTTTGATTGGGGGCTTCCTGATTTTAGGCAACTGGTTTTGGGCCAACAACCTTCAGGTGGCAGCAGTGGTGCAGGCAGACTTTCCACGGGACTATTTCTTTGGCGGTGGCCTGTTGGTTCTGTTGTGCGGTGAATTCAGCGACGTCTGGCGTGACCGGATTGCGCGCATGGACGAGACCAACCTCTACGTGACAGAGCGACTGTCTAGGCTTACTCGTCGTCACCTGCTCCTCAATTTGTCACACGACCGCATGGAACAAGAAATGCTGTCTCGACCTGGCTCTTTGCGCGACGCTTTGGTCAATGTGAGAACGTTAGTTCTGCAAGAAACGCGACCTGGTGAATTGGTGCCAGGCGCCAAGTCGTTGCTAGCCCTTTTGGCGCAGTACGTCAGTATTGAGTCGGCCGCCATCTACAGCGCAGATGCCGAGGGGGATGAGAACCACATGCTAAGTCCGATGCTTCAGTTCATCGGTGACCCCTTGCCCATGCGAGATGATGATGAGCTACTGATGCTGGCGTTTGAAAAACTCAATTTAGCGCACATCGCAGACGCTGAGGTTTCTCACGAACGCAAGTCCAATCAACTGGTCGTTGCCCCTTTAATTGCAAGTGACGGCACACTCGTGGGTGTAATTGCGGTCAGCAAAATCCCGTTTTTCTCACTCAATGTTGAGAACCTGCAAATGATGTCGGTTATCGCGGCTTACTATTCAGATCATCTCCGAAGTGCAAGTGACGTGACCCTATGCCGAAAGCACTTACCCACCATACCCGCATCATTTGCCGAAGAAATAGTCCGCATGATGCGTATGCAAAAAAAGGTCGGTATCACCAGTCATATTGTGGTCATGCACTTCTCTCCCAAAATGAAGGCTGATATTCCAGCGCAATTTTTACAGATCAAGCGCGGCCTAGACCTCTATTGGCAAACCGAAGTTAATGGCTGCTCCGTGATTGCGGTCATGATGCCTTTTACCAATGCTCAGGCCAAAAACGGTTTCTTGCAACGCATCGATGCCTGGCTCAAGGCCACTTACGAAGGTGGTTTTGACTCCTTGCAGATTCGCTTGCGCAGCATCGATTTTTCTCGAGAAAACCCTTTGCAGATCTTGACCGAAGAGATGCAAGAATGAACAATCTTTTTTGGGCCATCAGCGCAATTCTGGCGGATGCTGCGTTGTTCACCAGCGAGATGCAATTGACAACTTCATTGCATGAGCTTGTGAGGGTGAGCTTGTTGCATGCAGGCTTAAGTGCAGTGTTGGCCACCTGTGCGTTTGTAATGCTTCCTGCAAAGTACAGACGGTCTAAGTTCTGGGCCTGGGGACTCATGTTCAACTTCGCCTTTATTGCACCAGTGTTGGGTCCAATTGGTATTTTGCTCATCATTCACTTCACTTTAGTCCGCAAAACAAACTCGATTGGACTGGCCGTGCCTCGTACGGTTGAGTTGCCCATCTATGACGTGCAAATTCACGAAACCCCGCGCGCAGGCCAAGGAGCTATTCGCTCACGCTTGACCCAAAACGCCCCGGACAAGGTTCGCATGCAATCCTTATTGACTTTACAGGTAGTGCCAAGCGGGGTAGCCAATCCGATCTTAGAAAACCTGCTGGGTGATGATACGGACGACGTCCGATTAGTGGCCTTTGGCATGCTGGATGCTGCTGAAAAAAGGCTGTCGGTTCAAATACACGCAGAACAAAAGAATCTAGCCAAGTCTTTATCTACGCAGGCTCGATATGATTGTTACCGTCATCTGGCGGAACTGCATCTGGAAATGGTCCAAAGTGGTTTGGTTCAGGGTGAAATGCGCAAGCATGTGCTAAGTGAGGCTTTGCAAGCTCTTGTTCAAGCAATGAGCTTACATCCGGATCCTGAAGCGGGATTGTTGTTTCTCGAGGGCCGGGTTTTTTTTGAGACCCATGTAATTGCTTCCGCGGAGTCGGCTTTCAAGGCATCCATGAGTTATGGTCAATCTGAAGATTCCGTATTGCCTTATCTTGCTGAACTGGCGTTCATACAACGTGACTTTGAACAAGTACGTGGTTATATGAGCCGTCTCATAACCATGAGAATGGCCCCTCGCACCAATACACTTATTGATTTTTGGACTGGGCGTGACAGCTTCCAGCAATTCCGTGACGTCCGCATCCTCCAACACATCTGAGCCGAAGCTCCCCAAGTCTGACAACGTAGACGTGCTCCTGCTGCTGGAGGGCACCTTTCCTTACGTGGCTGGGGGCGTGTCGAGCTGGGTCAACCAAATCATCCGGGGCTATCCTGAATTGCGTTTTGGCGCCATTTTCATTGGCAGCCAACGCTCGGACTACGGCGCAATGCGCTACGCCTTGCCCGACAACCTGGTGCACTTGGATGTGGTGTACCTGTCAGAGACCAAGCCGACCTCCAAAATTCGTCCAAGCAAAGTCAAGGCCGATCCCAAGATCATGGCGCAGGTCAAGCGAATGCATGAGCTGTTTCAGACCGATATCCGCCACCCGGACTGCCCGCACCTCTTCTCATCCACAATGGATGAGGCCCATGCGGGCGGCAAGCTCAGCCACGAAACTTTTTTGCACAGCGAGGCTGCTTGGGAACAAATCAAAGACAGCTACATGCGCTACAGCACCGACCCGTCTTTTGTTGATTATTTTTGGACCATTCGCACCATTCACACCCCTCTGTGGCGTTTGCGTGAAATTGCCAAAAACTGCCCCAAGGCGCGTCTTTACCACTCGGTATCCACGGGCTACGCAGGCATCTTGGGCCTGCTACTCAAGCATCAAAATCCGCGCCCTTACATCCTGAGTGAACATGGGATTTACGTCAAAGAGCGCAAGATTGACCTATACCAAGCGCAGTGGATCAAAGATAACCGTAGCGTCTTTGACCACGACCCCTCCCAGGTGAGCTACTACCGCCAAATCTGGATCCGATTCTTTGAGCACCTGGGCTACCTCACCTACCAATCTGCCGACCATATCGTGGCGCTGTACGAGGCCAACCGGCAGCGTCAATTGGTCGATGGTGCGCCGCCCGAGCGCACCAGCAACATCCCCAACGGCATTGACATTGAACGCTTTGCACCTCTGCGAGCCATGCGGCCTGCGTCACCCCCGCCCATTCTGTGTTTGATTGGCCGCGTCGTGCCCATCAAAGACATCAAAACTTTTATCCGCTCAATGCGCAGTGTGGTCGCGCGCCTTCCAGAAGCTCAAGCTTGGATTGCAGGGCCTGAGGAAGAAGACCCGGACTACGCTCAGGAGTGCCATGAGCTTGCCGAGCGCTTGGATTTGGGCCATTGCATCAAGTTTTTGGGGTTTCAAAAACTCACGGACATCTTGCCCCAGGTCGGCTTGGTGGTGCTGAGCTCCATCAGCGAGGCCCTGCCCTTGGTGATTTTGGAGGGCTATGCCGCCGGCGTGCCCACGGTCAGCACCGACGTGGGCTCCTGCCGTCAACTGGTATATGGCCTGCCGGGCGACGATGAGGCCATAGGCGCGTCCGGGCGCATCGTGCGCATTGCCGACCCCGAGGCACTGGGCGCAGCCGCGCTGGAGCTGCTCACCGATGATGCCGCCTGGCACAGCGCCAGCCAGGCCGCCATTCGCCGGGTCGAGGCCTATTACGCGCAGCACATGATGTTTGACCGCTACCGCGATCTCTACACCGAGGGCCTGGCATGGCAGGCATAGGTTTTGAGCTGCGCAAGCTGCTAAACAAGCGCTCATACACCGGGCTGCTGCAAGCCTACGCCTACGCGGGCATCATCAGCTCAGGCCCTTGGGTATTGTCGATTATCGGCATCATGCTGATCGGTTTGATCAGCGTGGGTGTAACCGTCCCCAACTTGCAAATCACGCAATTCCAGGTCACGGTCACTTACCTGTTTTTGGGTTCACTGGTGTTGACTGGGTTGGTTCAACTTTCGTTCACTCGTTTCGTGGCCGATCGCCTATTTGCCAAAGACGATGAATCGATTTTGCCCAATTTCAATGGCCTGATGTTTGTGGCGATCAACGTTAGCATTTTGTGCGCACTACCCGTGGTGATTTTTTTATTTCCAGAACAGACCGTGTTGTATCGGCTACTGTTTGTGATGGGCTTTGCCATCATGTCAGCGATCTGGGTCGCCACGGTGTTTCTCTCGGGCATGAAGCACTACGAAGCCATCGTGTTGATCTTCTTTGTTGGCTACAGCGCCACCATGGTGCTAGCTCTGCTGTTCCGACGCTCCCTCGGCATGGAAGGCCTCTTGCTCGGTTTTGTGCTGGGGCATTTCATCCTTCTGACCGGCATGGTGTGGTTGATTTACAAGAACTACCGTTCTGATCGCTTCATCGCTTTTGAGATATGGAAGCGCGGGGCCATGTTCCGCAGCTTGATGGCCACGGGGTTCTTTTTCAATCTTGGGGTTTGGATCGACAAGATACTGTTTTGGTTCTACCCAGGCACTGGGCAAAACGTGATTGGCCCGCTCAACTCTTCGGTTATTTACGACTTTCCTATTTTTCTCTCCTACCTCACCGTCATTCCTGGAATGGCCGTGTTTTTGGTACGCATCGAGACAGATTTTGTCGAGTACTACAACAAGTTCTATGACGCCGTGCGCGATGGGGCCACGTTAGACTACATCGAACGCATGCGAAACCACATGGTCTATTACGTGCAACGCGGCTTGTTTGACATTGCGAAAATCCAGGCTATTACGGTACTAGTGGTATTTGTCATGGGCGAATCCATGTTGAACGCCATGGGAATCTCCACACTTTACTTGCCGCTGTTATTTGTCGATGTCGCAGGCGCGGGCCTACAAGTGGTGCTGTTGGGCATTTTGAACGTACTGTTCTATTTGGACCAACGCCGCGCAGTGGTGTGGTTGACCGCTATGTTGCTAAGCACAAACCTGATCTTCAGCGCCCTGTCCATCCAATTGGGCGCAGCTTGGTTTGGCTATGGATTTGCCTTCTCCGTGTTGTTGACGGTGCTGGCCGGCATATGGGTGCTCAACAGGCGGCTCGAGTCTTTGGAATTTGAGACTTTCATGTTGCAGTGACGCTGTACTGCATCACAGGGTCGCTCAACCTTGCGTGTTCGCTTCAAACCAATCATGTCCATCCGCTTTTACTTTCGCGTCCTTTGCACCCTGCTGCTGGCCTTGCTCGCCGCTTGGCTTTGCGTGGCGCTGCACACACCCTTGCCCTGGCTGATCGGACCCATGTTGGGAACCGCCTTCGCGTCCATGTTTCGCCTGCGTACTGAAAGCTCCACACCGCTGCGCAATGGCGGGCAGGCCATCATCGGCACGGCTGTGGGCTTGTACTTCACCCCCGCTATGGCGGCACTTGTGGCCGGGCTGTGGTGGGCCATTGCCCTTGGTGTGGTGTTGGCACTTGGGCTTGGCATGCTGTTCGGCGCCGCCTTGCACCGCTGGCACGCGCACCGCATGCCGGGCTTAAGCCGGGCCACCACGTACTTTTCAAGCGCAATTGGTGGCGCTTCAGAGATGACTCTGTTGGCCGAACGCTTTCAGGGTCGCGCTGACCTGGTGGCCTCCGCGCACAGCGTGCGCTTGATGCTGGTGACGCTTGTCGTGCCCTTTGCCATGCAGTACAGCGGCTGGCACGGGCAAGACTTCGCCGCATCCGGCGGTGCGCGCGAGGTGGTGTTGCCTGGCTTAGCTCTGCTGGGCTTGGCCGTCTGCGCCGGAGCCTGGGTGATGGCGAGGCTGGGGCGGCCCAACCCTTGGTTTTTAGGCGCGCTGGTGGTGGCGATGGGCCTGACCGTGGCTGGCGTTGATCTCTCTGCCATGCCCAAGCCATTGTCCAACGCGGCCCAGTTGGTCATTGGCGTGAGTCTGGGCGTGCGCTTTACCCCGGCCTTTGTTCATACTGCGCCGCGCTGGCTGGTCTCAGTAGCTGTGGCCACGCTGGGGCTGATTGCCGTGTGCTCTGCTTTCGCGGCACTGCTGGCTTGGTGCGTGGGCTTGCCCGCAGGCACGATGATTTTGGCCATGGCCCCCGGCGGCGTGGCCGAGATGGCCATCACCGCCAAAGTGCTGCAACTCGGCGCGCCCATAGTCACGGCCTTTCATGTGTGCCGCTTGGTGGCGGTGCTGCTGCTGCTGGAGCCGCTGTACCTGTGGATTTACAGCAAACCTTTGCAAGCCACGTCGCCCAAGTAGTGCTTGCGCTTGGCGTGCCGGAGAGAAGGTTTACACGACATCAAGGTGGGGCAAATGATGCCAGTTGCTGGTCCACAAAATTGCCATTGGTTTGGGTCAAGCGAATGCGTGCAGGTAGGTAGCCCAGGGCCGGGGCCAGCCACAGCTCGACTGTGATGTCGTGCTCTTGGCGCGCGGGACGTTTGATGCGCAATGCTTTTTGCTCACCCCCCGGCAGCGCCAGTGTTTCTTCGCTCTCAATCACAAAGCGCCAGGTGTCGGCATCGCGCCCGCCCACGGCTTGCATTTCAAAGGCGCTGCCCACCGGGTAACGGGCCGGGTCACCCGCCAGCAGGCTGGCGATTTGCATGAAGATGCTGAGCTGGTCTTGCGCGCCGGGTTGCAAATCGACCGAGGGCGTGTTGGCGCTGAATATCACCTTGCCCTTGTCGCGCTCAAAATGCGCCGCCACCTCAGAGCGCACCTTGTCGCCAAAACGCTTGGGGGCCAAGCCCTCGGGCGTGATCTGACCTGCACTGCTCTGCGAACGCGTGCCCAGCAAAAAGTGCGTGACCGACAGGCGCGCATCGTAGGTCTGTCCATCGTGCAGCCACAGCAGCTCACCGCTGGCGCTGTAGCCCAGGCCGCTGACTTCGCCTTTGATGTCGTACTTGAGCCGCAGCGAACCGGGCAGGCTGATAGGGGCCGAGGGCGCGGCGGCGCTGGCAGGCGCGGCTTCGGGGGCGGATGCAGGCTCAGTCGCCGACACTGCGAGCGTGGGCTCTTCGGCGGGTAAATTGGGTGTGAGCGAGGTGTCGAGGGCCGGGTCTGGCGAAGGCGCTATGGCCGTGGACGCCTCATCTTCTATTTTTTCTGCAGCTGCTTGCGCAGACTTTTCAGGATCTTTTGCCTCATTCGACACCTGGATCGTGGGCGTTGACGGGCTTGGAATGACCCGTGGTCTGGCGGGCTTAGGTGGGCGCACCGCTGCGGGCTTGACTTCACTGCGTGCCACGGAAGGTGCGGGCTTAGGCGGCGGCAAGGTGCGGGTAATGAAGGGCCGTGTGATTTGGGTGGTATTCAATTCAGGCGCCGCACTGGTTTGCACCCAGCCCAAAAACGCCACGTGCGCCGCCAGCACCAGAGCGGCAATCAAGAACAGGGGTTTGAGCGGGGCGGAGGAGTTTTCCACGACAATCTCGGCATGAAACTAGCCACTTACAAAGACGGTTCGCGCGATGGTCAACTCGTAGTGGTCTCGCGCGACCTGAGCACCGCGCATTATGCGACCGGCATTGCCAACCGCCTGCAAGCCGTGTTGGACGATTGGAACTTCCTCTCGCCGCAATTGCAAGACCTGTACGACGCGCTCAACCAGGGCAAGGCGCGCCACGCCTTCCCGTTTGACCCGCAGCAATGCATGGCCCCGCTGCCGCGCGCCTACCAATGGGCCGACGGTTCGGCCTACATCAACCATGTGGAACTGGTGCGCCAGGCGCGTGGCGCTGAAGTGCCCGCCAACTACTACACCGATCCCCTGATGTACCAGGGTGGTAGCGACGATTTTCTCGGCCCTTGCGACGACGTGGTCTGCGTGAGCGAGGCCAACGGCATCGACTTCGAAGCCGAGGTCGCCGTCATCACCGCCGACGTCAAAATGGGCAGCACCCCGGCCCAGGCGCTGGACGGCATCCGCCTGCTGCTGCTGGCCAACGACGTGAGCCTGCGCAATTTGATCCCCGAAGAGCTCGGCAAGGGCTTTGGCTTTGTACAGAGTAAGCCTGCCACCGCCTTCAGCCCCGTCGCCGTCACGCCTGATGAGTTGGGCGAAGATTGGAAAGGTGGCCGCTTGCACCTCACCCTGCAAAGCACCTGGAATGGCCGCGCCGTCGGCCGCTGCGATGCAGGGGATGAAATGACCTTTCACTTCGGCCAGCTCATTGCCCACCTGTGCAAGACACGCAACGTGCGCGCGGGCAGCGTCATCGGCTCGGGCACGGTGAGCAACCGTGCGACAGAAGTCAAAGGCAAAAAAGTCTGGGCTAAAGGCTATAGCTGCATCGCAGAAAAACGCGCGATTGAGACCATTCAAGACGGCATGCCCAAGACCGACTACATGAAGTTCGGTGACACCATCCGCATCGAAATGAAAGGGCGCGATGGGCAGTCGATGTTTGGCGCGATTGACCAAGCCATCACGCCCCTGAAACGCTGAGCTCAGTGCTTGAGCGCTTCACGTAACGCGGGGTCGCCCTGCATCCGGTCATGCTTGAGAAACCATTTTTTCGCCAACGCCACCAGTTGACCGTCGCTGGGGTGGTCTGAGGCAATCACGCCCACAATCGCTTGGTCGATGGCCTTGTCGTGGCGCAGGCAGTGGGCCCGAAATTCGTCCTTGGCCTGGGCCGGGCCGGTCACCAAGACCTCGTGCACGCCAACCAGCACTTGGGCCACCTCATGGTAGAAATCATCGTCGGTGCCAGCGCGGCCATCCTCGGCCGAGTGGTGCCCGCTGGCGCTGTCGCCCCGGCCATGCCGCCCGCCATGGTTGCCCACGTGGCCCCCCCGGTTTTTAGGCTTGTGCGTGCTGCGCGACGCAATGACCTGCGCCTCTACGCTCGCGCGGTCAAACTGAATGACATGGGCCTCAGAACGATCAATCCAGACAATGGCGTGAAAAGTACTCATGGCAAATCCTTCTTGTGACAGTGATAAAAAAGGTGAGCCTCAAGCCCGCTCGGCTTGTCTGTGTTCCAGTTGGTCTTGACAGGCCAGACAGCGGGCTGCCTCAGGCGCGGCATGCAGGCGGGCAAGCGGGATGTCGGCTTCACAGTCGATACACAGTCCGTAAGTGCCCGCTTCGATGCGCTGCAAAGCGCTGTCGATGCTGTTCAGCTCTGCGGTTTCGTGTTCGCCGATGGCGAACTCAAGATCGCGCGCGGTGTTGGTCTGGGCGCGCGAATCTTCGGGGTGCTCAAAATGGTCAGCTGCCACCTCGGCCCGGCTCAGCCGGCCACCGCGCTGCTCAGTCATCAATTTCAGCAGGGCTTGTCGCTGCGACAGCAGCCGCTGCTTAAAGGGGGCAGTTAAGGGTTGGTTCATACAAGCTCATTTCTCTCAAAACAATTTCATCTTCCCCCTGATGAACCGGGCCTTCATTGATCAATGTCAAGGTATTGGCAGTTTGCGGCTGGGTTGTGCAAAGTATGGCGATGGGATAATTCCCCCATGCCCCGCCTTCCCCTGAGCCATCAAAACATGAGCTGCGCACGTTGTCTTTGAGCAAGGCATCTCGGCCAAAGGTATGAAGTTCCCCGCTGCCTTGCCTGAACTCATCCCGTCCAGGCCTGCCGGGCAGGGCGTGCATCAGCACTAATTCCAATAGAAAGAAACACCATGAAATTCGAAATCCTCATCACAACTCTCGCTCTGACCAGTACCGCGCTCTTCGCCCAGACGGTCGAGGTCAAAGACGCTTGGGTGCGCGCCTCAGTGCAAGGCCAAATGGCCAGTGGTGCCTTCATGAAGCTCAAGTCCAAAGACGGCGCGCAATTGGTTTCTGTATCCACCCCAGTCGCGGGCATTGCCGAAGTGCATGAGATGAAAATGGAAGGCGACGTGATGAAGATGCGTGCCGTGCCCGCGCTGGACCTGCCTGCGGGTACAACGGTTGAGCTCAAGCCCGGCGGCTACCACGTGATGCTGATGGACCTGAAAACTACTTTGAAAAAAGACAGCACTGTGCCGCTGACGCTGGTGTTCAAAGACGCCAAAGGGGTGCAGAGCACGTTGACCGTCAAAGCACCCGTGTCGGCAATGCCTATGGCCCACGGGCAGTAAGATGGATTTAGGTGTGAATCGACCTGCTGAGGCTTGCCATAATCCACTTTGGTGAACGATTATTTTTTGATTGATAAGGAATCCCCATGAAACTCGCACGCGTACAAGTGGCTGGCAATGTCCGCCTGGCCCTCATTGATGAACAAAAACAAGAAGCCGCTCTGGTCGGTGGTGAGTTGGGTGCGCACCCGAACCCGGTGCTGGCCATCATCCAACAAGGCGTCACCGCTGCCCAGCTCACAGCCGCCGTGACCGAACGCGTGGCCTTGTCCAGCGTTAAATTCCTCGCACCTTTGTCAGCCTTTTTGCGCAACCCCTTTGCTGTTGGCAAAAACTACCACGACCACGCGCTGGAGTTCGACAAGAGCGGCTTCAACGCCACCAGCGGCGGCGCATCGGCCATCCCCGAGTTTCCGCAGATTTTCACCAAGGCCACGACCACCTTGTCAGGCCCGACCGATGCGATTCGCTTCAACCCCAAGCACACCTCGTCGGTGGACTACGAGGGTGAAATTGGTGTGGTCATCGGCACGACCTGCCGCAACGTGAGCAAGGCCGACTCGATGAACCACGTGTTTGGTTTTGTAGCCATGAACGACGTGACCGCACGAGACCTGCAAAAGAACCACGCCCAGTGGTTTTTGGGCAAATCGCTCGACGGCTTTTGCCCGCTCGGCCCCTGGATCACTTCGCGTGATGAAGCCCCCACCGACATGACCATGCAGACCTGGGTCAACGGCGAGCCACGTCAAAACGCCCACATCTCGCAACTGATTTTTGACGTGCCCACCTTGATCGAAACCATGTCTGCCGCCATGACCCTGCTGCCCGGCGACATCATCGCCACCGGCACGTCGGTGGGCGTGGGCATCGGCTTCAAGCCACCCAAATTCTTGCGCCATGGCGACGTGGTGCGCGTGGCCATCTCGGGCCTGGGTGAGTTGAACAACCCGGTGGAGGAAACATGATCCGTCTTACAAACTGCATACGTCTGGCCGGCCTCGCCTTGCTTGCCATTGCGGCCCTGCCGACCTTGGCGCAAGACGAGTTCCCCAACCACACGATCACCATGCTCGTGCCTTTCCCGCCCGGCGGCGTGGCCGATGCGGTGGGTCGCCCAGTGGCCGAGGCCATGGGCCGCGCGCTCAAGCAGTCGGTGATTGTGGAAAACAAGGGCGGCGCGGGTGGCGGCATTGGCATGGCCCAGGTGGCCAAGTCCAAGGCCGATGGCTACAGCCTGTTGATGGCCCTGTCATCCGTCGTGGTGCTGCCCGAGGCCGACAAGGTGCTGCGCCGCAACCCCATGTTCACGCTGGACCAGCTCAAGCCCATCGCCCGCTTCACCGCCGACCCCACCGTGCTGGTGGTGCGCGCCGACAGCCCGTGGAAGACCTATGCCGACTTCATGGCCGCCGTCAAAGCCAAGCCCGGCACGGTGACGTTTGGCTCCTCCGGCAACTACGGCACCATGCACGTGCCCATGGAGCAGCTCAAGATCGCCACCAACAGCTTCATGCTGCACGTCCCCTACACCGGCGCAGGCCCGGCCGTGCTGGCCGTGTTGGCGGGCCAGGTGGACGCAGTGTCCACCGGCCCCTCCAGCGTGGTGCAGCAGATTCGCGCGGGCAAGATGCGCGCCCTGGCGCACTGGGGTGAAGGTCGCTTGGCTGCGCTGCCCGATGTGCCCAGCCTGAAGGAATTGGGCGTGCCCATCAGCTACTCGCAATGGGCGGGTTTGTTTGTGCCTGCCAACACACCTGAACCGGTGATGGCCAAGCTGCGCCAAGCCGCCCGCATGGCGGCAGACGATGCGCGTGCCAAGCAGGCACTGGTCTCAGCTGGCAGTTCTTTCCAGTACCAAGACGCACCCGAGTTCGATCGCTTTGTACAAGCCGACGCCAAAGCCATGGCCCTTGTGGTGCAGCGCATTGGGCGAGTAGAGTAAGGCAGCTACGACTGACGGTTTTAAGGAGCTACGACCATGAGTGATTCATCCGCCCACAACTTCAGCAAATTTGTCCCCGGTTTTGACTTTTTGCAAAGTCTGACCCAAGGCAAGTCCAACACCATGCCAGGGCCCGCCGCTTGGGTCGCCCCCACGCTAGACCCCAAAGAGCTGGACAAGCGGATCGAAGAACTCAAGGCCGTGCAGTTCTGGCTCGACCAGAACGCCACCGCGCTCAAGGCGACCATCCAGGCGCTGGAGGTGCAAAAGATGACCTTGGCCACCCTGCAAGGCATGAACTTGGACATGAACGCCATGAGCAAGGCTTTTCAGTTCCCCGCCGCCTCTGCCCCCAGCGCTGCTGCTGCCACCCCTTTTGCGGGGCCCTTTGCCTCTGCCTTTGCCAAAGCAGCGACCCCTGCCCCCAGCGCACCGCCACCGGCCCCACCTCCCGCACCCACCCCTGAGCCTGAAGCACCCAAAGCGGCCACTAAAAAAACCACGGCTTCAGCCAAACGCACCAGCACTGCCGCGCCTGCTGTTGACCCAGTGCAACTGTGGACTTCTCTCACCCAGCAGTTCCAGCAAATTGCCAGCAACGCCATGCAAGAGGTGAGCAAGCAGGCGGCAAAACAGGCTGACGCCTCAGCCAACAAGGCCACGGCTTCAGCTTCAAAAACAGGCGCTTCTCGCACAGGTCCCGCTAAGACTGCCGCAAAAAAAGCGGTCAAAAAACCAGCCGCTCGCCGCTAAATCAGCGCACCAATCTCTCCCGCCATGAAACGCTTCGCCTACGGCCACGCCACCCACCCTCAGTGGGGCATGGCTGCGGCCTTGGTGCTGGCGCAGTTGCGCGGCCAAATGGCGCTGCCGGACTATGTGAAAAACCCGACGCTCGCGCTGCTCTACATCACCGACCACTACGCCGGTGCAGCGCAAGACATCCTGGCCCACCTGCGCACCGAGCTGCCCGAGGTGACCGACTGGGCGGGCACCGTGGGCGTCGGCGTGGCCGCCAACAACGCCGAGTACTTTGACGAACCCGCGCTGGTGCTGATGCTGTGCGAGCTGCCCACCGACCAATACCGTGTGTTCTCCGGCATCGCCCCCCTAGGCATAGGCTTTGAAGCGCACACCGCGCTGGTCCATGCCGACAGCGACACGCCCGAGTTAACCGAGCTCATCACCGAGATGGCTGAACGCACCGACTCCGGTTACCTGTTTGGTGGCTTGGCCGCCAGCCGTTCGCAGACTGTGCAGTTTGCTGTGGGCGGTGACGGCTTCATGCGCGGCCAGGGCTTGTCCAGCGGCGTGTTCCATGGTGGCTTGAGTGGCGTTGCTTTTGGCCGTGACATTCAGCTGGTCTCGCGCGTGACCCAGGGCTGTTTACCCATCAGCCCCGCACGCACGGTGACCAAAGCCGACCGCAATGTCGCCCTTGAATTGGACAGCCAGCCTGCATTGGATGTGCTGCTGCGCGATCTGAACGTGTCACTTGACCAACCCGAACCCGCCATGCAAGCCCTGCGTGCCACGCTGGTTGGCTTGATGCGCCCTGAACCGACCAGCGGTGCGCGCACGGATGCAACCGCCATCAGCCGCACAGGCAATTTTGGCAACGACGTCATCGTGCGCCACCTCATTGGCCTAGACCCAATGCGCAGCGGCGTGGCCGTGGCCGACATGGTGGAGGAGGGCATGCAACTCGCGTTTTGCCAGCGCAACGTGCAAGCCGCCCGTGCTGACCTGATGCGCATCTGCGCCGAGATTCGCGAAGAGCTGGAGCCTGAAGAGGCGAGCTTGGAGACCGCAACTGCGATGGGTTTGGGGCTGGCAGGCGAGCAAGCCCAATCCGCACCGCACCCCGCCCGCCACATCGCAGGGGCGGTGTACGTAAGCTGTTCGGGTCGCGGTGGCCCGCACTTCGGTGGTCCCAGCGCTGAACTGCAAATCGTGCGCCGCGCCTTGGGCGATGTGCCCCTGGTGGGCTTCTTCGCCGGGGGTGAAATCGCCCGCCATCACATTTATGGCTATACCGGGGTGCTGACGGTATTTACTGGCGAATAGCCGTTGTTAGCCGTTGTTGCTAGGCCCGTTTGCACAGCGGGCCGTCAATCGGGTTTTCGATGCTTTTGGCAATCGCTTGAACCAACTCATGAATCTGATCCGTAGTGAAGTGCTCCAGGAGCGGCCGCGCAATGCTTGCCGGCAGTCGCACCACGCATGGGGTGCTATCGGCGCGTCCGATGGTGACGCCCGCGACCTGATGCGTTACCCACCCCTCGCGTGACTCCGCCAGCACCATCTGCTCATTCATAAGGTTTTCGTACTCGACTTCTAGCGCATCCAGAACGTCGTCATCCGGTTCACCGGACACCTCCACGACAAAACCCTCAATCGTGTCAGGGCGCGCCTGAAAGCTCAGCGAGTGCTGTGACACGACCCGCACAAACCGGTCGCGCAGAAGCTCGTCGAAGAAGACGTACTGGTTGCCTGTCATGCGATTCCTCTTACTTGTCCTTGAGCTTCATGATCCCAAGGGCGTTCATGACCAACTTTTCAAACAAGGGTTCGGAGGTGCCTTTCTTCATCTTGCGCATGAAGTACTTCTCAAACGCAATCTTGGCTAGGTGAACCCACTTGCCTTCAGAGTACCAGTTCACGTTACGTGGTGGGATTTGCGGCAGGGCGACGAAGCAGGCACCCGTGTCACCAAAATCAGCCAGGCACAAGGCGTTCCAGGTGGCCTTGGTGCTGGGCTCCTTGCCGCTCAGTTCATCCCGGATGTTGTGCGCGGTGGCTGTCACCATGGATTCGATCATGTAGCCGGTTTTGGGCGCGCCGGTCGGCACGGGCGTGGCCTCCACCGGAGGGATGGCGACGCAAACACCAACGCCATAGATGTTCTTGAACTTCGGGTTGCGCTGGTGCTGGTCGATCAGAATCATGCCGCGCGGATTGGTGAGGCCCTCGATGCCGAATACGGCGTCAATACCTTTGAAGGCTGGCAGCATCATCGAATATTTGAAGTCGAGCACGTGCTCCTTCTTCGGCGTGCCGTCGTCATTGTGCTCGGTGACGTACATCTTGCCTGCTTCGACCTTCGTGGTCTTGGCGTTGCAGATCCACTTGATGTGACGGTCACGCATCACAGACTCCATCAAACCCTTGGAGTCACCCACGCCACCCAAGCCCAAATGCCCGATGTAAGGCTCGGCTGTCACGAAGGTCATAGGCACCTTGTCACGGATTTTCCGCTTGCGCAGATCGGTGTCCATAATCATGGCGTATTCGTAAGCGGGCCCATAGCAGGAAGCCCCTTGCACGGCACCAACGACAATGTGGCCGGGATTCTTGACGAATTCCTGCCAGTCCTTCTCCGCCTCGACTGCATGATCTACGTGGCAAATGGACTGTGTGTGGCCGTGGGGGCCCAAGCCTTCTACTTCATCGAAAGCCAGTTTCGGGCCGGTGGCGATGATGAGGTAGTCGTAATCAACGCTGCGGCCATCTTCGAGTTCGATCTGGTTCTTATCCGGGTGCACACGCTTCGCGGCGACACCAATGAAGTCAATCTTCTTTTTGGCGAGCGCCGTTGCGCAGTCAATCTCGATGTCATCGCGTTTACGCCAATTCACTGCCACCCAGGGGTTAGAGGGTGTAAAGTGAAATTTCGAGTCTTTGGAGATAACCGTGATCTTGTCGCCGGGGCGAGCCATTTCACGCATTTCATAGGCCATCGGCATGCCACCAATACCTGCGCCGAGAATAACGATATGTGTCATGGTTTTGAGTTATAAAAGTTCTAAAAATCAGTGTGTCTCACTGGGCTGTGGTGGCTGCGTCTGCCTTCTTGTTCCAACGGTGGTGTTTGAAAAATAATTAAGCCAACACTGATAAATAGTAGCAGAAAAGCACGAGGGCACTGACTTGAGCAACAAAACACAGCAACTTAAGGCGTCGAAAAATGACGCTCACCCCAACCAGTTCGCCCTGCTACGCCAGCGCCGTTTCGCGCCTTTCTTCTGGACGCAATTCGCAGGCGCAGCCAACGACAACCTCTTCAAATTCGCCTTCACGGTGATGGTGACCTACCAGCTCAGTGTGGGCTGGATGCCGCCCGCGTTGGCCGGGTTGGTGATTGGTGCGCTGTTCATCCTGCCCTTTCTCCTTTTCTCGGCCACCAGCGGGCAACTGGCTGACAAGCTGGAGAAGACGCGCGTGATGCGCTTCGTCAAAAGCATGGAAATCGCCATCATGCTGATCGCGGCGGCTGGCTTCACCACCGGCCACGTGCCCACGCTCTTGGCCTGCACCTTCCTCATGGGCCTGCACTCCACGCTGTTCGGACCGGTCAAGTTTTCTTACCTGCCGCAGGTGCTGAGCGAGCGCGAGTTGACGGGCGGCAACGGCATGGTGGAGATGGGTACGTTTGTCGCCATTTTGTTGGGCAATGTGGTGGGCGGGCTGTTGGTGGCGATGCCCGAAACCGGCCACCGTGATGTGGCTGTGGCCTGTGTGGTGCTGGCCATCATCGGCCGTGTGGTGGCGCAGTTCATCCCGGCGCAGGCCGTCACCGCACCTGACCTCAAAATCAACTGGAACCCGGTCACCGAGACCTGGAAAAACCTGCAACTGGCCAGCGGTAACCTGGTGGTGTTTCGCTCGATGTTGGGCATCAGTTGGATGTGGTTTTTTGGCGCGGTGTTCTTGAGCCAGTTCCCCAGTTTTGCCAAAGAGGTGTTGCATGGCGATGCCCATGTGGCCTCGCTATTGTTGGTGGTGTTTTCCATCGGCATTGGCACCGGCTCGCTCTTGTGCGAGGTGCTGAGCCGCCGCCATGTGGAGATTGGTCTGGTGCCGCTGGGGGCCATCGGCATGAGCGTGTTTGCGGTTGACTTGTACTTCGCCTCACGCGCTTTGCCCGCCTCCGATTTGATGGGCTTGGCGGCCTTCATGGCTCAAACTGCGCACTGGCGCGTGATGGCCGACCTGCTGTTGCTCAGCCTGTTTGCCGGCCTGTACAGCGTGCCCATGTACGCGCTGATCCAGTTGCGCAGCCCGGCCACGCACCGCGCGCGCATCATCGCGGCCAACAATATTTTGAACGCGCTGTTCATGATCGGTAGCGCGGTGATTGCGGGTGCGCTGCTCAAGGCCAGCTTCAGCATCCCGCAGATTTTTCTGTTCACCGGTCTGGCCAACGCTGTGGTGGCGGGCTACATCTTCTTGCTGGTGCCCGAGTACCTGCTGCGTTTTGTGGCGTGGCTGCTGACGCACTTTGTGTACCGCTTCAAGGTGCAGGGCGAGCACCACATCCCCACCCAAGGCGCGGCCATTCTCACCTGTAACCATGTGAGCTATGTCGATGCCGTGTTGCTGATGGCCGCCAGCCCTCGCCCGATCCGCTTCATCATGGATCACCGCATCTTCGCAGTGCCCGTCTTCGGCTGGTTGTTCAAACTGGCCAAGGCCATCCCCATCGCCCCGCGCGCCGAAGACCCCGCCGCCTACGAAGCCGCCTTCGCCGCCGCCGCCCAAGTGCTGCGCGAGGGCGACCTGCTCGCCATCTTCCCCGAGGGCGGCATCACCCGCGACGGCACGCTGCAAGCCTTCAAAGGCGGCATCATGAAAATTCTGGAGCGCGCCCAAGCCGATGGTCTGACCGTGCCCGTGATACCGATGGCGCTGACGAATTTGTGGGGCTCCTACTTCAGCCGCATCGAACAAGTCAAAGGCAACGCCGTCGCCATGGCCCGCCCGTTTCGGCGTGGGGTGTTTAACCGGGTGGGGTTGAATGTGGGTGTTCCGCTTGCTGCAAGTGAGGTGCAACCTGCTGTGTTGCAGGCGCGTGTGGCGGCTTTGCTGGTGGCGTGATCAAACTTTTCCGTTCGGGCTGAGCTTGTCGAAGCCCCCCCGAATACCGTCCCACACCACCCTGGCTGGCAAACGCACCAAGCGTCCGTGGCTGTTCTACGCGGCTCGCTCGCGCAGGATGTTGTGTAGTGCTCGATGTTGGTTGGCGTCACCACCGTATTTGCTCGGCAAATTTTGCAGCAAGCGCGAATGGCCGCTACGCCCCTCCACGGCCACTTGGTCCGTTGGCGGGTTTGGTTGAAGGGGGAACGGAAGATGCCGAGAGTGTCGTCGGATAAACTGGTATGGATAAATTAGGCGACTGCCCACATCAAGTTTGACCTCAGGAAGACAACCAATGTCCATGTCATGGCGCGAAGCAATTGAACGGGTTCTCTCCGAGGAGGCGCGATCCCTACACTACTCCGAGATCTCCGAGTTAATTCTTTCCAAGGGGTATTACAAAACAGACGGCGCAACGCCGGACGCTACTGTTAATGCGCAGATCACCAGCTCGATAAAGCACGACGGCGAAAATTCTCCTTTCCTTAAAGTCAGCCGCGGCACTTATGCTTTGCGCACCTCCAAACCGGCAACTGTGATCGCAATTCCCGCCAGTCCAGCTATCGCGCTACCGCCAGCCACACCGAAAGTTCTTAAGGAAGCTCAGATATCAACCGTTGAACAGGAGCCGGACGAATCCGTCATACGATGTCTCGGCATGTACTGGCAACGGGATCTCGTCGTTTGGAAGAGCGACCCCCGAGTTTTCGGGAAACAACAAGCACTTTCCAAGCCAGTCGATTTTGGTGCTCAGCGGGGTATATACATACTTTATGACCACCACACGGTCGTTTACGTAGGTCGTTCTGTGGACAGGCCCATCGGGAAACGACTGTACGAACACACCATTGACAGACTGGGAAGCCGGTGGAATCGCTTTTCGTGGTTCGGCCTTCTAAGCGTTACTGATGACGGGAAGCTCGTCGAGATTCCAATCAAGGTCACGCTACCATCACTGATCGCGACTCTAGAAGCGCTGCTGATTGAAGCACTGGAACCGCCACAGAACCGAAAACGCGGTGACGACTTCTCTGTCATGGAGTACATCCAAGACATAGACCCTGAGCTCAAAGAGCGCGAATTGCAGAATACGCTTCGCGCCATCGAGCAGAAGTTGCGCGGCCAGAGTTGAGTTTGGGGAGTGCTTGGATTAGGTCAATGCGTGGTGTCGGGCGCAGTGGCCATTCGCGCGGGCTACAAATTTCTGCTCGCCAATCCGGTAGTTACGCCAGCCCTGCAAGCAGGCTACACAACATCCTGCGCGAGGGTGCCACGGAGAACGGCACTACCGTTGACCTGCCGTGCAGACCAAGCTCGCGTGGCGAAGCTACAGAAGCCTCAGGCTGATTGACCTTGCCGCTTGTGGGTTGCTTCCCACCCCTTGCAAGCCAGCCCCACGACGACGGGTATGGGTTTGCTGCCTGTGCGGTAGTGCGCGATCATGCGGCGCGTCATGCCCAGCGATTCGGCGGCCACTGTCAGCGACAGGTGGTTGCGCTCCATCCACGCTTCAAACTCGCTGGCGGTGGGCAGTCCGGCTTGTTCGCGGCTTAGCTCATACAGCCGGTCAGCGCCCAGATCCAGGCCACCGGGCCAGCCGATGCCGTGGCCCCACTCGTCGCGCTGCATTTTGGCAAAGAAGGTGGGGGTTGACAGTTTGGCAAAGGCGGCATTGCGTTTGGGCAGGTCGGTCAGGTTAACGCTCATGGTCTCACCAGTGCTCCAGACCAGCTCAATCACACCGTGCTCGACAACGCGAGCCGCTTGGATATTGGGTGGATTTTTCATGGGTTAAGCCTCCTGTACTCTGCAAAAAGTTCTTCCTTGTGCGCTGCAATCCACGCTAGCGCGGGTGCCAGCCGTGCCGTTGGCCGAATATGGCCGACTAACACTTGACCAGTCTCAATGCACACGGAAACCCGTGAGCCATCTCTAAAACCGACGTGAACATGCGGCAGTGGATGCGGTTCATCGCCATTGACCCGAATCGCCCAGTCGTTTGCTTTGTGCACGGTTGGCATGGTTGCTATTGTAGTGAAATGGTTACACCATGTCGAGAGAGCACCTTACCGCCGCTACTTGATCCCCGCCATCCCCGCCAACACCTCACTCGTCGAAGCCGTGTCTTCCTGCGCCAAGCCCTGCGCCATGGCGGCGGTGTAGATGGCGGCGCTGGCGTTGAAGAGGGGGGTGGGGCAGTGGACGGACTTGGCCATGTCGCCGATGACTTGCATGTCTTTTTGCCAGACTTCCACCTTCATGGTAGGGGGTGAGTAGCTGCGCTGGATCATGAAGGGCATGCGCAGGCGCATGACGCCGGTGCCGATGACGGGGCTGTTGCCAAACAGGTCGAGCACGTCTTGCGGGTCTAGCCCCATCTTGCGCGCCAGGTTGACGGACTCGGCATAGGCCACGTTGTAGATGGCCACCAGGTGATTAGCGGCGAACTTCATCTTGGTGCCGTTGCCAAATGCGCCGACAAAAGGCACGTTGTCGGTGAAGACTCTGAGGATCGCCTCGACGCGTTTGAACGCGGGCTTGCTGCCGCTGGCAAAAATGGTCCAGGCGCGGTCTTTCATGCGCACGGCGGTGCCGCTGATGGGGCAGTCCAGCACGGTCATGCCCACGCGCTTGAGGGCTTTGAAGGCGTGGTTTTTGTCGTCGATGGGCAGGGTGCTGGTTTCGATCACGACCATCGCTTGCCCTGCTGCTTTGGGCTTGGCGGTGAGCAACTGATCGACGGTGGCGCGCAAGGCGTCAGAGGTGGCCAGGGCGATGATCAGGATGTCGGACGCATCGGCCACGGCGGCGGCTGATTTCAGGGCTTGGCCACCGGCGACTTTCAAGCGTTTGCAGGCGGCGGGCACGACATCAAAACCGGTGACGGGGTAGCCATTTTTGAGCAACTCCAGCGCCATGGCGCTGCCCATGATGCCCAGGCCGATGATGCCGATGGTGGGGTGGTGGGCTTGTGTGGTCATGTTTTCAATCCGCCTTGATGTTGGCGGACTTCACCACTGCGCCCCACTTGGCGATCTCGTCTTTGATGTACTGGCCAAAGTGCTCGGGCGTGTCGCCCACGGGCACTGCGCCTTGGCGCAGCAGGTCTTCTTCCACGTCTTTTTGCTGGAGGATGGCTACGATCTCGCGGTTCAGCTTGGTGATGATGTCTTGCGGGGTTTTCAAGGGCGCGACGATGCCGATCCACGAATACGCCTCATAGCCGGGCACGCCGCTCTCGGCAATGGTGGGCACATTGGGCAACGAGGCGAGCCGCTTAGCGCTGCCAATGGCCAGCGCGTTCAAGCGGCCGTCTTTCACCATGGGCAACACCGAAGGGATGCTGCTGTAGAGCATCTGCACCTGGCCCGCCAGCAAGTCAGCCGTGGCCGGGCCTTGGCCTTTGTAGGGCACGTGCACGGTGTTAACTTTGGCGAGTGAGTTCAACAACTCTCCCGCCAAGTGGCCGGAGTTGCCACTGCCCGGCGACGCAAAGAAAAGCGACCCCGGCTTGGCGCGCGCCAGTGTCAACAGCTCGGTCATGGTCTTGGCGGGCACGCTGGGGTGGGTGACGAGCAGCAGCGGGTAGATCACCATATTGGTGATGGGAATGAAATCTTTAGACGGGTTGTAGGGCAGCTTGTCGTACAAGCTTGGGTTCACGGCCATCGGGCCCGCAGCGGCAATGCCCAGCGTGTAACCATCGGGCGCGGCCTGCATCACCGCCGTCAAACCGACGATGCCATTGGCCCCGGCCTTGTTATCGATGATGACAGTCTGGCCCAGCCTTGTGGTGAGCTTCTCGGCCACCAGGCGCGCAATGATGTCGTTGCCGCCACCGGGCGGGAAGGGCACGACCATGCGAATGGTTTTGGTGGGGTAGGCCTGGGCGAAGACCGTTGCTGCCGTGAAGCTGGCGACGGCGATCAGGGTTTGCAGGGTGGATTTCAGGGTGGCTTGGGGCATGTCTTGTCTCCTGGGTTTTGTCTTGCATGAGTGTAGCGATGCGCGTAGGCACTATTCACCTGCGAGCTTTAGTCACATAATTCTCAGCGGCACCCCGCCATGAATCGTCCAATTCAAACCACAAGGAGAGTAGGCATGCACACATTGGGAAAGTGGGTCATCACCACGCTGGTCGTCATCAACACCAGCGCCGCTTGGGCGCAAAAGTCAGCGCAACTGGAACGTGGCAAGTATTTGATGGAGGGCGTGGTTGCCTGCGGCAACTGCCACTTTGTGCGCGGTGACAAGGGGCAGCCGCTGCTTGAGAAAGGCCTGTCCGGCGGCATGCTGTTTGACGAGCCGCCGTTCAAGGCCTATGCCGCCAACATCACGCCCGACAAAGACACCGGCATTGGCAAGTGGACCGACGCGCAATTGGCCAAGGCCATTCGAGAGGGCGTGCGGCCCGACAAAAGCCTGATTGGCCCGCCCATGCCAATCGAGTTTTATCGGCACATGTCAGACGCAGATCTGGCGGCCATCATCGCCTACCTGCGGGCCCAACCTGCGGTGAAAAACGCGGTGCCCAAATCCACCTACAACATGCCTCTGCCACCCAGCTATGGCCCCGCCATCAAGGAGGTGAAAGCGCCCACCATGAGCAACAAGGTGAAGTACGGCGAGTATTTGGCCAACATCGGCCACTGCATGGAGTGCCACACGCCGCGCAATGCCAAGGGCATGCTGCTGCACGACAAACTGGGCGCAGGCGGCATGGTGTTTAACGGGCCGTGGGGTGCGAGTGTTGCCCGCAATCTAACGCCTGACGCGTCAGGCCTGAAAGACTGGACTGACACACAAATTGCCAAGGCGATTCGTGAGGGCTTTGACCGCAACGGCCAGCACTACAAACCACCCATGGGCTTTGATTTTTACAAGAACATCAATGATGCTGACATGGGTGCTTTGATTGCTTATCTGCGCTCATTGAAACCCCAGGTGTTTGCTGGGGCGAAGTCGCCAACTTAACTATCCCAGTCGCCACCACCGCCGCTGTCGGCCACGCTGCCGCCGTCGTCCCAGGAGCTGGTGTCGTTGAGGCCCATGTTTTGGCCACCCATGTCGTAGTTATTAGCTACGGGCTGCATGTTGTTGCCCGAACTGTCGGTAGATTTGTTGGCGTTATCGTGCTCGCCGTTAAAGCTTTTCGCAATGGCTTGCGCAGCCATCACGCCAGCACCCACGGCCAAGCCGGTGGCTACACCGCCCATGATGCGGCTGCCCATGCCGGGCGCTGCGGGTTGGCCATACATGGGCTGGCCCGGTTGACCATAGGCCGGTTGACCGGGTTGGCCCTGTGAAGGGTTCGCACCAAAGCCTTGCGGGCCGCTCAGGCCATTACCGGTCTGTGCAGGGTTACCGTAAGCTGATGCACCAGGTGCGGGGGCTTCGAAGGTTTGGGCCGCTTTTTTGCGGAAAAAGAAGAAGCCAAAAGCCATCACGCCCGCTGTCAGCACTAAAGGTAGAACCCAAGAACTGGCCGCAGGGGCGACTGGGGCAGCATGCTCTACCGACCGTGAAGGCGATGGGTTGGCCGCCATGGGCCTAGGCGCTGCAGCAATTTGAGCGCGCAGGCTTTGCACGGCTTCGGGCTTGGCAAAAGCCAAGCCGGGCGTCAGCTTTTCAGCCGTGGCCAAAGCTTCAGCTGCGCGGTTGGCTTTGCCTTGTTTGGCAAACAACTCAGCCTGCACAAAGTGCGCTTTGCCGCTGTTGGGGTGGGCGATCAAAACCTGTTGGATCATGACTTGCGCCTGATCCAGTTGACCGGCTTGAGCCGCCGCGTTAATTTGACTCAGAGTGGGCTCAGCCTGCGCATACGCGAAGCCAAAGCCCAGCAGGGCGGCAATGGCAAGCCATTGGCCGAGGCGTTGCAATAGGGACACGTGGAACATGAGGGTTGCCTTTGGAGTTTGAACATCGAACAGGGGCTAGATGATGGCATAACGCACCAATTCAAGGGCCAGTAGGTGTAAAGCCCTTACAAGTGCAGGCATGATGCGGGGTCTGTCCAAACTGGAGTTTGACCATGCGTAATTTTCTTTCCCGTCGCGAACTGCTTAGTGCCGCTACTGTGCTGGCTGTCCCGCCCCTGCTCAGCAACGCCGCGCTGGCGCAAGATCGTTTCCCCTCGCGCCCCATCACCCTCATCGCGCCCTGGCCCGCAGGCGGCAACAGTGACGCGGTGATGCGCGCTTTTGGTGAGAGTGCGGGGCGTGTGCTGGGTGTGCCGGTGATTGTGGAGAACAAGCCCGGCGTGGGTGGCACCCTGGGGGCCAGCGCCATGATGCAAGCCAAGCCCGACGGCTACACGCTGACGCAGCTACCCCTGGGCATTTACCGCCTGCCGCACATGCAAAAAATGGCGTTTGACCCGGTCAAAGACATCACACATATCGTCTGCCTCACCGGCTACACCTTTGGCTTGGCTGCGACCATGGACGCGCCGTTCAAGACCTTGAAAGAGATGGTGGCCTATGCCAAGGCCAACCCCGGCAAGCTGGCTTATGGCCACACGGGCACGGGCACCACGCCACATCTGGCAATAGAAGAGTTTGCGGCCAAGGCGGGCATTCAGTTGCAGGACATCCCATTCAAAGGCGCGGCGGATTTGATGGCCTCCATTTTGGGTGGGCATATTCCGTTGATGAGCGGCACGCCGGATTTTGTGCCGCACGTGCGCTCCGGCAAGCTACGTCTGTTGGCCACACTGGGGCGCGATCGCAACCGAGCCTTTCCTGACGTGCCCACAGTCAAGGAAAGCGGCTGGGACACCATCAGCGAGTCGCCCTTTGGCATTGGAGGCCCGAAGAACATGGACCCCGCCGTGGTGCGCACCCTGCACGACGCCTTCAAGAAAACGCTGGACGACCCCAAGGTTCAAGAAACCTTGGACAAGTTCTACCAACCCGTGATCTACATGAACACGGCTGACTACAGCGCTTATGCCGAGCGCACCTTTGCAGCCGAAAAAGCCACGGTTGAACGCCTCGGTTTGGCCAAAAAAACTTAAATAAGTCTCCCGATGAAATTCAAAATGCCGCCCAATTCGCTCTTCGCGGTCTTGCTGCGCTCACCGTGGTGGATCAGCTTCGGCATCGTCGCCCTCATTGTCTTGGCGTCCTTCGCCCTGCTACCCAAAGACGCCGTGGTTTACGGGGCGTTCGCTGGCTTTCCTCTCTTCGTGATTGGCGTGATGGCCGCTTGGAGACAACTGCGCGCACCCAGTGAGGCAAGCGTGAACGCGGCGCTGGCGCGTGCAGCCACGATGTCGTGGCCGGAGTTCTCAAACGCAGTCGAGCAGGGCTATGCCGCCCATGGTCAAACCGTCACCCGCTTGCGCAACACCGTCGCAGACTTCTCAATGCGCAAAGACGGACACACCACCTTGGTGAGCTGCAAGCGCTGGAAGGCCGTGAACCAGGGCGTTGAGGGCTTGCGTGAGCTGGTGTCTGCGCAACAGGCCGCAGGCGCACAACAATCCACCTACATCAGCCTGCACTCACTCAGTGATGCGGCACAGAAATATGCCAAGTCACAAGGCGTGCATGTGATGCCGCTGACAGAGTTAGCGCAGCTCATGATAAGTGCGTCTCACCCTTAATCACGACGACGGGATGCATGCCTCGATAAAATGCAAATCATGTGGTTTTACAAACTTATTTCCACCCTATTTGCTACATTTTTACTAGCTGCCCACGCTAGTGCAGCCAAGGTTTGTGACGAGTTTTATGCCCGCCTGCCGAATGTCAGCCGCACCCTGTGCGATACAGCACAGCTCCAGGCAAGCACTGGACATAGCGTCAAGGGGCGTCCTATTTACATGCGTGACGTCCGCGCCGACTCAACCCAACGACGAGTGCTGGTGATCGGCGGCATTCATGGGGATGAACTGTCAGCTTCATCTGTAGCGCTGCACTGGATTCGACTAGCACAGGCAACGCCAGCACAAACCCATTGGCGTTTTGTGCCCGCGCTCAACCCAGACGGGTTATTTGACCGGCCAGCCCGCCGCGTCAACGCGAATGGTGTGGACTTGAATCGCAACTTCCCCACACCCAACTGGGATCGTGAGGCCACGTTTTACTGGGAAGGCCGCGCTCGCAAAGACCCGCGCCGCTGGCCGGGAAAGCGACCATTGAGCGAGCCGGAAACGAAGTTTTTGCACGATGAGATGCAGCGCTTTAAGCCCGATTTGATCGTCAGCATTCACGCGCCTTACGGGGTACTGGACTTTGACGGCGCCGTGGAGCCGCCACAGCGACTGGGCCGACTGCGCCTGGTGCCTGTGGGCGTTTTCCCCGGTTCATTGGGTAACTACAGCGGTGTCTTTAAGAACGTACCTGTGGTCACCATCGAGCTGCCCAGCGCAACCTTGACGCCGCGCGATGCAGAAATTGAGAGCATGTGGCTCGATCTGCACCGCTGGATGAGAGAAGCACTTATTTTGCGAACAGCCGCGATGGGTCCGCAAAAGCCTTGAACTCGACGGCGTTGCCGCAGGGGTCGAGGAAAAACATGGTGGCTTGCTCGCCGACCTGGCCTTTGAAGCGGATGTGCGGCTCAATCACGAACGATGTGTTGGCGGCACGCAGCTTGGCGGCCATCGCATCCCACTCGGCCATGGGCAGCACCGCGCCAAAGTGACGGACCGGCACGTTGTCGCCATCCACCGCGCTGGTGTTGTGGTGGCCGGCCTCATTGGGTGACAGGTGAGCCACGATCTGGTGGCCATAAAAGTTGAAGTCGATCCAGTCGGGTGACGAACGGCCCTCTGGACAACCCAGCAATTCGCCATAAAAGGCGCGGGCTTTAGCCAAAGAAGTCACGGGAAACGCCAGGTGAAACGGAACGAGTGGTGCAGCAGTGGTGGTCATAAAAATACCTCTTGAAGATCGATATTTTAGTGAGCAACGGACATGCTGCCTGACAAGTCAGTAGGCACGTCGATGCTCAGGCTTGGCACAAACTTCGCCTGCTCAGACTTGCGCGCGTAGCCCAGCGGGTTGGCCACCACGCGGCAGCCCTGGCTCACATAGTCGCTCGGGCAATGCAAGTGGCCGTGCAGCCACAGACTGGCCTGGGGCAACAATTCATCGAGCGCGTTGCAAAAACCAGCCGTGCCGGGCGTTAGGCCATAGCGAGGGTCGGCACTGAGAAGGCTGGGGGCGAAGTGGGTGATGACCACAGTGGTGCCATCAAACGGCGTATGCAGCGCGTCCCGCAGCCAAGCTTGGCATAGAAGCGCTTGCGCGCGCACCAGCTCGGCCAGCAGAGGCTGACCGTCGCGTGTGGCGAGGGCTTTTTTTAGGTAGAAGTTGGCGGCGCGGAAGGCTTTGTCGCGGGCTTTGAGCAAAGGTGTCAGGGACGCACCGGGTTCGACGGCAGGGGGATTGAGTGCGTCAAAGTCTGTCCATAGCGTTGTGCCGATGAAGCGTACAGAGGGCATTGAACTGAGCGAGGTGCTCCCCCCAGGTGCGTTTTTAAAAAGTTCGGCGGCGGTGATGATCTCACGCTCCAAAAACACAATGCCAAGTCGCGCACAAGTCTCACGCAGACGCTCATGGGCCTGGTCAAAATCTTGCGTGTCATATTCGTGGTTGCCGGGCACAAACAGCACCGGAACTGGCCAACCGTGCAAGGGGGAAAAGCGTGCGAAGCCAAAGTCAGCATCTTTCAAGAGCGAGCCGCTTTGGTAGGACCCAATGTCACCTGCCAACACCAAAACGTCCGCATCTGGCGCGGGTGTGGGCACAAAGTGCGGATGCACTTCGAGGTGCAGGTCGGACAGGAGTTGGATTTTCACCCCTGTATTGTGGCTGCCTCAGGTGTGGCTTCTTTGTTCTTGGCTCGGCAATTGCCCGATCACACCTCGCAACCATGCGTGTGCGCTGTCGTGTTGCAAGCGACGATGCCAGAGCGCATCGACGTGTACCGTCGGAACTGTAAACGGTAGCTCCCGCAGCACTAGCTGCTCAGCAAAACCAGTGACGCGTACAAAATGGCGCGGCAGAACGGTCAGTAGTTTGGAGCTGGCAACCACTCGGCCTGCGGTGAAGAACTGATTAACGGTGAGCACGATTTGACGCTTACGCCCCAAACCCGCCAGCGCTTCGTCAATGAAGCCAAAAGGTCGGCCAGAAAAGCTGACCAGCAGGTGGCGCGCCGCGCAGAACTGGTCAAGGGTCAGGGCCTCATGAGCCAAAGGGTGGTCGCGTTGCATGACGCAGACGTAGTCGCTCTCGTACAGCCGCTGGTGCTTGAAGGGGACCGCCTCACCAGATTGGGCCTGTGCGGTGAGGCTGGCCAAAACGGCAGGGAAGTAGCCGATAGCCAGGTCGGCCAGCTCGTCTTCCAAAAGCCTGCGAGGATCGCGCGTGGTCAAGGGCACCACGCGCAGCGCGACGCCCGGGGCGTCACGGTCCATCACCTCCACCAAGCCCGGCATCAACTCGGCTGCGGTCGCGTCGGCCATGGTCAACACAAAGGTGTTGCTGGCGCTAGCGGCGACAAAGGGGTTGGGTGCGAGTGAGGCTTGCAACTGGCGCAGAGCCTCTTGAACCGTGGGCCACAGGGCTTGCGCACGCGGCGTGGGCTCCAAACCTTGACCACTGCGTCGCAGCAAATCATCGCCCAAGGTTTCACGCAAACGGCGAATAGCATTGCTTACCGCAGGCTGAGTGAGCGCTAGCTTAACTGCTGCTTTGGTCAGGCTTCGTTCGCTCATGACCGCATCAAACACGCGCAAAAGGTTCAAATCCAGCGTCCGAAAATTCACAGGGTTCATATGGATCTTGATTTAATACATCACTACTGTGAATAATATATATCACACATATAAAGTTGAATCACATGAGGGAAAACCCTATTATTCGCCCCATGCCATCAATTTTCGGTGGTGCATTTAAGAGAGGAATCCATCATGACCCGTTTTGTCCATATCGATTACCCCAAAAGTCACCCCGGCGTTGATCGTTTTGAAAATGTCGTAGGTATGGCTACCCGTGTGCGCCAGGGCTTTATTAGCACTCGCGGCCTGCCGTCCATGCTGCTCGCGGCCATGGTGTCGGCTTTACTGGTAGTGGCCGATCAAGTGATTGACGCCTGGGCTGATGGCCATTTGATGGCGGCTTGGATGTTGATGTGGGTGCTTGGCTTTGCAGCACTGGCTTTGCTGGCTGGCCCTTCCCGCGCCATGGTCCTGCGTGCTGTGAGCGCCGTGAACCGTTGGCTCAAGGACACCTCCCGCGCTCGGGATGATGCACGGATGTGGACAATTGCGGAACAGGACCATCGTGTGATGGCCGATCTGCATGCCGCCCAAACGCGCACAGAGCGCTTGAGCCGCGTGGGTTGGTAAGTCTCAAACCCCACGCAAAAAGCCACCGACTTCGGTGGCTTTTTTTTTGGCGAGCGTGGGGGCAGCCGCCGCGCCGGGCCGGCCCAAGCAAGGCACGGCCCCCTCGGGGGGCAGGGAGCCACACGCAGTGGGCGAGCGTGGGGGCTAGGCTAGGCTAGGCGGCTGCGAGTCGCTTCTCAATGCGCACCTTGGTGTCGCGCAAAGCTTGTGGCAGGTTGTAGGACAGTTGCTCAAACAAAGCGGCATGCAGCTCCAGCTCTTTGAGCCAAGCATCGCGGTCGATGTCGCTAACGGCGGCGAACTGCTCCGGCGTAAAGCTCAGGCTTTCCCAGTTGATTTCTTCATACGCCGGGCTGACGCCGAAAGCGTGCTCATTGCCTTGGGCCTTGCCTTCGATGCGGTCAATCATCCACTTGAGCACGCGCATGTTCTCGCCGTAACCAGGCCAGACAAATTTGCCGTCGTCACCCTTACGGAACCAATTGGTGGTGAAGAAGCGTGGCAGGGTCGCGCCGGTGGCGGCCAGCTTCTCGCCCATATCGAGCCAGTGCTGGAAGTAATCGCTCATGTTGTAGCCGGTGAAGGGCAGCATGGCGAAGGGGTCACGTCGCACTACGCCTTCTTGACCGACGATGGCCGCCGTGGTCTCTGAGCCCATGGTGGCAGCCATGTACACACCCTCGTCCCAGTTGCGCGCTTCGGTCACCAGTGGCACGGTGGTGGTGCGACGGCCACCAAAGATGAAAGCGTCAATCGGCACACCGGCCGGGTCGTCCCAGGCCGAGTCAATGGCGGGGTTGTTGGTGGCAGCCATGGTGAAGCGGGAGTTGGCGTGGGCAGCTTTCGCGCCGGTTTGCTTGGCGATCTCGGGCGTCCAGTCCTTGCCTTGCCAGTCAATCGCGTGGGCCGGTGGTTCGCTCATGCTCTCCCACCAGACGTCGCCGTCATCGGTGAGGGCCACGTTGGTGTAAATCACGTCGCGGTCCAAGCTGGCCATGCAGTTGGGGTTGGTCAGGGTATTGGTGCCCGGTGCCACGCCAAAGTAACCCGCTTCGGGGTTGATGGCGTACAGGCGGCCATCGACCCCCGGTTTGATCCAGGCGATATCGTCACCAATGGTGGTGACGCTCCAGCCTTCAAAGCCCTTAGGCGGCACCAGCATGGCGAAGTTGGTCTTGCCGCAAGCGCTGGGGAAGGCTGCTGCAACATGGTATTTTTTTCCTTCAGGCGAGGTCACACCCAAAATCAGCATGTGTTCAGCCAGCCACCCCTGGTCGCGCCCCATGTTGGAGGCGATGCGCAGTGCGAAACATTTCTTGCCCAGCAGCGCATTACCCCCGTAGCCTGAGCCATAGCTCCAGATTTCGCGTGTCTCGGGGTAGTGCACGATGTATTTGGTCTTGTTGCTGGGCCACTTCACGTCGGCTTGGCCGGGTTGCAGCGGTGCGCCCACGGTGTGCATGCAGGGCACAAACTCACCGTCCACGCCCAGCACGTCCAGCACGGGCTTGCCCATGCGGGTCATGAGCTTCATGTTGACGGCAGCATAGGCGCTGTCGGTCAACTCCACGCCAATGTGGGCAATGGGTGAGCCGAGCGGGCCCATGGAGAAAGGCACAACGTACATTGTGCGGCCCTTCATGCAGCCATCAAACAACGCAGGCGTGCCATCGGCCTGGCCGGTTTGCATCAGCGTACGCATGTCTTTAGGGTCGATCCAGTTGTTGGTCGGGCCAGCATGCTCTTTTTTCTCCGAGCAGATGAACGTGCGGTCTTCGACGCGGGCCACGTCGCTGGGGTCTGAGCGGGCCAAAAAACTGTTGGGGCGCTTGGTTTCATTCAGCTTGATGAAGGTGCCTGAGCTGACGAGCTCGGCGCACAGGCGTTGGTACTCTTCTTCACTGCCGTCACACCACTGGATGCGATCGGGCTTGGCCAGCGCGGCCATATCGGACACCCAGGCTAGCAGCTTGGCATTTTTCACGTAGCTTGGGGCATTGAGGTTCAAGCCTTGCATTTGAGGAGAGTTCATAAGGATGCCTTAAAGTTAAAAAACGGGTGGTGAACTCGCACTGCACTTGCGGTTCGCCAAATGGGTCGATTTTAGGAATTTATGCAATATTTGCATTAGGGTAAGCGACTATATTCAGCGAAACTTACATAACCTTTTACCCACACCACATGTTGAATAGGCTCCGTTGTGATTGATCGCCGCCAGCTTTTAGGGCAGCTTCTCGGGGGACTGACAGGCGGATTCGCCCCGACTCCGGGCTGGACGCAGGCAGCGTTGCCGACCCTGCGACCCCTGCGAGTGGTGGCCGCCAGCGATTTAAAGTTTGCGCTCACTCAGCTTATTTCTCAATTTCAGATACAAACAGGCCTTTTCGTCGCGGCAACTTATGGTTCGTCCGGTAACTTTGCCCGACAAATCAGTCAAGGCTTACCGGTGGATGTTTTCATGTCCGCCGATGAGGTTTGGGTGCACCCCTTGGTCGATACCGGGTTCACACAAGGCCCAGGCGCGGTCTATGCGCGGGGCCGCTTGGCCTTACTGGCTCCCTCAACCTCGCCCATCTCGCTGGATGCTGAGCTCAAGGGTGTGCAAGCCCAGTGGCAGCACGTCCAGAAATTCGCCATCGCCAACCCCGAACACGCCCCCTATGGCCGCGCAGCACAACAAGCTCTGCAAACGTTGGGGATATGGGAGAGGGTGAAGCCGAAGCTGGTGCTGGGAGAAAATATCGCCCAGGCCACTCAGTTTGTCACCACCGGTGCGGCACAGCTTGGCGTCACCGCCTTGCCTTTGGCGCGTGCGCCTGAGGTGGCTGCCGTCTCCAGGCACATTCCTTTGCCCGCCCACCTGCACGCCCCGCTGGTGCAGCGCATGGTGCTACTTAAAAACGCCAACCCAGCCGCAGCGCAGTGGATGGCTTACTTGCAAAGTGCTGCTGCCAGGCAGGTTTTTCAGCGCTTTGGCTTTGAAGACCCCTGAGCCCAGAGGTAAACCTTAATTTGCCTTGATGTTGTTGTCCAGAGCGACCTGCTTCCACAGAGGGATTTCTGTGGCCAGCAGCTTGGCAAAGTCCTCTGAGCTGCTGGCCCCTGGCGTGATGGACAAGCCACTGATGCGCTGCTTGACCTCAGGCAAGTTGACGACGCGGGAGATTTCCTCTTGCAGGCGTTTGAGCACCGGCGCAGGTGTGCCGGCCGGGGCCATCAAGCCGCTCCAGAAAGCCACTTTGAGATCGACCCCGAGCTCGCTCAAGGTCGGCGTGTTGGGCAGTTCTTTAAGGCGCTCGGCCGAGGTCACTGCCAGCGCCTTCACACGTCCGCCCTGCAAAGCGGGCGAGGCCGCGCCCGCATCCACCAGCGTCATCGTCACGTCACCGCTGATGACCGCCGTGATGGATTCATTGCTGCCCTTGTAGGGGATGTGGGTGAAGCGTGCGCCGGTCTTGCTGTTGAACAACTCGGTGATGAGCTGGAACGAGGCCGAGCTTGCCCCGTAGTTGGCTTTGTCCGGGTTTTGTTTGGAGTACGCCACCAAGTCCATCACCGTTTTGGCAGGGTGGTTGGCATTGACCAGCAGCACCAAGGGGAAGGTGCCCACCAGCGAGATCGGCGCAAAGTCTTGCGGAGCGTAAGGCAGCTTGGCGTACAGGGCATGGTTGAAGACGCCGGGGCCACTGGAGCTCATCAACAAGGTGTAGCCGTCAGGCTTGGCCTTGGCGACCAAGGCCGCGCCCACAATAGAGCCGACACCGGGGCGGTTTTCCACCACCACGGGTTGGCCCAGGCCAAGGGCCATTTTCTCGGCCATGATGCGGGCCAGCACATCAGTGCTGCCACCGGCGGCGTAGCCCACCACCAGGGAGATGGGCTTGCTGGGAAACCCTTGTGCGATGCCAGTCAGAGGCAGCAGCGCCGCCCCCAGACTGAGCAGCGTCGCGCTGAGCTTGTAGAGCTTGGGGATGAGTAGCATCAGTTTTTCCTTCGCGTAAATGTCGGGTTGCGCTTAGTTGGGCTTGATGTTGTTGTCTTCCGCCACCTTCTTCCACAGCGGAATTTCGGTCGCAATCAGCTTGGTAAATTCTTCTGACGAGCTGGTCAAGGGAATCACCGACATGCTGGCCAGGCGCTTTTGCACTTCGGGCAGGGCGATGACGCGGCCGACCTCTTCGTTCAAGCGCTTGACGATGGACGCGGGCGTGCCTGCGGGTGCCAAGAGACCGTACCAAAGCGAGACTTTCATGTCTACACCGAGCTCCATCAAGGTCGGGATGGTGGGGTGATCCTTCAAGCGCTCGCCCGAGGTGACGGCCAGGGCCTTGACCCGACCACCCTGCAAAAAGGTGGTGGCCGGGCCCACGTCGGCCATCACCATGGTGACGTCTCCCGCAATCACAGCCGAAATGCCCTCGGTGGTGCTCTTATAGGGGATGTGGGTGAAGCGCGCACCGGTCTTGCTTTTGAAAAGCTCGTTCATCAGCTGAAACGAGGACGACGGCGCGCCGTAATTGGCCTTGTCCGGGTTTTGTTTCGAGAAAGCGACCAACTCAGCCACGCTTTTGGCCGGGTTGTTGGCGTTGACCAAGATCATCAAAGGCGCATCGCCAAAGAGGGCAATCGGCGCAAAGTCATTCGGCCCATAAGGCAGCTTGGCATTGAGCACGTGGTTGAAGACCATCGGGCCGGGCACGCCCATGATGAGGGTGTAACCGTCGGGCTTGGCCTTGGCCACATAAGACGCCCCGATGATGGAGGCTACACCGGGCTTGTTCTCCACCACCACGGGTTGACCCAGGCCGGCGGGCAGCTTGTCTGCCAGGATGCGTGCCATTTGATCAACCCCGCCACCGGCGGAGTAGCCAACCACGATGGTGATGGGCTTGTTGGGGAAGTCTTGCGCGCTGGCGTGGTGGGCCAGCAGGAAGGTCGAAGTGCCCACCAGCGTGGCGAGGATTCGGTGAAGTTGTAGCTTGATACGCATGGGGGACTCCTGGGAAAAAGATTTACTGCAAACCAATCTGCACATTCAATACTGCGGCCTGACCTGCATCCACAGCGGCCAGACATCGCGCAATGGCGGCAGGAACGGCGGCCGGGTCGCTCACGCATTCGCCGTAAGCACCAAAAGCCTGGCCGACTTGTTCGAAATGGCGTTGCTCGCCTTGCAAGCGCGCTTGAAATTCATCGGCTTCTTTAGCCTCGCCGTTCGGGTACACACGCAGCACCGCCTCTTTCACAGCCTGCCAACCGCCATTGTCCAGTACCACGGTGAAGATCGGCAACTGGTAGCTCTGCGCCGTGGCATAGACCGAGCTGGGTGTGGAGAAATGAAAGCCACCATCGCCCACGATCTGAACCACCCGCACCTCAGGCTTGGCCAACTTGGCCCCCAGCGCCATGCCACCGCTGTAACCCAAACCACCCCCGGCGCAGCCCATCAACGTGAGCGGCAGGGTGCGCGGAATTTGGTTGAGCACGGCGAAGGTGTTGCGGATGGCTTCGTTCACCACGATGTCGTGCGGGTCTATGGCCGCACCGATGGCCGCGCACAAATACGCAGGAGAGATTGCGCCCATTTGACCTGGGTTTTCTGCCGTCTTGGCGACTGTTGCTGCACGTGCTTGATTCGCAGTTGCCCAGCTTTGAATGCGCTGCGCCACCTTGGCGTGAAAGCCCTCATCGGCTTGCGCGCGCACCAGGGTCGCAACCTGGCGCAGCACCTCGGCGCAATCGGCCTGCACCCGCATATCGGTGGCAAAGCCCCACATGGGAAAGTCTTTTTTGATCGTGTCCACGTCGATGTGCGTCCAGCGCGTGGCCGGGTTGTCTTGCGCAAATTTGGGCAACCACGGCACATCCACGTCCAGCAGCAGACCCATGTCAGCACCGGCCAGAAATGGGCCAACATCAAAGCCCGCAAAGCAGGGTGAGCTGCGCGAGATGTTCAAGTAGCTGGGGCTGAACTCATAGACACGCACGCCGCACAGCAGGGCCAGGTCTTCCAGTGCAGCCACCGCCTCAGCCTTGCGGCCCAGGTAAGAGGTGACGGCAATGGGTTGCTCGGCGCTCATGAGCTGATCAGCAATTGCCTGCGCGCGCGCCGTGTCAATGCCACCGGCCAGCACCGCGCCATAGCGCTCGGCGCTGAAAGGCCGCACCTTGTCGTCGGCCACGTCTTCGGCCAGCACTTCGCGCGGCAGCGTCAGGTACACCGGGCCGGGCGGATCGCTTTGCATGACCGCGTGGCCGCGTCGCAGCACCTCTTTGGCAATCACTCCGCTGGGCAGCGAGTAATCCCACTTCACGTAGGGGCGCACCAAGCTGGCGATGTCAAACGGGTCTTGCACAAAGTGCACGTAGTTGTCGCGCGAGCCGGGCAGCTCGCCCCGCATCGTGAAGGGCGACTTGCCCGCCATCAACATCACCGGCAGGCGCGTTCGAAACATGTTGTGCATGCCCATGGCCGCGTTGGCCGTGCCTGCGTCCACATGCACCATCACGGCCTGGCCGCGCCCAGTCATGAAGGCGTAGCCCGCCGCCATGTGAATGGCCACGTTCTCGTGCGGGCACAACAGCACCGTGGGGTGAGGGCGTCCCTCTTTGTCCCAGCGCGCCAGCTCTTCAATGATGGAGACATGGTCGGTACCGAAGTTGGAGAAGACGTAGTCCAGGCCCAGCTCGGTCAAACCGGCCAGCACATGGTGGGCACTGCTGTGGCTTATAGAGTTGCTCATATCTCAAATGCCCTTCGACAGGCTCAGGGCGAACGGAAATTGCTTGCTCATACATTCGTCTCAAAATAAAAGTGCTTGGTCTGCAAGAAGTCATTCAACCCCTCAGCCCCGTGCAAGCGCCCGTAGCCGCTGTCTCGGAAGCCTCCGGTCTCGGCCTCGGCAAACAAACGGTTGTGGCTGTTGGACCAGACCGTGCCGCTTCGCAACTGGGCGGCAATGCGGCGAATCTTTTTCGCGTCCGTGCTCCATACACTGGCGGCCAGACCAAAGCGCGTGGCGTTGGCGCGCATCACGACTTCGTCTTCTTTCTGGAAGCGCTCGATCACCAGCAGTGGGCCAAACAACTCCTTCTGGATGAAGTCCGACGCCAGGTCTTGCACCTCGACCAAGCTGGGAGAGATGAAGGCGCCACGCGCCAGCGCACCGCTGCCCACGCGCCCACGCAGCAGCACTTTTTGGGTCGCTTCGGCCGTGTCCATCAGGCCATCAATACGGTCGCGGTTGCGCATGTCAATCAGGCAACCCATCTGCGACGCCGGGTCATTGCCGGGGCCGACCTTGACGGCCTGCAAAGCCTGCGTCAGTCGCAGCGCAAAGTTGTCGTAGGCCGCGTCTTCCACCAGCACGCGGGTGACGGCCGTGCACTGCTGGCCCGCCATCACCATGCCACCGGCCACCACGCCGGCGATGGTTTTGTCCATATCGGCGTCACCAAACACAATGGCGGGTGCTTTGCCACCCAGCTCCAGCGACAGGCGCTTCAAGGTCGGCGCGGTGCTGTGGGCAATCAGCTTGCCCACGGCAGAGGAACCCGTGAAGCTGACGACATCCACATCGGGCGACTCGCACAAAAAGCGCGAGACCTCGTTGCCGGTTTCGATCACCAAGTTGATGACACCGGCGGGCACACGCGCATCGCTTGTCATGCATTCCAGCACCATGTTGTTGACCAGCGCGGTTTGGTGCGCGGGCTTGATGACCACGGTGCAGCCTGCGGCCAGCGCGGGCGCGAGCGAGCGCACCAAGAGCGTGACCGGCGCGTTCCACGGCAGGATGATGGCGCACACACCGGCGGCTTCGCGGTCGAGCGACGAATAGCAACCCGGCTCCACCTCCAGCACGCGGCCAAACAGGTTGCGCGCCAGCCCGGCGTAGTAGCGCAGCTCGGAAATGCCCGCGCCAATCTCACCCAGCGCTTCGCGCCGCAGTTTGCCGTTGAGCGTGACCAGCCAGTCGGCGATGTCTTCCTTGCGGGCCTCCAACCGGGTTGCAAAGTCCAGCAGCACATCAGCGCGCAGGCGCGGGCTGCGCTTCCAGGCAGTAGTCTCAAACGCCTTGAGCGCGGCGGCCACTGCGGCTTGCGCTTCTACCGCGCCGCCATCGGCAAAGTGTGCCGCGACTTCGCCCGTGGCGGGGTTGATGGCATCACCGATGCGGGCTTGGCCGTTGATAGCGTTCAGCCATTGGCCGTTGATGAGTTGTTGGGCGGTTTGCATGTCGAAAAATCCGTGGGAGAAACAGTGAAGTGCGTGATTTTGAGCTTTTCTAAAGCGCCCCGAATGCTAGCGCCCGAATGCGCGTGCACCCGCTAGGGAATTCCCTGCCTCTTGGCGCTGAAGTCAGTCTAACCTTGATGTCAGATTTGGGTACGAGAAAGTCTAGGCCGCAGCGCGTTGCAGCCGATCCCGCACGCCTTCCCACTCCGGCGTGTCGGGCGGGGTTTCGATCCAGATGAGTTTGACACCCTGCTCATCAAACTCGCGCAACACGGCGAAGAGTTGTTGTGCGGTGGTGGTGGCGTCATCGGGCATGCGACGGCGCAGCACTTGGAGTGAGGTCGTGCGCAGCACGACGCGTGCGTACGTGGCAATGGTAGGGCTGAGAGCCGCACCATTACCACCACTCACGGGCAAGCTGTTGCCCAGCAGATCGAGTGAGGCTTGCAAGGCCGCTGCGTCCATCAAGCGCACTTTGGCCTTGGGTGCGTAGTGCGATTCCAGCATGCCAGAGGCGCGGGGGACAGGCGCATCCAGCGTGAGCAGATCTTCTTTGGAGAGCAGTTTGATGCCGCAAACCTGCTGCACCTGATCACGGCTGATGCTGCCGGGCCGCAGCAGCACGGGCGCGCCACGGGTGCAGTCGATCAGGGTGGATTCGATGCCGACTGCGCACGCGCCTCCATCCAAAATCAACAAATCAGCGCCGAACTCGCCTTGCACATGTGCTGCGGTGGTGGGGCTGACACGGCCAAACTGGTTGGCGCTGGGCGCGGCCACGCCCTGCACACCCAAGGCACGCGCAGCCAGCAGCAGCGCGTGTGCCACCGGGTGCGAGGGGCAACGCAGGCCAATGGAGTTTTGCCCGCCAGCGGCCTGCGCACCCACCTCGGGGCGGCGCGGCAGGATGAGCGTGAGCGGGCCGGGCCAAAAGGCCTGGATAAGTTGCTGGGCAAAGGTGGGCACTTCGCTGGCAAAGTGCGCCACGCCCGAGGCGTCGGCCACATGCACGATCAGCGGGTGATCGGACGGGCGGCCTTTGGCGGCAAAGATTTTGGCGACAGCGTCTGGGTTGCTGGCGTCAGCGGCCAGGCCATAGACGGTCTCAGTCGGCAGGCCGACGAGGTTGCCGTTTTTGAGTGCCTGCGCGGCGGTGACCATGGCTTGCGCGCTGTGTCCGTCGAGGATCATCTCAAAACGGTTCCAACCCCAGCAACTCCGCCGCTTTGAGCGCTGTGGCGCGTACTTCGGCCACTGTCGTGCCAGTGACGTTGAGGTGGCCCATCTTGCGGCCTTTGCTGGCTTTGAGCTTGCCGTACAGGTGCAGGTGCGTGCCGGGCAGGGCCAGCACTTTGTCCCACGGCGGGGCGTCATTAAACGCCAGCCAGGTGTCGCCCAGCAGGTTGAGCATGATGGCCGGGCCGTAGGGGCGCGGGGACACCAGCGGCAGGCCGGTCAGGGTGCGCACTTGCAGGTCAAACTGCGACTGGTCGCAGGCGTCCAGCGTGTAGTGGCCGCTGTTGTGCGGGCGCGGGGCCATCTCGTTGACGATGAGGGTGTCGTCCTCCAGCACAAAGAATTCGACGCAGATCACACCCACGTATTGCAAGTCTTCGGCGATGGACTTTGTAGCTGCCACCGCCTGTTCTGCAAGGGCTTTCGGTAGATTGCCCTCATAAACCTCGGTCACGGCGAGGATGCCGTCGCGGTGCAGGTTAAGTTGCACGGGGAAGCTGACCATGGCCCCGTCCCAACCGCGCGCCACGATGACCGAGCACTCGGCCTTGAGTGGCAGCATTTTCTCCAGCACGCAAGTCACGCCTTTGAGCTCGGCCCAGGCGGTGGCCAGCTCAGCGCGGGTCTTGATGCGCATCTGGCCTTTACCGTCGTAGCCCATGCGGGCGGTTTTCAGAATGCCCGGAAAGAGCGTGTCAGGCACAGCAGCCAATTGCGCCGCCGTTTCAATCACCGCATAAGGCGCGCAGGCCACGCCGCAGCGGTCGAAGTGCGCTTTCTCCAGCACACGGTTTTGCGCGATGGCCACGGCGTCGGCCCCCGGGGCCACCGGGCGGTGCGCGCCCAGAGTGACCAGCGCCGGGGCGGGCACGTTTTCAAACTCGGTGGTGATGGCCGCGCAGCGCTGCATGAGCTGAGCCAAGCCCTGCTCGTCCAGGTAATCGGTCTGGATGTGGTGGTGGCTGATCAAACCCGCAGGGCTGGCCGCGTCCGGGTCGAGCACGGCGGTGAAGTAGCCCATGCGCTGGGCGGCCTGCACAAACATGCGCCCGAGTTGGCCGCCGCCCATCACGCCCAGCGTGGCGGGCTGGCCGTTTACGGTGGAGCCGGGCAGGATAACCTGGCCACGATGAATAGAAGCGGTCATAGCGCAGGCGGCAAGGTCATGCTGCGGGCCACTTCGGTCTGCTCGGCACGGTAGTCGTCCAGTTTGGCGCGCAGGGCCGCGTCGTGGTTGGCCAACTGGGCCACGGCAAACAGGGCCGCGTTGGCCGCGCCCGCTGGGCCAATGGCAAAGGTGGCCACCGGCACGCCCTTGGGCATTTGCACAATGCTGTGCAGCGAGTCCACGCCTGAGAGGTGTTTGCTGGCCACGGGCACGCCCAGCACCGGCACCGTGGTTTTGGCCGCCAGCATGCCCGGCAAATGCGCCGCGCCGCCTGCACCGGCGATGATGGCTTGCAGGCCACGCTCCCGCGCACTTTCGGCGTAGGCAAACATATCATCCGGCATGCGGTGCGCCGACAGCACTTTGGCCTCATGCACGACGCCAAAGTGGTGGAGAATCTGCACTGCCTGTTGCATGGTGTCCCAGTCGGAACTGGAGCCCATGACAACGCCAATAAGAATTTTGTTCATCCCCAATTTTACAAATGATCAACGTCACCACTGAAAATTTCGATGCCGAGGTCATTCAGGCCTCCCTCTCCACCTTTGTCCTGGTCGATTTCTGGGCCGAATGGTGTGGGCCGTGCAAGGCGCTCGGCCCCCTGCTGGAAAAGCTGGAGGCCGACTGCGCCGGGCGCTTCACCCTGGTCAAAATCGACTCCGACGCCCAGCAAGAGCTGAGTCAAGCCTTCGGCATCCGCAGCCTGCCGACGTGCATTTTGATGAAAGACGGCAAACCGCTGGACGGCTTCATGGGCGCGCTGCCCGAGGGCAAGGTGCGCGAGTTTTTGGACAAGCACCTCCCCAGCGAAGACGCCTTGCTGGCCGAAGCCGACGCGCAAGAAGCTCAAGCGGCGCTGGCCTCCGGCGACACCGCATCCGCCCAAGAGCGCCTGGCCGAGGCCCTGGCCGCGCAACCGGCCAACGACGACATCCGCTTTGATTACGTCAAAGTCTTGATGGGCAACGGCCAGCTCGATGAGGCGGACGCCGCCCTGGCCCCCGGTTTGGCGCAAATCCCCGTGCCACTGCGCTTTGCAGCCCTGCGCCAGTGGCTCAACGCCATGCGCTTCGTCACCACCGACCCGCGCGGCCAGTGGGAGATCGAGCAGTTTGACGCCCTCATCGCCGCCAACAAACGCGACTTCGACACCCGCTTCGCCAAAAGCCGCGTACTGATGGCGCAAGGTGACTACACGGCGGCCATGGACGAGCTGCTGGAAATCATCATGCGCGACAAAAAATGGGATGAGGAAGCCCCCCGCAAAACCTTTATCGCCATTTTGGAATTGCTCACCCCGCCCAAACCCAAGATCGATGTGAACGCCACTGGCAAAACCGCCAGCGGCATCGAGATCGCCGGAAAAAGCGCGGTGCAGGAAGACCCTCAGGCGGCGATGGTGTCGGGGTATCGGCGTCGCTTAAGCATGATGTTGAATTGAGGGTGCTGAAAAACCTTCACCGTTAGATCATCGCAATCGACAACTCTGTTAAAAATCATTTATGAATGACCAAAACACTCCCGAGAGCACCAACCCGGCCCACTTTATTAAGGTTGTGACGGACTTGGGTGAAGACATTCCGTTGATGACTTCACAAGCCATTTTCAACGATCGCGGCATAAAAATCATTGACAAAGGCGTGGCCGTCAATGCCGCCTTGTATGAACGGTTGACGAAGCACTCACTGTCAACCCCCATTGCAGAAGCCGTGGGTAGCGTGCACACGGTCACGGGAAAGGTCTTACGTGAACACGCCGAACAGGCCATGCGCGACATACCGTTCTTTGAACGGATCAGCAAAGACATCAAAACGCGTGCTCTTTTGCTGGATGCTATAGAGAATATTCCCTTACCTGGCCCCATTGCATTTCAACTCATGTTGGTCCTCAAGGCGCAACCAAAGATGTTTCGTCATTCAATTTACTCGGCTCTTTTTGCCGCATGGATGACCTTGGATACCTTGGTTTCACGTTTTGATATTGGCATCGCGGCAGCAGCTGGATTGCTACACGACCTTGGCATGCTGCACATCAATCCGAAGCTGCTTTCCCCCCATGAGGTCATTGATCGCGAACTAAGGCGTCAACTTTATTCACATCCTTTGGTGTCTTCAGTATTGATCGACGGCCATCATGAATACTCCAAAACGGTGGTGCGTGCCATTCGAGAACACCACGAGTTCCTAGACGGCTCCGGTTACCCACGCTATCTCAGCGAACTGGCCATTAGCCCTTTGGGTCGCGTTCTGTGTTTGGGAGAGCTTGTATGCTCCTTGCTGGAGTCTGGTCAAGAAGCATCCGAAATTCACCTCCGAGTTCAGTTACGCATGAACAACAACAGCTATGACGCCAAGCTTTCGGAGCGAGTGGAACGGCAATTGAAATCGCAAAGTGAAGTTACACAAATTGGCGCGGCCTTATTTGAAAATCCTGTTGCCCAGCTTCATGAGATCAACTCAGTTGTGGCCGACTGGCCTGATCAATTCATTCTGAGCCAGGATCTTAGTCCCCAACGACGTGAAGGCATGACTGCAGTATCCAGCCGGGTAGCTCAATTACGTCGCACTTTGTCCAGTGTTGGCGTGGCATCTGTGCAGTTAGTTCAGTTAGGGGATGGGCCACTCGATGCCTCACTTCAATTTGAGTTATCACTGTTGGCTCAGGAAGCCACGTGGCAATTGCGGAACCTATCGCGTCAAACCAAACGACGCTGGCATCTAGAGCCCGAGACCACGTACCCGGACACTCTTCAGACATGGCTAGATCGGGTTGACGCACTAACAGACCATGGGTAGCCACCTTATCTGACAGCTAAGGAGTGCCCTCATAGCTAAACCACTCCGAACGACTAAACTAAGCGGTCAACCGCGTCAACGCTTCCTTGTATTTGGCCGATGTGTTTTCAATCACGTCCTGTGGCAGCGCCGGTGCGGGTGGTGTCTTGCCCCAGGGCTGGCCGTTGACGGTGGCGGTCTCCAGCCAGTCACGCAGAAACTGTTTGTCGTAGCTGGGTGGGTTTTTGCCCTCGGCGAAGGCCTGTTTGTAGGACTCCAGCGGCCAGTAGCGGGAGGAGTCAGGCGTCAACACTTCGTCCATCAGCACCAGCGTTCCGTCAGCGTCCAGGCCGAACTCGAATTTGGTGTCGGCAATGATGATGCCTTTTTTCAGGGCAATTTCGCTGGCGGCTTTGTAGATGGCGATAGAGATGTCGCGGATGCGGGTGGCCAAGTCCAGGCCGATCATGTCCACGGTTTTCTCAAACGTGATGTTCTCGTCGTGCTCGCCCATGTCGGCCTTGGCGGCAGGGGTGTAGATGGGCTCGGGCAACCGAGAAGCGTTCTTCAGTCCAGCGGGCAACTTGACGCCGCACACCGCTTGGTTGGCTTGGTATTCGGCCCAGCCGCTACCGGCCAGGTAGCCGCGCACCACGGCCTCCACCGGGATGGGTTTGAGGCGCTTGACCAGCATGGCGCGACCGGTGACTTGCGCCACTTCGGCCGGGCTCACCACGCTCTCGGGCGCTTCCCCGGTGAGGTGGTTGGGGCAAATGTGGCCGAGCTTGTCAAACCAGAACAGCGCCATTTGCGTCAGCAGCGCGCCCTTGCCGGGGATGGGCTCGCCCATGATGACGTCAAAGGCGCTGATGCGGTCACTGGCCACCATCAGCAGGCGGTCATCACCCACGGCGTAGTTGTCGCGTACTTTGCCGCGCGCGAGCAGGGGCAGGGAGGTGAGGGCGGAGGTGTGCAGGGCAGTGGTCATGGTGGAGTCAGCAAAGAGCCAAAAAAGAAAAGCCCGGAGCAAGCGCGCCGGGCCTGGGATTATCGCAAGTTGCGCTTTAGTTCACCACTTGCGCCAGCTCACCCTTGGCGTAGCGGGCGGCCACAATTTGCAGGCTGTCGCCCTTGATCTTGGCGCCCTGGCCTTCGCAGCCGAACTGGAGGTAGCGTTCTTTGCAGATGGCTTTGGCCGCTTCGCGCGCGGGCTTGAGCCATTCACGGGCGTCAAACTTGTCGGGGTTTTGCGCCATGAACTTGCGCACGGCGGCGGTCATGGCCAGGCGGATGTCGGTGTCGATGTTGATCTTGCGCACGCCGAACTGGATGGCTTTTTGGATTTCTTCCACCGGCACACCGTAGGTCTCTTTCATGTTGCCGCCAAACTCACGGATGATGGCCAACAGGTCTTGCGGCACGCTGCTGGAGCCGTGCATCACCAAGTGGGTGTTGGGGATGCGCTTGTGGATCGCCATGATGCGGTCGATGGCCAGAATGTCGCCGGTGGGCTTGCGTGTGAACTTGTAAGCACCGTGGCTGGTGCCGATGGCGATGGCCAGGGCGTCCAGGTGGGTGCGCTTGACGAAGTCGGCGGCCTGCTCGGGGTCGGTTAGCAATTGCTCGCGCGTCATGACGGCGTCGGTGCCGTGGCCGTCTTCCTTGTCGCCTTGCATGGTCTCCAGACTGCCCAAGCAGCCGAGTTCGCCCTCGACCGTGATGCCCAGGCGGTGCGCCATGTCCACCACTTTTTTGGTCACGTCCACGTTGTACTCGTAGTCGGCAATCGTCTTGCCGTCGGCCATCAAGGAGCCGTCCATCATCACCGAGCTAAAGCCCAGGTCAATCGCGCCTTTGCACACGTCCGGGCTTTGGCCATGGTCTTGGTGCATCACGACGGGGATGTTGGGGTAGCTCTCCACGGCGGCTTGAATCAGGTGCTTCAAGAAGCCCTCACCCGCGTACTTGCGCGCACCGGCGCTGGCTTGCAAGATCACCGGCGCACCGGTTTCTTTGGCGGCCTCCATGACAGCCTGGACTTGCTCCAGATTGTTGACGTTGAAAGCTGGAATGCCGTAGCCGTTGACGGCCGCGTGGTCCAGCAGCTCGCGCATCGAAACGAGTGCCATGGTGATTTCCTCGGGAAGAGTGGGGGATGGGTGGGTGAAGGCCGGATTTTAACGGTTCAGCTCACCTGACAGATGCGCAGCATGTTCGTGCCCCCAGGTGAACCAATGGGTTCCCCGCAGGTGATGGCGTAGATGTCGCCGGTTTTAACGATGCCGCGCGTCTTAAGGTGCTTTTCAGCCTCGGCTAACAAGCTATCGCGATCCAGGCCCATGTCCATCAAGAGCGGACGCACATTGCGGTACAGCGTCATCTTGCGCTGCGTGGCCAATTTAGGCGTGAGCGCGTAGATGGGGATGTTGATGCGGTGGCGGCTCATCCACAGGGCGGTGGAGCCGCTCTCGGTTAGCGCCACGATGGCTTTGGCCCCCAGGTGGTAGGCGGTGAATAGCGCACCCATGGCGATGGACTGGTCGATGCGGCCAAAGGTCTTGCCGGTGAAGTCGGAGTCCAGCTCCACCAGCTCGGCCGCTTCGGCGGCGGCGCAGATGTTGGCCATCTCGATCACGGTCTCCAGCGGGAACTTGCCCGCTGCGGTTTCGGCTGAGGTCATCACCGCGTCGGTGCCGTCCAGCACGGCGTTGGCCACGTCGCTCACCTCGGCGCGAGTGGGCACCGGGTTGGTGATCATGGACTCCATCATGTGGGTGGCGGTAATGACGGTTTTGTCCATGTCACGCGCCATTTTGATCATGCGCTTTTGCAGTGCGGGCACGGCCGCGTTGCCGACCTCAATGGCCAAGTCACCGCGCGCCACCATAATGCCGTCGCTGGCGCGCAAGATTTCTTCCAGCTTGGGGATGGCCTCTGCCCGCTCGATTTTGGCGATCAGGTGCGGCTTGTGGCGGTACTCGGCTGCGGCCACGTTGCACAGTTGGCGGGCCATTTCCATGTCGGTCGCGTTTTGCGGGAAGCTCACTGCCACATAGTCAGCCTGAAAGGACATGGCGGTCTTGATGTCGTCCATGTCTTTGGCCGTGAGCGCGGGTGCAGTCAGACCTCCGCCTTTTTTGTTGATGCCTTTGTTGTTGGACAGCTCGCCGCCCATGGTGACCACTGCGTGAACCGCCTCACCGCGCACGACTTCAACCTGCATCACGATCAGGCCGTCATTGAGCAGCAACACATCACCGGTCTTGACGTCACGCGGCAGCTCTTTGTAGTCAAGGCCCACGCCGTTGATGTCGCCCGGCTCAGTGCGGCTGGCATCGAGCACAAATTTTTGTCCGGTCTCTAACTGCACCTTGCTGTCAGCAAACTTGCCGACGCGGATTTTGGGGCCTTGCAAATCGGCCATGATGCCGACCTCGCGCCCGGCACGGGCAGCGGCCTCGCGCACCAAGCGCGCACGGTCAATGTGGTCTTGTGCCTTGCCGTGGCTGAAGTTGAGCCGCACCACATTCACACCAGCACGAATCATTTTTTCCAGCAAGGCCGGATCGCTGGAGGCTGGGCCGAGGGTGGCAACAATCTTGGTAGCGCGAAGAGACATGAGTGGGGCTCCTTGTGGTGAAGTCGCCATTTTTGCATGGAATCATCATATGAATGAGCTCCACCAACGGGGAGAGACCTCTTTTATCCGCCGAAACCTTGCAAGGGCCCCAGTGGATTTCTGACGTTTTCAATCTCATTGACTCTAGGTTGCCCACCCCATGTCCTGAAAACGACCAGTTCATTGACGAACAAAACCGTTGCATTAAAGCGCCACCCCGTAACGACGGTGTGGCGCTCAAAGTTGAAGAAGTCAGCCCAGAAACCACCGTTCCGAATCCTATCAATTTTTGACACGATGATCTCGACGCCCCGACAGGCGTCCCGTGCTTCCAAACAGGCCAGAATGCCCGGGTCCAACTCCTCCCGTTTGATCAAGGCGCTTGGTAAAAAGCGCCGCACCACGTCGGCCTGCGTCAGGAGGTTGATGTTAGGGTGCTTGTCGTGATTAAAGCCATTTTTTTCAAGCTCCTGCCGGGTACTCTTCATGGGAACCAAGGCCTCAACGGCGGCGCGTGCCTCTTCGAAGGTCTCAAAAGGCGTGGATGTTTTTCGCCCTTCAGGCAACATGTTGGAACAGCCACTGATCAACACTACCAGAAACATTGCCCGTGGATTAAGCAAAACTTTTTTCATGATGATTCATCCTAGACTTATTCATACATTGAGAACTTGAATTACATCAAACCCACATCACTTCGAAGCTGCTTAAAAATCTGATTAACGCGTACTGTTATACGCTTAAGCCCTTGAGCGCTTTTGCAAAATTTCAAACGCGGGAAGCGTTTTACCTTCCAGCACCTCCAGAAAGGCCCCGCCGCCGGTGGAAATGTAGTCCACCTCTTTCTCTATACCGTACTTGGCAATGGCGGCCAGCGTGTCACCCCCGCCCGCAATGCTGAAAGCGTTGGACTTGGCCACGGCTTGCGCAATCTCGCGCGTCCCGTTCTCAAAGGCCGCAAACTCGAACACGCCCACTGGACCGTTCCACACTACCGTTCCTGCGGCCAGAATCTGCGAGGCCAGTTTCTTGGCGGTCTCGGGGCCGATGTCCAGGATCAAGTCGTCGTCTTCAACGTCGGTGGCTGCTTTGATGGTGGCCACTGCATCGGCCTTGAAGGCTTTGGCGGTTACCACGTCCGTGGGGATGGGCACCTCGGCCCCGCGTGCTTTCATGGCTTCGATCACGGCTTTGGCCTCTGCCAGCAAGTCGGGTTCGGCCAGGCTTTTACCAATCTTCAGACCCGCCGCCAGCATGAAAGTGTTGGCGATGCCGCCGCCCACAATGAGTTGGTCGACATTGGCGGCCAAGCTTTTGAGGATGGTGAGTTTGGTGGACACCTTGGAGCCCGCCACGATGGCCACCAGGGGGCGCTTGGGGTTGGTCAAGGCTTTGCCAATAGCGTCCATCTCAGCGGCCAGCAGCGGGCCCGCACAGGCCACGGGCGCGTACTGGGCGATGCCGTAGGTGGAGGCCTCGGCCCGGTGCGCCGTGCCAAAGGCGTCGTGCACAAAGATGTCGCACAGAGCTGCCATTTTTTTGCTCAGCTCTTCGTTGTTTTTCTTCTCGCCTTTGTTGAGGCGGCAGTTCTCCAGCATGAGGAGTTGGCCGGGCACGATCTCAAACCCATCCACCCAATTGGCCATCAGCGGCACATCGCGCCCCAGCAGCTCGGCCATGCGCTTGGCCACAGGCAAGAGCGAGTCTGCGTGTTTGAACTCGCCCTCGGTCGGGCGGCCCAGGTGCGAGGTGACCATCACGGCCGCACCCGCGTCCAGCGCCATGCGGATGCAGGGCAGGCTGGCACGAATGCGGGTGTCTTCGGTGATGTGGCCCGCGTCGTCTTGCGGCACGTTGAGGTCGGCACGGATGAAGACGCGTTTGTTCTTGACTTGGCCGTTGGCGCACAGGTCTTGGAAGCGGATGAAGTTCATGGTGATGGTCTGTGGGTCTGTGTTGGGGTGGCGTGATTTTAGGGTGTGTCGTTTGGTGTCGCCTTACGTTTTTAGTTCTCGTTTGGTGCATGACGTTCAGGCTTGGTGGGCTAGCGCACCGGGCGTCCGTGGCTGTTCTACGCGGCACGCTCGCGCAGGATGGTATGTAGAGTGCGGCCTGTGTGACGTAACCACCGTTTGCGTGGGGAGAGTTTTGTGGCACGCGCGAATGGCCGCTACGCCCCTCCACAGCCACCCGGCACGCCTGCGGGCTTGGTTTTGGACTTCCTCTGCGCGCGCCCAAACCTTCGCGAAGGCAGGTCAATGCGTGGGGTCGGGCGTAGTGGCCATTCGCGCGTGCCACAAACCTCTCCACGCTCATGCGGTCGTTACGACAACATATCGGCGTATTACAACTCATCCTGCGCGAGCGTGCCACGGAGAACGAGCCCCACCGTTGACCAGCCGCGCCCACCAAGCCCGCGCGGCGAAGCTACAAAACCAACAGCGCAACAAGACTCAAAAAAACGAGCAAGCCATCACCACCCCAACCCAAGGTGCAGCGGCAAATACACCCCCATGCCCACCACAATCGTGCCCAGCACCGCCTGCCCCGCCCCCTTGCGCCAAAAGAACCAGGCCGCACCCGCAGCCACCGCAAACAAGCGTGCGTCTTGCCAGGTGCTCACCAAATGACCTTGTGACATCACCATCTCCGGGATGATCACCGCTGAGAGCGCCGCGATGGGCGCGTATTGCAGACCGCGCTGCACCCAGTGCGGCATGGGCCAGGGCTTGTTGGAGAGGAAGAAAAAGCAGCGCGCCAGCACCGTGACGAAAGCCAGTGCAATGATCACGCCCAGGGTCCAAAAATCGGTGTGGTTCATGACAGGTTGTGCACGGCCTAATCCCGCACTTCTCTGAACTTGGGCGAGGTCTCCAGCAGCAGGCACAAAGCCACCGCCGCTGAAATGGCCACCACGATATTGAGCTTGAAGGGCAAGGCAAACGCCGCCACCGCTGCGGCCCCGGCCACGCCTGCCGAGACCCGGCGCAGCGGGCTGGAAGCCAGCGAACAGGCCACGCCCAGCAAAGCCAGAATACCCGCAAAACCCAAACCCCAGTGGGTGGGTATCGTATGAGCCAGGGCAATGCCCAACACACTGGCCAATTGCCAACTGCCCCAGGTGAAAGCGCAGCCCCCCATCAGGTAGGCCAGTTGTGCGGTTTGCTCCATGGCACCCACCGGGGGTTGAGGGAAGCGCTTCGTGAACATCACATAGCTCAGGTCGGCCGTCAGGTAGCCCGCTAGCACGCGCACGCGCCGGGGCCAGTGCATGAGGTAGGGGCGCAGGTGCGCGCTGAAGACGACAAAGCGCAGGTTCACACACAGGGCCGTGGCCAAAATCACCACGGCAGGCGCACCTGCGGCAATCAGCGGAATGGCAGCGAGTTGCGAGCTACCTGCAAACACCAAAAACGTCATCGCCAAGGATTCGACCACGCTCATGCCCGACTTGACCATGGCCACGCCGGTCATCAAGCCCCAGGCCGCCAAACCGGGGGCCACGGCAGCCATGTCGCGCAGGCCTTCGCGGTACTCGGGCTGGCGCATCAGTTCGCGCCAAGTGGGGGCGTGGCGCTGGGTTAACTCGGTCATGCGTCAGACCCCTGCATCTGCAGGTGCCGCGTCCAGCACGTCACCCACCGACAAGGCAAAGCCATGCAGGAATTCGGCCGCGGTCATCCGTTTGCCACCGGCGCGTTGGAGCTCAATCAGGCGCAGTACACCAGTGCCACATTGGACTGAAATTCCAGCATCATTTATAGACAGAATAGTGCCGGTCGCCTTGTTTTCTCGGCGTGAAAAGCCATCAATTTCAGCGCGCCACAATTTAATGGCATCACCCCGAAACGCCGTCGCGGCCCCCGGAAAGGGGTTGAAGGCGCGGATGCGCCGCTCTATCGTCGGCGCGGGGTGCGACCAGTCGATGGCCGCCTCGCGCTTTTCGATTTTGTGGGCATAGCACACCCCCTCGCTCGGCTGTTTGGCGGAATGGAGGCCACCCGACTGGGCCAACTTCAGCGCATCAACCATCATGCGCCCACCCAAGTCGGCCAGCTTGTCGTGCAGGCTGGCCGTGCTGTCGTCAGCAGCGATGGGCAGCATTTCCACCAGCAGCATGTCCCCGGTGTCCAGCCCCGCGTCCATCTGCATCACAGTCACGCCTGTTTCTGTGTCCCCGGCCTCGATGGCGCGGTGGATCGGTGCGGCACCGCGCCAGCGCGGCAGGAGCGAGGCGTGAATGTTCAAGCAGCCATAGGCAAACGAATCCAGCACCCACTGCGGCAAGATAAGCCCATAGGCGGCAACCACCATCGCATCGGCCTGTGCGGCTTCAATCGTAACGCGGGCTTGGGCCGCTTCCTCAGGGAACTTGCCATCCAGCCGCAAGCTGCGCGGTTGCGCCACGGGAATGCCGTGCGCCAGTGCAAATTGTTTGACCGCCGAGGCCTGCAACTTCAGGCCGCGCCCGGCCGGGCGATCAGGCTGGGTCAGCACCAAAGCAATCTCGTGGCCTGCCGCATGCAATTGCGCCAGGGCGACGCGGGCAAACTCGGGCGTGCCCGCAAAAATCAACCTCAACGGGCGTCCTCACGCTGCGCTTTGAGCAGCTTGGTCTTGATTCGGTTGCGTTTGAGCGGGGAGAGGTATTCGACAAACACTTTGCCCATGAGGTGATCCATCTCGTGCTGGATGCACACGGCCAGCAGGCCGTCGGCTTCGATCACGCGAGTCTGGCCCTCGCCATCAATAGCGCGCACATGCACCGCATCAAAGCGATCCACGCCGTCATAAATGCCGGGCACGGACAAGCAGCCTTCTTCATTTAAGTGCTTTTCTGCACTGGTCCATGTGAGTTCGGGGTTGATCAAAACAATAGGTTGGTCTCGTTCCTCCGACACGTCGATCACGATCAGGCGCTCATGCACGTCAACTTGCGTGGCGGCCAGGCCAATGCCGTTGGCTTGGTACATGGTCTCGCGCATGTTGGCGATCAGGGTCTTGATGCGCGCATCCACCGCCGCCACGGGCTTGGCCACGCGGTGCAGCTTGGGGTCGGGATAGCAAAGAATGGTAAGTAGAGCCATAAATTCTCGGTAAGGATGTCGTTATTTTCGCTACTTTTGGTAAGTGCTGCAGGGTCTGAGGCCACAAATCATTGCCCAATCAAGGGCTTGGGCGCAAAATCGCATGCGAATTATCAAGGTTTTGCCTTCTCTCAAATGACAACTTACACGATGGTCAAAAACACAATTGCACGCGTCGCCATTCTGGCCGTAGGCAGCAGCCTATGGGCCTCAGTAGCTTGGGCGCAGTCCTACCCCATCACAGCCGCTCAAACCGAGACCGCGCGACAAGTTGCCCAGGCAGGCGTGCCTTTGAACGAACTGGCCCCTGATGCACCAGACAGCCACACCGTCAAGCGCGGTGACACGCTATGGGGCATCTCCAGCCTGTTCCTGCGCAGCCCTTGGCGCTGGCCCGAGCTGTGGGGCATGAACATGGATGCAATCAAAAATCCACACCTGATCTACCCTGGCCAAAAGTTGGTGCTTGACAAATCCAGTGGGCGCGCAGTGTTGCGTACCGCCGACGCGCAAGGTGAGCCACCCGCAATGGAAACTATTCGGCTATCACCACGCACCCGTGTCGCGGGCCTAAACGATGCCATTCAGACTTTGGACATGCGCTTTATTGAACCATTTTTGGCAGAACCCCTTATTGTGGAGGCGGGCGAAATTGCTAAAGCGCCACGCATTGTTGCGACACGGGCTAATCAAGTTATGCTGACCCGAGGCGATAGAGCCTATGTCCGCGGTCCAACCAATGCTCCTGTTTTGGACGATATGCCCCATGTTAAAAATTTCCGGATCTTCCGAGACGCCACCCTTCTTAAAGACCCTGAAACGGGTGAGGTTTTGGGCTATGAAGCTCAATTTGTCGGCAAAGCAACCCTGGCACGCGGCGAATCCACCGAAGACATTGTGAATGTTGGCGGAAAAGTAAGTAGTTCAATTGTGCCTGCCACCATCGACATTACTGTGGCCAAGCAAGAAATGCGGGTCGGGGATCACTTATTACCTGAACCTGATCGCCAGTTTTTCAGCTACTTACCGCACGCCCCTGTGGGCAGTGTCAGTGGGCGCATAGTGTCGATCTACGGTAGTGATGTTGTAGCCAACGCGGCACAAAATCAAATTGTCGTTATTAGCCGCGGCCAGCGTGACGGTATTGAAAGTGGGCATGTTATGGCCATTCTCCAAGACGGTCAGCGCCTGATTGACAAGACCGACCCGACCCGCGCGCCCATGAAATTACCCGACGAGCGCAACGGACTCCTGATGGTGTTCAAGACTTTCGAGAAGCTGTCTTACGCGCTAATTTTGAGCGTAAAGGATGCGGTACGTGTGGGTGATCGCTTGGCCCCACCACGTTGAGCGGCCCCTTAGCTCTGACCTAGCGCAGTGTGATGACACGTGACGAACTCGCGGCTTGGTTGCGCCTGTCGCTTACCCCTGGTGTTGGGCTAGTCTCAGCGCGCAAACTACTCGCAGCATTCGGACTACCTGAGGCCATCTTCCGCCAACCACTTTCTGCCCTGACGCAAGTCGTCAGCGTGACGCAGGCCAACGCCTTGCGTTGCGAGCCATCCGAACTGTCAACTCAACTCGATACCACCTGGCAATGGCTGCAAGAGCAACCCACTCAACGCCAAGTGTTGTCCCTCGGGGACGCAAGCTACCCCGCTGCCCTGCTCAGCATCGAAGATCCGCCCCTGCTGTTGTATGCCTTGGGGCGGCTAGATCAGAGCATGGACCCCAGCCGCAGTCTGGCGATTGTGGGTAGTCGCAACCCCACGCCCCAAGGCGCGCTCAATGCCCGCCAATTTGCCAAGTCCTTGCGCCAAGCAGGCCTGACCATCGTCTCGGGCCTAGCGCTCGGCGTTGACGGCGCGGCACATGAAGGGGCTCTGGACGCTGCCGAGGCTGACACCTCCACGCTGGCCACCATTGCCGTGGTGGGCACCGGACTGGACCGCGTCTATCCCAAAAGCCATCACGCCCTGGCCCACCGCATCACCCAGAATGGGTTGATTTTGAGCGAGTACCCCCTTGGGACACCTCCCGTTTCTGCCAATTTTCCACGGCGAAACCGCCTCATTTCTGGTCTGTCCTGTGGAACCTTGGTGGTTGAAGCAGCCTTAAAGTCGGGCTCACTCATCACCGCCCGCTTGGCGGCTGAACAAGGCAAGGACGTGTTCGCCATCCCCGGCTCGATCCACGCCACGCAGTCGCACGGTTGTCACGCCTTGATCCGCCAAGGTGCAAAACTTGTGGAAAACGCACAGGATGTGCTGGAAGACTTACCCAGCTTGGCTCAGTCCAGCCACCTGTCACTCTTTTCTGACGCGCCAGATGCGCCGCCCGAAGGAGAGAAAGGCTTGCTCGCAGCCCTTGGGTTTGACCCCGTAAGTCTGGACGCCCTGCAAGCACGCACTGGTCTGGACACCCCCCATTTGCAAGCCAGCCTGATGAGCATGGAACTAGATGGATTGATTGTTAGACTCACAGGCGGGTTGTTTCAGCGCTTGGTTAAAGCCTGATGCTCAACGATCCGAATGCAGTGAGCAACCTGCGAAGCATACCCACAATTTGACCGTTTTCCGCCCTTTAAATTGTCCGCACTAACGTCAACTTTGTGCGATATATTGAGGGCATGTTCAATGTCCTTGTTTATGTTTACGAAAATTATTGGCATGGAGCTGCCTGCCCTGAATTATCTCGGCTCGAACGCAAGCTCAATGCCGTTGGATTTGAATCCGATGAGATCCGTGACGCAATTCAGTGGCTTGATGGCTTGAACTTGGCCGCCCAAGGCACGCAAAGACAAGGCAACCCACTAAACCAAGACTCGGATAAAGCCTTAACCATTCAACAATCACCCATCAGTTTGCGTGTGTATTCGCTCGCTGAGCAAGATCAGTTGGGAACGATCGGTCTGGGCTTTATCAGTTTTCTGGAGTCTGCGGGCGTACTGCCCCCTGAGATGCGAGAGATCGTGATCGACCGCGCCATGATCATCGAGGAAAATATGATTTCGCTTGAGAACTTGAAACTCATCATCCTGATGGTTTATTGGAGCTTGGGCGAAGAGCCAGACGCCCTGATTCTTGACGAACTAAGCGACGACAAGAGCACGCGAACAGCCCATTGAGGTCCTCCACTCCCGCCAAGAGCAGTGTTATTCAAATCAACAATAGTTCGGGGTTCGCTTCAAGTTGACTGAGCGCCTCTCGCGTGGCTCGAACGGTCAAAGGTTCTGCCTCCATTGGCACCATTAATCCCACCTGTAAATAAGCTGCAAGCCGCTTGGACTGAAACATAACGCAGTGCGCGTCTGCCCGCGAGAAAAGGTAAAGGTGCTTGTGGTCACTACACCAAACAAATTGAACCTGCGTGGTGATGCCGTTGTGGTTTAACGTGAACCAAGACCCTGTTTGCAAGGACTGCGTCCACTTCATCATCTCTGGCGTGGTTTTGACGCCGCCATTGACAACCACCTCAATCGTGGCGGCTTCCTTGCCCAGCATCATCTCTATTGTTTTTGCACTAAGCTCAATATCGTCATCGCTCGAGTCACTGACATAGTTTTCCAGTTGCGCTAACTGGGCCGTCAAAATATCCAAGCTTGCTTTGGGAATGGCCTGCGCCTTGGACAAAAAGGCATTTGCCAAGGTTGTACTAACCATTTTGATATGCTCTTCCTGTTCGGAAAGCGGCAAGCTTAATAGCGACATGCCCACGCGCAAGCTCCCCAACAACGGCGGCAATTGCTGCATCGCCCGGGCGCGATCGAGTCGCTTGCCCTTTGCACCTGCCAAGCGCACAAGATCCACGGCGGTTTTTTTAAACATCATGGTCTGCTCATGCTGTGGCCCTTGGCGCACAGCGGCTACGGCCAATGCCTCAGCCCAGACCTTAAACAAGAAACTACGGATCGCATCACCCACTTGCATGTCCTGCAACAGTTTACGGATCTCAATGGTGTACTGGATGGTCAGGGTTTCTTTGTGTTCGACTTGCTGTGCAACAGTTTTGAGCCGCTCTGAAGCCCCTTTGCCCGCCAAAAACTGAGCCAAAAAAACCTGGAACTCTTCCAGCATAAGTTGAAAGACTTTTTTTCCGGTTTCCGGGTACTGCTCAATCACTTGAACAATACGTTTGATTTCTGTCTCCAGTGCCACAGCGCTGACGTCAGCAGCATCAAACCCCATGGCACAAGACCCCATCCGGTCTATCAGTTGACGTGCTGGATGATCTAGAGAGCCAACCAGGCTGGAATCTGCCAATGCCAACCGAAGCACAGGCATTTGCAGACGCGCAAACCAAAGGCGAATCGTGGGCACAATGCGCGATTCCGCCAAAATAGACTGAAACATGAGCGCCACAACTTCAATTGTCGCCTTATCGTTTGTAGATTGAGTCTTTTTCTTGATCTCAGCCGATTTTTCTCGTAGTTGCTTGGCAAAGCGGGCAACGCTCTCATGGTTGTATTTACCCTCTGTCGCCTCTTGATCCGCATAAAGCCGCATGAATTTAGATTCATGCTCCACAACTTTCATCAAGGCTGGAGATGTCGGTCGAAAAGGCATCGGGCGTGTTTTGACCTGAGGATTGCTGTGGCTGCTTAAGAGCCTATGAAGCTGTTCGATCAGGGACACCTGCTGATTTCCGCGCCCAGACGAGGCCGAAGATCCGCCTTCTAGCGGCTCACGGTCTACGCGCGACGTAGGAGGGGAGGGCCTCGCGACAACTGTGCTACCTGTGTCTAATTTCGATGCCCTTATCGTCGCGACAGGAATGTAATTGAACCGGTGATTGGGCTCGATGACTGGCATCACCTTGTGTTGAATCAACTGCTCGTTGCAAAGGATATAGATCCGCGTGAAGTTCTCGCTCAAATGGCGGGTCACCACCTCATTCATCAACGGCCATATCAGCAAAGACATGCCGCCATTGGCCCATTCGTCCAACATCAAGCTTATTGGGATCTCCGGGTTGAGCAGATCATGCTCATCGAGCTTGCTACCCATCAAAAACTGGACGCGCAAAAACAAATCTTCAAGGGGCACGCCGACCTTCTCCTTCACCTCGAGCGCAATGCGTGACGAAAGGATAATGTTTTCTACTTTTTCTGTGCCCACCAAAGCCAGCTCGTTTAAGGTGAGCTGCACCTTAGGCTTGCTTTGCATCTCGGGTTTGAGCGCAGACTGCCATGCCTTTTGGGTAGCCTCAATCCATGCAGCACGGGCGCTTTGGTACTGCGTCCAGTAATCACGCTTGTTTTGACGTTCGCTCAAAGTTCCGGCCTGATTCATCAGCTGGGTCAACCGGGTGTTCACCACACCGCCCAGCTCCACCAGCAAACGACTCAGTTCATAGGCGTAGCCCGCGCGCACCTGTTCTACCAGTTGGGCTCGTTGCTCCGCGGTGAACTGTGGGTCCATGAGGCGTCTGCGTCGTTGGCTTAGGCCACGGCACCTGCATTAGGGTCATTCGGGTCTTCGTCTTTGCGACCCGGCGTCACTTTGACCAGGTCTTCCCGACGAATGCCCAGCCACATGGCAATGGCTGCGGCCACGAACACCGAGGAATAAATACCGAACAAAATGCCAATGGTCAGGGCCAAGGCAAAGTAGTGCAGCGTGGGGCCACCGAACAGCAGCATGGACAGCACCATCAGCTGCGTGCAGCCGTGGGTGATGATGGTGCGACTGATGGTGGAGGTGATGGCGTTGTTGATGACTTCCACCGTGTTCATCTTGCGAAAGCGGCGGAAGTTCTCGCGGATCCGGTCAAAAATCACCACCGACTCATTCACCGAGTAGCCCAGGACAGCCAGCACCGCCGCCAACACGGGCAGCGAAAACTCCCACTGGAAGTAAGCGAAGAAGCCCAGGATGATGATCACGTCATGCAAGTTGGCAACGATGGCCGAGACTGCGTATTTCCATTCAAAGCGCATCGCCAAGTAAATCATGATGCCGACGATCACAAAGGCCAGCGCCTTGAGGCCGTCAGTGGCCAGCTCGTCGCCCACCTGGGGACCCACAAACTCGGTACGGCGCATGGTGGCCGAAGCGTCCGCCACTTTCAGCGCCGCAAGTACTTTGTCGCTTTGCTGGGCTGAACTTACGCCCTTGGTGGCGGGCATGCGGATCAGCACATCACGCGCGGTGCCAAAGTTTTGCACCTGCACATCATTAAAGCCCAGGTTCGCCACCGTGCCGCGCACAGCGTTCAGATCGGCAGGCTGCGAGTAACTCACCTCCATCAACGTGCCGCCGGTGAACTCCACCGACAGGTGCAGGCCGCGTGTGAACAGGAAGAACACTGCCGCCAAGAAGGTCAGCAACGAGATCAGGTTGAAAATGATGGCATGCCGCATGAACGGAATGTCGCGCCGGATTTTGAAGAATTCCATGGTGTTCAGCCCAAGTCAGATTTAGAAGGCAAAGGCGGAGCATCACTCGGCGCACGCCAGACCGTACCAATTGACACGGTCTTGAGCTTTTTCTGGCGCCCGTACCAGAGGTTGACCAGACCACGCGAGAAGAAGACCCCGGAAAACATGCTGGTCAAAATGCCCAGCACGTGCACCACGGCAAAGCCGCGCACCGGGCCGGAGCCAAAGGCCAACAAGGCCAGACCCGCGATCAGCGTCGTCACGTTGGAGTCCAAAATCGTGGCCCAGGCGCGGTCGTAGCCCGCATGGATGGCCGCTTGTGGTGAGGCCCCATTGCGCAGTTCTTCACGCACGCGCTCGTTGATCAGCACGTTGGCGTCAATCGCCATGCCTAGCACCAATGCCATAGCGGCCATGCCCGGCAGGGTGAGGGTGGCTTGCAACATGGACAACACCGCCACCAGCAGCAGCAGGTTGACGCCCAGCGCCACGCTAGAGAACACGCCAAACAGCATGTAATACACACACATGAACACCGCCACAGCCGCAAAGCCCCAGCTCACGCTGGCAAAGCCCTTGGCAATGTTCTCAGCGCCCAGGCTCGGGCCAATGGTGCGCTCCTCGATGATTTCCATTGGCGCAGCCAGCGAACCAGCGCGCAACAACAAGGCCGTGTCGTGCGCCTCCACCGTGCTCATTCGGCCAGAGATTTGCACCCGACCACCCGCAATTTCAGAGCGAATCACCGGCGCGGTGACCACTTCGCCCTTGCCTTTTTCAAACAAGATGATGGCCATGCGCTTGCCAATGCTCTCGCGCGTCACGTCCTTAAAGATGCGCGCGCCTTTGGCGTCCAACGTCAAGTGCACGGCAGCCTCTTGCGTCTGGCTGTCAAAGCCGGGTTGCGCGTCGGTCAGGTTCTCACCCGTCAAGATGACTTGCTTCTTGACGATCACCGGCTGACCGCTACGCTCCAAAAATCGCTCACTGCCAAATGGCACAGGGCCGGTGCCGCCTTCAGCCGCGCGGGCCTCGCCGCTCTCGTCCACCATGCGCACTTCCAGCGTGGCGGTGCGACCCAAAATGTCCTTGGCCTTGGCCGTGTCTTGCACGCCGGGCAACTGCACCACGATGCGGTCCAAGCCCTGCTGCTGAATCACCGGCTCGGCCACGCCCAGCTCGTTGATGCGGTTGTGCAGGGTGGTGATGTTTTGCTTCAGAGCCTGGTCTTGGACCGTGCGGGCTGCCACGGGCTTGATAGTGGCACTCAACTTGAAGTCGCTGCCCTCAGGGGCGTCTTCCATTTGCAAGTCGGTGAACTGCTCCAGCATCACGCGCTTGGCCGCGTCCAGCGTGGCCAAGTCACGAAAGCGCAACTCGATAGTCTGGCCATTGCGGCTGATGCCGCCATGGCGCACATTTTTCTCGCGCAAGGCAGTGCGGATGTCACCGGTCAAGGATTCGACTTTTTTTGTCAGCGCCGCAGGCATGTCCACCTGCAGCATGAAGTGCACGCCGCCGCGCAAGTCCAGTCCCAGGTACATGGGTGCGGCCTTCAGTGAAGTCAACCAAGCCGGTGAGCGTGCCACCAGATTTAGGGCCACCACATAAGACGGGCTGCCCGCGTCAGGCACTAGGGATTTTTGAATCGCGTCTTTGGCCCGCAACTGCGTGTCGGTGGAATCAAATCGCACCCGCAAAGAGGCGCCTTCGATGCCGATGGCGTCAAAGGTAAGGCCCACCGCCTTCAAAGCCTCTTCAACCCGCGCTTGGGTGCTGCTATCGACCTTGGCGCTGGCCTTGGCTGCTGACACCTGCACCGCCGGTGCTTCACCAAAAAAGTTAGGCAGGGTGTAGAGCGCGCCCACCAGCAAAGCGATCACGATGATCGCGTATTTCCACACCGGGTAACGATTCATGATGATTTGGCGCTTTACTTGATAGAGCCTTTGGGCAGCACTTGCACCACGGCGCTGCGCTGGACTTGGATCTCAACACCCGCAGCAATCTCCACGCTCAAAAAGCTTTCACCCATTTTGGTGACCCGGCCGAGCAGGCCACCGGCAGTCACCACCTCGTCGCCCTTGGCCAGCGCATCGACCATGCTGCGGTGCTCTTTTTGCTTTTTCATCTGGGGGCGGATCATGACGAAATACAACACCACAAACATCAACACCAAAGGCAGCATGCCCATGAGTGAATCTTGCAAAGACCCGCCTGCGGCTGCGGCGGGGGCGGTTTGGGCTAAAGCGGACGAAATAAACATGGGGAACTCCACGAAAAAATAAGGGTATGGATCTGTAGGGGCCACTGAAAAGCCCCGTGCAAACAACCTGTCATTGTATGCGGGGCCACCCTCTCCTAGACGAGGGAATCCTAAAGCCCCTTAATCCGATTCCGGGCTCTATCCATGCGCCTTGCGCGTCACGTTTTTTTGTCGCTGATCGCCTGCCAAATGGGATGGCTGCACTGGCGACGTCATTAAATGCTTTTCAGTCCCCATGACTATAAAAAAAGGGGTGCTACTGTACCCCTTTTTTTGCCAGCCCAATTTAATTGGGCGCATCTTTGTCTTTACTTGTACAACACACTCGGCAACCACAGGCCAATGGCAGGGAAGATGTAGAGCATTGCCAAGGCAAACACCTGAATGGCCATGAAAGGCAACATTCCCAGGAAGATCTGATTCAGCGTCACATGCGGGGGCGAGACGCCTTTCAAGTAAAACGCTGCCATCGCCACCGGTGGTGAGAGGAATGCCGTTTGCAGATTCAAGGCAACCAACAGGCCAAAGAAAAGAGGGTCAATGTTGAAGTGCGGCAGCAGGGGGATGAAGATCGGCATGAAAATCACGATGATCTCAGTCCACTCCAGCGGCCAGCCCAGCAAGAAAATAATGGCCTGGGCCAGCAGCATGAACTGCACCGGCGTCAGATCCATCGACAGCACCCACTGATTGATCAACTCTTGGCCACCCAGCAAGGCAAAGGCGGCAGAGAAGATGCTGGAACCCACAAACAACCAGCACACCATGGCGCTGGTCTTGGCTGTGAGGTACACCGACTCCCGAACCACGCCGATATTCAAGCGCCGGTAGGCCGCCGCCAAAATCAAGCCCCCCATTGAGCCCATGGCCGCCGCTTCAGTCGGCGTGGCCAAGCCAAACACAATGGTACCGAGCACAGCCAAAATCAACATTGCCAGCGGGAAGAATGACTCCAGCAGCATTTTGAAGATTTCAAGACGCGCGAACGTGAAGATGGCATAAAACACGGCCAAGGCAGCCGCACCAAGTCCGAAGGTGATCCACCAGCCCATCGGTGCGGGCACTCGCTCTGCTGAGGCTTGCTCGGCTGATGCGGGCTTGGACTCCGCCACAGGAGCTGCAGGGGCAGGTGCAGCCACGGCAGCGGCTGGCTTTTCAGGTTCGGCTGTTGCAGAGGTTGCAGCATCGGGTTTACCTGCTTCAGCGGGTGGCTCTTGCAAGCCGCCGCTCTCGGTCTGGCTAGCTTCGTCGCTGAACCCGGTGCCCATTTCAACCACATCGGACGACACGACTTCGACAGGGGCTGTCACCATGCGGTAGGTCAAACCCATAGCCATGGTGAAGACCAAGGCAGGCAGCAGCGCAACGAACAACTGGGTCAAGATCGTGCGGTTAGGCACGTTAAGCTTGAGGCTGCCATTGAGCGAGCCGACCAAACCACGCAGCACGTTGTTGCTGAAGGTTGTGGAGATTTTTTCTGCATAAGGTGGCAATGCAACCTTGCGATCTTCCTCCGACAGAGGGGGTGCCAGACTCGGCTTAAGCTTGGCCACAATAATGATGTAACCCACATACAGCCCAGCCAGCATGATGCCGGGGAAGAAGGCACCTGCGTACAGCTTGACCACCGAAACACCAGCCGTTGCGCCATAGACAATCAACAGCACCGAGGGTGGAATCAAGATACCCAAACAGCCGCCTGCCGTAATGGCGCCTGCAGCCAGACGCGTGCTGTAACCCGCTTTGAGCATGGCTGGCATAGCCAGCAAGCCCATCAGGGTCACCACAGCGCCGACGATGCCGGTGGCTGTGGCAAACACGGCACAGGTGATGACGGTGGCAACCGCCAACGAACCCGGCACCCTGGCCATGGCCAGATGCAAGCTCTTGAACAGCTTTTCGATCAAGTTGGCACGTTCAACCAAGTAGCCCATGAAAACGAACAACGGGATCGAGATCAGCACGTCGTTCGACATCACGGAGTAGGCCCGCTGTACCATCAAGTCCAGCGTTTGCTGTACCGCCAAGTCCGGGTTTTGACTTCGGAAAGCCAACCAAGCGAACATCATGCCCATGCCCATCAGGGTAAAGGCGGTTGGGAAGCCCATCATGATGGCCACCACGATCAGACCCAGCATCAACAAACCCAAATGACCGTTGGTCATTTGCGAAGGCGCTGGCATCAGCACAAAAACCCCAATAACCACCCCAATCAGGATGGTGAGGCCAAACCAAATTTCTTTTTTCACTTCTGAGCACCTTGTTTGGTTGCGATAAGTTCACCGAGCTTGGCGATGTCTTCATCCTTGACGTGAACCATGTCTTTGAGCTTGTCAACGTCAACTTCTTCCACGTCTTCAGCACGCATGGGCCATTCGCCGTCTTTCAGGCAAACGATGCAGCGCAAAATTTCCACCACGCCTTGCACCAGCAGCATGGCGCCAGCCAAAGGAATAATGGTTTTGAAAGGATAGATCGCCGGACCGTCCGAGGTGATGTTTGAAATCTCCTTGATGGCCCAGGACTCAGCGGCGTAAAAATACCCCGCCCATGCCAGTGCGAACACGCCTGGAACAAAGAACAAGATGTACAACGCCAAGTCCAGGCCCGCCTGTAGACGTGGCGGGAAAAACCCGTACAGCACGTCCCCGCGAACGTGGCCGTTCTTGGACAAGGTGTAAGCACCCGCCATCATGAACATAGAGCCGTACATCATGATCATGATGTCAAAGGCCCAAGAGTGGGGGTTGTCAAGGACATAGCGGGAGAACACCTCCCAGGTGATCAGGACCGTGAGCGCCAAGATCAACCAGGAAAAAACGTGCCCTAGCCACGTGCTGACCTTGTCAACGGATAGAAAAAAGTTCTGCATATTGAATCTACTAAAAAAAACAACCGTCCAGGTTTTCGCTGGACGGTTGCGTAGGTTTGAAAAACCTTTTTAAGCCTTCTTGGCGCCAAAGAAGTAGTTAACAGCCATGCGGCGGTTAATTATCACGTCTTGATCCCATTTGACGGCGCGGCTAGCAAATGCTTTTTGCGATTCAATGATGACTTTGAACATGGGGTTTTCAGCTGATTTTTTCACCAGAATTTCGTCCCACAGCTTGAGCTGGTCTTGCAAAACGGAATCAGGTGTCTTGTAGAACTTGACCTTGTCTTTGGTCTGGAGCTCGATGTAGTCCTTGGAATAACGGTCAATCGCTTTCCAGGACATGTCGGCAGAAGCGGCTTCCACAGCACCAGAGATGATGGCCTTCATTTTTGCAGGCAAGGCATCGTACTTGGGCTTGTTGAACATGATCTCGAAGGTCTCAGCGCTCTGGTGGAAGCTTTGCAGCATGCACACCTTGGACACATCAGGGAAACCCAACAAACGGTCTGAGGTGGCGTTGTTGAACTCAGCACCGTCGAGCAGGCCACGGTCCATGGCGGGCACGATTTCGCCACCAGGCAAGGCGTTAACCGCAGCGCCCATGGCTGTGAACAAGTCAATGGCCAAGCCGTTGGTGCGGAACTTCAGACCCTTAAAGTCTGCAGACTTGGTGATGGGCTTTTTGAACCAGCCCAGAGGCTGCGTGGCCATAGGGCCATAAAGGAAGGACTGCACACCGCTCATGCCGATAGAGGCATACAGCTTGGACAGCAGCTCTTGGCCACCGCCATATTTGTGCCAGGCCAGCAGCATGTTGGCGTCCATGCCAAAAGCTGGGCCAGAGTTCCACAATGACAGCGCATTTTGCTTGCCATAGTGGTAACCCAAAACACCGTGGCCGCCGTCCAGCGTACCTTTGGAAACCGCTTCGAGCAAACCGAAGGCCGGCACCACAGCACCAGCGGGCAAAACTTCAATTTTGAGTTCGCCGCCGGTCATGTCGTTCACTTTTTTAGCGAAGTCGGTGGCGTATTCATGGAAGATGTCCTTGGAAGGCCAAGTGGACTGAAAGCGCAGGGAGGTAACTGTCTGGGCAGTGGCCACCATGGGGGCAGACATGGCACCAGCGGCCAGGGCTGCGCCCTTGAGCAAACTACGACGACGAGGGGTTTTGTGATCAGTCACTAGGGTCTCCAGTTGTAAAAAGGGGCGAAACAAGTCTGCGGGCATTCTCCACCATCCCAGAAGCAAACCCCCCTAGGGTTATTACCAACACCCCACCGGTTAACCCTCTCGTATATGGAAAACAGTTTTTACTTATCGCACTCACAGCACCTCTGCGCTTTGCGCTTGCCTTTGGCTTGCCCTGACACACAAGCTCCTCTAGACTCCCGTGTTTGATTCGGCATTTTTCACCATAACCTTCACTCATCAAAGGATTCGACTCATGGACAGACGTCATTTTTTCCAAAGCACCAGCCTGGTCACCACTGGTGCGCTGGTTGGCTGCGCCCTGCCCGGTGTGGCTCAGCAGCAGGCCAAGACGCCATTTACGGTGCCCGCCATCACCGTTCCCATTGTGGGCAGTGACGAGGTGTTCCCGGTGCGCCGCATCTACTGCATTGGCCGCAACTACCGCGCCCACGCCATCGAGATGGGTTCCAACCCCGACCGCGAGCCGCCTTTTTTCTTCCAGAAACCCACTGACGCGATTCAGTTTGTTCCCCCAGGTACGGTGGCCGACCACCCCTACCCCACGCTGACCAAAAACTACCACTACGAAGCCGAGCTGGTAGCCGCTTTAGGCCGTGGCGGGCGCAACATCTCGGTGGAGCAGGCGCTGGACTATGTGTATGGCTACTCCCTCGGGCTGGACATGACACGGCGCGACCTGCAACGCGCCATGGGCGATGAGAAAAAGCCCTGGGAAATTGGCAAAAGCTTTGACAAGTCCGCCCCTATTGGTGCCATCCACAAACTGGCGCAAACCGGTCACTTCACCAAAGGGTCGATATGGCTTAACGTTAACGGAAAGACCAAGCAAAAAGCCGACTTGAGCCAGATGATCTGGTCGGTGGCCGAGCAGATTTCCAAGCTCTCGCAAGCCTTTGAGCTGTTCCCCGGCGACATCATTTACTCGGGCACACCCGAGAACGTGGGCCCAGTGGTGCGGGGTGATGTGATTGAAATGCACATCGACGGCCTGCCTAACCTGAGCGTCAAGATCGTCTAACCCCAACCGGCCTGCCACCATGTCCCTTTTTGCAAAGCTCCAGCAACGCGCTGCTGACAACAAACCCATTCGCATCGGCCTGATCGGTGCGGGCAAATTCGGCAGCATGTACCTGGCGCAAATCCCACGCACACCGGGTGTGCACTTGGTGGCCATTGCCGACCTGAACCCCGAGGGCGCGCGTGTCAACCTCGCCCGCGTGGGGTGGAATCCAGCGCAAACTCAGGCCACATCAGCGCAAGCAGCTATAAAAACAGGAGCAACCTGGATCACCGACGACTGGCAGGCCTTGATCAAGATTTCTGAGATCGACGTCATCGTGGAGTGCACCGGCTCGCCGGTGCATGCGGTTGATCACATCCTGGGCGCGTTCGAGCAGGGCAAACACGTCGTCAACGTGACCGTGGAGGCCGACGCTTTTTGTGGCCCGCTGCTGGCGCGCAAGGCGGCGGAAAAGGGCTTGATTTATTCGCTGGCCTTTGGCGACCAACCCGCGCTGATTTGTGACTTGGTGGACTGGGCTCGCACCTGCGGCTTTCCTGTGGTGGCGGCGGGGCGCGGTCACAAGTGGCTGCCGCACTTCAGCCAGAGCACACCTGACACCGTGTGGGGCTACTACGGCCTCACGCCTGAGCAAGCCGAGCGCGGTGGTCTCAACCCCAAGATGTTCAACAGCTTTCTGGATGGCTCCAAGCCCTCGATTGAGAGCACAGCCGTCAGCAACGCCACAGGTTTGAGTGTGCCCAGCAACGGCCTGCTCTACCCACCGGCGAGCGTGGAAGACATCCCCTTTGTCACCCGCCCCATCTCTGAGGGCGGCGTGCTGGAGAAAAAAGGCATGGTGGAAGTCATCTCTTCGCTGGAGACCGATGGCCGCGTCATCCCCTACGACATCCGCATGGGCGTGTGGGTCACGGTGGAAGCCGAGACCGACTACATCAAAAACTGCTTTGAAGAGTACAACGCCCATACCGACCCGAGCGGGCGCTATTTCACGCTGTACAAGCGCTGGCATTTGATTGGTCTGGAGGTGGGCGTTTCGGTCGCCTCGGTCGCGCTGCGCGGTGAGGCCACGGGTGTGGCCACCGCTTGGAACGCCGATGTGGTGGCCACCGCCAAGCGCGATTTAAAGCCCGGCGAGCTGCTGGACGGCGAAGGCGGCTACACCGTGTGGGGCAAGCTGTTGCCCGCCACCACGTCCAAGAAAATGGGTGGCCTGCCGCTGGGTCTGGCTCACAACGTGAAAGTGATTCGCCCCGTGAAACAAGGCCAGTCGCTGACCTGGGACGACGTTCAAATGGACAACTCGCGCGCCTACACTGTGCGCCGTGAAATGGAAGCTCTGTTCCCCGTATGAAACCCATCCAGCTCTTCGACCCCGCGTCCAGCACCTACACCTATGTGCTGTTTGACCAAGCCACGCGTGAGGCGCTCATCATCGACCCGGTGGACGAGCAAATCGAGCGCGACCTGGCCGTGCTGCGCGAGTACGGCCTCAAGCTGCTGTGGACGGTGGAAACCCACGCCCATGCCGACCACATCACCAGCGCCGGACTGCTGACCGAGCACACCGGCGCGCAGACGGCCGCGCCCGCAGGCTGCGGCATCACCACCGCAGCCACCCAGTTGCAGAACAGCAGCGTGCTCAAATTTGGCCAGCTGCAAATCCGCGCACTGGCCACGCCCGGCCACACGGCGGGCAGCATGAGTTATGTGTGGGAAGACGGACAGGGCGCAAGCCTGGGCCACGTCTTCACCGGCGACACCCTGCTCATCAACGGCTGTGGCCGCACCGACTTTCAATCCGGCAGCGCCGCGGATCTTTACCGCAGCCTGACCCAAGTGTTGTTCGCCCTGCCCGACAGCACCACCGTCTGGCCCGGCCATGATTACCAGGGTCGCAGCCACTCCAGTATTGGCGCAGAAAAGAAAAGTAACGCCCGTGTGGCAGGCAAGACTGAGGCCGAGTTCGTCGCCATCATGGCCGAGCTGCACCTGCCCAAACCCAAACGCATTGACGAAGCGGTGCCCGCCAACCTCACATCCGGCTTGCGCCACGACGCGGGGGGTGGCGCGCTGCTCACCGCGCGCGTGTCCGAGGGATACGCCGGTGACGTCTCGGCTCAACTGGCACATCAATGGATGCAGTCGGGCGAGGCTGTGTTGATTGACGTGCGCACCGACGCTGAACGAGAGTGGGTCGGCTTCATCCCCGGTGCTGTGGCGCTGGCCTGGAAGCAATGGCCCGGCATGGCGATGAATGCTGGCTTTGACGAAGCCCTGCGCGCCGCTGTGCCCCCAAGCAAAAAAGCGCTGATGTTATGCCGCAGCGGCGTACGCTCTATCGCTGCCGCCAAACGCGCCACCGAGCTGGGTCTGCAGGCCTACAACATCCTGGAAGGCTTTGAAGGCGACCCCGACGAACACGCGCACCGCGGCCACAAAGGCGGCTGGCGCTACCAAAACTTACCCTGGCGACAGGGCTGATCCCATGACTTTTCTCGCCATCGACATTGGTAACACCCGCCTGAAATGGGCGCTGTTCGACAGCCCCCAACCCGGTGCGACGCTTCTGGCACAAGGCGCAGAGTTTTTAGACCACATCGACCTCCTGGCCGAAGGCGCGTGGGCCAAGCTGCCTGAACCCACTTGCATGCTGGGCTGCGTGGTGGCGGGCGATGCCATCAAACACCGCGTCGAAGCGCAATTGGAGTTGTGGGACGTCACCCCGCAATGGGTCGTGCCCAGCGCGCAAGAGGCAGGCCTGACCAACGGCTACGACCATCCTGCCCGTCTGGGCGCTGACCGCTGGGTTGCCATGATCGGCGCATGGCACCGCATGTGTGCCATGGGTGCGCCACGCCCGGTGGTGGTGGCCATGGTGGGCACGGCCGTGACGGTCGAAGCCATCGACGCCAATGGCAAGTTTTTAGGCGGCTACATCCTGCCCGGCCACGGCATCATGCTCAAAGCCCTCGAATCCGGCACGGCAGGCTTGCACGTCCCCACTGGCGAAGTCACCGCCTTCCCAACCAACACCAGCGACGCGCTCACCAGCGGCGGCACCTTTGCCATTGCCGGGGCGATGGAGCGCATGGTGCAAGAGCTGCGCCAGCACACGGGCGTGGAGCCCTGGTGCGTCATGGCCGGCGGCGCAGGCTGGAAGATGGCCCCCAGCCTGACCATTCACTTCGAGCTGATGGACAACCTGATTTTTGACGGGCTGCTGGAGATTGCGAAGAGCCGTTGTTTGCAGCCTGCCAACGGGTGATCGAGCCAATGTGGTACGCAAATGTGTCACCCACAGCGCATTCAAATTCATTACAATAAATAAAATTGTAAGGAATATAAATGTCCGAATCCACCATCACCACCAAAGGCCAAACCACCGTGCCACAACCCATCCGTGATGCGCTGCACACGGCGCCGGGCACTAAACTTCAGTGGAACCTGATGCCCGATGGCACCATCATTGTTCGCGCCAAAACCAAGTCCATCCTTGATTTGGCCGGCATCCTCAAAGCCCCCAAGGGCAAAAAAATCAGCATCGAAGACATGAATGCGTGGCGCTAATGGCGGTGCTGGACACCAACCTGCTGGTGCGCTACCTCGTCCAAGATGACGACGCGCAACTGGCTGCCGTCAAAAAACTGATCCGCACCGCCCTGCGTGCCGGAGAAACTTTGTTTGTGCCCATCACCGTCATGCTGGAGCTGGAGTGGGTATTGCGCGCCAACTTCAAGTTCAACAAAGATCAAGTCACCGCCGTGCTGTCCAATTTACTGGCAGCGGCTGAACTGACCTTTGAATCCGAAGCTGCAACCGAAATCGCCTTGGCTTTGTACAAGAAAAGCCGAGCGGATTTTTCTGACTGCGTGCACATCGCCCTTGCGCATGTGGCGGGTCATGGCCCGCTGTGGACGTTTGACGTCGCAGCTTCCAAGACTGACGGAGCCCGGCTGCTCGGCGTGTGAGTCCACTCTTAAGCTAAGGCTCAATCCCCGCCGCCTTAAAAATTGCCTGCCCATTGGCACCGCCCAAGTACGTAACGAAAGCGCGTGCCGCTGCGGCCTGCGTTGTGCCGGTCATGACGGTGGCGCTGTATGCGGTGTAGTTTTGGATATCGGCAGGCAGGGGGCCGACGAACTTCAGGCCTTTGTCGCGGTACAGCAAGATTTCGGTGATGGCCCCAAAGCCAATCTCAGTGCCTTTGCCATTGAGCACGTGCTCCAGCACTGAGGCCCCATTCGGGTAACGGGTGCTGCGGGCCTGCACTTGCTCGTACAAACCTTGCTTCTTTAACCACGTTTCCAGGTACAGGCCGGTGGAGGCGCGGTTAAAGACCAGAGAATCGGCCTTGACAATGGCGGCCTTCAAGCTCTCCACGCTGCTCAAATCCGGCACAGGCGCGCCAGGTCGCACGGCCACGCCCAGTCCCACGCGGCCGACGTTCACGCCATTGGCCTCGGCCTTGCCCGCCTTCGCAAATTCATCAATCGCAGCGGGAGGCGCGAGCACCACGTCCCAAGCCTCGCCATCGGTGATGCGCTTGCGCAGTTGGGGCGCGGTGTTGAACTGCAACTTGATTTTGTGCCCGCTTTCTTTCTCAAAGGCGGCCACTGCGGGGTGCATGCCGGGCTCAATCGCACCGGCGCTCAGAACCTTAATTTCTACGGCGCTGGCCGATTGGATAACGCCGCTGAGTACCAAGCTACCGATCAGCAGACTGGATTGAAAAAGCTTGTGTCCACGCATCACGTTTTCTCCTGTTCAGTTGCCAACCATTTGTGCGCCAGTTGCACCCAGTAGCTTGCGCCCAGGGGGATTAACTCGTCATTGAAGTCATAGCTCGGGTTGTGCAGCATGCACGGGCCTGCTCCATGCCCCATCTCGCGGTGCTGGCCGTCGCCATTGCCGATGAAGGCGTAGGCCCCCGGCTTGGCTTGCAGCATGTAGGCAAAGTCTTCGGCACCCATGGTGGGTTCTTGGGCCAGCACGTTGTCTGCCCCAACGATGTCGGCCATCACCTGGCGCGCAAAGGCAACCTCAGGCGCTGAGTTGATGGTGGGCGGGTAGTTGCGGTCAAACTCAAAGTCGCAGCGTGCGCCAAAGGCGGCGCAGGTGTGCTCGGCCACTTCCTTCATTCGCTTCTCGATCAGGTCTAGCACCTCGAGCGTGAAAGTGCGCACCGTGCCTTGCAGCTCGCAGCTGTCCGGCGTGACATTGGTGGCCGCGCCGGCATGGATCATGGTGACGGTGATCACGCCCGCCTCAATCGGCTTGATGTTGCGGCTAATGATGGTCTGAAAGGCTTGCACCATCTGGCAGGCCACCGGCAGCGGGTCCAGGTTGTTGTGCGGCAGGGCGGCGTGGCCGCCTTTGCCGTGAATTGTGATTTTGAATTCGTTACTCGACGCCATCACCGGCCCCGGGCTCAAGGCAAACTGGCCTGCCGCCATGCCGGGCCAGTTGTGCATGCCAAACACGGCCTCCATGGGGAACTTGTCAAACAAGCCGTCGAGCATCATTTCCCGCGCGCCGCCACCGCCTTCTTCGGCCGGTTGAAAGATCACGTACACCGTGCCATCAAAGGTGCGATTAGCCGCCAAGTGCTGCGCTGCGGCCAGCAGCATGGCGGTGTGCCCGTCATGACCGCAAGCGTGCATCTTGCCCGCATGCTGGCTGGCATGGGCGAAGGTGTTGAACTCTTGCATCGGCAGCGCATCCATGTCGGCGCGCAGCCCGACAGTGCGGTTTGAAGTGCCACCCTTGATGGTGCCCACCACGCCCGTACCGCCCAGCCCCCGGTGCACGGGAATACCCCACTCGGTGAGCTTGCGCGCCACCAGGTCAGAGGTCAGCACCTCTTCAAAACACAATTCGGGGTGAGCATGAATCTCGCGCCGCAAAGCGCTGATGCTGGCCGCTTGGGCCACGATGGAATCAATGACTTTCATAAGAGCTCCTTGGGTAAGAGTCTAGTCTGAACCGTCGCGAATTGCCACCCGGGGATTCCCCAAATGACCCCGCCCTGCGGCACGGTCAATGATGAAGCAACGAAAAGTCGATAAACCCGCGCTCCACATTGGTGGTCTCTAGCTTGACGCGAACTTTCTCCCCAACGTCCAACTCGGGAACGCGTCCCATGAGCATGCCCTCGGCAGGCGGGTTGAAGATCCGAACCCAGGTGCCGCTCGCGTTGCGACCCGTCACCAGAGCATCAAACTGCTGCCCCAGCATGGATTGAAGCAGCAGCGCCGCCTCGGACTTGCGTACCTGGCGCTCCACCTTCTGCGCTGCATCTTCCTGCCGGGTACAGTGGGCCGCGAGCGACTCCAGCTCCGCCACGCTATAGGGCATGCGCACTCCCGCCAGCAGGCCCTTGATCATCCGCAGGGTGATCAAGTCCGGGTAGCGCCGGTTCGGCGCCGTAGAGTGCGTGTAGTCGCGCACAGCCAGACCAAAATGGCCGATCCGCGCCCCTTCTGGGTGCTCGACCACGTACTCACCCGAGCCCATCAGCTTGATGATGACGAGCGAGAGATCAGGAAATCGCAAGGGGTCGGCCTTGCGCCGTTTGGCAAGAAAAGCGGCCAGCGCCAGCGAGTCGGGCTCAGACGGCAGTGACTCCCCATACTTTTTGGCCACGTCCACGATGCGCAACCACCGCTCTGGGGAGCGCACCACCCGCCGCAAAGACGCACCGCCATGGCGGGACAGGAAGTGCGCTGTAGAGGTATTGGCGGCAATCATCAACTCCTCGATCAACTGCCGCGCCCGATTTTGTACCTGCAGCTGGATGCCGACCACCCGATCGCCGTCAAACACGGCCTTGGGCTGAAACGTTTCAAAGTCGAGCGACCCCTCGGTTTGCCGCCGCGCACGCAAGCGCTGTGCCACGACATCTTGCAGCCGAATCTGCGCGTCCAAACCAGGCACCGCCCGCGCGGCTTCTGGCAGCGGGCCTTCACCCACAATCCATGCCGATACCGCGTCATAAGCCAGCTTGGCCTTATTGCGCACTTTTCCCCGCTGAACAGAAGCATGCGTGATGCTGCCATCCAGCGCAACCTCAATCCCCGTCACAAATGCCAGTCGATCTTCGTCAGGATTGAGCGATGTCAGGTCGGTGGACAATCGCTCAGGCAGCATTGGGAACACCCGTGCTGCGGTATAGACGGACGTGGTGTTGATGCGGGCATGTTCGTCAATGGCCGAGCCCTTCTTAACCAGCGCGTCCACATCAGCCACGGCAATGAACAACCTGACGGCCCCATCAGCCAGCGCTTCGCATGCGGTCAATTGGTCCAAGTCAAGCGAATCATCATTGTCGATGGAGCACCAGAGCAACGCCGTTAAGTCTTGTACGCGAGGGTCGTCATCGATGCCGGGGCCAGTCATCTTGTCCAGCTCCTGGAAGACACGGCCTGGGAATTCAGGCTCCAGCCCCCGTTCAACCATCGCTTGCGAAGCGATACGAATGAGATCGGCCCGAGAGTGGTGGTGTGCTGAGTTCATGGGTTAATGTATTCCATCGCTACTCTCTTGCACGTGACAAATTCGTGTCATGGCGACGAGTGCGAACCACCTGCTTTTGTAGCTTCGCCACTCGGGCGTGGTTGGCACGGCAGGCCAACGGTAGTACCCTTCTCCTACCTGGTGCTATCTACCTGCACGCTGAATCACCGGGTCTGCGCGCTGCTCCAGCTCGGAGCGCCAGAAAGTTACGTGCTCAAGCTTAAGCGACGCGTCATCAGTGAGCAGGTGTCGTGCAAGCATGCTTAACTCAAACGCGCTCTTAGTGTCCGTGTGGTTTCGAAGCCTTTTGGCTAATTGAATAGCCAAATCTTGTGGCAGCCACAGAGTAGATTGAAAAGATAGTCTATTGAGCAAATGACGCTGCTCACGAGGGACGACTTCACCGCCATCTTGCGCTCAACCACCCACCAAGCCCGCCAACGTACCGAGTGGCTGAGGAGGGGCGTAGCGGCCATTCGCGCTTGCTACAAGTTTTTAAACGCCTTTACGGTCGTAACGACAACAGTGTCGCGTGCTGCATGACATCCTGCGCGAGCGTGCCGCGTAGAACAGCCTCGGACGCTCGGTGCGTCTGGTCACCAAGGCAGCGCGACATTGGCCCCGCATCACCAGCAGTGAGAAAGATTCAAACCGTGCAGTGACAATCAACCCATGACCCCCACAACAACATCCCCACGCCACCCGTTTGAAACCCTCACCCCCGACCTCGTCATGGACGCCCTGGCCAGTGTGGGCTTGTACTGCGACGGGCGGCTGTTGGCCCTGAGCTCGTATGAAAACCGGGTTTACCAAATGGTACTGGAAGACGGGCAAAAAGTGGTGGCCAAGTTCTACCGCCCCGATCGATGGAGCAATGCGCAGATCGAAGAAGAGCACGCCTTTGCGCTCGAACTCATGGCGGCAGAAATTCCGATGATTGGGCCGCTGATCTTGCAGGAGCGCACGCTGCATCACTTCGGCGGCTTTGCGTTCTCGGTCAGCCCGCAGCGTGGTGGCCGCCCGCCGGAACTGGATGACGATGAAGTGCTGGAGTGGATTGGCCGCTTTCTGGCGCGCATCCACACCGTGGGCGCGGTCAAGCCCTTCGTCAGCCGCCCGGCCTTGAACCTTCACACCTTTGCGCAGGAGCCTATGGAATGGCTTCTGGCACATGACAAAGTACCACTGGATGTCCAGTCACTATGGCAAAAGACCTGCCAGGACGCTATTGATTCAATCGCTGCTTGCGCACACTTTGACAGGGCTACAGGCACATTCGACTCTAAAAACTCAAGCGTCAAGCAAATCCGCCTGCATGGCGACTGCCACCCCGGCAACATCTTGTGGACACCGGCTGATGCCCCCAGCAGCGCAGGCCCCGGCCCGCATTTTGTGGACCTGGACGACGCGCGCACTGGCCCAGCGGTGCAAGACTTTTGGATGCTGCTCAGCGGCGACCGCAGCCAACGCACGCGCCAGCTCAGCTGCTTGGTGGATGGTTACGAGCAATTCCGCTCTTTTGACCGGCGCGAGCTGGCCCTGATCGAGCCGCTGCGCACCCTGCGCCTAATCCACTACAGCGCCTGGCTGGCCCGCCGCTGGGAAGACCCCACCTTCCCCATCAACTTCCCCTGGTTTGGCAGCAGCGACTACTGGAAGGGCCAGGTGCAAATGCTGCAAGACCAGATCGAGGCCATGCAGGAAGAACCTCTAATGGTGTGAGTGCCTATGAGGGATTGTCCCGGTGCGTTTCGCTCTGCCCAGTGCTAGCATACAAGTTACTTCATTTCCGCCTTTGCGGTCATGAAAGTTTTGTTTAACTGATTTGGAGAAAAATATGAAACACCGCATTGCACTTTGGGCCACTTTTAGCCTGCTCAGCGCTTTTGGCGTCACCTCTGCACTGGCCCAGGCCTACCCGAGCAAACCCGTCAAAATCATCGTGCCTTTTGCGGCAGGTGGCCCGGCCGACAACTATGCACGTTTCATGGCTTTGCGCTTGGCCGATTCTATGGGTCAACCGTTTGTAGTGGAGAACAAGCCCGGTGCGGGCTCGGTCATCGGCACGGACGCGGCGGCCAAGTCGCCCGCCGATGGCTACACGCTTTTGATGATGTCTAACACGCAAACCGTTAACGAAACCCTGGTGCCGAACAAGCCATTTCAACTGATGCGCGATTTTGTGGCGGTTGCTCCGGTTAACTATTCTGACTTGGTGTTGGTGGCCCACCCTTCATTGGCAGCCAATGACATCAAGAGCCTCATCAAGCTGGCCAAAGACAAGCCAGGCAAGCTCAACTACGCCTCCAGCGGCACGGGTACGCCTTACCACATGGCGGGTGAGTTGTTCAAGAGCATGGCAGGGGTTTACCTCATCCACATCCCCTATAAAGGCAGTTCGGGTGCACGCACGGATGTGATCGGCGGGCAAGTTGATTTGATGTTTGACGCCGTGACCACTATGGCCGAGCAGGTGCGCTCTGGCAAAGTCAAGGCTATTGCCACCACGGGCCACAAACGCTCTGACGTGATGCCGGACGTGCCCACTTTGAATGAGGCGGGTGTACCCGGCTACGAGGCCACCATTTGGCTGGGCCTGATGGCACCAAAGGGAACACCTAAAGCCGTTGTAGACAAGCTCAACGAAGCCGTTTCCAAAGTTGCAAGTCAACCGGACGTCAAAGCGGCTTGGAACAAGCAAGGTGCTGTGGCCATGGTGATGACGCCTGAGGTATTTGATAAATATGCACGCGACGACATTGCCAAGTGGGCCAAAGTCATTAAATCTGCTGGTATCAAAGCCGATTAATATTAAATGAAAAACTTAAATATCCTCAGCGGCGGAGCCGCCCAGGGTCTGGTCACCCAACTCGAAGGTCAGTTTTACGCCGAAGCTGGCCGCGCTATCCATGGCACTTACGGTGCAGTCGGCATGATGCGCGACAAACTGCTGGCCGGTGAGCCTTGCGACTTGATCATCCTCACCCAAGCCTTGATTGAGCAACTGGGTGTCAGTGGACATGTGGTGGCAGACAGTGCGCGCCCGCTTGGCTTGGTTAAAACGGGGATTGCCGTAAAAACTGGCGAGGCCGCGCCCCAAGTGGACACCGCCGAAAAACTCAAAGCCGCCCTCCTTGCAGCCAAAGGCATTTACTTCCCCGATCCGGTCAAAGCTACCGCTGGCATCCACGTCATGAACGTGTTGAAAAAGCTGGGTATAGATGGGGCTGTAGCCGACCGACTGCGTCCTTACCCTAATGGGGCCACAGCTATGCGCGAGATGGCAGCAAGCTCCGAGTCAGCCTTGATCGGCTGCACCCAGGTCACCGAGATCATTTTTGCACCAGGTGTTGATCTGGTAGCACGGCTGCCCAAAGAGTTTGAACTGGTTACGGTTTATACCGCCGCCATTTGCAGCCAGTCGGATCAACCCCAAGCCGCTCAAATGTTGATTGACTTGATGACCGACCCTACATCTGCTGCTTTGCGTTTAGACGGCGGATTTGAATAAACATTTTTGAGTCATCGTTTGGACGTGGGCGTTTGTCAACGCCCTTGTCCTGAATAAGCCAGCCCGGCAGCTACACCGCCAAATAAATCTCCCTCGACCAGCGCCGTGCCGCTAAAGGCCGCTTGCAAAGCCTGTTGGAAGGGTACCAAGGCTGATGAGCCCCCTGTTAAGTAAATTGCATCCAGCTGGCCCTTAGACAAGCCCGCACGGCGCACGCATTCATGCGCACAGGCCACGACACGGGTCAAGGGGTCATGGAGGTACTCCGCCATGCTTGACGGGCTTAGCAGGGCCTGCAAACCGGCCTCAACACGGGATAGGTCGATCTGACTGGCTTGCCCACTCTGAGAACAGTTGATTTTGGCCTGCTCCACTTCGTTGGCCATCTGATGACCCAGGCGCTCTTGCAGCACCGTCATCAAGCGCTGGTGCAATTGTTTGTCGCTGTACTCATCCTTCAAAGCCAGTGCTTCGCGCATCGCACGCGGGCTGTAACGCCAATTGATCAAATGCCAAGTGGCCAAGTCATAAAAAATACCGCTAGGCACTTCACGTCCACGTGGACCTTGGTGGCGCAGGCCCAGCAAGGGCATGACGTGGCCCAAGTTGAGTTTTTGATCGTAATCGGTGCCCCCAATATGAACGCCACTGGTGGCCAACACGTCGCTGGCTCGATCGGCTTGCTCTACAGCCCTTGCAACCCGGTTGGGGCCCAGTCTCACCACGGTGAAATCAGACGTTCCACCCCCAATGTCAACCACCAAGACCAGGCTCTCATGTGTGATGCGGCGTTCATAGTCCAGCGCCGCAGCTATAGGCTCTAACTGAAAACTAACGTTATTCAGACCCGCCTGATGCGCCGCTTGTCGCAGGGCTTCTTGTGCTTGCTCATCTCGGGCGGGATCATCGTCCACAAAGTGCACCGGCCGACCAATGACAACACGCTCAGGCTCTTCCCCCAGTTGTTGAGTAGCCCGCTGTCTCAACTCCTTTAAAAAGCTGGCAATGATGTCCTGAAAATTCAAGAGTTGGCCATTCACCAATGTTTTTTCACCCAGCAACGGGCTGCCCAATAAGCTTTTGAGTGAACGCATCAATCGTCCCTCAGTGCCTGTTAGGTAGAGCTTGATGGCATCGCGGCCAAAGTGCGTGCTGTGCTCTTCGGCATTGTAAAAAACAGCGGTAGGCAAGGTGTGAGCCTCTCCCTCCAGCGTCAAAGCTTGTGCCAAACCATCCTTGTCGGCCCAGGCCAGCGCTGAATTAGAGGTGCCGAAGTCAATTCCTAGCGTGCCGTGCTGGGTGGCAGATGAAAAATTCATTCGTTATTTGCAAAAAAAAACACTGTGACTGCGGTGGTCGGGTGATTAGGATTGTGTTGCCAGATTATTGCTGCGCTGCAATAGTTATCACTGTTCACACTGAATAAACTTGTGGATAAGCCGGGATAAGGCCTGTACGGCTACGCTAACTTGTTGATTTTAAATGAAAATAATAAAATGCATATTTTATAAGCAGTGCGAAGTTTGAAATTTTAAGACATCAAAATTGCCCTTGAAGGGCTTTGTGTTATCTCTTTCTTAATTTATTTATATAAAGATAGTAGTAGTAGTAAGGCTTGTCTTCGACTGTGGATAGAGTCATTTTCTCTTTTATTTTCAAGGACTTACATGCGATTGAAGGGTGTGTGCAGGTGTGTGTTCGTGGCTCCAGTCAAAAATGAACAACTTTAGGTTTTAAAAAATTCTGTGGATAACCTTATGGTTATTATAAATTTATACACAGACTTATAAAAATCTCTTGATCCAAGTTTTTTTTCATGAAAAGCGTGAATGCTGTTTTCGCTCGTAAATTTTTGTTCGCTCTTGCCAATAATTTGATTTTTGCTGCACTGCAACAGTTGTTCCTATTTGCATTGGACAAACTTGTGGATAAACCGTCATAGGGACTGTACGGTTTATCTAACGTATTGATTTACATAGTAAAAAACAAAATTGCTTGTTTTATAAGCAGTAAAAATACGTCCCATAAGCATCACTTAAAACGAATTTCTGGGATACTTTAACTATCTTTTTCTTAGTTTAATTATTTAAAGATAGTAGTAGTAGCAAGGTTTATGGCTGACTGTTGATAGTCATATTTTTTCTTTTACTTTCAAGGACTTACATACCTTTGAAAGGTGTGTGCAGATGGGTGTTCGTGCTGTCAGTCAAACAGGGACAAGTCTCAATTTCCAGAATTTCTGTGGATAACTTGGTTCTTGTTAGAACTTTGCCCACAAACTTATACACAGAACGATAAATTTTTTAAAACCGAGCGCCTAGAGCCAATCGCCAAAGGTCTTGCGTTGTGAAGTTAGCTTTAGGGTCGTAACTGACGCGTACAAACCAGCGTGGCCAGTCGTAGGTGAGGGCCAAGCCTGTGCGCTCAATAGCTTCGCCTTCTACCAGGCCAGATTTCAAAAGAAGATCCAGCGTGAGTCGATGATGATCGGGCAAGGGTTTTCGGTAAATCAGGTGGAGATGGCGTTGATCGGGGTTGAGGCGGTTGTCGCGCACCAACATGAAAGACATGGATTGACTATCTTGCCAACGGTAACCGCCTGATAGGCTGAGGGAGTCATTGGGGTCAAAGTTCAGACTGACCGAGTCACGCAGATTGGTCCGGCCAAGGCCTGCTCCCGCAAACCAACGCTCGCCGGTTTCGATACCGAAACTGCCGTTCCACGCGCCACCGGTGGCCAGTTGCAGTGAGGGTATGAGTCGTACTTCACCCACGGGGGTGGCGAGTGGGATGGTGTTGTCCCAACCCACGCGATCTTGAGTCAGCTCTTGGTCTTGCCAGACAAAGTGACCGAACCAAACATTGCCGATGGCAGAGCTGTGGCGCAGGTTGATGTCCACCGCGCTGCTGCTTTGACCTTCAGGGTTGGTGTACTGGTACAGGCCCGTGGTGAGTTTGAAGGGGTGTGGGCTTTCAGTCGCTGTATTGACGCCCTGGGCTGACACGCTAGGCAGCCCGATCAACATCAAGGCGAGCCACGTGAGCAGGGTGTGTTTCATGGGCTTAAAACTCAGTGTGCCAACGCATGGAATAGGTTTGGACCGGGCCACGGTCTTGGTTGTAGCCGGGGTTAGTGATGTGTTGCCAACCCAGGGACACGGCCGATTGAACGCGACCTGCACGGGTGGCGATATCGGGCAGGGCGAAGCGGTACCAGGTCTCCAGCACGCGCTCAGGGGCGTAGTTCAAGGCACCGTCGCCCAAGAAGAAGCCTTGCCCGCCTGCGGCGAGGTAGGCACGGTGGGGAGCAGAGAGTTCATTGATTGCCAAGGCTAGGCCCCAGCGGTCGGCCCGGCGCCCCCAGGGTGCGCCGGTGAACTGACCACCCAAGGCCATTTGTTGGTCGATCTCTGTGAAGGCGTAAGTTTCAGACTCGCCGTTGTTGCGGCTTAGGCGCAAGAACAGGCCTGCGTCTTCGGACAGCGGGGCTTGAAGCGTGAAGCCCCAGCCGGTTTTGGTTTGTTCTCTACGTACCAGTGCGACGCTTGGGGTTGCGTTGAGCGTACTTCCCATTGCCAGCGCATCGCTGTAGTTGCCCATCACCGCTTGGTTGCGAAAAACCAGCATGCGGGCCCGCAATGGCCCGGCAGGCAGGCGCAAGGGCAGATCCGCCTCTGCCTCGATTTGATCGCCATAGTGTTGGCCCAGATTGCCGTCCAGTGTCAAACCATTGGACTCGACTGGCAGCATGGTGCGACCACCGCGCACAGCCCAAGTGGGGCTGCGGTATTCCAGTACAAAACCGTTGGTGTAGCCGCGCGCGTCAGCGGCGTAATCCCAAGCACCGTGGGTGAGGTAAGACCAGTTGAAGAACTGACTGCGCGGGTCTTTGGCGTAGGGGTTGGGGTCAAAGTAGTCGAGCAGGGAAAACGTGCCCAGCACCAATGTCCAGCGCTTGGCGCTGGCCGTGCCACCGACCTCATTGAAGCCCGGCGAGAGGGTTTCGATCTCGCCACCGGCATTCCAGCGTTGCAGCAAGAACAGCCGAGAGCGATAGCTACTAACCTCTGGTCCGGAAGTGCGGGCTAACTCCCCGTTGGAAAGTCCGCCTGCACCGGTCAAACGTGACAGGGGCACGCCTTGGGCGGCTTCAGGGTTGAGGTGGATTTGCGCACCCCCCCACAGGCGCAAGCCCAGGTCGGCAGTGGCGGTAAAAGAGTAAGAGCGCTCATCTTGCGGGCTTAGGCTGTTGGGGCCGCTGTAAGCCGCGCCGAATGCAGGCTTGGCTTGCCAGATCCAGGTGGATTGGGCGTGCAGCGAGTAGGGTGAGTCGGCCGGTTCGGGTGCCAGAGCCGCCTGGCTTTGCGCCCTTGTTGTTGTTGCCAGCACAAGCAATGCACACAGCAGAGTGGAGGAGAAAAGTCGGCAAGCGTTCATCGTTCTTGATTATCCACGAGGGTCAATTTTGTAGCCTCAGTTGATTGGTGCATTGATGTGATGTGGTGCCTTTAAGCTATCAAAACAATAGCATCAAAGACCCCATCAGCCTAGATAAATTAAGCCCTGCGCTAAAATGAAAGGTTATTGAACGGACAGAGGCTGCCAGATGCTATACCCCCAAGAGTTTGACGTGATCGTGGTCGGCGGAGGCCATGCGGGCACCGAGGCCGCGTTGGCGGCGGCGCGAATGGGTTGCAAGACCTTGCTGCTGAGCCACAACATCGAGACCTTGGGCCAGATGAGTTGCAACCCGTCCATTGGCGGTATTGGCAAAGGCCACCTGGTCAAAGAGGTCGATGCACTGGGCGGTGCCATGGCCCTTGCCACCGACGAGGGCGGCATTCAGTTCCGCATGCTCAACAGCTCCAAAGGCCCGGCGGTGCGCGCTACCCGCGCCCAGGCCGACCGCATTTTGTACAAGGCCGCCATTCGCAAGCGGCTGGAAAACCAGCCCAATTTATGGCTTTTTCAGCAGGCGGTGGATGACCTGATGGTGGAGGGCGACCGGGTCGTCGGAGCCGTGACGCAAGTCGGCATCCAGTTCCGCAGTCGCACCGTGGTGCTGACGGCGGGCACGTTCTTGGACGGCAAGATCCATGTCGGTTTGAACAACTATGCGGCGGGCCGCGCGGGCGATCCGCCTGCCGTGTCGCTGTCGGCTCGGCTCAAAGAACTTAAACTGCCACAAGGACGACTGAAGACAGGTACGCCGCCACGGCTGGACGGACGCAGCATTGATTTTTCAAAGTGTCTGGCACAACCCGGTGATGGCATGCCGGGTGGTATGAGCCCGACGATGCCCGTGTTCAGCTTCATGGGCAACACCGCCATGCACCCGAGCCAAGTGCCGTGCTGGATCACCCACACCAACGAGCGCACGCACGACATCATCCGCAGTGGTTTTGACCGCAGCCCCATGTTCACCGGCAAGATCGAAGGCGTGGGGCCGCGCTACTGCCCGAGCGTGGAAGACAAGATCAACCGCTTTGCCGACAAGGACAGTCATCAGATTTTCCTGGAGCCCGAAGGGCTGACCACGCATGAGGTCTACCCCAACGGCATCAGCACCAGCCTGCCGTTTGACATTCAGTACCAGCTCGTGCGCAGCATGAAGGGGCTGGAGAACGCGCACATCCTGCGCCCCGGTTATGCCATTGAGTACGATTACTTTGACCCCCGTTCTCTGAAATCCAGCTTTGAGACGCGCCAAGTGGCGGGTCTGTTTTTTGCGGGGCAAATCAACGGCACAACCGGGTATGAGGAGGCTGCGGCCCAGGGCCTGTTCGCAGGCATCAACGCCGCTTTGCAGTGCCGGGGCGAAGCCAGTTGGCTGCCACGCCGCGACGAGGCTTACCTCGGCGTGCTGGTGGATGACCTCATCACCAAGGGCGTGACCGAACCCTACCGCATGTTCACCAGCCGGGCTGAGTTCCGCCTGCAACTGCGCGAAGACAATGCCGACATGCGCCTGACCGAAGCGGGTCGCCGCATGGGCTTGGTGGACGACGCCCGGTGGGACAGTTTCTGCCGCAAGCGCGAGGCTGTTTCACGTGAAACAGAGCGCCTGAAAAGCACCTGGGTGAATCCGCGTAATCTGCCAGCAGATGAGTCGGAGCGCGTCTTGGGCAAGGCGATTGAGCATGAGCACAACCTGTTTGATTTGCTGCGCCGCCCCGATGTGGACTACGTGGGTCTGATGTCATTGGACGGCGGGCGCTTTGTCAGTGAGGAGGTCGCACCGCAAGCATTGGGCGAGCTGAGCGCGCCAGTGATTGAGCAGGTAGAAATTGCCGCCAAATACGCGGGCTACATTGAGCGCCAAATCGAAGAGGTGCAGCGCGCTGTGCATCTGGAGGGTATGAGGTTGCCCGCTGATCTGGACTACATGCAGGTGACAGCTTTGTCGATTGAGGCGCGCCAGACTTTGACCCGGCACCGGCCCGAGACTCTGGGCTTGGCCTCGCGCATCTCGGGCATCACGCCTGCCAGCATTTCTTTGCTCATGATCCACCTGAAGAAGGGCGGCTTCAAAGGTTTTGCCACCGCGCCGCGTGAGGTTGCAGTTGATGAGTCGCTGGCATGACGGCGACCGGAGCTTTGCTGCCTGCCCACCCATTGCGGCAAAGCCTGGAGGAGGGGGTTCGAGCTTTGGGCCTGACTCTCACAGCAAGTCAGATGGATTTGCTGCTGGACTACCTTGCGTTGATTCAAAAGTGGAACAAGGTCTATAACCTGACGGCCGTGCGCGACCCGGCGGAGATGCTGACGCACCACCTGCTGGACAGCTTGGCGGCAGTGCCGCCGCTGCGGCAACAAACCGGGGGCAGGGCGCTCAAGCTGTTGGACGTGGGTGCGGGTGCGGGCTTGCCGGGTGTGGTGATTGCCATTTGCTGCCCGGACATCCAGGTGACCTGTGTCGATACTGTGGCCAAAAAAGCGGCGTTCATTGCACAAGTGGGACTGGCACTCAAGCTGCCGAATCTGCGCGGCCTGCATGCGCGGGTGGAGAGTTTGAGCGATGGGTTCGATGTGGTGTGTTCACGGGCTTTTGCCTCGCTGGCGGACTTCACGAAATGGTCTCGCTCTGCGCTGAAACTGGCTGATGCGGAGGGCGCCAGCGCGCCGGGTATTTGGATGGCGCTGAAAGGCAAGCTGCCGACCGATGAGATGGCTGCCTTGCCGGTTGATCTGGATGTGTTTCACGTGGAACAGCTTCGTATTCCTGGCTTGGACGCCGATCGGTGCATCGTCTGGATGAGGCTGAAGGCTTGAGTTTCTGAGGAGCTGGATTACCGCCGTCGCAGGAAAACGAAGTTTCAGTGAAGACTAACTTGCATTCAAGTTATGTCGTAGCTAATGACGCGGTGGCGGGTAGGTCTTCAGTGAGGAGGCGTCTGAGCGCTCACGTACACTCGGACGTTCAACACCATCCATTTTCTACTCATCACTATGTTCGGCGTAGCTGATTACGGCGCTTTTGTAGCCGCCATCATTCTGTTTTTAGCCATTCCCGGCCCTGGGAATCTGGCCCTGATCACGTCCACCGGCAAGGGGGGCGTGCGCGGTGGGTTGGCTGCGACGCTGGGCGTCATCGCGGGTGATCAGGCTTTGCTGTGGTTGGCTGTGGCCGGTGTGGCCGCGCTGTTGGTTGCCTACCCGGCTGCCTTTGCCGCCGTGCAGTGGTTGGGCGTGGCTTACCTGACTTGGCTCGGTGGCCGCATGCTGCTGGCCAAGCCGGGCGCAGCACCCGTACTCAACATCAAGACCGGTCACTACCTGCGCCAGTCCTTCATCATCACGCTGCTCAACCCCAAAGCGATCGTGTTTTACATGGCCTTCTTCCCCCTGTTTGTTGATCCAGTCCAGCACCAGGGGCTGCGCACCTTTGCCTTCATGGCTGTGACCATTGCGGCACTCACTTTTTGCTACGGCTTGGTGGTCGTGCTCTTGACGCATTTTCTGGCCTCACAATTGCGCGCCAAGCCCTGGATTAGCCGCGCGCTAGAAAAACTGGCCGGCCTGTGCCTGATTGGTTTTGGCCTGCGCTTGGCACTCGGTCGTTGAAACGATCAACCTGCATGACGTCTGCGCCCAACCCCTTCCCATTTCTCCCATCCCTTACCACCCACCTATAGAAACACCATGGCCAAAATATTCTGCGTAGCCAATCAAAAAGGTGGCGTCGGCAAGACCACCACCACAGTGAATCTGGCGGCGGGGTTGGCCAAGATCGGCCAGCGTGTGCTGATGGTGGACTTGGACCCGCAGGGCAATGCCACCATGGGCTCGGGCGTGGACAAGCGCAAGCTTGAGCTGACCATCTATGACGTGCTGCTGGAGTCCGCCTCAGTGGCCGAGGCGCGGGTGAAGAGTGACAAGCTCATCGACGGTGGCTGCAGCTACGACATACTCGGTGCCAATCGCGAACTTGCAGGTGCCGAGGTGGAGCTGGTCGATGTTGAACGCCGCGAAAAGCGCATTAAAAACGCCTTGGCCGAGGTCGATCAAGACTACGACTTCGTGCTGATCGACTGCCCGCCCAGCCTGTCCATGCTCACGCTCAACGGCCTGTGCAGCGCGCACGGCGTGATCGTGCCCATGCAGTGCGAGTACTTCGCGCTCGAAGGCCTGACCGACTTGGTCAACACCATCAAGCAGGTGCACGCCAACCTCAACAAAGACCTGCAAATCATCGGCCTCTTGCGCGTGATGTTCGACCCCCGCATCACCTTGCAGCAGCAGGTCAGCGACCAGCTCAAGGCCCACTTTGGCGACAAGGTGTTCAACACCGTCATCCCGCGCAATGTGCGCTTGGCAGAAGCCCCGAGCTACGGCTTGCCGGGCGTGGTGTTTGACGCGTCCAGCAAGGGCGCGCAGGCGTACGTGAGCTTTGCGCAAGAGATGGTCGAGCGCATCAAGGCCATGGCGGCATGAGTTCAAAGTGAACCCCGGCAAAGTCCTCCTCCTGCCCGGTTGGCACAACTCCGGGCCCAACCACTGGCAAAGCCGATGGGAGGCCGCGCATGGTTATCTGCGGGTACAGCAGCACGACTGGGATAGGCCCTTGCGGGGCGACTGGTTGATGCAGCTGGAAGAGGCCGCGCTGAAGGTCGATGGCGAGGTGATTCTGGTGGCCCACAGCTTGGGTTGCATCCAGATAGCAGCTTGGGCAGCCCACTCACAGCAGACGCAGCGCATCAAGGCCGCGTTGTTGGTGGCCCCCGCCGATGTGGAGCGTGAGGCCGTGCGAACTCTGTTACCCAGCTGGTCACCCATTGCGCGGCAACCCCTGCCTTTTAAAAGCATGTTGGTGGCCAGTGGCAATGACCCGTTTTGTGGCTGGGCGCAATCGCAGGCGTTGGCCAGTGCTTGGGGTTCGGAATTGGTCAACGCCGGTCATCTTGGGCACATCAATGCTGAGTCTGATTTGGGCGACTGGCCGCAGGGGTATGCGTTGTTGCTTGGCTTGCAAGAGCAAGCGTTATTGGCATCTCCCTCATGATGACAAACGGTCTCTCTTTCTATCTGTTGTTGGCTACTACCTCGCGGGATCAGGCCGGCGGCGCACTCTGCTCCGCGACTGTCCCCCGGCCTACGGCCTCCTCCTTAATGTCGCTGCGCAGAGCGCACCACCGGCCTGATCCGTGGCGCGTGGCGGGTATTCAACCGCTGCACACTGAACGTGCTCGCTGCCTCGGCGCCACTTACCCCAAGTGCCGAGGCGTACATAACCCTATCGACACCGTGAATTTCAAAACACACAGTAAGCAGAAAGAAAACCATGGTCACTAAAAAACCCAAAGGCCTAGGCCTCGGACTCGAAGCCCTGCTGGGCCCCAAAGTGGATGACGCTGCGCTAGCGGCCAACGCCGACTTACCCACCAGCCTGATGCTCGACGACATGGTGGCTGGCCAGTACCAGCCGCGCACCCGCATGGACGAGGGCGCGCTCTACGAGTTGGCTGAGTCCATCAAGGCCCAGGGCATCATGCAGCCCATACTCGTTCGTCGCCTGACGGCTGGCGCGAACGAGGGCAAGTTTGAAATCATCGCCGGTGAGCGGCGCTTCCGGGCGGCCAAACTGGCCGGCCTAGACCGCGTGCCGGTGCTGGTGCGCAACGTGCCTGATGAGTCGGCCGCCGCCATGGCCTTGATCGAAAACATCCAACGTGAAGACCTCAACCCGCTGGAAGAAGCCCAAGGCCTGCAACGCTTAGTCAAAGAGTTTGGACTCACTCACGAGTTGGCGGCGCAAGCCGTGGGCCGATCCCGCAGCGCTGCTAGTAACCTGCTGCGCCTGCTCAATTTGGCCGACCCCGTGCAGACCATGCTCATGGCCGGTGACATCGACATGGGCCACGCCCGGGCGCTGTTGGCGCTGGATCGGGCCACCCAGATCACGGCGGCGAGCCAGATTGCAGCGAAAAAAATGTCGGTGCGTGAGGCCGAAAGTTTGGTCAAAAAGCTCAGTGCCGAATTTGCGCTGACGTCCAGCAAGCCCAAAAAAGAAAAGTCGCGCGACCTCAAACGGGTGGAAGAAGAGCTGTCTGATCTGCTGATGGCTGAGGTCGAAGTGCGGGTGAAAAAACGTGTCAAGCGCGGCGGGCGCATGGAAGACATGGGCGAACTCAGCATCCAGTTCAGCTCGCTCGATGAGCTCAACGGCTTGATCGACAAGCTGCGCGTTGGCGGTGCAAGTCGCTAACCCATGAGCCTACTCGCCCGCCTGCGCTGGCCCTTGCCCGCCCTGCTGGCTTGGGGTCTGGCCTGGGGCGTGTTTGTTCAGTCCTCGCGCCTGGGTTGGAGCAGCACCGCCGCCGTGTTGCTGGCTTTAAGCCTGGGCGTGGGCTTGAGCGTGTGGGGCGGCACCTGGTGGCGGCGGCTCATCATCGGCCTGGGCTTTCCGGTGTCGTTGGCGCTCTCAGGTGGGCTGAGCCTGCCCGCCTGGGGCTGGCTCTTACCGCTGATGGTCTTGCTGCTGATCTACCCCATCAACGCTTGGCGTGACGCGCCGCTGTTCCCCACGCCGCCGGACGCCCTGAACGACCTACCGAACGTGGCCCCGCTGCCGCCCGGTGCGCGCGTGCTGGACGCAGGTTGTGGTTTGGGTCAAGGCCTGCAAGCCCTGCGCCAAGCTTACCCGCTGGTCGAGCTGCACGGCATCGAATGGAGCCGCCCCTTGCGCTGGCTGTGCGCCCGTCGTTGCCTTTGGGCGCAGGTGGTGCAGGGCGACATCTGGGTGGCCGACTGGTCGCGCTTTGATCTGGTTTATGTGTTCCAGCGGCCCGAGAGCATGGCGCGGGCGGTCGAGAAGGCGCGCGCCGAACTCAAGCCCGGTGCTTGGCTGGTGAGTCTGGAGTTTGAGGCCACGGGCTTGAGCCCCGTGGTGCAACCTGACATGATGCAGATGACGCAGAGCAAGCCGGTTTGGGCCTATCAAGCCCCTTTTAACGTGAAAATTATGGGCTAAAACAGGCTGTAGCTATTTGCGTGCTTGCGTAGGATGCTGCTAATTTGGGAGCAACAAAATGTCATTCGCGCGCTTATTTTCCCTCACTACCCTGGCCATGCTGGCCTTCGCAGGCAACTCCCTGCTGTGCCGTGCCGCGCTCAAGCACACCGCCATCGACGCCAGCAGCTTTACCGTCATCCGCTTGATCTCGGGTGCGCTGGTGCTGTGGCTGCTGGTGCGTCTTCGTTCAGACAGCAACACGACCGGGCAGGGGAATTGGGGTTCGGCGCTGGCCTTGTTTGCCTACGCGGCGGGCTTCTCCTTCGCCTATGTGAGCTTGCCCGCGGCTACAGGCGCACTGTTGCTGTTTGGCGCGGTGCAGGCCACCATGATCGGCGTGGGTCTGTGGCGCGGTGAGCGGATGCGCCGTTGGCAGACCGTGGGCCTAGTGCTGGCGCTGCCTGGGGTGTTTACTCTCTGCGCGGCAAGGGCGCGGGCGACCCGTTGCTTGTGACAGCAGGCAACTTTGCGCGAGCCGTGCCCCTGGCCTTGGTGATGGGCTTGCTGATGTTGAACCATGCCACTTTCGACGTGGCGGGTGTTGCCTACGCCGTGGCCTCGGGTGCGGTGACCTCAGGCATCGGCTACGCCATCTGGTACACCGCGCTGCCAGGACTCAAGGCCACCCACGCATCGACGATTCAGCTCAGCGTGCCGGTGATTGCGGCCCTGGGCGTCATTGCGCTGGTGATTCGCCGCGCGGGATGATGTGAAAAGTGAGTGAATTCTCACTTTGGCAGCGCTTCGGCCATCATCTCCAGAGCTAAAGCAATATCTTTGCTGGTATTTACGTCATAGTTGGCATCTGCCGTGACGCTGTAATTTCCGGAGGCGCCTGCCTGTCCAAAGGCGGCACCAGCACCGGCTGCCGCACCAGAAATACCGCCTTTCATAAACCCCATCAATACTGAACCAGCGCCAGAGGCAACCGCCATGGTTTTTTCGCCACTCGTGCCACCGATATCGACGGCTTTATCGGCCGCGCTATTCGGCAAAACGACGGGTTTTTTTAAAACAAAATCCGACCACTTGGCGCCAGGGGAAAAAACTTGTAGTTTTGTCGATTGGCTGCCTAAGGTGTTGCGCGGCTTAGCCGTTGCATTTCCGCTCGTACCGGCATCGTCCATGCGTGCAAAATTAACTTTCAGACGAACCTGAATTGCCGCTACGCCGAGCTCATCAGCCAACTTTGATGCGGCTGGCGTTTTAAACGCAGCATTCCATACGTCAGGCGCAGTGCCTTTCGCCGTCGCAATGATGCTGGTGTTGTCTTTGTCGAGTTCATTCCTCGTACCACCGCCTGCCGTCAACAGTTTTTTTGCGCCGCTACGTTCTTGCTTAACGGGAGGCTTATCCGCATTCTCAAGTTCTGGTTTAAAGCTTGCCGTATCCAATGCCGTCGTTGGCAATAGCTCATAGCCACGCTTTCTTAGAGTTTCAGAAAATGCGGCATAGGCGGCGTCCGTTATGGTCTGCATTTGCACATCGCTCACGCCAAGCAATGTGTAGAGTCGCTCGGCGCTACTGCCAGAGACCGACTCTGCCTGCCCGACCTGCTCGGTTGCAAACTCAATTTGAAAGCTTGTAATAACCGCTTTGCGTTCAGAAAAATCAGCGCGCTTCACATCACGAGACAAAGCGCCGGAATCGGAGAATGCCTTGATAAAAATTGCACTCTTGTCCGCCGCATCTGTTAACTCTACAAGTGCCGGTTTAGAGCTAAGCAAGCCGCCCAATAAGCCTTGGGCTTGCGCCGTTGGGACTAAAGTTAATGTTGTACCGAGCGTTAGTGCTAGACACACGGCGCGAGGTGTCATCATCGAGACGTCAAGGTTGAGTATGTTCATGTTGAATCCCTGTCGTCTTTGTTGGAAGGTCATGTGTTGGGTGAAAAAAAACCTTTGGGCCTCTAACAAGTACCCAAAGGTTTGCGTGGCTGCGCCGCCGGAATCATAGCGCGCTGGCTTGCTCCGAAGTCGTTGGGCCGGTTTCCATGTTCTTCACGCACTGCACGTATTTCCCGTTTTGCCAGCATCCCGCAGCAAAACTCAAGCTGCTCAGTGACAACAACAGGGCGGTAACAAAATACTTTTTCATGATGACTCCTTGAAAGAACACACACTTTAAGACCGCATGAACAACGCGTATCTGCGGAATCTGTGCCTGATTTTGGGGCACGGGACAATGATGCGATATAAAACGGCAACCGTCATCATCCAAACGGACTATGCCGTCCGAATTCAGTAACTGAAAATCTTCCCGGGGTTCATGATGTTCTTAGGATCCAGCGCGTGTTTGATCGCACGCATCATTCCCACCGCACCAGCGCCCGTCTCGGTCAGCAAAAAATCCATCTTGTGCAGACCCACGCCGTGCTCGCCGGTGCAGGTGCCCTCCAACCGCAGAGCGCGTTCCACCAGCTTGTGGTTCAGTGCCTCGGCAATCTCACGCTCCTCGGGCTTGTCCGGGTCAATCAGATAGCCGAAGTGGAAGTTGCCGTCGCCCACATGGCCTACCAAGAAGTAAGGGATGCCGCTGGCGTCGGCTTCAGCCACAGAGTCGAGCAGGCAATCGGCCAGGCGCGAGATGGGCACGCAGGTGTCCGTGCTGATGGCGCGGCAGCCGGGCTTGCTCTGGAGGGCGGCGAAGTAGGCGTTGTGCCGCGCCGTCCACAGCTTGGTGCGCGCCTCGGGCGTGCTGGCCCACTCAAACGCTTGCCCGCCGTGATCGCTGGCCAGGGCTTGCACGGTTTCGGCTTGCTCTTTCACGCTGGCGGGTGAGCCGTGGAACTCCATCAACAGCATCGGCTCTTCACGCAAGCCCAGCTTGCTGTGGGCGTTGACCATGCGCACCGAGTTGTGGTCAATCAGCTCCACGCGCGCAATCGGGATGCCCATTTGGATCACCTGGATGGTGGTGCGTACAGCGGCCTCAATGCTGGGGAAGGAGCAGATCGCCGCCGATATCGCCTCAGGCAGGGGGTACAGGCGCAGGGTAACTTCGGTGATCACACCCAGCGTGCCTTCACTGCCCACCATCAGGCGCGTCAGGTCATAGCCAGCGGCTGATTTTTTGGCGCGTGTGCCGGTGCGGATCACCTCGCCGCTGGCCGTCACCACCTCCAGCGCCAGCACGTTCTCGCGCATGGTGCCGTAGCGCACAGCGTTGGTGCCGCTGGCGCGCGTGGCGCTCATGCCGCCAATGCTGGCGTCTGCGCCGGGGTCAATCGGGAAGAACAGGCCGGTGCTTTTGATGGCTTCGTTGAGCTGCTTGCGCGTCACACCGGGTTGCACGGTGACGGTCAGGTCGTCTGCATTCACACTCACCAACTGGTTCATGCGGCTCACGTCAATACTGATGCCGCCTTGCACGGCCAGCAGGTGGCCCTCTAGCGAGGAGCCCACGCCAAACGGAATCACTGGCACGCTGTACTGACTGGCCAGCCGCACCGCGTCGGCCACATCGGTGGTGGACTCGGCAAACACCACCGCAGCGGGCGGCGGCACGGTGGTGTAGGCCGATTCATCGCGGCCATGCTGCTCACGCACGACGAGTGCGGTCGAGCAGCGCTCAAAAAAACGTGCTTTGAGCGCATCGATCAAGGCCTGCGGTACGGCGCGTGCGTGGAGCGTGGGCAGAAGGTGGGCGGGGGAGGTTGGAGCGTTCATAATCGTATTTTCTATCAAGGGCGCACCATGGGCAATCGCCTCACACAAATCGCCACCCGCACGGGTGATGACGGCACCACCGGCTTGGGCGACAACACCCGGGTTTCCAAAAATAGCCAGCGCGTGCACGCCATGGGCGAGGTGGACGAGCTCAACTCCCACATCGGCGTGCTTCTGTGCGAAGACCTGCCCGTCGCAGCGCGGGACGTGCTGGTCGAGGTGCAGCACCAGCTCTTCAACCTGGGCGGCGAGTTGTCCATCCCTGGCTTTGAGCTGCTCAAGGCGGACGCCGTGCTGGCGCTGGACCAGGCGCTGGAGACCTTCAACGCCAACCTACCCCGGCTGCAAGAGTTCATCCTGCCCGCAGGCACGCGCGCTGCGGCCCAGGCCCATGTGTGCCGCACCGTGGCGCGCCGGGCCGAGCGCAGCATCGTTGCGCTGGAAGGCCAAGAGACCTTGAAGGCCACACCGCGCCAGTACCTCAACCGTTTGAGCGATCTGCTGTTTGTGCTGGCCCGTGTGTTCAACCGCCACAGAGCGGATGGACAGAGCGGCGATGATGTTTACTGGAAGAGCGAGCGCATGGCTCGGTCTGATGAGCCGCAGGAGTGAATCCCAAAGCGGAAAGAGGCGCGTGAGTCAAATCTCACGCAGCAAATTCGCCAACTCCACGGCAGACTTCACGTTCATCTTGTCGAACACGCGCGCCCTGTGTACTTCTACCGTGCGCACGCTGATGTCGAGTTGGTCGGCAATGAGTTTGTTGGGCAGACCGTCCACCACGAGGCGCATAACGTCGCGCTCGCGCTCGGTCAGCTCAGAAAAGCGTTGGCGCACGCTGTTGCGGGCCTGTTGGGTTTGAAGGATGTCGGCGGATTGAGCGATGGCTTGCTCTACGCGGTCCACCAGGGCGTTGTCTGAAAAAGGCTTCTCGCAAAAATCAAAAGCACCGCGTTTGACGGTCGCCACGGCGGTGGGCACGTCGGCGTGGCCGGTCAAAAATATCACCGGCATAGCGTGGTGCAGACCGCGCTCAACCAGACGCTCAAACAGGGCCAAGCCGCTCAGCCCCGGCATGCGCACGTCCAGCAGCAAGCAGCAAGGGCTTTGCGGGGAGAAGCCCGCTTCGATCATGTGCCAAAAAGCGTCGGCACTCTCAAAGGCTTGGCTAGGCACACGGCGTGAACGTAGCAGCCAGGCCAGGGCATCGCGCACGCTGGCGTCGTCGTCCACGATAAAAACGGAGGCATCTATAACTGGTTGCATGGCACTAGTTTACGCAAGTGGGAGCGTGAAGCTGAACACCGTGCCTTGTGGCGTGTTCGGCGCAAAGCCCAGGTTGCCACCGTGCTGCTCAATCACGGTGCGGCACAGGCTCAGGCCCAGCCCCATGCCTTCGGCTTTGGTGGTGAAGAAGGGCGTGAAGAGTTGTTGCGCTACATCGGGCGCAATGCCGGGGCCGATATCGCTCACTGAGAACATGAGTTGGTGTTCATCTACATTGGGGTGGCGTTTGACTTCAAGCAGCAGCACACGGCGTGAGATGTCGGGCCGGTCCATGGCCTGCATGCCGTTGCGAGCGAGGTTGAGCAGCACCTGCTCGACCATAGTGCGGTCGCACAGCACCTGGGGAAGACTTGCGGCGGCGCGCAGTTGCACCTGCACCCAGAGCTTGCGGGCTTGCAGGTTGACCAGCGGCATCACCGCGTCAAACAGCGCTTGCGGCGTGACCGCCTCTCGCGCTTGGTCGCGGCGGCGCACAAAGTCATGCACGCTCTTGATGACCTTGCCTGCCCGCTCGGCTTGCTGGGCGATGCGTTGCATGGCCAGTGTCAGGTCGGCGCTCGTGAAGTTGCCTTCGCGCAGCAGGTTGGTAGAGCCGGTGGCGTAGCTGGATATGGCGGCCAGCGGTTGGTTCAGCTCGTGGCTGAGCAGCGAGGCCATCTCGCCCACCATGGCCAGGCGCGCTGTGGCCTGTAAGCGGTCTTGGCTGGCGCGTGATAGCTCTTCTACCCGGCGCTGTTCGCGCATGTCTAAAAATGCGCTCATCCAGCCGGTCTGCACGCCTTGCTCGTCACGCAGTGGGGCTTCGATGACGAGCACGGGGATGCGTGTGCCGTCTTTGTGCATGAAGACGGACTCAAAACCTTCACGCGGCGGTGCTGTGCCAGCCAGTCGAATGGCTTGGCGTCTTTGGTATTCATCCGCCAGTTCGGGTGGCCAGTAGGGTGCATTGACGCTTTGGCCCAACAACTCCTGAGCACTAAAACCCACCATCTCACAAAAGGCGGGGTTGACGTAGGTGATGCGCCCGTTCAGGTCACGCGCCCGCAAGCCAGTGATGAGCGAGTCCTCCATGGCCTTGCGAAAGGCCAGGGCTTCGGCCAGATCGCGTTCGGCCTTCAGACGCCTGCGCATGTCGCGCCCAAGCAGGAACAAGACCGCGATCAAGGCCAGCGACATGGCCGTCACCAGCGCCGTCAATACATTGGGGAAAAGATCAGGCGCACCATGCCAACTGTCCAGACGCAAAACCAGGGTGTTACCGGAGAGTTCAATCAACTGCTGCGCGGTGAAGATGCGGTTGGTCCGACGAGCCAGGCCATGTATGGCCAGTCGGGTTCCGTCGCCGTCAGTAAAAGAAACCTCTTGGCCGCGCGTGAGCTTGCGGCTGATCAACTCGTTAAGCATCGATGGCAGCGAATAAGTGGCGACCACATAACCAGTTAGCTGGCCGGATGTGACCAACGGTAGGCACAGATCCATTACTTCGATGCCCACGCCCTCAGCCAGCATCACGAAGTAGCTGCTCGAGTACGCAGGCCCACCTACGCGCTTGGCGGCTGTACAGGTGTGCACAATTTCAGACTGTGAGTTGGTGCGCGTAGTACGGTTAAACACGGGCGCGCTAAAAGGAGTCTCTACCAATGCGGTGATTTTTTGCGCGGAGTCTCTCCACTCAATACGCACTAGTTCTCGGTGTTGGCGTAAAAAATTCTGGGCGTCACGGATCCAGTCATTGGGAGAGGGCTCATTAAACTGCAAAGCTTGCAGACTTTGCCTATTGCGGGTTAGAGCGGATCGCACATCGCCCACGGCCTCGGCTACGTCGCGCTCTAAGCGGCTTTGCAACTGACTCGCTTCATAGCGGCCAGCAAGCCACACAAGCGTGATGAGCAGTGCGATCACCAGGAACACCAGTGCAGACCACAAACCACGGCGCCGCCAGGCAGTGGTAGTAATGACGCGAGGTGATTTCACAACACGCGGTGCGCCAGAGCAGGCAGTTGCTGGCGACATTGAGCCAGCAACGGGGCATTGAACTCGCTAAGGACTATGCCTTCGCTTTGTGCTTGGCTGGCCAGCACGCGACCCCAGGGGTCAATCGCCATGGAATGGCCCCAGGTTTGACGACCATTCTCATGCACGCCGCCTTGCGCTGAGGCCAGCACAAAGGCCAGGTTCTCCACCGCACGGGCACGTAGTAGCAGCTCCCAATGCGCTTGGCCGGTAGTGAAGGTGAAGGCGCTGGGTACCAGCAGCAGGTCGGCCCCGGCCTGGGCATAGACCCGGTACAACTCAGGAAAGCGCAAGTCATAGCAAACGCTCAAACCCACACGCCAACGGTGACCATCCACCGAGGGCAGCTCAAAAGTTACGGGCTGTTGGCCTGCTTGCAACACGCGGGACTCGTCAAAGCGTTCACGGCCATTGTCAAAGCGGAACAAATGAATCTTGTCGTAGCGCGCCACGCATTCGCCCTGCGGGGAGTACACAAGGCAGGTGTTGGTGACACGTTGTCCATCGCCTTGCGCATGGTCTTTCGGCAGACTTAAAGGCAGCGTGCCGCCGACAATCCACAGGCCCAATTCACGCGCGCGTTCGGCTAAAAATTGTTGAATGCGCCCTGCACCCAACGGCTCCTGAATCGCCAGCTTGTCCGTGTCGCGCTGGCCCATCAGGCAAAAGTACTCGGGCAACACGGTCAACTCTGCGCCCGCTTGAGCGGCCTGAGTCAAGAGCGCCTGCGCACGGTCGAGGTTGGTGTCCAGCTGGGTGGCAGAGACCATTTGAATCGCGGCGACTTTCATGGTTTGACCTCGCTCTTGATGGCTTTAGCTGGGTCCAGTTTGGTGATCTTGGGGTCGGTCCAGCTGCCGGTGATTTGGAATTCTTGCGTGTTGGAGGCAATCAAGGGGCGGCTCAAAATCCACTGGGCGACAAAGGTGCCCAAGCCCACCACTGGGTTGAGCCAGCCTGCAATCAAAGATGCCGTGCCCGCGCTGATTTCCGGCACCACCACCACCTTGATGTCTTGCGTCTCCTTGGCTATGTCGGCGCGGCCTTCCATCAACACGGCGGCATTCACGCCTTTCATTTGCAGGTTATGGGTCTCGGCCATACCTTGCTCAATGCGTACATCACCGCGCACCGAGTCAAAAGAAAACCCGTCACTGAACACATCACGAAAATCCAGCACCAGACGGCGCGGCAGGGCTTGCAGACTCAGCACACCCAGCAGTTTGGCCATACCCGGATCGGCTTTGAGGAATTGCCCGTTTTCTACATTCACGTTGAAGGCCCCGCCGAGCGTCGGGTAGTCTAGTGCCAGTGGCGATCCGACCCAGGCCACCTGCCCCGCCATTTTGCCCTGACCCTGGCGGATTACACCCTGCATGCCCAGGCGCTCCAGCAACAGGCCCGCGTCTTGCAGGTCGAGCGTGAAGTCCATCACGGTGCGGCGTTTCTCCGGTGTTGCTCCTGCGGCGCGTGGCCCGGCAGGTGCGGCGGCATTGAGCACCGTCCAGTTACCGGTGGCGGTGAAGCTGGCCTCAGGCATGCTGATGTTGAACTTGTTCAAACGCCACTCGCGCGCCACCGCATCTTGGCTGGCCGCTCCCCGGTTCACAGCCTCGATCTCCACCCGCCCGAGGCGCTTGCCGCGCAACTCCATGTCGTCCACGATGATGTCCAAGGCCGGGATGCTGACGGGCTGCTCGTCCAGCAAGGCTTCAACCTCTTTGGCGCTGGAGGGGGCCAGCGACAAGCGAGCCAAGCGGGCATAAAGCCGCCCTGCTCCAGCGCCAGAGGACTGGCGGTACTCCAGGTAACCATTGAGTTCTTTGGCATCCAGATTGGCGCGCCAAGTGAGCCCCTCGCGCGAGCCGCCCACCACCAGTTGATGCAGGGTGCGACCACCCGCTGTCAATGCTTTGGCACGGATCGCCAGGCTGCTGGGCAAGTAGCCCGTCAAGCTGGGGTCTAGCGCGGGTGCATTGACCGATGCATTGGAGGCTTTGTTGGCCGGGGCCGAGGGTAGCAGGGCCGTCCAGGCATCGAGGTCCAGGGCTTCGGTGTTGATGTTGGCCACCACGCCCACAGCGGGTAGGGGCACGGTGTCTGCGGGCTCCAGCCCCACGCTGATAGCTCCGCGCAAGACCTGAGCCTGTGTGCCCGAGACATCGCGTACATAGGTGACTGAGGCCAGTTGTCCCAGGGCCAAAGACCATTGGTCTTGCAAGGCTTTGGCATGGCCTGCGCTGTCCGCACCATTGGGCGGTGACGCCAGTGTGACAGCACTTTGTAGTCGTAGCTGCAGAGGTGTTTCGGCGGCTTTGCCCAAGGGCGCCGGCAGATTCAAGGCCAGTCCTTGCAGGTTGCTGGTGATCAAGAACTCGGGCTCGCCCCGGTTCAGGTTCAGCGTCATCGCGTATGCAGCCGAACCCGAGGTGTGAGCGGCTAGCGCGGGAACCAGCGCACCCCAGTCGCTGAGCTGGCGCAGGCCTTGCGCACTCAGACTGCCTTGGGCTTGCAGGGTGGGCTCGCCTGTCACGCGCGCGCCTGGTACGTGCATGGTGCCGCCCTCGGCACGCACTTCCCCGCCTAGAAAACGCGCTTGGCCAGCGCTGATGGCAAAGCCTTTTTCTGAGAAGTGCACTACGCCTCGCGCTGCGCTCAGGGGCGGCAAGGTTTTAAAGAGTTGCGCGTTGCTGTCGGTCAAGGTCAGCCTGCCCTGGACGCTGGTTTTGGCCAGCTCGGCCAGGGGAATGGCGAGCTTGAGCTGCACCTCGGCAGGGCCACTCACCACGGCCTGGTCCAGCAGGTGATCGGTCAGTGCGGTCACGGGGCTGTTTTGAACCGTTTTTTTCAACCAGTCACTCAAAGGGCCACGGGCGTCTAGATTGACCCGCACCACCGGAGTTTTTAAAAAGTCGGGGATTTGAACGTCGCCGCGCAAGATGCGCAAGTTATCGTCCCCGGCAACGCGTGCGCTCAGGCCCTTGAGTTGCAAGCTGGTGCGATTGATCAGCAACTCACCGCTCATTTGACTTAAGCCTGGCCAGGGCAGGTCGGTTGCGGCTTGCAGGCTGCGCGGCACGTAGGTGAGGTTGGTGTCGTTGAAGCGGGCGGAGACTTGAAAGTCGCCCTGCTTGGGGTCGGTAAAGGGCATGTCACGCAGGTTGCCTTTGACCTTGAACTTGACGTTGTTGGCCTTGCCTTGGGTCAGCGCCTCATGCAGGTACTCGCGCACGGGGCGGCGCATCAATTGTGGCAAGTAGCGGTACACGCGGGCCGTATCAGCGCGGCTTAAGCTGCCCTGCAAGTCCAGCACGCCTGGGAAGCGTGAGTTGCCATGGGCTGCCTCTGGCGCTGCGCTGTGCCACTTGGCTTGGGCCTCACCCTGCGTATCTGCATTGCTGAATTTCAGGTTGGGGAGCTGTACCTTCAGGTTCTCGCCTTCGATCTGCCATTGCACATCGGTGGAGAGCTGCGCCATGGGCACCAGCGGCTCCTCAAACAACCCAGGGAACACCAGGTGGCCGTCTTTCAACATCAGCTTGGCGCGCCCGCCGGCTTGGTTCAGATCAAAATCAAGGGAGACACCCCGAACACCCGGGCTGCCCAAGAGTGGTGGCTCGTCTTGATTGGCTTCAGATTTTTTCCCTGTGGGGATAGGGGCCGCTGCTGCTTGGAATTCAAGTTGCGCGACCCGCCCCTTCACGTCGTAGTGGTTAGGCTGACCCAGTGGGCCCTGCCAGCGGGCCTGAATTTTTTCTACCAAGCCTTGGGGCGCATACGACTCAAGCGCGGCCAGGGTGGGTGGGGGCAGCGGTAGGTGACGGGCCACTTGTGCCAAGGTGGCCAGATCGAGTTGCTCGGCCTGTAGCTCGCCATGCTCTGTGGCGGCGTCTTTACCGGTCGTTTGTGAGAACCGAACATTCCCGCCCGACCATTGCACGCCGTCGCCCGTGACGAACTGCAGGTGATCGGTAGAGAACTCAAACCCATTGGGAATACGTTTGCCACCCAGTCGCCCGGTAAGGGAGCTCAGAGAAAACGGCGGCAAGCTCGGTTTGGGTGTCAATATGACTTGCGACAGTGCGACATCGGCTGTAGCCGCCGTCATCTGGCCACGCTTGATGTCCACCCAGGCGCGCAGCGCGCCGCTGCCGCGACTTACCTCTAAGCCCAGCGGCGCGTAGCGTGCAAGGTGGGCCACATCCACCCTTGAAAAGGCCGCGTGCAGCTCACCGTCCCATACGCGCCAGCGACCTTTGTGCAGTGATAGCAGGGGTTGGCGAAAGCGGCCCGTCAGGCTAAGGCGGTCGCCCCATTCCGCAGGTGGGGTGACGTCTAGGCGCAGATCATGGCGGCGCGATTGGTTGCGCACCACCAGATCAACCTGTTGCAAATCCAGGGTGGGTAGCTCGCGTTGTTCATCGGTCCACTGGACGCGGCCACCCAGAATAGCCACCTCAGATTGTGAAAAAAACCAGTCGCTGGCGCTGTGGTCGTCGGCGCTGGAGGACGTGTCCAAACCCGCGACTTGAATGCGCCCGTCTTTCAAGCGGCGGATGTCCAGCTCCGGGCGCTCGATGTAGAGCTGCTGGAAACTGAAATTCCATAATGAGCGCGGGGACAAAGAAATTACCACGCGCGGGAGCTTCAAGGCCTCTTGACCGGCGGCATTGAGCAGCCGCACATCGGACAGTTCAAAGGCAGGAATCAAGCCGTCAGAGTGCGCGCTGATGGCCCCGATTTGAACCTTCACCCCCAGGGTCTGGCTGGCCCGGGCTTCGAGTTGCGGGCGAAAGTCGCCGATACGCGGCACAATGAACAGGTGTAGTGAGCCCCAAGCAAACACCAGAAGCAGCCACGCGGCGAGCACCAGCCACAAGGCCAAGCGCACGCCGAAGGCCAGCGCTTTGAGCAAAGTGGCCCGGCGGCTGGGCAATTCATCCATTTTTAACATCGAGCATGTGACAGGAATTATGGCGCACTCATCTCACTCCCGATTCGCGCAACGGGTGCGCCGTCGGCATGCAGCCGACCTGCATTTGCTCCCCCCCGGGCCACCGGATGCCGCCGCGATGGGCAGGGTTTACCAGACCTTGCAGCAAAGCGGCTTGCGCCCCGATCAGGCCCTGAGGGTATTGCGCCAACTGGTGCTGGAGCGCGTGCTCACCTTGGACTGTGACGAAGGCGCGCCGCTGAGTCTGATCACTGGCTGCATGACCACGCTGGCCGAGTTTGCTTTGGACGTGGCCTGTACCCAGGCCTTTCAAACACTGGACGCACAGCACGGCATGCCCACCACGTTGCAGGGACAGCGCGCCCGGCTTTGGATCGTGGGCATGGGCAAGCTGGGTGCACGCGAGCTCAATGTGTCCAGCGACATTGACCTGATCTATGTCTATGAGCAAGACGGCGACACCGCAGGTGATGGTCAGGGCTTGGGCCGCATTTCCAACCAGGAATATTTCGCCAAGGTGGTGAGGGTCATTCATGGTTTGGTGGGCGAGGTGACCGACCATGGATTTGTGTTCCGCTTGGACTTGGCCCTGCGGCCCAACGGCAACGCCGGGCCAAGTGCGGTCTCTTTGAGCGCGCTGGAAGAGTATTTTCTTGTGCAGGGCCGTGAATGGGAGCGCTTCGCCTGGCTCAAAAGCCGTGTCGTGGCCCCGGTACAAAACATGCACGATGGCTCTGGTCAGGGTTTGCGCAGTCTGGTAATTCCTTTCGTGTTCAGGCGCTATCTGGACTACAGCGTGTTTGATGCCTTGCGGGTACTGCACCGGCAAATCAGGGATCATGCCAATCGACGCAGCGCGGGCCGACCCGAACGTCATAACGACGTCAAACTCTCTAGAGGGGGCATTCGGGAGATCGAGTTCACCGTGCAACTGCTTCAAGTGGTGCGCGGTGGCCAATACCCCGAGCTGCGCACCCGACCCACGCTGAGCGCTTTGCAGCGACTAGTCCATGCCGGTTTGATGCCCGGCCCCACGGCGCAAGCCTTGGAACAAGCCTACGTTTTTTTGCGTCAGGTGGAACACCGCATTCAGTACTTGGACGACCAGCAAACGCATGTGTTGCCGCATCAAGACGGGGACTTGGACTGGATCGCCCACAGCTTGGGCTTTGCCGCATCGGGGCCTTTTTTGACCCAGCTTGACATGCACAGGGAGGTGGTGGCGCACGAGTTTGACCTGTTACTCGGCGCTGCGTCAACGCAGGATTGCAAAGGCTGTTCCGCAGGGGGCAATGGTGTCAATGGCGTGCCGTACACGCCGAATTTGGACGAGTTGTTGACCCAGCTACCGCCCCAGTTTGCCGAACGCGTGACCCTGTGGCGCGAGCACCCACGCGTGCTGGCTTTGAGCGATGCGTCCCGCGGGCGCTTGCTGCGCCTGCTGGCCCGCACCGCGCAGTGGTTGCGCGAAGGCCGCGTCAGCGAGACCTCGGCCGTGCGACTGGCCGACTGGATGGAGCCCTTGCTACGGCGCGAGAACTACCTGGCCCTGCTGCTGGAGAGGCCCCAGGTGCATGAGCGACTGATGCGCCTGCTGGGTGCGGCGCGCTGGCCCGCGCGTTACCTGCAGCTGCACCCCGGCGTGATTGACGAGCTGGCCTCAGACACCATGGTGCACGAGCGCTTTGGGGCTGCTGAATTTGAGGTGGAGTTAGAGCACCGTCGCCTAGCCTTGCAGGCAGGGGGCGAAGACGACGACGAGACCTTGCTTAACTTGCTGCGCCGCGCCCACCATGCCGAGGTGTTTCGAACCCTTGCACGAGACTTGGAAGGCACGATCACCGTGGAGCAAGTGGCGGATGACCTGAGTGCGCTGGCCGAGGCCGTGCTGCGCGTAACCACGCACTGGTGTTGGGGTCGGCTCAAGAAAAAACACCGGGAAACCCCAGAGTTGGCCATCATGGCCTACGGTAAGTTGGGCGGCAAAGAGTTGGGTTATGGCAGTGATTTGGACTTGGTTTTTGTGTTTGACGACGATGACGAGCAGGCCCCCGAGGTCTATGCCACCTTGGTGCGCAAACTCATTCACTGGTTGACGCTTAAAACCGGACAAGGCGATCTGTACGAAATTGACACCGCCTTGAGGCCCAATGGCAGTTCGGGCCTGCTCATCACATCATTCGCCTCATACGCCAACTACCAGCAGCAGCGCGGTTCCAACTCGGCCTGGACCTGGGAGCACCAGGCCATGACCCGTGCGCGCTGCGTGCTGGGCAGCGAATCATTGCGCCAACGTTTTGATGCGGTGCGACAAGCGGTTGTGACGGCCCGTCGCGAGCCGCTGGCTTTGCGCCAGGAAATCATGTCGATGCGCGATAAGGTGCGCGCCGCACACCCGGTGCGGGGCGAGGCCTTTGACGTCAAACACAGTGTTGGCGGCATGGTGGACGTGGAGTTTGCGGTTCAGTTTTTGGTGCTGTCACAAGCCGCCGACCACCCGGCGCTGAGCGTCAATGCGGGCAATATCGCGTTGCTGCAATTGGCCCAGGCCGAAGGTTTGTTGCCAGCGGGTGTGGGCGAAGCCGCTGCCGTTGCGTACCGGGAGTTGCGTCGGGTGCAACACCGGGCGCGTCTGGACGAGGTTCCCACCCAAGTTGAGCAACACACCGTGCAACCCGAGCGGCAGGCGGTATTGGCGCTGTGGGGCGCCGTATTCAATAAGGTCACATAGCAAGGCTACAGCGCAAGGTGACAGCGGCGTCGTGAAATATGATCCGTTTACCCTGAGCGTTTTGATTTCTTTGGGTCGCATCCCATCATTTAGGACACCACATGCAAAAACCTCACGATGCGTACCAAGCCCGATGCGGCAGCGCCCTGGATGCGCTGACCCACTTGCGCGATGGCGACATGATTATTGTGCCCACCGGGGTCGGTGAGCCACCGGCCCTGCTGACCGCACTCTCCGAGCAGCGCCGTCAGTTCAAGGACATCCGGGTTTCGCAGATTCTCGCAATGCGTAAATACGCCTACTTCGACCCTGAGACCGCACATCACGTTCGCCACTCTGCCTTGTTTTTCGGCGGCGCGTCGCGAACCGCAGGTCAGGAAGGTTGGGCGGATTTCATCCCCTGTTATTTTTCTGAGATCCCCGCCTTGATTGAGCGCGGCGACATGCCGGCCAATGTTGTGTTCTCGATGGCATCGCCCATGAACGAACACGGGTACTTTGCCCTGAGTTTGGGGGCCGACTACACCATGGCGGCGATCAACAAAGCCCGCGCGGTGATTTTGGAAGTGAACCCCAACGTGCCCTTCGCACACGGACAGTGTCATGTTCACATCTCTCAGGTGACTGCGCTGGTGGAAAGTCACGACCCCATCCTGGAAGTCGGTTTGCCCAAAATTGGGCCGGTCCAAGAAGCCATTGGCAAATACGTCGCCGACATGATTCCTGATGGATCTACTTTGCAAATCGGCTACGGCGGCATTCCCGACGCGGTGGTACTTCAGCTGACCACCAAGCACGACCTCGGGATTCATTCCGAAATGATTGGCGATGGGATTTTGAAGCTGGTGGAATGCGGTTCAGTGAACAATCGGAAAAAGAATTTTTTACCTGGAAAAATGGTTGGCACGTTTGCACTCGGGTCGCAACGTTTGTACCAATTCATGCATCAGAACCCGATGCTGGAAATTCACCCTTCGAATTTCACCAACGACCCTTATATCGCCGGTCAGAACAATCAGCTTATGGCCATCAATGCCAGTTTGCAGGTGGATCTGCTCGGCCAGTGTGGCTCTGAAAGCATGGGGCCTAGCCCCTATTCCGGAACGGGTGGCCAGGCTGATTTTGTGCGTGCGGCGAACCGGTCGGTCGGCGGCAAGGCCTTCATCGTGTTGCCGTCAACGGCCAAAGACAACACCATCTCACGCATCGTCCCAATGCTGTCAGCGGGCACCCATGTCACCACCAGCAAGAATGATGTGAATTATGTGGTGACCGAATACGGGGTGGCACAGCTGCGGGGGAAATCAGCGAAGCAACGCGCTGCTGCCCTGATTGCCATTGCCCATCCGGATTTTCGGGCTGAGCTGCGTGATGCCGCCAACAAGCTGGGCGCTTTTAGATAGTCGCGTCGCGAATTTTGCGCACCAGCGCGGTGGTGGAGTAGCCCGCCACAAACGGCAAGGCCAGCGCCGTGCCGCCCCAGGACGCCATCAGCGGCGTCTCGGGCAGCTTGGCCATGTCGTAGTCACCGCCTTTGACCAAGATGTCGGGGCGCACTTGCGCCAGCAGCGCCATCGGTGTGTCTTCATCAAACCAGGTCACCAAGTCCACCGCGCCCAAGGCGGCCATGAGGATGGCACGGTCTTCCTCGTTGTTGAGCGGTCGGTCTGGCCCCTTGCCCAGACGCCGGGCCGAGGCGTCGGTGTTAAGCGCCACCAGCAGACTGCCGCCCAGCGCACGCGCCTGCGCCAGGTACACAGCGTGGCCCCGGTGCATGACATCAAATACGCCGTTAGTGAACACCAGGGGGCGCGGCAACTGGGCCAAGCGCGAAGCCAGGGCCTCGCGTGGGCAGAGTTTTTGCAGGAAATCCGGTAGCGGTGCGGGGTGAGGTGTCATGGCGCGCATCCTAGCAGGCGACGAGTGAGCGCTTGCTCGTCAACCCCCGTTTAAAGCCCCAAATCAAAGGGGAATGACCCTTGACTCTTGCTTTAAAAAGAGGGTGATGGCGACATAATTTTCCTACTCATGAACCTTGTCACCATTCCTACCGATGCCATTCTTGTCCTCATAGGGCAGCCTCTGCCATTTTCATTACGGGATGCTGAGGGAACCTTGCTGGCTAAAAAAGGCACGGTTTTTCAGACTCGGGCAGAAGTCAAAGCCCTGATGCTTCGTCGCGTTCAGCTCTACATTGACATGGCCGAATCAGAGCAGCACCAGCGCGCTTATGTGGGACGATTGCATGCGCTGATTAATGACGACACCCAACTGGGTCAAATCGCTGGCACACAGATGTCGATGGTCGATCGCAACCCTGTTGAAAATATCGACCTGTCGGATGCGCCCACAGATTGGTTGGACTTGCAGTCCCAGGCCCATAGTGTGTTGCGCGATGCCAGCTCCCCGCACTTTTTCAAGCGGCTGGAGCAATTGCAAAATCAGCTCTCGCAACTCGCCAAACGTAACCCGGATGGCTTGCTTTTGGCTTTGTTTCAACTCTCAGCCAGTGAAATCAAGCTCTATAGCGCAACCCACGCCATGTTGGTCAGTGTCATCTGCGGCATTGCTGTGCGTGATGTGCTTCGTTGGCCGTCTGCCTTGGAGAACTCGGTGTGCCAGGCCGCGCTGACCATGAACATCAGCATGACGGATTTGCAAGATAAGCTGGCCATCCAACTGGAGCCGCCAGCCCCTGAGCAGCGCTTGCAGATTGACCGACATGCCGAGCGCTCGGTGATTCTGCTGGACGGTGCCGGTGTGAATGACCCCCTTTGGCTGGAAGCCATCCACGCCCATCACCATGTGGCCGCAGGCGCTTTGGCCAAAAAACCGGAAGGGTTGCGCTTGGCGCGACTGATCCAGCGTGCCGACATGTTTGCCGCACGCTTGTCACCCCGCGCCACACGGATGCCGTCCACCTCAGCCGCCGCCATGCAGGCAAGCTACTTTGATGAGAATCGACAGGTGGATGAAGCCGGGGCAGCTTTAATCAAGGCCGTGGGCATTTACACGCCCGGCTCCTTTGTGCGCCTTGCTACTCAGGAAGTTGCTGTGGTGGTGCGACGGGGTCGCAACACCACCACGCCCAAGGTGGCGGTGATCATTAACCGAGAGGGGATGCCCACAGTGGAGCCGTTGGTACGAGACACGGTGCAGCGGGAGTACGCCATTGTGGCCAGCGTGCCGCACCGGGAGGTGCGGGTGCAGCTGAATGTGCCGCGACTGCTGGAGCTGTGCCGCTGAGGCTGGTAGCGCTCAGTTGTGCGCTGTTTCACTGAAGCTGGGGCGCTGCACCAGCTTGTCTTGCAAACGGGCCAGATTCAGGTGCTCGGCACGCCAATCCAGGTGCGCAAAGCGAAAATCCAAATACCCCAAGGCGCAGCCCACGGCAATATCCGCCAGACTCATGTGAATACCTGCGCAAAAGGGTTTGTCACCCAAGCCCTGGTTCATGGCCGTCAAGGCACCCTTTACTTTGTCCAGTTGACGATCAATCCAAACTTGGCTGCGCTGGTCATCACGGCGACCGCTCCAGACCGCCTCAACACGGGCCAGTTGGGCCGCGTCCATCACGCCATCAGCCAAGGCCTCCCAGGTCTTGATTTCTATGCGTTCGCGACCGACTGGCGGAATCAGCTTGCCCACGGGAGAGAGGGTGTCCAGGTACTCCACGATCACGCGCGAATCAAACATGGCGTCTCCGCCTTCCATGATGAGGCAGGGCACTTTCCCGAGGGGGTTGGACTCACGGACGGTGGACTCGACGGACCAAACGTCGTCAACGACTAATTGGTAGTCCAGCTTTTTCTCTGCCATGACCACGCGCACTTTGCGCACATAGGGGCTGGCATGGTTTCCAATGAGTTTCATACTTGTATCTCCCGTTCAACAAAGCAGATTCTATGTGACTAGGGTTATCCAGAACCCTACAATTCCAATCACCTTCAATCAATAGCCCCGAGGACACCCCATGAGCACGGCACTTAAAGACATTCTGGTCAATCACGTCAAAGCCAAATTTGCCCGCAATGAAGTCGTGGCCTCCATGACGGTGCGCTTGGTGCGCGGCGTGGAGATCGCACGCATCGCCAAGACGGCGGGCTTTGACACGCTTTATGTTGATATGGAGCATTGCAGCTTCTCCATCGACACCACGGGCCAGATCTGCATGGCCGCGCTGGAGGCGGGCATCACGCCGCTAGTGCGTGTGCCGGCCAACACGCCCGAGTACATCTCGCGCGTGCTGGACGCCGGAGCCATGGGCGTGATCGCCCCCCACGTCAGATCAGCCGACGAGGCCCGCGCCGTGGTGCGTGCGGCCAAGTTCCCGCCCCTGGGCGACCGCTCGGCCAATGCTGGTTTGCCGCACTTGCAGTACCGCAGCTTCCCAGCAAGCGAGGCCAACCCGGCGCTCAACGAAGCCACGTTGGTGTGCGTGATGATGGAAGCCGTGGACGCGCTGGAGCACGTCGAAGAAATCGCTGCTGTCGAAGGTGTTGACATGATGCTGATCGGCACCAACGACCTCACCGCCGAATGGGGTATCCCCGGCAACTACGACGACCCGCGCGTGGCTGCGGCCTACGAGCGCACCATTGCGGCCTGTCGCCAGCATGGCAAGCACGTCGGCATCGGCGGCTTGTCCACACGGCCTGATTTGGTCGAGCGCTTTGTGCAGATGGGTGCGCGCTATGTTTCTACCGGCACTGACAGTGGCTTTCTGGTTGCGGCTTGTACGGCCAAGGCCAAGGCGGTGCAGGCCATCAAGGTCTAAACGGGTTGGATTTCAATCCGGCGTGATGTTGCCCTGCTTGATGATGCGGGCCCATTTGGCAGTCTCAGACTGGATGAACGCCCCAAAGGCTTCAGGCGTGCCGCCCACCGGGTCGGTGCCCTGAGCGATCAACTTCTCGCGCACCTCGGGCATGGCTAAAATCTTGGTGATCTCCGCGTTCAAGCGCGTGATCACATCGCGTGGTGTGCCTGCGGGCAAGACCATGCCAAACCAGTTCACCACCTCAAAGCCAGGTAGGGTCTCGGCCACGGTGGGCACGTTCGGCAAGAATGCGGGGCGCTTCAGGCCTGTGGTGGCCAGCGCACGCAGGCGGCCGGTTTTGAGGTGTTGCAGGCCAATTGCGGCGGACTCAAACGTGAACTGCACTTGCCCACCCATCACGTCATTGATGCTGGGCGCACTGCCTTTGTAGGCCACGTGCGTCATTTTCACGCCCACCGCGCTGCTGAACAGCTCGCCTGCCAGATGCGGCAAGCCGCCTTTGCCGCTGGACGAGTAGTTCAACTTGTCCGGGTTGGCTTTGCCGTAAGCCACCAGCTCGGCCACCGAGTTCACGGGAAGCGCCGGGTTGGCATACAGCACGAACGACACCGAAGTCAGCAGCATCAACGGCGTGAACTGCTTGTCGATGTTGAGCTGCGGGTTGGGGTAGAGCGAGGGGTTGATGCTCAGGTTGCCCAGCGTGCCCAAGAAGATCGTGTGCCCATCGGGCGCGGCCTTGGCCACGGCGTCCAAGCCCAGCGCGCCATTGGCCCCGGGGCGGTTGTCCACCACCACCGGCTGGCCCAATGCGTCTGAGAGTTTGGGCGCGATGATGCGGCCCACCAGGTCAATCGCACCCCCAGCAGGAAAGCCGATGACGATGCGCACCGGTTTGCTCGGGAAGGCCTGTGCGAAGCTGCTTGCGCTGGCCACGGTGATTAGCAAGGCCGTCGTCAGCCTGTGAAGAAAACTCATTATTTGCTCCTCTAAAATGAATTTCCAAATATTAGACCCGAAACCCATGACGAACCCTTGGCATGTCGCGCTCATGGTGCCCATCAACAACACCACGATGGAGGGCGAGCTGCGTGCGGGCTTGCCCAGCGGCACGCGGGTGACGACGCTCAAGATCCCACGCGGCCAGGGCTTGCTTACGCCAGAGACCATTCCGGCCTACAAAAAACAAGCGCTTGAATTGGCGTCCACTTTAGCGGGCCAGCCCATCGACATGCTGGCCTACGGCTGCACGGCGGCCAGCTTTCTCTCAGGCCCGGTGGGCGACGCTGAGCTGGCGCGTGAACTCGCGCAGGTGGTGGGCAAGCCGGTGATCACCACGGCCCAGGCCATGGTGCTCGCTTTGCAGGCGGCGCAGGCCAACAGAATCGCATTGGTCACGCCCTACCAAGACTTGGTGAACGACCAACTCAAATTGTTTTTGACTGCGAGCGGCATGAAAGTTGCCGCCTTTGACAGCCTGTACGCCGCCAATGTGGACGAGCTGGGCAAGATCACCTCCGATGCCGTCGCCCACATGGCGCGCGCGACCATGAATCAAAACTGCGACGCGCTGTTCATCGCCTGCTCGCAATTGCCTACCTTTGACATTCTGGATGCGCTGAGCACTGAGTTTTCGCGCCCCGTGTTGTCGTCCATCCAAGCCACCGCGTGGCGCGTGCGGCAAGTCCTCACCCCGCGTGCCTCGCCCGTTACTTCTGCCTAGTTGGACATCTGGGCGAATCCATCCACCCTGCTTGCGAAAGAAACACCCATGAAATCAAACCTCCTTCGCTCGACCTTGCTGGCATTGGCGTGTGCCACGACGGTCTCCGTGCATGCTCAAGCACAATGGCCCAACAAACCCGTGCGCATCATCGTGCCCTTTGCCGCAGGCTCCTTCACCGACACGGCTGCACGCGCCATCGCGCAAGAGCTGTCCAGCGAGCTGGGCCAGCCCTTTATCGTCGAGTCACGCGGCGGCGCGGGCAGCACCCTGGGCACAGACCTCGTGGCCAAGGCCGCGCCCGATGGCTACACGCTGTTGGTCACCGACAACTCCTTCGCTATCTCCGCAGCGCTGTATAACAAGCTGCCCTATGACCCGGTCAAAGACATCGTCAAAGTCAGCACCGTGGCAGATTCACCGGCGGTGCTCATGGTGCGGCAGGATCTACCCGCCAAAAGCTTGAAAGAGCTGGTGGACTTTGCTATTCCGCAGCCCAAGAAGTTGACCTACGGCTCCGGTGGTCAGGGCTCATCAGCCCACCTCGGCATGGAGCTGTTTTACGCAGGTGCGCAGGTGGAGGCGACCCATGTGCCCTACAAAGGCATAGCAGCAGCCTTCGTCGATTTGATTGCAGGTCATATTGACACGGTCATCGCCAGCGCGGGCTCATCCGCTGGCCACATTCGCGGTGGCAAGGTGCGTGGCCTGGCCGTGACGGGCAAGGCGCGACACCCCTTGTTGCCCGCCGTGCCCACCTTTGCCGAGGCGGGCTTCCCCGACTTCACCATGAGCTACTGGTTTGGTGTGATGGCTCCGGCCGGTGTCCCTGCGCCGGTGCTCAGCCGTTTGCAGCAAGGCGTGGCACGGGCTGTGCAGCAGCCCAAGGTCATCGACGCCTTCACCGCCGCCGGTGCGCGCGCCGTGGCCAGCACGCCCGCCGAGTTTGCCAAGCGGGTGGACGATGAAACCCGCGTCTGGAAGGGTGTCATCACCCGCGCTGGCGTCAAGTCTGAATAAAAACCAATCAAGGAAATCACCGTGTCCCTCGCTCACGAAGCCCCGCCCGCCTTCAAATCCCCGCCTCTGGCCTGCGACGCGCACTTTCATGTGTTTGGCCCCGAGGGTGCTTACCCCTACGAAGCCAACCTGCGCTACAAGCCGCCGCACGCGCCGCTGACTGAGTACCTGGAGCTTGCCAAGCTCCTGGGCTTTGAGCGTTTCGTCTTTGTCCAGCCCTCGGCTTATGGCCGCGACAACACTTGCATGCTCGACGCCATGCGCGAGATCGGCCCCGCCCGTTGCCGGGGCATCGTGGATGTGCACGAAGACATTGCCGACGCTGAGCTGGACAAGCTTCATGCGCTGGGCGTGCGCGGAGTGCGCATCAACGTCTCGCCCATCCACCCGCGCGATGACGGTCTGTGCCAAGCCATGCAGCCCCGTATTCAAAAGCTGGACGCCCGCTGCGCCGAGCGCGGCTGGCACCTGGACTTTCTCTTGCCCGGTTGGCTCACGCACCAAATGATGCCCACCTTTGCCGCGCTCAAGGTCGATTACAGCTTGGCGCACATGGGCATGTTTTTGGCTGCACAAGGCCCGCAGCAAGAGGGCTTCTCTGCCCTGTTGAATTTGCTGCGCCACGGCAATGGGCGCTGCTGGGTCAAGTTCACCGGCACTTACCGCATGGGCACGGCCCCCACGTTTGCCGATGTCACGCCCATGGCGCAAGCGCTGATCGCCGCCGCGCCGGACCGCCTGATCTGGGGCAGCGACTACCCGCACCTCTCGTTTGCCGACAAAGTGGGCTCGGTGCAGCTCTTCAATCTGCTGGCCGACTGGGCCCCGGATGCGGCCACACGGCAGAAAATTTTGGCCGACAACCCTGCCGCCCTTTTTGGTTTTTGATCTGACTTAACCGCACTGGAAAACTTCATGAGACTCGCTACTTTTTCAACTCCTTCCCAAGCTGGCCGCTCCATCGTCGGTGCGCAATGCGGTGAACGTCTGCTGGACCTGGCCCAAGCGGCCGCGCTGCTGGAGCCCAGCGCCCCCACCTTCCCGGCCACTATGAAGATGCTGCTAGAGCAAGGCGCTGCGGGCTTGACGCGCACCAAAGGCCTGCTGCAAGCCGCGCAAGCCAACCCAGCCGCGCTGGCCCAGTGCAGCCACGCTTTGAGCGACATCCACTTTCTGCCGCCGATTCAAGACGCCAACAAGTTCCTCTGCGTCGGCAAAAACTACCGCGCGCACCTGGAAGAACTCAAGCGCACCGACCTCATCAAAGAAATGCCCAATGAGCCCACCGGCTTCATCAAGCTCAACTCTTGTTTGACCGGTCACGACACGGCCGTGGAGCGCCCACCCACCGTGAGCCATCTGGACTACGAGCCCGAGTTGGTCTTCGTCATCGGCAAGGCGGCTTACCAAGTGACAGCGGAAAACGCGTGGGAGCACGTGGCTGGCATCACCATCCTCAACGACCTGACCTGCCGTGACACGCAAAAGCGCGAAGTCGCCTCCGGCTCACGCTTCTGGACCGCTAAAAACGCGCCCGGCTTTGGCCCACTCGGCCCCTACATCATCACCATGGACGAAGTGCCTGACCCCTACAACATCTGGGTCACCTGCAGCGTGAACGGCGAGCAGCGCATGCGCGTCAACACCAGCGACCAAATCTGGCAACTGCCGCGCATCATCGAACACTTCTCGCGTCTCGTGCCGCTGATGCCGGGCGACATGTTCTCCACCGGCGCCCCCGGCGGCGTGGCCGTGGGCAAGCCCAATGCGGCTGATCTGTATTTGAAGAACGGCGACAGCGTGGAGTGCGCATTTGAGAACCCGCCCATGGTGTTGCGCAACACCGTTGTGGCAGCGCGGTCTTGACGGCACAGCCACTGATCGCAAAGGAACCTCCATGCGCCAGCACCCCACACGCCGATACATGATTCGATTGACCTGCGCCCTCACGGGTGTCGCGGCATTAGGACTAGGCTTGAGCATCAGCCCTGCGGCGCTGGCGCAAACCTTCCCCGCCAAACCCATCACCATCGTCGTCCCCTTCCCACCAGCAGGTGGCGCAGACACCCTGGCCCGCATCCTGGCCACGCATCTTGGTGCGACTTGGAAGCAACAGGTCATCGTCGAAAACCGCCCCGGTGCCAGCGGTCACATTGGCGCTGCCTTCGTCGCCAAATCAGCACCCGACGGCTACACGCTGATGATGAGCTCCACCGCCTCGCTGGACGCCGACAATGTCAAGCAGTTCGCCCCCATCGCGCTGGTGTCGGCCTCGCCCTATGTGGTGGCCGTCAACCCCAAGCTCGGCGTGAAAAACATGTCCGAACTCATTGCGCTGGCCAAGGCGCAGCCGGGCAAACTCAGCTTCGGCTCGTCGGGCGAAGGCTCGGCCTCGCACCTCACGGTAGAGCTGTTCAAGCAGATGTCGGGCGTGAACATGCTGCACGTGCCCTACAAAGGCACGGGCCAAGCGGTGAGCGATTTGCTGGGCGGCACCATCGACCTGATGTTCGCCCCCGGCCAGACCGTCTTGCCCCACGCCAAAACTGGCAAGGTGCTTGCCCTGGCCGTCACCAGCGCCACCCGCGCCAAGGCCGCACCCGAGCTGCCCACCGTGGCCGAGTCCGGCTTGCCCGGCTATGCAGCAGTCGGTTGGTTCGGCCTGCTCGCCCCGGCTGCCACGCCCAAGGCCGTGTTGGCCAAATTGAGCGCCGATGTAGGCGCTGCCTTGCGCGACCCCGCGATTGAGAAAACCATGCTGGCCAGCGGTGCTGAGCCTGCCAACGTCAACGGCGAAGCCTTTGGCCGATTCATCCAGACCGAGCTGGACAAGTGGACGCAGCTGGAAAAACAGATGGGTAAAAAACCGGCCCAATAAGGTGTGAATGAGCGCTGCCCGCTAGAGCGCGAAGTCTGCCAGCTCGCGCCAGCCGACAACCCGACAACCCTGCCGCTCATGGCTGCCACTGCCGCCGTACACAATCACCGGCGGCAGTGTTTCTTCAGCCGCAAACTTCTGCCATTGCCGCAGCGCATCAGGCCAGTCGGACGCAAAGGTGCTGCCCGATTTGATTTCTACTGCCTGCAAGCCCGCAGGGGTTTCAACCAACACATCCACCTCATGCCCCACGTTGTCGCGCCAAAAATAGAGCTCATGTGCCTGCCCCGCGTTGTAGCGCTGTTTGATGAATTCGCTGACCACATAGGTTTCGAACAGCGCGCCACGTGCCGCGTGGGTTTGAATGCTGGTCGCATCGCGAATGCCCAGCAGCCAGGCCATGAGGCCCACATCCAAGAAATACAGCTTGGGTGTTTTGACCAGTCGCTTGCCAAAATTGCGGTGGTAGGGGTTCAGGCGTACCACCAGGTAGCTGGCCTCCAGAACCGACAACCATTCACGCGCGGTGACAGCGGAGATGCCGCAATCCGCCCCTAGTGCGGCCAGGTTGAGAAGTTGGCCTGATCGTGCAGCACACATGCGCACAAAGCGCTGAAACAGCGACAGGTCACGCACCTTGATGAGCTGACGCACGTCGCGCTCCAGGTAGGTGGCGACATAGTTGGCAAACCAGTCATAGGGCGCTAATGGCCGGTCATACAGGGCTGGATAGGCACCGCGCAGCAGCATGTCTTCCAGTGTCTTGGGGCTTTGCCCGGACGCGGCGAGCTCTGCGGCTGACAAGGGCAGCAATTCAATGCGGCCCACGCGACCCGCCAGTGACTGGGTAACGCCCGCGATCAGCTCAAACTGGGCCGAACCTGTCAACACAAAGTCACCCATGCGGCCTCGCTCATCCACCAGGCCTTGCAGCCAAGACAGCAGGCGCGGGCAACGCTGCACCTCATCCAGAATGGCACCGTCCGTGAATCGATTTAAAAAAGCACGCGGGTCGCGCTCAGCAAACTCGTTCTCGTCCGGGTTTTCCAGCGACACGTAAGCCTTGTCGGCAAACACGGCCTTGGCCAGCGTGGTTTTGCCGGATTGGCGCGGCCCGGTCAGGGCAAGAATAGGGAAGCCTTGGGCCAAGCGGTGCAAGGCTTGGGTGGCGGTGCGAGGGATCATGGTTTACAAATCTGAGTTTATTTATTCGATTTGTAATTTTAAGACAAGCGGCGGATATTGACCATAGCGCAGCGAGACCAGGGTCAACGGGAATACCAAGGCAACCTCGTTTACAGTGCGCACTTCATCCCCAGAAGGACACCATGAACTCCCCCGTCACCCGTCGCACCACTTTATCCATAGCCGCCGGTGCCCTCTGTGCCCTGGCGGCCCCGGCCATTCGCGCGCAAAGCTGGCCCACCAAACCGATCCGCTTCGTCGTCCCCTTCGCCCCCGGCGGCACCAGCGAGATCGTGGCGCGCAGCGTGGCTTCAGAGCTGGGCAAGCAGCTGGGTCAGACGGTGTATGTGGAGAACAAACCCGGTGGTGCAGGCGTGCCCGCCATGCAAGAGGTGGCCAAGGCCGCGCCCGATGGTCACACCCTCATCCTCGGCCATGTGGGCACGCTGGCGGTCAACCCCTACATGCTCAAGAACCAGCCCTATGACGTGAACCGGGACTTCATCCCCGTCACGCTCTTGGCCAAGGTGCCCAATGTGTTCGTCATCCACCCGGATGTGCCCGCCAAGAACTTCCGCGAGTTTGTGGATTACGTGAAGAAGCACCCCGGCCAGCTCAACTACGGCTCAGCCGGTAACGCCAGCGCCGGGCACTTGGCCATGGAGTACCTCAAACTGGTGACGGGCATGTACATCACCCACATTCCCTACCGGGGCACCGGCCCGCAACTCACCGACCTGTTGGCAGGTCGCACCCAGGCCAGTTCGGCGGGAATGCCAGCCCTGGGTGCGCACATCCGCAGTGGCAAACTGCGCGCCATTGCGGTGGGAACGCAACACCGCATTGCCGCATTGCCGGATGTGCCCACAGTGGCTGAGTTAGGGTTCAAAGATTTTGAGACTTCGCAGTGGTACGGCATGCTCGTGCCTGCGGGCACGCCGCCCGATGTGGTCAAGCGGCTGCAAGAAGAGTCCTACAAGGCCTTGCGCTCTAGCGCCGTGACTGAGCGCTTTGCCACCGACAATGCGGTGGGCGGCGGAGGGCCATCAGCCGACTTTGTGGCCTTTATCCGGCGCGAGCAAAAGATCTGGAGCGATATCGTTAACCGTGCAGGCATCAAGCCCGATTGATACTTGATTGATCCGGCTGATGAAGATTAAATTTCCGTTCGGGCTGAGCTTGTCGAAGCCCTTCGACAAGCTCAGGGTGAACGGTTCATATTTCACAAAGCAAGTGCAATAGAAAGAGGAAACAATGACAGTGGACGTTTTAGTGATCGGCGGCGGCAACGCCGCCCTGTGCGCTGCGCTGATGGCGCGTGAAGCGGGGGCCAGTGTGCTGCTGCTCGAATCGGCCCCCAAGGAATGGCGCGGGGGCAACTCCAGCCACACGCGCAACATCCGTTGCATGCACGACGCGCCGCAAGATGTGTTGACCGAGGCCTACCCGGAAGAAGAGTTCTGGCAAGACCTGCTCAAGGTCACTGCGGGCAAGACCAATGAGTCGCTCGGGCGCTTGGCGATTCGTGCCTCCAGTTCTTGCCGCGACTGGATGCGCAAGCACGGCGTGAAGTTTCAACCGGCGCTGTCAGGCACGCTGCATTTGAGCCGCACCAACGCCACCTTCATGGGCGGTGGCAAGGCGCTGGTCAACGCTTACTTTCGAAGTGCTGAAAAGATCGGCGTGCAGATTCGCTATGACAGCCCGGTGGATCGGCTGGAGTTGAACCCTTCGACAAGCTCAGGGCGAACGGAATTTGTGGCGGCGTATGTCGGTAACGAACGCATCGAAGCCAAAGCCTGCGTGATGGCCGCTGGCGGCTTCGAGTCCAACCTGGCCTGGGTGCGCGAAGCCTGGGGCCAAAACGCGCTGGGTGAATGGACGGCAGACAACTTTTTGGTGCGTGGCACGCGCTACAACCAGGGCGTATTGCTCAAGAATTTGCTGGACCAAGGTGCGGATGCCATTGGCGACCCCACGCAAGCCCACATGGTGGCGATTGACGCGCGTTCGCCGCTGTACGACGGTGGCATTTGCACCCGGCTGGACTGCGTGTCGCTGGGTGTGGTGGTCAATAAACATGCTGCGCGTTTTTACGACGAAGGCGAAGACTTTTGGCCCAAGCGTTACGCCATCTGGGGCCGCTTGGTGGCGCACCAGCCGGGGCAGATTGGTTACTCCATCATCGATGCCAAAGCCGTGGGCCGCTTCATGCCGCCGGTGTTTGAAGGCGTCAAGGCCGACAGCCTGCCCGAGCTGGCGCAAAAATTGGGACTGGACGTGGCTACCTTCATGCAGACCATGACCGAGTACAACGCCGCCTGCCGCGAGGGCACGTTTGACCACACCGTGCTGGACGACTGCCACACCGAAGGGCTGACACCCGCCAAGACCCATTGGGCACGCCCCATCGACACCGCACCGTTTTACGGCTACGCGGTGCGCCCTGGCATCACTTTCACCTACCTCGGGCTCAAGGTCAACGAGCAAGCCGCCGTGCACTTCAAAGACCAGCCCAGCGAGAACTTGTTTGTCGCGGGCGAGATGATGGCCGGCAACGTGCTGGGCCAGGGTTATATGGCCGGGGTCGGCATCACGATTGGCATGGCTTTTGGCCGCATCGCCGGTACACAAGCTGCGCAAGCGGCGTTGAAATCAGGAACAACAAAAACCGCCGTTCGGTCTGAGCTTGTCGAAGACCTCGCGAGCACTTCGACAGGTTCAGTGCGAACGGGAGATCAGTCATGAGCACCATCATTCTCAATCAGTTGATCTCGGAGGCCGAATCCGAAGTCGCCCGCCAACTCCAGATCTGCAACGCCTGCCGCTACTGCGAAGGCTTTTGCGCCGTCTTCCCGGCCATGACGCGCCGCCTGTCCTTTGGCAAGGCCGACATTCACTACCTGGCCAATCTGTGCCACAGCTGCGGCGCTTGCCTGCACGCCTGTCAGTACGCGCCGCCGCATGAGTTTGCGGTGAACGTGCCCCAAAGCATGGCCAAGGTGCGCGTGCAAACCTATGCCGATTACGCTTGGCCGCCAGCACTGGGCTCGATGTACCAGCGTCATGGTTTGAAGCTGTCACTGGTGGTGGCGGGGGCGCTTGTGTTCTTTTTGCTGCTGACGCTGTTCCTCAAAGACGCCTTGTTCCGCGTGCCGTCAACGGTGAATTTCTACACCATCTTCCCGCACAACTTGTTGGTCTCCTTGTTCTTGCCGGTGTTCGCGTTTGCCGTGCTGGCCTTGACCTTGGGCGTGCGGCGTTTCTGGCGTGAAGTGTCGCCGGGCGATGTCATCCACCCCGCTGCTGTGTCAGAGGCTACCGGTAGCGCCTTGACGCTCAAATACCTGGACGGCGGCCACGGTGAAGGCTGCAACAACGAAGACGACGCCTGGACGCTGTGGCGTCGCCGCTTCCACCACGCCACCTTCTACGGCTTCATGCTGTGCTTTGCCGCCACCAGCTTGGCCACGGTGTACCACTACGTTTTCGGCTGGGTCGCACCCTACGCTTTGCCCAGCTTGCCTAAGCTGCTGGGTGTGGTGGGTGGCATCAGCCTGTGCATCGGCGCAGCGGGCCTGTTGTGGCTCAACTTGCGGCGCAACGCGATGCACGGTGACGCTGAGCAAAAGCCCATGGACCGTGGCTTCATCGCGCTGCTGTTCCTCGTCAGCGCCAGCGGCCTGGGCCTGTGGCTGGCCGGTGGTACAGCCGCCCTGCCCGCCATGCTGGCCCTGCACCTGGGCGTGGTGATGGCTCTGTTCCTCACCCTGCCTTACGGCAAGTTTGCGCACGGTATTTTCCGCAGTGCAGCGCTGCTCAAATGGGCGATTGAAAAGCGGATGCCAAGTCAATTGAAACTAGGAGACTGATCATGGTCAAAGACGGATATTTACAAATCGAATCCATGCAGGGCCGTTGCACCCCTGCCGAGTGGCAGGCGCGTGTGGACCTGGCAGCATGCTATCGGCTCGTGGCCATCTACGGCATGTCCGACATGATGGCCAACCACGTCTCGGCCCATGTGCCGGGCGAGCCGGGGGCGTTTCTCATCAACGCCTACGGCATGATGTACGAGGAAATCACCGCCTCCAGCCTCATCAAGATTGACCTGGCGGGCAACATCTTGAGCAAGCCTGATTTTGGTGACCTCAACTACGGCATCAACAAGGCCGGCTACGTGATCCACAGTGCCATTCACGAAGCGCGGCCCGAGGTGGCTTGCGTCATCCACACGCACAGTTGGGCGTCGATGGCGGTGTCGGCCTTGGAGTGCGGATTGCTGCCACTCACGCAAACGGCTATGCGCTTTCTCAAGATCGCGTACCACGACTACCAAGGCGTGGTGCTGGACTCGAAAGAGAAAGCCTCGCTCCTCGCTGACCTAGGCCAGGGCGAAGCCTTGATGTTGCGCAACCACGGCGCACTCACCGTGGGCCGCTCCATTGGCGAGGCCTTCAACTGGATGCACCGGGTTGAGCTGGCCTGCCACTCGCAACTCGCCGCCATGGCCTGCAACACGCCGTTCGCCAAAGTACCTGCGCCGATTCTGGAAGAAACCTGGAACAACTACCAACCCAGCACGCGCCGCCCCTACGGCCTGATGGAATGGCCCGCGCTGCTGCGCAAGCTGGACCGCACAGACCCGAGCTACAAGACTTGACGCAATGCTGTTCACTTAGCTCCGTTCACCCTGAGCTTGTCGAAGGGTTCGCGAAGGCTTCGACAAGCTCAGCCCGAACGGAATTGATCAGTATTGAGACCTGACATCAAAGGAGATGCCATGAACCGCAGAAATTGGGTTACCCGCGCCTTGAGCTGCATCTTGGTCGCATCGGCCACCGTGGCCAGCGCGCAAAGCTTCCCCAGCAAACCCATCACGCTGATCGTCCCCTTCGCCCCCGGCGGCAACTTGGACGTGGTGGCGCGTACCCTGGCCCCAGCCATGGAGCGGGCCTTGGGCCAGACCGTGGTGGTGGACAATAAAGCCGGTGCCGGTGGTGCGCTGGGTGCGGCGCTGGTGGCACGCGCCCCGGCGGATGGCCACACGCTGCTGGTGAGCACACCCAACGCGCTGGTGGTGCTGCCGCAGATGACCAAAACCAGCTACAAGCTGGATAATTTTCAGCCGGTGGGCTTGGCTGCCACCACGGCATTGGTGATTGTGGTGAAAGGCAGTGACAACCGCTTCAAAGACATCACCGCGCTGATGGACTACATGCGCGCCAACCCAGGTAAAACCAGCATGGGCCACGCGGGTCTGGGCACGACCAACCACGTGGCATTGATGCAGTTTGAAGAAGCGGCGCGCGTCAAACTCAACATCATTCCCTACAAAGGTGGCGCACCGGCGCTGGTGGATTTGATCGGCGGGCAAGTGGATGCGGTGCTCGATCAGCTCAGCAGTTCGGCTCCGCACATCCAGAGCGGCGCGCTGCGCGCACTGGCCGTGCTGTCTCGTGACCGTGACCCGGCCTTGCCCAACGTGCCGACTTTGCGTGAAGCGGGGTTGGTTGACTTTGAGGCCACCACCGCAGCAGGCCTGCTGGCCCCGGCGGGAACGCCTACGGCGGTGATTGAGACTTTGAATGCTGCCCTGCGCAAAGCGCTGGTCGAGGACGCGGTGCGCACACGCTTGGCAGGCGTAGGCAGCGTGGCACGCCCCTCATCGGCCCTGGAGTTTGGCCAATTGTTGACGCAAGAAGACACCCGCGCGCAGGCCTTGGCTAAGGCCGGCAAATTGAAAGCTGACTAACCCCGATATCTATCACCAATCTAAGTTTTGTCATTCCCGCGCAGGCGGGAATCCAGTGACTTCAGGAAACTAGCCATGACCCGTCCCTGCCTACCCCCACTGCCCCATCGCACCGCACTGCAATTCCAGCCACCCCAAGGTGCCTGCGACAGCCACGCCCACGTCTTCGGCCCCTTCGCCCGCCACCCGCTGGCGGACGACCGCAGCTACACCCCGGCCGAGTTTGACGGTGCATCTTTCATTGCGCACCTAGACCAACTCGGCCTGACACGCGGCGTGCTGGTCACCGGCAGCGCCAGCGGCACGGACAACGGCTCGGTGCTGGAGGCGCTTGAGCGCTACCCAGATCGGCTGCGCGGCGTAGCCGTGGCAACAGCAGAAGTCACAGATGCCGAACTCGACCGCTGGCACGCCGCAGGTGTGCGCGGTGTGCGCGCCAACCTCTACCAACTCAACGGCCACGCGGTGTACCGCAACGGCGTTGGGTTGGAGGTGTTGGAGGCCCTGGCCCCGCGCCTTAAAGCACGCGGCTGGCACGCGCAAATCTGGGTGCATGCGCCCGACCTGCCCACCTTGAGCCCGCGCCTGCGCCAACTCGGCGTGCCCTTGGTGATTGACCACATGGGCCGCATGGCCACCGCACGCGGCGTGCAAGACCCTGGCTTTCAGCACCTGTGCGCCCTGCTGGCGGACGGCGTCGCCTGGACCAAAATCTCAGGCGCGGATCGCAACACCGGGCAAAGCAGCACGGCAAACGAGCCACCCTATACCGACGTCAACCCCTTCGCCACCGCACTGCTGGCCGCCAACCCCGAGCACATCGTCTGGGGCACAGACTGGCCGCACATCAATTACTTTGACGCCGCGCGCGTGCCCGATGACGGCGTGTTGATGAACCTCTTGGCGCGCTGGCTGCCCGACCCAGCACAGCGCCAACGCGTGCTGGTGGACAACCCGGCGCGCCTGTATGACTTTGCGGCGCCGTGACAAATCCAGAGCAGCACCCCGTGCGCATCTTGCTGTCCGCCCAGGCGCTGGGCCAGCACCAAGCCGCCATTGCCGAGGTGATGGGCAAGCAGCCCTTTGAGCTGGTCAGCATCGAGTCCGCCGTGGCCAGCGGCCGCAGAGACGTTGACATCGCCTTCATCTCCCGCGACGTGACGGGCCGCTCCACCAAGCACGAGCTGGCTCCCGCGCTGCAAGCCTGCTACACCGTGCTGCGCGAGTCGCTCAACTTGCAATGGGTGCACATCCACTCCGCCGGGGCAGATCGACAGGTGTACCTGGACTTGCGCGAGCGTGGCGTGCAGATCCACACCTCCTCCGGGGCGAATGCGGAGGTGGTGGCGCAAATGGCGCTGGCAGGCTTGCTGGCCCTGGCGCGCCAATTTCCCCAACTCATGGCCGCGCAACGCGAGCGCCGTTGGGCCCCACGGCTCGGCCGTGATGCACCACGCGACCTGGCCGGGCAAACGGTGGTGCTGATCGGCTGGGGGCCGATTGGCCAGCGCATCGCCGACTTCTTGCGCCTGCTGGGCATGAAGCTGATCGTCGTGCGGCACTCATGGCCAACTGCACCTGTGGCACAAGCGAGTTCATACACCGTTCGGGTTGAGCCTGTCGAAACCCTTGCCTCTGTTCAAGCTGAGCGCTTCGAAGGTGTCCGCATGGTGAGCTTCGCCGAACTGCACCAAGTGCTACCCCAAGCCGATTGGCTGCTCCTGGCCTGCCCACTCACAGACCAAACCCGCCGCTTGGTCGATGCAAAAGCGCTGGCCTTGATGCCCCAAGGCGCAGGCCTCATCAACGTGGCACGTGGTGAAGTGGCGGTGGAGCAAGACGTGATTGACGCCCTGCGCTCAGGCCAACTCGGCAGCGCCTATTTGGATGTGTTTGAGCATGAACCCTTGTCCGCTGAATCACCGCTGTGGGCGATGGACAACGTCATCGTCACCCCGCACACCGCCGGGCATTCGGATGGCAACGCGGGGCGTGTGGTGGGGATGTTTTTGGAGAATTTGCGGCGTTGGGTTGCCAGATGATGAAAGCTTGATTAGCGCCGCCATAATGAACAACAAATCATCTCAGGGACGGGATACTCATTGGCAACACTCATACCCGCGTTAGGCAGCTGCACCTCACGCATGACCAGCGGCGAACGGCGCTTGGCTGAACGGCTGGAGCAAAAGCTCGACGACGACTACCTACTCTGGTACGACGTGCCCATGGGGCCGCGCAACACCCACCCCGACTTTTGCGTGATGCACCCAAGTCGCGGCATTCTGGTGCTGGAGGTGAAAGACTGGAAGCTCAGCACCATCTTGCAAGCCAACAAACAAGACTGGGAAATTTTGGGAGACACCGGCCCCAAGACCGTTATCAACCCACTGGAGCAAGCGCGTCAGTACGCGCACCAAGTCGTCAATGCGCTGGAGCGCGACCCGCAACTGGTGCGGTCTGATGGCCCGCACGCAGGCAAGCTGGCTTTCCCCTGGAGCTACGGCGTGGTGTTGACCCACATCACCCGCAAGCAATTTGAAGCGGCAGAGCTACAGCACGCCATAGAACCGCATCGCGTGCTGTGCCAAGACGAAATGCTGGAAAGCGTAGGCGCTGAAGACTTGCAAAGCCGCCTGTGGGACATGTTCCCCTACGGCATGCGCGGCGCCATCAGCTTGCCGCAGATAGACCGCGTGCGCTGGATCATGTTCCCCCAAGTGCGTGTGCAGACCCAGGGCGCGCTGTTTGACGACAGCAACGAAGAAGCCGAAATGCCCAGCATCATGCGCGTGATGGACATCCAGCAAGAGCAACTGGCCCGCAGCTTGGGCGACGGCCACCGTGTCATCCACGGTGTGGCGGGCTCGGGCAAGACCATGATCCTGGGCTACCGCGCCGAGTACCTTGCACAGGCCAGCACCGCCAGCAGCAAGCCCATCCTCATCCTGTGCTTTAACGAGCCGCTGGGCGTGAAGCTGCACAGCGTGATGGAAGCCAAGGGTTTGAGCGACAAGGTGCATGTGCGGCATTTTCATAAATGGTGCTACGACCAACTTAAATACTCGGGGCAGGCTATGCCATCCCAAGGCCTCAAGTTCTCTGAAGAACTGGTTGACCGTGTCATCCGCGCCGTAGACCGCAAGCAAATCCCCAGCGGCCAGTACCAAGCCGTGCTCATCGACGAAGGCCACGACTTTGCCCCCGAGTGGCTCAAGCTGGTCACCCAAATGGTGGACCCCACAACCAACAGCCTGCTGCTCCTGTTTGATGATGCACAAAGCATTTATGAACGTGCGCGCACCAAACAGTTCAGCTTCAAAAGCGTAGGCGTGCAGGCGCAGGGCCGCACCACCATTCTGAAAATCAACTACCGCAACACCAAGCAAATACTGCAAACCGCCAACCTCATCGCCGCCGACCTGCTGACTGCCGACGACAAAGACGACGACGGCATCCCCCTGGTCAAACCCATCAGCTGCGGGCGCGAAGGCCAAGCGCCCATCATCATCAAACTACCCAGCCTGCGCGAAGAAGCATTCGCCATTGCCGACCAGTTGAACCAAGCCCACAAAGAAGGCCACGCCTGGGGCGATATGGCCATTTTGTGCCCCGACTACAGCACCCGCGACCTGTGCGCCCAGGTGCTGCACCAACGCCAGATGCCCGTAGAAATGCGCCGCAGCCCCGGCGACTTTGACCCCACCAGCAACACCATCAAGGTAATGACCATGAAGGTCAGCAAAGGCCTGGAGTTCCCCGTGGTGGCCCTGCCCGGCGTCGGGCACATGCCCGCCAAGGGCAAAGACGAGCAAGAAGCCGCGCGGATGTTCTATGTGGCGGCGACGCGGGCGACACAGAGGCTGGTGATTGGGGTGGGTGGGGATGGGGGATTTGGAAGCAGGCTCGGATCATGACAAGCAAATCGCGCCACCTGTGTGTCGCAATACTCCTTGCGCGCCACACCGAGTGGCGCGATACTGGCAGCCTTTGACTAAAACCTGAGAACATGCCAAGCATCACCCCCCCGACAGAGCCAGACCAACTGGTGGCGCTGATTACTGCGCAACCCGATGGTTTGGGAATAGAGGCCATTACCCAGGCGTTGGGCGATAGCCTGAAGCGGCGCACTTTGCAGCGTCGGCTGGCCACTTTGGTGGCGCAGGGGCGGATTCAGATGCAGGGCGAGGCGCGGGCGGTGCGCTATGTGCGCAACCCACAAAGCGTTACCGGATTCCTTTCGGCACATGAAGCGGCGGACACGGTGCAGGCTGTTGCCGAGGTTTACGTGCCTACCTCACCGGAAGGCGAAGCGATCAAAGCCTACGTACGCCAGCCCCGTGCCATGCGCGCGCCGGTGGGCTACCAGTTGGCGTTTCTGGAGCAATACCAGCCCAATCACACCGCCTATCTGCCGCCCGCTTTGCGAGACCAGTTGCACACCATGGGCAGAGCGCGCACTGAGCAAACACCGGCGGGCACCTTTGCGCGTGACATTCTGAACCGCTTGCTGATTGACCTGTCGTGGGCCTCCTCCATGCTGGAGGGCAACACCTACAGCCGGCTCGATACCGAGCGACTCATCGAATTCGGCCAAGCCACTGAGGGCAAAACCGCGCTGGAAACCCAGATGATCCTGAACCACAAACAGGCCATTGAATACCTGGTGCTCGATCCAAACCACGCCCAAGTCACGCCCGATTGCATCATCGCGTTGCATGCATTTTTGTCAGATGGCCTGATGGCCGACCCCACAGCGGTGGGCCGCCTTCGTCGGCGGGCGGTAGAAATTGGCGGCAGCGTGTATTTGCCGGTGGCCTTGCCGCAGCGGCTGGAGGAACTGTTTGGCATCGTCATACAGATGGCTGCAGAAATTGACGACCCCTTCGAGCAGGCATTTTTTCTGATGGTGCATTTGCCCTACCTGCAGCCGTTTGAGGATGTGAACAAGCGCACCTCAAGACTGGCGGCCAACATACCGCTCATTCGCCACAATCTGTGCCCCCTGTCCTTCATCGACGTGCCTCAGGCAGCCTATGTGGACGCGATGATGGGTGTGTACGAACTCAATCGCGTCGAGCTGCTGCGTGACGTGTTTGTGTGGGCCTACGAGCGCTCATGCCAGCAATACGTGGCCGTCAAGCAGAACCTGGTGCCGCCCGATATTTTTCGTCTGCGCTATCGCCAGGCCTTGAGCGACGTGGTGGCAGCCATTATTCAAAACGACGAGGCCGTGACCCTTGCCACCGTGAGCGCCAGGCTGCCACCAACGGTTGCCGCTGCTGATGCGGCCCACTTCACCCAGCTGGTACTGCAAGAGTTTGCTGCCTTGCACCCCGGGAATGTAGTGCGGTTTGGTATCAGGCCTTTGGTGTTTGCAGCCTGGAAAGAAAGGCATGGCGGGGACAGCGGATTGGGGGCAAGGCTAGGAACATGAAAAGGCCACGACCATGATTACGAGCAACACACTACTGGTACCGCGTATTGAAAGCCGTATCCAAGTGATTCGCGGCCTGCGGGTCTTGCTTGATGTGGACTTGGCTGCGCTGTACGGGGTACAGACCAAGCGGCTTAATGAGCAGGTCAAACGCAACCGGGACCGCTTTCCAAAAACCGAGGTGGTCGCAAATTGCGACCACCTCCAAAATCTGAAATTTTCCAAGGCGTTGCCTTTTGCGTTTACCGAGCACGGAGCAATTCAGGCGGCCAATGTGCTGGCATCAAGCCAAGCGGTTGAGATGCCGCACGACAACTTCAGCCGAAACACCCGGCTGCAATTGCGCCAACTGCTGGACGCGGTGCGTGAGCTGACTGCGCCACCGGAGCCGCCCAAACGGCCCATTGGGTTTCTGACGCATGAGGATAAAAAGACACCCAAGGCCAGCACGTTGACCAAAGGACGGAAGGCACCGTGAGCGTCCAACCAAAGACATTAATCCGCCCGCCAGTCATGACAATGGCAACCAACAGGAGTCACGTGGTGCAGCTTGCCGACGCATTCCCAATTGAGCTGGAGCAAAGGCTGCATGCAGCATTGCTTGAATCGCGTGAGCGGGTGGCGCGGCGCGGGGTGCTGTTGGGGGACTTGGATGACGAGTGATGACCATGAAGGTCAGCAACGGCCTGGAGTTCCCCGTGGTGGCCCTGCCCGGCGTGGGGCACATGCCCGCCAAGGGCGAAGACGAGCAAGAGGCCGCGCGGGTGTTTTATGTGGCGGCGACACGGGCTACGCAGAGGTTGGTGACTGGGGTGGGTGGGGGGTGGAAGAAAACTGAAGAAATAAAACTGAATTTTTAAGAAGAAGGAGATTGCATGATTGTTCAATCAATTCCGGCAAAAGCCAATGCCGCAGAAAAAGTTGACGACTTTGAGGAATGGTTGGGACAGCGGCACAAATGGCTGCAAACCGCGGCACATCAAATTATTGAACGCAAAGCGGTTGCTTCAGGTCCTGAACTAATAGAGCTGACCCAGCTCTGCATTGGTGAGGCCAGCGAAACTGGAAGCCACGCATTTACCAAGCTAGTTCCGGGTTCGTTAATTCATGGTGCAGGGCGTCCAACGCTCCACATTGAAAAGTTAAGCGCAGTCCGTGGTGTCAACAAAATTAGGGATGACGCGTCGCTGAATTTTGGAACAAAGAACCTCGCCGTGGTCTATGGGGCCAATGGATCTGGCAAGACAGGGTTTTCTCGTCTTCTCAAGCAAATTTGCGGCAGCCGCGCGCGAGAAGAAATTTACCCCAATGTTTTCAATAAACCAGTCACAGGATGCGAAGCCAAGATTTTAGTTTCGATTGGTGGGGCTGCAAGTGAGCTAGGGTGGACCCTCAACGGCGGTCCGTTGTCGCCGCTGCGCGATGTACATGTATTCGACTCAAGAACTGCCTCAAATTATTTGGCTCAGCAGAACGAAGCTAGGTATGAACCAAGTCGAATGCGCTTTGTTTCTGCACTCATTAAAACGAGTGACGGGGTAGCTGCCCAGCTTCTTGCACAGAAGAACGCCCTCCTCAGTAAGTTGCCGCTATTTCCGACCACTTTGGCTCAAGCTACGAATGCAAAGTGGCTTTCATCACTGCGGCCAACAACAAGCCAAGCAGATATCGATAAGGCCTGTGACTACTCAAATGAGTTAGATATCGAGAGAGTCGCGTCAGAGGGCGCGTTGGCTCAGAAAGACATTGCGGGAAGACTCAGCGCTATCGGCCGAGAGCAGGTTTTCCTTGCGCAAATCCGTACATCCCTTACTGCCTTGCAGGATGATATTTCTGATTTGCAGTTAGGCGCGCTGATCACCGCACGCACTGAAGCAGTAGCGAAGCGAAAGACCGCGAGTGAAGCTGCCGAGGCGGTCTTTGCGACTGCACCCCTGGAGGGGGTTGGTCAAAAAACTTGGCTCGCGCTCTGGGAGCACGCAAAAGCGTTCTCCCAACTACACGCTTATCCTGGCCATACATTTCCAAATACAGATGCGGGCGCACATTGTGTTCTCTGTCAACAAACGCTCAATGACGGTGCAAAAACACGCTTTGGCCACTTTGAGGCTTTTGTGACAGGTGGATTGGAGGATGCTGCAAAAGCGGCAGAGAAGACGCATACCGATTTGCTGAAAAAGTTGCCCACGATTCCTCAAGAACATGATTGGGCGCTACAGACAAGCAGTCTAAAACTTGATGAAGCAGTTTCCAGCGAAATTTATTCGGGACTTGGAACAAGATGCGCGGCGGTATTGACCGCAAATCAGGTCAAGGAACTACCGGCGATCAACTGGATGGCAGTCGATAAAGCTCACACAGACGTATCAGAAGCCCTAACCGCCGAAACGAAGGCGCTCAAGGAGTTGCAAGGCGACGTAAAGCGCAAACAATTGGAAGCGAGAGTGTTGGAACTACTTACTATTCAATGGCTGAGTCAAAACAAGGCGGCGATTTGCGAAGAAGCGCAGCGTCTAAAAGACATTGCCCTTATCGACAAGGCCATTGGCCTAACCAATATGAACGTATTGACTCGAAAACACACGGAGTTGGCCAAGGACGATCTGCATAAGGGCTACCAAAGGCGGTTTGCAACTGAACTAAAACTGTTAGGAGGAAACCGGCTACCAGTTAAGCCTGAAAGCAAACAAGCTGGCAAAGGGAAGATGACATTTGGTCTCCAGCTCCAAGGGGTCGAGCGTGCACTTGCCGCTGAACTCGTACTCAGTGAAGGCGAAACGCGAATCGTCGCACTGTCCGCATTTCTCGCAGACATTACAGGATTGGAGCACCGCTCACCATTCATCTTTGATGACCCTATCTCATCTTTAGATCAGGACTTTGAAGAGAAGGTCGTTAGAAGACTTGTTGATCTGTCAAAAACTAGACAAGTCATAGTCTTTACCCATCGATTGTCTTTGCTGGCACTATTGGAAAGTGAAGTCAAAAAGCTAAAGGAAGAAGCCGACTTGACCAAGCAGCCGCCAGTCGTAGAACTCCAAATTCAATCGGTCTGCAGCTTTGGAAAAAGTGCCGGCGTCGTACAAGACATAAGCATCCGAGAATTGAAACCCAAGCCAGCAATCAATCGAATGCGGGATCAACAATTGCCGCAGCTAAGAAATCTGATTGATGCTGGTGATGTGATGGGATACAACGAACGGGCGAACGGTCTCTGCGGTGACTTCCGAATTCTTGTGGAGCGTTGCGTTGAAAGCATTCTTCTGAACGAAGTATTGATTCGATTTAGGCGTCAACTGCAAACGCAAGGCAAATTAGGCGCATTGGCCAAAATTTCATCGGAGGATTGCGCGTTGATTGACGACTTGATGACTCGATATTCGGTGTATGAGCATTCGCAGTCTGATGAACTACCAGCCGCGCCCCCTGACTTTGCCGACATAGAAGCAGACGTCGTCAAGTTGGCGATTTGGATTGACGAGTTCCAAAAACGGCCGGTTGCAGCATCAGCCTAAACTTTCGAAGTAGGCCTCACCGGTTTGCGGTGGTGGGTGCCGAAACATTCAAGCACCACCAAGGAGCGACATGACCACTCAAGTGAAATTTCAAGCTAGCAAACTCCAAGCGTTTGATGTTACTTACGACACGAAGCATGAAGATATTGCTGCCCAAGTGCGCGGTGAATTTTTGCAAAGATTTCCAATCATTAGTCTTCCGCGTATGAAACGAGATGACTATGTGATTGGTCTTCAAAGTCCAACTTTTTGCGCCCATGTCGAGGCAAAGACACGGCCATGGGCCAACATTCAAGGGGCCACTTCGAACAAGTTCGGAATCTATTTTGGAAAGACCAAAACCGATCCGAAGAAAATCTACCGTTTCACCCACAAGTTCGGTGAAACATCGGATGAAGCATTTCGTTCGGTGAAGGCTGCGTTGTTGGCGCTAGTTCGTCTTGGCGAAGCGTCAGTTTTGGACTTTTCGAAGATCGATGACAACCCGCTCTCTCAGATGTTCAAAGCGAAGATTCTGAGTCTCTATTTTCCCGATAAATTTCTGAATGTCTGCAGTGCCGAGCATTTGGAAATGCTCGGCGGCGAGCTTGGGTACGCCGATGGCCGACCGATTAGCGAGTATCAACATCTATTGCTAGAGGCCAAACTTTCAAACGCTATTACACGTAAGTGGAGCAATCCAAAATTCATGAAATTCCTGTACGACGTATACGTTCGTGCGGAGAGTACGGCGGCAAACATTGTGCAAAAGCCACGGAAGAAGATCCCTCAAAAAGTAAATTTTGAAGACATTTCAGGGCAACGGGATGCTATCGGAAAGGCCGCAGAGGAGTTTGCAGTCGAATGGGAAAAGCAACGACTTGCAGGTGCCGAACTTTCTCACCTGATTTCGAAGATTGACGATCGTCGCGATCGACCCGGATATGGGTATGACTTCCTTTCACACACGTCCCAGACACAACAACGATACATCGAAGTCAAATCCGTCGGAAAACTGCCTGGCGGACAAGGCCATCGTTTCTTTCTTTCCGAAAACGAACATACGGTTTCGAAATCTGCTGACCATCGTGGCGCATATTTCTTTTACTTGGTGTTCTTCAACGGCAACGGACAGCCCTTTGAACTACAGCCAATTCGCGCCGACGAGCTTTATGAACTGGGTGAAATGTCACCTGCGTCATATGTAGTTCGTTTTGACTTTGGACGCGCGGGAAAGTAGCGCTTAAGCGCTGTCACCATGTAGCTGCAAATGCAGGCAGAGAAGAAGTGGCCAGGCTCGATGTACCAAGCGAGCTCGTTTAACTAGATGGCCGATTGGGCGACAACTTATAAGAAGAGGAAGCACCACAATGCATGAAATCATCTGCCCCCACTGCAGCAAAGCATTCAAAATCGACGAGGCGGGGTACGCAGATATCCTGAAGCAAGTTCGCGACGGTGCGTTCGAGCAGCAGTTGCATGAGCGACTTGAATTGGCCGAGCAAGACAAGCGCAATGCCGTCGAGCTTGCCCAGGCCCAGGTCGCCAGCGCAATGCAGAAGACTGCTGTAGCCAAGGATTCCGAAATCCAGGCACTCAAGGCTAAGCTGGATGCGGGTGAAGTTGCGCGCAAGCTCGCCGTGACCGAGGCCCTGAGTGCGGTGCAAAAAGAGCGTGACGCGCTGGCGAACGAACTTGATCAGGCAAAGCGTGAAAAGCTAGCGGCTTCTGAGCTGGCCGAAGCCAAGCTGGCGAACGGGCTACAGAATGCCACCGCCACCAAAGACGCGGAGATTCAAGGCCTGAGAGCAAAGCTCGATGCCGCCGAGGTCATACAAAAGTTGGCGATCACCGAGGCTGTGAATGTCGTCGCGCGGGAACGCGACGAGTTGAAGAACGGCCTGGCGCGGGCTGAGCTTGAAAAGCAGCTCGCCGAAAAATCGCTCAAAGACAAGTACGAGACGCAGATCAAAGACCGCGATGACGCCATAGAGCGCCTGCGCGACATGAAGGCGCGCCTGTCCACCAAGATGGTGGGCGAGACGCTGGAGCAGCACTGCGAGACGGAGTTCAACCGCATTCGCGCGACAGCGTTTCCACGGGCCTATTTCGAGAAAGACAACGACGCGCGCACCGGCAGCAAGGGCGACTACATTTTTCGCGACCTGGACGAGTCTGGCACCGAGATCGTGTCAATCATGTTTGAAATGAAGAATGAGAACGACCGCACCAGCACGAAGAACAAGAACGAAGACTTTTTGAAGGAGCTGGACAAAGACCGCACTGAGAAGGGCTGCGAATACGCCGTGCTGGTCTCCCTGCTGGAGCCAGACAGCGAGCTGTACAACACCGGCATCGTGGATGTGTTCCACCGCTTCCCCAAGATGTACATCGTGCGCCCCCAGTTCTTTCTGCCCATCATCACGCTGCTGCGCAACGCAGCGATGAACTCGCTCAAGTACAAGTCGGAGCTGGCGCTGGTGAAGGCGCAGAACATTGACATCACGAATTTTGAGGCCAGCCTCGATACCTTCAAGACCGCATTCGCGCGCAACTACGACCTTGCATCCAACAGCTTTAAAAAGGCAATCGATGAGATCGACAAATCCATCGACCACCTGCAGAAAACCAAAGACGCTCTGCTTGGCACTGATCGGAATCTACGTCTTGCAAACGACAAGGCGCAAGACGTGACGATCAAGAAGCTGACGCGGGGCAACCCGACGATGGCAGCCAAGTTTGCGGAGCTCAAGAGTTCTGGTTCTGCCGATGCTGAGTAAGTCAAGTCATAGAATGCTACGCATTTGATAGCTGCTTACGCAGGTTTTACTAGGCATAGAACCCTATTTGGCTTGTAACTCATACCCCGTACTGCGCCCCCCACCCTCCAACCTGCGCAGCACGCCGTGCGCCAGCAGGTCGTTGATGTCGCGCAGCGCGGTGTCGGCAGAGCACTTGCCTAACGCCGCCCACTTGGCGTTGGTGAGCTTGCCTTCCAGGCCATCCAGCACGCGGTTGAGCACCTGGGTTTGCCGCGCGTTCATGGGCATGCCTGCCCAGCGCTGCCAGAACTGGGCCTTGTCCAGCACGCCCGCCAGCGTGGCGTCTGCGCCCTGCACGGCGCGCAGCAGGCAGCCCAAAAACCAGTTGAGCCAGGGCGTCACGTCTAGCGGGCCTTTTTGGGTGGCCTCCAATTTATCGTAGTAGTCCTTGCGTTCGCGCTGTATCTGGGCGCTGAAGCTGTAAAAGCGTTGGCTGGTACCTTCGGCGCGGGCCAGCGCCATGTCGCCCACGGCACGGCTGATGCGGCCATTGCCGTCGTCAAAGGGGTGCAGGGTCACCAGCCACAGGTGGGCCAGCCCGGCTTTGATGAGGGCGTCGCCCAGCGGGGCGGCCTCGAACCATTTAAAGAAGGCATCTGTTTGTGCAGGCAGTGTGCTGGCGGGCGGAGCGATGAAGTGCACTGTCTCGCGGCCCACTGCACCCGACACCACTTGCATGGGGCCGCTGGCATCCGTGCGCCACGCGGCCACGGTGATGCGCACCCGTCCGCTGTAGCCGGTGGGGAACAGGGCAGCGTGCCAGCCAAACAGGCGCTCTGGCGTCAGGGGCTGCTCAAAGCTGCGGGTAGCGTCCAGCACCACATCCACCATGCCGTCCACATGCCGGTCGCTGGGGGCCAGGGCTCCTATGTCCAGCCCCAGCCTGCGGGCGATGGACGAGCGCACGGCGTCCAGGTTGAGGTGCTCGCCTTCGATCTCGCTGGTTTTGATGACTTCTTGGGTGAGTACCTGCAAGGTGGCTTGCTCGCGCTGGGCCAGGCCCAGATCGGCCATGCGCCCCATGAGCTGGCCCTGCGCGCGGTGCACCTGGGCGAGCGGCGCAGCCAGTGCAGCAGCGTCATAGCTGAGGTTTGGCCAGTCGGGCAGTTGCCAGATGTAGCGGGGAGTGCGGGTGGGGCGGTGTGGGCGCATGCGGCGATTATGCGGCTTATTCTACGCAAATTGTGCGGTGAATAGGGCCGAAATACGGCGCATGGTGATACCGTTGGATTATTTTTGCTATCTATTTAATAGCTGCTTGCGCAAATTGCACGTGGTCTACACACTGCTTTCATCATCAATCTGCGCCCATTCGGCAAGCTTCATCTGCAGATCTTCTTTGCTCGGTAAATAAAGCTGGTATTTCCGGGCGTGGATGTTTGCGTCTTTACGCAGAGCGATTTCTACCAGTGCCTCGTGTTTCCTCTTGCACAGCAAGATGCCGACAGTGACCACCGAAAAGTACGCCAAGATCACCGGCACCTCCAAGGCCACGCGCCCCACGGTCATCTGTCGCAGCATCTTTCAGATGATTTCTGCCAAGCAATTGTGTGATATTGATCTAGACGGCCATCGCTACAACTTGCCACCACAAAGAGAATCTATTGACTTTTATTGTTAATTTGATAAATTACCTATTATCAAATAATCACAAATAAAGCCATGATCCACTTCCCACGAACAGCCTTGGCGCAAACGCTGGTGACCGCCCTCCAGGGTAAGGCGGTCTTTGGTGACGCTCATAACGGGCTCTTTCTCGCAGCCCCACGGCGCACCGGAAAATCCACATTTTTGCAAGCTGATCTGAAGCCCGCGCTGGAGCAGCAAGGCGTGGTGGTGGTTTATGTCGATCTGTGGGCGGATCAGCGGCGAGACCCCGGCACCTTGATTGCCGAAGCCATTGGCCGGGCTTTGCAGCCCCGTTTGGGGCTGGTGAGTAAAGCGGCCAGGGCTGTGGGTGTGGAGAAGGTGACGATTGCAGGTGCGCTCACGATTGACACCAGCAAAATCGGCAAGTTGGATGGTGTCACGCTGCCCGAAGCACTGCGCGTGCTGCGAGAGGCGGCCAAGGCCCCGGTGGCTTTGATCATTGACGAGGCGCAACACGCCTTGACCAGCGAGGCGGGCGAAGCGGCCATGGCCGCGCTGAAGTCAGCGCGCGATCAGCTCAACCGCCCTGGCGAGGTGAACCTGATGCTGGTGATGTCCGGCTCTGACCGTGACAAGCTCTTGCGTTTGGTGAACACCAACGGCGCGCCGTTTTACGGCTCTCAGATTCAGCGTATGCCAGAGTTGGATCAAGACTTCTTGGCCCATATCGTGCAGTTGATTGAAGTCCAGCGGCCCGATGTGAAGCCGGTGGATGCCGACATGCTGTTGGGCGCATTCCGAGGGTTTGGTTCTCGCCCGCAGTTTTTTATGGAAGCCCTGGGTCAGGCGCTGAGCCCGCTGGCCAACTTGAGCACCCGGTTTGAGGTGGCCATGCTGGAGTCGGCCCGCCAACGCCAAGCAGATGACGAGGCGCAAATGGAGTCGGACTATCTGGGGCTGAGGGCCATAGAGCAAGCCGTGCTGTGGCGCTTGCTGGAGCAAGGGCAGCGTTTTCGGCCCTATGACGCAGAGGCGCTGCGCTTTTACCGGGATAAGACGGGCCAGCCCGTCACAGCGCAAAAGGCCCAGAACGCGCTAGAAGCTTTACGCCAGCACGCACCCGCCATGGTGTGGAAGTCTGCACGCGGTGAGTACGCGGTGGATGACGCCGCCATGCACCGCTGGTTTGAACGGCGTGTAGAAGGGGCCACTTGGCCACCTGCCGATACGCAGTTGAAGTTGGATTTGGAAAAGTCGCCGCACAAAGGCGTGTGACGCAAACTCAAGCTCACCCCCACGGATCCACACAACAATGCATCGCGCTCGCATCCCCCTCGCGCCCAACCGTTAGCAGCGCCTCTCTGACCGCATTCAAACCAAAGCTGTGGGTGCACATTTTCTCGAACGGGTACTTGCCTGAGGCGATCAGCGCGATGCCCAGCTCCACCGCCTGATGGCTGTGGCCGCGCACGCCTTTAACGGTGAGGTTTTTCTTGAACAGCAAGTCGCTGTCGAACTGCGGGATCGGCACGCCTTTGCGGCCACACAGCAAAACCCGACCGCCTTTGCGCACCAGTTGTAGCGCCGACAGAATCGTGCCGGGGCCGCCGGAGGCACAGTCGATCACCAAGTCGGCCATCAGCCCACCGGTGTGGTCGGCCACGGTCTCAAGTAAATCCTCACTCTCAATGTTGATGGTGTGGTGCGCGCCCATTTCTCGGGCCAAGGCCAGCCGGGGGCCATCAGCGGCCAGCCCGGTCACGATGATGCAACTGGCACCCGCCTCACGTGCGGCCACCACGCAGGCCAAGCCTTGTTGACCTGGCCCTTGCACCACCACCGCCATGCCCAACGTAGCTCCGCCTTGAAAAATGGCCCACTCCACGCCGTTGCCCAAGGGCAGCGCCAAGGTGGCCAGGGCAGCAGGCACGGACGAGGGCACGGCGTGAAACACGGTGTTGGGGTGCAGGTACTGGTACTGCGCAAAGCCACCCCACAAGGACGGTTGCACGCTAATGGACGTGGAGCCGTAGCGCACACCGTTGCCCACCAGCGTGTCGGTGGCGTCGCACAGGCGGTAGTCGCCGGTGCGGCAGAAGTGGCAATGGCCGCAGGGCAGGTACTCTTCCAGAGCCACGCGGTCGCCCTCTTTCACACCCCAACGCTTGGCGGCAGAGGCACCCAGCTCGGTCACAAAGCCGACGGTTTCATGACCCAGAATCAGCGCCCCTTTGCTCTGGGGGTAGTTCAGGAAGTAAGGCCAGTCGCTACCGCAAACGCCGGTTTTTTCGACCTTGAGCAGGCCAGCGTCGTGCGCGATGGCGGGGCGGTCGAAGGAGCGCACTTCCACCTGCTTGTCAGGCAGGGCGACGGCGGCGAGGATGGTGTGGGTCATCAGATGGACTTGATGCCTGTGCCCGCTCTCGCAGCCAGTTCTGCTTTCAGCTCCGGGTAAGCCAAGTTCACTGGGCCGACGAAGGACGCTGAGCGCACGTGCTGCGACTCGGTGGTCAGGCCGGGGGGCGTTTCACCGTCAGGCAAGTCGGTGGCGGCCTGGATCAGGCGGCGGCGCGCCTGCACGATGGCCAGGTCGGTGGAAACCAAGCGTTCTTTAGAGCGGTCAACAATCGGCCCCATGCTCTCTTGCAGTGAGGCGTCTTGCATCGCAATGCCTTTAACGCCACTGAAGTAGCGCCCGGTCTTTTGCCCTTCGCGGTCGATCAAGTAATCGTTGCCCTTGTTGGCCACGGGGATGAAGGTGCCGGGAATCAGCGCCGCAAACGCGCCGTCTTCATGCTTCATGGCGTGCAGCTCGGCCTCGCCCAAGGGGCGCGTGGGGTGGTGCGCCCACGTCCAGACCAGGCAGTGCTCGTCATCAATCGGCACCCAGCCGTGGCCGCGCAGGGCGTTTTCGCCATAGGGCGGGATGATGGTGTACCAGGGCATGATCCACTGCGTCACGCGCCAGTAGCAGGTCTCGGCGTCAATGGGGCGCTTCACGGCAATCAGCAAACCCGCGTCGGATTTGTTGACCTCAAACACGGGCCGTTTGTTGGCAATGAATTTCGCGCCCGAAGTGCCCACATGCAGTGGGTCGGTGGCCAGCTCGCCGCTGTGTAGCCAAGCGACGTGGCTGGAGTCAATGCCGCCTTCCATCGCTTGCAAGTAGTTGCTCTCTTGAATGCGCTTGGACGCGTAGCGGTGAGTGTCCGGCACCATGGCCCACTCGTACTCGGGTAGTGGGGGTTGCTGCTCGGGCGGGCCCATGTAAGTCCACACCACGCCGCCGCGCACCTCGCACGGGTAGGCATTGAGCTTGACTTTCTCGCACAGCTTGCTGGTTTCGGGCTCGGAGGGGATGTCGGTGCACTGGCCGTTGGCGTCGTACTTCCAGCCGTGGTAGGGGCAGCGCAGGCCGTCGCCCTCGTTGCGGCCAAACCAGAGAGAGACCCGGCGGTGCGCGCAAAACTCGTCCATCAGCGCGATCTTGCCCGTGGCATCGCGAAACGCCACCAGCGACTCGGACAACAGCTTCACCCGCACCGGCGGGCAGCCGGGCTCAGGCAACTCACGCGCCAGCAGCGCGGGAATCCAGTAGCGGCGAAACAGCGTGCCCATGGCAGAGCCGGGGCCGGTTTGGGTGAGGACTTCGTTTTGTTCAGTGGGGTTCATGTTTGTTCCTTGCTTACTCTTGCGCGATGTTGGCTTTCTTCACCACCTGCGCCCACATTTTTAGATCGCTGGTCACCAAAGCTTCCAGCCGTTCAGGCTTGCCGCCCGCCGTGTCCACGCCGACTTTGTCCAGCGCTTCTTTTACATCGGGCAAGACCAGCAGCTGGTTGATTTCAGTGTTCATTTTTTGCACCACGCTTGCAGGTGTACCGGTGGGGGCCATCACGCCAAACCAGGCCTCGCTCACCACCTTGGGCACGCCAGCCTCCGCCATGGTGGGCAGGTTGGGCAGCGGGGCCACGCGCTCGGGGCTCAGCACGGCCAGCGCCCGCATCTTGCCGCTCTGCACCAGCGGCAAAGCGGTTTGCAGCACCACCACACCCGCTTGCACATGACCCGCCGCCAAGTCATTCAAAGCGCCCGCCATGCTCTTGTAGGGCACATGCAGCAGCTTGATGCCCGCCTCTTGCATGAACAGCTCCATCGTCAGGTGCTGCACGCCGCCCAGGCCGGGTGAGGCGTAATTCAAGCTGCCTGCGGGCTGCTTTTTGGCGTAGTCCACAAACTCGCGCACGGTCTTGGCGGGCACTTTATTGGCCACGATCAGCACCAAGGGGCTGGCGCCCAGCATCACGACGGGTACAAAACTTTTGACGGGGTCGTAAGGCAGTTTGGTTCGCAGTGCGGGCAGGGTGCTGAAGGACGTCGCCGCAAATAGAAAGCTGTAGCCATCTGGGTTGGCCCGCGCCCCGGCTTCAATGCCGATGCTGCCACCCGCGCCGACCTTGTTCTCCACCACGATCGGCACGTTCCAGCGCTGCGTGAGCTTGGGGCCGAGCAGGCGCGCTAGCTGGTCGCCGGTGGTGCCTGCCGAGGTTGGGACGATGAATTGAATGCTGCGGTTGGGGTAGTCCTGCGCGTGGGTAAGCGCAGTCCAGCAAATCAGTGTGACCCAGACTATTCCACTAGTTATTCGCATAAGTTGCTTTCGTCAAAATTGAAATTCTCTGGTCGATTATTCGGGCCACCCAGTCCGTGTGCAATACTTGATTTCCCTACTCAGGAGACACACATGGTTATCAAAATCAGCGGTGTATTCAAGCCGCGGGCCGCTCTGCTCGGTCTGTTACTCGCCACCAGCGTAAGTGCCTGCATCGCCCAATTGGCATCCACAGATTCTTACCCTACAAAACCCGTTCGCATCCTCGTCGGCTTCACGCCCGGCGGTGGGCCTGACATTACCGCGCGCCTACTCGCACAAAAACTCACAGAGAGCTGGAAGCAACCCGTGATTGTGGAAAACCGCCCCGGCGCGGGCAGCAACATCGCAGCGGGGGCGCTGGCCACGGCCCCTGCTGATGGCTACACGCTGTTGTCGGTGTCGTCGGCCCACGCCGTGTCACCGGCCATTTACGCCAAGTTGCCGTATGACGTGGCCAAAGACTTCGCGGGCATTAGCCTCACGGCCACGGGCCCGGCGCTGCTCATCGTCTCCCCGCAATTGGGTGTGAAGAACGTGGCTGAGTTGGTGGCGCTGGCCAAGGCCAAACCCGGCCAGCTCAACTACTCATCGGCCGGCGTGGGCAGCGGTGCGCACTTTGCGGTGGAGTTGCTCAAGGCGCAAGCCGGTATCGACCTGGCGCACATCCCCTTCAAAGGCATCCCCGAGGCGCTGACCGAGACCATGGCGGGCCGCACGCAAGTCTTCATCGCACCCTTTGCCAGTGCCATCAATTTGGTTAAAGACGGCAAGGCCATCGCCATCGCCGTCACTGGACCTAAGCGCATGGCCGAGCTGCCCGCGTTGCCCACGGTGGCCGAGTCGGGCGTGGCGGGCTTGTCCAACTACGAGTGGGTTTTTTGGTATGGCTTGCTGGCCCCGGCGAAGACGCCGCGCAACATCATCGCCAAGCTCAATGCCGAGGTGAGTGCGATCTTGAAACAACCCGAAGTGCGCCAACGCTTTGCCCCGCTGGGCATTGACCCGGTGACCAGCACGCCCGAGGAATTTGACAAACTGATTGCCGCTGAGGTGGCCAGCTTTACTCGCCTGGCCAAGGCCGCCAATATCAAACTCGACTAACCCTATTCAACGCAAAAGTAACCCCATGAAAACACGCATCGGCGACATCGACATTCACTACACCATCGAGGGCAGCGGGCCCTGGATCACGCTGTCCCACTCGCTGGGCTGCGACATCTCCTCGTGGGACGAGCAAGCTGCACTGCTGGCGCCCAACTACACCGTGCTGCGCTTTGACACGCGCGGCCACGGCCAGACCAGCGCGCCGCCCGGCCCCTACACCCTGGAGCAATTGGCCGACGATGTGCACGGCCTGTTCCAGCATCTGGGCATCACGCGCACGCACTGGCTGGGCATCTCCATGGGCGGCATGATCGGCCAGACCTATGCCCTCAAATACCCCGGCGTGTTCAGCAGCATGGTGTTGCTTGACACCACCAGCCGCCGCCCGCCCAACGCGCAAGCCATGTGGGGCGAGCGCATCGCCATGGCACAAGCTGGGGGCATGGCCGGGCTGATCGACAGCACACTGGCGCGCTGGTTCACTACGCCTTTTCGTGCGGCGCATCCTGAGATCATGGCGCGCATCGAAGCGGGTCTGTTGGCCACGCCGGTGGCGGGCTTTTGCGGCTGCTGTGAAGCCATTGCCAAAGTCGATGTGTTTGACCGCCTGCCCGAGATCGACTGCCCCGCCCTGGTGATGGTGGGCGACCAAGACCACGGCACCCCGCCTGAGATGGCGCGCCTGATTCACCAAAACCTGCGCGGCTCGCAGTTCATCGTCATCCCCGATGCGGCGCACATTTCCAACATCGAGCAGCCCGAATTCTTCAACCGTGAGTTGTTGAAATTTTTGGCCCAGCAACCCGCCTGAGTCCACCCCGGAGAACGCGCATGACCTTCGCTAAAAACTCTGCCCCGAGCCTGAAAGAACGCCTGCAACAACCCGGCCTCTTGGTCGCCCCCGGCGTCTATGACATGGTGTCGCTGCGCCTGGCCGACAGTTTTGGTTTTGGCGCGCTCTACATGACGGGCTACGGCACCGTGGCCTCGCACCTGGGCCTGCCGGACGCGGGCATCGCCACCTACAGCGACATGGTGGGCCGTGTCACCGCCATGGCGGGCATGGCGCGCACGCCGTTGATTGCGGATGCGGATACCGGCTACGGCGGGCTGCTGAATCTTCGCCACACCGTGCGTGGTTATGAGGCGGCAGGTGCGGCTGCGCTGCAAATTGAAGACCAAGAGTTTCCTAAGAAATGCGGCCACACACCGGGCCGCCGCGTCATCTCCCTGGACGACATGGTGCAAAAAATTCGTGTGGCGGTGGAGTCCCGCACGTCCCCTGACTTTTTAATCATCGCCCGCACCGATGCCCGCACGTCCTTGGGCCTGGACGAAGCCCTGCGCCGAGGCGAAGCCTATGCCCGTGCCGGGGCCGACATCCTCTTTGTCGAGTCCCCAGAGTCCGAGGACGAAATGCGCGCCATCGGCAAATTGGGCCGCGAGTTGGGCCTGCCCATGGTGGCCAATATGGTGGAGCGTGGCCGCACGCCGGTACTGAGCCAGGCCGAGCTCGAAGCATTAGGCTACAAGATCGCCATCTTCCCCGTCACCGCCTTGTTAGCGTCCGTACAAGCCATGGCCAACGTGTACCAGCAGTTCAAGCAAACCGGCTCATCTGCCGGTGGCACGCAGCCGCTCTACGACTTTGGCGAACTCACCAAGCTGATGGGTTTTGAAGACGTGTGGGAATTTGATAAACGCTACGCCACGGGCGAGTAACACTTGAAGGAGAACTTGATGAATCAATTGCGTCGCCTCATTACCACCGCACTGTGCCTCTGCGCCACTGCGGCCCCCGCTTTCGCCCAAAGCGCCTACCCCGCCAAACCCATACGCCTCATCGTCCCCTTCACCCCCGGCGGCGTCACCGACACCAGCGGGCGCTTGATCGCCGAGCAGTTGAGCAAACGCCTGGGCCAGCAAGTCGTGGTGGACAACCGCCCCGGCGCGTCAGGCAACATCGGCACCGCGCTGGTGGCCACCGCCGAGCCCGACGGTTACACCCTGGTGTTGGGCTTTGACGGTACGCTGGTCATCAACCCCCATGTGTTTGAGAAAACTCCTTTCAACACCACGCGTGACCTGGCTCCCATCGGCAAGATTGGCGATGCAATTTTGATTTTGGTCGCGCATCCGGCTGTGGCGGCGACCAGCTTGAAAGACGTGATCGCCCTGTCCAAAACGCAAACGGGTGGCCTGTCCTACGGCACCTCCGGCACAGGGGGCACGCCGCACATTGCCGGTGAGCTGCTCAAGCAGCGCACCGGGGCCAACCTCACCCACATCCCCTACAAAGGCGGCGGCCAAGCCATGACGGACGTGTTGGGCGGCAACATTCCGCTGGTGTACACGGCGGTAGCGGGCGCGCAAAGCCACGTCAAATCCGGCAAGCTGCGTGCCATTGCCGTGTCCAGCGCGCAGCGCTCCAAATCACTGCCCGACGTGCCCACCTTCATCGAGAGCGGCGTGCCGGGTTTGGCTGATTTTGAGATCAACTCCTGGGTCGGCCTGCTGGCCCCGGCCAAAACCCCTGCCGCCATCATCGAGCGCCTGAACACCGAACTCAATGCCGTGCTGAACGACCCCGAGGTGCGTGAGCGCTTGAACGTCATGGGCATCAGTGCCGCACCCGGCACGGCGCAGAAATTTGGCGACGAGATTGCGCGGGATTTGGCCCGCTATGGCGCGGTGGTGAAGAGCGCGAACATTCGCGCGGAATAGGAATTACTTTTGACCCTCGATACCCTTGACACCCTCGAACCCCTCCAGCAAGCCCGCTTGTGGAGCGACGAGCAATGGACGGCTCGCGTCATCAAAAACGAAGACGATGACGGCTGGGCCGTGGCCATGTACCTCGCAGGCCAATCGGAGCCCGCCTTGGTGGGCCCGTGGACGATGGGACGCGACAAAAAGAACCCCAAGCCACTGGACACGGCGGCCTTCCACACCCTGGTCAAAACGGCTAAAGAATTCATCCGCCGCTCAGAGCAACAACGACATGCCGAGCTCAATAAAAACCTGACTGTCACGGTGGGTGGCAAGCGCATCCGAGTCGAACTCGCCATCGTGCCAGACGACGAAGGCGCCACCGCCACACTGCGTGCGCAGACCGAGCTGGGCGAAGAGCTCGCCCAGGTTCGCGTTGCGCCTACGTTCAAGTTGACGCTTGGCAGCGCGCAGGCCTGGATTGAGTCGGGGTATGCGCGGCCCCGGTGACGGGCTTCAGCGGATTAGCGAGATCATTGCGCCTTATTCGACGCACAAAACGCGACTTGTTTCGGCATCGAAAACGCTGTCAGAAAGTCTATGAATGCCCTCGTTCGTGTCGGCATAAATTTACGTGCAGGCAAGGCGATGTAAATAGTAGAACTCCCCAAAGTCCAATCAGGCAATACATGAACCAGTGAGCCCCGCCCCAAGTGCATGTCGAGTTGCAATCGTGAAAAAAATGCGATGCCAGCACCTGCCAGAGTGGCACTGAGGAGAACCTCAAAACTGGTTGTTTGCATTGTGGGTGTCAATTCCACATCGATCGCCTCAGCACTGTTGAGCGACTGGAAGTGCACTTTTTTCCTGAATTGCTCGGAATTTTGCGGCCACTGAAATTTAAGATGCGCATGCTGACGTAGTTGCTCGGGTGATTTGGGCATACCTGCCAATTTCAGGTACGCAGGCGAAGCGCATGCAATCCACTCGGTCGTGGTCAGAGGCCGCGCCACCAAGTTCCCATTGAAGTTCTCATCGAGCAAGAGCAGGGCGACGTCATAGTCGCCAACCCGCTTGATCGGGAAGGCATCGATCGTCAAGTCCAGCAACACCTTGGGGTAGTGAGCATGCCATTGGGCCACAATGGGAGACAGAAAAATCGAGGCCAGTACGGGTGTGGCCAGAACATGAAGAACGCCCTGAAGTTGATGGGTTTGTTCACTCGCGACTGCTTCCGCTTCCTCAATTTCGCTCAGGATATGGCGTACCCTTTGCAAGTAGGTCTCGCCAGCATCGGTTAAGGACAGCTTGCGGGTGTTGCGTTGCATCAGCCGGACACCCAGGTGGGTTTCGAGTGAAGCCACCATGCGTGTCACCTTGGCGGGCGACGTTGTTAGTGCGCGACTAGCCGCCGCAAAGCTGCCTTGCTCTAACACCGTCTGAAATACTTTCATGGCGTAAAGACGATCCATAGTCTTGCAACTTTAGGAACTATTTCATTTTTTGCAATGAGTTCATGTCATTAATGTGCTTTTAACTCGATAGCTATCGACCTAGAGTTAAACCCATTGAATGTCGGGGTTCAAAACCTTCGGCGTTCAGGGGTTGGGATTTATGTTTTAGGTCTTAAAAGGAGATCGTCATGAAAAGCAAATTGTTAGTCGGAGCCTTGGTCGTCGCCAGCGGCTTGGTTAGCCTTAGTAGCGTGGCAGACGAGATGAGTGGCAAGACACGTGCGCAAGTTCGAGCTGAATTGGCTGCGGCCCAAAAAGATGGCAGCTACCCAATGTATGTTGGGGAAGAGCCGGTTGGAGTGAAAAACACCACCGAAAAGACGCGTCAGCAGGTGAAGGATGAATGGATCAAAGCTCAAAAAGATGGAACTTCCCCTAGTTACCACGGTGAAGAGCCGAGTGACGATGCCAAGTTCAATGCAGCCCTCATTAGAGGGGGTGAAATTAACCTTCCCCCAACGGCTGCGGGAATAAGGACACGCCAAAGTGTCAAGGATGAGTTGTTGCGGTCTTATCGTGATGGAAGTTATCCGAAACAGCCCGACACGGGTCAGTAAGCCAGTAGATGCAAGGAGGGTGGAGCCGAATTTGCGCATCTTGGGAGCGGCGTCAACGAGCGCTTGAACCGTTCCTGAGATGAATTGCGTTTCATGATGGCGAACCTTCGGGGCTCTTCTCCATTGACGCCACAAACAAGTCACTCCCCAACCATGCTGCCAACCAAGCCTGCACCCCAGTCAGCGGGGCCGAGTCGAACCACGCCCTATCAACCCCAGCAAACTGGCGAACAAAAGGGAACAGGGCAACGTCGGCCAGCGAGGGTCTGGGGCCGAACAGATAAGGCGTTTGCAACAGGCGCTCGTTCAGTGGTGCGATGAAGGCGGTAATGGCTGCGGCGCGGTGGGCGCTTGGGGTCAGATTGGGATGCCGAGTGGCATATTTGTAGCGGTCTAGAAGGGGCTTGAAGACCTCGTCGTTCTGAGTGATCCAGTGCGTGGTTTCGTCTGCGGGGCCAGTGCGCAACCAACCTTGCGGGTCGCTTCGCGCCAGCGCCCATTGCATGATGGCCAGGCTTTGGTCGATCACTTCACCGCTGGGCAGATGCAGCACGGGCACGGTGGCTTTGGCGGACAGGGTCACGAAGTCGGCGGGTTTGTCGCCCAGCTTTACCTCTCGCACTGTGACTTCAACGCCCGCATAGCGCAGGGCCATGCGGGCGCGAATGGCGTAGGGACAGCGGCGGAATGAGTAGAGCACGGGCAGCGCGGGGGCGGTCATTTGGCCATGATAGCCAGCACACAGCGGCTACCATCCCCTCCATGAAAAAATCTAGCCTCTCCGCCCGCGCGCCCTGCCCTTGCGACAGCGATCAGCCCTATGCCGACTGCTGCGGCCCATGGCACTCATGCTTAACGCTGGGCGCGCACGCCCCCACACCCGAGGCTTTGATGCGCTCGCGCTACAGCGCTTATGTGCTGGGCTTGATCGACTACCTACTGGCCACCTGGCACGCGTCCACGTCGCCGGGCGATCTCGAGTTATCGCCGGTGAAATGGTTGGGGCTGGAGGTGCGCCACGCGCAGAGCACGGGGGACGCGGGCGTGGTGGAGTTTGTGGCGCGCTGCCGCACATCTGCCGGGGCCGAACGCCTGCATGAGACCAGCCGCTTTGTGCGCACGGACGGGCGTTGGTACTACATCGACGGGCAAATGGATGCGCCTGATTAATGCAGGGGCTTGCGCGGGGCGTGGAGAAAGCGCAAACGGACAAGCAGAAAAAAATCGGCAAAATGAAACTATGATGTTGTTCCAGTTGGTTACAAACTGCACACTGAGGTACTTATGAAATTCATCAAAACCCTGACTTCTTTGGCCTTGATCCTTACCAGTGCCGGTGCATTCGCACAGTCACCGGGTGTGTCTGACAAGGAAATTTTGGTCGGCCAGTTTGCCGCCTTTAGCGGCCCAGCGGCCCAGCTTGGCGAGCGCCTGAAAGTCGGGATTGAAGCCTATTTCAAAGCCACTAACGCTGCTGGTGGCGTGAACGGCCGAACGCTCAAGCTCGTGACGCGCGACGATGGCTATGAGCCTGAAAAAGCGGTCACTGCGGTCAAAGCGCTGGTGTATGAGGACAAGGTATTTGCCTTGGTAGGTGCGGTGGGCACGCCCACAGGGTTGGCTGCGCTGCCCACCATCACGAATGAAAAAGTGCCAATGGTGGGTATGTTTACCGGTGCCCAAGGCTTGCGCGAGCCCTTTAATCGGCAAATTTTCCATGTGCGTGCTAGCTACTTTGACGAGACTGAGCGCATCGTGCAGCACTTAACGACAACGGGTGCCAAAAAGATCGCGGTGTTTTATCAGAATGATGCTTATGGCAAAGCGGGGTTAGAAGGCGTGAACCGGGCCTTGGCCAAGCGCGACCTGAAACCTGTGGTCACGGAGGCGTTTGAGCGCAATACTGTGGAGGTGGGCGCGGCACTGACGACCATTTTGCCAACCCAGCCAGACGCTGTGATTCAGATCGGGGCCTACAAATCGTGCGCAGCGTTCATCAAGGAGTCTCGGAAAAAAGGCTACGGTGGTCAATTCTTTAACGTGAGTTTTGTGGGCTCCAAGGCGCTGGCTAATGAGCTTGGCCCAGTGGGGCCGGGGGTGGTGATTTCTCAAGTAGTGCCCTTCCCCTTTGGGCAAGCGCTCCCAATCGTGCGCGAGTACCAGCAGCGCATGACCGAGGCCGGTCAAACAGAGTTCGATTTCTCAAGCATGGAAGGCTTTCTCATGGCCAAGGTGTTCGTGGAAGGGGTCAAACGCGCGGGCAACAAACTTACCCGTGATAGCTTGATTACCGGTCTTGAGTCCATGAATGCCGTGAACATGGGTGGCTTCAACATCAACTACAGCGCCAAGAACCACGAAGGCTCCAAGTACACCGACCTCAGCATCATTGGGCGCGATAGCAAGTTCGTCCATTAAGCCGCTCCGGGCCGTCACTTGGGTGAATTGCGTCCGAGGCTGGCCTGGACCACGAGCCGGGCAAGCGCCGTCAGGCCCCACAGCAGCAAGAGCGGAATGACCAGGGTCTGTAGCAGAAAAATCACGATCAGTTTGATGATGTGCTCGGTGGCCTGCTCTGCGGCTTGCTTCAGGCGCTCAAAACGGGCTTTGATGTCACCGTTTTTTGAGACCCAGCCCTTCATGGCGTCAAGCCAACCGGGCTGATTGGCTGCCTCAGGTTCGGGTGGATTCAGCTTGGCCACCGTACCGGTGGCGTTATCGATGATTTGCTGACTGGTCGCATAGTCTGCCGCCAAAAATTTCTGCCAAAGCAGGTCGCTGCCCAGCGTTACCACGGGAATGGCAAAGCGCAGCATCACGGCCACCACCAGTGTGCCGGACAGCCAGGAGGGAGCAGGTTGATGGCGCAGGGTGAACACGGCCCAGCCGAGCGCTGCCAGACTCAGCGCCAGAGAAATCAGCCAGTAGCTGCCGATGCCGATCAGGATTTTTTGTACGCCAAACGCCACGCTGGCCATGAGCATCAGGTTGGAAAATTGCTCCACCAAGTCATTCACCGGGTCCAGCAGTTGGCCGGGTGCCAGCGTAACGCCGATGCCCAGGGGTTGCAGAGAGACCTCGGTGCCCTGCGCGACCGAGATGACCCCGTTCAGGGCGCGAGCGGTCGCAAAGCTGACCAGCGCCCGCTTCAGGCCCGCATCCACCTGCGCTTGCGCTGGCGCATCCAGCGGGGCCAGCCACGCGCCCAGCACCAAGGCTGACAAGGACAGCAGTGCAATGACGCGGGCAGTGAGTGACATGACGAGCCCCTCCTGAGGTGGATCTCAATTCAGATGTTTACCCACAATGCCGGCCAATTCAAACATTGTTACCTGCGGTTTCCCGAACACGGCCAGCAGCTTGGCGTCCGCATTGATCGCACGCTTGTTGGCCGCGTCTTGCAGGCCGTTGGCCTTGATGTAGTCCCACAGTTTTTTGATGACTTCGGTGCGCGCGACCGGATCCGCGCCGATGACGGCGGCGAGTTCTGCGCTGGGCAACTTGCCGCTGGCGGCGGTGGTTTTGCGCGGGGCTTTGGGCTTGGCGACTTTGGCTGCGGCCTTGGCCGATGTTTTGGGCGCCGCTTTTTTGGCGGGTGTTTTCTTTGCAGCAGGGCTTGTTTTGGTGGCCGCCGCAGTCTTGGCCGTCGTTTTGCGCGGTGGAAATTTGCTGGGGGCAAATTCAAAACTCACCTTGCCTGCTTCGGGGTCCCAGGCCAGCATGGCCTTGAAAGCGCGGCGTGTGCGCATGGAGACAAACTTGTCGAGCAAATCGGTCTTGCCGGTCGCCAGCAGTTTTTGCATCTGCGCCCGCTCAATTGGCTGCTGCAAGATGATCTGACCGGTTTTGAAGTCACAGCTCGGTGTGGGTTGGGCCAAGGTGGGCACGGATTTATCGCAGACATAGTTTTTGCCATGCTCAAACACCGTGCCGCCGGTAGCGTTGCCTGTACCTGCGCCGCACTTCGGGCAGGGGCCGAGGGCCTCTTGGGCCGAAAAGTCGATCAGCTCGCCGCTTTCCTCACCTTTCTTGTCGTCGCCAAAGTCAAATTCGAGTTTGTAGTTTTTGGTTTCTTCGTCAAACTTGATGACCATTTCAGCCGTGAAAGGCCAGCCCGCTTTCGAGCGGAATCCTTCCAGTGGGCCGATCTTGCGGTCACGCAGGAACTGCTCCACCTCGGCCACTTCAAAGGTACGCCCGGCTGGCGTCTTGCCGAAGGAGAAGCCGCAACCCTCGGAGTTGCCGCTTTTGCCAGTGCAGGTGTAGCGGCGGTAGTTTTCTTTCACGATGCCGCCGCAGTTGGGGCAGGGCGCGGCCAGCGTGGCGTAGTCGCCGGGGATGGTGTCGCGGTCGTACTCTTTGGCCTTCTTCACCATGCGCTCGGTCATGGCGGCAATCTCGGCCATGAAGGATTCACGGCTTAACTTGCCTTGCTCCATCAGCGCGAGTTTGTACTCCCACTCGCCGGTGAGTGCGGCTTTGGAAAGCTCCTCCACGCCCAAGCCGCGCAGCAGCGTCATGAGCTGGAAGGCCTTGGCCGTGGGGATCAGCTCGCGGCCTTCGCGCAGCATGTATTTCTCGGCGATCAGGCCCTCAATGATGCTGGAACGGGTGGCAGGCGTGCCCAGGCCTTTTTCCTGCATGGCTTCGCGCAGTTCGTCGTCTTCCACGGTCTTGCCTGCGCCTTCCATGGCACCGAGCAGCGTGGCCTCCGAATAACGGGCAGGCGGGCGGGTTTTCAGGCCCTTGGGGTCAACGGCGTCGGTCTTGACCTTCTCGCCAGGGGCCACGGGCACCAAACTCTGGCCTTTGTCGCCGTCCTTGGCATCGGCCACTTCTTCAGCGGCTTCCTTGCCGTAGATGGCCAGCCAGCCCGGCTTGACCAGTACCTTGCCTTCGGTCTTGAAGGCGTGCTGGGCAGCCGTGGTGATACGCGTTGTCACCTGGTATTCAGCACTCGGGAAAAACACCGCCATGAAGCGGCGCACCACCAAGTCGTACACCTTTTGCTCGGCCTCGCTCAGGCCGCTGGGCGCTTGCAGCGTGGGGATGATGGCAAAGTGGTCGCTGACCTTGGCGTTGTCAAAAATGCGTTTGCTGGGGCGCACGTAGCCGCCCTTGATGGCGGTGGCCGCAAAGGGGGCCAGGTGCCGCATGCCGCTGTCGGCCAGCATGGCAAAGGTGTCTTTCACTACCGGCACGTAGTCCTCGGGCAGGTTGCGTGAATCGGTACGCGGGTAGGTCAGGGCCTTGTGGCGCTCGTACAGGCTTTGCGCGATGGACAACGTGGTCTTGGCCGAGTAGCCAAACTTGCCGTTGGCCTCGCGTTGCAAACTGGTCAGGTCAAACAGCAGGGGCGAGGCTTGGGTGGTGGGTTTGCTTTCCTCGGTGACCGTGGCGCTTTGGCCACGCACGGCGTCGGCAATGGCCTGGGCTTCGCGCTCGGTCCAGACGCGGTCGGCCTTGAGTTCGGCGTCCGGCTCGTCGGTGTTGCCCGCAGCCGCATTGGCGGCAGCTTTTTTCCAGCTCGGGTCAAACCATTTGGCGTTGTACTCACCGGCTTGCGCGCCAAAGGTGGCGTGAACTTCCCAGTAGTTGCGGCTGACGAATTTGCGGATTTGCTCCTCGCGCTCCACCACCACCGACAAGGTGGGGGTCTGTACGCGGCCCACGGTGGTCAAAAAGAAGCCGCCGTCACGTGAGTTGAACGCGGTCATGGCGCGCGTGCCGTTGATGCCGACCAGCCAATCGGCCTCAGAGCGGCAGCGTGCGGCGTCAGCCAGGGGTTGCATCTGCTTGTCGCTGCGCAGGGCCCCAAAGCCGTCGCGGATGGCCTGTGGTGTCATGGATTGCAGCCACAGGCGGCTGACGGGCTTGCCAAGCGGTTTGGCCCCACCGGCGTACTGCTCGATCAGACGAAAGATCAGCTCACCCTCGCGGCCCGCGTCGCAGGCGTTGATGATCTTGTCAACGTCTTTGCGCTTGGCCTGCTTGATGACGGCGTTCAAACGCGTCTTGGTCTTGTCCACCGGCTTCAAGTCAAAGTGCGGCGGGATCACGGGCAGGTGGGCGAAGCTCCACTTGCCGCGTTTGACGTCGTAGGCCTCGGGTGCCTGGATCTCCACCAGGTGGCCGACGGCGCTGGTGACGACGTAGGTGTCGCTCTCAAAGTACTCGTCGTGCTTGTCGAACTTGCCCGCCAGCGGCGTGAGGGCGCGCACGATGTCTTGGGCGACCGAGGGTTTTTCTGCAATGACCAATGTTTTACCGACAGTGATATTTTTCATCTGACTACAATCCAGTTTCTCGCGCACGCATGTGTGCGCGCCAGCACGCGGGCACGCACCTGCGCGCACCCATACGAGTTCACCTTACCAAATTTTTCAAACGTGTCCAAAAAATCAGCCCCCGCATCTGGTCGCCGCATTCAAATCCGCCGCTCCGGCGTGCATGGCAAGGGCGTGTTTGCCGTGCAGAATTTGGCCGAGGGTGAAACCCTGATTGAGTACACGGGTGAGGTGGTGACCTGGGCGCAAGCGCAAGCGCGCCACCCGCATGACCCGAGCGATCCGAACCACACGTTTTATTTTCACATCGACGAAGAGCATGTGATTGACGGCAAGGTGGGCGGCAACTCCTCACGCTGGATCAACCACAGCTGCGCACCCAACTGCGAGGCCGATGAGGACGAGGGCCGGGTGTTCATCAAAGCCCTGCGCAACATCTTGGCCGGTGAAGAGCTCAACTACGACTACGGCCTGATGATTGACGAGCGCTACACGCCCAAGCTCAAGGCCGAATACCCCTGCTGGTGTGGCGCTAAGACCTGCCGGGGCACGTTGCTGGCGCCTAAGCGCAAGCGCTGAATCAGCTTCGTACTCGCCCAAGAGCCTGCATCGCACCCACCCAAATACCGTTCGGACTGAGCTTGTCGAAGTCACTACCCATCCAGTGGCCTGCGGAGGCAATTTGGGAGGCGGTGTCGCCCTCTTTCCCGACCTTCAGCGTTGAGATCCTCCCGCAGATAGATTCCACCAACTCCGAGCTGATGCGCCGCGCCCGTGACGGGCAGACCGAGCCCATTCTGTTGGTGGCCGAGTCCCAAACCGCAGGCCGTGGCCGCTTGGGGCGAGACTGGTTGAGCCAAGGGGCGAGTACACCCGCGTTGACTTTCTCTATCGGCCTCCCATTGAACATGGCCGATTGGTCTGGCCTGTCACTGGCCGTGGGGGTCAGCGTGGCCCGCAGCTTGCACCCATCGCTTCAACTCAAATGGCCCAACGATGTGTGGTTTGAAGGGCGCAAGCTGGCAGGCATCTTGATTGAAACCGTCAACATCGGCAGCACCCGCTACGCCGTGATCGGCGTGGGCCTCAACATTGGCCCACGTGATGCGGCAGGCCTGAGCACGCCCCCGGCCTGCTTGCAGGAGTTGCTGCCCGGCATTGACGCCCCACAAGCCCTGCTGCGCATTGCCGCACCACTGGTGCAAGCCGTACAAAGTTTTGAAGTGCAAGGGCTGGCCCCATTTTTGAAAACCTTCGCAGAGCGTGATGTGCTGGCAGGACGAGCCGTGACTTTGAGCGACGGAACACACGGGCACGCACAGGGCGTGGACGCCAGCGGCGCTTTGCTGGTGCATACTGACGCGGGTTTGAAAAAGGTCAGCAGCGCTGAAGTCAGCGTGCGTCCGGCTTCGCCTTGTTGAGTGCCCTTTTTGCTAACGTTCTTACACATGTCAATAGCCCGCCATTAACCTGTCATGTTGCGTTTTTTTGTTTTGTTGCTCCTCTTGCTCAACGGCCTGTACTTCGCCTGGTCGCAGGAGTATCTGCGCGGCTATGGTTTTGGTCCCGAGAAGACGGGGGAGCCGCAGCGCTTGAGTAGACAAATTCACCCCGAGGCCATTCGTATTCTGTCGGTCAAAGAGGCGCAAGATGAAGCGGCGACTGCACAAGCCCCGGCTAAGCCCGCCGAATGCCTACAGGCAGGCCTGTTTGATGAGCGCCAGGCCGAAGCTATAAGGCAGGCGTTGCGTGACGCTTTGCCGCCCGAGGCGTGGAGCCTGAACCCTGTTACTGAACCCGCGCGCTGGATTGTTTACATGGGCCCGTACCCCAACGCGGAGGCGCTGGTGAAAAAGCGTAAAGAGTTGGCCGTCTTGAAAATTAACCCTGAGAACGTGGGTAATCCGAAGCTGGTGCCTGGTTTGACTTTGGGCGGTTTTGACAGCAAGGCGGCGGCTGACACGGCCCTGGCAACTTTCAAGCAACGTGGCGTCCAAACCGCACGGACGGTTCAGGAGCGCGTCGAGGTGACGGGCGCTTTGCTCAAGTTGCCCGCCGTTGATGAGGCCTTGCGCGCCCGCTTGAAAACCTTGAGCCCCGCGCCCATCAGCAAGCCCTTGCAAAACTGCGTTTAAAAACGGATGGTAAAACGCGCCCCGGGGGGGACTTGCCCTTCGCGGGTGTCCGCCACGCTGACGCTTGCTTGGTGCTGGCGGGCAATCTCTTTCACGATGGACAGGCCCAGCCCAGAGCCATCGGCCTCCACCCCGAGCGCGCGGTAAAACGGCTCAAACACCCGCTCCCGCTCTGCGCTCGGGATGCCCGGCCCCGAGTCTTCGACCTGAAGCAAGGCGACGTGACCAAAGGGGTCCACCAGCACGCGAGCTGTGATGATGGCGGGTTGCGACGCACTAGACGGCGTGTAGTTGAGGGCGTTGTCCAGCAGATTGCGCACCATTTCTTTGAGCAGGATCGGGTTACCTTGTAGCGTGACGCCAGGGGTTCCGGGTTCAGCGCCCTCATAGCCCAGATCAATGTGCTTGTCCATGGCGCGCGGGACGCAGTCGCGGACTACGTCCATAGTCAGACCGGCCAAGTCACAGGGCTGGCGGCTCAAAGGGGCTCCGCCGCCCTCAGCGCGTGCCAGAGCCAGCAATTGGTTGACGGTGTGGGTGGCTCGAATACTGGCATAACCAATCTGACGAAGAGACTGTTTCAGTTCCTCGGTGCTGGTGCCTTCGCGTTGCGCCAGATCGGCTTGCATGCGCAGGCCAGCCAAGGGTGTTTTGAGCTGGTGCGCAGCATCGGCTAAAAACCGCTTTTGAGTCGCCATTGAGTCTTGCAGGCGCAAAAGCAAATCATTGACAGACTCCACCAAAGGAGCGACTTCAATGGGTACGGCTTGTGTGTCCAAGGGGCTCAAGTCATCGGGTTTACGTGCACGGATGCGCGACTCCAACCGACTCAATGGCTTTATGGCCTGCACCAAGGCCAGCCACACCAGCAGCACTGCTATCGGCAAGGTAACGAACTGAGGCAGCATTACGCCCTTGATGATCTCGGCGGCCAGCACTGAGCGCTTGTCCAGCGTTTCTGCCACCTGCACCAGCGCCATTTTGTTGTCGGGCAAGGCTAGAGGAACCCACATGTAGGCGACTCGAATTGCAGTGTCGTGAAATTCGTCATCGCGTAGTTGAACTTGTCCGGGAGACACTGTTTCCACGTCCGCTGGAAACGGGAAATCACGCTCACCGCTCAAGTAGGCTCCATTGGGACCCACAACTTGGTAGTACACCGTGTCGGCGTCATCGGCGCGCAACATTTCGCGTGCGGGTATCGGCAGGTTGAAATGCACCCGTTGATTTTTGACCGTGACCAGTTGTGCAAGCGCACTCACGTTGTATTCCAGCGCACGGTCAAAAGGCTTGCCCGCAATGCCCTGTGCCACCAGCCAGGTCAGTACCAGGCTGATGGGCCACAGCAGTAGCAGTGGCGTGAGCATCCAGTCCAGGATTTCACCGAACAGCGAACGCTGCTCGCGCTGGAAAATTTTCATGCCGCCGCGCCGAACACAGGGGGCATGCCGCCGCGCCGGGCCGCCCCAAGCAAGGCACGGCCCCCTAGGGGGGCAGGAAGCCACACGAAGTGGGCGACCGTGGGGGCCATATTCATGCGTTGATTTTTTCTAAGCAATAGCCCAAGCCACGAACGGTGGCAATGCGGATCGGGCCTTTTTCGATTTTTTTGCGCAGGCGGTGGATGTACACCTCAATGGCGTTGTTGCTGACCTCTTCGCCCCATTCACATAAGCGCTCCACCAACTGGTCTTTGCTGACCAGTCGGCCCGTGCGTTGCAGCAACACCTCCAGAAGCCCCAGTTCGCGCGCCGACAGCTCGACCATTTTGCCGTCAATGGTGGCCACACGCCCAGTTTGGTCATAGGTCAGCGGGCCGTGTTTGATTTGGCTGCTGGTGCCGCCTGCGCCTCGGCGCACCAAAGCGCGCACACGGGCTTCAAGCTCTTGCAAACTGAAGGGCTTGGCCATGTAATCGTCTGCGCCATAGTCCAGACCCTTGACGCGTTCTTCCACGCTGTCGGCGGCTGTGAGGATCAACACAGGGAGCGAAGAGCCGCGTGAGCGCAATCGTTTTAAGACCTCCAGACCGTGCATGGCGGGCAGGCCCAGATCCAAAATCAGAAGGTCAAATTCGGTGTTGGTCATGAGCGCGGCGTCGGCTTGTGTGCCGCTGGCCACGTGATCCACTGCCGCACCGGAGCCGCGCAGGGTGCGCAGCAGTCCGTCAGCCAGTATCTGGTCATCTTCGGCAATCAGAATTCGCATGGAGGTCTCCTGGGGTGGGCGGCGTTGCGGTAATTTTAGGCCTCTGACCTGATGCGAGCCTTGCAAGCGGCTAGCAGCCTTGTTGGCTGATCTGTTTCAAGCGGCATAGGCCTCTAGACCAATGGCGATCACGGTGGCAATCTCGTCCCCCACCGCTTGGCGTAACTCGGCCTCGGCCTGGCCTACGGCCTGCTCGAAGGCTTGGAGCCATGCCAGCCCATCGGGGGTGAAGCGCACCAGACGAGCACGGGCGTCGCGCGCATCGGGTGTGCGCTTCACCAGGCCCCAGGCATCGCACTGGTCCACCAGCTTGCCCATAGCCTGCTTGCTCATGCCCGCTTGTACGGCGAGCTCGGTTAGGCGCGAGCCCTCCAGCGCCAAGTGGCGCGTGATGTGGATGTGGGCCGCACTCACCTGGCCGCGCGCCGCTAGGTTGGACAGGGCCAACGGCACGTCCGGGTTGCTGGCCATCAACTGAAAAACACGTGCGTCAAAGCGGCGCATGGCGTGGCCCAGCAAACGCCCCAGGTGGGTTTGCCGCCAGCCGACGGTGGGTGCTGAAGGGTTCGGATTTGTCACTCGTAGATAGTAAATCAAACTGACTAAAAATAATCTTTACTCATTTCAATAAGCTGATTTAAACTACTGTTCAAGCATCCAGCCTGTTGTTAAAAGCAGCGGATGAATGGAATCCCCCTCAACGTTAAATCAAGGAGCCCCCCATGGACGCAGCCGTTAAAAACCTCACCGCCGCCAGTAGCGAAAAAGCCAAAGCCCTGCAAGTGGCCTTGGCCCAGATCGAGAAGCAATTTGGCAAGGGCACCATCATGCGTTTGGGTGAGGGCGAGGTGATTGAAGACATCCAGGTGGTCTCCACCGGCTCGCTCGGTCTGGACATTGCGCTGGGCGTGGGTGGCTTGCCGCGTGGGCGTGTGGTCGAAATTTATGGCCCTGAGTCATCCGGCAAAACCACGCTGACGCTGCAAGTCATCGCCGAGATGCAAAAAATTGGCGGCCAGTGCGCCTTTGTCGATGCTGAGCACGCGCTGGACATCCAGTACGCGCAAAAGCTGGGCGTGAACCTGCAAGACCTGCTGATCAGCCAGCCCGACACCGGTGAGCAGGCGCTGGAGATTGTGGACAGCCTAGTGCGCTCCGGCGCGGTCGATCTGATCGTGGTGGACTCGGTGGCGGCGCTGACACCCAAGGCCGAGCTCGAAGGCGAAATGGGCGACAGTCTGCCGGGCTTGCAAGCCCGCCTGATGAGCCAGGCCTTGCGCAAACTCACCGCCCACATCAAAAAGACCAACTGCATGGTGATTTTCATCAACCAGATTCGCATGAAGATCGGCGTGATGTTTGGCAGCCCCGAGACCACCACCGGCGGCAACGCGCTCAAGTTCTACGCCTCGGTGCGCTTGGACATCCGGCGCACCGGCACCATCAAGAAAGGTGACGAGGCCATTGGCAACGAGACCAAGGTCAAGGTGGTCAAAAACAAGGTCGCTTCACCCTTCAAAACGGCTGAATTTGACATCTTGTTTGGCGAAGGCATCAGCCGCCACGGCGAGATCATCGACATGGGCGTGAACGCCAACATCATCGACAAATCCGGCGCCTGGTACGCCTATAACGGCGAAAAAATCGGCCAGGGCCGAGACAACGCACGCGAGTTTTTGCGCGAGAACCCCGAGCTGTCCATGGAGATTGAAAACAAGGTGCGTGGGTCGTTGGGCATCCCATTGCTGGGTCTGGGTGCTGAGGCTGCACCGGCAGGCAAGGCGAAAGCGGCTGGAGCGACTGGGAAAAAAGCCGAGGCTTGAACTTAACGCTGTTTCAACGTGAGCACCGCCCCCATCTCCCTCAAAGGCCGTGCCTTGCGCCTGCTCAGCGGGCGGGAATATTCGCGATTGGAGCTGGAGCGCAAGCTGGCCCGCTTTGAAGAGGTGCCGGGCTCGTTGGCGCAGGCACTTGACGAGCTGCAAGCCAAGAACTTTATCGATGAGAAGCGGGTGGTGGATTCGGTCGTTCACCGCCGCTCTGCCAAGCTGGGTACGGCGCGCATCCAGCAGGAGTTGCAGGGCAAGGGGCTAGACCCGCAAGCCGTTGCTGAGGCGGTGAGCAACTTGCGAGCGACTGAGTTAACGCGGGCCCGCGAGGTCTGGCGCAAAAAGTTTGGCGAACCTGCCCTTGACGCCAAGGGGCGGGCCAGTCAGATGCGGTTTTTGGCCGGTCGGGGCTTTGGCGGCGATGTGATTCGGCGGGTGGTGGTAGATGCGCCAGATGAAATGTTTGAGGATTAAAGTCCCAACATCAGCTTCAAGTTCTGCACCGCAGCGCCACTGGCCCCTTTACCCAGGTTGTCCAGCCGCGCCACCAGCACGGCGTGGGCAAAGCCGTCGGCTGCGGCATCGTTGGAGAAGACACGCAATTCCATGCGATTGGTGTCGGCCAGCGCCAGCGCGTCAAGTTTGCCGTCGGCGGTGGCAGGCTCCACGGTTACCCATTCGCTGCCCGCGTAGTGACGGGCCAGCGCGGCGTGCAAATCTTGTGCTGTGGGTTGACCGGGCAACAAATCCAGGTGCAAGGGCAGTTGCACCAGCATGCCTTGTTTGAAGTTGCCGACCGACGGCGTGAACACCGGGCGGCGCGTCAGGCCGGTATAGGCCATGATTTCAGGCAGGTGCTTGTGCTTGAGACCTAGGGCGTAGAGCTCATAGGCCGGAGCCTGTCCAGCCTCATAGGCTTCGATCATGCTGCGCCCGCCACCGGAGTAGCCGCTGACCGAGGGTAAGGCGAGCGGAAAATCACGCGGCAGCAAGCCTGCATCTACCAAAGGCCGAATCAGTGCAATCGCGCCAGTGGCATAGCAGCCGGGGTTGGCCACGCGACGGGACTGGGCCACGGCTTGCTTTTGTCCCGCCACCAGTTCAGGAAAACCAAACACCCAGCCGGGGGCCGTGCGGTGCGCGGTAGAGGCGTCGATGATTTTTGGGCCGATGCCGTGGTTGGTAGCAGTCAAGGCGTCGATCATGGCGACTGACTCAATGGCCGCATCGTCGTGCAGGCACAGCACCACCAGATCAGCCTGGGCCATCAGGGCGCGCTTTGCGCTGGCGTCTTTGCGCTGTTCGGGGGCGATGCTGAGCAGCTCAATGGCGGGCATGGCGTGCAGCCGTTCGCGGATTTGCAGACCAGTCGTGCCAGCTTCGCCATCAATGAAAATTTTATGCATAAGGTGATTTTAATAAGTCGAGTACGGAGCCGTCAGTTTCATCAAAGAATTACGCTCGAAAATGGTGCGCTGCAACAATGCTACATTGTCGGCCTGCATCCGTAGATTCAATTTACCCACTCTTGAGAGCGCCCCCATGAAGATTCACGAGTATCAAGGCAAGGAAATCTTGCGCAATTTCGGCATTCCGGTGCCGCGTGGCATACCTGCCTTCACAGTGCAAGAAGCGGTGGAAGCTGCTCAAAAACTCGGCGGCCCGGTTTGGGTGGTCAAGGCACAAATTCACGCCGGTGGGCGTGGCAAAGGCGGCGGCGTCAAGCTCGCGCGCTCGATTGACGATGTGCGCAAAATCGCCGGTGAAATCCTCGGCATGCAACTCATCACGCACCAGACTGGCCCTGAAGGTCAAAAAGTGCGTCGCCTGCTGATCGAAGACGGCGCGGACATCAAAAAGGAATATTACGTTTCGGCTGTGACCGACCGCGCCAGCCAGCGCGTGGCCTTCATCGTCTCAAGTGAGGGCGGCATGGACATCGAGGAAGTGGCCCACTCCACTCCCGAGAAAATCATCACCGAAATCATTGACCCAGCTACCGGCATGACCGACGCGCAGGCCAAGATGCTGGCCAACAGCATTGGCGTGCCGGAGGGCTCCACCGCCCAGTGCATGGACATTCTGCAAAAGCTCTACAAGGTGTACATGGACACCGACGCTTCGCTGGTCGAAATCAACCCCTTGATTCTCGAAGGCAATGGCGGCGTCAAAGCCATTGACGCCAAGTTCAACTTCGACGCCAACGCGCTGTTCCGTCACCCCGAGATCGTGGCTTACCGCGACTTGGACGAAGAAGATCCGGCCGAAGTGGAGGCCAGCAAATTTGACTTGGCCTACATCAGCCTGGACGGCAACATTGGTTGCTTGGTCAATGGCGCTGGCTTGGCCATGGCCACCATGGACACCATCAAGCTGTTTGGCGGCGAGCCCGCCAACTTCTTGGACGTGGGCGGTGGCGCAACGGCTGAGAAGGTGACTGAGGCCTTCAAGATCATGGTGAAAAACCCCAAGGTCAAAGGCATTTTGGTCAACATCTTCGGCGGCATCATGAAGTGCGACACCATTGCCAGCGGTGTGATTACGGCCTGCAAGGCGGTGAACCTGTCTGTGCCACTGGTGGTGCGCATGAAGGGCACCAACGACGAGCTGGGCAAAAAGATGCTGGCCGAGAGCGGCCTGCCCATCATCAGCGCCGACACCATGGCCGAAGCCGCGACCGCCATTGTTGCGGCCGTCAAGTAATTGATCAGGAATCAGCATGTCCATCTACATCAATAAAAACACCAAAGTCATCACCCAAGGCATCACGGGCAAGACCGGCCAATTCCACACTGAAAAGTGCCAGGAATACGCGAACGGCAAAAACTGCTTTGTCGCGGGCGTGAACCCCAAGAAGGCCGGTGAGTCGATCTTCAACATCCCAATTTTTGGTTCCGTGAAAGAGGCTGCCGCTCAAACCGGTGCCACCGTGTCGGTGATTTATGTGCCGCCCGCCGGTGCAGCTGCCGCCATCTGGGAAGCCGTTGAGGCCGATCTGGATCTGGCGATCTGCATCACCGAAGGCATCCCGGTTCGTGACATGCTCGAAGTGCGCAACCGCATGCGCGCCAAAGAAGCCGCTGGTGGCAAGAAGACCTTGCTGCTGGGCCCCAACTGCCCTGGCCTCATCACCCCGGATGAAATCAAAATCGGCATCATGCCCGGCCACATCCACCGCAAGGGTCGCATTGGCGTGGTCAGCCGCTCAGGAACTTTGACCTATGAAGCCGTGGCCATGTTGACCGAAGTCGGCCTGGGCCAGTCCAGCGCCGTGGGCATTGGTGGCGACCCCATCAACGGCCTCAAGCACATCGACGTGATGAAGGCTTTCAACGACGACCCGGATACCGACGCTGTCATCATGATTGGTGAAATCGGTGGCCCCGACGAAGCTGAAGCTGCGCTCTGGTGCAAGGCCAATATGAAGAAACCCATCGTCGGCTTCATTGCGGGCGTTACCGCTCCTCCTGGCAAACGCATGGGCCATGCCGGTGCGCTGATCTCGGGCGGTGCTGACACGGCCGATGCCAAACTCGCCATCATGGAAGAGAGTGGGTTTATCGTGACGCGCAACCCCTCAGAGCTGGGCAAGTTGCTCAAAGCCCAGTTGCGCTAAGCACAAACCCGGATTCGGGAGGCGGCGCCTTCCGTTAAAATCACGCACTGCTAAGTAAAAAGCGCCCCAAACGACTCGTTTGGGGCGCTTCTACATTTAAAACTCATTTGGAGATGACCCATGGAACTGCTGCAAAGCCCCGAATTTTGGCTCGGGTTGATGAAAATTATTTGGATCAACATCATCCTGTCAGGTGACAACGCCGTGGTGATTGCACTGGCCGCTCGGTCTTTGCCACCACACCAGCAAAAGAAGGCGATTTTGTTCGGCTCAGCGATGGCCGTGATTCTTCGGGTGATTTTGACCATCGTGGCCGTCAAACTGCTGGCGCTGTCCTTTTTGCAGCTCATCGGTGGTGCTTTGTTGCTTTATATTGGCGTGCAGCTGCTCAGCGAGCAAGAAGAGGGCGAAGGCGAAGCCAAAGAACACGGCACTTTGATGGCTGCTGTGCGCACCATCCTGATTGCAGACTTGGTGATGAGCCTGGACAACGTGATTGCCGTGGCCGCCGCCGCAAAAGGCAGCATGGAGTTGTTGATTCTGGGTTTGCTGATCAGCATTCCGATGGTGATTTTCGGCAGCACCTTGATGATCAAGCTCATGGAGCGTTTCCCCATCATCGTCACGCTAGGTGCCGCGCTGATTGGCTGGGTGGGTGGTGAAACCATGGCCAGCGATGTGGCCTTCAAAGACTTTGCCGCAGCCAACGGCTGGCTCCACTATGCAGCCGCAACAGCGGGTGCGGTGTTTGTGGTCTTGTTGGGTAAGGCTTTGCAAAAGCGTCACTCGACTCAAGTCAGCGCGAGCTGAATTTTTGAGCCAACCGTCAGACAAGGCGTTGAGAACATGAGCTCACGCCAGTGAAATTCACTTTTGCCTCTCAGACGGACTCAGGTCGGGTTAGAGAGAACAACGAAGATGCGGTGGCTTTTGATGAAGCCACGCAACTTTGTGTTTTGGCCGACGGCATGGGTGGCTATAACGCGGGGGAAGTGGCCAGTGGAATGGCCGTGGACCTCGTTTTGAGTGATTTTCGCTGCAGACTTGCTGAAATAAATGCAGCTGGCATAAAGACCCATATCTCCCAAGCCATAGAGAAAAGCGTAGAAGAGGCCAATCAAAAGGTATTTATGGCCGCCCTTAATAACCCAGCCTATGCAGGCATGGGGACAACGCTGGTTGTGGGTTTATTCAAGGAGGATCGCTTATTCCTGGGCCATATTGGTGACTCTCGTTGTTACCGGTTGCGTCGCAATCGAATATCCCAGTTGACCCGCGATCACACGCTGCTTCAAGAGCAGTTGGACGGGGGCTTGTTAACTCTGAAGCAGGCGAAGGCCTCCCCGCATAGAAATCTTTTAACACGGGCCTTAGGCGTCCAGTCTCAGATTGTGACTGAGATGAGCGAGCATAAGGTGGAGCCCGGTGATGTGTATCTGATGTGCTCAGACGGCCTGACCGATATGGTGGGACCGGGGAAAATTGAGAAGCTGTTAGGCTTGAAAATTTCACCAAATCAACGTGCTCAGCGCTTGATTCAAGCCGCGAATGAAAATGGCGGGCGTGACAATATCACGGTCTTGCTTATTAATGTTGAAGCGACAAGCCCGAGGACGGGATTGGTTACAAGATTGCTAAAAAAAATGAGACTCATCACACATAATAAATAGATAAGCGAAATCGAATCAGGAGAGAGTTATGGCGAAAGTGATCGTGTCGATTGACGGGGTGGTGATAAAGGAGATGGCTTTAAGCAAGGCGAGGTCTACTTTGGGGCGTCGACCCTATAACGATATCGTGATTGATAATTTGTCCGTGAGCGGGGAGCATGTTGTCTTCACGTTGGTGAATGGTGTTGTTACTTTAGAAGATAACAACAGCACCAATGGGACTTACGTTAACGGAATGGCAATTAAAAAACAGTTGCTTCAAAATGCGGACGTTATTGAAATCGGAAAGTACAAAATCGTTTTTGTGGATGAGCAGGACATAGACAAAGCCCCATCGATTGCGAGTAATTTGAGTTCTAACGGAACGGCAATCGCCAAGCCAATTCAGGGTGTTGGCCCTGCCCTTATTCGAATCCTCTCAGGCGTCGCAATGGGGCGGGACTTGCCTTTGACAAAAGTGGTAACGACCGTGGGCAAGCCGGGAGTTTCAGTAGCTTCCATCACTCGGCGGCAAACTGGTTATGTGCTGACAAAGGTCGAAGGCCCTGGGGCATTGCTGCTAAACGGGCAATCGATGGAAAAGGTGCAAAGCCCTTTGAATCATGGAGATGTCATTGAGTTGGCTGATACCAGCATGCAGTTTGCGTTGAGTTAAACGCTCCTGTTATTTAAGTTCGGGAGACGGTATGACGCTAAAAATCAGAGTTTTGGGTTGTTCAGGTGCGATAACAAAAGACTGCCGAACCACAGCATTCCTGATCGACGACGACGTTTTGGTTGATGCCGGCACCGGCGTGGGGGATCTCACTTTGGCTGAGATGCAGCGCATCAACCATGTCTTTTTGACCCATTCTCATCTGGATCACATAACAGCTTTGCCACTGATGCTGGACTCTGTTGCATCCTATCGAACAACGCCTATAGTGGTTTATGGGTTGTCGGAAACGTTAGCGGCTTTGCAGGCCCATATTTTTAACAACGTAATATGGCCCGACTTCACCCGCATCCCCTCGGCACAGGCTCCGCTGATGCGCTTTGTGTCGATTGAGATGGGGGAGGTCGTGGAGGTTTCGGGCAAACGGGTTGAAGCCTTACCAGCTGTGCACTCTGTACCTGCCGTAGGCTACGCAGTGTCTAAAGCCGAAGCATGTTGGGTTTTTTCAGGTGACACGGAACGCAATCCCGCCTTTTGGCAGCGGATTAGTCAAATGGAAGTCAGCATGCTCGTGATAGAAACGGCCTTCAGTCGGCGTGAAAAAGAATTGGCTGAGCGGAGTCAGCACTTATCGCCCGATGTTCTTGTAGATGAGCTGAGCGGGTTGTGCGTAAATAGAAAAATTCCCATCTACGTTACGCACACCAAGCCGGCAGAAACAGACCTGATCATGTCTGAGGTGCTGCACATCATCTCTACCAAGGGGGATGCCTCAGAGCTCGTGCATGACATTCGCTGGTTGCTGGCTGGGCAGGAGTTTGAACTATGAGTGCAACGTCTCAAGCAGGGCTTGAAAGCGTAGTTGCGGGTGGCGCAGAGGCCGCTTTTTTCAGGCAACTTCAGCGAGTCACGGCGCGCATACACGAAACAGACAATCTTGATCAACTTATGCTTGATGTCAGTCCCGATATCTGCAAGCTGTTCGATGCGGATCGTTTGACCTTATATGTCGTCAATGAAGACCGAAGCGCTATTGTTTCCAAGGTCAAGACTGGACTGAGCAGCCCCAAAGAGCTTAAGTTACCCATTAGTACACAAAGCATAGCGGGCTATGTAGCCCAAAGTCACAAACTGGTCAACTTGCCAGATGTTTACGATCAAGTCGCCCTTCATCAGATACACCCAGAGTTAAATTTTCTCAAAGAGGTAGATAAGCGATCAGGCTATCGAACCCAACAGATGATGGTCGCCCCGATTTTAGAGGGTGAGAATCTATACGGTGTGCTGCAGCTCATCAACAATAAGACCAACCGACCATTCAATGCGCTGGAAGTTGAAGGGCTAGTGCAGTTATGTCTAACACTGGTGACTGCGATTAGACAACGCTTGAAAAAACCCAATGAAGTTACCAATCGGCAAGCCACTAAGTACGACGGATTGGTGAGCAATGGCCTATTGACCCAAAGTGAAATGGAACACTGCGTGCAAGAGGCCCGGCAGTCGAGCCAATCGGTGGAGCAAGTGCTGCAGTCAAGGTTTGGGATCCAGTCAGTGTCAATCGGACAATCGCTGGCCAAATTCTTTAGTGTCCCTTATGAAGCCTTTAATACAGGGCGTATTTATTCAGACCAATTGCTGGGGGCTTTGAAACGAGATTTTGTTGAGGGGCAAGGTTGGTTGCCACTTGAAGAGTCGCCCGAGGGCTTGGTGATCATGTGCGTCGATCCTGAAGCCACACTCGGCGCTCGGGTCGTGCCACAGGTGTATCCCCGGCAAACCAAGTTTGCATATCGTGTGACAACGCAGTCAGAGTTCGATCAAACAGTAAACCAACTGTTTGGCCGTTCAGATGACAGCGGCTCGGTCGATCAAATGCTGGCCGACATGAACGTCCCGCTGGACGACGACGGCAGCAACGACGACTCGCTCGAATCGGCTGCTGCCGACAACGAACTCGTCAAGTTCGTCAACAAAGTCATCGTCGATGCCTACCGGCAAAAGGCCTCAGACATCCACATCGAGCCCATGCCGGGCAAGCTCAAGACCGGCATCCGCTTTCGCATTGACGGCACCTTGATGCCCTATATCGAAGTGCCTGCTCACTTTCGCCAAGCCATGGTCACACGCTTAAAGATCATGTGCGACCTTGACATCTCCGAGCGCCGCAAGCCACAAGACGGCAAGATCAAGTTCAAAAAATACGGCCCGCTGGACATCGAATTGCGCGTCGCCACCATCCCTTCAGCGGGCGGTGTAGAAGACGTAGTCATGCGCATCTTGGCCGGGGGCGAACCCATCCCGCTGGAAAAACTCGGCCTCACGCCGCACAACCGGGCGCGGGTCGAGCAAACCGTGAGCAAGCCTTACGGCCTCTTTTACGTTTGCGGCCCCACCGGTTCGGGCAAGACCACCACACTGCACTCCATCCTCAAGTTTCTTAACACGCCCGAAACCAAAATCTGGACTGCCGAAGACCCGGTGGAAATCACGCAAAAAGGCCTGCGCCAAGTGCAGGTCAATCGCAAGGCCGGGATCGACTTTGCGCTGATCATGCGCGCCTTTTTGCGCGCCGACCCTGACATCATCATGGTGGGTGAGTCACGCGACAAGGAAACTGTGGCCATGGGCGTGGAGGCATCCCTCACCGGTCATCTGGTTTTCTCAACACTGCACACCAACTCCGCGCCCGAGTCCATCACTCGTTTGCTCGACATGGGCATGGACCCCTTTAATTTTGCCGATGCGCTTCTGGGCATTTTGGCCCAGCGCCTGGCCAAGAAGCTGTGCGAGTGCAAGCAAGCCTACACCCCGAATGGTTCGGAAATCAACAGCTTCATGGCCGAATACGCTGACGAGTTGCGTAATACAGCAGCTTGGAAGCTGGACGCCAGCGGCGAAACTCAAAAGCTGTACGAAGACTGGATTGAGCGCTATGGCCAAAATGGCGCACTTACCATGTACAAAGCCGTGGGCTGCGACAAATGCAACCAGACCGGCTACAAAGGCCGCATCGGCCTGCACGAGTTGCTGATTGCCGACGACCGCATCAAGAAGCTGGTGCAAGAGCGCGCCCGCGTAGCCGAGATTTTTGCCGCAGCGGTGGAAAGCGGCATGCGCACCTTGAAGATGGATGGCCTTGAAAAGATATTGATGGGCGTGACCGACCTCAAGCAGGTGCGCTCAGTTTGTATCAAGTGAAGTTTAGGCGTAAGTGCAGCGACATGGCCAATGCCACTTACAATGAGAAAAATGTAAGCAAATTTTACTATTGGGGATGCTGGCACATAAACTGCTAAATAGTTGAATAAATAGATACGTCGTCTATTTTTTAACTAGGAGCTATTAATGAAGCGTTCAATGCAAAAGGGTTTTACCCTGATCGAGTTGATGATTGTGGTTGCAATCATCGGTATTTTGGCTGCTGTGGCTTTGCCTGCCTACCAGGACTACACGGTGCGTGCCAAGTTGTCTGAGGTTGTGCTGG
>CANGME010000003.1 GCA_947455145.1 Comamonadaceae bacterium
CCACACGTTGGCTCAGACTGGCCTTAGCTGCAGGCTTATCGACGGGGCGGTTGCGCTCACTTTGGTGGATTCCGGTGGGCACAAAGTAAGGGCACAACACAGAGGTGCCGATCTGGTCTGTGACGAGAGCCAGGTCTTGGTAGAGCGTCTCGCTCAGGCTGACCACGGCGTGTTTGCTCACGTTGTAAACACCCATATTGGGCGGGTTGATGAGCCCGGCCATGCTGGCGGTGTTGACGATGTGGCCCTGCCAGGATGGGTCAAGCCGCGCGGCCTCCAGCATCATGGGGGTAAAGCAGCGCACGCCATTCACCACGCCCATGAGGTTCACGCCCAGCACCCACTGCCAGTCTTGCGCCGTGCTCTCCCAAATCAAGCCGCCTGCGGCCACGCCTGCGTTGTTGAAGACGAAGTGCGGTGCACCAAAGCACATCTGCACTTGGTGGGCGAGTTGATCCATCTGCGCTGCGTCTGACACATCGACTTGCAGGGCCAATACTTCTGCACCAGCGGCCTGCATCTCGGCAGCCGCCCTATCTAAAGCCTCTTGCTGCACATCCACCAGCACCAGCTTCATGCCTAAGCGCGCAGCTATGCGCGCGCACTCCAGACCAAAGCCCGACGCAGCGCCGGTCAGCACGGCGGTTTTGTTTTTGAAGTCACTCAGCATGGAAAAGCCCTAATCACCTGGGCTCAACTCACACGAGCTTGACCAGTTGCTTGCCGAAGTTCTTGCCCTTGAGCAGGCTCAAAAAAGCCTCGGGCGCAGCAGCAATGCCTTGCGCCATGGTTTCGCGTGGATGGAGCTTGCCGCTGGCTACCAGCGCACCCAATTCTTTGAGCGCTTCGGGCCACACCTCCATGTGTTCGCTGACGATAAAGCCCTGTACTTTGAGGCGGTTCGTCAAGATCAGCGCGGGGTAGGCCATGGGCAGCGGCACACCGTCGTAGCCAGCAATCATGCCGCACACGGCGATACGGCCAAAGGCATTCAGGCGCAGCATGACGGCGTCCAGCACCAGGCCGCCCACGTTTTCAAAATGGCCGTCAATGCCATTGGGGCATGCCTCTTTGAGGGCTTGTGACAAGGACTGGGCGTCGGGGTGGCGTTTGTAATCCACACAGGCGTCAAAACCAAGTTCGCTCACCGCGTAGTGGCATTTGTCTGGCCCACCCGCAATGCCCACAACGCGACAACCGCGCGCCTTGGCCAGCGCAGCGTAGGCGCTGCCCACGGCTCCGGTGGCGGCGCTGACGGTGATGGTCTCGCCTGCAACGGGGGCGATGAGTTTGACCAAACCGTACCAGGCCGTCACGCCGGGCATGCCCACGGCCCCGAGGTAGTAGCTGAGGGGTACGTGGGTGGTATCGACCCTGCGTAGCGCACCGGGTTGCGCGGCATCGACCACGCTGTACTCCTGCCAGCCACCCATACCCACCACCTGGTCACCCACGGCAAATTTGGGGTGCTCGCTCTGCACCACCTCACCCGCCGTGCCGCCAATCATCACCTCGCCCAAGGGCTGCGGGGCGGCGTAGCTTTTGCCTGCGTTCATGCGGCCACGCATGTAGGGGTCTAGGCTGAGGTAGTGGTGGCGCACCAGAACCTGACCGTTTTGCAGGGCTGGGGTTTCACGCTGGATGAGCTTGAAGTTGGCAACGCTGGCTTCACCCACGGGGCGTGTGTCCAGCAAAATTTGTGTGTTGATGGGCATGGTGACCTTGTGAGTTGAACTGCGCTAAGTCCTTGGAGATCAGTCCGTGGAAATTACGTTCAAGGGGTTGCTGCTTTGCGGCCCCGTGGGCAAGCGCTTAACGTACTTGAAGGTGCCGGTGGAATGGGCACAGGCACGCCCCTCGGCGTCAAAAATCGTGCCTTCGGTGAAGGCCATGGACTTGGTGCGGTGGATCAAGCGGCCCTTGCCGGTGAGGGGGCCGCGCGCGGCCTGCATGAAGCTGGTTTTCATCTCGATGGTGACCACACCCATGTCCGGGTCCACACTGCGGGCCGCCGTGGCCATGGTCACATCCAGCAGGGTCATGCTGGCCCCGCCGTGGGTGACGTCGAATGAGTTGAGGTGCTCCGGCTTGGGCGTGTAGCGGATCTCAGAATGACCGCCCTCGAACCGCGTCAACTCAAAACCCAAATGGGTAACAAAGGGGATTTCTACACCAAAACTCATTTCAATCCTTTCATGCTGATCCTTTGACGCTGCTCACGCCGCCATCCACTGCAATAGCCTGGCCTGTGATGTGCTTGCCCGCGTCAGACGCCAGCAACACGCACAGGCCTTTAAGGTCTTCATCGTCACCCAGTCGCTTCAAAGGCGCGTGGGCCGCCAGCTTGTCAACGCCGCGCGTTTTGAGTGTGCCTGCGGTCATCTTGCTGGGGAAAAACCCGGGGCAAATGGCGTTCACGTTGATGTTGTACTTGCCCCATTCACCACACAGCGCGCGGGTGAAGTTGATGACTGCCGCCTTGGAGGTGTTGTAGGCGATGGTGTTCATCTCAGGTGCGTTGCCCGCTAAGCCCGCGATGGAGGCGATGTTAATGATGCGGCCTTGCTTGCGCGGAATCATGCTCTTCTTGCCCACCGCTTGGCACAGGATGAAGTAACCCCGGATGTTGACGTTCATCACCTTGTCCCAGGCTTCAATCGGGTAGTCCTCAGCCGGTGCGCCCCAGGCCGCGCCTGCGTTGTTGAGCAAGATGTTCACGTCGCCCATGCGTTGCAGGGTCTCGTCCACCAGGTGGTGAATGTCGGCCTCTTTCGCGCAGTCTGCCGCCACCCACCGCGCGTCAATGCCTGCGGCTTGCAGCTCGGCCACGGCCAACTCCAGCTCATCAGCCTTGCGGGCGCTGAGCATGATGCGTGCCCCGGCCTCGCCTAGGGCATGGGCCATTTGCAAGCCCAAACCGCGTGAGCCGCCGGTGATGAGGGCTGTCTTGCCTGTGAGGTCGAAGAGTTGTTGAATCGTTCGGGTCATGGGGCTAGCCTTGGGTTGGTGGTTTTTCTTTCAGACGCGAACGCACATAAATCAGCACGACACCCAGAACGATAAAAAACAAGCCCACGCCTTGCATCGTGCGCGCCAGTGCAATGTCTGCGCGGGCGACGAAGATGCCCATCACCACGGCCAACAGACCACCGTAGATATAGATCCACACCAGGCGCTGCATCCACAACAATGTTTTTTTAGAAGCCGTTCGCACGGGCGTTGGTGATGGCGTTGGTTCTGTCGTTGGTTTTTTCATCAAAGTACTTCAAAAATGCCAGCAGCGCCCATGCCGCCGCCAATGCACATGGTGATGCACACACGTTTGGCACCGCGGCGTTTGCCTTCGATCAAGGCGTGGCCGGTCAAACGCTGACCGCTCACGCCATAGGGGTGGCCCAGGGCAATGGCGCCACCGTTAACATTGAGCCGGTCGGCAGGAATGCCCAGCTTGTCACGGCAATACAGCACCTGCACGGCAAAGGCTTCGTTGAGTTCCCACAGGTCAATGTCAGCCACGGTCAGGCCCAGGCGCTTGAGCACTTTGGGGATGGCGAACACAGGGCCAATGCCCATCTCGTCGGGCTCGCAACCGGCAACGGCAAAGCCGAGGAAGCGGCCCAAGGGTTTCAAACCCTGTTTCTCGGCCACGCTCTCATGCACCACCACGCAGGCCCCAGCGCCGTCGGAGAACTGGCTGGCGTTGCCCGCTGTGATCAAGCCGCCCGGCAGGGCCGAGCGCAGGCCGCTGATGGCCTCGACCGTGGTGCCTTCGCGGGTGCCTTCGTCGCGACTCACAGTGACCTCTCGCGTGACCAAGCCCAACGTTTTGTCGGCAATGCCAGCGGTGACGGTGATGGGGGCGATCTCGGCGTCAAAGTAGCCCGCAGCCTGCGCGGCGCAGGCTTTTTGTTGGCTGGCCGCGCCATAGGCGTCCATCACATCGCGGCTGATGTTGTAGCGCTTGGCCACCAGCTCGGCGGTTTGCAGCATGTTCCAGTAAATCTCGGGCTTTTGTTTGTTCAAGGCCGGGTCTTGGAACATGTGGAGGTTCATCTCCTGCTGCACGCAAGAGATGCTCTCCACACCGCCCGCCACAAACACATCACCCTCCCCCGCCATGATGCGTTGCGCGGCCATGGCAATGGTTTGCAGGCCCGATGAACAAAAGCGGTTGACGGTAATGCCCGACACGCTGATGGGCAGCCCGGCCTTGAGGCCAATCTGGCGCGCAATGTTCCAGCCGGTCGCACCCTCGGGGTTGGCGCAGCCCATGATGACGTCTTCAATCTGCGCGGGGTCAACGCCAGCGCGCTGCACCGCGTGCTGCACGGCGTGGCCGCCCAGGGTGGCGCCGTGGGTCATGTTGAAAGCGCCCTTCCAGCTCTTGGCCAAAGGGGTGCGGGCGGTGGAAACGATCAATGCGGAGGTCATGTTTTTTTCCTTTGTTCAGTTGAAGGTCTTGCCTTCAGCCACTTTTCTGGCCAGCAGCGGCGCGGGCTTCCAAAACTCAGCGTCGTCCAGCGGGTTTTTCGCAAAGCGGCTCATGCTTTGCGCCACGTTGAACAAACCCACGGTGTCAGCGTATTGCATGGGGCCACCGCGATAAATGGGAAAGCCATAGCCGGTGATGTACACCATGTCGATGTCGCTGGCGCGGGCGGCGATGCCGTCCTCCAGAATGTGCGCGCCTTCGTTCACCAGCGAATACACCAAGCGCTGCACGATCTCTTCGTCAGAGATTTTGCGCGGGGTGATGCCTAAGTCTTTGCGGTGCTTGTCGATCATGTCCACCACGAGCTGCGAGGGAATAGCGTCACGCTTGCCGGCCTGGTAGTCGTACCAGCCCGCACCTGTCTTTTGGCCGAAGCGACCCAGCTCGCACAAGAGGTCTGCGGTCTTGCTGTACTTGAGGTTTGGCGTCTCCACATAGCGGCGCTTGCGGATGGCCCAGCCGATGTCGTTACCGGCCAAGTCGCCCATGCGGAACGGCCCCATGGCAAAGCCAAACTTCTCTACCGCTTTGTCCACCTGGGCGGGGGTGCAGCCTTCTTCCAAAAGAAAGCCCGCTTGGCGGCTGTACTGCTCGATCATGCGGTTGCCGATGAAGCCGTCGCACACGCCGGAGACCACTGCCGTTTTTTTGATTTTTTTGGCCACGCCCATCACTGTCGCCAGCACGTCGTGCGCAGTTTTTGCGCCGCGCACCACTTCCAGCAACTTCATCACATTGGCCGGGCTGAAGAAATGCATGCCCACCACGTCTTGTGGACGTTGGGTGAAGGCGGCGATCTGGTCCACGTTCAAGGTGGAGGTGTTGCTGGCCAAAATCGCGCCGGGTTTCATCACCGCGTCGAGCTGTTTGAACACGGCTTCTTTGACGCCCATCTCTTCAAACACCGCCTCGATCACCAGGTCAGCATCTTTGATCTCCTCATAGTTCAGCGTGGTGCTGAGCAGTGCCATGCGCTGCTCGTATTTGTCTTGCTTGAGCTTGCCCTTCTTGAGCTGGCCTTCGTAATTTTTGCGAATGGTGGCGATGCCGCGCTCCAGCGCTTCGGGCTTGGTTTCCAGCAGTTTGACGGGGATGCCTGCGTTGAGGAAGTTCATGGCGATCCCGCCGCCCATGGTGCCTGCGCCAATCACAGCTATTGATTGAATAGCACGTTGCGCCGTGTCTGCGGGCATGTCGGGGATTTTTGATGCCGCACGCTCGGCCATGAAAAGGTGGCGCAGGGCGCGGCACTCGGGGGTCAACATCAGGTTAACGAACAGTTCGCGCTCAAAGACCATGCCGTCGTCGAACTTTTTCTTCGTTGCAGCTTCCACCGCGTCCACGCATTTGGCAGGCGCGGGGTAATTCTTGGCCATGGCCTTGACGGTGTTGCGCGCGAACTGGAAGTAGGCGTCGCCCAGCGGGTGCTTGCAGGGCAGGTTGCGCACCAGGGGCAGCGGGCGCACATCGGCCACGGCGCGGGCCAGGGCCAAAGATTCTTCAGCCAGTGTCTCGGGGGATGCAGCCAGTTTGTCAAACAGCTTTTGTCCGGGCAGCGAGGCCAAGATTTCACTCTTAACCGGCTCACCGCTCACGATCATGTTCAGCGCCGTCTCCACGCCCACAACACGCGGCAGGCGTTGCGTGCCACCGGCACCGGGGATCAAGCCGAGCTTGACCTCGGGCAGCGCCACATTGCAACCCGGTGCAGCAATGCGGTAATGGCAGCCCAGCGCCAGCTCCAGCCCGCCGCCCATCGCCACCGAATGCACCGCAGCCACGACGGGTTTGGATGAGTTTTCAACAGCCAAAATCACGCTCAACAGGTTGGGCTCTTGCAAGGCCTTGGGCGTGCCAAATTCCCGCAGGTCAGCCCCGCCCGAAAAAGCTTTGCCCGCCCCGGTAATGACGATGGCCTTCACCGCTGCATCGGCGTTGGCTTGGGCCAGCCCCTCGGTAATGCCTTGCCGTGTGGCAAAGCCCAGTCCGTTGACCGGCGGGTTGTTCAGCGTGATGACGGCGACGTCGCCGTGCATTTGGTATTGCGTGCTCATGTTTGAGTTCCTGGAAGTTTGTAGTCTTTGAGAGTTTCGCGGAGCTTGGTTTTCAGCATCTTGCCGGTAGCCCCCAAGGGTATCGCATCGACAAACACCACATCGTCAGGGATTTGCCACTTGGCGGTCTTGCCCTCGTAGAACTTGAGTAGTTCTTCGCGGGTAATCTCTGCGCCTGGCTTCTTCACCACCACCACGATGGGGCGCTCGTCCCACTTGGGGTGGGCCACGCCAATGCAAGCGGCCATGGCCACTGCCGGGTGCGCTACGGCGATGTTCTCGGCATCGATGGAGCTGATCCACTCACCGCCAGACTTGATGACGTCTTTGCTGCGGTCGGTGATTTGCATAAAACCGTCGGCGTCAATCGTGGCCACGTCCCCCGTGGGGAACCAGCCTTGGCCTTGGGCATCTTGAATGAGTGGGTCACCGCCCTCGCCTTTGAAATATTCGCGCAAGATCCACGGCCCTTTGACCAACAGGTCGCCGTAGGCCTTGCCATCCCAGGGCTGCTCTTGGCCGTCAGCGTTCACGATCTTCATGTCCACACCAAAAATCACGCGACCCTGCTTGAGGCGGATTTTCATCTGCTCATCTGCGGGCAGCGACAGGTGTTTGTTCTTCAAAGTGCACAGCGTGCCCAGGGGGGACATCTCCGTCATGCCCCAAGCGTGCAGCACCTCCACGCCGTAGTCGTCGTTGAATGCGGCGATCATGGCCGGGGGGCAGGCTGAGCCGCCAATCACCGTGCGCTTGAGCGTGGCGAACTTCAAACCAGCGGGCTTCATGTGGCTCAGCAGCATCTGCCAGATGGTGGGCACGCCGGCGGCGTAGGTCACTTTCTCGGCCTCTATCAACTCGTAAATCGACTTGCCATCGAGCGCCGGGCCGGGGAACACCAGCTTGCAACCCGTGAGCGCAGCCGAGTAGGGAATGCCCCAGGCGTTGACGTGGAACATGGGCACCACAGGCAAAATTGCATCGCGCGCGCTGATGCACATCACATCGGGCAGCGCCGCCGCGTAAGCGTGCAACAAAGTCGAGCGGTGACTGTACAGCGCGGCCTTGGGGTTGCCCGTGGTGCCGCTGGTGTAGCACATGCTGGAGGCTGTGTTTTCGTCCAACTCGGGCCAGTGGTAGTGATCTGACTGAGACGCGAGCAAGGCCTCGTAACTCTGCAAACCGGGAATGCCGGTGTCGGCAGGCAATTTGTCAGCATCGCACAGGGCGATCCAATGCTTGACCGTCGGGCACTTTGCATGCACCGCCTGAACCAGCGACAAAAAAGTCATGTCGAAGCACAGCACCGTGTCTTCGGCATGGTTGGCAATCCAGGCGATCTGCTCGGGGTGCAAGCGCGGGTTGATGGTGTGCAACACACGGCCCGATCCGCTCACGCCGAAGTACAGCTCCAGGTGGCGGTAGCCGTTCCAGGCGATGGTGGCGACCCGCTCGCCTGCGTTCAACTTCAAGCTGTCCAAGGCGTTGGCCACTTGTCGTGAACGTTTTGCAATGCCACGCCAGTCAGAGCGGTGGATATCCCCCTCCACACGGCGCGAGACGATCTCACCATCGCCATGGTGGCGATCCGCAAACTCAATCAGATTTGAAATCAACAGGGGTTGGTTTTGCATTAGTCCGAACATGAGCAATCTCCTTCGTTCTTCTGGTTCAATTTAGCATTGCAAGTATCACGCAAAAGGATGCCTGACAATTGCGGCATGACTATGGTTTCTGAAATGAACGCTGATCTCGATATCGGCCTGCACTGGCACAACCGCTTCGCCCAACTCGGCCCGGACTTCAGCACCGCGCTGCCGCCCCAGCCGCTGCCCGCGCCCTATTGGGTGGGGCGCAGCGCCGCTGTAGCGCGTGAGTTGGGGTTGGACGCGGCTTGGATGGCGTCCGATGAACTGCTTAACGCCCTCACCGGCAACCGACAGCTTGCGGGCACGCAGCCGCTGGCCTCGGTCTATAGCGGCCATCAGTTTGGCGTGTGGGCGGGGCAATTGGGCGATGGCCGCGCGCTGATGCTGGGCGAGACGGCGGGCGGGCTGGAGGTGCAACTCAAAGGCGCGGGGCGCACACCCTACTCACGCGGGGGCGATGGCCGGGCCGTGCTGCGCTCCAGCATCCGCGAATTTTTGTGCAGTGAGGCCATGCACGGCTTGGGCGTGCCCACCTCACGCGCGCTGTGCGTAACGGGCTCAGACGCGCCGATTTACCGGGAAGAGGCCGAGACCGCCGCCGTGGTGACCCGCGTGGCCCCGAGCTTCATCCGCTTTGGTCATTTTGAGCACTTCGCCTACCGTAATCAGTTGACGCAACTCCAGCAGTTGGCCGACTACGTGATTGACCGCTACTACCCGGCCTGCCGCACCTCAGCGCAGTTCAGCGGCAACCCTTACGCCGCCCTGCTCCAGGCGGTCAGTGAGCGCACTGCCGAGATGGTGGCGCACTGGCAGGCGGTGGGCTTTTGCCACGGCGTGATGAACACCGACAACATGAGCATTCTGGGCTTGACGATTGACTACGGCCCGTTCCAGTTTTTAGATGGATTTGATCCGGCCCACATCTGCAACCACTCCGACACCCAGGGCCGCTACGCCTACCAGCAGCAGCCCAATATCGCGTACTGGAACCTGTTTTGCCTGGGGCAGGCGCTGCTGCCTTTGATTGAAGAACAAGAGCTGGCGCTGGCCGCGCTGGAGTCCTATAAAGTCGCCTTCCCCGCTGCGCTGCAAACCCGTATGCGTGCCAAATTGGGGCTGCAACAAGCCGTGCCCGGCGATCTGGCTGTGATTGAGACGGTGTTGAAACTGCTGGCCCAAGACAAGGTGGACTACACCATTTTTTGGCGTCGCCTGAGCCACTGGGTGGCTGACGGCCAGGCTGAACCGGTGCGCGATTTGTTCCTTCACCGGCCTGATCTGGACAACTGGTTGCTACAGTATTCAGAGCTTCTTATGCTTGTAGATAAAAGGCTATCGTCTGAATTGATGCTAAAAACAAACCCCAAATTCATCCTGCGCAACCATTTGGGTGAACAAGCCATTCGCGCCGCGAAACTAAAAGACTTTTCCGGTGTCCATAACTTGCTGGCCTTACTGGAAGACCCGTTTGCTGAGCATCCGGGCTTTGAGAGCTATGCCGACTTCCCGCCCGACTGGGCTTCCTCCATTGAAATAAGCTGCTCATCATGAAAATTGAAAAAACCGACGCCGAATGGAAAGCCCTGCTGGCCGAAAAAGGGGCTGAGCCTGTGGCCTTTAACGTCACCCGCCACGCAGCTACTGAGCGCCCCTACACAGGCAAGTACGAAAAACACTGGGCACCCGGCAGCTACGCCTGCATCTGCTGCGGCGCCAAGCTGTTTGACTCTGACACCAAGTTCGATGCCGGTTGCGGCTGGCCCAGCTTCAGCCAAGCCGCCGCGCCCGACGCCATCACCGAAGTGGTGGACCGCGCCCACGGCATGCGCCGCACCGAAACCCTGTGCGCGCAGTGCGGCGCTCACCTGGGCCATGTGTTTGACGACGGCCCGGCCCCCACTGGCCTGCGCTACTGCATGAACTCGGCCTCGCTCGACTTCAAACCCTGACCCGTCCATAGATAATCACCGCATGAAAATACTGATTGACTTCTTCCCCATCCTGCTCTTCTTCGGGGCCTACAAGTTCGCCGACATTTACACTGCCACCGCCGTGCTGATGGCTGCGACCGTGGTGCAAATGGGTCTGATCTACCTGATCGACCGCAAGCTCCAGCTGATGCATAAGATCACCCTGGTGCTGATTCTGGGCTTTGGTGCCTTGACGCTGGGCCTGCATGACGAACGCTTTATCAAGTGGAAGCCCACCGTGCTCTACGCCAGCATGGCCATCGCACTGGCTGTGGCCCTGTGGGGTATGCGCAAAAACATCCTCAAACTGCTGCTGGGCAGCCAACTGGAATTGCCAGACGCCGTGTGGATGCGCCTGAACCTGGCCTGGATTGCGTATTGCACCTTCATGGCCGCCACCAACGCCTATGTGGCGGCTTTTTACAGCACGGAGGTCTGGGTCAATTTCAAACTCTGGGGCTATGCCTTCCCGCTCGCCTTCATCGTGGCGCAGGGCCTGTACATTGCGCGCTACATCAAGGCTGAAGAGCCGCAAAAAGAATGAACCCACTCGCCCAACGCGCCGACCAAATGGCGCAGCGCCTGCATGAGCGGCTGCAACCCACCCTGCTAGACGTCATTGACGAAAGTGCCCAACATGCCGGTCATGTGGGGGCCAATGACGAGGGCTACGGCAGCCACTTTCGGGTGCGTATTGCGTCACCCTTTTTTACAGGCAAGACACGCGTGGCACGCCACCGCCTTGTGTATGATGCGCTGCAGGATTTCATTGACCAGGGCGTGCATGCGCTGGCCATTGAAACCGTTTAAAAAACTTGGACATTACTCCCATATACCGTTCGGGCTGAGCTTGTCGAAGCCTTAACAGCCCTTCGACAAGCTCAGGACGAACGGACTTTGTTTTCTGTACTTATCTTAGGACCCATGATGAAGAAGCAGTTTTACTCGGCCTTTGCCGCCGCCACCTTGGCCAGCGCGCTGGCCATTCCCGCCGCCGCGCAAAACGTGGCCATCGTCAATGGCAAGCCCGTGCCCACAGCACGCGTGGAGGCACTGGCACAGCAGCTGGCCCGCTCTGGCCGCCCTGTCACCCCCGAGATGATGGGTCAACTCAAAGAAGAAGTTATTGCCCGTGAGTTGTTTGTGCAAGAAGCCCAAAAACAAGGCCTTGACAGCAGCGATGAGTTCAAGACCCAGATGGAGCTGACGCGCCAAACCATACTGATCCGCGAACTGTTCGCCAACTACCAAAAAACCAATGCTGTGACCGACGCCGACATCAAGGCCGAGTACGACAAGCTGGCTGCTGCCAACAGTGGCAAGGAATACCGCGCTCGCCACATCTTGGTGGAGAAAGAAGCCGAAGCCAAGGCCATCATTGCGTCCATCAAAAAAGGTGCCAAGTTTGAAGACATTGCCAAGAAACAGTCCAAAGACCCAGGCTCTGGCACCAAGGGTGGCGATCTCGACTGGGCTAATGCGGGCTCATTTGTCAAAGAATTTTCTGACGCCATGGTCGGCCTGGCCAAGGGCAAGATGACAGAAACCCCCGTGAAATCACAGTTCGGTTATCACATCATTCGCCTGGATGACGTGCGTGAAGCCCAAGCGCCTAAGCTGGAAGACGTCAAGCCCCAAATCGCCCAGCAACTGAACCAGCAAAAACTCATCAAATTCCAAGATGAGTTGCGCGCCAAAGCCAAAATCGAATAATTAATTCCGTTCGGGCTGAGCTTGTCGAAGCCCTTCGACAAGCTCAGGGTGAACGGTCCGACAACAAGCGCTCTGCCCATGAAAATCACACCTGTTTTTGTCGTCCTTGCACTCGCCCTGACCACCTTATTGAGCGCTTGCTCCTCAAACCCCAAGGCCCCCGCCGCCACGGTTTCAGAGTTGGCCCCGGGGGGAACTTTGCGGGCCGCGATCAATTTGGGCAACCCCATCCTCGCCACCCGCGACCCGGTCAGCGGCCAAGCACGCGGCGTGTCCGTGGACTTGTCCCGTGAACTGGCGCAACGCCTGGGCGTGAAGCTGGAGTTGATCACCTTCACCTCTGCCGGGCAGGTGGTTGAAGCGGTGAAAGACGCCAAGGTCGATATCGCCTTTGTTGCCATTGACCCGGTGCGCGGGGCTGACATTGGCTACAGCGCGGCCTATGTGGTGATTGAAGGTGCCTACATGGTGCGCCAAAACTCACCCATCCAGCGCAATGAAGAGGTAGACCGCCCCGGCATCCGGATCGCCGTAGGACTGGGCAGCGCATATGACCTGTTCCTCAAACGTGAAATCAAGGCCGCCACGCTGGTGCGCGCGCCCACATCTCCCGCCGTGACGGATCTGTTCATGGCGCAAAACCTCGACGTAGCCGCTGGCGTCAAACAGCAGCTTCAAATGGATGCGCAGCGCATCCCCGGGCTACGCCTGCTCGATGGCCGATTCATGGTGATCAACCAAGCCATTGGCACACCTAAAGCCCGCGCCGCTGGTGTCGCTTACCTGCGCACCTTTGTCGAAGAAATGAAAGCAACAGGTTTTGTTGCGGCTGCCCTGAAACGCCACAGCATCGAAGGCGCAGCTGTTGCCGACGCAATTAAGAACTAGTCAAAAAGTGAAGCTGGTGCTACTGCACCATCGACAGCTACCTGATTTCGCCCGCTATTTTTAGCACGGTATAGAGCAGCATCTGCGCGTTTGATAGCGGCATCAATATCATCGTCGGCATCTAGCATTTCCGAAATACCAATACTGATCGTGACGTACACTTTTTGATCTTCAATTACTGTCGGCAGTTGCTCCATTCGAGTTCGCAACCGCTCTGCAAAAACGCCGGCATCACTTGTAGTGCTGCCGGTCAACAATACGGCAAATTCCTCGCCCCCAAAGCGGCCAGCATGGTCCGTCACTCGCATTTCATCTTTCAAAATCGCCGAAAAATGCTTTAAAACCATGTCGCCGGCTACATGACCGTGGGTGTCATTCACACTCTTGAAGTGATCCAAGTCAACCATCAGTACGCAACTTTTGATTTCTGGTTGCCGGTGAATTCTGTGTAACTCATTTGTAAGCTGATTCATTAAATCGCGCCTATTGGGCAGGCCTGTCAAGCCGTCGATCGTGGCCAGCGCCCTCAATTCCGCTTCAAGATTCTTGATTTGGGTAATGTCTGTCCGGTTACCGACCGTCAAACCCGACGGTGTCTTGTGTTCCACAACCAACACATATCGGCCGTCGTCCAATTTCTGTTCTGTAGCTTGTCCATGTGCGTTTTGGTGCTTCATAAGACGCTCCGCCACCCATGCATCAACGCGCCCAATCGCTGCCGAATACTGTCCCCGCTGCGCACCTTTACGGATAATTTCTTCAAAAGCCGCACCCGGAACGATCAAGTCCCGGCTTGTTTGGTACATCTCTAAATAGGCCTCATTACAGAGAAGCAACTTGTCGTTATGGTCGTAAATAGAGAAGCCAACCGATACGCTCTTAACAGCCTCTTCAAGCACTTGATAGGCCATTTCGGCAGATTTTCGAGCCAATACTTGGTCGACTTCGGATCGGCGCAGGCGTCGATACATAAAAATCAGCATCAGCAACGCCGATGCAAATCCAAGCCCCACAAGCCCAGCGTTGATTTTCCAGTGTTGAAGAACGTTTTTTTCAGAAACCCCAACCACAACGTAAAACGGATAGCCTGCCACCTTGCGATAGCTGAAGAGCCGGTATTGCCCGTCAACGACTGCCTTAAATCGCTCACGCCCAATGAATTGGCCGGCATCAATTCGATCCTGAATTGGGTTGCGAAAAGCAAAATTAGTCCCCGGTGATAACGGCGGGTAACGAATAATCATACTTTGGTCATCACTCCTACGTATGAAAATCGTACTTCCTTCTCCCAAACTTATAGCCTTGTAAATATTGGAGAAGTGGTTGATGTCCAGAGTCGCAGTCACCACACCTATAAGTTTGCCTGCATCATTGCGTATGGCATAGAACGTCCCCATAGTTGGCTGCTGATCAACACGCCCCAGTATGCTTCCGGAAAAAACCAAATTGATGGATGGGTTGTTTTTAAGTGAGATGAAACCATCGCGAGAGGTAATGTCTCTTTTGCCCGTATCCTCCATCGCCCACCGAGAATGATAGAGGCTGTCTCCGTTTTCATCCCAAACAGAAAAGCTTTTTACCTCCGGGAAATTTTGGGTGTAGTCCTGAAGGTTTTTTATTATTTCGTTCTGATAACGCGGCACGTTACTTAGCCGAAGGGACTCCACAGGCATGCGACGGGCAATGTTGAGCAAGTTGGACTCAATGCGCCGAAATGTTTGGTTGAGTTGCCCCTCCAGTGCTATTGCAACATTGTCTGCATTCTGAGCTACCCGATCAATCACAGAGTCATAACTGGACTTGAGCAGGAAGCTAAGCATCAAAAACAAAACAGACAACCCAAGAATCAACAGTTTGAATGAGGGATTTGCTGGTTTGAACTTCATGCGTAAGATTTTGCCCGATTTCGCAATTTAAAAAGAATGAGATGGCCAATTTTTGGCATTCATTTAAAACACTTCAGCGGGTCACTGTGGGGCAACACCCTTCTTGGCCTCAAGCTAAATAGCGATAAATTCCAGAAAGGAAGATATGAGCATTAGCTACACTAATAAGTAGAGCAAATAAAACGAGGAGATACGAATGTTGAACGTCCACGGTCGGCGGGCTTGCGCAGCGCTGACACTCTTGCTAGTTACTTTCCTGAGTGCACCCGCCCATGCCCGCGTCACCCGCATCGTGATCGACGAGACCATACCGATGGTCACCCCGGCGGGCAGCAGCCCACCCCGCACGGCCTACGAGCAAGTCGCAGGCCGTGCCTTTGGCGAGCTAGACCCCAAGCTGCCGGGCAACGCCATCATTCAAGACATTGAGCTGGCCAAGGACGCGGATGGCAAGGTGCGCTACGTCGCATCATTCGTCATTTACAAGCCGGTGGACATGCGCAAGGCCAGCGGCCTGATGTGGCATGACGTACCCAACCGGGGCCGCGTGTACCCGGTGGCCCCGCAGGAGTTTGCGCTGGGCGATATCGAGCTGGCCAGCGCTTGGCAAGGCGACAACTCGGGCCAGACTGCTGTGAAAGACAAGGCCACGGCCAACGGTTTTCAATGGCTCAAACTGCCGGTGGCGCGCGCGGCCAATGGAGCCGCCGTCACGGGCGAGGTCATGGGCCGCATCGTCAACCGATCTGGCCCGGCATCGCAAGGCCTGATCGTGCAGACCAACCCCGTGCCCTACAAGCCGGTGAGCCTGGACACCCGCCAAGCCAAGCTGGTGTCACGCGGAGCCGAAGGGATGCGCGGCGAAGTGTTTGATGAAGTGACCATTGCCCCCAGCGATTGGGCCTGGGCCAAGTGCGATGCGGCCAACCCCTTCCCCGGCACGCCCGACCCGACCCATATTTGTTTGAAGTCTGGCTTTGACGCCAAGCGCCTGTACCAAGTGGTGTTCACCGCGCAAGACCCCTATGTGTTGGGCGTGGGCTTTGCCGCTTGGCGCGACGTGGCGGCCTTCTTTAAAAAATCCACAGCCGATGACGCAGGCACGCCCAACCCGATTGCCAAAGCGGTAAAGCACAGCATTTCACGCGGGGTGTCGCAGTCGGGCAACTTCTTGCGCGGCTGGTTGCACCTGGGTTTTAACCAGGCCGAGGACGGCACCCAAGTGCATGACGGCATGTGGCCCATCATTGCTGGTCGCCGGATTGCCCTGAACTTCCGCTGGGCGCAGCCCGATGGCGTGCTGGAGCTGTACCAAGCGGGCAGCGAAGGCCCGCAGTGGTGGATACCCCACCCCGACGCGGTGCGCGGCTTGCCTGCGGCGGGCATATTGGACCGCTGCACTGCCACTAACACCTGCCCCAAAATCATCGAGCACTTTGGCTCGGCCGAGGTCTGGGCGCTCAAGCTCACACCAGAATGGGTGGGCACGGACGCCAAGGCCGACCTGCCCCTGCCCGCTAACGTGCGCCGCTACTACATCGCCAGCACGCCCCACGGTGGCGGTGCGGGTGGCTTTGACACCAGCCTGCCCGGCGTGGGCTTGCCCACCGCGCCCTTGATGTGCCCTGGCAACAACTTCGGCATCGCCCAGCTGCCCGCCAACCCGGTGCCGCACACGCAAACGGTCAACGCCATTCGCGTGCATTTCCGCAACTGGGTGATGAACAACACTGCCCCGCCACCCAACCGCTACCCCACACTGGCCGCCGGTCAGTTGGCCGAGTCGCATAAAGCCGCGCTGGGCTTCCCCACCCTGCCCGGCTTGCGTGCCAGCCTGCCCGAGGCGGACTTCATCATGCCGGTGCTGGACTACGACTGGGGCCCGCAATTCAACATGGTCGATGGCTCTGGCATCCCCAGCATGACGCCGCCCGGGATCAAGCAGGCACTCAAAATGCTGGCCCCCAAGGTCGATGCCGACGGCAATGAACTTGGCGGTGTGCCTGTGGTGTTGCTGGACGCGCCGCTGGGCACTTACCTGGGCTGGAACGTCACTGCGGAGGGCGCGATGCCCTTCCACAAAGGTCAGATCTGCAACTACGCAGGCGGTATGGTTCCGTTTGCCCGCACGGCAGCGCAACGTCAAGCGTCTAATGATCCCCGGCTCTCACTGGAAGAGCGTTACGGCTCGCATGAGGGCTATGTCACGGTGGTGAAGAAGGCAGCAGCACGCGCCGTGTCTGAGGGCTTTTTGTTGCCCGAAGATGCAGCGGCATTGATCACAGCAGCAGACAAGAGCGCAGTGTTGCGCTGATAAGAGAAAACCAACCCATGAAACTTAATCTCCATAACAAATGCGCCATCATCACAGGCGCTACCCAGGGCATTGGCCTGGCCACCGCACAAATGCTGGCCGCCGAGGGTGCGTCCGTCGTCATAGCCGCACGCGGGCGTGAGCGGCTTGACAGCGTGATTGCCGCCATTCGTGCCGCAGGCGGCCAAGCACTGGGCGTGCAGGCCGACATCGGCCAAGAGGCTGACTGCGCGCGCGTGGTGCAAGAGGCATTTGCCGCTTTTGGTCGCGTCGATATTTTGGTCAACAACGCGGGCACGTCCAACCGGGGCGCGTTCGAGTCGGTAACCGACGCGACCTGGCAAGCCGACTTTGATTTGAAACTGTTTGGTGCGATTCGCTTGACGCGTTTGGTTGTGCCTGAGATGCGCAAAGTGGGTGGTGGGCGCATCATCAACATCACCAACATCGGGGCCAAGCAACCGCAGGCGGGGTCTATGCCCACATCCGTCACACGGGCTGCCGGGCAGGCCATGACCAAGGCTTTGTCCAAGGAGTTTGCGGCTGACAAAATTTTGGTCAACACGGTGTGCATCGGCCTGATTCGCGCAGGGCAACACGAGAGCAAGGCCGCATCCACCGGGCGCAATGTGGAAGACTTGTACGCCGACATGGGCAAGGCTATTCCTCTCGGGCGTGTAGGCTTGGCTAATGAGGTGGCTAACGTCATCACCTTCCTCGCCTCAGACGCGGCCAGTTATGTGACGGGCACAAGCATCAATGTGGATGGTGGTACGTCGGGTGTTTTGTAAACAAGGAGAGCAACTTGAAAAATAATCTTGTCATTCGCCGCGCTGGCATGGCCCTAGTGACCCTGCTGGCAAGCTTGTTAACCGCCTGCGCCAGCCCACCCAGCAGCACAGCCCTCACCGGCCCACTGGTGCTAGATAAACAAGGCAGCTTCTTTGTCGGCGGGCGCAATATCAAATCCGACACACTATCCACCCTGCCCGCCTACGCCGCCAGCGGCACGGTGGCCATAGAGCAGATGTACGTGCGCTACCAGCAGCCGGTGGACGCCAAACGCCTGCCGCTGACCTTCATCCACGGCTGCTGCCTGACGGGTAAAACCTGGGAGACCACGCCCGATGGCCGTATGGGTTGGGACGAGTACTTCGTGCGCCGGGGTCACCCAGTCTATGTGGTCGACCAGGTCGCGCGCGGGCGTTCCGCCGCCAACGTCACGTCTGTCATCAGCGTGCGCGCGGGCAAGACTCCCGCAGCAGAAACCCCGCCTGTTTTTATGGCCGGGCAAGAAGGCGCATGGGCGATTTTTCGCTTTGGTGCAACGTACCCGCAGGTGTTCCCCGGCATGCGCTTCCCACTCGAATCGATTGGCGAATTCTGGAAGCAGATGGTGCCTGACTGGCTCTTCACCCTGCCCGCGCCCAACCCCTCCATCCCTGCACTTTCCGAGTTGGCAAAAAAATTGAACGGCACGGTGCTCATCAGCCACTCGCAATCGGGCGTTTATCCGTTTCAAGTGGCTGCATTGTCAGAGCGCGGCATTGCCGGCGTGGTGTCAATTGAGCCCGGCACATGCCCCTCTGCCACCGGTGATTTGAAGCCCTACCTCAAAGTGCCGATGATGGTGCTGTGGGGCGACTACGTGGACCAAGCGCCGCGCTGGGCACCGCGCCTCAAAGCCTGCCGCGAATTTGCCGCTGAGGCCACCAAAGCCGGTGGTCGTGTTGAAAACATCGTGCTGCCCGAGTTGGGCATCAAGGGCAACTCCCACATGCTGATGCAGGACAACAATAGTCTTGAACTGGCCGATTGGCTCTACGCCTGGATCGACCGCAACATCGAACAAACCCGCCGTTGAACGACGGCCTTCAAATTCACCCCAAAGGAGCAGCAATGAAAACTTGGAAAGCACGTGTTTTGATGGCCAGTGCGGCCACGGCAACCCTGGCAGGTAGCGGTGGCTCATTGGCGCAAGAAGACCAGCGCCGCTTCAAGCTCACCCCCATCACCGAGATGACGGCTGACCAAAAAAAGTACGTCGATGCCGTGCTCTCAGGCCCCACCTCGGCCACCGGCAGCGCCGCTGCCGTGCCCGGCGCGCCCACCATTGGCAGCCCCTTCAACGTGTACCTGCGCAGCCCCCTCTTGGCCGAGCAACTGCGCCGTGTGGCCGAGCACATCCGCTTCAAAAGCTCATTGCCCTTCAAGCTCAATGAGTTTGCGATTTTAGTCACCGCACGCCAATGGGGCTCGCAGTACGAGTGGTTCGCCCATCACCGCTTGGCGCTCAAAGCAGGCCTAAACCCGGCCATCGCTGAAGAACTGGCCCAAGGCAAACGCCCGACCGGCATGGACGCGGACGAGACCGCTATCTACAACTTCTCGCAAGAGCTGCACACCACCAAGCAGGTGAGCGACGCCACCTTCAAGGCCGTGGTCGATAAATTTGGCGAGCAAGGCGCGATGGATCTGATCGCCGTGAACGGCTACTACGTGCTGGTCTCCATGGTGTTGAACGTGGACCGCACGCCGCTGCCCGGCGGGGCCAAGCCGCCGCTGCCGGAACTCAAATAAACCATTCTGAAAAGCTCAAATGACCTATTTATCTAAGTTTTTACAGGCCGCCTCAGCCCTCGTGCTGGGCTTGACGGCGTTCACTTTTTCAACCGCTCACGCCCAAAACATGCCCACCCCAAAAGAAGGTCACTGGATCGCCAAAGACTTCCGCTTTCACACCGGCGAAGTGATGCCCGAACTCAAGCTGAACTACACCACCGTGGGAGACCCCAAGGGCGAGCCGGTGTTGGTTCTGCATGGCACCACTGGCTCAGGCGCGGGCATGGTGAACCCGGCGTTTGCGGGCGAGTTGTTTGGCCCTGGGCAGGCGCTGGACGCGAGCCGCTACTTCGTCATCTTGCCGGACGCGATTGGCACGGGCAAGTCCAGCAAACCGTCGGACGGCTTGCGCGCCAAGTTCCCGCGCTACAACTACAACGACATGGTGGACGCGCAGTACCGCTTGGTCACAGAGCACTTGGGCGTCAAGCATCTGCGTTTAGTGATTGGCAACTCCATGGGCGGTATGCAAACGTGGATTTGGGGCCAACGCTACCCCAGCTTCATGGACACGCTAGTGCCCATGGCCTCGCTACCCACCGAGATGTCCAGCCGCAACTGGATGCTGCGCCGCCTCATCATTGACAGCATCCGCAATGACCCCACCTGGATGAACGGCAACTACACCGAGCAACCTAAGAGCGCGCATTTTGCGTCGGTATTTTTTGCGATTGCCACCAACGGCGGCAACCAAGCCCTGTTCAAGGCTGCGCCCACACGCGAGAAGGCCGATCAGTTGTTAGACAGCCGCTTAAAGGCACGCTACACGGGCGACGCGAACGACCACCTCTACCAGTGGGACTCATCCCGCGACTACAACCCCTCCCCCGGCTTGGAAAAAATTCAGGCCACGCTCTTGGCCATCAACGCTGCTGATGACGAGCGCAACCCGCCTGAGTTAGGCCTGCTGCAAAGCGAGGTCAAACGCATCAAAAATGGCAGTTATGTGATCATCCCCGCCAGTGAAAACACCGCAGGGCACGGCACAACGGGGCAAGCCAAATTCTGGAAACAGCACTTGGTGACGCTGCTGCAAACCGCGCCGAAGTTGGGGAAGTAAGCCATAGGCTCACCCCCAACCCCGAAGCTTAGCGCGCGAAGATATTCGTACCGTTCGCGCCAACCGCAATGTACTGAGTGGGTGAGCCAAAGACACTGGCAAGCTTGCTCGCCGTACCTGTGGGTTGAAGCGTCCACGTGACTGCGTCCGGGCTGGTGTAGGCAGCACCTCCAGAACCCACAGCAAGAATCTGTACAGGGTCGGCGTTGACACCGTACAAATCAGCCGTACCAATGGTTTGAGCTGCAAAGTTGAGGCCATCAAGGCTACGGCTAACAACACCACCTAAGCCCACGGCAACGTACTGATAACCCGTTGAAAAAAGCCCCCCTGACACGCTGCGCAAAGTGTTGCCGGTTCCAGATGCACGGGCCGTCCAATTCGTTCCGTCAGCACTGGTAATCAAAACGCCATTTGCACCAACCGCAACCCAAAGCCCACTGGCCACATAAGTAATGCCATAAAGGTGATTGGTGGTGGGCACAGAAGCCGCCGTGGTCCAAGTGAGGCCATCGCCTGACGACTGAATCGTGCCGTTGTCACCCACGGCTACCACCAGTGTGCCATTGGAGGCCAGCGCGTTCAGGTTTTGACCCAATGCGGGATTGGTGGTGGGTGCAGACCAAGCCGAAAAATTAGCGGTACGATAAATGTTGCTAGCGCCACCAGTGGAGCTCAATGCGATAAATTGATTCAAGGTAAAGAGCGTTGCATTGAAGTTGACTACAGGAGCAGCGCTTACAGCAGCCCAGTTGATGCCATCGAGTCCTTTGTAAACACTGCCGCCAGCGCCCACAGCCAAGTAATTCAAAGACCCGTCACTGGCCGTGCCGTAGGTCACACCGCGCATATCAGCGCTACCCATGCTTGTACCCGGAGCCCATGTAGCCCCAGCGAAGCGAGGCACCGCCGTCACCGACGCGCTCAAGGGCCCGCCTGCACCGCCTCCCGTGCGGCCATTAATAGCGAATGAATACGTTGCACCGTTGACCAAGCCTGTCAACACATAGGGGGAAGTCACGTTCACCTTGGTCAAATGCCCCGGGGTTGTGGTGGTCACCGTCGCGCCAGGGGCGTACCACACCCAGTACTGAACACCTGTATCTTGGGTCCAACTCACCGTCACTTGGCCATTGCCGGGCACCACGGTAATTCCGCTGGCAGGCGGTGAAGCAGGGCCACCATTACCGCCACCACAGGCACTAAGAAAAACGGCGACAAAAAGCGCCATGAGTTTTACTCGAATTGAAGTCGTAGTCATGTAAGTGGCGGAGCTCATAAACTGTAAAAAATAAAACCTAAAAAATGGGGCTACCTAGGATGGGCCTGATACGAATATGGATTGTGCCTGTATTTTTTCTCCTCTCGTTAAGCTCACACCCGAACCACCACGGTTCAACCACCTAGTGATAGAGTCTTCAACATGCTTAATTCCACCTCATTCCCCATAGTCGATATTCACAACCACATCATTGCGGACGATGCTGCCCGGTTTCCTCTGGCCCCCATGGGGGGCAAGCAGTCGGACTGGTCCAAAGAGCGCCCGGTCAACACCCAGGGCATGCTGGACGCCATGCGGGATGCCGGTGTCGCCAAGTCGGTGCTGGTGCAAGCCTCCACCTGCTACGGCCATGACAACAGCTACGTGGTAGATGCTGTGCAGGCCCACCCCCAGCAATTCGTCGGCGTGTACTCGGTGGACTTGCTGGCAGACAACGCGCTGGAGCGCATTCGCCACTGGCGTGATGCGGGTTTGAGCGGGTTGCGCGTCTTCATTGCCGGGCACACAGCGGCAGACCACAGCGTGCGGCTAGACGACCCGCGCGCCTTTGCGGCCTGGGCCTACATCAGCGAACAGCGCATTCCCATTTGCGTGCAAATTCGTGCCGATGGCCTGCCACAGTTAGCCGGCCTATTGACCCGCTTCCCCGAGGCCATCGTCTTGCTCGATCACTTCGCCCGCCCACTGCTGGAGGATGGCCCACCCTATGCGCAAGCTCAGGCCCTGTTCGCTTTGGCGCGGCACAAAAACCTTCACTTCAAATTCACCACCCATAATGTGCGCGAGTCGGCCCAAGGCTTGGCCACGCAGGCCAGCTTTTGCCGTGCCGTCGTCGATTGTTTTGGTGCACATCGCATTGCCTGGGGATCGAACTTTCCGGCCTCCAAGGGCAGTTTGAAGCAGTTGCTGCAAGAAGCGCAAGAAGCCACCCAATCGCTCACCGCCGATGATCAAGCGTGGATTTTCTCGCGCACGGCGCACGCGCTGTACCCGTCCTTAGTAACTCCTGCATAGGTGAATTCATGAGCTCGACACCGCTGCCCCTCAAAACCCTGCTGGGTGACTACGCCAACACCCGCGCGCTTCGCGACGGACGCCTGAACTCACCCAACTTTCGCTTTGATTTTGCCGACGTGAAGGTGCCCAACCGCGCCTTCAAACGTGTGGTGCGCAACCTGGAGTTCGACTTGGCCGAGCTGGCCCTGGTCACGTTTTTGCAAGCCAAGGCCTATGGCAAACCCCTCACCTTGATGCCCGCTGTGATCGGTGCGGGGCGCTTTCAACACCACTGCCTCGTGTACAACGCCGAGCGCAAACCCGTTCACGTGCAAAACCTGCGGGGCAAGCGCATCGGCATTCGCGCCCACGCGCAGACCACGGTGACTTGGGTGCGCGGCGTGCTGGCCAATGACTACGGCGTGAACTTGGCGGGCATCCAATGGGTGACGTTTGAAGACGGCCACCTGGCCGAGTTTCCCGACCCCCCCGGTTTCATCCGCGCGCCCGAGGGCACCAAGGCGGTGGACATGCTGCTGGCTGGTGAGCTGGACGCCGCCATCATCGGCACCGACCTCCCCGATGACCCCCGCCTGCAAAGCGTGATCCCCGAACCTCACAGCGCCGCCCAGGCGTGGAGCCAGCGCCACCAAATGCTGCCGATCAATCACATGGTGGCGGTCAATACAGATCTGTGTCAATCCCACCCCGACATCTTGAAAGAGGTCTATGACCTGCTGCTGCAAAGCAAGCAACTGGCAACGCCGGATAAAGCTCAAAAGCTTGACCTCACCCCCTTTGGCATTGAGGCTAATCGCCGCTCGCTGGACCTGTTGATCCGCTATTCGTACCAGCAAGGCTTGATTCCCCGAGCCTATGCCGTGGACGAATTGTTTGACGATGCCACGCGCTTTCTTTGAGCCTTTTAAGCCCCAAACCATGCACCACTTCAAGCCTCAACTCCAACGCCGCCAACTCATCGTTGCGGGCGCAGCCCTTGCCTTAAGCGCCCCGGCCTGGGCCCAAGTAGGCGCGGCCGTGTCGCGCATCATCGTTCCCTTCGCCCCCGGTGGCGCGCGTGAAATGCCCGCCCGCGCTATTCAGCACGAACTCAACCGCGAGCTGGGGCAAAACTGGATCATCGAGAACAAACCCGGCGCAGGCGGAGCCATTGGCACCTCCTTCGTGGCTAACGCCGCGCCCGATGGCAAAACGCTGCTCATGGCCGCGTCCAGTCACTTCACCACCGCCGCCATGGGGGCCAAGCCGTTTTACGAGCCAGTCAAAGACTTTGTACCCGTGGCCAACATCGGCAACCAGAGCTATGTGCTCATGGTCAACTCCGCGCTGCCCATCAAAACCGTGGGCGAGTTGATTCAATACGCCAAGGCCAAACCCGGCGTGCTCAACTACAACTCGGCGGGCGTCAGCAGCTCTACCCACCTGGCCATGGCCTACCTGGCACGCCGCGCGCAAATTGACATGGTGCACGTGCCCTACAAAGGCACCCAAGAAGCCGCCAATGACGTGGCGGGTGGACGCGGCCATGCGGTCATCGTGCCCACTGCTGGCGTTGGCGTGTACCTGCAAGACACGCGCATACGCGTCATCGGCATCACCGCTGCCAAACGCTCGCCCCTGCTGCCCCAGATCCCCACGCTCAACGAATCCGGCTTGCCCGGCTACGGCTTTGAGTCGTGGTTTGGCCTGCTGGCACCGGCCCACACGCCGAGCGCCGTGGTGGAGCAGATCAACGCTGCCGTCAACAAAGTCATCGCGATCAAAACCGTTCACGAACGCCTGCAACAACTGGGCCTTGAATCGCCTCAACTGAGCGTGGACGGTTTCAACAAGCTCTTTCTAGCCGACCGTGAGCTGATGACCCGCATCGTCAAAGAGTCCGGCATCACCCGAGATTAAGGCCAGCCCCATGAAACCCAGCACCTCCATGTCCGAACGCATGACCGGCAAAGACAGCAACCACCTGCCCGCCTACTGGGACGCACGCTACGCCGAAGACGGCTTCGCCTACGGCACCGAGCCCAACGACTTTTTGGTGTCGGTGACGCCGCAACTGCAAGTGGGCGACGCGCTGTGCCTGTGCGAGGGCGAGGGACGCAACGCCACCTACTTGGCGCAACGAGGTTTTCGCCCTGTGGCGGTGGATTTTTCACAAGTCGCGTTGGACAAAGCAAGCGCATTGGCAGCCCAACGCGGCATCACCCTGCCCACACAGCGCGCCGATCTGGATGGGTTTGACCCCGGCATTGCCCAGTGGGACTTGGTCACCATGATCTTCGGCCAACCCGAACTCAAAATTCGCCGCGCACTGTACGCACGCATAGCAGCCAGCCTACGGCCCGGTGGTGCTTTTGTGTTGGAGACCAAAACGCAAGAAGGCGCAGCGCCCGAGAGCCGCTACCCTGGTGCAGCTGCCCTGTGTGCTGAATTGCAGGGACTTGACTTTGTGATTGCTCGCGATGGTGAGCGGCTTCTTAAGGAAGGCCGCTATCACGATGGGGTGCAGCGAACAGCGCAGGTTTTGGGGTTTAAAAGCTTGACATAAATTTGCCATTTCGAGTGGCTGAGTAATTTTCACCTTTGACTGAGTGCAACATTCACCTTGGAGTTTCCAATGACCGATAGAACCCCTCAGTTTTCACGGCGCCAGATTCTGGCTGCAGGTTCCGCTGCCACCTTATTGCCCATGGGTAACGTATCGGCACAGCCCACAACGTACCCGCAGCGCCCGGTCAAGCTCATCGTACCGAATGCACCGGGTAGTTCTATCGACACAATTTCACGAGTATTCGCCACCCAATTGGCGCTAACACTGCCGCAACCCATTGTGGTGGACAACAAAGCTGGCGCTGCCGGCGCCATTGGCGTTGAAATGGGACGAGTCGCGCCACCAGACGGCTACGCTCTGATCATTGCATCAAGCAGCTCCGTCACGGTAGCCCCCCTACTGCAAAAAGCCGTTCCGTACGAACCCTTGCGAGACTTTGATTTCATTTCGCTCTTGGCCCTGCTACCAAATGTGCTGGTATGCAACCCGGCGCTGCCCCTGCGTACAACCGCTGACCTTATCGCCTATGCCAAATCACGTGGTGGAAACAGCAATATGGCCTCAGCGGGTATCGGCTCGGTCAGCCATCTCGCTGGCGTGGCGCTTCAAACTGCGGCCGGGTTCCAGTCATTGCATGTCCCCTACAAAGGCGGGAGTCAGGGCGTTGCATCTGTGGTGTCAGGCGAAACCGACTGGGTCCTGACGCCCGCACCCGCAGCACTAGGGCTAGTGTCTAGTGGACGACTGCGATTGCTGGCCCACAGTATGGATGCTGCTGCCCAGCCGCTGGGAAAAACACCGTCCATTGCCCAGACCGTACCTGGATTTTCATTTTCCAGCTGGATTGGAATGATGGCCCCCAAAGGCTTGCCCCCCGAGGTGGTGGATACGCTTCGCCGTCACATCACTCAAGCCTTGCAGCAAGCCGACCTGCGCAAATCTTTTGAAAACAATGGCGCGGTGCCAACACCCTCCTCGCCACAGGAGTTCCGCGCCTATTTGGTCAAAGATATTGAGCAGAGCCGAAAAGCAATTCAACTGGCAGGAGTTCAGCCAGAGTAGACCCTTTTACGCATGTATTTGAGCGATGCCTGCAACTGCTATCTTTCTCATATAGATACCACTCTGAAGATTTAGCCCGCCTGCCCGACTTTATAGTCGTCACTTGCGCCCGGTGGTATCGGCTTGTGTTCTCGCAATGATTGTTCAAACTCCCGAATTAATTGCCTCATGGGGCCACGCACCCAACCATCGTCCATCGCTACATCTGTCTCCTCTTTGGGATCACGCTTAATGTTGAATAACCAGGGCGTCTCGAGATGCCGAGTCCCTTCATTAGGTTCTTTCTCAAAGACCAGGTGCATCTTCCAATGCCGCCACTTGACAGCCCTGAGTTCGTTCTTAATGTAGAAAAGAAAGCCCTCGCGAGCGGACTTCTCAACCTTGCCCGTCCACCAATCCAATTGGTTGATTCCATCTATGGGTCTGTCGGAAGGCACTTGTCCGCCACCGGCGCAAGCGATGGTCGAGAACAAATCAGTTACTTGAATAATGTCGTCAGTTACTTGGCCGGGAGCCACACGACCTGGCCAGCGAACGATCAGCGGGACACGTAAGCCACCTTCCATGGATGTGTGGTACGTCCCTGTCCATGGACCCGCTGTTCCGCGCCACGGCTTACGAAACTCCGGGCCGTTATCGCTTGCGAAAATAAACAGAGTCTCATCCCGAATGCCCAGTTCGTCAACAACATCCAGTAACTGACCGACGCGGTGATCCATCTCCATCATGGAGTCAGCAAAGTCGCCTACTGCACTACGCCCGGCAAAGTCTCGGTGCGGCAAAGTCGGAAAATGCAAGTGCGTCAGAGGAACATAGGCAAAAAATGGCTGGCCACTTGACTTTTTCCTGCGCATAAAGTTGATAGTTTTATCAGTCAACTCGCTATCAATCTTTCTACGCTTCTCAAGATCGTAGATTGAAATGTTTTTCGCTGGACTGCCAGAGAAGCCCTCCATGACATAAGGCACGTCGACAACTGTCGAATCAAAACCAGGCGAGCTAGTAAACAGGGTTTCATTGGTCGTGCGTGGAATTCCGTACCACTCATCGAAGCCGCGTTCATGGGGGAAACGCCCATTCCTGTCACCTAGATGCCACTTGCCGAACATCGCCGTTGCGTAGCCAGCGTCGCGCAAAATTTGTGGGAGTGTTTTCTCCCATGGATGAATACCTTGTGGGTGGCCTGCCGGCACAGACTGAACAGCGCCCGTGCGTATAGGATGCCGGCCAGTCATCAAAGCGGAACGTGTTGGAACACAATCACTTTCGACATTGAAATTTTGAAATTTCATGCCTTGCTGAGCAAGTTCGTCAATCCGCGGTGTAGGAGCGCCCCGCAGCGCTCCACCACCGTAGCAGCCGAGTTCTCCCCACCCCAAGTTGTCGGCGAGAACGAGGACAATGTTTTGTGGCTTTTCAACTTTCATATCTACTCCAGAGAAATCTTGCGGTCCTTGATAAGCCTTGCCCAACGCGCACGGTCCTGAATCATCCGCTGTTGAAACACCTCCGGTGGCGTCGCGACAATCTCCATTGATGCATTCAAAAAGCGCTGCTTGATGGCGGGCTCTAGCAAAGTCTCTTCAACGCTGCGACGCAGGCGGCTGATCACGGCCGCAGGCGTTCCCTCAGGGGCAAACAGTGCGGACCATTGCGGCACATCCAAGTCACCAGCCCCACTCTCTGAAAGGGTCGGGGTGTCGGGCAGCATAGGCGATCTGGTACGCGTGCTCACAGCGAGCGGCACCAATCTGCCTGATCTGATATGCGGCAAAACGGCAGCCGCACCAAGAACTGCCACCGTAACCTGTCCGGCGATCACATCATTCACGGCCTGACCTCCTCCCTTGTACGGCACATGTAAGAGGTCAATGCCAAGTTGCTGAGAGAACAACTCGCCGACCAAGTGTTGAATCGAGCCTTGCCCGGAGCTTGCGTAAGGGACTTGATTTGGTTTCCCGCGTGCCATCGTTTGCAAGTCCTTGATGGACTTAAGCCCCGATGCAGGAGCCGTTACAACAATCATAGGTTGGTAAGACAACACAGCAACGGGAATAAATGAACGTGTCAAATCCCAAGTCGTAGCCCGAAATAGGGGCGTAAGTGATAGAGAATCCGACCCAACCAAAAACGTTGTTTGATCTTTCGGTGAACGCAGGATAGCCTCAACGCCCAAAGAACCGTTGGCCCCTGGCTTATTGTCAACCACCACCGTTTGCCCAAGTCGCTGCCGGACACCTTCGGCCACCAGACGGGCCGCAATGTCATTGGATCCGCCGGCAGGAAACGGGACTACGAATGTCAACGATTTGGAAGGCCAGTCTTCTGCAAGCGCAGAAACTGGCAGGCATGACATTGCAGCTAGCAGAAGCAGCAAGACGCGTCGCGGTTGGAACATGGTGCAGACTGGCATTTGAAGGCTCCTTTATTGATACCCAGTCTATCAACGTAACTTCAGCTAATTCTCAATAATACTTAAGCTACCATAAGCAAATGCTTGACATTGGAGGTCTCTTGATGGGCTCGATTCGACTAGATCACTTGCGGATAAAACAACTGAAGTTCGTTGAGTTGTTAGCATCTCTAGGTTCGTTGGCGGCGACTGCTGAGCACTTGTCTATGTCGCCTTCAGCGGCCAGCATGATGCTTAAAGAAATTGAAGGCATCTTTGGTACCAAGCTGTTTCGTCGGCAGGGCAAAGGAATGGCACTAACAGAACAGGGGCGAACACTCCTGCCGCGATGCCAAACCGTACTCGGCGAAGTCAAAGCAATGCGAACGTCGCTACAGGAGACTGCACCCCCATTGTTGCGTATTGGCGCATTTCCCCACACTACCAAGACAGTGTTGCCCAGAATCGTCAGTGATCTGATCTCTAGCTCTCCTGCTTGGCGGGTTCAAATTTACGAGGAAAGCGCCGATCGCTTAATCGAGCTTCTCCTTGCTGGGGAGATCGATCTGATGCTGGGTCGCCTGCCCCGTAGCGTGGCGAAAAGTTCATTTTTAGCCAGCTTGGATCAAAGAGTGCTTTATCAAGGCAGTCTAGCGGTTGTAGCCAGAAGAGAACACCCGCTATGCGGGCAGCATCCATTGTCACTAGAGTCGCTATTGAGGTGGCCATGGGTCTTGCCAAACACTCAGTCCACCACACGGGTCGCCGTGATGGATGCCTTTCTCCGCCATGGACTTACACCACCAGTGCCCGCAGTAGAAGCCCCATCATATTTATATGGACTTTCACTTTTGGAACACACTGATTTACTTACGTGCTGTGCAAACTACTCTGGTTTAGAGGACGATCAAAGGTATTCCATATTACCCGTTAACATCAGTCTCGATGCAACCCCCGTCGCATTGATCTGGCGGAAGAACTCATCAGAAGCTCAGCTCGCAGTTAAAAAAGTCCGCTGGGCCGATGTTTTAACATCTCTATAGCGCAGCCTTCCTTGAGCCCAAGCGGTGATTCAACCACTCTCGTGAATCGCTCCGGGAACTGAGGAGGCTCCAACCTTTGAGAAGATGGAGCCATGAGCAAATAAAACGCTCCTCACCCAAGTGCACGAACGCTCTGTACTGTTGAATACACCTACAGATTGCCTACAGGCGACCGCAAAACAAACGCCCTAGAAACCGAATCGGTCGCTAGGGCGCATAAATACTGGGGTGGCTGATGGGGCTCCACCCCACTTTTGGCAAAAACCTCTTGAAACCCGCGCCAACACTCACATTCACTTTTTCCAGCAGGTTAAAAAACATGGTGAAAGTTGATGGCCCAAGTGGATGACATCCGGCCTCGAGTTTACAGCGCACTCACGAGCTTTGCACCCTCCACGGGTTGTGGGCGGCATTGATTTGCAATGCGCCCGCATTGTGCTAACCTTTGCCCATGAACGCCGTGCTATCACCCATCGTTTCCGAGTTCGAAACCGAAGAACAAGAATCAAGCTACAACCATTGGTTTCGCGCCAAGGTTGAGGAAGCCCTGCACAGCAATAAGCCGCGCCTGCCACACGATGCCGCCATGGCCAAGGTTCAGACCATGCTCGAAGAACGCCGCAAAGCCCGTGCAAACAATTCGGTGGGCTGACGAGGCAACCACCGACTTGGTGGAAATCCTTGATTACATAGAGCAGCGCAACGCCACTGCGGCGCAAAACCTGCACGCTGCCATTGTGCAATCGACTGAGAGTCTGCCACTCATGCCCTATCTCTTTCGGCTAGGTCGTGTGCCCGGCACACGTGAACACGTCGTGCATCCAAACTACATCGTGGTTTATCAGGTCGGCAGCGATGTGATTGATATTCTGCGGATATTGCACTCACGCCAGCAATATCCATGACTTGCGACACGAGGCGGTGGCGAGATTTTTCGAGCGCGCCACGGTGCAGACTCTGGAGATTGCACTCATCACGGGGCATACCGAATTGAAGAACTTGCACCGCTAAGCGATTCTGGCTAACAAATTGGATGGTATCGGCATGCCAATCTTGCCGTAGCATATCCTCAGGTGATTTTTTCGGATATTGCAATAAAGGGCTATCTAAAATGAGTAACTCGTTTCGTGTTGATCATTTCCCGATGGTCGATTCCAACCGCATCGAGGCGTTTTTCGCTCACGGAAATAGTCATCGCGCAAAGTTATGTATGCCGTATTTAGGTAGGGAAACATTTAAGTCGCTTTGCGTAATCGGCCAGAATCCAAGTGATGCTACCAAAGAGGTGGCTGATCGAACGATCCGCTACATTGAAGAGTTGATCTACAAGAATTACCCTGAGTTTTCACAGCTTGTCATGCTAAACCTATTCTCGCGAGTGGACAAGAATAAGTCACAAGTGAATAATCTTCTTGACGAAGAATGCAGACGAGTTTTCGAAAACACAGTTCGCGAGCATGAGAATGTATTATTGATCTATGGCCAGCTTAAAGTCCAAGGTGCATATGATTTTCCACAACGAGCGCGCGAGATCAAAGGACTATTCGAGGGGAAAAAAATTTGGAAGCTTGATATTGGCACAGCATATGCACCCCACCCACGCAACTCCGCAATCAACTATCGAAAATTCGATGTCGCTTTATGTTCACATGATTTGTCGGATGTTGGTTGTAATTGATTTCCAACTGAGCAGGCATATTTTCATGCCGTCCCGTCAGATTATTTTTTAGTAGGAGATTGTTATGGATATTGAGGAAGAGGAAGATGGAGAAATGCTCGATCTAATCAGAAGCCAAAAAGCATATCAGGCTTATAGGGAAGAGGATAAGGGAACAACCTTGATAGATGCTGCGCGGTTCCTACCTCTCTATGGCTATAACGCCAAGGGAGAACGTGCTATGGGTCTTGACTGCACTTGCCCCCCCATTGACCCCGATCTGCCGCATGATCGTGAAATACGTAGATCAGTTCCCGCGAAAATTATTTCGGTCTCGCGAACTTCCTATGTTCCGAACGACGAAATATATTCATTCGAATGTTCTGACGGGTGCACGAGGGTATATAACGCCACGAAGCACAGAGCTTGGAGGGATCGAGGGTATCAGTCAAAATACCATGATGACAAAGATATGACAACAACAGCAGATAAGATGAATAGCATGGTGGGTTTTACATACTTCTTCTATTCGTTGGACGGTGAAGATCCAGACAGAACATTCTTCACAACTAGTTACTATTAGAGTGCCGACTGCGTGATTGGATTGGCCAAATGGACTTGACCCGTTTCCACGGACACTTGGAGCTTCTTCATTGAAGCTCGTGGATTATCTGTGTTTCTGTATTACTTGTTTTTTCCTGATGCTTCCTTTCAAAGGTATTGGGTGACTGGTAATTCAATCCTGAATGCCTTCGGCGCGGGTTGTACCAGCTCTCGATCCAGGTAAACACTGCCAAGCGGGCCTCGGTCTTTGTTTTCCAACTGCGACGGGCAATCAATTCACATTCCAGACTGGCAAAGAAGCTCTCGGCCATGGTGTTGTCGTAGGCATCCCCCACCGTTCCCATAGAGGGGCGAACACCCATTTCCTTACAACGGTTACCTCACCAACTTACAGGAGCAAGAGCATGACAACGCTGGCCAAACGCATTGAGGCATTGGAGCAGGAAAAACCGGTCAGCATTGGGCCGTTTTTCATTCACCTTATCGGACTGGACACCAAGGACAGCGAGATTGAGCGCATCACGAAAGGTAATCAAGAATGGCAGCGACAACCGGGCGAATCAGTGCAAGACCTGAAAGACCGCGCCATGCGTGAAGTGCCACCGCCTAAGCCCAACACTAGCACTTTGTTTGTTTGCTATTGACTCACCCGCTGAAACAGCAACCACCAACAAACCCGCCTAGTGCAGGTATTTTGCGTGTTGTGCTTGAGTTTCTCCACGCTATAAATATTTTCAGTCATGAAGCCATAAGAGGCCCTAATCCACTAGTGCTCTGTATCTGAATTGTGTCGATGACGTAGCGCATCAGTTTGTAGTAGACCGCATAACTGGCAACCTATATATGCCTAGGTTCAAACAATGTGATTTGTATATTCAATACCATTCTGTATTACACCGATAACTTGTAACTGATTCTCTGGGCTCTCGCTAAAGCCCGTCAGAACTTGAGTGGGCGATTGCAACCCACTCGCAATCTGATTTATCCAGTAATCAAAGCCTGCTTGCTCAGGTGCGCGGTGTAAAACATTGTTATAAAAGCGTGTTACCAATCCAGAATTGGATGGGTTTGTACCGTAGACTGACTTAAATTCATTGGAACCGATAAAGCCAGCCGACACATCCAGCAACGTCATGCCGTGATCCATTCCATAAATCCAGTCGCCCAGTCCGCCCTTATCTGGGGTGCGGTTGAAAGCCGCTTGGTAAATTCTGTAGACTTGTCCGGCTGTAGCATTGATATCCAATGCAAGTGTTCCAGTGCTAAATTGGATACGCTCGATATTTATTAAAGTGTCACTTCCTTCTATTCCCTTGACGGAATAACCGATAGTATTTTTTGTAATCGTGAAGCTGGATTTTGGATTTGCATAGATAGCAAAATCCAACCCATCGCCACCATCTAAAGTATCGTTTCCTAATCCGCCGTTCAGCATGTTATTTAGTGAGTTTCCGGTTATCACATCATTTCCATCGCCTCCTTGCGCATTTTCTATATCACCAGCAAGCCAATAAAGTGTTTTTGGGCTTGCAAAAGCCAATTCGTTAGTTGGAGCTGCCATTCCAGTCTTGGTGTCGACTAGTCGTGATAAGGTTAGACTAGGAAGTGAAATTGTCCAATTTACCTTAGAGCCCCTTACTGAAACCGTATCATTCCCAGATGGATCCCAAATAGTAGAATAATAGTTCGTTGTTGTTAAGGTAAATAATGTATTCCCTGCGTTCGTGGATAGGTTTTTCCCATATAAATATTGCAGTGCTAGAACATCTAAGATCATTGGTGTTGCAGGTTCAAACTGTAATAAGTTCCAGCTGTAGTCGTCGTTATAGGACATGATTGTTGCCCAGTCGACATTCAATGCTTGCTCACCAAGTTGGATAAATGTCGGACGTCCAGTTCCACCATCGTCATGTGGATGTTTTAAACCAAATGTGTGTCCAAGTTCATGTAACAGTAATGCGAATCCTGCAGTGCCAGGCGCATATGAGGGCAGGTAATTTGCCTGGCTATTTATATTTAAATAAATATCCCCTACTTGACCAGCATATATAGTGGCTGTATTTGGATCAAAAAACCCCATTGCCCATATATTCGAGCTTGGAAAAAGTACTTTATTTCCAGATAGTGTTACATTTATTTCAGATCCGACTGAATTGGCTTCTAATGGGGTTGAATAATTACCTAAATTATTGAACTTGATATTGGCATATGCCCCAAAGGAATTAACGACAGCATTGACATAGTTGTTTACTAAGGAAATGTTATACCAGTACTCTCCTTGAAAACCATTTGAGACGGAGAAGTCAATTGTTCTGTCAGGACCTAGGACCCAATAATAACCATGAGTCATTCCATCGACTAATGCATCGCCTGTTAGAGGGAAACTTCCATATCCTGGGGCTGACATAAATATCCCAATCTGCAAGTTAATGATTAATTTTTTAATCAAATGCCAAAAAAATCGTCTGTCGATTATGAACTTTGTTGCTTGCTTCTTGATACCCCCCCCATTTGGGGGATTGTCTTTTTTTTACATTGAATACGAATACGTCCGCCCCAGTATCGAATTTTTGCATTTGGACTGGCAGAATCCCCAAAGGAAACTCACCCTTGCTCTAGCTGTACTTTTATCACTGACCTGCCATGACGCCACCTGACGGCCGTGTCGTAGGTGTAGCCGATTGCGACACCATCACTGTGCTGGACGGCGACAAGGTGCAGCAAAAGATTCGTCTTGCCGGTATTGATGCGCCTGAGAAAAAGCAGCCCTTCGGCAATCGTTCTAAAAAATCACTATCCGGAAAGGTGCTGATAGATGGGCGGTACGTGTACCTAGTGCAGGCAAAGCGCGGCATGGCTTGGCATTACAAGGCGTATGAGCGCGAACAACCAGCGATTGACCGCTAGGTGTACGCTGATGCGAAAAACGAGGCTAGGGCCGTTAGGCGGGGTTTATGGGCCGATGCTGAGCCAGTGCCACCGTGGGAATTTAGGCACAAAAGGAAGTGACACTGGTCCGCCGCGTGCTGGTTTTCTTTCGTCTGGTGCTGGCCTAATCGGTAGAGAACCCGGTACTGCTGGCTACATGGTGGCTACATGGCAACACCAAAGAAAAAGCCCGCCATCATACTGATAGCGGGCTTTCTATATGTAGCTTGGGGTGGCTGATGGGGCTCGAACCCACGACAACAGGAATCACAATCCTGGACTCTACCAACTGAGCTACAGCCACCGTTCAAGACTTCAATTATAACCAATGATGATCAAGAAGCCGAAGGAATTTGAGCCCAAAGCAGTAATTGAAGTTGGTTAAGTGCCTAATGGACTAGAGCCTGCTTGCCGCAGGCTTGCGCTTATTTCCAATAAGCCGGGTCCGGCAACTCTTCAAAGACCTTGCGTAACTGTTCTGCCCAACTCTCGCGAATCGATGCAAAGTAGGGGTCTTTGGCGTCGATCAGCTTGCGTTGGTTAATCTGAAGTGAATCGCTTTCGTAGCACAGCAAATCCAGAGGCAAGCCCACTGACAGATTCGACTTGATGGTCGAGTCCATTGAAATCAGGCAGCACTTGGCCACTTCGTCTAGCGAAAGACCGCCGCCAATGACTCGATCCAGAATCGGTTTGCCGTACTTGGACTCGCCGATTTGAAAAAACGGGGTTTCCTCAGTCGCCTCGATGAAGTTTCCTGCGGAGTAGATGTTGAACAGACGGGGCGCCTCGCCCTTGACCTGGCCGCCAAAAATCATGTTGGCATTGAACTCGATATTGAAGGCCTTGAGCGATTCTGCATCTCGTTCATACACTTTTCGCACCGCATCGCCTACCATCTTGGCTGCAGAAAACATGTTGGGGGCCGACGCCAGACTCTTTTCGCCGGGGTTTTCCATTTGCACACGCAGTCCGCTCGCAACCGACTGGCTGACGGCCAAGTTACCAGCCGTCAAAAGCACCATGACGCGCTCGCCTGGCACCTCGAAGGTGTGCATCTTGCGAAAGGTGCTGATCTGATCCATGCCAGCATTGGTACGGGAATCTGAGAGAAAAACCAGGCCGGACTCGCTCTGGACTGCAACGCAATAGGTCATTCAGAAACAATGTAGTTGTAAAAAAGGAGGCCATCTTAGCTGCATGGCCTCGCCTTTTCAGGATGGGTGCGTTCAGGCCTCTTCTGGCATCAGGAAATCGCGGCTGATGCGCGCACCCAAGTCATTGACCCGGTCCAGGAATTGACCCAAGTAAGTGTGCAGCCCTGTCGCAAGAATTTCGTCAATGCTTGCATACTTGATTTCAGCGCACAATTTTCCCGCATGCCGAAGCGTCTCGCCTGACTGCGCGTTGGACAGCATCGCGAGGTTGTCCACAACTTCATTGAGACTTGCATGGAGTGAGCGGGGCATGTCAGCCCGCAAAATCAACAACTCGGCCACCAGTTCAGGTTTGATCACATCGCGATACACCTTGCGGTAGATTTCGAACCCGGAGACACTGCGCAATATGGCGCTCCAGTGGTAAAAATCGTACTCTTGATCTTTCTCGCTGGCCGAACCAAAGAACTCGCTTTGCACGGCATAAAACTTGACATCCACCAACCTGGCCGTGTTGTCAGCACGTTCCAGAAATGTGCCCAAGCGCATGAAATACAGCGCCTCATCCATCAGCATGGTGCCCAAAGTCACGCCACGTGACAGGTGTGAACGAAATTTCACCCAGTCCAAAAACTGACCCGGGTCGCTCTCGAACTCATCACCCTTGACCTTACGAAGCACCTCTAGCCAAGTCTGATTCTGGGTTTCCCAGACCTCGGTGGTCAGCGTTCCCCGAACCGCCCGGGCATTCTCGCGGGCAGCACGAAGGCAAGACACGATGGAAGAGGGGTTGGTTTCCTCTTTGACCATGAAATTCATCACATCACGGGCATTAACCTCGCCATGCAAGGCGGTATAGGCGGGCAGCAATTCACTGATGTTCAACAGGCTTTGCCATCCAATCAAAGCCACGGCCTCAGATTGGGGCAACAGTGCTGTTTGATAAGTCACATCCAGCATGCGGGCGGTGTTCTCGGCCCGCTCGGTGTAGCGGGCCATCCAGAACAGGTGATCGGCGGTACGTGACAGCATGGTCTGATTCCTTACGCTCAATTCGACTGTGATTGGGACTGCGTTGGCTTCGGTGAAGCCACGCCGTTCTCTAAAACCCAAGTGTCCTTCGTGCCGCCACCCTGTGACGAGTTAACCACCAGAGACCCCTCTTTCAGCGCCACCCGCGTCAAGCCACCAGGCACCATTTGCACCGTCTTGCCGCTAAGGACATAGGGGCGCAAGTCAATGTGACGCGGCGCAATGCCGCTTTCCACAAACGTGGGGCAACTCGACAGGCTCAATGTGGGCTGGGCAATGTAGCCGCTCGGGTTGGCCAACACCGCCTTGCGGAAGTCTTCGATCTCTGCCTTGGTAGCTGCCGGCCCCACCAGCATGCCGTAACCACCAGCACCATGCACTTCTTTGACCACAAGATCCTTGAGATTGGCCAGCGTGTAGGCCAGGTCATCCTTGTTGCGGCACATGTAGGTCGGCACATTGTTGAGGATAGGCTTTTCGCCCAAATAAAACTCAATCATCTTGGGCACGTAGGGGTAGATGGACTTGTCATCTGCCACGCCAGTGCCCACCGCGTTGCAGATGGTCACGTGTCCCGCGCGGTACACATCCATCAAGCCTGCGCAGCCCAGCGTTGAATCCGCACGAAATACTTTGGGATCCAGAAAATCATCGTCCACTCGCCGGTAGATCACGTCCACCCGACGCGGGCCGCGCGTGGTGCGCATGTAGACAAAATTGTCTTTGACGAACAGGTCTTTCCCCTCGACCAGCTCCACACCCATCTGCTGGGCCAAAAAGGCATGCTCAAAGTAGGCGCTGTTGAACATGCCCGGGGTCAACACCACCACCGTGGGTTCAGTCGTTGTCGCGGTGCTGGATTCGCGCAGCGTCTCCAGCAATAAATCGGGGTAGTGGGCCACGGGCGCAACGCGGTGGGCGTTAAAAAGCTGGGGGAACAACCGCATCATCATCTTGCGGTTTTCCAGCATGTAGCTCACACCACTAGGGACGCGCAGGTTGTCCTCCAGCACGTAGTACTCGGCATCGCCGTTCGGACTGGGCGCACGCACAATATCGACGCCGGAGATATGGGAGTAAACATTGCCCGGCACATGGACACCCACCATCTCGGGCCGGAACTGCGCGTTTTGCGTGATCTGCTCGGCTGGGATAAGGCCCGCCTTGATGATCTCCTGCCCGTGGTACACATCCTGGATGAAGCGGTTCAAGGCCGTGACACGTTGCACCAGCCCACGCTCCAGGCTGGCCCACTCATGCGCAGGAATGATGCGTGGAATTAGATCGAACGGGATCAGTCGCTCGGTCCCCGAGCCGTCCTCGTCCTTGGCACCATACACCGCGAATGTGATGCCGACGCGCCTGAAAATCAGCTCGGCCTCCTCACGGCGCTTGGCCATCATGTCACCCGGCTGACGGGCCAGCCATTCGTCGTAGATCTTGTAATGATCACGGACCTGTTTGCCCTTCGAGAAAAACTCGTAAGGCATTGCGGTATACATCTCGTCAAATCTTTGCATGGCAACTTGTCCTCCGGCTTCAGCTTAGCCTATGTTTGACTACGCAAGGATCGGGCCAAATAAATATTTCACTGTGGCCTAGTCCTTGCGTACTTGCAACACGCTAGGATGTATCTATCGCGCGTCCCATTTCTTTCAACCTGCTACGAAACAACTATGTCCATACATGCCGCGCTGAACCATGTGACCCATTACACGTATGACCGCTTGGTTAACCTGGGGCCACAAATCATTCGCTTGCGCCCCGCCCCGCACTGCCGAAGCAAGATCATTTCGTACTCGCTCAAGGTTGAGCCCGCCAGTCATTACATCAACTGGCAACAAGACCCCTTCGCCAACTACCAGGGACGACTGGTGTTCCCCGAGAAGACCAAAGAGTTCAAGGTCACCGTGGATCTGGTGGTCGAGATGGCGGTGTACAACCCCTTCGACTTCTTCCTGGAGCCCAGTGCTGAGAAGTACCCCTTCAAGTACGAAACCCTTCTTGCGCAAGAGCTTGCCCCCTACCTTGCATCCGATCACCTGACCAAACGCCTGCGGGCCTGTTTGGCGCGAATTGACCGTCGAAAACGCCGAAGTATCGACTTTTTGGTCGCCGTGAATCAAATGGTTCATGAGGACATCAAGTACTTGATTCGCATGGAGCCGGGCGTGCAGACACCCGATGAAACCCTCAAACTGGGCTCCGGCTCCTGCCGAGATTCCGCTTGGCTGATGGTGCAGTTGCTGCGCCACTGCGGTCTAGCGGCCCGCTTTGTTTCGGGCTATCTGATTCAGTTGAAACCCGACGTGAAGGCGCTGGATGGCCCAAGCGGTACCGAAGTCGATTTCACCGACTTGCACGCATGGTGTGAGGTGTACCTTCCAGGCGCAGGTTGGGTGGGGCTGGACGCCACTTCCGGCTTACTGGCTGGCGAGGGCCACATTCCACTGGCCTGCACACCTCAGCCGTCAGGTGCTGCCCCCATTGAAGGCGGCATGGACAAATGCGAGGTAACGTTTGCCCATCACATGGCGGTGACGCGCATTTATGAGTCCCCCCGTGTGACCAAGCCCTATACCGAGGAGCAATGGCAAGACGTCATGGCGCTTGGCGACATTGTGGACAAGTCATTGGATGCGGGTGACGTGCGGCTGACCATGGGCGGCGAGCCCACTTTTGTGGCAGTGAATGATCGCGATGCACCAGAATGGAACACTGATGCACTAGGACCGACCAAACGCGGATTTGCCACCGAGTTGGTGCAAAAACTGCGTGCCGAATACGGTGAAGGTGGCTTTTTGCACTTTGGCCAGGGGAAGTGGTACCCCGGCGAGCAACTGCCGCGCTGGACGCTCAACATTTATTGGCGCGCTGACCGCCAGCCCGTGTGGGCAGACCCCACACTGTTTGCCGATGAACGCGTGCCCACCCACTACACCAGCGAGGACGCACGTCGCTTCACCTTAACACTCGCGTCAAAGCTGGGCGTGACGGACGAATTCATCGAGAGCGCCTACGAAGACACGTGGTACTACCTGTGGCGTGAGCGCCGTCTGCCCGCCAATGTGGATCCGTTCGACTCCAAGCTGGACGACGAGATGGAGCGTGCCCGGCTGCGCCGTGTGTTTGAGCAAAAGCTCGACAGCGTGGTGGGCTACGTGCTCCCCGTGAAGGCACGAGACGCGAAGGACAAGACCAGTCCCGCGTGGACGACAGGCTCGTGGTTTTTGCGCGATGAACGCATGTACCTGATGCCCGGCGACTCTCCCATGGGCCTGCGCCTGCCGCTGGATTCGCTACCCTGGGTGAGCGAGACAGATTACCCTTACCTGATAGAGCAGGATCCATCGGCACTGCGTGATGCCCTGCCTGCGCACGGCTCGTTCGCGCAGCGCTACGACTCATCACAAACCGATCCGAGTAACACCAGCAGCATCAAATTTCAGACGACTAGCAGCTCAGCCACCAGCTCTGTGGCTTCCCATGCTCAAAGCCTCACGCAGGCCGAACCGGCCGATTTCTCGCGTGCTCCCTCGCGTCAAGAATCAGCGCATTGGGTCACACGCACGGCCCTGTGCGTGGAAGTGCGCGATCCGCGCCGCGCCAGTGGCCCCAAGGCTGAGGCTGTGGGAGAAAAATCGGGTGTGCTGTACATCTTCATGCCACCCCTTGAAAGGCTGGAAGACTACTTGGATCTGCTGACGGCCATTGAGGCCACAGCGAAATCCTTAGACGTCAAAATTGTCCTGGAAGGCTACCCACCTCCGCGCGATCCTCGCCTCAAACTATTACAAGTCACACCCGATCCGGGTGTGATTGAGGTCAACATTCACCCCGTCACCAACTGGAAAGAGTTGGTAAAAAACACTGAGTTCTTGTATGGGGTGGCATTCGAGTCGCGTCTGTCCGCAGAGAAGTTCATGAAAGACGGTCGCCACACCGGCACCGGCGGCGGCAATCACTTTGTGATGGGCGGCGCCACACCGGCAGACAGCCCATTTTTGCGTCGCCCCGAGCTGTTGGCCAGCCTACTGCTGTACTGGCACAACCATCCCTCCCTGAGCTATCTCTTCAGCGGCATGTTTGTCGGCCCCACCAGCCAGGCACCCCGCGTGGACGAGGCACGCAATGACCAACTCTATGAGCTGGAAATTGCCATCGAGCAGATCTACAAAAACCGCGAAAAATATGGCCAAAGCATGCCCCCGTGGTTGGTGGACCGCACGCTACGCAACATCTTGATCGACGCCACCGGCAACACACATCGGAGCGAGTTTTCTATCGACAAGATGTATTCGCCCGACTCCGCCACCGGCCGTCTCGGGCTGCTTGAGCTGCGCGCGTTTGAGATGCCACCGCACCCCCACATGAGCAGCGTGCAGCAGCTCTTGCTGCGGGCATTGGTAGCCCGCTTCTGGAAGAGCCCCTACAAAGCGCCCGCCACCCGCTGGGGCACCGAACTGCATGACCGCTTCATGTTGCCCACCTTCATCAAGATGGACTTTGATGACGTGATTGCCGAAATGCAAGGGGCCGGTTTTGCCTTTGATACCAGCTGGTTTGCGCCCCACTACGAGTTCCGTTTCCCCCGAGTTGGATCGATCCAGTCTGCGGGCGTTGAGCTCACCTTACGCAATGCCCTGGAGCCGTGGCATGTGATGGGCGAAGAAGGGACGTCCGGTGGCACGGCGCGTTATGTGGACTCGTCCCTGGAACGCATTGAAGTGCATGTCACAGGCATGAATGAGAGTCGCTACGTGGTGACTTGCAATGGCCAGGCCCTGCCCCTACAGTCCACCGGTACCAACGGTGAATTTGTGGCCGGTGTGCGTTACAAGGCATGGAACCCACCCTCCAGCCTACACCCGAGCATTGGCATCCATACCCCGCTGACCTTTGACATTGTGGACACCTGGATGAAGCGCTCATTGGGCGGCTGCCAGTACTACGTTGCCCATCCGGGCGGGTTGAATCCAGACACATTCCCGGTCAACGCCTACGAGGCGGAGAGCCGACGCATGTCGCGCTTCGCCGCCATGGGTCACACGCCAGGCGTGATGAACGTGCCCCCAGCCACCATCAACGTGGCGGGCAGCAAGGAGTTTCCGTTCACGCGTGACTTACGACGCCAATAGCATGAGCTCACATCGGTACATCCAGCCCCTAGCTGACTTACACTTACCCAGTGAAAGACGCAATCAAATCATCGCAAGCCGAAGCTAGCCCGGGCAAGCCCGATATCCAGACCATGGCCCTGGCCGCATCCGCAGCGGCGGGGCATTACGACGAGGCACGTGGTGTCACGCCACCCATCAACAAGCAGGCCTCGTCTGCGGTGAGTGACATCGACTCAAAGAAAAGCCCCTTGACGCAGGAGTGGGCCTATTTCTTTAGCCGTATTGCCGACAATGGGCCAAATGAGCTCAACCAGAGAAAAATCAGTTTAGAGCGTCAGATTCGGGACAACGGTGTCACTTACAACGTGTACGCCGATGAGAACGGTCCACAACGACCCTGGTCTGTGGATTTGTTTCCCCTGATCATCGAGTCCGAAAGTTGGCAACAGATCGCTTCTGGCGTTTTGCAGCGCATGCGTTTGCTCAATACGGTCATGGCGGACATCTACGGCCCACAGCAATTGCTGACCAAGGGCCTGATACCGCCTGCGCTCGTGCAAGGTCACCCTGGCTACCTCAGAGCCATGCATGGTGTTAAGCCAGCGGGCGGAACCCATCTGCACATTGCGGCTTTTGACTTGGCCCGAGGCCCAGATGGCAACTGGTGGTTCGTTAGCCAACGATGCCAGGCCCCCTCCGGTCTGGGTTATTTGCTGGAAAACCGTCTGGCTACGTCCAATCAGTTCCCCGAGGCGTTTCAGACCATGGGCGTGCAACGTCTGGCCAGCACTTACCGCGTGCTCATTGAAAACATGAAAAAAATGAGCCCTGCAGGGGAGGACGCTCATATCGCCTTTCTGACCCCTGGCCCCTACAACGAGACTTACTTTGAGCATGCCTATTTGGCGCGCTACCTGGGGCTGACGCTGGTCGAGGGCAGCGATCTGATCGTGCGTGACGAACACCTCTACCTCAGAACCCTCAAAGCACTCGTGCCAGTGCATGGTCTGCTCAAGCGGGTAGATGACCAGTACCTGGACCCATTGGAACTATTACCTGAGTCCACATTGGGTGTACCGGGTTTGCTACAGGCCATACGTGCAGGCAATGTGATGATGGCCAACATGCCGGGATCCGCATTTCTGGAGTCTCCCGCTCTTCTGGGGTTTTTACCCGCCCTGTCCCGTCATTTACTGGACGAGGAACTGCAAATCCCATCCCTACCCACCTGGTGGTGCGGAGAGCGTGCAGCGATGGAAGAAGCCCTGCATCAACTGCGCAACTGTGCCATCAAGCCCACCTACCCGGGCACGCCTATTCGCGACAGCTTTGATGCGGTCTTGGGGCGCTCACTTTCATCACGCGAACTCGATGAATGGGCGGGACGTATTGCTCAGCACAGCGAAGACCACACCGTTCAAGCCTATTTGCCCCTGTCACAAATGCCCACTTGGCAAACATTGGCCAAGGACGGTGAAAACACAGGCGAGATCGTGCCGCGCCCGGTGCTGCTGCGGGTGTTTGCCGTATCCGATGGGCCACAGTCTTGGCGCGTTCTACCGGGTGGACTTGCGCGCTTGGCAGGTACAACAGCAGGCATCGCCTCCATGCAGCAAGGCGGCAGCAGTGCAGACGTTTGGGCACTTAGCCATGCCGAAGTCGACAAGACCACACTGCTGCAACCGCACTTGACACCGGCCTCTTTGGCTCATCGAAAGCGACTGGTGACCAGTCGTGCGGCTGAAAATTTGTTTTGGTTGGGTCGCTATACCGAGCGCACCGAGAACGCCATTCGCTTGGCACAACTCACGCTTGAATGCCTCAATGGCGATGAGCAATCGTCGCCCCACCTTTTGGCATGGCTCAGCAAAATGGCCGTCACCAATACGCTGGTACTCCCCGGCGTACCCACGGCCACCCAAGCACGTCAGGTCTTTGAGCGTTCACTGATCTCCAACCTGGGCAGTACCGAAGGCGCCACCAGTGTGGGCTATTACCTTCGCGCCCTCAAAATGGCCGCTTCAACGGTGCGCGAGCGCTTGTCGCAGGAACATTGGCGTGTGATTGTTCGCGCCGAAAACGACATGTCAGCTTACTGTGCCAACCAAACTGCCAGCAGCGACTATTCTGTACAAGAAGCCCTGCAAATTCTGAAAAAAACCAGCGCCAAAATGGCTGCCATTACCGGCGCACAGACTGACCGAATGACCCATGACGATGGCTGGCGACTGTTAAGCATTGGCCGACACATCGAACGGCTGGTTTTTCTGGCATCGTCCATGACCTGTGGCTTTGAGACCCGATCAATTCACACCCATGCAGGGTTTGAAGCAATGATTGCGCTCTTTGACAGCACCATCACCTTTCACGCGCAGTTCCAGCAAAGTCGTGATCTTGTCGCCCTGGTCGACCTGCTGGTTCTGGACCGAGACAATCCGCGATCTTTGGCGTGGATCACACAGGCGCTGCGTGCACGCATGGCAAAGCTGGCCGGTGTTGAGCCCAACACCACCACCATCCTGAATCTTCGCATGCCTAACCCTAGTGCTTGGTCGCTTGCGCAACTGTGCGAGGCTATGCCCACACAAATCGAAACAAGCACAGAAACAGACCACGATCCTGGCTATTTTTTCAACATGAATGACTTACTGATGCAATGCACGGCAGCCGCCTTTAACGTGTCGAACGAGATCAGTGCCACTTACTTTACCCACTCGGCCGAAGTCAAACAGAGTCTGGGTGCCTGATGCGGTTAAAGGTCACCCATGAGACCCGGTATGACTATGAGCCAGCCGTGGAAATCGCGCAGCACATCGCATACCTGCAACCTCTTCACACTGCCGACCAGCAGCTTGTGAGTCATACCCTGCACATCACGCCCACGCCTCGTCAAATCAGCAATACGGTCGATGTGTTTGGAAACACCCGTTCTTACTTCTCGCTGCAGTCGCCACATGCGACCCTGAACGTCGTAGCTGAAAGCGTGGTCGTCACAAAAAATCATGAGCTCCCCAAGAGCAGCATGGTCTGGGAGCAGGTTAGAGAGCGCTTTCGCTACCAGTCCGGGGCTGAGTTTGATTCGGCGGCAGAGTTTGTATTTGCTTCGCCCTTTGTTCCGCACCACAGTGAATTTGCCGCCTATGCAAGACCCAGTTTTGCGCCCAACGTCGGCCTACTTGAGGCCGCCCAAGACCTGATGCGGCGCATCTACTCCGACTTTGTGTACGAGAGTCAAAGCACCCAATTCAATACACCGGCCCTGGAGGCGCTAGCCCAACGCAAAGGTGTATGCCAGGACTTCGCTCACATCATGATTGCGTGTTTGCGGATGATGGGCATTCCGGCCCGATATGTCAGCGGCTATCTGCTGACTGAGCCGCCACCTGGCGTGGTGAAGCTCAAAGGCAGTGACGCATCCCATGCCTGGGTGGCCGTGTATGTACCCGACTTACCTGAGGGCGAGCGTTGGTGCGACCTGGACCCCACCAACAACCGTTGTGGCTGGCACTCACCCGGTGAAGATTATGTGACGCTGGCCATTGGTCGGGACTTCACGGACGTGTCTCCGATACGTGGTGTCATCCATGGCGGTGCGAGCCATACCCTGACTGTGGGCGTCACTGTTGAGCCCATGCCCGACGACCAAGCGAGCGGCTTTGCGGGTCAACAAAGCCAAAGCCAAAGCCAAAGCCAAAGCCAGAGCCAGAGTCAGAGTCAGAGTCAGAGTCAGAGTCAGAGTCAGAGTCAGAGTCAGAGTCAGAGTCAGGTCCAAAGTCAAACGCAACGGCTTTAGACAGTGTTTGAGAGCAAAGGCGCAGTTGCAAGCGCCGTTGTATTGATGTTCAAAGTAAACCTTGCATCGTCCCCCTCACCGCAATTTCACTCAAGGGTTTGCGACCATTAGGCGCTTCACGCTCACGAAAACCATCGGGCAGGCTGGCGGGGTCGCCACGCTTACCGACGGCCACAACGCAGTGCAGCACATGGTGGGGCGGCAGCTGAACTGCCTTAGCGGTGGCTTCAGGGTTAAAACCACCCATGGCGTGCACATGCCATCCGGAGAGCGTCGCTTGCAAAGCCAGATGTGCCCAGGCCGCGCCCGTGTCAAACGCGTGGGATGGGTTAGGCACAAGGGCTTCGTCGCCCTTGGGCATTGCCATGGTGCGGGAGGCCACGGCCAGCAAGGCGCTGGCATTTTTTGCCCAAGTTTGGTTTTTGGCGTTCAGGCTTTCCAACAGGGGCTGCCACAGCGCATCACCGCGCAAGGCATAGGCAAAGCGCCACTCCTGAGCATTCTGGGCCGATGGGGCCCAGCGGGCCGCCTCCAGCAGGGTCAACAACTCGGGCTCTGACATGGGGGCGTCGGCAAAGGCGCGGGGCGACCAGCGGGTAGTGAACAGCGGGTCAATCGGGTGATCTGGCTTGCGCGTGTTGGGGATTGGAAAGGCGTCAGACATGGTGGTTCCTAAAAAATCAAGAGCGGGTGGGTGACAGATGCGCCAACTGCGGCATCAAGCGCAAGGCGTTGCCCCGGTCAATGGCTTGGCGTTCAGACGCCGTGAAGCTTCTATCGGCCAAGCCTTGGCGGACTTCTGAGCCGGGGCGATAGGGGTAGTCGGTACCAAACAAAATTTGAGACGGTGGCACCAACACGCGCAGGGCGGCCATGGCACCCTCGTGGTGGCCCTGGGCGGTGTCGTAATAAAACTTCTGCACTTCGCTCAGCACGCCCTGGGGCAAGACCAGTTTGGCTTTTCCCTTCATGTCGGTTTCTTGGCGGGTGAAGCGGCTCCACAAAAACGGCAGGGTGCCACCGCTGTGCGACCAAATCCAGCGGATGTCGGGGAAGCGGTTCGCCGCGCCGCTGAACAGCAGACTGGCAATGGTGCGCGAGGTGTCGGTGGCAAACTCAAGCGACGAGTTGGGCAAACCTTCCACCAAGTTGCGGCAACACGCGGCCATCAACGGGTGGGTGTAGATGACGGCTTTGCGGCGGTTCAGCTCTTCCCAGATGGGCCAAAAATGTTTGTCGCCCAGGTACTTCTCGCCATAGCTGGTCATAAGGCCAATGCCGTCGGCTTTCAAGGTGTCCATGGCGTAGGCAATTTCACGCAGGCTACCTGGCACATCCATCAGCGGCAAGGTGGCAAAGGAGCCAAAGCGGCCGGGGTAGTCGCGCGCCATTTTCGCGGCGTACTCGTTGGACTCGCGCGCCAAGCGCTGGTCGGTGGGCATGTCACCCAAAAATGCACCGGGTTGCATCAAGGCCACAACCGAGGTGGCGATGCCGTTTTTGTCCATATCTTCAATCGACATTTGAGGTGACCACTTGGGAGCACCCCCACCGCCTAGGCGCTTGAGATCCGCCGCGTACGAGGGCGGCACGATGTGGTGGTGAATGTCGATGCGGTGCGGCTGGGTCGTCGTATTGCCTGTGCTGCCCATGCCCCCACCCATGCCAGTCTGGCAACCGGCCAAGGCTGATGCAGCGCCTGCAGCCAACAGGCCGGAGAGAAAGCCACGGCGCGGTGGGTTGGCAACTTCACAGTGGCAGTCATTCAAGTGGGCGTACATGGTGGTGTGTCCTTTCAAGACGTATGAAGCCAAGTCTGGGCTTGAAAAACAAACTGCTCCAAAGCGGGGCCGCTGGCGGTGGGTAAATTTGGGTTGACCTCGCCCCCGGCCTGGGTTTGCAGGTAGGCCAGGTGGCGGTAGCCTTCGGGGAATTTCTCAAGCAGCGCGGGGTCTAGTTGGATAGCGGCTTGAGGGTTCACCGCGTCAAGCCGGTCTTTTTCATAAATGACGCAGCGCTTGGCAATGCGCCATGTGCCTTGGCGTTTTTCAACGCGGTCAAAGAAGCGTCCCACGCTGGTAACGTCCACTGGCTGGCCATCGAGCTTGCCGCGCACTAGGATCGACATGCGCGTTTGGGCGATGGCCCGTGCGCCTTGAATCTCAACCACAGTAGAGCCCACAAAATGCTGCGAGCGAGAACCCTTGCGCCAAGACGCCTGTAAGGCTTCGATGAAGCCTGCAAAGCTGCCGTCGTACCAAGTGGCCGTCATGCTGGCGTCATCGTGCATGGTTCTTCGCAGCCGCTCCCAATCGCCAATGTCACGGTACATCGCCCAGCTTTGCACCAGCTCGGTGATGGTGAGTTTTTCAATCAAGTCTTGCATGCTGATTCGGTGATGCAGCGCTACTCTTGCGCGATGCCCACGGTGCGCAACAGGCGTGGCCATTTGTTGATCTCGGACTTGAGCATGGCTTCGGTCTGCTCCGTGTTCATTTGCAAAATTCGACCACTGCCTTGCTGCAATTTTTTGCGCACTTCGGGGGACTGCATGGCGATGTCAATTTCTTTGCGCAGGCGCTCCACAATGGCGGCGGGCGTTTTGGCGGGGATGAATAAGCCAAACCAGGTTTCCATCTCCAGGTCTATCGCCCCGGTCTCGATCAAGGTGGGGATTTGAGGCGCATCGGGCGCGCGCTGGCGGCTGGACACGGCGAAGGGTTTCAACTGGCCCGCCTCAATGAAAGTGCGGGTCGTGGTGGAGTTGTCAAAGAACAAATCGACCCGCCCACCCAGCAAATCCAGGTACACAGGCTGCGCGCCTTTGTAGGGCACCATTTGCATGTCCACCTTGCCCAGGCCACGCATCAAGGCCGCCAGGATGTACTGCCCCGTGCCCGGCCCGCTGGTGCCAAAGTTGAGTTTGCCAGGGTTGGCACGCGCATAGGCCATCAGCTCTTTGACGGTATTAAAAGGCAAGTCATTGCGCCCGACCAGGGTGTAAGAGTGCGAGACCACCAAGCGCAGGGGGATGAAGTCGCTCAGCGGGTCATAACCCGGCTGCTTGTACAAACCCATATTGAGCGCCATATTGGACAAGCCACCCACCACAAGGTGATGGCCATCGGCAGGCGCGCGGGCAATGGTTTGCGTGCCCAGCAAGGTACCACCGCCAGAGCGGTTTTCAATGAAAAACTGCTGCCCCATTTGCTCCGACAACTTGGCCCCCAAGACCCGTGCCACCAGGTCAAAACCACCGCCTGAAGCCGAGGGTGCCAGGATGCGAACGGGTTTGCTGGGGTAGTCTTGGGCGTGCGCTCGTGTGGCTACAAGGGTGGCTGAGAGGGCGACCAGCAAAGCCAGGCCGCTTTGAGCTAGCGCCCTCAAACAGGATGGTTTGATTTTGATGGGCCGTTTTGGGTTGAAGTCATTGAGCGTCATGAGCCCGATTATTGTGCGAGCCGCACAGTTTGCACGCCCGGGCTTACCCGCACATCGCCCCTGCGTTCGGTCGGCTTAGCGCTTGGGCGCCAGCAGCGCAAACACGGCCCCCTGCGGGTCGATGCCTTGCACGATCCACATGCCGCCGGGTACTTCCATCGGGCCGTTGATGACCTTGCCACCGGCCTCGTTCACGCGGGCGATGGCAGCATCAATCGCGTCCACATTGATGTAGTAGAGCCAGTGAGGCATGGGGGTCTCGGGCGTCTTGGTCATCATGCCGCCCACGGGTTCATCCCCAGTGGCAAAGAGCTGATACACCCCCATCGGCCCCATGTCCATGGCCTCGCCCTTGGTCCAGCCAAACTGGCTGGCATAGAAGTCCCACGCGCTGACGCCCTCGCCCGCATGCAACTCGCGCCAGCCGATGTGGCCTGGCGTGCCGGGCGCTGGCGGATTCTGATCAGGCTCTCCATTGCCTTTGAACAACATGAAGACGGCCCCTTGTGGGTCGCACACGCAAGAAAAACGCCCCACACCGGGGATGTCGGTCGGTGCAACGAATTGACGCCCGCCTGAGGCTTTGACTTTTTCGGTGTGCGCGTCCACGTCTGGCACAGAGATATAGCCCAGCCAGCCCGGTCGAGCACCCATCGCTGCAGCAGGTGCTGGGATGGCCATGATGCCGCCAACCATTGATGCACCCACCGACACAATCGTGTACGGCCCGGTGGGCATGCCAGCGTCCTTGGCGTCCCAACCGACGACTCCTTTGTAGAAAGTTTCGGCGGCCTGGGGGTCGCTGGTCATCAGTTCGTACCAGACGAATTTGGAGGGGGTGGTTGACATTTGGATTGACTCCTTGGGTTGGGGCTGGTGTGGTCTCTTGACTATAGACACGGAGTCACTGCAACACAAACGCATCCATGGCCAGGTAGCGGTACATGACTTCACGGCCCAGGTAATCCGCCGGTGACGGGGCGGCACCGGGCTCACCCCAGCCCGCAGCACCCAGGGCAAAGAAGATGGGCAAGAAATGCTCTTCGGTCGGGTGCGCGCGCACGGCGTTCGGGGCCAGTGTGCGGTAGTTGAACAAGCGCTCGCGGTCATTGGTTTGCACAGCCTCCTCCACCCAGCGGCTAAAGGCGATCACATACGGGTCGGCTGGGTCAGCCAGCTCTGGGCGACCACCAAAGAACTCGCCCAGGTTGTGCGTCATGCCACCCGAGCCGACGATGAACACGCCCTGCTCACGCAAATGGCGCAAGGCAAAACCCAAGGCATAGACCTCACGCGGCCCGGCCTCTACCGGCAAGGCTACTTGCACCACCGGCACATCGGCACGCGGAAACAGATGCATGAGCGGCACCCAAGCGCCATGGTCAAACGGGCGCTTGGCATCGGCCTGCGCGGGCAACCCCCCAGCCTGCAAGGCTTGCAGCACGTCTTGCGCCAGCGCGGGCGCACCCGGTGCGGGGTATTGCAACTGGTACAGCGCGGGTGGGAAGCCACCAAAGTCATGCCACGTGGGTGGCGTTGGGTTGGTCATCACCGCAGGGCCGCGGGTCATCCAGTGCGGGGACATGATGACCACGCCGCGCAGGGCAGGCGTCTGCGCGGCGTCTTGCAGGTGTTGTCCAAAGTTTTTCAGAATGGGGCCAGTCTGGCCAACATCCAGGGCAAACATGGGCGAGCCGTGGGACAAAGAGAGAACGGGGAGTTGGGTAGTCATAGCGTTTATTGTGGTCAATTTGAATAGGGTGTTCCGCCCCAGCGGCGCGGGGAAAATTTAAACACCTGGGGATCAGTCACATCCACGGTGGCCTTGATCCAGCCCATAAAAGGGTAGCCATAGGTCTCGACCCGTGTGAAGTTTTTCACCCATTGCTTGCCCGTAACGTCCAGCAGTGGCTGGTCAATCTGCTGCAAATGCGTGTCACCGTGTACCAGCACCACCTGCCCCGCAAAGGCCGTGGTTTCTTCACGCAATTGATCGAGAAAATCGCCGTAGCCGAGCTTGGTGTGCCGGGTGCTGGCGGCTTCCAAACCGGGGTTGCCTTGGATCACGATCATCAGGCCAGCGAGCTTTTTCTCACGCGCGAGTGCAAAGGCCTGTTGCAACCAAACACGATTGGCCGCGCTGCGCGCCAGATACTCAGCCACTGGGCCACCGGTGCGGTTGGCGCCATGAAAATTATTGCTGCTGCCGGGCAGGTTCATGCCCACAAACAGCACGCCGCCCGCCTGCCAGCGCACGTTCTCCCGGTAGATGGAAAAAGCCGGAGCGCGGCTCTGGCGCTCCAAAGCCATCTTGCGTTGGCCCAATGCGTTTTCATCGGCATAGAAAAGTTCACGTAGCTTGGCCAGTCGCTCCATTGGGTCATAGCGGCCATTGTTGGGGCGGTGACAATCGGTCCAGTCGTTGTCACCCGGCACATAAATGAGGGGCACTTTAGAGGCTTGAAACACACCCAGGATATCGAGAAGCACTTCGTCGCTGCAAACATCGCTGCCGCTCTTGATGTCGCCGTCGTGCACGACGAAAGCCAGCCCTTCCCGCCCCATGGCGGCCAACATATCGGGCAACTGTTCGCGCTCCCAGTGGCTGTAGGGCGTGTCGCCAAACAAGCCGAAAGAAACGGGTTGCGAGACGGGCTGCGCGCTCAAGGGCAAGGCCAGCAGCGCCAGGCACGCCGCGATGAAGTGAAACAAGGCGCACTTCAACATCAAGTGGCCTCCCCTTTGACTTTCAACGCTCAGCGTTCGGCACTGAAGATCACGCCTGGGCGGCCATCTCACCCGCAATTTGACGCAGAGCCTGCTCAAACACTTCAACCGGCTGTCCGCCTGAAATGAGGTGCCTGTCATTGATGATGACCGCAGGCACGCCGCTGATGCCCGCGCGTTGGTAGAACTGCTCGCGCTCGCGCACCTCCAGGCCAAATTCATCGCCATCCAACACATTGCGTGCGCGTGCCTCATCCAGCCCCACTTGGACTGCGAGCTGCACCAAAACGTCATGGTCTGCCGGGCTTTGACCGTGCGTGAAATAGGCACTCAATATCGCCTTCTTGAGGGCGCGTTGTTGCCCACCCGAAGCAGTCTTGGCATCTTCCAGCCCCGCCCAATACAGCAGACGGTGCGCGTCAAAGGTGTTGTAGATGCGGCCACGTCCCTCGGGCCGAAACTCAAAGCCCAAATCCGCCCCACGCTGGCGAATGGCGTCACGGCTTTGCGCTTGTTGCTCGGGCGTGGAGCCGTATTTGCGTGTCAAATTTTCAGACATGTCTTGCCCGCCGGGCGGCATGTCAGGGTTGATCTCAAAGGGCTGAAAGTGCAAGTCAGCGGTGACGGCATCACTCGCCTGCGCCAGCGCGTTTTCCAGCGCTGTCAAACCAATGACGCACCAGGGGCAGGAGACGTCGGAGACGATGTCGATTTTGAGATGGGTTTTGGGGGTGCTTGTCATGATGTGGGCCTTGTGAAGAAAAGTGATTTTGCCACTGCTCTACCATTCACGTCTGAGCGCAGGAAAAGCATCAACTTACACCACCCTCATCCCCGCGAAGGCGGAAAACCAGACCTGAAGAAGAATCATATGAACACCAGCCGATTACAAGCCATGGACGCCTGGCAACTCAGCCCTCTTTTGACCCGGCGCGAACTCAAAGCCGAAGACTTGGTGCGCGCCTGCCTGGAGCGCATCGCCGAGCGTGAGGGCACGGTCCACGCCTTCACCCAACTCGACCCCGACGCCGCACTAGCCACCGCCCGCGCGCTGGACGCTGGCCCGGTGCGTGGCCTGCTGCACGGCTTGCCCATGGGCGTCAAAGACTTGTTTGACACGGCTGATTTCGCCACCACTTACGGCTCAGCCGTGTATGACGGCTACCGCCCCCGCGCAGACGCCTCCCCCGTGGCCCTGTGCCGCGAAGCCGGGGCGGTGGTGCTGGGCAAAACGGTGAGCACCGAGTTCGCTTACTTCACGCCCGGCCCTACCCGCAACCCGCACAACACGGCCCACACGCCGGGTGGCTCGTCCAGCGGCTCGGCGGCGGCGGTGGCCGACAACATGCTGCCGCTCGCCTTGGGCACGCAGACAGCGGGCTCCATCATCCGCCCGGCGGCCTACTGCGGTGTGGTGGGCTTCAAGCCCAGTCTGGGGCGGGTGACGAGTGGCGGTGTGAAAAGCCTGTCGCCCACCATGGACATCGTCGGCGGCTTTGGCCGCAGCGTGCGTGATGTGGGCCTGCTAGGCGCAGTGCTGACGGGTGATGCTCGGTTGAGCGGCTGGAGCGAGGCCGCGCCGATGCGCATCGGCTTCTTTCAAACGCCCTCATGGCCGCAAGCTGATGACGACGTGCAACGCGCTTGGGCGCAAGCCACCCGCCTCTTGTCTGCCCAAGCCAAGGACTGCCAAGACGTGGTGACACCCGACAACTTCGCCGACCTGATCCAGCTGCAAAAAGACGTGATGACCTTTGAGATGGCCCGCGCGCTGAGCCATGAGCGCATTCACCACCGTGAGCGCTTGAGCGCGCCCCTGAACAGCTTGCTGGATGACGGCATGGCAATGAGCAGCGAGCGCCACGCCGAGCAACTGCGCACAGTGGCCCATTGGCGGCATCGCATCGACGCGCTGTTCGAGCGCCACGACGTGCTACTCACCCCCAGCACCACCGGCATTGCGCCCGAGGGCACGGCGACCGGTGACCCGCTGTTTTGCCGCAGCTGGTCTATCTTGGGCCTGCCCAGCGTGCATTTGCCCTTTGCTACCGGCCAAAAGGGCTTGCCAGTCGGCTTGCAACTGGTGGGGCGCTTCGGCCAAGACCACCAGCTGCTAGCAGCGGCGCAGTGGGTGCATGAGCGCTTGAAGGAGTGAAGATCAAGCGCGGTGACCTGTTATTTCGTCAAGCCCTTGGCCTCTAACCACTTTTGAATCACGGCTGCAATGTCGCCGCTGTTCTTGTCCATCATCATCATGTGGCTGTTGCCTTTGATGCCTATCGCGGGCAGGTTAATCAACTCAGGCGAGCCGCCTGCGGCTCGGATGGACGCTTGAAACTTGACGTTGTTGGCTCTGATGGTTGGCCAGCGGGAGTCGCCGTCAATGAAGTCACCATAAATGCTGACGTTGGGCGTGTTTTTGAGTGCGGCGGCGTTGGCAGGGTCACCGATGCCTGCGGGCTCAACCAACACCAGCGCTTTGACTTTGTCAGGACGCGCTTGCGCCACTTGGTAGGCGAAGGGGCCGCCCTGCGAATGCGCCAGCACGATGCAGGGGCACACCTTATCGACCAGGGCTATGTAGGCAGCAATGGTGGGCGCGTCGGTACTCGTCCAGCGCGGCACGCCTTGCTTGGTGAAATTGTCGTAGCCCTCTAGCGGAAACTGCGCGCCGGGCATGGGCTTCATCTTGGCCACGTCCTTGTTGTAAGAGCCTGCGCCTGTGCCAATGCGAAAGCGCTCAAACGGGTTTTCTTTGGTCAAAAACACGGGCGCTGTTTTGGTGACTTCTGGGTACATGGCCCAGCCTGATCGGCCCCGCTCGGCCGCGTCTGAGTTGTAAACCGTCCAGCCTTGCTTGATGAAGTAATTCACCCAGCCCTCGCCCCCATCGGGCTTGGTCTCGTAAGTCACGCCGGTGAGGCCGCCGCCGTGCCACATGAGCAGCGGGAGCTTGCCTTTTTCAACGGCGGGCACAAAGTACTGCACGTACATTTGCTCGACTTGATAGACCCCATTCGGGTCAATTTTGGCGGGCACACCGCCTGCCGCAAAGACCACTTCTTTGATGGGCAAGCCAGACAGCGTGACCTCGCGCCCACCCACATGGAACGAGCCCATGTCTTTGATGGCCAAGCCCCCTTGCTGGGTCGCGCAGCCCGAGGCGAGTGCGACTAAAAGTATCGAGAAAATGCGTTTCATCTTGTCTCCTTCTGTGGTTAATAACGTATGGCTTGAAATCCAAAATCTTAAGGGTGCGATGCCCGCACCAGCTCCAGCACAGCAGCAGCAAACACCTCGGGCACTTCTTGCGGCATGTTGTGGCCCACGCCGGGCACCACGCGGTGTGAGCGCGGCCCGGTGAAGTTGGCCGCGTGGGCGCTTGCGGGTGACGGCACGCGCACACCATCATCAGCACCATCAAAGGTGATGGTGGGCACGGTGATGGGGGGTTGCTTTGCCAGACGTGCTTCGATGTCCAGGTAAGCCGGGTCGCCCGCCGCCAGCGCAAAGCGGTGACGGTAGGACTGAATCACCACCTCCACAAAATCGGGGTTGTCAAACGCGGCGGCACTTCGCTCGAAAACCTCTTGGCTGAAGTTCCAGGTCGGCGACCACTGCTGCCACAGCAGGTGCGTCACAGCGCGTCGATCCTTCTGTAAACCCGCATGGCCCCGCTCGCTGTGAAAATAGTATTGATACCACAGCATGTGCTCGCTCTCAGGCACATCAGGCACCATGGCCCGCGCAATGTTCTGGATGTTGTAGCTGTTAAATGAGAGCAAACCCGAACAACGCTCAGGCCAGAGCGCGGCGACAACACAGGCCGCACGGCCACCCCAGTCGTACCCCGCCAAGACGGCCTGCGGAATTGCCAAGGCATCCATCAGCGCCAGCAAATCAGCACCCAGCGCCGCCTGCTCGCCTGAGCGCGGTGTATTCGCACTTAAAAATCGGGTCGGACCAAAACCACGCAAATAAGGCACGATGACCCGGCAACCGGCTGCCGCAAGAATGGGGGCGACCTCAGCGTAAGCATGGATGTCATAGGGAAATCCGTGCATGAGAAACACAGGCGTGCCGTCATTCGGCCCGTATTCGGCATAGGCTATCTCCAGCACGCCGGCGTGGATTTTTTTCAGTGATGGCATCGATGCTCCAGTGGCTTGGTTAGCACTCAAGCGTAACGCAACGCCTCCCGGGTCCGATGCTTCGTTGAAGTACACGGATCAAGCTTGCAGCAACGGCCTTAAAGCTTGAATCCGTGGCAGCGTTTCCAATTCAAAGACAGCCCGAATCAGCTGCTTGGTTTTGACTTGCCCCAGCACCGGATTCATCAAGTCAAGGGCCTTGTCGATCACTTCTTGACGCGTCATGGGGTTGCGCGGTGTGCCGCGTACCGCCTCCACTTTCTCCGACATGCGCGTGCCGTCTTTGAGGACCACTTCGACGATGGCGACGCGAGTGGGCAGTAGTGCTGCCAGCGACTCGTCTTTCACCAAAACCACCTTGCTGCGCTGCGCCAAGGTGAGCGGGTCTTGCATGCGGGCTTTGTCATGCGCCGCCTTGAAGGACGCGGTGCGATCCATCAGCATCACGGCCATCATGTGTTGCAAGCAAATATCAGGAATGTCGCGGTTATCCACCACTTTGGCGGAAGAGGGTTCAAGCCGAACGATGAGCTCGGCCACATCATTTGCCGTAAAGCGTTGCTTGGCTTGAATCAACTCAAGTGCATCCAGCGGGGCTTGAATGGGGGAGCCAACCGTCCACTTCTTGATGTCGGTTAGCGACACCTCATAGCGCTTGCCTAGCTCGTCGATCAGCAGCTCGGTTTTAGCGGTGGGGGCATACGCTTCGAAGAAATTGTCGACGCCCGAAAACACGTCTTGAATGCCGTTCCAACCCGTGCGCACCAACAGCGCAGACGTCACGCCACTGCGTGCGGGCATGCCGCCAAACACAAAGGCTTTTTCAATGTGGTCCACATCTCTGCGCCATGAGGCAATGCCGGACGACTGTTGAGCCGTGTAGTCCAGCATCCAGCGCATTTGTTCGGCGTTTAGACCTGCCAGACTGCCAGCCGTTGCAGCGGCCCCAAACACACCAGCAATGCTGTGTGAACTTTTGTGGCTGGTGTAGCTGAAGGTCGGCCCGCCCATGGCCATCAACACGCGTGTGCCGATGTCGTAGCCCAGCACCACCGAGCGCAGGAACTGCGCCCCACTGGCGTTGAAATATTCACCGCAAGCCCAAGCCGCCGGGACGATGGCACAGCCCGGATGAGAACGCGAGCGGGAGTGCGAGTCATCGGTTTCATCCGCATGCGCCATGACGCCGTGGACCAGTGCTGCGTCAATCGGACCTGCGCTACGCTTGCTGCCAATGACCGAACACTTACCCGGTGAGACGTGTTGCTGCAGGTAGCGGTACGCGGCCTTGCCGGGCTCCAACTTGCCGCCGGAGACGATGGCCGCCAGCGTGTCCAAAATGTGCTGCTTGGCATGCTCAATCACCTCCACGGCTAAGGGGCTGACAGCCGCTTGCGCCATGTGCTCGCTGAGCAGGCGCATGGTCTCACCCAAGTCCTGCTTGGCACCCGCCGCGTGTGCCGTCGTGTTGAGAAATGGCAGAGCGCTGGCTGCACTTGCCGCACTTGCTGCGGCACCTCGCTTCAAGACAGAGCGCCTGTCCATGAGGTTCAGGGCGGAGAGTAATAGCGGTGTTTTATGCATCCGCGCAGTATCCGCAAAGGCAAAACACTGTCAATTAGGGTTCACACGGTTAGGACAACGGTAGCTCAAGATGTCGTTGCAACCGGCGCTTTAAGGCGCCAAACCCGCCACGCACACACCGTGGCCAACACACTGCTGACCAGCGACGCCCAAAACACGCTGGCCAAGCCGTAGTGGGACGTCAACGCGCCACCAAACAAGCCGCCCAGCACCCCGGGCAGGCCGTAGCCTAGCGCGGTGTAGAGCGCCTGGCCTCGCCCGCGCAGGCTACCGGGGAAGTGGTGAGACAAAAGCGCGATGCACACCGAATGGTGCGTGGCAAAGGTGACGGCGTGCAGAATCTGCGCCAGCAGCAGCACTGGCCACACCGCTACGAACGAAGCGGTGAGCCCCATGCGCAGCGTCAGCACGCCGCCGCACAGCACCAGCCAGGCGCTTAGACTGAGCCAGGGCAACCAGCGGCTTTGGGTGTAGAACCAAATGATCTCGGCCACCACACAGGCCGCCCACATCAGGCCGATAACGGTTTTGCTGTAGCCGTTGGCGTCCAGAAAAAGCGAGAAATAAATGTAGATGCCCATGTGGCCCAGCACATGAAAAAACACCGAGGCAAAGAGCCATTGCACCGGGCGCTTTTGCAGGATGGGTAGCACCGATTTTTTGGATTCATGGCTGGGCACGGCCTCTTTGTGGCTCGGCAGTAGCCAAGCACTCACAGTTAACGCCAGCAATGACAGTGTGGTCCAGGCAGGGAAATGCCCCAGTCCATAAGCCTCGAACCAGGCACCCGCAAGAAAGACCGTCACCAAAAAACCCAGGGAACCCCACAGCCGCACACGGCCATAGCGCTTGGCATCAAACGTGCCGCCGCTGCTCACCAAGTGGGCCATGGCGGCCTCGCTCATGGGCATGATGGCGCTGGTTTGAAACAGCATGAAAAAGAGCACCACGGCCAACCAGCCAAAGCCTTTATCAAACCACAGGCCGATGGACAACACCAAGGCGGCGACAGCGGCAAAACGCAGCAATTTCACGCGCTCCCCCGTGTGGTCGCTCAGCCAGCCCCAACCGTAGGGGGCGATCAGGCGTGTAGCAGCCTGCACGGCGGTGAGCAACCCAATGGCGACCAGGCTGTAGCCCAGGTCTTTAAGCCACAGGGTCAAGTAGGGGTTGAAGAACCCAATGTGCGCGAAGTAGGTGGCTGAGAGCGCTGCGAAGGGCAGCAGCGGCCGTATGGAGGCCGTGGGAACAGAGACGGTTTTAGGTGAAGACACAAGGGCCAGTCGCCCTACTTCTTGTCGCTCCAGAACACGCCACCCGAGGCCCAGTTAGATTTTTTAACTTCGGTCAGCACAATTTCCACGGACTCAGGCTTGGAGCCCAGTGACTGGACTGTGGCTTCGGTCAGGGCGGTGACAAAAGCTTGCTTTTGTTCGGGCGTGCGGCCTTCAAACATTTCAACGTGGATGGTGGGCATGGTCTAACTCTGTTTATCACTCCCCCGAAGGCGGGAATGACGGGTTGATAAAAATGGTTTTAAGCTTGTGCAGGAATAGGTGGGAACGGCAGCTTCACATCACCACACTGCGCGCGGTGGCGCAGCGCATGCTCCATCACCACCAGGGCCAGCATGGCCTCGGCAATCGGCGTGGCGCGAATGCCGACGCAAGGGTCGTGGCGGCCTTTGGTGATGACCTCGGTGCTGTGGCCTTCGACGTCAATCGACTCGCGTGGCGACAGGATCGAGCTGGTGGGTTTGATGGCGATGGACACTTCCAGGTCTTGCCCGGTGCTGATGCCGCCCAACACACCGCCCGCGTTGTTGGCGCGAAAGCCATCTGGCGAGAGCGAGTCACCATGCGTGGTGCCGCGCTGCGCCACGCTGGCAAAGCCCGCGCCAATCTCCACGCCCTTGACGGCGTTGATGCCCATCATGGCCCAGGCGATATCGGCGTCCATCTTGTCAAACAGGGGCTCGCCCAGGCCCACGGGAACGTTAGACGCGCTGACGCGGATGCGTGCACCGCAGGAGTCACCCACTTTGCGCAAAGCGTTCATGTAGTCCTCTAGCGCCGACACATCAGCTGCTGGTGCAAAGAAAGGGTTGTGGTGCACGTGATCCCAAGACTCAAACGCCACCGGCAGCTCGCCGATCTGCGTCATGCAACCGCGAAACACCGTGCCGTATTGGGCGTGCAGCCATTTCTTGGCCACCGCGCCCGCCGCCACCATGGGTGCGGTCATGCGAGCGGAAGAGCGGCCACCGCCGCGAGGGTCACGAATGCCGTACTTGTGCCAGTAGGTGTAGTCCGCATGGCCAGGGCGAAAGGTTTGCAGAATGTTGCCGTAATCTTTGCTGCGCTGATCGGTGTTTTTGATGAGCAGGCAGATGGGTGTGCCGGTGGTCTTGCCCTCGTACACGCCGCTCAAAATCTCCACCGCGTCGGGCTCGTTGCGCTGGGTGACGAATTTAGAGGTGCCGGGGCGACGCCGGTCCAGATCGGGCTGGATGTCGGCCTCGCTCAAAAGCATGCCCGGCGGGCAGCCGTCAATCACGCAGCCAATGGCTGGGCCGTGGGATTCACCAAAGTTGGTGACTGCGAAGAGATGTCCGAAGGTGTTGCCGCTCATGGGGTGAGATTATCCCAGAGCGGCGCAGCCCTGTCCGAAATCAGTAGCTCAAGCCGCAGGCCGCTCTTCATCCGGCCAGTCGCGGATATAGGCCTTGAGCATCTTATTCTCGAAGTCTTGGCTCTCCACCACGGCTTTGGCCACGTCATAAAAGCTGATCACACCCATCAGCATCTTTTTATCCAGTACCGGCAAGTAACGGGCATGGTGCTCCAGCATCATGCGGCGCACGTCGTCCAGATCGGTCTCCATGGTGCAGGTGAGAGGCGTGCTGTCCATGGCCGACTGCACCGAGGTCGCTCCTATCACTTGCTTGTTCTTCACCAAGCATTTGATCACCTCACGAAAGGTCAACATGCCCACCAGATCCCCGTGCGACATCACCACCAAAGAACCCATGTCTTTTTCGGCCATAGTCTCTATCGCCTGAGCGAGTGAATCCTCCGGTGAGGCTGTGTACAGGGTGTTGCCCTTGACGCGCAGAATGTCGCTGACTTTCATGGTGACCTCCATATGACTCACGTATGCCGAATGGCGCTTCCAATATAGCCCACAATGGCGCACAAATAAACACTCTTTCACCCGGAGAAACCCCATGCCCGGCTACTCAGACCCCGGCTTCGACACCCTGGCGCTACACGCCGGTGCCGCGCCCGACCCAACCACTGGCGCGCGCGCCGTGCCGATCCACCTCACCACCTCCTTCGTCTTTGAGTCCAGCGACCACGCCGCTGCGCTCTTCAACCTGGAGCGCGCGGGCCATGTGTACTCGCGCATCAGCAACCCCACCAACGCCGTGCTGGAACAACGCGTGGCCGCGCTGGAGGGCGGCATTGGGGCCATTGCCGTGGCCAGCGGGCAGGCCGCGTTGCACTTGGCCATTAGCACGCTGATGGGCGCGGGCTCGCACATCGTGGCCAGCACCGCGCTGTATGGTGGCTCGCAAAACCTGCTGCACTACACCTTGCGCCGTTTCGGCATTGACACCACCTTTGTGAAACCGGGCGACATTGACGGTTGGCGCGCGGCCGTGCGGCCCAACACGAAATTATTTTTTGGTGAAACCGTGGGTAACCCAGGCCTGGACGTGCTGGACATCCCCACCATCAGCGCCATCGCCCATGAGGCCCGCGTCCCCCTTCTGGTGGACTCCACCCTCACCTCGCCTTGGTTGATGAAACCGTTTGAACACGGGGCGGATTTGATCTACCACTCGGCCACCAAATTCCTCAGTGGCCACGGCACGGTGATTGGCGGCGTGGTGGTGGACGGGGGCAGCTTCGATTGGGAACGTAGCGGCAAATTCCCCGAGCTGAGCCAAGCCTACGAGGGCTTTCACAACATGGTATTCAGCGAGGAATCCACCGTGGGTGCCTTCTTGCTGCGCGCACGCCGTGAGGGCCTGCGCGACTTCGGTGCCTGCATGAGCCCGCACACCGCTTGGCTGATTTTGCAAGGCATTGAGACCCTGCCGCTGCGCATGGCGCGGCATATGAGCAATACCGAAAAAGTGGTTGAATTTTTGAGTCAACAGCCTTTTGTCTCACGCGTCGGTCACCCGATGTTGGAGAGCCACCCCAGCCACGCATTGGCCCGGCGTTTTCTGCCGCGCGGTGCGGGATCGGTCTTCAGTTTTGACATCAAAGGCAGCCGCGAGCAGGGTAAAAAGTTCATCGAGGCGCTCAAAATTTTCAGCCATCTGGCCAACGTGGGTGACTGCCGCAGCCTGGTGATCCACCCCGCCAGCACCACGCATTTCCGCATGAGCGATGAGGCACTGCTTGCTGGCGGCATCAGCCAGGGCACGATTCGCCTCTCGATCGGGCTGGAAGACCCTGACGATTTGATTGACGACCTCAAGCGTGCCTTGAAAGCAGCAGAAAAAACCACTTAGCACCGTTCGGGCTGAGCCTGTCGAAGCCCCTTCGACAAGCTCAGGGCGAACGGACTGGAGACCGACCCATGTACCTCTCTGTCAACGACCAAAACACCTACTGCTACACCGGCGGCAAAGCGTTTGACGCTGCCAAGCCGACCGTGGTCTTCATCCACGGCGTGCTCAATGACCACAGCGTGTGGATTTTGCAAAGTCGCTACCTGGCGCATCACGGTTGGAACGTGCTGGCTGTGGACTTGCCCGGCCACTGCCGCAGCGCAGGTGAAGCGCCGGCCAGCGTGGAGGCGGCGGCTGATTTTGTGGCCGCACTGCTGGACGCTGCGGGCGTGGCGCGCGCAGCGTTGGTGGGCCACAGTTGGGGTTCGCTAATCGCGCTGGAAGCCGCGTCAAGGCTGCAAGATCGTGTCAGCCACTTGGTGCTGGTGGGCACGGCCTACCCGATGAAGGTGTCGCAAGCGTTGTTGGACGTCGCCCTGAACGAGCCCATGAAGGCGCTCACCATGATCAACGTGTTCTCACGCAGCACGCTGGCTGCTCCACCCTCATCTCTTGGGCCCGGCACTTGGGTTTATGGCGCGAGCATGGCGCTGGGGCGGCGCGTGCTGGCCAGCAACACCGCAGTCAACGTATTTCACCGGGGCTTCAAAGCCTGTGACGCCTATGCCCATGGCGAGCAGGCCATCACGCAGATCACCTGCCCGGTGCTCTTCGTGCTGGGCGAGCAAGACCAGATGACACCGGCCAAAGCTGCGCAGGGGCTTATCAAGATGGCACGCGAATCTGGCAAGGTGGTACAAACTGCCCCGTTGCCAGTCGGCCACCACCAAATGAGCGAGTCGCCGGATGCAACGCTGTTTGCCATTCGTGATTTTTTGAACGCGTAATTTCAAAATAGTCGTGAAGACAGAATGGTTCTGGCTGATGCGAACACCTGAGCATTAAGCGGTTTTTTATTCATTGCGTGTGTAGGTTTTCCAGTGCTTTACGTGAAAACCACCACAGGGAAAATCCGGAGAGATTGCCCATTGAATCAATGACAAAATGAAACATTGCCACCTTTTCTGGAGATACTATGAAACTGCTTCGCACTCCCCTTGCCACTTTGGCCGTTGGTTTGTTGATTTCCCTGAGTGCAGGCGCTCAAAATATCTCTATTGCCACAGGTGGCACTGGCGGCGTGTATTACCCCATGGGCGGCGGCATGGCTTCGGTGCTGTCCAAGTACGTGCCGGGCATGCAGGCCACGGCTGAAGTCACCGGCGGCTCGGTGGACAACCTCAAGCTACTGGGCAGCGGCAAGCCCTACATCGGCTTTGCCATGACCGACGCCAGCCAAGACGCCTACAAGGGTGAAGATAAGTTTAAGGGCCACAAAATTCCCCTGCGCACCCTGATGGTGCTCTACCCCAACCGCATGCATGTGGTCAGCGTTGAAGGCCGTGGTGTGAACAAAATGGCAGATATGAAAGGCAAACGTGTCTCCACCGGTTCTCCGGGCAGCGCCACTGAAGTCATGGCGTTTCGCCTGATCGAAGCGGCTGGCCTAGACAAAGACAAAGACCTGAAGCGTGAGCGCCTGGGCGTGGCTGAATCAGTCAACGCCATCAAAGACGGCAAGATTGACGCCTTCTTCTGGGTGGGCGGCTTGCCTACCGCTGGTGTGACTGACTTGGCCAGCACGCCCGGCACCAAAATCAAAATGGTGGACCACGCTGACGCCGTGGCTGCCATGAACAAAAAATACGGCAACCTCTACATTGAAGACGTGATCCCCAAAGCCATGTACCGTGGAATGGATACCGACAACAAGCAAGCCACCGTGATGAACATTCTGCTGGCGCATGAGAGCATGGACGACAAAACGGCTTACAACATCGTCAAAACCATTTTTGACAAGCGTGCTGACTTGATCGCCGTGCACAAAGAGGCGGAAAACTTCAAGCTGGAAAACCAGAAAACCAGCGCAACCCCCATTCCCTTCCACCCTGGTGCAGTCAAGTACTTTGCCGAAAAGGGCATCAAGCTGAACTGAGCTTGCCAGCAACTGTGCTTGCAAGTCCAGCCCCCCAATTGCGTTGGGGGGCTTTTTTATTTGAACCGAACCCATTCGCCACCAAAGGTCCCCCAGCATGAATTCATCATCTTCGAACGCCCCCTCGGCTGCAGTCGTTAGTGCCGAAGCACTCAGCAAGGCCGAGGAATTCATTGAAGCCGAAGAAGGCGCAGCCAACAAGCTCCAAGGCTGGCTTGGCATTTTTGTGGTGGTGGCGGCGTTCGTCATGTCGGTTTTCCACCTCTATACCGCCTACGCCATCGTACCGACGCAAACATTGCGACCGATACACGTGGGCTTTGTGCTATTCCTGTGCTTTATGGTGTTTCCGCTGAGTCAGCGTTTTCGCCATCGCATCATGTGGTGGGACTGGATTGCCGCTGCGCTGTCCATCGCCGTGGTGGTCTACCTCATCATGGGTGGTGATGACTTTACTGACCGTAACACCTCGCCTGAACCTTGGGACATTGTGTTCGGGCTCGCCTTGATCGTCATGGTGTTGGAGGCCATGCGTCGCACCAACGGCTGGATCATGCCCATCATCACTACCTGCTTTATTGCCTACGCGCTGTTTGGCCCCTACCTTCCTGCACCGTGGACGCATAAAGGCTACGAGATCGGACGCTTAGTAGGCGTGATGTACATGACCCTGGAAGGCATTTATGGTGTGGCAGTGGACGTGTCGTCTTCGCTCATCATTTTGTTCACCATCTTTGGCGCATTCTTGCAGTACTCGGGGGCGGGCAAGTTCTACATTGACTTCTCTTTCTCCGCCATGGGTGGCAAGCCCACTGGTGCAGGCCGCACGGTGGTGCTGGCGTCCTTCCTGCTGGGCGGCCCATCAGGCTCAGGCGTGGCCACCACGGTGACGCTGGGCGCGGTTGCTTACCCCATGCTGGCCAAGGTGGGCTACGAGAAAAACGCCGCAGGTGGCCTACTGGCCGCAGGCGGCCTGGGTGCCATCATCTCGCCGCCAGTGCTGGGTGCGGCAGCGTTTCTGATCGCCGAGTTCCTCAAGATTTCTTATCTCGATGTGCTCTTGATGGCCGCGATTCCAACGATTTTGTTTTACCTTGCCTTGTTTTTCATGGTCGAGATCGACGCTCGCAAATACGGTATGGGCAACACCACCTTTGAGAAGGTGGACACGGTTTGGCACCTGACCAAGAACTACTGGTTCCACTTCCTGTCGCTCGTCTCCATCGTCTTTTTCATGATGTGGGGCTTCTCGCCGGTGCTCTCCGTCTTCTGGGCCACCGTGGTGTCGTTTGCCACCAGCTTCTTGCGTCGCGACACTGCACTGATTTCCTATGACTTGTTCCAAGGCAAGGGATCGTGGGTTAAGAACCTGTTTCAGTCACCCTTCGTCAAAGCGATGGAGGGCGGCTCCATCGGCGTGCTCAACGTGGCGGCTACCTGCGCAGGGGCGGGCATCATCGTCGGCGTGGTCACTCTCACCGGTCTTGGACTCAAGTTCAGCTCCATCGTGATCGACTACGCGGGCGGCAACCTTTTACTGACTGCCGTGTACACCTCGCTCGTGGTCTGGATTGTCGGGCTGGCCGTGCCAGTCACCGCGTCCTACATCATCTGCGCGGTGATTGCAGCTCCTGCCCTCACCAAGCTCGGCGTGCCAGACTTTGCAGCCCACATGTTCATCTTCTACTACGCCGTGTTGTCGGAGGTATCGCCACCCACCGCGCTGTCACCCTTCGCCGCTGCGGCCATCACCGGTGGCGACCCTTACAAGACCACGCTGCAAAGCTGGAAGTACACGCTGCCCGCCTTCCTGCTGCCCTTCATGTTTGTGCTTGACCCTGCTGGCCAAGGCTTGCTGCTGATGGGCTCCACCAAGGCACTTGCAACGGCCAACTGGTGGTCCATTGCACAGGTGACCCTCACCGCTGCGATCGGTATCGGCGCTTTGGCCGCAGGCTTTCAGGGCTGGGCTCTCAAGCGCACCACCGCACTGGAACGCGGCATGCTCATCACTGCTGGCTTTGCAGTCGTATATCCCGGCTTGACGTCTGACCTGATCGGTTTTGGGCTGATCATCGGCGCACTGGCCATCCAGTACTTTCGCGCACCTGAATCGGCTGTAACCGCCTGAACGCCCACCCATTGAAGGCAACAACCATGACAACACCCATCGACATGCACCTCGACCCCAAAACCGTCGATATCCTCTCCCAAGTCACCACCGCCACCCTCACCACCATCCTGCTTAAAAAGGGTCTGCGTAACGTCTGGCTGCGCGGCACGCGCCCCATCCGCACCGGTCAGCCACGCTTGGTAGGCCGCGCCTTCACCCTGCGCTTTGTGCCCGCACGCGAAGACCTCGCCACCCCCGCCTCCTGGGCTTCGCCTATCTCGACCCGCGCCGCCATTGAAGACATGCCCGCCGGGTGCATTGCCGTAGTGGATGCCATGGGCGTGACGGACGCTGGCATCTTTGGCGACATCCTGTGCGCGCGCATGGTCAAGCGCGGCGTCACCGCACTCATCACCGATGGCGTGGTACGTGACGTGGGCGGCGTGCTCGGCACCGACTTGCCCGTGTGGTGCAGCGGCGTAGCCGCGCCACCCTCCGTCGCAGGCCTGACCTTTGTCGCCTGGCAGCAACCCATCGGCTGCGGCGGCGTGGCCGTCTTCCCCGGTGATGTGATCGTGGCCGACGACGACGGCGCAGTGCTCATCCCCGCCGACCTGCTGGAAGAAATGCTGGTGCTGGCCCCCGAGCAAGAACGCCTGGAAGCCTGGATCATGAAAGAAGTCAACGCCGGCGTCCCCCTGCCCGGCTTGTACCCGGCGAATGCGGAAAACAAGGCCAAATATGAGGCTGAGATGGGGAAACAGCGATAGCGCGACCATCAAGCATGGCCTTGCAATTCGTACGTCAGAGACAACCTGTCGCACTCAACCGGGAATTCGCTTCTTAGCAGCTTACCCCGGCAGCACGACATCGAACAGGCGTTGGGTGATGTGGTGCTGCTTTTCGCCGCCAGTGACGTGCAGTTAGGCTGTCGGTCGAACAGGTCTTCGACCAAGTGTCAAACTAACACCTCTGAGTCGCTGTACCCTTGAGGCACATGCGCCATGAAACGTGGTGGATCTGCGGGGAACTTCGCTTGCAGTTGGACGCGGTGGCCTCATTGCACCGTGATACCGCTGTCTTTGATGACCTGCGTCCACACCGTGGCTTCACGGCGCAGCAGGGCGCGCAGCTCGTCGCCCGCGCCTGATTGGGCTTCCACACCCATCGCGCCGAGTTTGTCGCGCGTGTCAGGGGCGGCCATGGCCGCAGTCACGGCGGACTGAAGCGCGGCCAGCACCGCAGGCGGTACTTTGCCGGTGGTGAAAACACCGAACCAACCCATGGCCTGAAAGTCTGGCACGCCCGTTGCCGCCACCGTGGGCAACTCGGGCATCAAAGGGCTGGGTTTGAGGCTGGTCACCGCAATGCCGCGCAACTGGCCGCTTTTGACATAAGGCGTTAGCACAGCAACGTTGTCGATACCGGCCTGCAAGCGTCCGGCCAGCAAATCGGGCATGAGCGCGCTGGTGCCTTTGTAGGGCACGTACTGAATGTCCATGCCGGTTTTGCGCTTGATCAACTCCCAACCCAGGTGCTGCGCCGTACCGGGCGTAGAACCTGCGTAGGAAATCTTGCCAGGATTCACCTTGGCATACGCAATCAACTCGGGCAGCGACTTCACCGGCAGCGAGGGGTGCACCACCATCACATAGGGCGAGGTGGCGATCATGCCCACAGGCAACAGGTCACGCTCGGGGTCGAAGGTGGTGGTGGGGTAGAGCGCGCGAAAGGTTGCCAACTGAGACGAGGCCATCAACAGGGTGTAGCCATCGGGGTTGGCCTTGGCGACAAACTCGGCGGCGATCAGGCCGCTGGCACCAGACTTGTTCTCCACCGTCACCGGCTGGCCCAATGACTCCGCCATTTTCAAAGCAATCAAGCGGGCCACAATGTCCGTGGTACCACCCGCAGGCGTGCCCACCAGCATGCGCACCGGGGTGCTGGGGAATTTGTCGGCAGCGGTCGCTTGTGTAGCACTCAGCGCCACCCAGACTGCGAACACGACACGCCATGAAGAGGCAATGATGCGCATGATGATTCCTTGAAATATCAGCGCACCATGCAAGGCCGCTTGTTGTCGAACTTCCAGCCGGGGATCAAATACTGCATGGCGCTGGCATCGTCACGCGAGCCCAGGCCGTGTTGCAAATAGAGCTGGTGGGCTTGCTCTACCTTGGCCATGTCCAGCTCAATGCCGAGGCCTGGTTTTTTTGGCACCTCGACATGGCCGTTGATGATCTGCAAGGGCTCTTTGGTGAGGCCTTGGCCGTCTTGCCAAATCCAGTGCGTGTCAATCGCCGTGACCTTGCCCGGTGCGGCAGCGGCCACATGGGTGAACATGGCGAGAGAAATATCAAAATGGTTGTTGGAATGCGAGCCCCAGGTCAGGCCCCAATCACGGCAGGTTTGCGCCACACGCACCGAGCCCGCCATAGTCCAAAAGTGCGGATCCGCCAGAGGGATATCCACACTTTGCAGCGAGAGCGAATGCTGCAACTGCCGCCAGTCGGTAGCCACCATATTGGTGGCCGTGGGCAGGCCCGTGGCGCGGCGAAACTCCGCCATCACTTCACGCCCACTAAAGCCCTCTTCCGCACCGCAAGGGTCTTCCGCATACGCCACCACGCCGCGCATGTCACGCATCAGGCGCACCGCGTCTTTGAGCAGCCAACCCCCGTTCGGATCCAGCGTGACGCGGGCTTGCGGAAAGCGCTCATGCAGGGCACGCATGGCGTCAATCTCGGCCTCACCGGCCAGCACGCCGCCTTTGAGTTTGAAGTCGTTGAAACCATAGCGTTCACGCGCCGCCTCGGCCAAACGCACCACGGACTCGGGCGTCATCGCCTCTTCATGGCGCAGGCGGAACCAGGCGTTATCGGCGTCTGGCTCACTGCGGTAGGGCAAGTCAGTTTGCTTGCGGTCGCCAATGAAGAAGAGGTAACCCAGCATCTCAACCGAGCTGCGTTGTTGGCCTTCGCCCAGCAGCGCGGCCACCGGCACACTCAAGTGCTGGCCCAGCAAATCCAACAGGGCTGATTCCACCGCCGTGATGGCGTGGATGGTGGTGCGCAAGTCAAAAGTTTGCAGCCCGCGCCCGCCCACATCGCGGTCAGCAAAGCGCTCACGCATCAGGTTGAGCACGGCCTGCACGTTGCCCAGACCTTGGCCCACCACCAGCTCGGTCGCCTCTTGCAAAGTGGCGCGAATTTTCTCGCCACCCGGTACTTCGCCAATGCCTGTGCGGCCTGCGCTGTCAGTGAGGATCAGCAGGTTGCGGGTAAAGAATGCACCGTGCGCGCCGCTCAGGTTCATGAGCATGCTGTCATGCCCCGCCACGGGGATGACACGCAAGGCGGTGATGACAGGGGTATCGAAATTTTTCATATCACTGCGACTTGATGCCCGCTGTCTTGATCACTTTCACCCAGCGCTCCGCCTCGCTTTTCACAAAGGCCGCATAGGGCTTGGCCCCTTGCGCAGGTACCTCAAAACCGACCGACTCCAGGCGCTGTTTGATCTGCGGTGAATTCATGGCCTGCACCACGGCCGCTTCCAGCTTGGCCACGATGGGCGCGGGCGTGCCCTTGACCACGGAAATGCCAGACCACGACATGGCCTCAAAGCCGGTGTAGCCCGACTCGGCAATGCTGGGCACATCCGGGTAGAGCGCGTTGCGCTTGGCACTGGTCACAGCCAGTGCGCGCAATTTACCGGCCTTGACATAGGGCAAGGCGGCGTCTTGGTTGATGAACATCATGGGGATGGTGCCGCCCAACAGATCCGTCAGCATCGGGCCACCGCCCCGGTAGGGAATGCCGGTCATAAAAATCCCGGTGGTTTGCTTGAACAACTCCATCGCCATGTGGCCCGAGGCTGCATTGGTGTAGCCGTAGTCCAGCTTGCCGGGGTTGGACTTGGCAAAGGCAATCACGTCCTTGAGCGACTTGTAGGGCGTGTTGACGTTGACCACCAGCACATTGGGGCCGGTGTGAACCTGCGTCAGGTGAATGAAGTCCGTGACCGAGTTGTACTTAGGAAAAGGCTCCAGGCCATGCGCCACGGCACTCTGCCCCACGCCGGTTTGAATCAGGGTGTAGCCATCGGCTGGCAGCTTGGTGGCACGCTCGGTACCAATCACGCCACCAGCACCGCCGATGTTCTCCACCACCACCGGCTGCTTCAAAATTTTCCCCAACTCATCGGCCAACATGCGGCCCATCACGTCACTGGTGCCACCGGGTGGAAAAGGCACGATGAGCTTGATGGGCTTGTCTGGGTAGTCGGCTTGCGCGAGAACGTGGGAACTCAGGCCAGTGCCCATCAGGGCCAAGGCACAGGCCAAAGTTGAATGTAAAAAATTGATCCGTTTCATGGGGGAATATCCTGTCTTCGTGGGCGTGAAATAGATGACGGTGAGTTTACGTTTTTTCGAGTTGAATGGTAACGCTACCAAATCAGAAGATCAACCCGTTCAAATAGGGGTTTACCCCATCAAGCGCTGTCGCGCACCACAATGGAAAAGCCCACATCCACAATGCGCGGCTCGACGGTGCGGCCCTCGGCTCTGTCCATCAAGAAGCGCGCGGCTTGGCGGCCAATATCGCCGCCGTTAATGCGCACCGAGCTCAGGGCGGGCACCATGTCCGCCATAAACGGCATATCGCCAAAGCCCATGATGGCCATGCGCTCAGGCACGTCTATGCCTTGCACCTTGGTTTCGGTCATGACGCCGAGCGCCAACAAATCAGAGCTGCAAAAAACGGCATCAACTTCTGGCGCCTCGTGCAGGATGCGCAGCATGGCCTCTCGCCCGCTTTTGATGGAGCGCGAAGCCCCAACATTCACGACAAAAACCTCTGCCAAGCCACGTTGCGCCACCTCATTGATAAAAGCCGTGGCACGACGCCCCGCACGCTCGTCTTCGGCCCGCACCAAGGCAAAGCGTTTGCGACCTTTGTTCATGAAATATTGAGCCACTTCACGACCAATGTCAGAGTGAGAAAAGCCGATCAGCATGTCAATCGGCGTGGGTGTCAAATCCCAACTCTCAACAATGGGGATGCCTGATGCCAGCAACCGAGTTCGGCCTTTTCCAGGTTGCAAAATTCCCGCCAGAAAAATGCCATCCGGGCGACGCCCGATGATGGATTCCAGCAGCACCTCTTCACGCGCCGCTGAGTAGCCCGATTGCCCCAGCATGAGCTGGTAACCCGCATCGAACAAGCTGGTGTTGAGCGACTCCACCGTCTCCATGAAAACCGACATCACGGTGCTGGGCACCACGGCGGCAATCAGGCGGCTTCGCGACGATGCTAGGCCGCCCGCCATGCGATTGGGCACATAGCCCGTGCGCAGCACCGCGTCCTGCACTTTGAGCAAGACCTGGGGCGATACGAGGTCGGGCGTGTTGATGGCGCGCGACGCGGTGATGGGCGCCACCCCCGCCAACTTGGCGACATCGCTCAAGGTCATGGCTCCGCTGCTGCGGCGTGCGCGTTTGGCAATTGGTTTATCGTTCATTGGATCTCATTGTGTCACATTATGGTAGCGCAATCATTCAGATTACAATCACCAAATTCTCGCCTGGAGCTGCCATGAATCCTCTCACCATCCTCATGCATGAGCGTGACAATGTCGCCATTGTTGCCAACGCGGGCGGCCTGCCCAAAGGCACGGTGTTGGCCTCGGGCCTGACGCTGATCGACCAAGTTCCGCAGGGTCACAAAGTGGCTTTACAAGACCTGACCCCTGATGCCCCTGTTTTGCGCTACGGCATTCCCATTGGCTATGCCATCAAGCCCATTGCCGCTGGCAGTTGGGTGCATGAGCGCTTGCTGAAGATGCCTGACGCCCGCGAGCTGGACAACCTGCCCATCGCCACCGTCAAACCCGCGCCCCAAGCGCCGCTGAAAGGCTATACGTTTGAGGGCTTTCGCAACGCCGATGGCTCAGTGGGCACGCGCAACATCCTGGCCATCACGCAAACCGTGCAGTGCGTGGCCGGTGTGACCGACTTTGCCGTGCAGCGCATCAAGGCCGAACTGTTGCCGCGCTTCCCCAATGTGGATGACGTGGTGTCGCTGGAGCACAGCTATGGCTGCGGCGTGGCGATTGACGCACCCGACGCCATCATCCCCATCCGCACGCTGCGCAACATCAGCCTGAACCCCAACTTTGGCGGCGAGGTGATGGTGGTCAGCCTGGGCTGCGAAAAGCTTCAACCCGAGCGGCTGCTGCCACCGGGCTCGTTCGCCATCGTGGATGAACGCAACGTGGCCGACGTGGGATCTAACGCTGACACCTCACTCGATGTGGTGTGCCTGCAAGACGATGCCCACGTGGGCTTCATGTCCATGGTCGAATCCATCATGCGCCAGGCCGAGCAACACCTGGAGCGCCTGAACGCACGCCAGCGCGAAACCGTTCCGGCATCTGAGTTAGTGGTGGGCGTGCAATGCGGCGGCAGCGACGCCTTCTCGGGAGTCACGGCGAATCCGGCAGTGGGTTTTTGCACCGACCTCTTGGTGCGCGCCGGGGCCAGTGTGATGTTCTCTGAAACCACCGAGGTGCGTGACGGCATTGACCAACTCACCTCCCGCGCCACCACCCCCGAAGTGGCGCAAGCCATGATCCGCGAGATGGCCTGGTACGACGCCTATTTGAGGCGCGGCCAAGTAGACCGCAGCGCAAACACCACGCCCGGCAACAAAGCGGGTGGCCTGTCCAACATCGTTGAGAAGGCCATGGGCTCCATCGTCAAGTCCGGCTCCTCGCCCATCTCGGGCGTGCTGGCCCCCGGCGAGAAGCTCAAACAAAAGGGTTTGATCTACGCAGCGACACCGGCCAGTGACTTCATCTGCGGCACGCTGCAACTCGCCGCTGGCATGAACCTGCATGTCTTCACCACTGGGCGCGGCACACCCTACGGCCTGGCCGAATGCCCCGTCATCAAGGTGGCAACGCGTACCGATCTGGCCCGCCGCTGGCACGACCTGATGGACATCAATGCTGGCCGCATTGCCGACGGTGATGCCACGATTGAAACCATCGGCTGGGAGATGTTCCACCTGATGCTGGAGGTGGCCAGTGGCCGCAAAAAAACCTGGGCCGAACACTGGAAGCTTCACAACGCGCTGGTGCTGTTTAACCCGGCTCCGATCACCTGATAATGCTCTGGTTTGCTAAATCCTCACCCGTAGGAACCCCCATGACTCTTCATCCGAACCGCCGCACCCTCACCAAGCTGACCGCACTCCTCGCGCTGGCAGGCCTATCCGCCCTGCCCGCCCAAGCCCAAAACTGGCCCACGGGCACGATCCGCATCATCGTTCCCTACGCACCCGGCGGCTCGTCCGACATCATTGCGCGCGCCATTAGCCAGCCGCTGTCTGAGGCCCTAAAGCAATCCGTGATTGTGGAAAACCGCGCCGGAGCCAACGGCAATTTGGGTGCCGATCTGGTATCTAAATCCAAACCTGATGGCTTGACGCTGCTGCTGTGCGACACTGGCGCGCTGGCCATCAGCCCGTCGGTCTATACCAAGCTGGGCTTTGATCCGAGCAAAGATTTGCGCGGTGTCACCATGCTGGCCTACGCACCGCACATGCTGGCGGTGCACCCCTCTGTGCCTGCCAACAACCTGAAAGAGTTGGTTGAACTTTCTAAAAAGACGCCCATTAACTTTGCCGTCACCGGCATGGGCAGCGCCCCGCATTTAGCGGGTGTAGCGGTGGAGCGGGCCAGCAAAGCCAACTGGACTTACATCCCCTACAAAGGCGGATCGCAGGCCGTGGCCGACACCATTGCGGGCCAGACCCATGTGGTGATGAACGGCATGTTGGCCACGCTGCCCTATGTGCAGAGTGGTCAGCTCAAAGTGATCGGCATTTCCAAAGCACAGCGCATGCCTTTGGTGGCCGACATGCCAACCCTGGCCGAGCAAGGCGTGACCGGGTTTGAGTCCGGCACCTGGCAAGGCATGCTGGTGAGCAATGGCACACCCAAGCCCATCATTGAGCGACTGCATGCTGAGCTGGTCAAGGCCATCCGAAGCCCCGAGGTGCGCAGCCGCCTTGTCGCTCTGGGGGCTGAAGTAGTCACCATGCGCCCGGAGGAGCAAGATACTTTCTTCAACAAAGAACGCGCCCGTTGGCTCAAGGTCGTCACCGAAGCATCTATCAAAATCGACTAACCATTTATCTCCGTTCGCCCTGAATTTCACCACCGTTCGCCCTGAGCTTGTCGAAGGGCATCTCCATCACAAAGGCCTCCCCATGACTTACAAAAACACTCAACTCCTCATCGACAACCAGTGGTGCGATGCCGCCAACGGCAAAACTATCGCGGTGGTTAACCCCTCCACCGGCCTAGAGATCGGCCGCGTCGCCCACGCCGGTATTCCCGATTTGGATCGCGCCCTGCTTTCCGCCCAAAAAGGCTTTGCCCTGTGGCGCAACACGCCCGCCATTGAGCGCTCCAAAATCATGCGCCAAGCCGCCGTGCTGATGCGCGAGCGCGCTGCCGACATCGGTGCGCTGATGACGCAAGAGCAAGGCAAGCCGCTGATTGAGGCAAAGATGGAAGCCATGGCCTCGGCCGAGATCATCGAGTGGTGCGCCGAAGAAGGCCGCCGCACCTATGGCCGTATCGTGCCCGCACGCGCTATGAACGTGTCGGCCCAAGTGCACAAAGAACCCGTGGGCATCGTGGCCGCCTTCACCCCGTGGAACTTCCCCATCAACCAGGTCGTACGCAAGTTGTCGGCCGCGTTGGCCACCGGCTGCTCCATCATCGTCAAAGCCCCTGAAGAAACCCCAGCTTCACCTGCCGCGTTGATTCAAGCCTTCGTCGATGCGGGCGTGCCTGCGGGCGTCATCAGCCTGGTCTATGGCGACCCTGCCGAAATTTCGGGCTACCTGATCCCGCACCCGCTGGTGCGCAAAATCACCTTCACCGGCTCCACGCCCGTGGGCAAGCAGCTCGCCGCCATGGCCGGCCTGCACATGAAGCGCGCGACGATGGAACTGGGCGGTCACGCCCCCGTCATCGTGGCGGAAGACGCCGACATTGCACTCGCACTAAAGACCGCAGGCACGATGAAGTTCCGCAACGCGGGCCAGGTCTGCGTGTCACCCACGCGCTTTCTGGTGCACAACGCCGTCAAGGCCGAGTTCACCAAAGGCTTGGTTGCGATTGCCGAAAAACTGCGTGTGGCCGACGGCATGGTCGATGGCACACAAATGGGCCCTCTGGCCAACGCTCGCCGCGTCACGGCCATGACGGCACTCACCGCTGATGCACTCGCCAAAGGCGCAACGCTGGCCACCGGCGGCGAGCGCATCGGCACCAGCGGCAACTTCTTCGCACCCACCGTATTCACCGATCTGCCCATGAACGCCGACGTGCTCAACACCGAGCCCTTCGGCCCCATGGCCGCCATCATGGGCTTTGACACGCTGGAAGACGCCATCAACGAAGCCAACCGCCTGCCCTTCGGCCTGGCCAGCTACGCCTTCACCAGCTCCCTGAAAAACGCGCACATGCTCAGCCAGCGTCTTGAGGTGGGCATGCTGTGGGTCAACCAGGGCGGCGCGCCTTGGGCTGAGATGCCGTTTGGAGGCGTGAAGGATTCTGGCTACGGCTCTGAGGGCGGCATTGAAGCCCTGGAGGCCTACCTCAACACCAAGGCGGTGGGCATCGTTTGCGTTTGATTTTGCGTGAGTTGCTACTTAATTTGTAGCGTGTGTGTGCTTGGTCGGCAACGGCCAAGCGCACCCCACAGCCCACGCGACCCTATGCCGCAGGCCCTGCGGGCGAGCCTCTGCAGTACTTAGACATTGGGGTCATCGCCCGAACTCGCTGCGCTCAAACAAGGGCGCTGCCTGATCCCAATGTCTTCCGTGCTTCGAGCCTGCGGCCCAAGGGATCGCCTGGGCTGTGGGGTGCGCTTGACCTTTGGGTGTGCGAAGGGGCTTGTTGAGACTACGATAAATGCGTCAACATTGACCGTCATTGAGACAACCTTGACCCTCATTGAGACAACCTTGACCCTCATTGAGACAACCTTGACCCTCATTGCGACAACCTTGACCCTCATTGCGACAACCTTGACCCTCATTGCGACAACCTTGACCCTCATTGCGAGCGCAGCGCGGCAATCCATGGCTCCTGGATTGCCACGCTTCGCTCGCAATGACGGAAGAGCAGTTCAGACGTCCTCAAAAACGGAAATCAAGAATCACAGGGAGCAAATCGCTGTGTCTTTCTCACAGCAGCTCGTGCAAGCAAGCCTAGCCATCCCCCACACCCCAGCGCCCCATGGAGCCGCAGGCTCGAAGCACGGAAGAATTTGGGATCAGGAAGCGCCCTTGTCTGAGCGCAGCGAGTTTGGGCGCTTTCCCCAAATTTCGAGTACTGCAGAGGCTCGCCCGAAGGGCCTGCGGCGTTGGGGTGCTGGGATGTGGGGGATGGCCGGGCGGTCATTCCGGCGCGAGACAGGCACAACACAGTTACCATCGCAAACTGAGACATTCAAACACTGGATTCCCGCCTTCGCGAGAATGACGAACTAACGGACAAGCATCATGACAACAACACCCAAAGACGACAAAAAAACCGCCCCCCCCACCGGCATGAAAAAAGGCCTGACCAGCTACGGCGATGCAGGCTTCTCCCTCTTCCTGCGCAAGGCCTTCATCAAAGGCGCGGGCTATACCGACACCGCGCTAGACCGCCCGGTGATTGGCATCACCAACACCGGCAGCGCCTACAACCCCTGCCACGGCAACATGCCGCAGCTGATCGAAGCGGTCAAGCGCGGCATCATGCTGGCCGGTGGTTTGCCGATGGACTTCCCCACCATCTCGGTGCACGAGAGCTTTGCCGCGCCCACCAGCATGTACCTGCGCAACCTCATGTCCATGGACACAGAAGAAATGCTGCTGGCCCAGCCGATGGACGCGGTGGTGTTGATTGGCGGCTGCGACAAAACCGTGCCCGCGCAATTGATGGGCGCTGCGTCGGCGGGCCTGCCCGCCATCCAGCTCATCACCGGCTCGATGTTGACCGGCTCGCACCGCAGTGAACGCGTGGGCGCCTGCACCGATTGCCGCCGCTACTGGGCCAAGTTCCGCGCTGAAGAAATCAGTGCCGAAGAAAAAGACGAGGTCAACAACCAACTGGTGGCCAGTGTCGGCACCTGCTCGGTGATGGGCACCGCCAGCACCATGGCCTGCATTGCCGAGGCGCTGGGCATGACCGTGCCGGGCGGCGCATCACCCCCCGCCGTCACCGCGGACCGCATCCGCATCGCCGAGGAAACCGGCGCGCGCGCCGTGCAAATGGCCATCGACGGGCTGACCATCGACAAAGTCTTGACGCCTGCTGCGTTTGAAAACGCCTTGCGCGTGCTGCTGGCCATCGGTGGATCTACCAACGGCATCGTCCACCTGGCCGCCATTGCCGGGCGCTTGGGCCTGGACATTGACCTGCCCGCGCTAGACCGCATGGGCCGCGACACGCCGGTGCTGCTGGACTTGAAGCCCTCGGGCCAGCATTACATGGAAGACTTCCACCACGCAGGCGGCATGGCCACCTTGCTGCGCGAATTGAAGCCGCTGCTGAATCTGGACGCGATGACCGTCACAGGCCGCACCCTAGGCGAAGAGCTGGAGGCCCAGGGCCCCGGTTTCAAACAAGACGTGGTGCGCCCGTTTGACAAGCCCATCTTCCCGCAAGGCGGCATTGCCGTGCTGTACGGCAACCTGGCCCCTGGCGGCGCGATCATCAAGCAGTCTGCCGCCGACGCCAAGCTGATGGAGCACGAAGGCCGCGCCGTGGTGTTTGAGAACGCCGCCGACCTGGCCAACCGCGTGGACGACCCCGACCTGGACGTGACAGCGGACGATATTTTGGTGCTGAAAAACATCGGACCCAAAGGCGCGCCCGGCATGCCCGAGGCGGGCTACCTGCCCATCCCCATCAAGCTGGCCCGCGCGGGCGTGAAAGACATGGTGCGCATCTCCGACGGCCGCATGAGCGGCACCGGCTACGGCACCATCGTGCTGCACGTCACACCCGAATCAGCGGTGGGCGGCCCACTGGCCTATGTGCGAAGCGGCGACCGCATTCGCCTGAGCGTGAAGAACCGCGAGATCAGCTTGCTGGTGTCAGCCGAAGAGTTGGCGCAGCGCGCGCTGGTCAACCCCATCGTCGAACCCACGGCGGCACGCGGCTACAAGAAGCTGTTTTTGCAGACGGTGACGCAGGCGGACAAGGGGGTGGATTTTGACTTTTTGCGTGGGGCGCAGAGCAAGGGAAAGACGCCGCGCTGAATCCCTCAATCAGGATATGTCATGCTGACCTCTCACCAAATTGAACAATACAAAGAAGACGGTGCTGTCATCGTCCCCGGCATCCTGGACGCGGCCACTTGCAAGCTGATGAAAGACGTGTTGGCCGAGTTGGTGGAGGGCTCACGCGGCGTCACCGCGCACACCGACGTGTACGACCTGGAGCCCGGCCACAGCGCCGCTGACCCGCGCGTGCGGCGCATCAAGAAGCCGCATGTGGTGAACCCGGTGTTTTATGACTTCGCCAAGTCCAAGGTGCTGACGGATTGCCTGCGTCAATTAATCGGCCCCAGCGGTCGGCTTTATGGCTCCAAGCTCAACCTGAAGTCACCCGGCTACGGCTCGCCAGTGGAGTGGCATCAAGACTGGGCGTTTTACCCGCACACCAATGACGACGTGCTGGCCATTGGGGTGATGCTGGACGACACCACTGTTGCGAACGGGGCGATGTATGTCATCCCCGGCACGCACAAAGGCCCGACGTTTGACCACCACGGCCCAGATGGTTACTTCACTGGCGGGATGGACGCTGAGGCTTGCGGCGTGGATTTCTCCAAGGCCGTGGCGTGCGAAGGCCCGGCCGGATCTTGCTCGTTCCACCACGTGCGCACCGTGCACGGCTCGGCGCAAAACACGTCGAACCGCCCACGCGGTTTGCTGCTGTATGAAGTGGCGGCTGGGGACGCCTTCCCCATCATGGGCCTGGGCAGCGCCTATGGCAATTACGAGGGCTACAAAGAGCGCCTGCTGTATGGCACGGAGACCATCACGCCGCGCTTTCGTGAAGCACCGGTGCGCCTGCCTTTGCCACCGGCCAAGAACCAAGGCTCAATCTACGAGAATCAAACTGCGGGTAAACGCTACTTCGGCTTTGTCGAACCGCCCAGCATGTGAATTACCATCTCAGTCCAACAACAGGAGACTGAGATGAGCGCATTCAAAACAAAATTGACACAGACCCTCGCGGGCATGGTGCTCGCATGTTGCGGCGCGGGCCTGAGCACGGCCGCTCTGGCGCAAGCCGATTACCCCAACCGCCCCATCAAAATCATCGTGGCCTTTGGCCCCGGCGGTGGCTCAGACACCTTGGCGCGGCTGCTGGGACAAAAGATGTCGGAGTCTTTCAAGCAACCCGTCACGATTGAAAACCGCCCCGGCGCTGGCGGCTCCATCGGCACGCGTGAGGTGCAAAAGGCCCCGGCGGATGGCTACACCTTGATCCTGGCCACCAGCTCCACGCACAGCATCAACCCCTGGGTGATCAAGAACATCGGCTTCGACGCTGTGAAAGACTTCACCAGCATTGCCGTATTTGCCAGCACCGATTACGCGCTGGCCGTGCCTGTGAACTCGCCCTATAAAACACTGAGCGACTTGATCACGGACGGAAAAACCAAAAAGATCGACTATGCCTCCAGCGGCAACGGCTCCACCAGCCACCTGGCGGGCGCGCTCTTGGGGCAGATGACCAAGACCAACATGGTGCACATCCCCTACAAGAGCAGCGACACCGGGCGCACTGATTTGTTGGGCGGACAAGTGGCTTTCATGTTCGACAACACGGCCATCTTTTTGCCGCACGCCAAGAGCGGCAAACTGCGACTCTTGGCCACATCCGCCCTGACACGATCGCAAGCCGCCAAAGACACACCCACGCTGAATGAAGCAGGCGTGCCCAACTATGAAGTGGTGGGCTGGTTTGCATTGATGGGCCCAGCCAACATCCCCGCTGCCGTGACCGCCAAACTCAACGCCGAAGTGCTGCGCATCATGGCCCTGCCCGAGACGCTGGAGCGCTTGGCGTCTCTGGGTTTTGACCCTCTGCCCATGGGCGTGAAAGAGTCTGGTGCGTACATTGCCGATCAATTGGGCAAGTTCAAAACTATGGTGAATGCTGCGGGTGCGCAGGTTGATTAATCCTCCTTCGCTCGTCCTGAGCTTGTCGAAGGGCTAATGGTGCTTACTCCAATGATGGCTCGTGATCTCTCGTCCAGCTTGACACTGGGTTCTGCTTCGCGGGATCAGGTCGGCGGCGCGCTCTGCTCCACGAATGTCCCCCGGCCTTCGGCCTCCTCCTTGATTTCGCTGCGCAGAGCGCACCACCGGCCTGATCCATTCAACGTGATGGATATTCAACCGTCGAACTCCCACACTGTTCGCCGCCTCGGCGCTTGGGGTGAGTGGCGTAACGGCATCAAGGAGGAGGCCGCAGGCCGGGGGACAGCCGCGTAGCTACTCACCCCAAGTGCCGGGGCGTACAAAACCCCATTAGTACCGTGAATTTCGAATCGCTTATTCAACAACAGGAAAAAGAATGAAATCAAGAGCCGCCGTCGCCTTTGCCGCAGGGCAACCGCTTCAAATTGTCGAGATCGACGTGGCCCCACCGCAAAAGGGCGAGGTACTGGTAAAAATCACGCACACCGGTGTGTGCCACACCGATGCGTTCACCTTGAGTGGCGATGACCCTGAAGGCATTTTCCCGTCGGTGTTGGGGCATGAGGGCGCGGGTATCGTGATCGAAGTGGGTGAAGGCGTGACCAGCTTGAAGCCGGGCGACCATGTCATCCCGCTCTACACCGCCGAGTGCCGCGAATGCAAGTTTTGCCTCTCGGGCAAAACCAATCTGTGCCAGAAGGTGCGCGCCACGCAGGGCAAGGGGCTGATGCCTGATGGCACGACACGCTTCTCGTACCAAGGTCAGCCCATCTTCCATTACATGGGTTGCAGCACCTTCAGTGAATACACCGTGTGCAATGAAATCTCTCTGGCCAAAATCAACCCCGCAGCCGACCCCGAAAAGGTGTGTTTGCTGGGCTGCGGCGTGACGACCGGCATTGGGGCTGTGCACAACACCGCCAAGGTGAAAGAAGGCGACACGGTGGCGGTGTTTGGCCTGGGCGGCATTGGTCTTGCCGTGATTCAGGGTGCGAAGCAGGCCAAAGCGGGCCGCATCATCGGCATCGACACCAACCCCGGAAAATTTGGCTTGGCCAAGTTGATGGGCGCTACGGATTGCATCAACCCCAAAGACCACAGCAAGCCGATTCAAGAAGTCATCGTCGAGCTGACCGACGGCGGCGTGGAGTTCAGCTTTGAGTGCATTGGCAATGTGAACGTGATGCGTGCAGCGCTGGAGTGCTGCCACAAGGGCTGGGGCGAGAGCATCATCATTGGCGTGGCGGGTGCGGGGCAAGAGATTTCTACCCGCCCGTTTCAGCTCGTCACGGGCCGCGTGTGGCGCGGCAGTGCATTTGGCGGCGTCAAGGGGCGCACCCAGTTGCCCGGCATGGTCGAGCAGGCCATGCGCGGCGAGATTGATCTCGACCCCTTTGTCACGCACACCTTGCCGCTGGACAAGATAAACGAGGCCTTTGACTTGATGCATGAAGGCAAATCCATCCGTACCGTGATTCACTTCCAACCATGACCTCATCTACCAAAATCAAACCCGAAGACCTGCGCAGCGCCCGCTGGTTTGCGCCGGACGATTTGCGCTCTTTCGGCCACCGCTCACGCGCCATGCAAATGGGCTATGGCCCTGAGGACTGGGCGGGCAAGCCGGTGATTGCCATCATCAACACCTGGTCAGACATCAACCCCTGCCACACCCACTTCAAGCAACGGGTGGAAGACGTCAAGCGCGGCATTTTGCAGGCCGGTGGCTTTCCGCTGGAGTTGCCTGCCATCTCGCTGGCCGAGGCCTTTGTCAAACCCACCACCATGCTCTACCGCAACATGCTGGCCATGGAGACCGAGGAGTTGATCCGCAGCCACCCCATTGACGGCGCGGTGCTCATGGGCGGCTGCGACAAGACCACGCCGGGGCTGGTGATGGGCGCGCTCTCCGCCGGTGTGCCCTGCATCTACCTGCCTGCGGGGCCGATGTTGCGCGGTAACTGGAATGGCAAGGTGCTGGGCTCGGGCTCTGACGCGTGGAAATACTGGGACGACCGCCGTGCAGGCAAACTCAGCGAGCCGCAGTGGCTGGAGGTTGAAGCGGGCATTGCCCGCAGCCACGGCACCTGCATGACCATGGGCACGGCCGCCACGATGATGGGCATTGCCGAGGCCATTGGCCTCACGCTGCCAGGCGCATCGAGCATCCCTGCACCAGACGCCAACCACCCACGCATGTCAGCCGCGTGTGGACGGCGCATTGTCGATATGGTGTGGGAGGATTTGACCCCCGCCAAGCTGCTCACCCGCGCCAGCTTTGACAACGGCATTGCCGTGGCCATGGCCATGGGGTGCAGCACCAACGCCATCATTCACGTGGTGGCCATGTCGCGTCGCGCAGGTGCGCATTGCACCGTCACGCTAGACGACTTTGACGCGGCCAGCCGCCATGTGCCCGTCATCGCCAACATCCGCCCCAGTGGCGACAAATACCTGATGGAAGATTTTTATTACGCGGGCGGGTTGCCTGCACTGATGAATCGATTGAGTCCTCACCTCAAGCTCGACGCCATGACCGTGAACGGCCAGACCGTGGGCCAGAACATCGCCGGGGCCCAGGTGCATAACGACGATGTGATTCGCCCGCTGGACAACCCGCTGTATGCCGAAGGCGCACTGGCCGTGCTGCGCGGCAACATCGCCCCCGGTGGCGCGGTCATCAAACCCAGTGCTTGCGCCCCACAGTACCTGCAACACACCGGCCCAGCCATCGTGTTTGACAACTACGCCGACATGAAGGCGGCGGTGGATGACGAAAACCTGGACGTCACTGCCGACCACATCATGGTGCTGCGCTACGCTGGCCCCAAGGGCGGCCCCGGCATGCCGGAGTGGGGCATGCTGCCCATCCCCACCAAGCTGGTGAAGCAGGGCGTGCGCGACATGCTGCGCCTGTCAGACGCGCGCATGAGCGGCACCAGCTACGGCGCGTGCATCTTGCATGCCGCGCCTGAGGCCTATATTGGCGGCCCGCTGGCCCTCATCAAAACCGGTGACCTGATCACCGTGAACGTGCCCGCACGCACCATTCATCTGGAGGTGAGCGACGAAGAACTCGCCACCCGCCGCAAAGCCTGGGTGGCCCCGCCCACACGATTCGAGCGCGGCTACGGCTGGATGTTCAGCCGTCACATCTTGCAAGCCGATGAGGGCTGCGATTTTGATTTTCTTGAAAGCTCGTTTGGCGCACCGATTGGTGAGCCGGACATTTATTAAACCCGCTTCAACTCAACACCCATGACAAAACACCGCATCCTCATGAATGGCCGCCTGCTGCCCGCGCTAGAGCAGCAACTGGCGCAAGATTACGACCTGCACCCGCTGTGGAAAGAAGCCGACCCCGACGCCTTTCTGGCCCAACACGGGGCCGAGTTTGAAGGCCTGGTCACCTCGGCCCGCGTGGGTGCGTCTGCCGCGCTCATCAAAGCCCTGCCCGCGTTGAAAGTGATCTCATCTTTCGGTGTCGGCTATGAAACCATCGCCATCGCCGAAGCACAACAGCGTCACATTCCCATCGGCTACACGCCCGATGTATTGAACGACTGCGTGGCCGACACGGCTATGGGCTTGCTGATTGACGTGGCGCGCGGCATGAGCGCCTCTGACCGCTATGCGCGCGAGAAAAAATGGTTGAAATCGCCTTACCCTTTGACCACCCGCGTCAGCGGCAAGCGCCTGGGCATCGTGGGCCTGGGCCGCATCGGTCAAGTCATTGCCCGCCGCGCCAGTGGCTTTGACATGGACATCCGCTATCACAACCGCAAGCCCAATGCGGCACTGCCCTACGTCTACGAGCCCTCTCTGGCAGCGCTGGCCAGCTGGTGCGACTTTTTGGTGGTGGCCAGTGCAGGCGGTGCCGAGACCAAGCACCTGATCTCCCGCGACATCTTGAAGGCCCTGGGGCCGCGCGGCTTCTTGATCAACATCTCACGCGGCTCGGTGATTGATGAACTGGCGCTGATTGAAGCGCTGGAGCAAAACCAAATTGCCGGTGCGGGCTTGGACGTGTACGACGACGAGCCCAACATTCCTGAGCGCCTGCTGGCCCTGAATAACGCCGTGCTGCTGCCCCATTTGGCCAGCGCCACGCACGAGACGCGCCAAGCCATGGCTGATTTGGTGACGGACAACTTGCGCACATTTTTCAGCACTGGCCAAGTCAAAGTGGCTGTGCCTTCATAGTCCTATCTCGCCCGTTCGCCCTGAGCTTGTCGAAGGGCTTCGACAAGCTCAGCCCGAACGGAGGAATGTCGTGATTTTCTAAAACATCAATGGTAGGAACCTAATGTCGCTCTCCCCCCAAACCCGCGCCCTGCTCATGCAGGTGAGCACCGCCACCCTGTGCACCGCCTTGTTCAAACGCGGCCTGAGCCACCAGTTCATCCAGAACGTGCAGCCGCTCAACCCCAGCCTGCCCAATATGGTGGGCGAGGCCTACACGCTGCGCTACATCCCCGCGCGTGAAGACCTCAACCCTATCTCCGTGTTCCTCAACCCCGCCCACCCGCAGCGTGTGGCGGTGGAGCAATGCCCGCCAGGGTCGGTGATGGTGATCGACAGCCGCAAAGACGCGCGTGCCGCCTCAGCCGGTGGCATTTTGGTGTTGCGCATGATGCAGCGCGGCGTGGCCGGTGTGGTGACCGATGGCGGCTTTCGGGATTCGCCCGAGATCGCCACATTCAACATCCCCACCTACCATTCGCGCCCCAGCGCACCCACCAACCTCACCGTGCACCAGGCCATGGACATCAACGTGCCCATTGGCTGCGGCGACGCGCCCGTGTTCCCCGGTGATGTGATGGTGGGCGACGGAGAAGGCGTGGTCGTCATCCCCGCCCACATGGCCGACGAGATTGCCGCAGAGGCCACCGAGATGACGGCATTTGAAGACTTTGTTGCCGAGAAGGTGCGCGAGGGTCGATCCATCGTGGGCCTGTACCCGCCCACCCACGAGCAAAGCCGCATCGACTTTGAAGTCTGGCGCAAAGCCAACAATCGCTAAACCCTGCACCCACACAAGGAGTCCGACCATGAATTTTCAAAACTCAAAACGACATGCCCTGTTGATTCTGGGCCTCGGCCTCTTGTGCCTGAACACGCACGCACAAACCACCCCCTGGCCCACCAAGCCCGTCACTGTCATCGTGCCTTTTGCCGCAGGGGGTGGCACCGACATCGGCACCCGCATCGTGGCGCAACGCCTGTCGCAACTCTGGGGCCAATCGGTGGTGGTGGACAACCGGGGCGGCGCGGGCGGCAACGTGGGGCTTGAATTGGCCTCACGCGCAAAGCCCGACGGCTACACCCTGCTCACCGGCAACGTGGGCACGCAGTCCATCAACCCCACGCTGTACAAAAAACTCAGCTACAACCCCGACACCGCCTTTACGCCCATCGGCCTGTTTGCCGAGCTGCCTTTTGTGCTGGCCGTCACGCCCACTCTGCCCGCCAAAAACGTTAAAGAACTGGTCGCCCTGGCCAAGTCCCGCCCCGGCCAGCTCACCTACGCCAGCTCGGGCAACGGTGGCTCGCCCCACCTCTCGGCCGAGACCTTCAAGATCGCCACCGGCACGCACATCCTGCACATCCCCTACCGAGGCGGCGGCCCAGCCATGATCGATTTGATCTCGGGCAATGTGGACATGATTTTTGTGTCGGTACTGGAGACCTCGGCCCACATCAAAGCAGGCAAACTCCGCGCTCTGGCCATCAGCAGCAAAAGCCGCGTGCCCGCCCTGCCCGACGTGCCCACGCTGGAAGAAGCCGGCGTGACAGGCGCAGAGTCCGGCTCATGGATAGGCCTGCTCGCCCCCGCCGACACGCCCAAGGACATTGTGGAAAAAATCTCCAAAGACCTGCAACAGGTATTGGCCATGCCAGACGTGCAGCAACAACTCATCGCCCAAGGCGCTTTGGCCAAAGGCGGCACACCGGCCGAGTTTGCGCAACTCATCGCCAGCGACCGCAAGCGCTACGCCAAGATCATTTTGGACAACAAGCTCACGGTGGATTGAGCGATTGCGATTGGGAGCATTTTCGTCTCAGAAGCCTGCTTTGCATCGGGGCCGGTCGATCACGGTTTCCGGCTGTGGGTCAGGTCCCGACCAGTAGGAGTCGTCGCGGGCCCTTCAGATCCATTGCGGTCATTGGCTTTGCGCAATTAGCGATAGCTGTCATTCGACCGTGTCAGTTTTCCCAAGAACTGAGCAGCATCGGCACTAGCTCCGCGATTATCCAAAATCCGCAAAATCCGAAGCCTTCAGGTCACTGCAACCATTCAGCATATCTGCAGCCAGCGCACGCTTCTTACCCAGCAATGCATCGAGGCGTACATCGAAACTCGGAAATTTATCGCTCACCACGCCAGGGTAATACACCTGCACTGTGCGGGTTTGGCCGATCCGGTAAGCACGGGCGGTGGCTTGATCTTCTTTGGCTGGATTCCAGGTGCGGGTGAAGTGGATCACGTGGTTGGCTGCTTGAATATTCACACCGAAACCAACGGCCAGGGGTGAAAGGATGATTACGTTGAAGCCCGGCTTCTGCTGAAAAGCATCAATCAACTGCTGGCGGTTCTCGCTGGCACGCGGATCGGCAGATGTATCGCCGTTCACGATGCTGGCCGCTATGCCAAAGAACGCGGCAATCACACGCTGCAGCATGATTTGTAGGTCGCGAAACTCGCAGAACACAATGACTTTGTGCATTCCAGCCTGGTCAGCGGCAAGCGTCTTGAGTAATTCCATCATCCAGCCCATCTTTGGAGACTCATTCACCAATCGCTCAATTGGGAGCTGGTGTGTTGTGGCTTCAGCAAAACCATGTGGGTCAGAACATATTTTTCGGATGGCTTGCAGCGCCTGCAGTTGCGCTGACGGGTTGGTGGCCCGCTGTTCGCGCAACACATTCAATGCGCCCTCGTAAAGCCCCAACTGGTAAGGCGACATCGGCAGCCCCTTGCACAGCACATTTTCAATCGGCGTTGGCAAATCCTTGGCAACCTCTGTTTTCTTACGGTGCAGTATTTGCGGTTCGATGACTGCCCGCAGCTCTTTCACTTTGGCCATCTGCTCTTCGGTTTTGGCCTCAATCGGCTGACGGTACGTGCGCGAGAAGTGACTTAGCGCGCCCAACATCCCCGGCTGCACAAAGTCGAACAGGCACCACAAATCTGCCAGGGTATTTTCTACAGGTGTGCCGGTGCAAGCAATCCGAAACCGCACTTTTTGCTTTTTGGCGGAACGGGTGACCAGGGCCGCTGGCGTTTTGATCTTCTGCGCTTCGTCACAGACCATGATTGACCAGGACTGGCTGGCCATGGCGAACTCCAGGTCACGCATGGTCTCGTAGGTGGTCAGCACCAACCGGGCATCGCCACGCCAGCCTTTTTTCAGCAAATTCGTTACACCTTGCGCTTTCAGCTCGGCATCCAGATCGTTCTTGCTCACACGCAGCGACTTCAGAGCAGCACCGTAAAGCGTCAACAGTGGCAGGGTTCCCGGCTCAAAAAATCGATTCAATTCATTGCGCCAGTTTTCCAGCAAGGCCACCGGGGCCACGATAAGGGCCGGAGGCAAAGTTGGGTCAGCTTCAAAACATGACGCGATAAACGTCAGTAGTTGCAGGGTTTTCCCAAGCCCCATATCGTCGGCCAGCACCGTGCCACGGCAGCTGTCAGGTGACAGTTCCCAGAGGTTTTGCAGCCATGCAACGCCCACCAACTGGTAAGACTTCAGCTGCACATCAGGGCGTAGCGACCGGGGCAAGACGGGCTCGCGGTCAGCGGGCATCCGCAGTGCACCAGCACGTGTTTCGGTGTAGTCAATGTCTTCCAGGTTGCGTTTGATGACCAGTCGTTTTTGTGGCTGGGGTGCCGTGTTTTCACGACCCGGATTGAACTCTTTGCGCTCCAGTTCGAGCTGTACGCGGGCCAGTGCATCCACCGCACGGCGCGCATCTGCAATCGGCACGGGGGTCTTGAGACCTGGCACTTGCACTGACGGCAAGCGGTCCAGTTCGGCAGCTCTTACAGCTTGTTGTAGCGAAAGAACCTCACCAAAGGTCAGCGGTACAAAGGTCGGCGCTTCGCCTGCCGGGTCTTCTATACGTAACCCGACAGTGACGTTTTCCTCGAACCAGTCGCCACCTTCATCGTCACGCGTGATCACAGGGGTCAAAAATGGCTTTTCGACACCAATCGCTTCGATACGATCCGAGTAACGGCTCAAATCCAGCACTTCCGATGCCGTCCACAGATTCGGGCCACTCCATTCGCGCAACCATGTTTCCAGCGTAACCAAATGGTCGGATGTGTCGCCGACGATCTCCAGCTCATGGTGCTGCCAGTGAATGCACTGGGAACCGTCATCAATACAACGACTGAGCTTGGCAGTAAAACGACTCAAGTCATCAGGGTCAACAAACCAAAGCGTGTCGGCCTTACTTGCCGCGTCGCTTTGTTCTTCGATCAGCAACGCTACCTGCAAAACCTCGCCGTACTCGCCACGCGAAACGTGGGGTGCGAATTGCTTGAAGTGAATGCCAGCGGCATCGCGAGCTTTTTCAAACTGGTCAGGATCGATGACTGCGTGTGCATCGTCGCCAAGAATGCCAAATGGATTGCGGACAAACGCCTCGGCCCGTGGACCTGATGCACGGCGCCCCGGCATTCGTTTGATTTCGGCCAGCACCGTCTTGACTTCGGGCGTGAGTACCACGCGAACAAGAGCTGGCCCGTCGGGCACGTCGTAACTGTCTTGCAACGGCAGGCGATCAAACTGATTGAGCCACTGCTCGGGGGCTTCGTCAAAGCCTGGGATCACTTCCAGAATTTTGGCGTCACCATAGCCCCTGCGTTCCATCGCAAGCCGCAGTCGGTCAGGCGTCAGGATGATCGTTCTTGCGACATAGTCCGACACGGGGCAACCACTGGATGTGGCCAACTGACGCATGCGCCCGAATGATCGCTCCTTGAAAGACTGCGTGCGATCGGCGACCGGAGTTGAATGAAAACGTCCAAGTTCATTTAGTAGCAGGTGCATCGGTTCTGGTAACAACGTTGCTACGCCACCCACATCCAGCACGCGCCCCACTAGCTTGGGTGTCGGGTACAAACCGCGCCCCTGCTGATCAATCCAATCATCCAGAAAAACAGCAAAATCCGGGTCCATCAAGGCCCCGCGACTTGTGAGCCGTGGCCGCGCCTCGGCCGATGGCGGGATCAACAGGGCATTACGGTACGCACTGAATTCAGCGTGCTGAAGTAAGGCGTAAACGTCCGGCCAAGACAATAGAAATTCTGACTCTCGCCGTTCACCGTAGCCATCAAGAAAAATCTGGGCCAGTCGCGCACCAAGGTCAGCGGTTTTTTCATACGCAAAAGGCTTGGCTAGCCACTCAGAAGCAGTCGTATCAGGCGGTGCACCATAACGGATGCCATCGGCATCGAATGCAGCTGCGGGTTGTTGTGTGGGTGTAAGCGATACTGACACCCCCTTTTTGAACAGTGCATCAAACATTGATTAATCCTCGCCTTTTAACCAAAAGCCTTTGCCTTCTTTGTAGCGGAAGCCATGTCGATCAAGCACAGCGGCGAACCCAACACGCGTATTGCGATCAGGGATCAATATCCACAATGCACCGGCATTAGGTCGGTTATCTTCCCATTCGATGCCGTGCGAGGCGCACAAAGTAAAAACGGAATTCAACTCTGATTGCGGCACGTGTTGCCGCTCTGATTTTTGGTTGACCATTGGCGCAGGGGCCGTGTTTTCCCGCAAAGCTTGCGTGGGCAACGTGGGGAGGGTAACTAGGGCGGGCCGCGGTGACACCGGATATCCCGCAAGCAGTTCCCCTTTCGACAATGGCACTGACTGCAGTAGTCTTCTCAGCTCGTAGTCAAAGCGCCCCTCCCAATACGACATATGCGACAGCCTTGTTGCCAATGCCTTTTGTTTCAACTCTGCAATGGTGAAAATCCTTCGATCGAGGCTGGTTCGAAATTCAGATGCTGCAAAAACATAGCAAGCATTTCCTGTCACGCCAAATTCAATAATCAGTAGCTGACCGATCCGCATCACAAACGCATTGTTTTGGTGGTTGCTGTCGTTCAGTACGCGATCGCGCCCGGACATCCGCTTGCGCAATTCCATGAAGGGTGCGCTGTGGTTGTCCCTCGCATTGGTACCCAATACAAACCACATGTCTGTAATTTTTGGCTCCCACTTCAGCCAGTAGTTCAGGCGGCGCAGGTCAGCCGATCCGTCTTGCGCCAGCAATTCAAAGAAGTCTTTGATCAAACGTCGTTTCAACCAGCCGTTGACCATTTGGCGCGTCGGCTCATGGTTCACATGGGCATCCCAAGCGGTGCGATTGATCCATGGGTTGCCTATCCAATGAATGCAGGTGTCACGCAATCCGGCATGTTCAGGTTGACTGGCGCAGGTGCAATAGCGAATAACGACCAAGGCCGTCGCCTGAATCGCCAACGCTGCAGGCAAGGTGATCTCCCCACGCCCATCAATCAAATCAAGAAGTCGAGTCAGCTCACTCAAAAATTTTGTATCCGTGAAAGCACAAACCACGCGCACGTAGCCCATTAGGGCATCCTGCAAAACCCAAGACGAGCCCTCGATTCCCAGGCCAGAACAGATATCTTTCAGCTCTGTCGCATCACCACGGCTCAGCCCTTTGGCGTAACGACTGCAAGGGTCATCTGTCAGCAGATTTTTGTGGTCATGCAAGGTCTGCAACCAGTCGGGAACGGTGCCTCGTGCTTTTGCGGCTTTGCGCGTTGGTAGCAGGTGGTCGTTCAGGTAACTGCGCAAGTGCTGCCAATTGCCGACAGCGTCGCTACCGGCAGTTGCATAGCGGTCAAACCCAAAATACCCCGTTAATAGCCCTTGATAACAGCGGCGAAATTGTCTGGGCTGTGCGTCATAGCCGGATACCAAATGCAGCAATTCATTAAACAACACAGGCTTGTCAATAAGTCGCCATTGGTCTTTACCTGCCGGTACAGTGACGCCGTGGCAAACGTATTTGAGCTCAGTAAAACTGGCAACCTGCTGTGTTTTGAAAAATTTCTGCAGAGACGACTTAAGCAAGTCATCCGTGGGCGGGCGACCGCCATCGCCCCCCAGATCGCGCTGTAGGCTACGCAATGCCTCCGTCATCACACGCGGGTTGCCCCACTCGACGGCATGTGAAATAAGACGGGGGCTCAGTTCGGCTTGAAGCCGGGCACGCAGCGCGTCTAACGGTCCAGGATTGGGCATCGCTCTTTGGGGTCAAGTGCTTGGGCTAGCACAGCTGCATCCACGGCTGGCGCAGGATTCTCACGCTCATAGCTGCGCTCCTGTCGACTTTTGAATTCGAGTTTGAACTCGATTCGACGGCTATCCTCAGCAGTTGCACGAAGGGAGTTGAAAGATGCGCCACCCACAAAGAATTGTGTCGCAATCTGTTCTCGATCCACAACTGGGAGTGACGCATCACCGTTGGCCGGATCACGCAACAACTCGCAAATTACCCGCTCACTGCGCTCCAGACTGAGATTCAGATTGAACAGATATTTGCCACTTTGACTTGCATAGCCTTCGACGACAGCACGCTTGAACCAGTACTTACCGGCATCGGTGACGCGCAGACGCTCCAGCAGCTTAGGAGTGAACGAATGAAGCAGTTGACGCTGTGGTGTTGTCAATGTGTTTTGACCGTTTCCAAAAAGTCCGCGAGGGCCAAAATCAATAGTGTTGCCAATTACTCGCACACCTTCAAATTCCTTTTTCGAGACAACCTGCTTAATTTCCGCCATCAACGCAGCAATGGCTTCGACTCGCTCCCGGTCTTCGCGCTCGTCTTCTGACACCTTCTTAGTCACGGCCAGCAAAGCCACGGTTAAAGCCACCAAAAAAAGCACCATCAGCGCCGACATCAAATCGGAAAATGAAATCCAGAAAGGCTTTTCACCCTCTTCGCGCCCACGTCGGCGCGTTGCCATTCGTACACCATCAAACATTTTTTACTGCCCTTCGTCAAGCTGAAGTCGGCAGGTTTTCAAGCACATCACCTAGCTCCTGTATGGCCCCTTTGAGCAACCCAGTGGCTTGCGCTAACTCCTGATGGAAAACACGGTTGCCCTCGCGCAAAGTCGTCTCCATCTGCTTGGCGAATGCCCCGTGCGCTTCGCCCATGACATTGGTTACACCCTCAAGGTAGGTATCCGCAGAGCGCTGGGCTTCGGTAAGTCGATGACTGGCCTCTTGCAAACTATTAACTAGCTCTGAAGTCATGGAGGCTTCACGCTTGGCATTTTCTACCGTGCTGCGCAGGTCTTCCACCATTGCGGCCAAGGCATCTCTCACCGATTTTTGGTCGCCCAACGATTGTTGTGTTGCCGTCAGTGCGCTGCTCAGGGTGCCTGCAGACGCATTGAGTTTTTCTGCCATCGTTCCCAGCCCGTCACTGGCCGCTTTCATCGTGTCGAGGTTGTCGCACAGCTTGCTCGATGCACCCAGCAAGCGCTCTGCACCCAAACCCATACGTTCCACATTTGTGTTGGTGGTTGTTTGTAGTCGCTCAATGGCCTCGCGCATCGCAACGCTGGCTTGTTGAACCGCATCGCCCAAGCGGCCAACTTGCTCGCCTTGTCGATTTAGCAACTCAGATGTTTGGGCTGCCAACTCCGCTTGGCGTCCCGCGTGTTCTTGCTGGGCACTGTTAGCCTGGTCTTGCAGATTTTTCACGAGGTTACCGGTTGTGTCGCCCAACTGGCTTAACAGTCGTGCCGTGGCATCCACTGACTCGCCCTGACTTTTGACGATGCTTGACTTCAATTGCTCCATGAGCGCCTGCATCTGCGCATCGCGCTCGTGTTGCTGGGCGCTTTGCGCTTGCTGCGCATTGTGGGTCTGGTCTTGCAAACTCTTGACCAAGGCACCGGTACTTTCGCTGAGTTCTTTCATCATGCCCATCGTCAACTCGGCGGATTCGCTCTGACCATTGGCCACGCTGTTTTTGAGCTGATCAATAAAGAGGCGCATCTGCTCGTTCGCCTCAGATTGCCGAGCCTGCATTTGCTGCAATGCCTCGTCCATGCGCTTTGCCATTGCGTCGGCAGCCCCCGCGCCAGCTTGCTCCATTTGGCCGCCCAGCTGTTCAAAGCGCAGGGACGCCGTTTGGATGGTGTTGGCCGTTTGCACCAGCATCTCATTCATGCCACGCATTTGCGAGCCAAACATGCTGTCCATTTGGGCGGTAAAGCCACCCAGAACATCGGTCAGCAACTTATTGACGGCTTCACCCTGGCTATTGCCCACTGCTTGCACAGCATTAGAGATTCGGTTCAGCGGTTCCGCCAATCCTTCGGTCAAACTGGTGGAAATGACTTGACCTAGATTCGTACTGGTGGCGGTCATGGTGGCGATTTGCTGCTGCGTCAACTCGGTCAGCACCTGCTTCAGGTCCGTTACCAGAGACTCTTTCATCTGCATGGTTTGCGTGGCTGAAGTCTCCGATGCTTCGACCAGCCGCTGCAAGTATTCCTCGCCCGCTCCGGTATCAAACAGGCTGTCGATCAATCCGCACAGTTCTTCCAGCTCTGTGTAGCGGCGATTGACTGTAAATTTTTCCAGCGTGGTGACCAAAATGGCCAGGAAAATGGCAACACCCGATACAAGAAATGCACCTCCAACGCTCAAAATCAACGTCTCCAAACTGCGCCGAACCACCTGTGCATCGTCTGTAACCTTGAAACCCTGCAAACCAATGATCAAACCCGAGAAAGTGCCGATGATGCCCAACCCAGTCAGGATGCCCGGCAGGTGCTTGTAAAACTCGGTGCGCAGTGGCGCTTCAATTAGGGCTTGATCGGTAAAAAACCCGTTGGCCATCGACGTGGCGCGCCAGCGGCTAACCACCATCATGCCCATCGCATTAGCTTGCTTTTGACTATGAAGCGTGTCACGGTATTCGCCCCAGGCGTGACGCAGGGCATCACTGATCATCACTTCGTTACGCACGCGATCAAGATCAAGCACGGGGCCAGCCGCTTTTAATGCTTCAAGCCGCTGTCGGGCTTGGGTGAGGTCGCGGCCTATGCGATGCCCCGGTAGCATGAACTGCCAGATAAATGACACCACCGCGAATGCCAGCAGAGTGCCGACGAACCAGTGGAGGGTGGTGGAGGCGATGGCGGTTAGTTCTGGAGTCATGGGTTTTAGGTACGACTTAAATTAAAACGCAGGGATTTACAGACCAACCAGCTTCTCGCGTTCTGATGCAGCATCGGCTAACGCCTGCAGCTTCTTGCTTTTATAAATAAGCATTAAGCTAATTTCATAGTTATCGCCCGTTATCTGTAAAGTTACGTCTGTTTCAAGATCATCCCACTTGATAAATATCGAATGGTGACCTGCAGCAATTGCCAATCCGCGCTCGGCATAGTCGTCCCTATAAAGCTCATTGAACCAATAGTCTTTGATTTCAGCCTCCTTCCCATACTTGGTAGTCATCAAATTTTTAAGCACATCAAAATCTGCGAGAAAATCATTTCTGTCAGCATGTTCCTGTTTAAAGCTGTACCAACCAGCGTGGAACATTCCATTGACAAACTTGAAGACGAGATTTGCCGGAAATCCGCCAACACGAACTTCGTACATCAAAAAATCATCTGTTTCATGGATTGAATCCTGCCCCTCCACTGCCTTAATTTTGGCGATGCTAGCGCCCCAATCGCAGGTGCGAAAACGAATGCCATTGTTGGAAATTGGTGTTGTGTCCGCCACCCAAGTCCCATCTTTTTTTAGCTTGAAACGAATGCCGTCTTCAGAAATCGCTGTGAAATGGTCAGCCATGTTGATGCCCTTGTGAGTGGTTCGAGTGTGCGAAGGCCGACCGAGAATGGTTTAGCCAATTGAGCGTATGGGATGACGTGAACGCGACAGCCATGCGAGTGACACGGCAGGTAGTCAAAATCAGAAACTGGGAGGCGACAGATGTGCCATCACGGCCAGCATTAACGCAAGTCCAATAAAAGGACAAGTCGCATGGACTGAAAAACAAAAATTTGCGTAATGTAGATTGGTGTAATTCGAGCATCACATAGACATGGGGGAGTCGCCGCTGTGACGCATTCCTCCATGTTTCTCATTTTTATTAGTACATGCATTGTGCCCGCAAATTTTCGATTTTTAGTTCGCCTTTTGGCCAGTCCGAAAATGGGCCTTGCTTTTCGCAGTGGCTGCTTTCTTTTGTCTCATACCGGCTGCGAATGACCAGTATTTACTTCCATCGCTGTCAGTAACGGACACTGACCTGATCGACATGTCGTTTCGGTGAGTACCCGCTTTGGGTCTGAAGCCGACTCTGCAGATGGCTAGACTATTACTAGCATTTGGATGCTCTGTACGCCAGACGCACGATCTTCGCATCCCCGGTCAGGACAAAGTTGCAGCCAGCACCGCCGATGCCAATGATCTTGCAGGTCTTTACTAGCCATGTGCCGAGGGATGGGATCGGTCTGGCTTCACCAATGTCGAGTTCGCTCAAGAGCTGCCCGCCAGTCATACCCGTTCTCCTGTGTTTGTGGAAGCCACGGGTTTGATTGTTCATGACCATGCGACAAGACAAGTCGCATGGTGATCGGCGCTGTAGCTCGCGCCAAGATCATCCTGGACAACAAGCTCACGATTGATTGACCGTTAACGTCGGCCGGGCGGCCACTGCCTGGCCGTGTGAATCAATACGAGCAGCCAAACTGTTTCGCCGTGAATCTCATACACCATGCGATAGCTTTCGTGGGGGATCAGTTCGCGCGTACCTGCAACCCTGCCTGGCTTTCCCATTTTGGGGTGTTCGCTCAGCCTGGCAGCTGCTTTGCCAAACAACTCGTCCATCTGCACAGCAGCGACTGGGTTGTCTGCCGCAATGTAGTCCCAAATGTCCGCCCGGTCTTGCTCCGCTTGCGGGGTCCAGATGACCCTCACGCGGTGCCCAAAGCTTTTGCCCGACGTTTTGCAAAATCAGCTTCAACATCCGCATTGGAGCGCCCTGAACCGGCATGCATTGAAGCTCTAGCGACTTCAACCTTGCCGCGCAAAAAGTCATCGTGGGCTCTGATTTCCCTTTGGCGTTGAACAAAATCACGCATCAACTCGCGCAAAACTTGTGACGCAGGCCGATGTACGGCCACGGTCTCGGCCATGAAGTCGGCTCGAAGCTCGGGCTCAAGCTTCATCGTAAATACGGCATCTTTTGACATGGAGCGGCCTGAGTTGAATAAATATGTATTAAGTATATACGTCATTCACACCAATGGCGCGTAACTTGATTGCCGCTACAGCGCCAGAAACTCCCCAACCGCCCCAAATCCCCCCCCACTGATGATGATGAGCACCCCCACCCTCTGCCCCGCCAGCGGCTCGCCCGCGTGGCTGGCCGCTGCAAAACCTAAGCAACAGGTGGGCTCCACCACCATCTTCATGCTCACGGCAAAGAAGCACATGGCCTGCACCAGCTGTGCGTCGGTGGCGGTGAGCACGTCGTCCACATCGCGCTGGATCACCGCAAAGGTGTAGTGCCCCAGGGCTTGAGACTGCGCCCCGTCGGCAATGGTTTGCGGCGTGGGGATACGCACAATCTGCCCGCTGCCAGGGCCGAGCCGCTGAGCAGCCCTCCACCGCCCAGGCACACAAACAAATGGTCTAGCTCACCCACCTCAGAGGTCGAGGCTTTTGCGCTTGCTCGTGCAGACCGGAGGCAGCGCGCGCAGGGCTGGTGCAGTCACCGCGCAGCACACCAACACCTGTGCAGAAACTTCGAATGCTGGCGCAATCCCGTCCATAATTTGAACGAGTTGACAGGGGCAAAGATTTAAATCCCCAGGTCGCGGCCAATAAACGCTATTTGTTGGCAAGAGTTATAAAGCCCACCTCACATGCACAAGGAAAATCAAATGTCAAAAGCCTACTGGGTCAGCACGTATCGCGAAGTGAAGGATGCCGAAAAAGTCGCCGCCTACGCAAAGCTCGCGGGGCCCGCACTCACCGCAGCGGGAGGTCGATTCTTGGCGCGCGGCGAGCCATCGACAACCTATGAACTTGGGTTGAAGCAGCGCACAGTCTTAATCGAATTTGATAGTGTCGAACAGGCTGCTGCTGCCCACGACAGTCCCGCCTACCAAGCAGCTTTGGCCGCTCTCAGTGATGGCGCAGATCGAGACATCCGAATTGTTGAAGGTGTTTGAGCGCTGCAAGGCCGCAATCTCCTGCCGGTCAATGACCGGCATTCAACCACAGGGCACGCTGAAAACGGCGCCGACTAGCCCCTCGCTCAACCGGAGCGCCAACTATAAAGCCATGTCGGTTCAGTGATAGCATTGCGCCATGAACTCAACCGCCATCGAACAATCTGCACTTGGCTTGCCCAAGCCGGAGCGTGCGCACTTGGTGCATGTGTTGCTTGACAGTCTGGATGCACCGTCGGGCACTGATATTCAAGATATCTGGCTCAGTGAGGCACGCCGCCGGGCTGATGAAATTGACGCGGGCAAAGTCAATTTGGTGAGCGGCGAACAGCTTGAACGGCAAGTTCAGGCGCTTTTTAAGTGAGCTATTGGCTCCATCCAGAAGCCGCTGAAGAGCACAAAAAGCAGGTCGCTCACTATGAAGAGATACAAGCGGGATTGGGAAGGCGGTACCACTCCGAATTTCTGAATGTCTTGGACTTGGTTTGTGCTTCGCCTGATCGTTCACGCGTTGTTCTCGCACCGGACATTCGGCGCGCCATGTTCAAGATTTTTCACTTTGACCTTGTCTACCGCCAAGTCGATGGATTGATTCAAGTACTGGCCATCGCCCATCATCGTCGCCAGCCAGGCTATTGGGTGGCTCGGCTTTAACGGGAATAAGGTTAGATCGCGCAAGCAAACCGCAGCCGCGATCTGAATCGGTTGTTGGACAAGCCCGGATCGACGCAAAAAGCCGTTTCCGCAACGGGTTGCCACTACAGCGCCAGCAACTCCCCAAACCGCCCCAAATCCACATTCCCCCCGCTGATGACCACCCCCACGCGCTGCCCCACCAGCGGCACGCCCGCATGGCAAGCCGCTGCAAAGCCCAGGCAACCCGTGGGCTCCACCACCATCTTCATGCGCTCGGCAAAGAAGCGCATGGCCTGCACCAACTGGGCGTCGGTGGCGGTGAGCACATCGTCCACATCGCGCTGGATCACCGCAAAGGTGTAGTGCCCCAGGGCTTGAGACTGCGCCCCGTCGGCAATGGTTTGCGGCGTGGGGATGCGCACAATCTGCCCACTGCGAAACGACTGCTGGCCGTCGTTGCCCGCCTCGGGCTCTACGCCATAGATTTTGCACCGCGGTGACAAAGCGCGCGCTGCCAGGGCCGAGCCGCTGAGCAGCCCGCCACCGCCCAGGCACACAAATAAATGGTCTAGCTCACCCACCTCGTCCAGCAACTCTTTCACCGCCGTGCCTTGGCCCGCCATCACGTCGGGGTGGTCAAACGGCGGGATCATCGTCATGCCGCGCTCACGCGCCAGCGCTTGCAACAGCGCCTCGCGGTCTTCTTTGAAGCGATCAAACAAAATCACCTCGCCCCCATAGCCCCGCGTGGCGTCGATCTTGGCTTGCGGTGCGTCGCTGGGCATCAAGATGACGGCGGGCATGCCCAGGATGCGGGCCGACAAGGCCACGGCCTGGGCGTGATTGCCGGATGAGAACGTCACCACCCCGGCGAGGCGCTGCACCGCGTCAAAGCGCGACAAGGCATTGAACGCACCCCGAAACTTGAAGGCCCCCATGCGCTGAAAATTCTCACACTTGAAGAACACGCTGGCCCCCAGCATGTCATCCGCCGTGCGCGAGCGCAGCACGGGTGTGCGGTGGGCGTGGCCGTGCAGGCGGTCTGCGGCGGCAACCACGTCGGCGTAGGTGGGTAGTGTTGTCATAGGTGTAGAGCGGCAGGCCACTGCCTTGCCGTGTGAATCAATACAAACAGCCAGTCTGTTTCACTGTGAATTTAATAAACCATGCGATAGCTCTCATGGGGGATCAGTTCGCGCGTACCTGCAACCCTGCCTGGCTTTCCCATTTTGGAGTGCTCGCTCAGCCTGACGGCTGCATAGCCAAACAACTCGTCCATATGTCCAGATAACTCTCACGCGGAGCCCAACGCTTTGGCCCGACGTTTGGAGAATGCAGCTTCGACATCCTCATTGGAACGCCCCAAACCGGCACGCATTGAAACCCTCGCCACTTCAACCTCGCCACGCAAGACATCGTCGTGGGCTCTGATTTCTCTCTGGCGTTTAACAAAATCACGCATCAGCTCGCGCAAAACTTGTGACGCAGGCCGATGTACGGCTTCAGTCTCGGCCATAAAGTCGGCTCGAAGCTCGGGCTCAAGCTTCATGGTGAATACGGCATCTTTTGACATACTGCGACTTGGGTTGAAAATACATATAAAGTATATACGTCATCCATACAAAATATGAAAAACTGAACTTCAAGTCTATCTCTTGATGCGACACTGAAAGTCGCATACTTGACGCACGATCCGTGACTTCAAATTAAAGTCTTGATTAACGCTACAGCGCCAAGAGGCTCGGGGGCAAACTGGCCCCCTTCGCACTCGTTTGATGTGATCGCCTTAAAATGCCAGCAATTCACCCAAACTCATACTTACCGCACAGCTCAATGCAACGATATACGGCGCTTACTCGAAGCTCTTTTCTGCTTTTGGCCATGAGCGCCGTCATCAGCTTGTGTGCGGGCTGCGTGTTCAATGAAAAGGCCAGCACCTCGCTGCATCAATCCGGCTTGCACGCTCCAGAGAAGAAGCACATTGCCAGACAACTGATTTCAGCCGCAGAAAACTCTTCGCTCGAATGGCAGCAACAGTATTCGTTCATCAAGTACAACGTCGAGGGCAACGAGCAGGAAAACCGGGGCTACACTGCGGGCATCATCGGCTTTACCTCACGCACGCACGACATGCTGGCCTTGGTCGAAAAGTACCAACAGATGGCACCGGGCAATGTTTTGGCACGCTTCTTACCGGCTTTGAAGAAGGTGGATGGCACCTCATCCACTGAGGGACTGGGGCCTGAATTTGAAGCCGCTTGGGTGCAGGCAGCGCAAGACCCGAAGTTTCAACAAGCCCAGGAATTTGAATGCGACCGGATCTACTTTAATCCAGCTGTCACCCAAGCCATGGCCGATGGGCTGCGTGAGCTGGGGCAGTTCGCCTACTTTGACGCCATCGTTATGCACGGGCCTGGAGATGATGCGAACAGCTTCGACAACATCCGCGCTGCGGCTCTCAAGCGTGCAAAACCACCATCACAAGGGGGCAACGAGACGGCCTATTTACACGCCTTTCTGGATGCACGAAAAGCTGCAATGAGAAACGAAATAAGCCATCAAAACACTTCTCGAGTAGATGGCATACAGCGGAAATATTTAGTCGCGGGAAATTTTTCACTCAAGCTTCCGCTGGTCTTCAAAGTTAACGATACGCCTTTTGAAATTCGGACTATGCAATCTGCAAGGCTTTAAGTGGCTGCCACCCCCAGCCCAAAGTCTCTTAGTGGACTGAAACATTTTTTACGACCCTACCGAGCTCGAATTGCGCTGGCTTTGATGTTCTTGATCTTGGCGGCTGCGGCCACCTTGATGTTTCCGCTGGCGCTGCGTAGCTTGATTGACGGCGGCTTGATGCCGCAGGACAAAGGCGCTCAGGTGATGGCTTTACAGCAACACTTTGTCAGCCTGTTTGCCGTGGCGGCAGCGCTGGGGCTGTTTTCAGCGGTGCGCTTTTACTTGGTGAGTTGGCTGGGTGAGCGGGTAACGGCAGACCTGCGCAACGCGGTTTATGCCCATGTGCTGCAACAAAGTCCTGAGTTTTTTGAGACCACGCAAACCGGCGAAGTGCTTTCGCGCCTGAGTGCGGACACCACGCTGGTGCAAACCGTGGTGGGCTCGTCGCTCTCCATGGGGCTGCGCAATGCGGTGATGGGCATCGGGGCGCTGGGCATGCTGGTGTGGCACAACCCCTGGGTGATGTTGCAGGTACTGGGGGTGTTGGTGCTGGTGGTGATCCCTGCGGTATGGTTTGGCCGTCGGGTGCGCAGGCTCTCACGTGCCAGCCAAGACCGTCTGGCCGACTCCAGTGCGATTGCGGCAGAGGTTCTAAACGCCATCCCCGTGGTGCAGAGCTATACAGCAGAGGCGCGTGAGGCTGCACGTTTTGACGCATCAACCAACAATGCCTTTCAGACCGCTGTGCGTCGTGCGCGTGCCCGATCGGTCTTGGTGGCATTCATCATTATTGCCACCTCGGCTGCTCTTTTGTGGGGTCTGTATCAGGGTACGCAGGCGGTGGCGCGTGGCGACATCACGGCAGGGCATTTGGGACAAACCGTGCTCTACATCATCATCCTGGCAAGCGCGTTTGCGGTGCTGGGTGAGGTATACGGTGACTTGCTGCGCGCTGCTGGTGCCACCGAGCGGCTGATGGAGTTGCTGGCCAGTCGTTCACCCATTACTTCACCCTTGAATCCTCGTGTAGCCCCTATAGGCCATTAGCAAGTAGCTATTAATTTTGAAGCACTCACATTTCACTACCCCTCTCGCCCCCTGCAAGCCGCTATACAGAGTTTCAGTCTGGCCGTGGCCCAGGGTGAGACCGTGGCTTTGGTTGGAGCCAGTGGTGCGGGCAAAACTACGGTCTTTCAGTTATTGCTGCGGTTTTACGACCCCACGGCGGGTCAAATTTTGCTGGGCGATGTGCCCATCAGGGAGTTGTCGTTGCACGACTTGCGCGCGCACATAGGCATCGTGCCGCAAGACGCGGTTATTTTCTCCAGCAGCGCCTTAGAGAACATTCGCTACGGCAACCCGCAGGCCAGTGACGCTCAGGTGCACGCCGCAGCGCAAGCGGCTTTTGCACATGAATTCATCACAGCACTGCCTGAAGGTTACGACACATTTTTGGGTGAGCGTGGAGTGCGCCTGAGTGGTGGCCAGCGCCAGCGTATGGCGATTGCACGCGCTATTTTGAAAAACCCGCCTTTGCTCTTGCTGGACGAGGCCACCAGCGCCCTGGACGCCGAGAGCGAGCGCATGGTTCAGGCCGCGCTGGAGTCGGCTATGCGCGACCGCACCACCCTCGTCATTGCGCACCGACTGGCAACAGTGCAAAAGGCGGATCGCATTGTGGTGCTAGACCATGGACGCATCGTTGAACAAGGCACACACGACGCCTTGCTAAAAATGAACGGTTCTTACGCCCGTTTAGCCGCATTGCAGTTCACTGCTTGAGTTGAAGCGGTAGTCTGACCGGTTAAAACAATCCTTTTCCCGTTCTAACAACTCACACCTTGCACTTAAGCTGTCCTCTAGTTACCCAGCTGGCTTTAATACGAGGATCTAGCCCATGAAACCCGCACTGAGTGAAATTGACGAACGCACCAACCTGACAGCCACTAATAAATTTGAATTATTACTGTTTCGACTGGGAGAGTCCGGCAGCGGTACGAACCGCGAGTTGTTCGGAATCAACGTCTTCAAAATTCGAGAGATTTTGGTCATGCCGCCCATCACCGAGATGGCGAATTCATCTCCAAACGTCATGGGGGTTGCTAACATCCGGGGACAGATCATTCCTGTAATTAACTTGGCGTCGGTCGTGGGCTGCAAACCCACCAATGGACTATCGATCTTGCTAGTAACTGAATTTGCACGTACAACCCAGGCTTTTGCGGTGGAAGAGGTCAACGAGATAGTGCGCCTCGATTGGAGACAAGTGCTCTCTGCCGACGGTCAAGGGGGTGGCCTGGTGACTAGTATTGCCCGCTTGGATGGGGACAAGGCAGACACTCGTCTGGCTCAGGTGCTAGACGTGGAACAAATCTTGCGCAATGTGATGCCACAAGACAAATCGATAGATGAGTTCAAAACCACCGGCCCCCAAATAACCCTACCCCCTGGCACAGTTATCCTGGCAGCAGATGACTCGGCCACAGCCCGTTCGTTGATTGAGCAAGGGCTCACAGCCATGGGCCTACCTTACATCATGACAAAAACGGGAAAGGAAGCTTGGGATCGGTTGATATCCCTCTCGGACATCGCCGTGAATGAGGGCAAGACCGCGCAAGACAAAGTTGCGCTGGTGCTGACCGATTTGGAAATGCCGGAGATGGACGGCTTCACCCTGACGCGCAACGTCAAAGGGGATCAGCGATTCCGCAACATTCCGGTGGTCATTCACTCCTCGCTCACCGGGTCGGCCAACGAAGACCATGTGACCAGCGCAGGGGCTGATGCATATATCGCCAAATTTAAAGCCGAAGAGTTGGCCCAGACCTTAAGATCGGTCCTATCACTTCATTGAGTTTTGACGGAGGGTCGCCATGGACATCAACAGCTCACCACCAACCGGTGCGCCCTCCTACCTAGACCCCGCGCACTTCGGCCCTTGGGGCATTTACCTGCAACAGGTGGAGCGGGTGCGGCCCTACCTGGGAGAGTTGGAGCGCTGGATAGAGACGTTAAGACGACCCCGGCGCATCTTGATTGTGGATGTGCCGATTCATATGGACGACGGGCGCATTGCGCACTTTGAGGGCTATCGTGTTCAGCACAACACCTCGCGCGGCCCAGGCAAAGGAGGCGTGCGTTTTCATCAGGACGTTACGCTGTCGGAAGTGATGGCGCTGTCGGCCTGGATGTCGGTCAAGAACGCGGCGGTTAACGTGCCGTTTGGTGGTGCCAAAGGTGGTGTGCGTGTGGACCCCAAAACCCTATCGCGCAACGAGCTCGAACGCCTGACGAGACGCTACACCAGCGAAATCGGCATCATCATCGGCCCAAATAAAGACATCCCCGCGCCCGACGTCAACACCAACGAGCAGGTGATGGCCTGGATGATGGACACCTACGCCATGAACGAAGGATCCAACGCCACCGGTGTCGTGACAGGCAAGCCCGTGGATCTTGGCGGATCGCTAGGACGACGTGAGGCTACGGGGCGCGGTGTGTTCACCGTCGGGCAAGCGGCTGCGCGGCATATCGGCATGGACGTGAGCAAGTCGCGCGTGGCTGTACAGGGTTTTGGCAACGTAGGCAGCGTCTCGGCCAAGCTATTTGCGCTGGCTGGTGCCCGTGTGGTGGCGGTTCAAGACCACCAGCACACCATTTATGCCGAAGCGGGGCTGGATATCCCCGCCCTGATGGCCCATGCGGTGCGGGGCGACGCTTTGAACGACTTCCCGGGTGCTCAAGTGCTAGGCCAAGACCAGTTTTGGGACGTGGACTGCGACATCATGATCCCCGCCGCGCTAGAGCAGCAGATCACCGCCACCAATGCCGCACGCATCAAGGCGCGCATGATCATCGAGGGGGCCAACGGCCCGACCACACCAGAAGCCGACGACATCTTGCAAGCCCGCAATGTGCTGGTCGTGCCCGATGTGATTGCCAATGCAGGCGGCGTGACGGTGAGCTACTTCGAGTGGGTGCAAGATTTCTCCAGCTTCTTCTGGAGCGAGGACGAGATCAACGCCCGGCTGGTGCGCATCATGCAAGAGGCGTTTGCTGTGATCTGGCAAGTTGCGCAGGACAAACAGGTAAGTTTGCGCACGGCGACCTTTATCGTGGGCTGCACCCGCATCTTGCATGCGCGGGATTTGCGCGGGCTATATCCTTGAGCCTTGGGCTTCCCCGCTATTGCAGCGGCTCTTTCAACGCCTCTGGCAAGACCATAGGCAGCACGGTGATGCCCTCTTCGATCAAATCCCGCGTTTGCTCTGGCGTCGCCTGGCCCCGGATGCCGCGCTCTGGCACTTCACCGTAATGAATTTTGCGTGCCTCCTCGGCGAACTTGGGTCCCACGTCATCGGTCTCGGCCATGATGCGCCTGGCTACTTTAAGCCAGGCGGCTTGGAGCTCGTGCTCCACGGAAGGGGAGATCACTTCGTTCGACGGTGGGGTGTCAGATTGCGTGGTTTTTTCAGCGTCAGCGGGGCGGGTGGCACCCAGGTTCAGGCGCGGGGCGCTGAGCATTTTGATGATGGTGCTGTCGTTGCACATCGGGCAGGTCAAGAGGCCTGCGCTGCACTGCTGTGTAAAGTCTTCTTCAGACGCGAACCAGCCTTCAAACACATGCTGACGCGAACACTGGAGGTCGAGGACTTTCATGGCGTGATTATCGACCTACTGGCGAATCAGGGCTTTGCCATCTCAAGTCCCAAGCGCCTGAGAGCACGTTTTGTAGCCACAGTGCACCGGTCAAGGTTTTGGCATCGGTGACGCGACCCTCGCGGCACGCCGATAAAAGATCGTTCGGCGTGGTGGTGAAGACGTCGAGAAATTCACCCGCGTCAAGATGGCGATCACCCAGGCGCAAACCGCGTGCAAACCAAATCTCAATGAACTCGGTGGAGTAGGAGATCACGGGGTGCAAGACACCAGCGCATGCCCACTCAGTGGCGGTGTAGCCGGTTTCTTCCTTTAATTCGCGCTGGGCGCAGGCCAGCGTGTCTTCTCCGGGGTCGAGCTTGCCAGCGGGAAACTCGATCATTACCTGCCCCACCGGGTAGCGGAACTGGCGCTCCAGCACGACTTGCAAACCCACCGCGGGATCGTCTAACAGGGGAATGATCATCACCGCGCCGGGGTGGATGATGTATTCGCGTATTGCCTCGCCGCCGTCGGGCAATTGCACGGTATCACGGTAGGCGTGAAGGAAATGACCTTTGAGGATTTCTTCGCTGTGAAGTTGCACTTCACGCAGGTGCTGATCGGGCACGATTGGACTGGCCATCAGCGATTGTGTCTGACCAAATAACGGTAAACAAAACCGGGAAAGGCCAGAGTGATGAAGAGCACGGCTGTGATGGCGTAGAACTCCCAGTTTTGCGGTGCTATCTGACCCGCACGTTGCTCCAGCCACAGTGCGATGCCACCCACTGCCAAATAAAACACGATGAGTTCGAGCAGGCGAACGCCGAGATTCTTGGGTTGCTTCAGGGCAATAACAAGCAACAGGCGCTGACTGGCAAACGGCAGGTTGGCCGCCACTAAGGCCAGCAACACAACGAGCCAGATTGCGCCTACCTGTGACATACCCATCAAGCCCCGAGCATGCTCACGATGGCTCGGGCACACAGTGCCATGAGTCCACCGGGCATCAGACCCAAGACCAAGATCAACGCGCCGTTGATGGTGAGCACCACGCGCACATCCGTCGGCGCGAACACCGTGCTGGCGGTGATGGGGGCGTCAAAGTACATGAGCTTGACCAAGCGCAGGTAGTAGAAGGCGCCGATCAAAGACATGATCACGGCGAACACGGCCAAGCCAATGTGCAGCGCTTGGCCAGAAGCCACCAAGGCTTGCAGCACCGAGAGCTTGGCGTAAAAGCCGACCATGGGGGGAATGCCCGCCAGTGAGAACATGCAAATGGCCATGATGGCGGCATACAAGGGGCTGCGCTGGTTCAGGCCGGCAAAATCAGTGATCTCTTCACTCTCAAAGCCATCACGCGCCATCAACAGGATGATGCCGAAGGTAGCCAGCGTGGTCAGTACATAGGTCACAACATAAAACATAGCCGAGCTGTAAGCGTTGGCCGTGGACAGGGTATTGCCGTTGATCACGCCAGACATCAGGCCCAGCAGCACAAAACCCATTTGCGAAATGGTGGAGAAGGCCAACATGCGCTTGAGGTTGGTCTGCATGAGGGCGGCCAAGTTGCCGACCAGCAGAGAGCCAATGGCCAACAGCATCAGCATTTGTTGCCAGTCAATGGCCAGGGGCAGCATGCCTTCGACCAGCAAGCGAATCACGATGGCAAAGGCGGCCAGTTTGGGTGCGCCACCGATGAGCAAGGTCACCGCCGTGGGCGCGCCCTGGTACACGTCGGGGATCCACATGTGGAAGGGCACGACGCCGAGTTTAAAGGCCAGACCGGCCACGATGAAGACCAGGCCAAACACCAGCACGTCATTGTTAACGCGGCCTGAGTTGATGGACTGCAGCACGGCATTGATGTCCAGCGAACCAGTGGCACCGTACATCATGGACATGCCATAGAGCAAGAAGCCCGAGGCCATAGCGCCAAGCACAAAGTATTTCATCGCGGCTTCGGTGGCCGTACCGTTGTCGCGGCGCAGTGCCACCAGCGCGTAGCTGGACAGCGTGAGCAACTCCAGGCCCATGTAGATGATGAGGAAGTTGTTGCCCGAGATCATCACAAACATGCCCAGCAAGGCGAACATGCTGAGAGTGAACATCTCGCCACCGCGCAGCATGTCGCGGTCTGCCGCGTAGGGGCGACCATAGACCAGGGTGACCATCACGGCAATGGTGGCAAAGCACTTAAGCCAGTTGCCCATGGGGTCACTGATAACCATATTGGACACGCTGTACAGCGTAGCGCCCGAGCTGGCGTACATGGCCTGTAAGGCGGCCACAACACCCAGCGTGAGCAGGGTCAGCACATAGGTCAAGGTGCGCTGCGGGCTTTTGACACCAAGGTCTAGCAAGGTGATACAGCACGCCATGCCGAGCAGGATGATTTCCGGGTAAACGGCAATCCAGCTGAGTAGTTCAGTCATTTGTTCAGTCTTTCAATCAGGCCGGATCAGTTCAACTTGCTTTGTGCGACGTGCTTGAGCAGGTCAGCCACCGACGTGTCCATGACGTCGGTGAAAGGCTTGGGGTACAGGCCCATGACCATCACGGCAATGGCCAGCAGGGCCAGCATGAGGAACTCGCGATTGTTGATGTCGGTGAGTTCTTTAACGTGCTCGTTGGCCACCGGGCCAAAGTAAACGCGTTTGAACATCCACAGGGTGTAGGCCGCGCCAAAGATCAGCGCTGTCGAGGCGGCAAAACCGAGCCAGAAGTTGGCCTTGATCGCACCCAAAATCACCATCCACTCGCCGACAAAACCCGCTGTGCCCGGCAAGCCGCAATTGGCCATAGCAAACAGCAAGGCAAAGGCAGTGAACTTGGGCATGGTGTTGACCACACCACCGTAGTCGGCAATCTCACGCGAGTGCACCCGGTCGTACAGCACACCAATGCACAAGAACATGGCCCCTGAGACAAAGCCGTGTGCAATCATCTGCACCAAGCCACCGGACACACCCAGATCATTGAAGATAAAGAAGCCCAGCGTGACAAAACCCATGTGCGCCACTGACGAGTAGGCCACCAGTTTTTTCATATCCTGCTGCACCATGGCGACCAAGCCCACATAGATCACCGCCACAACGGACAGCGCAATCAAGAGCCAGGCCCACTCGCGTGCGGCGTCAGGTGCAATCGGCATGGAGAAACGCAAGAAGCCGTAAGCACCCAGCTTCAACATGATGGCCGCCAGCACGGCTGATCCGCCCGTGGGGGCTTCCACGTGCACATCAGGCAACCAGGTGTGCACCGGCCACATCGGCACCTTCACGGCAAAGGCCGAGAAGAAGGCAAAAAAGATAAAGGTTTGCTCAGTGCTGGTCAAAGGCATGCCATGCCATGTGGCAATGTCAAAACTACCGCCCGACTGGGTGTAGAGGTAGATCAGCGCGATCAACAAAAGCAGCGAGCCGAGCAGCGTGTAGAGGAAGAACTTGAACGCCGCGTAAATTTTGTTAGGCCCGCCCCAGATCCCGATGATCAGGTACATCGGGATCAGCGTGGCTTCAAAGAACACGTAGAACAGCAGGCCGTCCAGCGCACAAAACACACCGATCATCAGACCACTGAGGATCAGGAACGCGCCCATGTATTGGTTGACACGGTTTGTGATTGACTCCCAGCTAGCAATGATCACCACCACGTTGATGAACGCAGTAAGCAGCACAAACCACAAAGAGATACCGTCCACGCCAAGGTGGTAGGCCACGTTCAGGCGGTCAATCCACGGCGCTTGCTCGACAAACTGCATGGCAGATGTGTCGAGTTTGAAACCGCTGTACAGCGGCAAAGTCACCAAGAAACTGAGCACCGCACCAATCAATGCGACCCAGCGCACTGTCTTGGCCTGCTCATCACGGCCCAAGGCCAACAACGCCGCACCGAATGCTATCGGTGTCCAAATCGCCAAGCTCAACAAACCCATCTTGTTCTTCTCCTTATCGGCTGAGCCATTGTTGGACCATAGGCCAGGTCACGAAATACGTCATGAGTGCAAAGACACCCAAGATCATGGACAGGGCGTAGTGGAACAGGAACCCGGTTTGCACGCGGCGCACTATGCTTGCCACCCAACCTACCAGCTTCCAAGAGCCATTGACAAAGACACGCTCAATCACGCCCTGGTCGCCACCCTTCCACAAGCCCATACCCATTGCACGGGCTCCACGGGCCAGGACGTTCTCGTTAAACCAGTCCATGTAGTACTTGTTCTCTAGCAGGGTGTAGATCGGCTGGACGCGCGCCTTGATGGCTGCGGGCAAGGCTGGGTTGACCATGTACATGTAGTAGGCGCTGACCACACCACCCAAGGCCAACCAGAATGGCAGCGTGGAGAAGGCGTGCAGGGCCATGGCCATCGGGCCATGGAAGGCTTCGCCCAGTTCTTGCATCACCGGGTGCTTGGCGGCATCGACAAAGATGGCGTCTTTGAAAAATTCACCGAACAGCATGGGCTGAATCGTCATGAAGCCGATCACCACTGAAGGGATGGCCAGTAGCACCAGCGGCAGAGTCACCACCCAGGGCGATTCGTGCGGCTTGCTGTGGTCGTCATGGTGGTGATCATCGTGATGGTGATCGCCGTGGGCATCCGGGTTCTGGTCGTAACGCTCCTTGCCATGGAAGACCAGGAAGTACATGCGGAAGGAATAGAAGGCAGTGACAAACACACCAGCCAAGACCGCGAAGCTGGCGAAGCCGCTGCCCCACAGGTGACTCTCGTGCACAGCTTCAATGATGCTGTCTTTGGAGTAGAAGCCCGCAAACAGGGGCGTGCCGATCAGCGCCAAGGAGCCGAGCAGCGAGGTGATCCAAGTGATGGGCATGTACTTGCGCACGCCGCCCATCCAGCGGATGTCCTGGTTGTGGTGCATGCCCATGATGACCGAACCGGCACCCAGGAACAACAGAGCCTTGAAGAAGGCGTGCGTCATCAAATGAAACACGGCCACCGAGTAAGCCGATGCGCCCAGCGCCACCGTCATGTAGCCAAGTTGCGACAAGGTGGAGTAAGCCACCACACGTTTGATGTCGTTCTGAATGATGCCCAGGAAACCCATGAACAGCGCGGTGATGGCACCAATGACCATGATGAAGCTCAGAGCAGTATCGCTGAGTTCAAACAGCGGCGACATGCGCGCCACCATGAAGATGCCGGCGGTCACCATCGTCGCTGCGTGGATCAAGGCAGAAATGGGGGTGGGGCCTTCCATTGAATCGGGCAACCACACATGCAAGGGGAACTGGGCTGATTTGCCCATGGCACCGATAAAGAGACAGATGCAAATCACAGTGACCAACATCCACGAGGTGCCGGGGAAAATCAGACCTGCCAGCTCGGGCGCTTTGGCAAACACCTCGGTGTAGTTGAGCGTGCCGGAATAGGCGACGATCAGACCAATGCCCAGAATGAAGCCGAAGTCACCCACACGGTTGACCAAAAAGGCCTTCATGTTGGCGAAGATGGCGGTCGGCTTGTTGAACCAAAAACCAATCAGCAGGTAAGACACCAGGCCCACCGCCTCCCAGCCGAAGAACAGCTGCAGCATGTTGTTGCTCATCACCAGCATCAGCATGGCAAAGGTGAACAGCGAGATGTAGGCGAAGAAGCGGTTGTAGCCTTCGTCTTCTTCCATGTAGCCAATGGTGTAGATGTGCACCATGAGCGAGACGAAAGTCACCACCACCATCATCATGGCGGTCAGCCCATCGACCAAGAAGCCGATTTCCATTTTGAGGCCACCCACCACCATCCAGGTGTAGAGTGTTTCGTTAAAACGAGCACCGTCCACGGCCACGCTTTGCAGCGTCATGGCAGAGAGCACGAAGGCCAGCAGCACGCCCAAAATGGTAAGTGTGTGCGATAGACGGCGGCCGATCCAGTTGCCACCGAATTTCGTGCCGAAGATACCCGCCAAAGCGGAGCCAACGAGCGGCGCCAAAGGCACGGCCAGTAGAGTTGAAGCGGAGAGGGTTTGACTCATGTTGACGTTGTGTTGATGAACCCGGGGGTTCAGCCCTTGAGCGTGTTGAGTTCGTCCACATTGATGCTGGCCCGGTTACGGAACAGCAGCACCAAAATGGCCAGGCCAATGGCCGATTCAGCAGCGGCCACGGTCAGGATGAAGAAAACGAAGATTTGTCCGTGCAGATCGCCCAGGTAGTGCGAGAAGGCCACAAAGTTCATGTTCACGGCCAACAGCATCAGCTCGATGGCCATTAGCAGGACGATCAAGTTTTTGCGGTTGAGAAAAATACCGATCACCGACAGTGCAAATAGCAGGGCGCCGAGGGAAAGAAAATGTCCAAGGGTCAAGGTCATGCTGCATCTCCGGCAGAAGGGGTTTGCACTTGCGTGGCCGCCACCTTGACGACTTGCAAACGGTCACTGGCCTTGACACGCACCTGATCAGACACGGCCACATGCTTGCTGTCTTTGCGCTCACGCAGCGTCAGCGCAATGGCCGCCAAGATGGCAACCAGCAAAATCACGGCCGCAATTTGCACCGGGTACACGTACTGGGTGTAAAGCAGCTTGCCCAGCTCTTTGGTGTTATCCAACTCCATCAAGGGTTGACCAATGACGCCTGCGACGCGTGGTCCTTCGGTCACCCGAAAGCCCGACATCAACACGGCCGCCATCTCCAGCGCAATCAACGCGCCTACACTGGCCGCCAGCGGGAAATGCTTCCAGAAGCCCAAGCGCATGGCGTCGATTTTGATGTCCAGCATCATCACGACAAACAGGAACAGCACCATGACCGCGCCGACGTAAACCAGCACCAGGGTGATGGCCAAAAATTCGGCCTGGAGCAGCAACCAAATGCCCGAGGCCTGGAAGAACGCCAGCACCAAGTACAGCGCGGCGTGCACCGGGTTGCGGGCCGTGATCACGCGAAGTGATGCAAACAGCAGCACGGCAGAAAACACATAAAAGAGACCAGTTTTGATGTCCATAGCGGGAATTACTTTCTTGCCATCAATCAGCGGCAAATCATCGGTATTTAGCGTCTGCCGCTTTGGCTGCAGAAATTTCAGCCTCGTAACGGTCACCCACGGCCAATAGCATGTCTTTGGTGTAGTACAGGTCACCGCGCTTTTCACCGTGGTATTCCAGAATGTGCGTTTCGACGATGGAGTCGACCGGGCAGCTTTCTTCGCAGAAGCCGCAAAAGATGCATTTGGTCAGGTCGATGTCATAGCGCGAGGTGCGGCGACTGCCGTCATCACGCACTTCAGACTCAATCGTGATCGCCATGGCGGGGCACACGGCTTCGCACAGTTTGCAGGCGATACAGCGCTCTTCACCGTTCTCATAACGGCGCAGCGCGTGCAGGCCACGAAAACGCGGGCTCTGGGGTGTTTTTTCTTCAGGAAACTCGATCGTGATCTTGCGCTTGAAGGCATATTTGCCGGTCAGGGCCAGGCCTTTGAACAACTCCACCAGCAGGAAGCTGGAGAAAAAGTCCTTGAGCGAAAAAGGAGGTGAAGCAAGTGTTGACATGACGGACTCGTTTACTTCCAGATATTGAAGGAGGTCTGCATCCAAGCCCCCACGACCAGCAACCACACTAGCGTGACGGGGATGAAAATCTTCCAACCCAAACGCATGATCTGGTCATAGCGAAAACGTGGGAAGGTGGCACGCACCCAAAGGAACAAACTGACCACCGCGAATGTTTTCAGGCCCAGCCAGATCCAACCCGGAATCCAGTTGAACAGCGCACTGTCAATCGGTGACAACCAGCCGCCCAGGAACATGATGGCTGCCAAAATCGACACCAGCCACATATTGGCGTACTCGGCCAAGAAGAACATGGCGAATGACATGCCGGAGTACTCGACCATGTGACCGGCCACAATTTCGGATTCGCCTTCGACCACGTCAAAGGGGTGACGGTTGGTCTCGGCAATGCCCGAGATCACATAGACCACAAAGATCGGCAGCAAAGGCAACCAGTTCCAAGAGAGGAAGTTCAAACCCATGGCGGCGAAGTAACCCTTGCCCTGCCCGGTGACAATGTCGCTCATGTTCATGCTGGCCGACACCATGAGTACCACCACGAGGCAAAAGCCCATGGCGATCTCGTAGCTGACCATTTGCGCCGAGGCGCGCAAAGCACCCAGAAAAGCGTACTTGGAGTTGGACGCCCAGCCCGCAATGATCACACCGTAAACCTCCATCGAGGTGATGGCCATGATGAAAAGCAGACCCGCATTGACATTGGCCAGCGCCACGTCCGGCCCAAAAGGCACAACCGCCCAAGCCGCCATAGCCGGCATGATGGTCATGATGGGACCCAAGAAGAACAAGCCCTTGCTGGCCGCTGAAGGCAGGATGATTTCTTTGGACAGCAGCTTGAGTGCGTCAGCAATCGGCTGCAAGAGACCAAAGGGGCCAACCCGGTTGGGGCCCTTGCGCACCTGCATCCAGCCGATGAGCTTGCGCTCCCACAGCGTCAGGTAGGCCACAGCGCCCATCAAGGGCAGCACGATCACCACAATTTTGATGAGTATCCAAAGCGTCGGCCAAACCATGCCTGACCACCAAGCGGCGTTGATCAGCCCTTGGCCGAAATTGAAGATGGCGTCAATCATGCGGCCACTCCTTGTTCAGCCTGCCGTGCATCGGCGGTGAGTTGCAATGATGGTGCACGGCGCACTGTGCCGTCCAGCGCGTAGATGGTTGCCACGCAAGGCACGGTTGACGATGTCGCCACACTGATGGCAGCTTGTGTCGCATTGCTCAGTCGCTCGGCAGGCACTTGGGTGAGCTCACTCGGCTTCGCACCCAAGACTTGTTGGCGCACGTCTTGAGAACTGTCAAACGCCAACCCTGGCACAGCCAATAGATCGGCCAGCACGCGCAAGACCTTCCAAGCCGGACGCGTCTCGCCCAGCGGCTTGACGACGGCGTGGAAGCTCTGGATGCGGCCTTCGGCATTGACGAAGCTACCCGAGGTTTCGGTGAAGGGTGAAATCGGCAAGATCACATCGCAGAAGGCCATGTTGGCCTTGAAAGGGCTCAAGCTCACCACCATCTCGGCACGGCTCAAGGCCTGCACGGCCTGCGCACCCAAGGCGGCATCAAACTCCGGCTCAGTGTTGAGCAACACAGCGGCCTTGAGTGAGCCCGACATCATTTGAGCGGCATTCAAACCGCCCTGTCCTGGCACAGCACCGACCCACTGCGCGCCCACAGTGTTGGCGGCCTCGGTCAGGTAACCCACGCTGGCACCGGTCTGCTCACCCAACCAGTTGGCCAAGGCCAGCAGGCTGGCGGCCTGGGCGTGGTGCGCTGCGGCATTGCCCAGCAGAATGGCTTTGCGTTCACCACTGAGGAGTGAGTTGGCAATGACGAGGGCTTGCGCGCTGGGCGTTGCAGTAGCGGGTGCTGCAACGCCTTTTTTATCGGCCACGGCTGCAGCCACTTCGGCGAGCAAAGCACCCCATTGGCCCGGCGCAGCCAGCAGCGTATTCGCCACCGGCATAGCCCAGGCCTCAGCACCTGAGAACTCAGTGCTGGAATTGATCGTATTGGCGACACCACCCTTGCGCACCGCTTGACGAATGCGTTGGGCAAACAGCGGGTGGTCTTTGCGCAGGTTAGAACCCACGACGAGCACGCGCTGCAAAGTCGAGAGCGACGCAATCGAAGTGCCCAACCAGCGAACGCCGGGAGTGCTTTCAAACTCGGCATTGCGCAAGCGGTAATCGATATTGGGAGAGCCCAGGCCCTTCATCAGCCCGGTAGCCAAGAACAACTCTTCGAGCGTGCTGTGCGGGCTGGCCAAGGTGCCGATGCTGGCCGCGCCATGGTTAGTTTTGATTTGGTTCAAACCGTTGGCCACGTACTCCAACGCGGTTTGCCAGTCCACAGCTTTCCACTCGGAGCCCTGCTTGATCATGGGGCTGGTCAAACGCTCTGCGCCATTGAGGGCTTCGTAAGAAAAGCGATCACGGTCGGCGATCCAGCATTCGTTAACGGCTTCGTTCTCAAACGGCACGACGCGCATGACCTTGTTGTTTTTGACCTGAACAATCAGGTTGGCTCCAGTGGAGTCATGCGGGCTCACTGATTTGCGGCGACTCAACTCCCAGGTGCGGGCGCTGTAGCGGAAGGGCTTGCTGGTCAACGCGCCGACTGGGCAGATGTCGATCATGTTGCCGGACAACTCTGAATCGACCGCTGCACCGACAAAGGTCTCGATCTCAGCGTGCTCACCCCGGTGCGACATGCCAAGCTCCATGATGCCTGCGACCTCTTGGCCAAAGCGCACACAGCGGGTGCAATGGATGCAGCGACTCATCTCTTCCATGGAGACGAGCGGGCCGATGTCTTTGTGGAACACGACGCGTTTTTCTTCTTCGTAGCGCGACGAAGAGCCGCCATAACCGACGGCCAAGTCCTGCAACTGGCACTCGCCGCCTTGGTCGCAAATAGGGCAATCCAGCGGGTGGTTGATGAGCAAGAACTCCATCACCGACTTCTGCGCCTTGATGGCCTTGTCGCTCTTGGTGCGGACAATCATGCCCTGGCTCACCGGCGTGGCGCAGGCGGGCATGGGCTTGGGCATTTTTTCCACATCGACCAGACACATACGGCAGTTGGCCGCAATGCTGAGTTTCTTGTGATAACAAAAATGCGGGATGTAAGTGCCCGCCTTGTCAGCCGCATGCATGATCATGCTGCCCTCAAGGATCTCCACCTTTTTGCCGTCGAGTTCGATTTCAACCATGTTTGTGTGCTCGCTCTATCGCTTGTACTGTCATCAGACGTAGGCCGGGACCATGCAGGTCTTGTTGGCTACGTGATGCTCAAATTCAGGACGGAAATGCTTGATCATCGCGCGCACCGGCATGGCCGCTGCATCACCTAGCGCGCAGATGGTGCGGCCCTGGATGTTTTCTGCCACGTTGTCGAGCAAGTCCAGATCGTCCGCACGGCCTAGGCCAGTCTCGATCCGATCCACCACGCGGGACAACCATCCCGTGCCTTCACGGCAAGGCGTGCACTGGCCGCAGGATTCGTGCATGTAGAAGTAGCTCAGGCGTTGCAGCGCCTTGACCATGCAGCGGCTGTCGTCCAGCACGATGACCGCGCCCGAGCCCAACATGGAACCCGCTTTGGCGATGGAGTCGTAATCCATGGTGCAGCCCATCATGATGTCGCCCGGCAAAATGGGGGACGATGAACCGCCGGGGATGACGGCCTTGAGCGTGCGGCCTTTGCGCACACCACCGGCCAGCTCCAGCAGCTTGGCAAACGGCGTGCCCATGGGCACTTCGTAGTTGCCGGGTAACTCCACATCACCACTGACCGAGTAAATCTTGGTGCCGCCGTTATTGGGCTTCCCGCAATCGAGATAAGCCTGCCCGCCGTTGCGAATGATCCAAGGCACAGCGGCAAAAGTTTCGGTGTTGTTGATGGTGGTGGGCTTGCCGTACAGGCCAAAGCTGGCGGGGAACGGTGGCTTGAAGCGAGGTTGGCCTTTTTTGCCTTCCAACGACTCCAGCAAGGCGGTTTCTTCACCGCAGATGTAGGCCCCAAAGCCGTGCGCTGCGTGCAACTGAAAGCTGAAGTTGCTGCCCAAAATTTTCTCACCCAAGAAGCCCGCTGCGCGCGCCTCTTCCAGCGCTTCTTCAAACCGGTCATAGGTCTGGAAGATTTCGCCGTGGATGTAGTTGTAGCCCACCGAAATGCCCATGGCATAGGCGGCAATCGCCATGCCTTCAATCACGATGTGGGGGTTGAATTGCAGGATGTCTCGGTCTTTGCAAGTGCCAGGCTCGCCCTCGTCCGAGTTGCACACCAGGTACTTTTGACCGGGGAACTGACGCGGCATGAAGCTCCACTTCAAACCCGTAGGGAAGCCCGCACCGCCGCGACCGCGCAGAGCTGATTCTTTGACCGTGGCGATCACCTGGTCTTGCGTCATGCCGGTAACGCCATCCACAGGCGTGCTTCCGTCTTGTCCCAAAATCTTGCGCAAGGCTTGGTAGCCGCCGCGCGCCACGTAGTCCTTCAAGCGCCAGTTGGCGCCATCCAGACCGGCCATGATTTGCGGGTTGATGTGACGATCATGAAAGCTGGTTTGCACACCGGTGGCGGCAAATTGGGCGAGGATTTGTTCAGCGTTCATCACGTTGCACTCACAGATTTGAGGCTGTCAATCAGTTGATCCAGCTTGTCATTGCTCATGAAGCTGCACATGGTGCGGTCATTGACCAGCATCACGGGAGAATCAGCGCAGGCACCCAGACACTCACTCTGTTGCAGGGTGAACAAGCCATCGGGCGTGGTCTCACCCATGTGGATGCCCAGCTTGTGTTCCAAGTGCTTCAAGGCCACTGCGCCGTCACGCAATTGGCATGGCAGGTTGGTGCAAACATTGAGCTTGTACTTACCGCAGGGCTTTTGGTTGTACATGTTGTAGAAGGTCGTCACCTCATGCACAGCCATGGGGGCCATACCCAGGTAAGCGGCGACTTCGCGCTCGCTGTCGGTGCTGACGTAGCCCAGTTCTTGCTGCACGATGGCCAAGCAGGCCATGACGGCAGATTGCGCCTGATCGGCGGGAAACTTGGCGACCTCTTTGGCAAATCGCGCATGCATGGACAAAGTAGCGTTGGCGCTCATCGATCAATCTCTCCAAACACAATGTCCATGGTGCCGATGATAGCCACGGCGTCGGCAATCATGTGGCCGCTGGACATCTCGTTCATGCCCGCAAGGTGGGCAAAACCGGGGGCACGAATTTTCAGGCGGTAGGGCTTATTGGCCCCGTCGCTCACGATGTAAATACCAAACTCACCCTTGGGGTGCTCCACGGCGGCATAAGCCTCGCCTTCGGGCACGTGGAAACCTTCAGTGAAGAGTTTGAAGTGGTGGATCAACTCTTCCATGTTGGTCTTCATGGACTCGCGGCTGGGCGCTGCCACCTTGTGGTTATCGGTGATCACCGGGCCGGGGTTGACACGCAACCAATCAACGCACTGCTTGATGATGCGGTTGGACTGGTTCATCTCTTCCATGCGCACCAAGTAACGGTCGTAGCAGTCACCGGTCTTGCCGACGGGGATGTCGAAATCCATCTTGTCGTACACGTCGTAGGGCTGCTTTTTGCGCAAGTCCCAGGCCACGCCTGAGCCACGCAGCATGGCACCCGAGAAGCCCAGGTTCAAGGCACGCTCAGGCGTTACGACACCAATGCCCACGGTGCGCTGCTTCCAGATGCGGTTGTCGGTCAACAGCGTGTGGTATTCCGCCAAATAGGTAGGAAAGCGCTGCGTGAAGTCGTCAATGAAATCGAGCAAAGAACCTTGGCGATTGGTGTTGAGTTCGCTGATCGCCTTGGCATTGCGCACCTTGCTTGCCTTGTACTGCGGCATGGTGTCGGGCAGGTCACGGTACACGCCACCAGGGCGAAAGTAGGCGGCATGCATGCGCGCGCCGGAGACGGCCTCGTACATGTCGAACAGGTCTTCGCGCTCACGGAAAGCGTAGAGCAAAATCGTCATGGCCCCGCAATCCAGACCGTGCGCGCCCACCCACAATAGGTGATTGAGCAGGCGGGTGATTTCAGAGAACATCACGCGGATGTACTGCGCGCGAACAGGTACCTCGATGCCCATCATTTTCTCGATCGCTAAGCAATAGGCGTGCTCGTTGCACATCATCGAGACGTAGTCCAACCTGTCCATATAGGGCAAGGACTGGATATAGGTCTTGCTCTCTGCCAGTTTTTCGGTCGCACGGTGCAACAGGCCAATGTGCGGATCGGCGCGCTGAATGACCTCGCCGTCCAGCTCCAGCACCAGGCGCAGCACGCCGTGGGCTGCCGGGTGTTGGGGGCCGAAGTTGAGGGTGTAGTTTTTTATTTCAGCCATATCAACGAAGTCCGCCGTAGTTGTCTTCACGGATGATGCGGGGCGTGATTTCACGCGGCTCGATGGAGACGGGCTGGTAAATCACGCGTTTTTGCTCGGCGTCGTAACGCATCTCGACCTCGCCGCTGAGCGGAAAATCTTTGCGGAAGGGGTGGCCAATGAAACCGTAATCGGTGAGGATGCGGCGCAGGTCGTCGTGACCTTCAAACACAATGCCAAACAGATCAAACGCTTCGCGCTCAAACCAGTTGGCCGAATTCCAAACGGGGTTGACCGAGGGCACCACGGGAAAATGATCGTCAGGCGCAAACACCTTGAGGCGTAAACGCTGATTCAAGGCGATGGACTGGAGATGCGACACAACGCAGTAACGCGCGCCCGTCCACAAGCCTTCTTTGTAGTCGGAGTAGTCCAGGCCACACAAGTCCATTAACTGGTCAAACTCACAGCCCGGGGTATTGCGCAAGAGTTGCGCAGCAGCCAAATAGTCGGCTGCCGCCACCACGACGGTGACTTCACCCAGGCGAACGTTGACGTCTTTAACGCGATCGCCCAAAACAGCCACAACGGTGTCTTTGAGCGCCAGCGGATTTACAGCAAAAGCAGTCATCGGTACATCCTCAAGCGCGCGCAATGGTTTGCGTGCGGCGAATTTTCTGCTGCAACTGGATGATGCCGTAAATCAGCGCCTCAGCCGTGGGCGGACAGCCCGGCACATAGACATCAACCGGCACGATACGGTCGCAACCGCGCACCACCGAATAACTGTAGTGATAGTAACCACCACCATTGGCACAAGAGCCCATGGACAGCACCCAGCGCGGCTCGCTCATTTGGTCATACACCTTGCGCAAAGCGGGAGCCATTTTGTTGCACAGCGTACCCGCCACGATCATCAAGTCGGACTGGCGCGGACTGGGGCGAAACACCAAACCAAAACGATCAGTGTCATAGCGCGCCGTGGCGGAATGCATCATCTCCACAGCACAGCAAGCCAAGCCAAACGACATAGGCCACAGCGAGCCGGTCTTGGCCCAGTTCATCACCGAGTCATAGGACGTGGTGACGAAGCCTTCTTTGAACACACCTTCAATCATTGCAACAATCCTTAATCAAGTGGCAAGCGAGTGGGATATCACTATTCCCAATCTAAAGCGCCTTTTTTCCACTCATAGACAAAGCCCACAACCAGAATACCCAAGAACACCACTGCCGCCCAAAAACCACCCACACCCACATCCTTCAAGGCCACAGCCCAAGGAAACAAGAAAGCGATTTCCAGATCAAACAGGATGAAAAGAATGGCGACGAGGTAGTAGCGCACGTCAAATTTCATGCGCGCGTCTTCAAACGCTTCGAAGCCGCACTCGTAAGGGGAATTTTTGGCCGCATCCGGGCGATTGGGGCCCAGGATATAACCCAGAACCTGGGGCGCAATACCCACCCCGATACCGACCAAGATGAACAATAAAACTGGAAGATATTGATCGAGGTTCATCTTGTGGTTCTGATCACTGCAAAACCCCATCAGGATTAGCCCTGACAGGTCTGTTGTATGGTGCCGTCGGCGAGACTCGAACTCGCACAGCTTTCGCCACTACCACCTCAAGATAGCGTGTCTACCAATTTCACCACGACGGCTGATTTCTTTTCCCGATTGGCATGAGGTTTTTGGCTCACCGGGCAATCGCGAATTTTACCCTGAAAACACCCCATTTCTCCCGAGAAGAGGGGTGATTTTCAAAGCGTTTACTTAGACGGGATTTGTCCTGGGCCAGGTGCCACCGGTGCAGCCGGCGCAACGGGCGCTGGCACGACAGAAGGCGCATCGTTGCCCGGAATTTGCGCAGCCGGGCCAGAGGCCGCACCAGCGGGTGCAGGTGCGACAACAGCCGATCCTTCAAGTACGCTGCCAGAACTCACAGGGCGTGCATTGCCAAGGTAAGCCAGTGCCAGCGTAGATGCAAAAAATACACCCGCCAAAATGGCCGTTGTGCGCGAGAGGAAGTTGGCACTGCCACTCGCACCAAACAAACTACCAGCACTACCGCCACCAAAGGCCGCGCCCATGTCAGCACCTTTGCCGTGTTGAATCAAGATCAGGCCAATCATGGCCAGAGCCGAGAGAACCTGAACGGTCAGGATAAGGGTCAAAAAAACATTACTCATAGTCGTTCCTAAATTAATAGCAGCTAACACCCAAATTTATTGGGCTGCAGCAATGATGGTTAAAAAATCTGGGGCCTTGAGTGACGCACCGCCAACCAGACCTCCGTCGATATCGGGCTGCGCTAGCAATTGCGCGGCGTTGGCGGCATTCATGCTACCGCCGTACACAATCTGAATGCGATCGGCATGCGATGTGGCCGCTTGAAGTTGCGCACGCAGCAAAGCATGCACCGCCTGCGCCTGCTCTGGCGATGCCGTCTTACCTGTGCCAATGGCCCACACCGGCTCATACGCCACCACAATTTCGCTGATGCAATGGCCATTGAGGTGAATTACGGCGGCGAGTTGTCGCTTGACCACCTCTTCCGTCTTGCCCGCCTCACGCTCTTGCAGCGTCTCGCCCACGCAGACGATGGGCGTGATGCCTGCAGCCAATGCGCGCTGCGCCTTGACCGCCACCACCGCATCGGTTTCAGCGTGATACTGGCGACGCTCAGAGTGACCCACGATGGCGTAGCGTACACCCAAGTCCTTGAGCATGGCGGCGGAGTTTTCACCCGTGAAAGCGCCTGATTCGTGTGCGGACACGTCTTGCGCACCCACGTCAATCGCGCTGCCTGCCAATTGCTTTTGGCACTGCGTCAGGTACACCGCCGGCACGCACACGGCGATCTGGCAAACCGGAGCATTCAATCCGGCCAGCAAGTCCTTGAGCAAGGCTTCGTTAGCCGCTAGACTACCGTTCATCTTCCAGTTGCCCGCAATCAGTTGCTTTTTCATGCTGCACTCCAGGTCAGCACAATCTTGCCGATGTGCTGATTCGACTCCATCAACGTGTGCGCGCGCGCTGCGCCACTGCCGGTAGCGTCTGCTGCGTCAACCGCCGAGAAGACACTGTGAATGATGGGCTTGATGCGGCCACTCTCCAACAGCGGCCACACCTGCTTGAGGCAGGCCTGAGCAATCGCTTGCTTGAACGCTATCGGACGTGGGCGCAAAGTTGAACCCGTGATCGTCAAGCGACGGCGCAACACCAGACCGGCATTGAACTCGCTCTTGATACCGCCCTGCACCGCAATGATGACGATGCGGCCATCTTCTGCCAGACACTCGACCTCACGGGCGACATAACTGCCGCCGACCATGTCAAGAATCACATCCACACCCTTGCCGTCTGTCAGGCGCTTGACTTCTTCTTTAAAGTCTTGTGTTTTGTAGTTGATGGCGTGGTCGGCACCGAGCGCCATGCAGGCCGCGCACTTCTCGTCGCTGCCCGCCGTCACTATGACTAGGGCACCTAAGGCCTTGGCCAGTTGAATGGCTGTGACGCCAATGCCGCTGGAGCCCCCCTGGATCAACAAGGTTTCACCGGCCTGCAAACGGCCACGGTCAAACACATTGCTCCACACGGTAAAGAAGGTCTCTGGCAGCGATGCCGCTTCCAGATCACTCAAACCTTTGGGCACGGGCAGGCACTGCGCGATGGGCGCTGTGCACAGCTCGGCATAGCCACCACCGGCCACCAGTGCGCACACACGGTCGCCCAGCTTGAAGCCCGCTTGGGCCATGGCTGCGGCGTCGCCGCCCACCACCACACCCGCCACTTCAAGGCCGGGAATGTCAGATGCACCGGGTGGCACCGGGTAGTTGCCGGTGCGCTGAAAAACGTCGGGCCGGTTGATACCGCTGGCCGACACGCGGATCAGCAGCTCATCCTGACCCGCTACCGGGTCAGGACGCTCAGCCAAACGCAAAACGTCGGGCGCGCCGTAGGAGGTAATTTCAATGGCTTTCATGGTCTCTTTACTTGAGAAAACCCTTGCGGGATGAGCGCAAGGGTTTTCATTGGGGTTTCAGAAAAGCGACTTAAGCGTGCTCAGTCTGAGCGGGGCGATCCAGCAAGGCCTTCATGGACAGCTTGACGCGGCCTTTTTCGTCCGTCTCCATGACCTTGACCTTGACAATCTGGCCTTCTTTCAGGTAGTCGGTCACCTTTTCGACACGCTCGTGTGCGATCTGGCTGATGTGCAGCAGACCGTCTTTGCCAGGCAGCAAATTGACCAGCGCACCGAAGTCCAAAATCTTGGTGATCGGGCCTTCGTAGATCTTGCCGATTTCGACTTCCGCCGTAATCTGCTCGATGCGACGCTTGGCTTCCTCGGCCTTGGCCGGGTCGCTGGAAGCGATGGTGATCGTGCCGTCTTCGTCGATGTTGATCTGCGTGCCGGTTTCTTCCGTCAGCGCGCGAATCACCGAGCCGCCCTTGCCGATCACGTCACGGATTTTGTCCGGGTTGATCTTCATGGTGAACAGACGGGGTGCGAAGTTGGAGACTTCGGTTTTCGCCTCAGACATGGCTTCTTGCATCTTGGCCAGAATGTGCATCCGGGCTTCTTTGGCCTGGGCCAATGCGACCTGCATGATTTCCTTGGTGATGCCCTGGATTTTGATGTCCATTTGCAGCGCGGTAATACCGTTGGTGGTACCGGCCACTTTGAAGTCCATATCACCCAGGTGATCTTCGTCACCCAGGATGTCGGTTAGCACGGCGAAGCGGTTGTCATCTTTGATCAGGCCCATGGCGATACCAGCCACGTGGGCTTTCATCGGCACGCCAGCGTCCATCAAGCTCAGGCAGCCGCCGCAGACCGAAGCCATTGACGACGAACCGTTGGACTCGGTGACTTCAGACACCACACGCATGGTGTAGGGGAATTCTTCTTTGCTTGGCAGCACGGCGACAAGCGCACGCTTGGCCAAACGACCGTGGCCGATTTCGCGGCGCTTGGTGGAGCCCATGCGACCCACTTCGCCGGTGGCGAAGGGAGGCATGTTGTAGTGCAGCATGAAGCGGTCTTCGTACTCACCGGCCAGGGCGTCAATGCGCTGGGCATCGCGCTCGGTGCCCAGCGTGGTGATGACCAAGGCTTGCGTCTCGCCACGGGTGAACAGAGCAGAGCCGTGCGTGCGGGGCAACACGCTGTTGCGGATCTCAATCGGGCGAACGGTGCGCGTGTCGCGACCATCAATGCGGGGCTCGCCAGCCAAAATTTGGCTGCGAACAATGCCCGCTTCGATATCAAACAACATGCTCTCGACCTTGACAGCGTCAAAGGCCACACCCTGCTCGGCCAGATCGACCTTGACAACGGCGTAGGCTTCGCGGCAGGCTTGCGTGCGGGCTTGCTTGTTGCGGATTTGGTAGGCAGCGCGCAGCTTGCTGTCGGCAATGGCAGACACCTTGGCAATCAACGCTTCGTCTTTGGCGGGGGCTTTCCAGTCCCACATCGGCTTGCCAGCGTCACGCACGAGTTCGTGAATGGCGTTGATGGCAATGTTGCCTTGCTCGTGGCCAAACACCACAGCGCCCAACATGATTTCTTCAGACAGTTGCTGGGCTTCAGATTCCACCATCAACACGGCTGATTCGGTACCGGCCACGACCAAATCCATGATCGAATCTTTGCGGGCGGTCTGACCGGGGTTGAGCACGTATTGGCCGTTGATGTAACCCACGCGGGCCGCACCGATGGGGCCATTGAATGGGATGCCGCTGATGGACAGCGCAGCGCTGGTACCAATCATGGCGGCGATGTCAGCGTCCACCTCAGGGTTCAACGACAACACGTGAATCACCACGTGCACTTCGTTGTAAAAACCTTCGGGGAACAGCGGACGAATCGGGCGGTCGATCAGGCGGCTGGTCAGCGTCTCCAGCTCGCTGGGGCGGCCTTCGCGCTTGAAGAAGCTGCCGGGGATCTTGCCTGCGGCGTATGTTTTCTCGATGTAATCCACCGTCAGGGGGAAGAAGTCCTGGCCGGGCTTGGCACCCTTGGATGCCACTACGGTGGCCAAAATCACGGTGTCTTCGATGTTGACGATCACGGCACCACCGGCTTGGCGGCTGATTTCACCCGTTTCCAAGATGACCTTGTGCTGGCCCCACTGGAAGGTTTTAGTAACTTTATTGAACATGCTCATTTTTAATTCTCCTAGTCAATTGACGGAAGGTAAAGGCCACCTCACCCAGGCCCGGAGTTAACAATTCAGAACACGATGCCATTCCAGAGAAACCCGGCAATTGATTCATTTGCCAGTGATTAATTTCTATGGAATGACACAGCTTCGCTCTGTCTTTGCTTACCCCAACGTACTCACAAACGAAGAAGCGCCTGAGCTAGTGAACTAACTCAGGCGCTTCGTCATGATTTTGCCGTGAATTCTGACAATTACTTGCGCAGACCCAACTTGGCGATCAGAGCGACATAGCGGTCATGATCTCGTGAATTCAGGTAGTCCAACAGTTTGCGGCGACGGCTCACCATGCGCAACAGACCACGGCGACCATGGTGGTCTTTGGCGTGGGTCTTGAAGTGGGGGGTGAGTTCATTGATGCGGGCGGTCAGCAAGGCGACTTGCACTTCGGGGCTACCCGTATCACCGGCTTGACGGGCGTTGTCTTTGACAACGGCAGCTTTGATGCTGGATGCGATCATTTCTTATTTCCTGAGTTACTGGCGGTCATAAAGACATCGACCAGCGGTTGAACAACTTGCGCCTGCGGCTGGAACTGCTACAGGCGTGCGCTAAAGCGGAAATGCTTAGCCTGTCGATTATAGACTGATTGCGTCCAACGGCCAGCGCGGCTTGACTTCAAAGCTGTAGTCCCGGTTGGCATCCTGCACGCACGCCTGCAAGCGCATGGCCGCCGCCATCGCGATCATGGCGCCGTTGTCGGTGCACAAATGCAGCTCCGGGTAGTGCACGCGAACGCCTTGCTGCGCGCACAGCGTGTTGAGCTGCTGACGCAAGAGCTTGTTCGCCCCCACGCCGCCCGCCACCACCATGCGTTTGAGGCCGGTTAGCTTGAGCGCAGTGAGGGACTTTTTCACCAGCACCTCCACGATGGCCGCTTGCGTGGACGCGGCCAAGTCAGCCCGCAGTTGCTCAGGCCAGTCTTCGACCGGCTCCGTTTGCGTGAGCGCTACTTTTTTGACCTGCGTCAAAACAGCCGTCTTCAGTCCTGCAAAAGAAAAGTCCAAATTACCACTGTGCAGCAGCGGGCGCGGCAGCTTGAAAGCCGTGCCATCGCCCTGCTCCGCCAGCTTGGACAGCGCCGCACCGCCGGGGTAATCAATCCCAAGTAACTTGGCCGACTTATCAAACGCCTCGCCCGCCGCATCGTCAATCGTCTCACCCAAAATCTCGTAGCGCCCCACGCCTTCCACCCGCATCAACTGGGTATGACCACCGGACACCAAAAGTGCCACAAACGGGAATTGCGGCGGGTCGGCGCTCAAAAACGGGGACAGCAAATGCCCCTCCAAATGGTGCACACCCAGCACCGGCTTGCCCAAGGCCGCACCCAAAGCGCAAGCCACCCCCGCCCCCACCAGCAGCGCACCGGCCAAGCCAGGGCCACGGGTGAAGGCCACCACGTCAACGTCTTTGAGCTCGCGCCCCGAATCATCCAACACCTTTTGTGCCAGAGGCAGCACCCGGCGAATATGGTCGCGGCTGGCCAACTCAGGCACCACCCCGCCATAGGCCTGATGCATCTCAATCTGGCTGTACAGCGCGTCGGCCAGCAGCGTGGGCAGCTCGTCAGCGCGCGATGGCACCAGAACCAAGGCGACACCGGTTTCGTCACATGAGGATTCGATGCCCAATACCAACAAGTTTTTCAACATAGGGAGCGAGTTTAGGTGAAGCTGGTTGCTGTCATGGTCAGCGTCAAAGCAATTGGCCCGTTTTTTGCGTTGATTCCCTCATGGACAAAGCATTACGCATCGTGGTCGTGGCCCCTGATTTGGTCATTGCCGACCCGAACGACCAGTACGCCCTGGCGCAGGCCGAGCGATCGCGCAGCCTGCGCATTGGCCTGCTGGAGAGCGGCTTCAACCTGATAGCGGTTCTTCCCGCAGATGCTTTTCTGCAAGATCGACTGCATCAGCTCCAGCCTGACATGGTCATCTTGGATGCCGAGAGTGAGGCGCGCGACGCGTTGGAGCGTGTCGTCACCGCCACCCGTGACGCGCGCCGCCCGATAGTGATGTTCACCAATGACAGCGACACCTCGCACGTCAAAGCCGCCGTAGCAGCAGGCGTGACGGCCTATATCGTGGCGGGCTTGTCAACCGAGCGCATCCGCCCCATTTTGGACGTGGCCATGGCGCGCTTTCAGCACGAACAAGCGCTTCGACAAGAACTGGCCGACACCAAATCAGAACTGAGCGAACTCAGCACCGAGCTGCATGACCGCAAGGTAATTGACCGAGCCAAGGGCATGCTCATGGCGCGGCAAAGTCTGACCGAGCAAGCAGCCTATGAAAAGTTGCGTAAAACAGCCATGGACAAGAACCTCAAAGTAGCCGAAGTGGCACAACGCATGTTGGATGTGGCTGAGCTCTTGAACTGATGCGTGAACTGATGTTGGTGCATAGCACCAACTTGGTGCAAACCTGGTTAAAGCCAGACACTTATCTATAAATTCAGGCTGCAGCCCTTTATTTAATTGCGGTAAAAGCTACTTAATAAATAGCAACACACATTCAAGAGTTTTTGGCACGAGCCTTGCGTAAAAGTTAACAAGACCAAAGACGGTCACCGGGCCAGCCCTCCAACGGCGGAGGGAAGGGCTCCAAAAGGACAAAGGCGTCCCCACGGATTTGCAGCGTCACCTGACGCACTGCATCTCCCGTGTGGACGCCTTTTTTTATTGCTTTTTTTAAACATCAATGGAGATGTCATGACTGAACATTTGAAAGCCACCCTCAGCCGCCGCACCGTGCTTCAAACTGCCGCTGTGGGTGCCTTCGCCATCAACCCCGCCTTGCGAGCCGCAGTTTATGCAGCAGGCTCGGACGCGCCGGAGAAAAAAGAGGTCAAGATTGGCTTCATCCCCCTGACCGACTGCGCCAGCGTGGTGATGGCCTCAGTGCTGGGCCTGGACGAAAAATACGGCATCAAAATCATTCCCACCAAAGAGGCCAGCTGGGCTGGTGTGCGCGACAAGCTGGTCAGTAGCGAGCTGGACATGGCGCACGTGCTGTACGGGCTGATCTATGGTGTGCACCTCGGTACGGCAGGCCCCAAGAAAGACATGGCCGTCCTCATGAGCATCAACAACAACGGTCAGGCCATCTCCCTGTCCAAGGCACTGGCGAACAAGGGCGCTGTTGATGGCCCCTCGCTGGCCAAGTTGATGTCCAAGGAAAAACGCGAGTACACATTTGCGGGCACCTTCCCCACAGGCACCCACGCCATGTGGATGCACTACTGGCTGGCGGCCGCTGGTATTAACCCCTTGACTGACGCCAAGTTGATTACCGTGCCACCACCGCAAATGGTGGCCAATATGCGGGTCGGCGCAATGGACGGTTTTTGTGTGGGAGAGCCCTGGAATCACCGCGCCATCATGGATGGCATCGGCATAACCGCCAATACCACCCAGGACATCTGGAAGGATCACCCTGAAAAGGTACTCGGAACCTCTGCAGACTTCGTCAAGAAGTACCCCAACACCACCCGCGCAGTCATGATGGCCGTGCTCGAAGCTAGCCGCTGGATCGACGCCAGTCTGACCAACAAGATGAAGATGGCAGAGACGGTCGCACAAAAGTCCTACATCAACACCAGTGTGGACGTCATTAACCAGCGCATTCTGGGGCGCTACGAAAACGGCTTGGGAAAGACCTGGGACGACCCCAACCACATGAAGTTTTTTAACGATGGTGCAGTGAACTTCCCCTACCTCTCCGACGGCATGTGGTTTTTGACGCAACACAAGCGCTGGGGTCTGCTCAAAACACACCCCGACTACCTCAAAGTAGCCACCGAGATCAATCAAATCGCACTTTACAAAGAGGTGGCATCCGCCTTGAAGATCAACGTGCCCAAAGACCCCATGCGCACCAGCAAGCTGATGGACGGCGTGGTGTGGGACGGCAAAGACCCCAAGAAATACGCCGACGCTTTCAAGATCAAAGCCTGAACACCCTTTCAAAGCTACAGGAGAAATTTCATGTCCAGTGCCGTATTACACATGCCGTTGCCTAAAAACACCAAGCAGACTTCCGTTCGCCCTGAGCTTGTCGAAGGGCCTCTCCCGGCTTCGACAAGCTCAGCCCAAACGGACAACACGCAAGCACCGACCTCACACAAATCTCGCTCGCCCTACGACTGGAACGCCCTGTGGTTTTCGGTGCTGCCACCCCTGCTGGGCTTGGCCCTGCTGATCGGCGTGTGGGCGATGGTGTCGGTCGTCACAGCGGGCAGCATTCCTACACCGTTGGACACTTGGGCGCAGGCCGTCACTTTGTTTAGCGACCCGTTCTACCGCAAAGGGCCCAACGACCAAGGTGTCGGCTGGAACGTGCTGATGTCGCTAGAGCGCGTGGCCGTGGGCTTTGGGCTGGCGGCTGCGGTGGGCATTCCGGCGGGTTTTGCCATTGGTCGATTTGATTTTTTGAGCCGCATGTTCAACCCGCTCATCAGTCTGCTGCGTCCGGTCTCTCCCTTGGCCTGGTTGCCCATTGGCCTGCTGGTGTTCAAGGGAGCCAACCCAGCCGCCATCTGGACCATCTTTATCTGCTCCATTTGGCCCATGATCATCAACACCGCCGTGGGCGTGCAGCGCGTGCCCAGCGACTACATGAACGTGGCGCGCGTGCTCAACTTGTCAGAGTGGAAGATCGTCACCAAGATCCTCTTCCCCTCGGTGCTGCCCTACATGCTGACGGGTGTGAGGCTGGCGGTGGGCACGGCATGGCTGGTGATCGTCGCCGCTGAGATGCTGACGGGCGGCGTGGGCATTGGCTTTTGGGTCTGGGACGAGTGGAACAACCTGAACGTCAAGAACATCATCATCGCCATCTTCGTGATTGGCATCGTCGGGCTGGCCCTGGAGTACGCCCTGATCAAACTCGCCACCGCATTTACTTTTGAAGAGGTGAAATCATGATCGACAGCCGCAATGCCAAATACATCGAAATCCAGAACGTCGAGCAAACCTTCAAGACCAAGAAGGGCCCCTATTGCGCCCTGCGTGACGTTAATCTCACCGTGGCCAAAGGCGAGTTTGTCGCGCTGATCGGCCACTCGGGCTGCGGCAAGTCCACGCTGCTCAACCTGATTGCCGGCCTCACCACCCCGACCCAAGGCACGCTGATCTGCGCCAACCGCGAGATCACTGGGCCAGGCCCGGATCGGGGCGTCGTGTTTCAAAACCATTCCTTGCTGCCCTGGTTGACCTGTTTTGAGAACGTGTACTTGGCGGTCGAGCGCGTCTTTGGTGCACAAGCCCAAACCGTGGGCGCACCATCCGACAACAAAGCCCAATTGAGGGCACGCACCGATGCGGCGCTGGCCCTGGTAGGGCTGACCGAAGCGGCACAAAAGCGCCCCGGCGAAATCTCAGGCGGCATGAAACAGCGCGTAGGCATTGCCCGCGCCCTGTCCATGGAGCCCAAGGTGCTCTTGATGGACGAGCCCTTTGGTGCGCTGGACGCGCTGACCCGCGCCAAGCTGCAAGACGAGCTGCTGGAGATCGTGGCCCGCACCCAAAGCACGGTGGTGATGGTGACCCACGATGTGGACGAAGCCGTGCTGCTGTCCGACAAGATCGTGATGCTGACCAACGGCCCCGCCGCCACCATTGGCGAAGTGCTTCACGTCGATCTGCCGCGCCCGCGCAACCGCGTGGCATTGGCCGACAACCCGCAGTACCAGCTCTACCGAAAATCCGTGATTGATTTCCTCTACACCCGCCAGTCGCATGTGGAGAACCGGGCGGCATGAGGAATGAATTTTTCCTTGAGGTTGTAAGAAACCAGGCAGCTCCACGACTAACGCTAGAGTCCCTGCAACACTTCAACCCCTAGGAAACCTTTATGACACTCACCAAAAAAGCCCTTTTGATCGCTCTGTCCGCCCTGGCCTCGCTTGCGATGGCCGGCGAGATCAAGCCTTTCACCCAACCAGATTTCGACAAGCTGACCGCTGAGGGCAAGTCGGTCGTGGTGGATGTCAGCGCGCCTTGGTGTCCCACCTGCAAGGCGCAAAAGCCCATCATTGATGGGCTGATGAAGCAGCCCGCCTACAAAGACGTGACGGTCATGACCGTGGATTTCGACACCAACAAGCCGACACTGAAAAATTTTAAAGTCACCTCGCAAAGCACGCTCCTGGCCTTCAAGGGCAACAAGGAAGTTGCTCGCTCTGTCGGCGACACCTCCGCCAATGGCATTGAAGGCTTGGTCAAGAAAACGCTGAACTGATGGAGTTCGGTCTCGGCTCCTACGGCTTGGGTTTTTTGGCGGGGCTGCTCTCAACGCTGTCGCCTTGCGTGCTGCCCATCATCCCGATCCTCTTGAGCTCGGCGACCAACGCGCATCGGCGTGCGCCCTTGGCGTTGGCAGCAGGGCTGGCCCTCTCCTACGCGTTAATTGGCAGCACCTTGGCTTGGGCAGGGTCTAACCTGGACGTTGACGGGTCGGTCTTCCGCCTTGTCGGCGCGGGCCTTCTGGGCGCACTGGGGCTGGTGCTGATGTCCGGGGGCTTGCAACAGCGCTTCGCCTCGGCGACATCGGGCCTTGGCAATGTCGGTAACGACCTACTTGCACGCTTGAAGCTTGACGGCTTGTGGGGCCAATTTGCCATTGGCTTGGTGCTGGGTGTGGTGTGGAGCCCCTGCGTGGGCCCCACCTTGGGCGCGGCTGTCGTTTTGGCCAGCCAAGGCTCGCAACTGCCGCAAGTGGTGCTGTTGATGGGGGTTTTCGGCATCGGCGCAAGCCTGCCTATCGTCGCACTGGCCTACGTCTCTCGCAACACCATGCTCAAGCTGCGTGGCAAGCTCATGCAAGCGGGGAAGTCCGGCAAGCTGATCCTGGGGGCCATCATGGTCACCCTGGCCGCGCTGATCCTCTCAGGGGCTGACAAACCCATTGAGTCTTGGCTTGTAGATCACTCACCTGCCTGGCTGACCCAGCTGACGACTCGCTTCTAACCCAAGCTGGCACGCTTCTCGCTTTTCCTTGCTGAATATCACAGCATTTATCAAGGAATTGCAACATGGCTTACTTTCGCACCTTCCTCAAGTCAGGGCATGCGCCGACGCTCTACGTCTCGTTCATGTATTTCGCCTTCTCCTGTTGCATCTGGGTGATGAACGGGGCCATGGCACCCTTCATTTCTGAGGACTACGGTCTATCACCCGCACAAAAAGGCGTGATGCTGTCCATCCCCATCTTCGCCGGGGCCTTCATGCGCTTCCCGCTCGGCATGATGGCGCAATACATTGGCCGCAAGAACGCCACGCTGGTGGAGATGGTGATGATTGTGGTGGCCCTCTTGTTCGGCTATTTTTTCGTCAGTTCATACACCAGCCTGCTCGCCATGGGCGTGCTGCTGGGCATTGCCGGGGCCAGCTTTGGTGTGGCGCTCAGTCTGGGTTCGGGCTCCTTCCCAGCGCGCTACAAAGGTTTGGCCATGGGGCTGGTGGGTGCGGGCAATGTGGGCACAGCGGTTTCGGTGCTGGTGGCCCCTGCGCTGGCCCAGCGTTACGGCTGGCAGGCCGTGTACGGTATCGCAGCCGCGGCCATGTTGCTGCCCATCATCGCCATGGTGGTGTTTGCCAAGGAACCCACCGATGTGGATGCCCATGCCACGTTAAAAGAGCACGCCGCCTGCCTGTACGAAAAAGACGGCTGGGCCTTCAGCCTGATCTACGCCATCACCTTTGGCGGCTTCATCGGCTTGGCCACCTTTTTGCCCACCTACTACTACGACCAGTTTGGCGTGAGCAAAGTACAAGCTGGTCAACTGGCCATGCTGGCCGCCTTCATGGGGGCAGCGGTGCGCGTCTTTGGTGGCTGGATTTCTGACCACTGGGGCGGCGTCAACACGCTGACGGCCGTGCTGATTGCGGTCGCCATCACGCTGGTGTTGTGCGGATTGTCAGGCGGTTCACTGGCTGCATCTACCCTGCTGTTCATTCTGTGCTTTGCCGCCTTGGGCGCAGGCAACGGCGCATTGTTCCAACTGGTGCCCCTACGCTGGCCCGCAAGCACCGCCGTGGCGGGCTCCATGATCGGTGAAGCTGGTGCCCTGGGCGGTGGCCTGGTGCCCAACGCCATGGGCCTGAGCAAACAGTACACCGGCACCTACCTCTGGGGTTTCGTGCTGTTCGCCGTGCTCACCGTGAGCGTGCTCTTGATGATGCGGCAAATGCAACTGCGCTGGACAAGGACTTGGGCGGAGAAAGGGGGCCGCGCACGCAGCGCGTGAATTTCAGGATTTAAGCAAAAACTTTTCAAAAGCATCCACCGGCACCGGGCGACAAAACAAATAGCCCTGACCATAGTCGCAACCCATCGCGCTCAAGAGTTCACTTTGCATCTGGGTTTCCACGCCCTCGGCGATGACTTTGAGACCAAGCTTGTGCGCCATCACCACAATCGCCTCGCACAACGCCAAGTCGGATGAGTTGGGAGCCAGATTTTTGACGAATGACTGATCAATTTTCAAAAAATCAATGTCAAATTTTTTCAAATACGACAGCGAGGAATAGCCAGTACCAAAGTCGTCGATGGCCACCTGGATACCGGCATCGCGAAACATGAGCAATCGCTCCGTCACTTTGGCGTCCGGGTTCATCACCAAGCCCTCAGTAACTTCAACCGCAATGCTGGCACCCTCCACGCCCATCAATACAAGACGTTCGACCCAATGGGTGTGATGGTTGGCCTCAGCGGTAAATTGAACCGGGGAACTATTCACGCTGATCTGAAACTCACCCACCAGCAATTTCAACCGCTTAACCTGCTCGCAGGCCTGCATGAAAACCCAGTCGCCAATGTCATGGATTGCACCCGACATCTCAGCCACAGGAATAAACACTGCCGGACTTACGAAACCAAGCGTCGGATGCATCCAGCGCAACAACGCCTCTGCCTTCGTCACACGGCCCGTTTTGAGATCAATAATCGGTTGGTAATAAACCTGAAATTGCTGGAGCTTGAGTGCGTACCGCAAGTCATTCGACAGACTTATCCGTGCTTCAACCGCTTCTTGCATATTTTGGGTGAAAAACCGAAAGCAGTTGCGCCCTTGGTCTTTGGCCACATACATCGCCTGATCAGCGTGCTTGATGGCATCCGTCGCACTCATCGCGTCGTCCGGCACGATGGAAATTCCAATGCTGACCGACAGAACGACTTCATGCCCCGCGAGAATAAATGGCTTCGAAATTCGGTCTATTATTTTTTCAACAATTAGCCCGATGTCTGACGTATCGTGCAAATTACACAAGATCACGGTGAACTCATCACCCCCCAAGCGAGCCAAGGTATCGAACTCCCTCACACAGCTCCGCAGGCGCTGTGCAGCCTCAATCAACAGCAAATCACCAACTTCATGACCTAGTGAGTCATTTACGTCTTTGAAATGATCCAAGTCCAAAAACAGCAAACCCACCTTAAAGTTGTCGCGTTGTGATTTTCGAATTTCCTGCTCAAGCCGGTCATGGAACAATCGTCGGTTGGGCAGCTTGGTTAGTTGATCAAAGTTGGCTTCGATCCAAATGGTATTTTCGATCCGCTTGCGTTCGGTAATATCACGCGAAGCGTTGAAGAGAACTTTTTCTCCATCCAATTCCAGCGCATGCGCGGTCACTTCCACATCGAAGAAGCTGCCGTCCTTGCGCCGGTGGCGGGTCTCAATGGTCGACATTTCTCCGGTTGCGAAATCACGCGCGATTTTGACTCTAAGTTCTTCGATGGTGAGCTTACTCTCCCACTGGCTGACATTCATGCCGATCAACTCGGGCTTGGAGTAACCGAGCATTTGGCAAAAGGAGTCGCTGGCATCGAGAATGTTGCCGAACTCGTCAAGTATATGAATGCCATCGCTGGACGACTGCAAGAGTAATTGACTTCGCTGGCTGGCCTTTTGAACATTTTTCAGCGAGCGCCAGAGCAACCAAGAAAAGAGATACACCACAGACAAAAACACACCCGCCATCACCACAGATTCAGTGACGCTTCTTTTCCAATCCTTAAGGTAATCAATCGAGCCCTCGCCGATCACAATGTTATAGGACATGCTCGGAATGCGACGGTAACTGAAGATGCGCTCGCTCCCGTCTGCGGTTTTCTGGGCATGAAGTGTTTGCGCCATCACGCCCGATGGCATTGCCGCCCCCAGTTCTGGGGAGTAAATCTTCTCCCCGATGGGTCGCTTGGGATCAAACGGGTGGCGGACGACAAGGCCAGTATCGGCATCGCGAATCAAGGCCGTGCCGTTGGTACCTACATTAATGGCGGAAATGATCTTCTGAAAATAACTGAGCGGCACGGCAGCGGCCACCACCCCCCCGAAACTGCCGTTGGGCAGATCGTAGCGCCGACTAAAAACAATCACCCATAGACCACTGATCCGTCCGATCACCGGATTACTGACAATCAAGCTTGAGGGGGTCTGATTTTTATGTTTTATGAAAAAAGGTCGGTCGGCATAGCTGGCCGTGCTGTTGGTCGCAACTCCCACCCCATACTTAACCTGACCCAATTCATTAGTCACCCGGAACTCACTCAAGTCAGCCACCCAGTGGCTCCGCTCGAACAACATCTTTTCGAGTTTCTGTCGGTCCAACTTTCCAGTCAAACTCAGTTCTTCCTGGACGCTTTCAACGATGCTGAGCAGTGCCAAGTCAACTTTTTCAGTGATGCTCTGGATACTGCGGTCCAGCAGCAGCGACAGATTTTCCACATTGACACGAACTTCAAGTTCTTTTTGCGCCTTGGCTTTGCTGTGAATATTGAACAGCATGCCAGCAACAAACAAGGTGAGCAACACAAGAACAACCAACAAGAAATGTCCAGATTTCCTTGAAGAAGCGGTTGATGCCTGAGGACTACGTTCACTCACATAAACAGAGTACGCCCAAGGGAAACTTGGCAAAAATTTCATTTAAATATTATGCATAAAATTATTCAAGCCTCAAAAATACTGGTTTACTGGCGTGGGCCGATGCTGCATACCTAGGCAATGGTCAAACTGGCATGATAGGGGGTTGTACTGAACACGCACCCAATCATGAACGAACCCCTTGCCATCACGTCAGCAGAAGAAGCCGCTGTAACGATTCCTTCCAAGCACACTCGCCCCGCCCGGCCCAACGTCTTGCCCGTGCTGGAAAAACTCGCCGCCCTGTACCCACACCTGTTTGGCGCGACGTTTCGCCCCCTGAAGCGCGGTATCTTTCAAGACCTGCTGGACGCCCAGCCGGGCAGCTTTGAGAAAGAGTCGCTCAAAGACGCACTGTCCACCCACACCCGTTCCACGCGCTACCTGGCATCGGTTGCGTCCGGCATGCCCAGGACTGATCTGCTCGGCCAGCCTGTAGAAGCCATGGCGCCTGAGCACGTCCACCACGCCCTGCTGGAGGTGTTTCGCCGCCGCCAGGGCCGCGCCACTGAGGACCTGACGCCTCAACTGCAAGCGCGCATCGTGCAAGCCATTGATGCGTCCGGTCTGTCACCCGAGGCCTATGCTGAACTGGTACGCGCCCGTAATGAAGCCGCCAATGCCGTGCTCGACCAAGCCCTGAGCGACATCGCACAACGCACCGCCAAAGACGAAGCCTTGCTGCGCGCATATGAGGCCAGCGGCCAGACGACGGTTGAGGCTTTTGCCGAGATGTACGGCATGAAGCTGCCCGTGGTGGCTGCGGCGCTCAAGCGGGCTCGCACACCTCTGACCATTGCGGCAACGCCTGAGGCTCAAGCGCCATCAACCACGCATTGATGAGTTCCGGGTCCTTGATCGTCTTGAGGGCCTGATAGGCCAATTCCGCCTCGGGGAAGCGACGGCGCAAGAAGTTGAGCCATTGCTTCAGGCGACCCGCTTGGGCACGAGTGTCCAGCCGGGTGCGCACGATGTGCCAAAAATCGAGCAGGTGGGGAACCAGTTGGGGCCAGGTGAGCACTGCTTTAGCGCCTTCCTCAGAAGTGTTCGCAGACGCTTTGATGGCCATCCCCAAGCCGGGGTCCACCACCGCACCGCGCCCAATCATCAGCATGTCGCAGCCCGAGGCCTCACGGCAGCGGTGGGCGTCGTCCACCGTCCATATCTCGCCATTGGCTATCACCGGGATGCTCACCACCGCGCGAATGTCGGCAATGCGCTCCCAGTAGGCGGGCGGGCGGTAGGCTTGCGCTTTGGTGCGGGCGTGTACTACCAACTCAGCCGCGCCACCGCTGGCAATCGCTTGCGCGCAGTCCAGCGCCAGCGCGTCGTCGTGGTAGCCCAGGCGCATCTTGGCCGACACCGGCATGTGTGCGGGGACGGCGCGGCGCACGGCGGCCACGATGGCGTGAATGGTTTCGGGTTCTTTGAGCAGTGCCGCACCGCCGCCATGGCGGTTCACCACATTGGCTGGGCAGCCGAAGTTGATATCAATGCCATGCGGCCCCAGGCTAGCCAGCCGAGCCGCGTTATCGGCCATGCAAGCCGGGTCTGAGCCCAGCAGCTGCGCACGCACCGGCACACCCGCCCCCGTGCGCCCGCCGTTGTGCAGCTCGGGCACGATGCGGGTGAACACGCGCTCGGGCAGCAGCTGGTCGGTGATGCGAATGAACTCCGACACGCAGCGGTCAATGCCGCCCACACGGGTGAGCACGTCACGCAACACAAAATCGAGCAGGCCCTCCATGGGCGCCAACACAATCATGGTGTTGCTTTTATGCCGCCACCAAGCGCCACAGCGATGTCACCTCTGCCGCGCGTGCGGCGTGCAGCGGGTCGCTGGTGTCTTGCGTTTTGGGGTGTTCGGCTTTCACGTCCATGCGCCCTGCCACCTTCAGCCCGCCCGCTGCTATGGCCGCGAGCAGCTCAGCGCGGGTGCGCAGGCCCAGGTGCTCGGCAAAGTCTGACAGGATGAGCCAGCCCTCACCACCCGGTGCCAGGTGCGCGGCCAGGCCTTTGAGAAAGCCAAGCAACATGCGGCTGCCTTCGTCGTACACCGCGCCTTCCAGCGGCGAGCCGGGGCGCGCGGGCAGCCACGGCGGGTTGCAGACGATGACGGACGCCAAGCCTTCGGGGAACAAGTCGGCCTGCATGACTTTGACCGGCGTGGTCAGGTGCAGGCGTTGCAGGTTCTCACGCGCACAGGCCAGCGCGCGCGGGTCTTGATCGGTGGCCACCACTTGGTCAATGGTGGGGCGTAGCGACAGCACAGCAGCCAGCACGCCCGTGCCCGTGCCGATGTCAAAGGCCACAACTTTGTTTTGTTGGGCCGACGGCAAAGGGGCCTTGGCCACCAAATCCACATACTCGCCCCGCACCGGCGAGAACACACCGTAGTGCGGGTGAATGCGGTTCTTGGGCGGCTCGCCCAGGGCGGGGATTTCAACGCCGCGTTTGCGCCATTCGTGCGCGCTGATGACGCCCATCAACTCTCGCAGCGATGCCACGGCATTCCCAGCTTGGGGATCGGCGGCACCCCAGGCCTCGGTGCAAGCCTGTTTGGCATCCGGCGCACGGCGCAGATCAATGCCGTAGTCCGCGTCAAACTCAATCAGCAACATGCCCAGCACCCGTGCGCGCTGCGACTGGGCTTGGCGGTGCAGGTGAAAGGCCTGTCCGGCGGGCACGCCCTGCTCAGCGGCAACAACGGCCTTTTTGCGCGCCACCTTGGCTTGCTTGGATGCCTTGGGCGGCTTGTCGATACGCCGCGCCAGGGCTTGCAAGAGTTGACGCGCGTTCTGAAAATCTCCGCGCCACAGCAGGCCCGTGCCCTCGCAAGCCAGGCGGTAAGCGCTGTCGGCATTCATGGTGTCGTCGGCCAGGACAATGCGCTTGGGTGGCAGCGCGCCGCGCTCTGAGCGCCAGTGGGCCGAGTGGGCTTGGCCCTCCTCGGTCCAGCTCAAGGTGGACGGCAGGTTGGCTGCGGTGGCAGTAGAAACGGGGGTGGAAGCAATTAATATCGACATGAACAAGTACAAGTGGTGTGAGCCCAAGTATCAACCCAAACCCAGATCTGACCTTTCACCATGACAAACAAGTCCTTCAGCAGCCTGGTCTATTCCACCGACAGTGGCCGCATGTGCCCCGTGTGCCGCCAACCCGTGGCGCAGTGCCAGTGCCTGTCTGCCGCGCAGACCAAAGTGGCCGCCGCTCAAGCCGCGTCCGACGGCGTGGTGCAGGTGCAGCGCGAGAGCAAGGGCCGTGGCGGCAAAAGCGTCACCGTGGTCAAAGGCCTGCTGATGGATGCCGCGCAACTCACTCAACTGGGTAAGCAGCTCAAGGCGGCTTGTGGCTCGGGTGGCACAGTAAAAGACGGGGTGATTGAAGTGCAAGGCGACCATGTTGAAGCCGTCATGGCGACGCTGGTGAAACAAGGGCATCGCGTCAAACGGGTTGGCGGCTAGGCGGTGCAAAATCAATACTCAATACGATCATAAGCAAAGTACACCCATGACTTCAAATCCTCCCTCACGCCGCCAACTGCTTTGCGCAGCCCTCGCCACACTGGCCCTGCCCGCATTGGCACAGACCAGCAAAATTTTAAAAATCATCGTGCCCTTTGCCACGGGCGGCGCGAACGATGTGTTTGCACGCCAAATGGCCAAACTTTTGACCGATATCCGCTCACAACCCGTGGTGGTAGAAAACAAGCCCGGCGCGGGCGGCAATGTGGGCACCGAGCAAGTAGTGCGCAGCGTGGCCGATGGCACCACGCTGCTCTTGGGCCATACCGGCACGGTCTCCATCAACCCGGCGCTGTACGGCAACCTCAAATTCGACACACAAAAAGATCTGCTGCCCGTGGCCATGTTTGCCTCGTCCGCGTTGGTGTTGGTCGTGCCCGCGGCACTCCCTGCCAAATCAGTGGAAGAGCTGTTGGCGCTGGCAGCAGCTAAGCCCGGTGGCTTCAACTACGGCTCCAGCGGCAACGGCACGGGCTCACATTTGAGCGGCGAGTTGCTGGCCTACAAGACCGGGGCCAAGCTCACCCACGTGCCCTACAAGGGCACAGCTCCTGCATTGACTGACTTGGTGGGTGGGCAAGTGCAATTCATGTTCAGCGTCATCCCCCCGGCGCTGGCCCTCATCAAAAGCGGTCGCTTGCGCGCCATCGCCGTCACCGGAAGCCAGCGTTTGGCCAGCATGCCTGACGTGCCCACCATGAGCGAATCCAGCCTTGCCGGCTTGGCCTTGTTTGAGAGCTCACTCACCTACGGCTTGCTCGCACCACGCGGCACGCCGGAGGCCATCGTAAAAGAGTTGTCAGCCCAAGTGCTCAAGGCCGCAACCACATCAGAGTTTCTGAACCGTTTGAGTACCGAAGGTGCGGTGCTGCGCCTGGGCAACGCCAGCGAGTACGCAGCACAAATCCGCAAAGAATCTGCCCAGTGGGCCGCGCTGATCAAACTGGCGGCTGTGACCGCTGAATGACCGCAGCGTAATTGCCAGAGTAATATTCACCACCCTAACCGAACTGGAAAACGACCATGAAAAGACGTCAAATTCTCAAAGCCGCCAGCACCGTTGCCACCGCAAGCTTAGTGCCTGCACTCGCGCAAGCCCAAGACAAATACCCCAGCAAACCCATTACCTGGATCTGCCCCTATGCCGCTGGTGGCAATGCCGATTCGCGCTCCCGCCAAGTGGCCAAAGTCATGAGTTCGATCTTGGGCCAGCCCATCATCATCGACAACAAGTCCGGTGCGGGCGGCAACATCGGCACTGAGGCCATTGCACGCGGCAAGCCCGACGGCTACACCATTGGCATGGGCAACTTTGCCCCCTTGGCTGTAAACCAGTCCCTGTTCAAAAAACTCAACTTCGACCCCACCTCGGATCTAATGCCCATTTGCCTGATCGAACGCGGCCCGCTGATTTTGATGGTGCGCAACGACTCACCCTACAAGTCGGTCAAAGACGTGGTAGCCGCAGCCAAAGCCTCACCCGGCAAGCTCAGCTACGCATCAGGCGGCATTGGTGGATCACATCACCTGAGCGGTGCCTTGTTTGAACATACAGCGGGCATAGACATGATCCACGCCCCCTACAAAAGCGGCTCGGCAGGTGCAACCGACTTGATGGGCGGCCAAGTCCACATGATGTTTGAGCAAATGTACGCCGCCATGCCCGCCATCAAGGCCGGACGCCTGCGTGCACTGGCCATCACCAGCAAAACCCGCTCACCCCTGGCCCCCGACATCCCCACCATGGCCGAGCAAGGCTACCCCGCTGTGGAGGTGCTCAACTGGCAAGGCGTGATCGGCCCCAAAGGCATGTCCGCCGAGCTCATCAGCAAGCTCAACGCCGCCTGCAACAAAGCCCTGCAAGACCCCGAAGTCAAAGAGAAAATTTTGAGCCAAGGCAATGAGATTGGTGGCGGAACGCCAGAGCAATTTGCCTCACTCATCAAAACCGAAGCCCCACGCTGGGCTAAGGTGGTGAGGGATGCGAAGATTGATCCTGAGTGAGGGTTTTAAATTTGAGCTTGCAATTTGCAAGCTCAACATCACTCAAGCTATAGGCCTCACAAGGGCTGAATATCCGCCTGCTTAACAATCTTCTGGTAGATACCGATTTGCTCGCGCACGAAGCGGGCGAACTCTTCGGGTTTCATGGGGGATGGGGCGATGCCGAGTTTGGCGAATTGCTCGCGCACCTCGGGCTTTTGCAGGATGGCTTCGACTTGGGCGTTGATCTTGTTCACTACTGTCCCTGGCGTGCCGGTGGGGGCCCACACACCGAACCAGAGGGTGATGTCAAAGCCAGGCAGGCCTTGCTCGGCCAGGGGCGGCACCTCGGGCATCACGTCGGCGCGCTTGCGGGTGGACACGCCCAGGGCCGCGAGCTTGCCTTCTTTCATTTGCCCGACCACGGTATTGATGGGGGCCATGTAAAAAGCGGTGCGCCCAGCCATGGAGTCTTGAATCGCCTCGGGGGAGCCTTTGTACGGGACGTGCAGCATTTTCACGCCCGCAACCTGTGCAAAGTACTCTGCCGCCAAGTGGGTGGAGCTGCCCACGCCTGCGGACGCAAACGGGATGCCGCCGGGCTTGGCCTTGGCCGCGTCAATCAGTGACTTCACCGTGGGGTACTCGCCGCCTTTGGCCGTGACCATCACATAGGGCGTGATGCCCAAAATGCTCACATCCACCAGGTCTTTGAGCGGGTCATAGGGCAGGGTTTTGTAGATGGCCGAATTAGCCGCATGCGAGGCGGACTGCACCAGCAGCGTGTAGCCATCGGCCTCGGCCTTCACCACCGCTTGCGTGCCGATTTGCCCGCCCGCGCCGGGGCGGTTTTCCACAATCACGGGCTGCTTCCAGACCTCGCTCAAATGGCGGGCAATGATGCGCCCGGCAATGTCTGCGCCCGAGCCAGCGGTGAGGGGCACGATGAGACGAACGGGCTTGCTTGGGTAGTCTTGTGCTGCGGCCCAAGTGGCCGTCAATGCCACGGCGATCAGGGTCGCGCGTTTGATGAAAGTGTTCACGGTGTTGTCTCCTGTTTTAAATCTAAAAATATGACGGTACGGGAAGCTTGATCTTGTCGAATTATCAATGGGGAGGAGCAGAAATGCTTGTCCTAGCTGGCCAGCACCATCACCGCATCTGCCGCGCGCGCACCTTGCCCTTTTGGCAGCACAAAGAGCGGGTTGATTTCAGCCTCAAGGAGTCGATCACCCAAACTTTCGACCATGTTGGAGAAGGCCACGATGGCATCGAGCAGCGCATCAACATCCGCCAAGGGGCGACCTCGGTAACCGTTGAGCAGGGGCCAGGTTTTGAGGCTCTCCAGCATGTCGCGTGCACCAGCGCGGTCAACAGGGCACATTCGAAGTGCGGTGTCTTCCAGCAGCTCCGCCGCCGTGCCGCCCATGCCCAGCAGAATAGCGCTGCCCACGGGGTCACGGTGCATGCCCAGGATCATCTCGACGCCGCCGGTGACCATGTCTTGCAGCAAAAATTGATCGCACACCACGCCCGCATGGGCCTGCACGTCTGCACGCATTTGGTCCAAGCGCGCGCCCACCTGCTCTGGCCTGAGGTTGACCGCCACACCGCCCACATCGCTTTTATGCGTGAGGCTATTGGACAAGATTTTGAGAACGAATTTCTGTGAGCCGTTTGAGGCCATGGCTTTCGCCGCCTGCATCGCCTCAGCGCTGGTGGACACCACCGTCTCGCGCGTGGCGGGCACTCCAAACTGCGCAAAAATTTGCTTGGCCTCAAACTCGTTTAAGGAGCCTTTGAGCTGGCTAGAGATGACGACGAGCGGCGCAGCCTCTGCACTCCGGTTTGTGTGCCGTTGGCGCTGGTATTGCGCTTGCTGCTGCATGCCCAAGAGCGCCTGCGCGCAGCTCTCAGGCGCGGTGAAAGCGGGCACGCCCAGTGATGACAGCACAGCCGCCGCCTCGGGTGAGTGCGGGCTGACATAGGCCAACACGGGCTTGTGGGCGAAGGCTGGCGCATCTTTTAAAGCACCGGCAATCGCGTCGGCCATAAGGCTGGGTTGCGCCACGCCAGACGAGCCGACGATGACGATGAGCGCGTCATAACTCGCGCTGGCCAGCAACGCCGCTACCGCGCCGCGCAGCACCGCAGGCTGCAAGCCCGCCAGGGTCACGTCAATCGGGTTTTTATCAAACACGGCGTGGTCACCCGTTTGCGTGGCGCGCAGTTTGAGTGCGGTGGCCGCATCCGGCGCGGGGGCCTCAAAGCCTGCCAGGCCCAGACTGTCAGACACCAGCGTGCCGGCACCACCGGTGGAGGTGAGAATCGCTACACGCTTGCCGTTTAACTTTTTCCCGGTACACAGCGCAAGCGGAATGTCCAGCAAATCACTGAAGACTTGCGCCCTGACCACGCCGCAACTGGCAAAGAGCGCGTCATACATGCGGTCAGAGCCCGCCATGGCTCCGGTGTGCGAGACAGCGGCTTGCGCGCCTGCTTCTGAGCGGCCAATTTTGAAAGCGACGATGGGTTTGCCCAAGCCGCCGTTGGCTTGGCGCGCCTTGTGGCAGGCGGCTTTGAAGCGAGCCACGTTGCGCACGGTTTCGATGTAGAGCACGATGACCTCGGTCGCCGGGTCATCGGCCAGGTAGTCCACGCAGTCGGCCAGATCAATGTCCACCTCATTGCTGGTTGAAATCAATTTGGCCAGCCCCACACCCCGCGCCGACGCACGCGACAAGAGCGAGCCCAAAATGCCGCCGCTTTGCGAGACCACGCTGATGCTGCCGTGGCTCAAGGCTTGCATGTCCAGCGCGCCACTGGGCGAGAGCACGATGCTGTCCGTCAAATTAACCAAGCCAATGGTGTTGGGCCCGAGCAAGCGCATGGGTGGCAAGCCACTCAAGCCACTCAAACCACTATCAGCGCGGCTCGCCGCTGCCAGCAGTGCCGCTTGGCGTGCAACGCCCGCCTCGCCCGTCTCTGCATAGCCGCTGGCCAACACGATGCAGGCCTGCACACCCAAGGCCGCGAGTTCGCGCACCGCGCCTTCAGCGCGCTCTGCGCCCAAGAGCACCATCGCCACATCAGGCACCGCAGGTAGCGCGGCGATGCTGGGGTAGCAGGTGAGCGCATTGATTTCGCTCACGCGCGGGTTGACGGGGTAAATCGCCCCCGAAAAGCCGTGCTGTTGCAAATACGCAATCGGGCGACCAGAGGTTTTACTCGCGTCGGCTGACGCACCAATCACCGCCACTGAGCGCGGCTTGAACAACACGTCCATCACATTCGATACCTTCATGGTGGTACACATTCCTTTTGATCCGAGATTGTTCATTACAGATTTTCCCGTTCGGGCTGAGCCTGTCGAAGCCTGGGCAACCCTTCGACAAGCTCAGGGCGAACGGGGCTAATGGACATTCTCGGTTGATTGCTGATTCACGATTGAAGAAGGCCCGCTTTTTATTCAGATTGCCAATAGTTGGCCAGTGCCGCCACCGGCACATCCGCCTCGCCCATGATGGCCATGGAGAGTGCCTCAGCATGGGCACGGCCAATACGGGGCGTAGTGAGTTCATAGAACTTGTCCAGCAACTCTTCGTCGGTGAGGGGGTCGTCCGGGTCGCCGTGGCGTGTGTCTTGGTGGCGTGAAAAAACCTCGCCACTCAACAATTCAATCTCAATCTGCGCGCTGCGTTTTTTCGGGAAGTGCTGTGTGCAAGCGGGCGCTTCATGCACGGTGATTTTGTCTTCCAGGGCGCGAATCTGCGGGTTGGCCAGTGTGTCTGGCATGAACGCCAGCTCTCTGACGCGGCCCAACACCAGACGCGCCGCCACGGTGTAAGTCAAACTGAATTTGGCTTCAAACGCGCTTTGCGGCCGGCGATAAGCGCACACCTCCACGCCCGCCTTGTAGGCCCCAATGCGGATGGCTTTGATGGTGTCGGGCGCGATGCGGTGCTGCGCTTGCAAGGCCGCCGCACCGTCAATGGCGGGAAAGGTGTGGCCACAGCAGCCGTGATTTTTAAACGTCATGCGGGTGATGTTGAAGTCTGTGCCCAGGCCATCCAGCGCCTCGCCCCAGCGCGCACCCGCACTCATGGCGGCACCAAAACCGGCTTCGCCTTCCAGCAGATCGGGCGTGCCCGTCATGCCCGCCGCTGCCGCCAGCGCAGCACTCAAGCCCACTTCAGCGGCGTGCCCGCCGTGCATGGGCTTGGTCATAGCGTCCGAGCGAAAGGCTTGCTGCAATCCGCTGGCAAACGTGCCTGCGGTGGCCATGGCGTGGCAAGCCTCGTCTGCGCTCAGTTGCACCAGCGCCGCGCACGCCGCCGCCGCGCCAAACACGCCCGCCGTGCCCGTGGTGTGAAAGTATTTGTAGTGGCTGGGCTGCACGGCAGAGCCAATGCGGGTAGAGACCTCATAGCCCGCAGTGATGGCTTTGAGCAGCGCGTCGCGCCCCAGCCCGCGCGCTTGCGCCAAGGCAAACGCGGGAGAGATGGTAGGGCTGGCGGGGTGGTACGCGCCGTCGCGGTAGATGTCGTCGTACTCTGCCAAGTGGGAGAGCGTGCCGTTGATAAACGCCGCTGCGCGAAGCTGGGCTTTAGCCGTTGAGCCTGCAATGCTGCAAGGTGCGTGCCCCGCGCCTGGGGCCAGCAACTCATCGGCGTAAGCCTTGCGCAGCAGGTCAGCGGTCGGCAAATTGCCACCGGCAATCAGCGCCCCCGTCCAATCGAGCAAGGCGCGTTTGGTGTGGTGTTGAACATCAGCGCTCTGCGCTTGTTGTGCGGCCTTGGCGATGTAAGCACCGTAACTTTGCAGCAGCGTTGTCATTCGGCCCTCGCGCCTGAGGCCTTGACAATCGGGGCCCAGGTTTCGTACTCGGTACGCACAAAGCTAGAGAACTCATCCACACTCATCGGAATCGGCTCAGCACCTTGCGCGACCAGACGGGCATTGACCTCCGGACTTTGCAAAATCTCGTTCATCTCTTTGTTGAGCTTTTGCACAATGGCCATGGGTGTGCCTTTGGGTGCAAAAAACCCGAACCATGAGCCCGTGGCCATATCGACACCCAGCTCTTTGAGCGTCGGCGTATCTGGCAAGGCGCGCGAGCGAATTTTGGTGGAGATCGCCAAGGGTTTGAGTTGGCCGCCCTTGATCAGTTGCGTGACCGAGGGCACGGTGGCAAACATGTACTGCAAGCGCCCGGCCACCAAATCGCGTGTAGCCTCGGCCCCTTTATAGGGAATGTGCAGCGCATTCAGGCCGGTGCGTGCGCTGTACAAATAGCCCGTCATGTGGGCTGCAGTGCCGATGCCGGTGGAGCCATAACTGACTTTGTCGGGGTTGGCTTTGGCGAATTTGCTGAGGTCGGCAATCGAGTTGATCACGGGTGCGCTCGCAATCGTGGGCACGACCAAGACCGTGGGCACTTCGGCGATCAAGGCAATGGGTTGCAGCTCTTTTTGCGGGTTGACCGGCAGCTTGGCGAACAGCGAGGGATTGATCGCAATTGGGCCAAAAGAGTTGACGAGGATGGTGTAGCCATCGGGCGCGGCGCGGCCTACATACTCCGTGCCCAAGTTGCCTGCTGCACCGGCTTTGTTTTCCACCACCACCGTGGCGTTCCACTTGGTCGTCAACTGCGCTGCCACCTCGCGGGCCAAGATGTCCGTGGTGCCGCCTGCGGTGAAAGACACGATGAATCGGATGGGTTTTTCAGGGTATTTATCGGCAGATGCTGCTGTCGTTTGGGCGTGCGCACTGTGGGCGGCAAAGCTCAGCAGAAACAGCGCGCTCAGGCGGTAAATTGCGTTGATTTGTTTCATGGCATTGGTCTCTTCGTTTAGTCTCTTTTGTTCAGGCTCTTTGGTTAAATTTGGTCTCAAGCACTTCTTCGGCAATGCGGTTTTTGAGTATTTCCAGCGAGCCACCGGCGATCATCCAGCCTCGGGTTCTGCGCAAACAATACTCCACCAGCTCCATTTGGCTGTAGCCACTCGCACCCATGACCTGTAGCGCCTCATTGGCCACCTCAAAACCAGCCGTGTTGCACATGTATTTGGCAATGGCCGTCTCGTAGGCCGATGGCAAGCCTGTGTCGGATTGATCGGCGTTGCTGGCCGCGCGGTACAAGAGCAACTGCGCCGCATCCAGCTTGGTCGCCATCTCGGCGAACTTCCACTGGATGCCTTGAAAGTCGGCAATGCGCTTTCCAAACTGCTTGCGCTCCAGCGCATAGGTTTTGGCGCGGTTAAAGGCATAGCGGCCCAGTGCCAAGGCGCGCGACGAGTTACCCAAGCGCTCCACGTTAAACCCGGCAATTTGCTTTTTGAACCCGCCTTCGCCCAGCAACAGGTTTTCATCCGGCACAAAGCAATCGTCAAAGTAGAGTTGCGACCATTCCTCACCGCTCATGAAGCTGGAGGGTTGCCCGATGGTGAGGCCAGGTGCGTCGCGGTCAACCACCACCGAGCCAATCGCTTGCAGGCCCTTGGCTGCATCCCCTTGGCCAAAGCGCACGTACACTAAAAATGCGGTGGCCGTGGGGCTGTGGGTTGAGAACACCTTGGTGCCGTTGATGCGGTAACCCCCCGGTACTTGAGTGGCGGTGGTGACCAGCTCTGTCACCGCAGAGCCTGCACCGGGCTCACTCATGCCCAGCCCAATCAAGGTGCGGCCTGCCAGCAAATCGCGCAGGTATTTTTCTTTCAATCGGGGGCTGGCAAATTGGGCAAAGGTGCGGATCGGCCCGAAGTTACCGGCTTGCACCACGTCAGCGCTTTTAGGGCAGTGCTGGGCAATGGTTTGGATGGCAATCACGGCGTCCATCAGCGTGCCGCCTTGCCCGCCTTCGGCCTCGGGCATGGTGATGCCGAGCAAGCCGTTGTCAGCCATGAGTTGGGCCACATCCCAGGGGTAGTCGGTGCTGTGGGCACGCTTGAGCGCACCCGGTGCAAGCTCAGTGCGGGCAAGGCGATCGACGCTGTCGGCAAACGCGATTTGGTCAGGGCTTAATGAGAAATTCATGGTCAAAAATGGTGTGTCCGCTCATCGCTATTTTTTAATTGCTGCTGTCAACGCGGTCAATAAACGCACGCAATGAACGGTTGAAGGCCTCGGGCTGCTCGATGTTGGCTAAGTGCGCTGCGTCTTCCAAAATCTCGAACTGCGAGCCGTCGATCATGCGGTGCAAAACGGTGGCTTGCTCTACCGTGCAAGCCGGGTCTTGGCGACCAGTCAGGATGAGCGTAGGCGTTTTGATTTTGAGCAACATGGTGGTTTGCGCCATGTCGCGCACAGCGCTGGCGCAACCGATATAGCCCTGCGCGCCGGTGCTCAAAATGAAGGTGCGCACTTTGGCGATATCAGCGGGCGCACGTTCGATGAAAGGCGCGGTGAACCAGCGCTTGATGGTGCCGTCCACCAGCCCGGCAACGCCTTGCTGCTCGGCAATCGCCAAGCGCTCGGCCCACAGGCTGCGCGGTGGCATTTCGCTGGCGGTGTCGCACAGCAAGAGCGACAACACTTTATGCGGGTAGCGCGCCCCGAGTTGCTGGCCAATCATGCCGCCCATGGATAGGCCGACGAAGTGCACGGCCTTGATGCCCAGGGCGTCGATCAGACCCGCCGCGTCGTCAGCCAATTGCTCGATGCTGTAAGGCGCGGGCGTGGTGCCAGAGCGGCCATGGCCACGGGTGTCGTAGCGCAGGACGCGGTAGCGGTCGCTCAAGGCGGGCACGTTCCAGTCCCACATGTCGTAGTTGGACATCAGACTGTTGCTAAGCATGACGACGGGCGCGTTCTCAGGGCCGTCGAAGCGGTAGGCGAGATCGACGCCGTTGATGTGGGCGGTGGTGTGGATGCTATTTGTGTTGCTCATGGCTAACTATTGAAAAAGTGAATTTGAGGAATTCTCGACCAGCGACGTCATTGTCTCAGCGCAGCAAGCCGATCTCGCGCAAGTAGCGCTGCGCGCCCGGATGGATCAAATCGGTGCGCGGCGCGGCGGCCACAGTGTAGGCGGCAGTGCTCTCTATGGCTTGCGGCCAGCGCTTGCCTAAAGCGGCCTCGCCTTTGTGCAGAGCGCGGGCGAGCCGGTAGGCCAGCTCATCAGGCAGGCTAGGCCGGGCGATCACAAACGACCATGCGCCGACGGATGGCAAAGCAGCCTCTTGGCCGGGGTAGCTGCGGGCAGGAATAGCCATGGGTTTGAGTAGCGTGTGCTTGGCCACGATGCGCTGAATCTGCGCTGCATCGGGCACGATGAAGCGCGCACCGGTGGGGCTGCTGGCCACAGCGGTAAAGCCCGGCCAACCGCTGCCGCCACCCCACAGCGCGGCCACGCGGCCATCGGCCAACATGGCGGGGCCGTCGCCTGCGCGGTCCAGCAAGACGGGTTTGAAGTCTTTGTCCATGTCGTAGCCCAGGCCGTCCAGCACGTAGCGCGCCAAGATCACCAGGCCCGAGCCCTTGGCCCCAAAGGCCACGGGTTTGCCCAGCAGGTCTTCAATGCGACGCGCGGTGCTGTCAGCGCGGGTCACAAACATGCCGGGGGACGAGTACATGGCGGTGAGGATGCTCAGATGAGCCGGGGCGCGACCAATGCCGTTGATGGCTTCGTAAAACGGCTCGCCGGTGACCAGGGCCAAGTCGAGCTGGCCGGCTTCGATCAGGGGGATATTCTCGGTGCTGCCTTTGGTGTTGCGGGTTTGGATGTGCAACGTGGCATCGACCTCTTCAATCGTTTGCGCAAAGGCCGCGCCGTACAGCGGGAAGCCGCCGCCCGGTGTGGCCGTGCCCAGCACCACGGTGGTCTTGGCATTGATTTGAGTTTGAGCCTGTACCTCAAGGTGGGGCACCAGGCAAAGCAGGCTTGCACCTAATAGAGAACGACGAGAGTTCATGGAGTTTCCTTCACAAATTTTAAAATATATTGCTCTTACTTTGATAGCGCGTCACGCAAAATTAACAAACCCAATCCACCTTTATTCCATAAGTTTTCGATGCTTTCGCCACGCTCCAGCAGCAGCAGCTGCATCAGCGGCTCGAGCTTTGTGGTGTCCGGGTCAGCCAGCAGCACGTAGCGGGCATTGTCAGGCGCATCGTCGTCGCTGAGTTGTTGCACCCAATCCAGCGCCGAGAGGGTTTCCAACACCGGCTCCAGTTGCAATGTATCCACTTGAAGCGCGCGGACCAACTCAGCGGCGCACAAGCCCTTGGCTGGCGTGTTCTGGGCCGCATGGAGCTGCTGCAACACTTCCACCGCCAACTGAAACTGCCAGCCATGCGCGCCGCCGCGACGCTTCACGCCCGCCAGCAAGCTGGGCAGGTACGCGGTAATCACAGCGCCTAGCAGCACGATGACCCAGGCCACATAAATCCACACCAGCAAAATCGGCACGGTGGCAAACGCACCGTACATGGCCGAATAGGTGGGCACGAGCTTGAGGTAAACCGTCAATAATTTTTTCGCAATCTCAATCCCGGCCGACGCAAAAATGCCGCCCACCCAGGCGTGGCCCCACTTCACCTGCGCGTTGGGCACGTAGTGGTAGGTAGCCGCCATGGCGGCGGCGAACAGGCTGTACTCCAGCGTATCAAGCAGCAGCCGCAAGAAACCATCCATCTCGCCAATCAAACCGCTGGACGCGGTGAGCAGGTAGGAGGTGATGCTCAAGCTCAGCGCCATCAAGAGCGGCCCCAGCGTGATGGCCGCCCAGTAGATCAACACCCGCTGCCCCAGGGAGCGCGGTCGGCGCACGCGCCAGATGCTGCTGAGCGTGCGGTCAATGGTGAACACCAGCGTCAAAGCCGTGATGAACAGCGCTGCTAAGCCCACGGAACCGAGCTTGCTGGCCTTGCCCGAAAACTGGGTGAGGTAGCCCAGCACTTGGCGGGCGATGTTGTCTGGAATCAGGCTTTGCACCAGCCATTTTTGCAGCACGCCTTGAAATTCGGAGAACATGGGAAAGGCGGTGAACACCGCCAGCGCCACAGTGATGAAGGGCACCAGGGCAATGGTGGTGGTGAAGGTCAAGCTGCTGGCGGTCAAGCCCAGGCGATCTTCGCGAAAGCGCTCGCGCAGGGTCAGCGCGGTGCTTTTCCATGGAAAGTCAGCCAGACCGCTCAGAAACGACTGTAAAAGTTGGCGGCAGCTCTGCGGCCAGGAAACAGGCAGCGGACGGGGCGAAGATGGTGACGGGCGCATGGCCGCTATGATGCCACCTCCATGCAAACCACCCACAACCCAGCTTCGCCCTCTGTTCAAATGACCCGCGTCTTGGCCGTGGGCAGTCTGCTGGGCTTGATCGCCCTCGGGCTGGCTTGGGAACTGTGGTTGGCCCCACTGCGGCCAGGCGGCTCGTGGCTGGTGCTCAAAGTCTTGCCGCTTTGCATCCCGCTGGCCGGACTGCTGAAGAACCGCATGTACACCTACCGCTGGGTTAGCTTACTGGTATGGTTTTACTTCACCGAAGGCGCGGTGCGCGCCACCTCTGAGCCGGCGCCGGGCGCATGGCTGGCGGGGCTGGAGGTGTTTTTGTGTCTAATGCTTTTTACAGCCTGTGCGATGCATGTGCGACTGCGGCTTAAAGCCGCGAAAATAAACCCGAACTCTGAAACCCCAACGATCACGGAAAACCCATGACGATCCACACAGAACTGCTAAACCAACTGCGCCAAATCGTCGGCGCGCCCAACGTCCTGACTGAAGGAGACCTAGAAGCCTACGAGCTCGACTGGCGTCGCCGCGAGCGCGGCCGATCGCTGGCCGTGGTGCGCCCTGGTTCCACAGAGGAAGTGGCGGCCGTGGTGAGAGCCTGCGTCGTCGCCAAGGTAAGCATGGTGCCCCAAGGCGGCAACACCGGCATGGTGGTGGGCTCCACACCCGACGCCAGCGGCACACAGGTGCTGCTGAGCCTGCAACGCATGAACCGCGTGCGCAAGCTCGACGCCGGTAACCTGACCATCACCGTGGATGCCGGTTGCGTGCTGCAAAACATCCAGGATGCCTGCGAAAAAGACGGCTTCTTGTTCCCCTTGAGTCTGGCGTCTGAGGGCAGTTGCACCATCGGCGGCAATCTGGGCACCAACGCCGGTGGCACGCAAGTCGTGCGCTATGGCAACACGCGTGAGCTGTGTCTTGGCCTGGAAGTGGTCACAGCCCAAGGCGATATCTGGAACGGCCTGACCGGCCTGCGCAAAGACAACACCGGCTACGACCTGCGCCACCTCTTCATCGGCTCGGAAGGCACGCTGGGCGTCATAACCGCCGCCACCATGAAGCTCTACCCCATGCCAGTCTCGCAGCTCACCGCGTTTGCCGCTGTGCCTTCGATGGAAGCTGCTGTGGAGCTGCTGGGGCTGGCGCATCGCTTCTTGAGTTCGGGTCTGACCGGTTTTGAAGTCATGGGCCAGTTTGCCCTGAGTCTGGTGGCCAAGCATTACCCGCAGCAGCGCGTGCCCTTCTGGCAAGAAACCCCTTGGTGCGTGGTGCTGGAGAACTCTGACAACGAATCCGAAACCCATGCGCGCGAATGCCTGGAGCGCCTGCTGGAAGCGGCCATGGAACAGGGCTGCGTGACCGACGCGGTGGTGGCCGAAAGCATGGCGCAAGCCAAGGCGCTGTGGCACATCCGCGAGAGCATTCCGCTGGCGCAGGCCGATGAGGGCTTGAACATCAAGCACGACATCTCGATTGGTGTCTCGCGCATCCCCGAGTTTGTGCGCCTGACCGACGCGGCACTGACAAAAGCCTTCCCCGGTGCCCGCCTGGTCACCTACGGCCACCTGGGCGACGGCAACCTGCACTACAACGTTCAAGCCCCGGCCAGTGACGATGCGGCACGCTTCCTGAACGAAGAAGAAGCACCCATCAACGCACTGGTGTTTGAGTTCGTCGATCAGTTCAACGGCTCGATCTCGGCCGAGCACGGCATTGGCAGCCTGAAGGTGGAGAAACTGGAGCACCACAAATCCCCCGTGGCACTGAGCCTGATGCGCAACATCAAGCTAGCACTTGACCCGCACAACCTGATGAACCCGGGGCGTGTGATCCGCTTGTAATGCAGCGCGATCTTGTCAAGACATGCGCAAAAATCATGCGCATACAATAGCCACATCCCCGAACAGGAGTGCGCCATGCTACAGATCGACAAAGCCCCCAAAAAAGCCACCAACCTCACACTCAACTCCAAAGTGCTGGAGATGGCGCGTGAAATGGGCATGAACGTCTCACAAACGGTGGACACGCTGCTGGCCGAGGAGGTCAAGCGGCGCTACTGGGCTAAGTGGAACGAGGACAACAAAGAAGCGCTTGATGCCCACAATCGGCTGATCGAAAAATTTGGCCTGCCGCTGGCCAAATACCGCACCTGGGGAAAAGCCCTGGGCGATGGTCGCATCAAGAAAGCCTGACGATGGCACGATTTGATGTTTACCCGAATCCAGAACTTGATGAACGCGCCTTCATTCCTTTTTTTCTCGATATTCAAAATACTTTTGTGACGGTGGGCTCGCGCGTCGTCATCCCCTTGATGGCCACGAAACTACTCAGCCACAAGGTGCGCGACCTCAACCCCGAGTTCGTGGTGGCCGGCAAGACCTTGGTGTTGCACACCTCGGCTATGGGCGCAGTGGCAGAATCCGATTTGCGCAGCCCGATTGGCAATCTATCCGTACACCAAGCGACGATTCAACAAGCCCTGGACACTCTGTTTGGGGGCTATTGACCCGACTGACTGACATGACCGACATGACCCACCCCATCCGCTCCCAATACGAAGACTTCATGCGTCATGTGGACACCCACGGCGCACCCAAGACCGACCGCACCGGCACCGGCACTAAAAGCGTGTTTGGCTACCAGATGCGGTTCGATTTGAATGAGGGCTTTCCGCTGGTGACTACCAAGAAGGTTCACCTCAAGTCCATCATCAATGAGCTGCTGTGGTTCCTGACCGGCTCCAGCAACAACAACTGGCTCAAAGAGCGCGGCGTCTCGATCTGGGATGAATGGGCCAAGCCCGACGGCGATTTAGGCCCGGTCTATGGCGTGCAGTGGCGCAGTTGGCCCACGCCCGACGGTGGCCACATTGACCAGATTGCAGAGGTCATCAAAACCCTCAAAACCAACCCAGACTCGCGCCGCATCATCGTTAGCGCCTGGAACGTGGCCGATCTCAACCAAATGGCGCTGATGCCCTGCCACGCCTTCTTCCAGTTCTACGTCGCACCCTCCCCCGTGCCGGGTGAAAAAGCACGCTTAAGCTGCCAGCTCTACCAACGCAGTGCCGACATTTTTCTGGGCGTGCCCTTCAACATCGCCAGCTACGCCTTGCTCACCCACATGGTGGCGCAGCAGTGCGACTTGGCGGTGGGGGACTTCATCTGGACGGGCGGTGATTGCCACATTTACAGCAACCACCACGAGCAAGTGGCCTTGCAGCTCAGCCGCGCACCCCACGCCTACCCCACGCTGAACATCAAGCGCCGTCCGGACTCGATTTTTGACTACGCGTTTGAAGACTTTGAGGTACAGGGCTACGAGTGCCACCCGGCCATCAAAGCCCCCGTCGCGGTCTGAACACGTGGTTACTCGCCGCCAGTTGCTAACGCTGCTCATCCTCACGTTGATGTGGGGCATCAATTGGCCCATGATGAAGCTCTCGCTGCGCGAGATTTCACCGCTGTATTTCCGAGCCCTCACCATGACAGTAGGGTCGATGGTTCTCTTTTTTTGGTTTCGCGCCAAGGGCATGCGCATGTGGCCACAGGGGGCTGAGTGGCGCTCGGTGGTGGTGCTGGGCTTGCCCAATATGCTGGGCTGGCACACGATCTCCATCTTGGGTGTCAAAGAGCTGGCCTCGGGCCGGGCTGCGACCTTGGGCTTCACCATGCCAATCTGGACGGTCGTTCTGGGCGTGCTGTTTTTAGGCGAGAAACTCACACGCCGCGTAGCCTTGGCGGCGGTGTGTGTGGCGGTGGCGATTGGGCTGCTCATCTCGCATGAGTTCGCCTCCATGGCCGGGCGTCCTATGGGCATTGTCTGGATGGAAATCGCCGCCCTTGTCTGGGCCGTGGGCACGCTGATGATGCGCCGCACCACACTCACCCTGCCGGCAGCCACTTTGACCGTGTGGATGATGATTTTGGCCAGTGCCTGCCTGTGGGTGATTGCGGCCTTGAGCGAGCCCTGGCCTGTGTGGCAGTTCTCGGGCCTGATGTGGCTTAGCCTGGCCTATGGGGCTTTCATCAACTATGGCTTAGCCCAAACCCTGTGGGTGGATCTGACGCTCAAACTCCCGCCCGTCACCAGCGCCATGGGCATCACCGCCGTGCCACTGATCGGCACCATGACAGCCACCTTCATTGTGGGTGAATGGCCGCATTGGCAAGACTTTGTCGCCATCGTGTTTGTGATGACGGCCATGGCTGCGGTCTTGTTACCGCCTCAATTTTTTCGACGAATAAAAGCAAGCGCATGAAACTTCACCTCATCTTTGCGCGCGCCGCCAACGGCGTGATCGGCATGGCGGGCACCATGCCCTGGCATCTGCCCGAAGATCTGGCGCACTTCAAGCGCACCACGTTGGGCTGCCCGGTCATCATGGGGCGCAAGACCTGGGAATCTATTCCACTCAAATTTCGCCCCCTGCCAGGGCGGCTCAACGTGGTGGTGACGCGCCAGAACGATTGGCTGGCCCCAGGGGCCAGCGTGGCCCACTCTCTGCCCGAAGCCACGGCCCTGTGCTGCGACGTGAGTGACGCGTGGATCATGGGCGGTGCCGACATCTATGCCCAAGCCCTGCCACTAGCAGAAACGGCCGTGGTGACCGAGATTCACGCCACTTTTGAGGGCGACGCTTTTGCCCCACAATTCGGGCCAGAGTGGGTGGAGACAGCGCGTGAATCGCACGTCTCATCAACCGGCTTGAAGTACAGTTTTGTTACCCTTTCACGAACCCAAGGAGATTGATATGTCTGGTGCAGGTTTTCACGTCCACGGCCCCCACGACCACGAACTGGAGCACGCCGCCCAAGGCGCACATGGTGGTGGTGGCGAACACAGCGGCATGATCAACCAGATCGCCATGTTCACCGCCATCATCGCCACCATTGGTGCGATTTTTGGCTATATGGGCGGGGCCACGCAGGCCAATGCGGGTCTGTTCAAAAACAATGCGGCCATCAAGAAGACCGAGGCATCGAACCAGTGGAACTACTTCCAGTCCAAAAGCACAAAGCAATCGCTGGCCGAAGTCTCGCGTGACCTGACCCCGCGCGAAGATGAAAAGGGCAAGTACCAAGCCAAGATTGACCGCTACGAGAAAGAAAAAAACGAAATCAAGGTGGGTGCTGAAAAGCTGGAAGCCGAAGCCACCGCTTGGGATAAGCAAAGCGATGAGCAAATGCACCAACACCACCGCTGGGCCCAAGCCACTACCGTGCTCCAGGTCTGTATTGCATTGGCCGCCATTTCTTTGCTGACCAAGAAAAAATGGCTGGAGTACGCCATGTTTGGCGCGGGTGGACTAGGTGTGATTGTCGGCATTCTTGCCGCGCTGCATATCTGAAAACACGTCCGTCATTTGCGCGCAGGCGGGAATGACGACAAGCTTAATTTGTAGAAATTTTCGAATGAAACTCGCCACCTGGAACGTCAACTCCCTCACCGTTCGCTTGCCTCAAGTGCTGGACTGGCTGGCCGCTAACCCGGTGGATGTACTGGCCTTGCAAGAGCTCAAACTCACCGACGACAAGTTCCCATTTGAGGCGCTGGCCCAGGCGGGTTACTCGGCCCAGTGCTTTGGCCAGAAGACCTATAACGGCGTGGCCCTGCTGTCTCGCACACCGGCCACTGACGTGGTGCGCAACATCCCCGGCTTTGACGACGAGATGGCCCGCGTCATCACTGGCACGGTGGACGGCGTGCGCGTGGTGGGTGCTTATTTCCCCAATGGCCAAGAGCCGGGGTCCGACAAGTTCGACTACAAAATGAACTGGCTCAAGGGCTTGCGCCTGTGGCTGCGCGATGAGTTGATCAAGCACCCCAAGCTGGTGCTCATGGGCGACTACAACATCACCTTTGACGAGGCTGATATGTGGGACCCTGTGGGCCTGGCCGACACGATTCACTGCACGGAAGAAGAGCGCTACCACCTGCGGGCGCTGATTGCTTTGGGTTTTACCGATTCGTTCCGCATGTTTACACAGCCTGCGAAGAGTTTTTCTTGGTGGGACTACCGCGACGGTGGCTTTCGCCGTAATCGCGGGTTGCGAATTGACCATGTTTTGGTGAGCGATGCGCTCAAGGCGCAAGTACTGTCTTGCCACATCGACAAGACGCCGCGCAACAATGAGCGGCCCAGCGATCACGTACCAGTGGTGCTCACGCTCCGCTAAGAACTTCGGGGATCGACTGCTGCGAGGCGATATTAGTCAATGATGTAAGCGAACGGAGAAATTCTTCGGCAGCCTCTGCTTTTCCAAATAAAAAACCTTGGAAATACTGACAACCTTGTTCACTCAAGAAATGTCGCTGCCCTTCAGTTTCAACTCCTTCTGCAACCACTTCCAATGCCAGGCTCTTCGCCAATGTCATGATGGTGCTCACAATTGCCGCATCGTCCGCATCGGTGAAGACATCTTGGACAAATGAGCGGTCAATTTTGACTTCATTCAGTGGCAAGCGCTTGAGGTAATAGAGAGAAGAATATCCAGTCCCAAAATCATCCAGTGAGAAACTCACGCCTTTGGAATTGAGGACGTTCATTTTTTCGATGATGGCCTCCACATCATCCATCAGCAAACTCTCGGTTACCTCCAATTTGAGCCGCTGCGCACTGGCACCCGACTGCGCCAAGGACTCAAGCACTAGGTCCACAAAATCGGACTGGCGAAACTGCCGAAAACTGATATTGACCGCCATAACCAAATGCGCGGTTTCAACTTGATGAGCCCAAGCCATCAATTGACGGCAGGCTGCTTGCAGCACCCATTTGCCCAGAGGAACTATCAACCCCGTTTGCTCGGCCACGTGAATGAATTCAACGGGTAACAAAAGGCCACGAGTGGGATGCTGCCAACGTACCAAAGCCTCGCAGCCCACAGGCTCCCCCTTAGCGTTGACTTGAACTTGATAATGAAGCAAAAACTGCTCTTTTAACAGCCCCTCCTGGATATCAGACTCTAACTTGGCACGTTGCATGACAGCCGTTTGCATGGCAGGATCGAAAAATCGCAACGTATTACGCCCGGCTTCCTTGGCCTGGTACATGGCCACATCGGCATACTTCAAGAGTACATCGACGGACTCTTTGTACGCGTGAAACAAGGTGACACCTAAGCTTGGCGTGCTGCGGTAATCTGAGCCAAGCAATTGGTAGGGAAGATTGAGTGTCGCCAGTATTTTTTCACCCACCGTTTTTGCTTGATTGGCAGCCTCCAAAGCGGAATCACTCAAGCTCTCCAGCATGACGATAAATTCATCACCCCCCAGACGTGCCACTGTGTCTTCCTCTCGCATACAGGCGGTCAGTCTCAGTGCAACTTGCTGCAACAAAATATCGCCTTGGTCATGTCCTCGGGTGTCATTCAAGGTTTTGAAGTTGTCTAAGTCAATAAAGAAAATTGCCCCATACAGACCACTACGGGCGCTACTAGCCAAAGCATGATCCAAGCGGTCCATCATCAAACGGCGGTTGGGCAAGTTTGTGAGGTGATCGTAGAACGCCAACTGTTGGATTGCCGCTTCGTTGGCCTTGCGCTCAGTGATGTCTGTGTGCTGGCCCACATAGTGAGTCACCCGACCTTGAGCGCTTTTGACTGCTGTGATGGCTTGCAAACTCGGGTAGGTGTCGCCATTTTTACGGCGAACCCACATTTCCCCCTGCCAACTCCCCGACTGGATCAATGATTGACGCATGTTTTCATAAAACTCTGCGTCATGCCGATCAGACCTGAGAAGCATTGGTGACATGTTCACCAACTCTTCAGATGTATACCCTGTTTTATCCAAAAAGGCTTGGTTACAACGCAAAATTATGTTTGTGTGATCTGTGATAACCATAGCCTCTTGTGAATCAAAGGCTGTGGCTGCGACGCGCAAATCTGCCTCTACTCTGCGCATCTCTCGCAGGTACAAAAACATCGCAAAAACGGTCACCACCAGAAACCCCCCCGTCGCGGTGATCAACACAAAAAGTCCCCACTTTTCATACGATAGTAATGACCACTCCGTAATCGGGCTCATGACATGGATAGAAAGCAAACCATCCTCCAGGGATTCCGAGGCCATTACGATGGGATATGAACTTTGCCCTAATTTCGATGCGCGTGGCATGCTCGACTCATCCCAGGGGCTAATGTCAAGTGCCGTAAGGCTACTTTGACCATATTGCAATTTAATCCCCTCAAGCGTCAATCGAGACACTTTGTCTTCAGACAAAAACTTGAATTCCAATGACTTGTCAGCTGCCAGGACAATCACGCCATTTGCATCTGAAACAAAGGCTTGAGCCTGACCCACCCAACTGGCAAGTTTGGATATATTGCGTTTGACCACCACAGCACCCACAAAGCGCCCTTGATCAAACAGCGGTTGGGAGTAGTAAATACCGGGTATGCGGGTTAGTAAACCCAACGCGTATTGCTTACCAGGCTTTCCTGCTTTCGCTTCCAAAAAATACTGACGAGAAGCGAAGTTTGACCCGATAAAACTGTCGGGATCACCATAATTGCTGGAGGCAACACTATCACCAGCCGCATTGATAACCCAAATTACATCAGCCTTGAATTGCAGGGCGGCCACGAGTAAAGTTCGACTCGTTTCAAGCAGTTCAGGGTCATCGGTCCACATTCGCTTTTGTGTTTCCAAAGGCAGCACAGACGCAGTGGCATTCGATCCAAAACGTCGCAAGATGCTGTGTACATCAGCGTAGTTGGTGTACATCAAAGGAATGGCTTTGAGAAGTTGCAAACTTTCATTCATCAAAGTTGTTTCGGTATTGACACGGCGCGTTGTGTCAAGCACGGCACTCTCATAAAGCGAGCCAAGCTTTTGCTCCGTGTACTGCTGGGCAATGACCCAGGCTGTCAACATCCATGCCAAGATCACAGCAGCAATTATTTTGTAGGATTGCTTCAATGAACGCAGTTTAGGTTTTCCGAAATAAGTCGCAATCACTGTCAAAGCTATGACTAGTAATGTCACAGGCAGGACGATAAAGGCCAAAAAAGTAGGGCCTAACATTGAGTCGATGTCATTAGCTTCACCCTCTCGAATGAAGTACGCCGCTGACATTGCCGTGTAGTGCATGGCCGATACCGCCAAACCCAGGGTCAAAGCTGATAAAGGCAGACTCACGCGACTCCCGTACGAGATCCATGACTGCAATCTAAACTTGATCCAAATGGCCAATGTTGACAATGCCACGGCCACCACCAGCGACAGCACAACCCAGCTCAAGTTGTAACGAATCAAACCGTCCAAGCGCATTGCTGCCATGCCGATGTAGTGCATTGCACCAATGCCAACGCCCATCAACAACCCGCCCACAGCAAGTAAAAGAGCAGAAATGGCAGGGCGGCTGATGATTTGCAACGCCAATGCACTGACCAAAACACTAGGGAGAATGGAGATCAAGGTCAGTGAGCTGTCATACCCCGTAGCGCAAGGCAGACTGAGAGCCAACATGCCAATGAAATGCATGGCCCAAATACCAAACCCCAGACACAGGCTTCCTGCAATCGACCACCAACGGGAACTCGATTCAATCGAAGATTTGGCAATGATTTGAGAAACCAACAGTGCAGCGTAAGACGCCAGCACGGCCACACTTATAGACATTGCGACCAGCACGCCGTTGTACACCCCTGAGTACAGCAAACTGCTGTCGGGCGCGGCAATAAAAAGACCTACGAAATCAGGCATGTTGGATGCTAAAAAGCTATCCAATCATCCTAACAAAAATCGGCTTCAGTTTTTTACTTTGATACCCAGTAAAACCCATTATCGTGACTTATTCCAACCCTAATTCCTGTATCTTTCTGGTTATGGTGTTGCGTCCTATTCCAAGTTTTTGCGCTGCTTCAATCCTGCGTCCTTTGGTGTTTTCCAATGCGGTCTGAATGAGAATTGATTCAAAGCGTTTGCTCATAATGTCCCATACATCCGTTTTCCCGCTGCTGAGCAGGGCAATTGCCTCGGTCTGCAATGCAGACTCCCACCCCTCATTAGGCGCAATGACTTCGAGTTCAATAGGGTGAACACGAGGCAATGCAGGGCTTTCAGTCACATGAATAAGTCCCTCGTCCGCAGACGTGTGAGCCGAGGTGGGCGCTAAAGTTTTTTCTCCCGATGCGGCCCGAACGGCAACTTCAGGCGGTAGGTCTTTGGGCTCAATCACTTGGGCGGGAGCCATCACGGTCAACCAGTGGCAGATATTCTCCAACTGCCGCACATTACCGGGAAAATTAAAGCGACTCAACCAATTCAAGGACGAATCGGCAATGCGCTTGGGCTCCACCCCGAGCTGCTGAGCACTGGTGCTGAGGAAATGCCGCGTCAGCATGGGGATGTCTTCACGCCGCTCGCGCAAGGCCGGCAAGCGCAGGCGGATGACGTTCAAGCGGTGGAACAAATCCTCGCGGAACACGCCTTCTTTGACGCGCTGCTCCAAGTCCTGATGCGTCGCCGCGATCACGCGCACATTGGTCTTGACCGCGCTATGACCACCGACCCGGTAAAAATGCCCGTCGCTCAAAACCCGAAGCAAACGGGTTTGCAGGTCAAACGGCATGTCGCCGATTTCGTCCAAAAACAGCGTGCCGCCATCGGCCTGCTCAAAGCGGCCCCGGCGCATGGTTTGTGCACCGGTGAAGGCTCCCCGCTCATGGCCAAACAACTCGGACTCCAACAGATCTTTGGGAATAGCCGCGGTGTTAATGGCCACAAACGGGCCTTTGGCTCTGAGCGAATGTTTGTGCAGCGCGTGAGCCACCAGCTCTTTGCCCGTGCCGGATTCGCCCGTGATGAGTACCGTGACGTTGCTCTGGCTTAGGCGACCAATGGCGCGAAACACGTCTTGCATGGCTGGTGCCTGGCCCAGCATTTCAGGGGTGACAACCACCGCTTCCAACGCAACCTCTTCGCGCTGGCTTTCTTCCACGGCGCGACGAATCAACTCCACAGCCTTGGGCACATCAAAAGGTTTGGGCAGGTACTCGAAGGCCCCGCCCTGAAAGGCCGATACGGCGCTGTCCAGGTCGGAAAATGCCGTCATGATGATGACGGGCAGCCCAGGGAAACGCGCCTTGACTTTATCCAGCAAGTCCAAGCCGGTGCCGCCCGGCATGCGGATGTCGCTCACCAGAACTTGCGGACCACCGTCTTCTTCGGCGTGCTCCAGGGCAGCCAGAACGTCTTTGGGGTTGGTGAAGCTGCGGGTGGGCAGTTCTTCGCGTTGCAGCGCTTTTTCAAGGACAAAGCGGATGGACTGGTCATCATCTACGATCCAAATCGGCTTCATGTGTGTTTGTCCTTTGGGTCGTGCTGCTCTGAACCTTTCAGGGCAGCGGTATCAGTATTTTGAAATCCGTGTGTCCGGGCACGCTGTCACACTCGATCAAGCCATGGTGTTGCTGAACAAAGGTTTGCGCCAATGTAAGCCCCAAGCCAGACCCCCCCTCTCGCCCTGACACCAGCGGGTAAAAAATGCGGTCTTTGATCGAGTCTGGTACACCAGGCCCGTTGTCTATGACATGCAATTCCAGTGCCAATCGGTAGCGTTGTTTGCCGAAGGTGACGCCCCGAGCCACCCGGGTGGCAAAGGTCAAGCGCGCATCGCCTGAGGTCATTCTCTCAGCCAACGCCTGGCAGGCGTTGTGCGCGATGTTGAGCACCGTCTGGATGAGTTGCTCTTTATCCCCCCGAAACTCGGGGATCGACGTGTCATAGTCGCGAACCACGCGCAGGCCTTTGGGGAACTCGGCCAAGATCAGCGAGCGAACCCGCTCGCACACCTCGTGGATGTTGACATCCCCCACCACATGGGGCCGCCGGTGCGGGGCCAGCAAACGATCCACCAAAGTTTGCAGCCGGTCTGCTTCATGAATGATGACTTGGGTGTATTCCTTGAGTTCGCGCGAGTCGATCTCCATCTCCAGCAGCTGCGCCGCACCGCGAATGCCGCCCAAGGGGTTTTTAATTTCATGCGCCAGATTGCGAATCAGCTCTTTGTTGGCCTGCGCCTGATCGAGCAGTCGCTCTTCGCGCTCTTGGCGGGCCTGCAGCTCCAACGGTAGCATTTCGACGATGAAGGTTTTGGGTTCGTCGGTTTGGGTGACGATCACATGAACGGGCAGCAGCTCAGGCGTGTGTCGCTTGAGCCAGGCGTCGTAACGCAGCGCCGCAAATTGGTTGCCCTCGGCCCCGAGCAGGGCATTTTGGAGTACATGGGGCTCAGCAAAACTGGCACAAAAATTACTGCCTTCGATGTTACGGCGCGAGGTGCCCAAGGCATCTTCCAGCGCAGCATTGGCAAACAGCACGGAGCCGTCGCTGTGAACAACGACGATCAGTGTGGCCAGCAGGTCAAACGGCTGGAAACGGGGGGTGGGGGAAGTTGGCTTTTTCAAGCCTAGTATTTTGACGCAGAGTTGCTCGATGGAGCTAGACGGCCGATTTCACGCTGAATACCGGCAATATCGCTGTTATTACGGTCGATATTGGCCTTGAGTTCAGCCACACGGTCCAAGTATTTTTGGTGATTACGGGTCTCAGGGCCGAGCTTATCGGGTTCACCATTGTTGTATTCCTTCAGCAATTCTTCGCGACGGATTTGAGACCGCTTCAACTCGGAGTCCAAAATCTGCTTTGCATCGGAGTCTCGGGAGCGCTGCTCGGGAGCATCAACGCGCTGGCTTGACTGAGGAGCAGTTGCCACGCGCACCGGTGCGGCAGCTGCGGGGCGTTGAGATTGCACCACCGTCACGTTTCCGCCTTCGAGCAACTTGCAGTTGTTCTTCTGCCCGGCAGGCACGGTGTTGGTGTATTCATTACCGCAACGGTAAATACGGTCTTGGGCAAAACTGTTTGCCACCAAAAACGTTGCGGCGAGTGGGATTAATAAAGCGTGTTTCATACTGTCTTTCGCACCGCAGTGGACGCGGGGCCGGTCTAGCAGTATCTCTCAACGCTGAAATAAATCAAGCCCTCCCGACGCGCGCCAACAAAAAGGACGGCCAAAGCCGTCCTTTTTGTGCGACAGCTTGTAACGCGATACAAGCCGTTGCGAGGCCCTTACAGGGAATAGTACATATCGTATTCGACAGGGTGTACAGCCTGACGGAAGCGGGTAACTTCTTGCATCTTGAGCTCGATGTAAGCGTCCAGCATGCTGTCGGTGAACACACCACCTTTAGTCAAGAAGGCGCGGTCTTTGTCAAGGTACTCAAGCGCCTGATCCAAGCTGTGGCACACGGTTGGCACCAACGCGTCTTCTTCGGGTGGCAGATGGTACAAATCTTTTGTGGCGGCTTCGCCAGGGTGGATCTTGTTCTCTACGCCGTCCAGACCGGCCATCAGCAGAGCCGAGAAGCACAGGTAGGGGTTGGCCAGTGGATCGGGGAAACGTGCCTCGATGCGGCGACCTTTGGGGTTGGCCACATGGGGGATACGGATCGAAGCCGAGCGGTTGCGTGACGAGTAAGCCAGCTTCACCGGCGCCTCAAAACCAGGCACCAGACGCTTGTAGCTGTTGGTGCCGGGATTGGTGATGGCGTTCAAAGCGCGTGCATGTTTGATGATGCCGCCGATGTAGTACAGCGCGTAGTCGCTCAAGCCTGCATAGCCGTCACCAGCAAACAGGTTCTTGCCGTCTTTCCAGACCGACTGGTGCACGTGCATGCCGGAGCCGTTGTCGCCCACCAGAGGTTTAGGCATGAAAGTGGCGGTTTTGCCGTAAGCATTGGCCACATTGTGTACCACGTACTTGAGCAGGATCGTCCAGTCAGCGCGCTCAACCAGGGTGCTGAAACGGGTGCCGAGTTCGTTTTGGCCTGGGCCAGCGACTTCGTGGTGGTGCACTTCGACAGGGATGCCCAATGATTCAAGGATCAAAGACATCTCGGAGCGCATGTCTTGCATGCTGTCCACTGGGGGCACGGGGAAGTAGCCGCCTTTGACTGTGGGGCGGTGACCGCGGTTGCCGCCTTCGAGCTGAGCGTTGGTGTTCCAAGGGGCTTCGTATTCGCTGATCTCGAAAGAAGCGCCGCTCATCTCGTTTTTCCAGCGCACGCCGTCAAACACAAAGAACTCTGGCTCTGGGCCGAAGTAGGCGGTATCGCCCAGGCCGGAGGCCTTGAGGTAGGCTTCAGCGCGCTTGGCCACCGAACGCGGATCGCGGTCGTAGGCCTTGCCGTCGCTAGGCTCGACCACGTCGCAGCTCATGAACAGAGTGGTCTCTTCATAGAAAGGGTCGATGTTGGCAGTGTTCGGGTCAGGCATGAGTTGCATGTCTGAGGCTTCAATGCCCTTCCAACCAGCGATGGATGAGCCGTCGAAGGCGTGGCCAGCGGTGAATTTGTCTTCATCGAAGTGGGACACAGGCACGGTGACGTGCTGCTCTTTGCCACGGGTATCAGTGAATCGGAAGTCAACAAACTTGACCTCGTTTTCCTTAACCATTTTCATCACGTCTGCGACGGTCTTTGCCATCAAAATCTCCTAGTTGGATGGTTGCTAAAAAGTCTCTTACACCTGAATGCAGTTTTTATGCCAACACGGCTTCTTACGCCGATTTGCCAAACCGCATATTTTGCCTTGAGTTTGGGCATTTTCCAAACAATTGGAATTTCAATCTAGGATTAATGATAAATACAGGCACCAGTCAAGTGCGCTTTGGTCACTTCGAATTGCACCAAAATAGTGCGCGTCTATTTGCGCACCATTTCCGGGCCCAATCTGGCGTTGAATGCATTGAGTCCTGTTAGAAGTTCAGCATAAGCAGGCGCAACAGCTATAGGAGCGCCTTTCACGCCCAACTCAATATGTCGCCCATGCACAGGATGGTCAACGCTAGGCAGACTGAAAACTTTGATGCCGGGGTGGTTTTGCTCCAGCGACTCCATCAGGGGCGTCAAAGTCGCCTCCATCGCACCAAACACCACCACAGACTGCTCCACCCACGCCTCGCGGTTGAAATGTTCGGCATAGTGTGTGTCTAGCACCCACGCCATCATCGGCCAGGCCATAACGGGAAAGCCCGGCACGAAGTGGACAGCGCCCCCATGCTCCCCCTGACAACTAAACCCCGCTATCTTGTTGTAGGGGTTGGGGATGATCGCCGCACCCACCGGGAACACGCCCATGTTGAGGCGATGGATGTTGTCAGGCCGATCAGGTTCATACACCGTGCCCTGCTCTTTGGCCGTGTCTTGCATGCGCTCGCGGATCAAGGCTTCGGCCTGCGGGTGCAAGGCCAGCTCGCGCCCCAGCGCCCGGCCCGCACATTGGCGGGTGTGGTCATCAGGCGTGGCACCAATGCCGCCGGTGGAAAACACCACATCGCCCGAGGCGAAAGCGCGTTTGAGCGTTTCTGTGATGCGCTCGGGGGAGTCCCCCACGTACTCGGCCCAGGCCAAGGACAAGCCGCGCTCATGCAGCAGCTCAATGAACTTGGGCAGGTGTTTGTCGGCCCGCTTGCCTGAGAGAATTTCATCGCCAACGATGATGAGACCGAAATCAGGCATTGATGAGTCGCTTGTCATGGTCATGAGTGTCCCCCTTAACTTTGTTTCGTAAATCCGTTAATGCCTCCAGGCAAAAGTGGGCAAACCACAACGCTGAAAAAGCAAACACCAGTGTGTAAATCCATATTGCCAAAGGCACTATTAATGGCGCCATCACCACTACCATCGCCCCCATTGCAAACACCAGCCCCGGCGCAGCACCGAGATAACCTGTAACCACACCAATCGTCAGCAGCCAGAACCGATAGCGACGTGTAAGGGCAATTCGCTCCTCTTGACTCGCATGCTCGGTCAGCACGTCGTACACCATGACGCGGTAGGTGAGCCAACCCCAAATCAAAGGCGGAAAAATTAAAATTAAAGGAGGAATCAGCCACAAGGGAATAGAGATCACCAGTGCAATGACGGCCAATACAGACGAACCTAGCCCCAAGCCTACGCTGCGCCAGAAGCTGCCACCATTTCTGCGCTCCAGTTGTGGGAAACGCCTCTCCGCCACTAATAAAACCATTGCAGGCGTCATAAGCCAAGACACGCTGAGCAGCGCAAGCAAAATGACGATGGGCAAGCTTAATAACAGCATAAGCAACGGCCCGACAACGTTGCGCAGATCGTTAAAGCCCATTCTCTGAAGCCAGCGCGTTAAGCCCTCCAGCAATGACCATTCATTTATCCATGCTTGCATGCCTTGAATGGCGCTATCCCAGAAAAAATAAACGCCCGCAGCATAAATTGCCACAGTGAGCAGCAGAGGCAACAAGGACAAGGCAATGACACGCGGGTGCACGCAATAAGCCAAAGCACGCCAAAAAGAGTTGAGTAAAAGATTCATGGCGTCAAGGATACGTCAGGCCCGCCCCAGCAACCGCAAGACACCTTGCCACTGCTGCGACCAAAAGCCACGCCCGTAGTTACGCACATGACCTTTCGCATCCGGCTCCACTTGGTCGCGCACGCCTGTTGGGTCGAAGCGCAACTCAAAGTTGGCCGTACCAAACAGCATGTCCCACCAAGGCAGCAACACGCCAAAATTGCTTCCCCCTAGCGTGAACCGACCTTTTGACTCGTGCCCGATGCCAATGGCGTGGTGCAAGCGATGAAATCGAGGACTGATCCACAAACGTTCGGCTACCGCGCCAAACCACAAACGCACATTGGCGTGTTGAAAGCTCTCGCTGAGTTGGGTCACGGCCACGATGGCCACAAACTGACTGGGTGCAATGCCAATGAACTGGGCCGCAATCACCAAAATCACATCGCGAATCAGGTCGTCCAACAGATGGTTTCGGTTGTCGCTCCACATCGTCATTTGGCGTTGTGCGTGGTGTAGCGAATGCAGCCGCCACCACCACTCGAAATGATGCTGACCCCGGTGCACCCAGTAGTCCAGAAAATCAATGACCAAAAGGTAAATCAGCAAACTCACCAGCGCCTGGTCAGTCACCCCCGGCCAAAGGTCGTCCAGATGAAAAGTACCCACGCCCGCCACGCGCAGCACGCCAAAAACATCATCCAGCAAGGGCGTCAGAGTGAAGAACAAGGCCAGACGAAACAGACCCAGCCGGTGGATCACGGTGTAGAGCATGTCGGTTCGCACCGTTTGGCGGTCGGTGATGGGCTCGACCGGACGCCAGCGCTGTAGGGGCCCAATCAGCAGCACCAGCACCGCCAACTGAAGCAGCCCGACCAACAGCCAGCCCGTGGCGTCATAGGCGTTTTCTAGCCGATGACCCAGGCCGATGGCAAAGGCCAGCGGTTGGATCAGCGTTTCAAACAACCACTGCTGTACGAAGGCAAAGGGTTCAACAAACCAGTCCATCTCAGCACCCCGGTTTATGGCGTTCGCGCAGCAATCCAGCCCTTGTAAGCCGGGTGCTCGCGCAGGGTTTGAAAGCAAAAGCCTTTGGCCTTGAGACCCACAATCAGCGGCTCCAGCACGGCGGGTGCCCACGGGTCTTTGCGCGACCAGATGCCCAGGTGCGCCAACAAGATGTCTCCCGTGCGAATGTCCTTGAGGGCTTTGTCCAGCAGGAACTGGTTGCTGAATTTCTCGCTCGACAATTCGTCACCCAAAAAGCCAGCAGCCGCCCAACCCACGTGCTCAAACCCGCAGGCCTTCGCAGCCGCCAAGAGCTTGGGCGAGGTCTTGCCGCCAGGGGCGCGAAAGAGTGGCAGCGGTTTGCGCCCAGTGTGGTCTTGCAAACGCTCAGCCGCGTAGGCGATGTTGTCGCAGTATTTTTTGGCATTCCAGGTGAACTCACGCTCGGCCAGCGCGCCTGCAGTGGGCCGGATGCGGAACTGGGGCTCAACACCGCGCACATCACCTCGCCAGTAGGCATGGTCATAGGTGTGGGAGGCAAACTCGTGACCCTCGGCAGCACGTGCCTTCCACCATGGGGCCCAGTCCTTACTCAAACTGCCGTTGCCCACTTGGGTGCGCTCGTTGGCTGCAAAGAAGGTGACCTTGACTTGCTGGCGCTGGAGCACCTCGGCCACCAGCGGCGCAATGCCCATGTGGCCAGTGTCAAAGGTCAGGTAGATCGGATTTACACACTGGTTATCGACTGCAGGCCAAGCAGCACTGACGCAAGAAGCCATAAAAACTATAGCAACTAAAGAACGCTTCAATTGTTTACTGACGTGCAGCATGGTCCAGCGTCCACACACCGTGCGGCGATTTCCCGACCTTGATCTGCCGCACCACTTTGCGGGTGGTGGTGTCGATCACGGTGAGCTTTTGCGCCCAACGTGAAGCAACAAGCAGGGTTTTACCGTCGGCGGAAAGGTCAATGCAGTCTGGCCCGCTGGGTGCGGTGAATTCATCCACCACTGTCATATTCTGGTAGTCAATTTTGTTGATGGTGTTGGCCACGCGGTTGCTCACATACACATGACGTTTATCACCCGCTGCGCGAAAAGCGTGTGCCCCCTTGCCTGTCTTGATGAACTGGGTCAATTTGGGCGCAGCACCCGTGACGTCATAGACTTCAACGCCCTGCCCACCGGTCAGGCCAATCAGCAAAAAGCGGTCGTCGGGCGTTCCAAACACATCTGCCGGCATGGGCCCGGTCTTGCTGCGCCATTTCAGAGTCTGTGTTGCCAAGTCGATAGCCACCAGCTCGTCACTGTCTTGCATGGTGGCATAAATCGTGGTGCTACGACTGTCAATCCACAAGTGGCTGGGGGTTTTCCCCGTGGCGATGCGTTTGACCAAGGTGGGGGTGTTGTTCTCCCATCGGTAAATATCCACATGGTTGAGGCGGTTGGCCACGGTGACAAACCACTTCATGTCGGGGGAGAACCGCAACTGATAGGGATCCAAAATGCCACGCACCGTACGCTGCACCTCGGCAGTGCGGGGGTCGATGAAAGTCAGCGAATCGCTCAATGCATTGGCGATGATGAGCGATTTTTCATCCGGGGTGAGGTAGAGGTGGTGCGGCTCTTTACCCGTGGGGATGCGCTTTATTTCTTTCCAGCTCACTGAGTCAATCACGCTGACATTGGCATCCAATGAGTTGAGAACAAAAATTGGCCGAGCCTGCGCCACGGCCTCAGGCGTGGCGACGAATGTGCCGATCAAGAAGGCCAAAACCGCAAACGGCGTACGAAACAGAAAATTCACGTCAAATCACCCAATAAGACAACCCTTGAGTGTAGCGGTGCGCGTGTTCTCAAGTACCAATGCGGGCCAAATCCGCTGAACTGAGCCAGCGCCACTGTCCCGGTGCAAGCTCCTCAGGCAGCGTCAGACCGCCAATTTTCGAGCGATGCAGTCCCTCGACCCGGTTGCTCACCGCCGCCACCATGCGCTTGACCTGGTGATACTTCCCCTCGGTCAACGTCAGGCGCAGGTGATATTCACTCACTGCCTCACACGCGGCAGCACGCACGGGCGCAGGATCATCGTCCAGCACCACGCCTGAGAGCAGCTTTTGCACCTGCTTGTCGTCCAGCGGGTGCTTGACCGTCACCTCGTACACCTTGGGCACGTGGTGGCGCGGTGAACTCATGCGATGGATGAACTTGCCGTCATCGGTGAGCAGCAGCAGGCCCGTAGTGTCCTGGTCCAAGCGACCCACCGCCTGCACGCCCTGAACCGCTGCCTTTTGGGGCCGCAAGCGCAGCGGCGAGGGCAGCAAGGTGTAGATGCTGGGGTAGGTGGAGGGTTTTTGCGAACACTCAGTGCCCGCAGGCTTGTTGAGCATCAGGTAGGCCTTCTCGTGGTAGGGCCAGTCCACGCCTTGAACCCGAAAACGCAATCCTTCGGCGGCAAAGTCAGCCACTGCTTGCGTGCACCCCACAGGGGGCTCGTTCGAGCCCCCTGGGTAAACCTGAACATGGCCCTGCTGGATCAGGCCCGCGCACACACGTCGTGTGCCAAAGCCCTGGGAATAAAGAATCTCTTGAAGTTGCATGGGCCTGAGTATCGCAAACTCAGATCCGTCAAATGAATACTTGGTTCTGCACGCAGCGTCTCAATCCTAGTCACGGCCATGACCGTGACCATGCCCGCGGCCTTTGCCGCGCCCGTTATCACGGTCGTGATCGCCACCATGTCCATCACGCCCACGTCCCTCGTTACCCCGACGCTCTTCATAACGCTCACGCACCCAGCTGTCCTGCACAAAATAAACCGGCTGTCCACAAGCGCTATAGCGGGAGCAGTGCTTGGCCCAGTTCTTTTGATGACCGGGTGGGACGTATAAATAGATGGGTCGTTGGTGCATCGCAATGGGGGATGGCGCAATCACCATCGGCTGCGGATACACAAGCCGGGGCTGGGGGAAATTACCAATATCAACGCGTCCGTACACGCCGGGTTGCTGGATGCCGATGGACACGCCCACATTGGTTTGGGCCATCGCAGGCACAAAGGCACAAGCCGCAAAACCCGCCAAGGCGAGCGCAAGTAATTTCTTCATCTGATTTCTCCAGTTGTTTGTGTATATGTAACGCGCGACCTCACAGGCTGGCCGACAAGGAAAACTCACCATTCCAATGCATTACAGCTACTTACAACTTACATAGTGGGACGGCAGGCGAAGTCGTGCTTTGATGTGCATCAAATAGGGGTCAATTTAGCCACCGATAGAGCCAACCACTTCACACCGTGACGCGGAAAGTTAACTTGGGCGCGGGCGTCATTGCCCGTGCCTTCAATGGCCTGTACCTTGCCTTCGCCAAATTTGGAGTGAAACACTGCCATGCCAGCCTTGATGCCGTGACCAGCTTCGGCCTTTTGTACGGGCACAGGGGGACTTTTGAAGACCTCAGAATTTGAACCTAAACTGCTTCTACCCCACGCAGGATTGGCATAAGCAGCTCCTTTATTACTAGCGCCACTTGAATTAAAACCCGCCCCAAACCCACTGCCAAAGCCTGGATTTTTAGGGGTAATCCACTTGAGCGCCGTCTCAGGCAACTCGTCAAAGAAGCGACTCTTGAGGTTGTAGCGGGTCTGGCCGTGCAGCATGCGGGTTTGCGAGTGGCTCAGATACAGGCGCTGGCGGGCACGGGTGATGGCGACGTACATCAGGCGGCGTTCTTCTTCAAGGCCCTCATAGTCACTCATGGCGTTTTCGTGCGGGAACAGACCCTCCTCCATGCCACCGATGAAGACCGCGTCAAACTCCAGCCCCTTGCTGGCGTGCACCGTCATGAGCTGGATGGCGTCTTGCCCGGCCTGGGCCTGGTTGTCGCCCGACTCCAACGCGGCGTGGGTGAGGAAGGCGGCGAGCGGGCTCAGGGTTTCGCCGGTCTCGGCGTCGGGGGCTAGGCCCTCCGTTCGGGCTGAGCTTGGCCTGTCCTGAGTTGGTCGAAGGGTCGAAGCCGGTCCTTCGACTGGCTCAGGACGAACGGGCAGGCCCTGGCTCACAGGCGACTGCGTCAGCGGCTCGCCCCATTCGTCCACCGGCAGCGCAACGGCATCGCGGCCAAAGCCTTCTTGCGTGACAAAGCTCTCAGCGGCGTTGACCAGCTCCTCCAAATTTTCAATGCGATCCGCACCTTCTTTCTCGGCGCGGTAGTGGGTGAGCAGCCCGCTGTGGTCGAGCACCAAGTCGATGATCTCACGCAAGTTCAAACCCGTGGTCTGCTCGCGCAGCACGTCGATCTTGGCCACAAAGGCGCTCAAGTTGGCCCCGGCCTTGCCGGGAATGGCGCTGACGGCTGCGTGCAATGAACAGCCCTTGCCGCCCTCAAATGCGCGCGCCGCATCTTGCAGTTGCTCAATGGTGCGCGCGCCAATGCCACGCGGCGGGAAGTTCACCACGCGCATAAAGCTGGTGTCGTCTACCGGGTTCTCAAGCAAGCGCAGGTAGGCCAATGCGTGCTTGATCTCGGCACGCTCAAAGAAGCGCAGGCCGCCATACACGCGGTAGGGCACGCCCGCATTAAAGAGCGCGGTTTCAATTACCCGGCTTTGCGCGTTGGAGCGGTAAAGCACGGCAATTTCTTTACGGTTCAGCCCCTCGCGCACGAGTTGCTTCATCTCGTCCACCATCCACTGCGCTTCGGCAAAGTCACTGGTGGACTCGATCACGCGCACCGGCTCGCCGGGGCCTTGGCTGGTGCGCAGGTTCTTGCCCAAGCGCTTGGTGTTGTGGCTGATGAGTTCGTTGGCCGAATCCAGAATGTTGCTGCCACTGCGGTAATTTTCTTCCAGCTTGATCTGGTGCTGCACGTTGAACTCGCGCACGAAGTCGGCCATATTGCCCACGCGCGCACCGCGAAAGGCGTAGATGCTTTGGTCATCGTCCCCCACAGCCAACACGGCGGCGCCACCGCCTTCAGCAGGCAGACCGGCAATCATCTTGATCCACGCGTATTGCAGCTTGTTGGTGTCTTGAAACTCGTCAATCAAGATGTGCCGAAAGCGGCGGCGGTAGTGCTCGCGGATCGGGTCGTTGTCGCGCAGCAGCTCAAAGGAGCGCAGCATCAGCTCGCCAAAATCCACCACGCCTTCGCGCTGGCACTGCTCTTCGTACAGTTGGTAGATCTCGATCTTTTTGCGGGTCTCGGGATCGCGTGCGTCCAGCATGTTGGGGCGCTGGCCTTCTTCTTTGCAAGCGCCAATAAAACGTGCCAGTTTTTTGGGGGCAAAGCGCTCATCGTCAGTGTCCACGTTGAACTGTTTGCACAAGCGTTTGATAGCACTGAGCTGGTCTTGCGTGTCCAAAATTTGAAATGCTTCAGGTAAATTGGCCAACTTGAAGTGCGAACGTAAAAACCGGTTGCACAGGCCGTGAAAGGTGCCAATCCACATACCGCGCACATTCACCGGCAGCATGGCCTGCAAGCGCGTCATCATTTCTTTGGCGGCCTTGTTGGTGAAGGTCACGGCCAGCACGCCACCGGGTGTGACTTGGCCAGTTTGCAAGAGCCAGGCAATGCGCGTGGTGAGCACCCGCGTCTTGCCCGAACCCGCCCCAGCCAGGATCAGCGCAGGCTCGGGCGGCAGGGTGACGGCTGCGAGTTGCTCCGGGTTGAGGTGTTGCAGCAGGGGGGAGTGGTGGGCGTCAAACGAGGCACCCGAATGCGTATGGGCAGAGAACATGCCTGCATTGTAGAAACCTCGGCTTGTGTGCTTGGTTTGTTGCGACAGACCTACAAAACGCTCCAAGGTAGGTCATGAATTAACCACGAGGTCAAATGAGACTCCCCCTTTCCACCCCGGCGGGGGTGGAAAGGGGGCTGGGGGGATAGGGGGGGGAAGGCGAGCACTTGCGCAAGCGAACCAAATAAAACAAAACTTGCCAAGTCACTGGATTCCCGCCTTCGCGGGAATGACGAGAGGGGCGGGAATGACGGAATGTGCTCGCAGGTCAGCCCAACACCAACTTGCTAGCCAACTTATGCAGCCGCGCCCACGGCGCAGTCAAATCCTCCAACACACTGAAATGATTGCGGTCGGGAATGGTGGTGCACACGGGAACGATTTTTTTATCCCAGGCGGTCTGAATCAATGTGTTGTGACGCAAGAACTCGGCGCTCTCGTCAGCACCGGCCACGGCGTAGAGCTTGCCCTGGCGTGGGCGGGGCATCCAGGCGGGGCTGCACAGTTGCACCTGTTCGGGGGTGAGCTTCAAAGACTCTTTCAGGAAGGGCGTGTGCATGATCGGCTCCAGGTCATACAGACCTGAAATCGACATGGCATTCTTGACCAAATCCACCGGCAAACCTTTGGCATAAATGGGCCAAGCGCAGGCCAGCAACATGGCTGCCAAATGGCCGCCCGCTGAGTGACCAATGACCGTGATGCGGCTTGGGTCGCCGCCGAACTTACGTGCGTTGCGGTACGTCCAGGCCAGCGCCTTGACCATCTGCATCACGATCTGCGGCAGCGTGACCGCTGGGCACAAGGCATAGTTGGGAATCACCACGCACGCGCCTTGGTTGACGAAAGCCGGGGCGATGAAGGAGTGATCGGACTTATCCAGCGAGCGCCAGTAGCCGCCGTGGATGAACACCACCACCGGCGCACCCTTTTTGACTTTGGCGGGGAAGACGTCCAGCGTCTCCATGGGGCCGTCGCCATAGGCGATGTCAAGCTGGTTGCTGTGCGCGTCGCGCGCGTCATCCGACGCTTCGGCCCACTGCACTAAGTGCCGTGCGTGGTCGGGCACCAAGGCCCGGTTGTTGTACATGCTGTCAAGCCAGTTCGCGTTGTATGTGGTCATGGTTTTTCTTTGCTTCAAAGCTTTATCTTGACACAGTCCCGGCAAAGGTCATTTGGAGCGAATCTCAACAGGGAACGAATTTGACTGGACGAGCTCCAATGTTTTACTTTCAAACTTTGGGGGTAAGCGTTATGGACGCTTTAAGACGTAAAACTGTGCTATCACTCCTCGCGCTGCCTGCGGGTTGCGGCCTCCAGCCTCTCGCACCGCTACAAACACGAGCCTTCGTTGGCCCTGCCAGCCCGGTTCAGATGAGACCACCGGCCCTGGGGCAATCGTGGACTTACCGAAAACTCAATATTTACAACGGTGAAGTCGTCGCCATTGAGCGTGAAGTAGTGGCATCCCTCAGCCCGCGCATTATTCTTGAGCGCAGCACACCAGCCGGTATGGAGCTCGCTCAGGAGCATCACCTTCAATGGGGCCTGCTTCTGCGCGAACCCCACTGGGACATGACGCAAAACTATGTCGACGCCGTGCCGCTGTGGCCCCAGGATCTGCGAGTGGGCGCGTCCAGTCAAATCCGCACTGATTACCGCGTGGGTGATTTTTCGTATCCGTTCTGGATCAATGTGCACACCGAGGTCAAGGCTTGGGAAAAGGTCATCTTGCCCTTGGGTGAATTCAATGCCCTACGCATTGAGCGATTGATCGGTTTGAAGCACCAAGACTTCTCCCGCAAATCGACCATCCGCTGGGAGCACCTCTGGCTGGTGCCAGAAATTGGCCGTTGGGTGGTGCGCCAACTATCGGGCGAGTACACGACGTCAGGCAGACGCGGTGATGGGCGAGAAGATCATTTCCGTTGGGAACTGACAGCTTTTTCTTGACGGTTGGACCCTCTACGCCTCCAGCCCCCCCTACTCCACCTTAGCGCCCGAGTCCTTCACAACCTTGGCCCATTTGGTGATCTCGGCGCGCTGGTAAGTGGCCAGCTCTTCAGACGTTGAACCCACGGGTTCCAGCCCAATGTCGGTGAGTTTTTTGGCGATCTCGGGTTGCTTGAGGATTCGCTGAATTTCAGCCTGAATTTTCTCCACCACGGGTTTCGGTGTTGATGACGGAGCGAACATGCCGAACCACGACACCGCTTCAAAGCCAGGCAAGCCCTGCTCGGCAATGGTGGGAATGTCGGGCGCAGCGGCGGAGCGCGTCAAGCTGGTCACGCCCAGGGCGCGCAGCTTGCCCTCGCGCACCAGCGGCAGGCTGGACGGCATGTTGTCAAACATCATGGTCACGCGCCCACCCAGCAGGTCAGGAATGGCGCTGGCGCGGCCTTTGTAGGGAACGTGCAGCATGTCAATGTTGGTCAGGCTCTTGAACAACTCACCCGATACATGCACCGAGGTGCCCGAGCCGGGTGAGGCAAAACTCATCTTGCCCTCGCGCTTGCCAAGTGCGATGAGTTCTTGCAGTGTTTTGGCGGGCACATCGTTGTTGATCACCAGCAGGTTAGGCGTGGTAGCCAGCAGGCTGACGGGGGTGAAGTCGCGCACCATGTCGTATGGCATCTTGGCATAGAGCGCGCCGTTGATGGAGTGCGTGCCTACCGTGCCCAACACCAAGGTGTAGCCATCCGGCGCGGCTTTGGCCACAAAATCAGCCCCGATGTTGCCGCCCGAGCCGGGCTTGTTGTCGATGATGACCGGCTGCCCCCAAGCCGCCGTGAAGCGCTCCCCTAGCAGCCGCGCAATGATGTCAGGCGCGCCGCCAGTGGTAAAGGTTACAACGATGCGTAAAGGCTTGTTGGGAAAGCTCGCCGCGCTTGTTTGAGTAGCGGTTTGTGCCCCGACCCCAGCCGCTGTGGCGAGCGCCGCTGTGGCGAGGGCGAACTTTGTGATGCATTGTTTCAAACTCATGGTGTCTCCAACTTTGGGTTTCAAGGTGTAATGCCAGGAACCATTATGAGGGAGCGATTGCATTACCCGAAACATCGTTCAAATCAGAGCTCAAATCAGCGTAGCCGCGAAGGCATTTATCGCATCAAGCTCGGGCGGCAAGGTAGTGAAATTCAGACCTTCCCGTCTTAATGTCTGCGCCAAACCTCTGTCCACTTCCCGCGCTTGATCTTCGTCCTGAAAGCGCCCTGTGTGAATGTACTTTCGATCGCTACGCTGCACCAACACATTGACGTTATTGTGTTGTTTGTACCAATCGAGGATCTGGCTTCGGGTCTTGGATCGGTCGCAAATATTGTCGGGGTAGTGCTCGTTGTAGTACATGACTTGCGGCAGCGAACATTCTGTAACAAGGTACTGCACTTGGCCGTCCAGCAGCTCAATCATGCGAAATTGTTGCTGGGCGATGTGGTACTGGTTTTTCAGCGCTTCGTAGTCTTTTTGCCAGACCAGGGACTTGGCGAAATCCGGGATTTGTTCAACCGTTTTTTGGTGCAAGTTCAGGTACAGAATGATGGCCGCCGTGAACAGCGACTTATCGCAACCCGGCCCGCCAATGATGTTGATGACCTGGGTCGGGTACAGACGCATCTTGTTCTCGGGCAACTGATTCGAGACATAGGTGTATTGCATAGCCATGGGGTGCACTCCTTTTAATCAGTTGAAGACAGAGCAAAGTTCGCTATGCGTATCCCTTGCTCTGTCCCACACGTTCTCAATGCTTACTGAACTTTTCCCGACGACTCATCATCAAGCACTTGCTCCAGCGCCCATTGCACATGCTCATGCACCAACGCACTGGCACGGGCCAAGCTCTGCTGCAAAGCTGCCCGCATGACCCAGTCAGGTCGGATACGCAAAGCATTGCCCATCGCCACGGCGATATTGCGCTGCCAGCGTTCATGACCAATGCGCCTAATCGGTGTGCCTTCGGTATGGCTTAAAAATTCAGCCTCGCTCCACTGGTACATCGACACCAATTGCTGCCCACTTAAGCCCTTTCGCTCGTCAAAGTCGGGCAGTGCGCTGCGCTGGGCAAATTTGTTCCAGGGGCAGATCAACTGGCAGTCATCACAGCCATAGATGCGGTTGCCCATCAGCGGGCGCAGCTCTAGCGGGATGGGGCCTGCGTGCTCAATCGTCAGGTAAGAAATGCAGCGCCGTGCGTCCAGTAGGTAGGGCGCGATGATGGCCTGGGTCGGGCACACGTCAATGCATGAGGTGCAACTGCCGCAATGCCCGCTGACGGGCCCACTCTCAGGCAGGGCCACATCGACATAGATTTCACCCAGGAAGAACATTGAGCCCGCCTCGCGGTTCAGCACCAGCGTGTGCTTACCGCGCCAGCCCTGGCCGCTGCGCGCGGCAAGTTCGGCCTCCAGCACCGGCGCTGAATCGGTAAAGGCGCGATAGCCAAAGGGGCCGATGTGCTGCGCCATACGGTCGGCCAGTTTTTGCAGGCGCGAGCGCAGCACCTTGTGGTAGTCCCGCCCACGGGCATAGACCGACACCACGGCCTCATCTGGGCGTTGAAGTCGCTCAAACTCCAGCGCCTGCCAGCCCTCGGGTGTGTGGGCGGGCAGGTAATCCATGCGTGCGGTGATGACGCTGACTGTGCCCGGCACCAGCTCGGCCGGTCGGGCGCGCCTCAAACCATGCGCGGCCATATAGGCCATGTCGCCATGAAATCCACGCGCCAGCCAGTCCAGCAAGCCCGCCTCGGCGCTGCTCAAATCCACACCACTGACGCCAATTTGAGAGAATCCAAGCTCACGGGCCCATCCCTGGATCAAGGAAACGAATTGAGTGTTGTTGAGCGTCACCCGCCCATTGTAAAAAATCTGCGCTGCCCGGACGAGGCCGCCACGCAAGCCGTGGCTGAAAATCTGGCCGCCAACCCGGCCTTGCGCAACGCCTTCATTGAGCTGCAAGGTGACTTGGGTGCGGGCAAGACCACGCTGGTGCGCCACTTGCTGCGCGCGCTGGGGGTGCAAGGGCGCATTAAGAGCCCGACCTATGCGGTGGTGGAGGCGTATGAAGTGATGGGAGCTGACGCCACCTCTCCCTTTAACGCCCCTCTCAATATCTGGCACTTCGACTTCTACCGTTTTCAAGACCCGCAAGAGTGGGAAGACGCAGGCTTTCGCGACATCTTCACCAACCCCGGTCTGAAGCTGGCCGAGTGGCCGGACAAAGTGGGCGATTTTCTGCCGCGCGCTGATCTGAGCATCCACTTGGCGACGCTGGACGACGAGGCACGCGTGCTCACCCTCACGGCGCAAAGCCCCATAGGCGAAGCGCTTGTGCAAAACTTACAAAGCGTTCAAGAACCATCCCATAACGAGGGCACGGCATGAAACGCCGTGACCTGCTGACCACTGGCACCCTGGTGCTGCTGCTGGGCCACCAGCAACTGGCACGCGGTGCCAGCATCATGGCAGTGCGCGTCTGGCCCGCGCCCGACTACTCTCGCGTCACAATCGAATCCGACACCCAACTCATCGCGCGTCAAACCTTTGTCACCAACCCACCACGTCTGGCGGTGGACATTGAAGGCATTGACCTCATCCCCACCTTGCGCGAGCTGGTGGCCAAGGTGCGCAGCGATGACCCCAACATCGCAGGAATACGCGTCGGGCAAAACTCCCCCAATGTTGTGCGGCTTGTGATTGATCTCAAGCTTCCCATCACTCCGCAGGTTTTCACGCTGGCCCCAGTCGCCGCCTACCAGCACCGCTTGGTGTTTGACCTATACCCGGTACATGTTGCTGACCCACTGGCTGCCTTGATTGCTGAGCGACTCAAGGACAAAGGTGCCTCGGCTCCCACGCCGAGCAGCGACCCACTGGGTGAGCTCATGGCCCAGCGGATGAACCCGGCATTGAAAATCCCTATCCCGCTCTCGCTTCCAAACCCAACGACAGGCACGCACACCGGTACTCACACAGGCCCACGCGATGCGCAAGCCCAAGCTTCGCCAGCGCCGCAAACCGACCGCCTCATCATCATCGCCCTAGACCCCGGCCACGGAGGCGAGGACCCCGGCGCTATTGGGCCGAATGGAACACGTGAAAAGGACGTGGTGCTCAAACTCGCTCACCTGCTGCGTGACCGCATCAACGCCACGACCATCAAGGGCAACCCCATGCGTGCCTACCTCACGCGCGATGCTGATTTTTTTGTGCCTCTGCACGTGCGCGTGCAAAAGGCACGCAAGGTGCAGGCCGACCTGTTTGTCAGCCTGCATGCCGACGCCTTTTTCACCCCTCGCCCGCAAGGGGCCAGCGTCTTTGCCCTGAGCCAGGGCGGTGCCTCCAGCTCTGCGGCGCGCTGGATGGCGGCCAAAGAAAACAAGGCCGATCTGATTGGCGGGATCAACACTCAAAGCAAAGACGCTCAAGTGCAACATGCCCTGCTCGACATGAGCACCACCGCGCAAATCAATGACAGCCTCAAGCTGGGCGGCACGCTACTGGCCGAGATGGGTCGCGTGGGCAAGTTGCACAAACCCAAGGTAGAGCAGGCCAGCTTTGCCGTGCTCAAAGCGCCCGACATTCCCAGTGTATTGGTCGAGGCCGCCTTCATCAGCAACCCGGAGGAAGAAGTCAAACTCAACAGCGAGGCCTATCAAGAACAACTCGCCAATGCGCTGATGCGCGGCATCGAGAGCTACTTTGCTCGCAACCCGCCGCTCGCGCGCAGCCGCAGCACCTGATTCCAACATCTCATCAGTAGTCATCAAACCGAGGGTGCGACAAGCCTTCTGCGGGTGAACCGGTGTCGGGATCAATCCAGTCGGAGATTCCGATCTCGTCTTCAGCCTCTTGCAGTGTTTCTCCTGGTGCAGGAGTCTCTTCGTCGGCCGACTCCAAGTCAGCCAGCGCCATATCCAGGCTATCAAAAGGGCCGAACTCGTTGCGCCCATCCAGGGTGCGCCAGTAGTAACCATCAGGTCGTGACATGATTTGTTCACCACTTTTCTGGATTGCGGCACGGTCAGACACTGCGCGCTCCAGCGCTGTTTTCTTGCGTTTCATTACCACCTCCTGCAATGAAACGGTAGCTTAATCCTTATGGCTTGCATCGGCAAGCGTGCAAAGCTTATTCGTTTGTAGACAGACTTTCGCGTCTAGCCCGCCACGCACCCACCATGATCAGCAGACCAGGAATCAAAATCATGGCCCAGATGATTTTGTCCAGATGCGCTTTGACGAAGGGGAAGTTGCCAAAGAAATAACCGATGGTGACGATGCCGCCCACCCACAGGGCGCCGCCCGTCACGTCAAAGAAGGTGAAGCGGCTGCGCGTCATCTGAGCCACCCCGGCGACGAAGGGCGCAAAGGTGCGAAGAAAGGGCATGAAGCGCGCGGCGATCAAGGTGACGCCGCCATATTTTTCGTAAAACGCATGCGCCTGCTCGAAAGCGGCCTTATTAAACAGTCGTGAGTTTTCCCACTTGAAAACACGTGGCCCAAAGTAACGCCCCACCGCGTAATTGGACTGGTTACCCAGAATCGCGGCCGCCAACAAGAGCCCGACCGAGAGCGGATAACTCATCAAGCCCACACCGCACATGGCCCCCACCACAAAAAGCAGCGAATCGCCCGGCAAAAACGGCATGACCACGACGCCAGTTTCGACAAAGATGATGAGAAACAGCAAGGCGTACACCCAAGCGCCGTGCGTTTGTACAAACACCTCCAGGTGTTTGTCCACGTGAAGGATGAAGTCGAGAAGAAGAGCAATGAATTCCATAGTTTTGATTATCACCGCGCATGCGATGAAATCAAACCGCGCAGTATTTTTCCTGAATCTCTGCGTTGGCCAACAACTCAGCCGCATCGCCCTGGTGCACGATGTGGCCCTGATCCAGGATGTAGGCGCGGTCTGAGATGGACAGCGCGCGCTCCACGTTTTGCTCCACCAGCAAAATCGTGGTGCCCTGCTGCTTCATGCGCGTGAAGAGCTCAAACATCTCGTCCACCAGCAGCGGCATGATGCCCTCCGACGGCTCGTCCAGCAAGATCATGCGGGGCCGCGCCATCATCGCGCGGGCAATGGCAAGCATTTGCTGCTCACCGCCTGACAGGGACGTGCCGTCTTGATCCAGGCGCTCTTTAAGCCTTGGGAAAGTTTGCGCAATCTCGTCCACCATCTCGTTCATCTCACCCCGGCGCTCACTGGCCAGCAGGCCGAGTTGCAGATTTTCGCGCACGGTCAGGCCCGTGACGATGCGGCGCTCTTCGGGCACGTAAGCCAGGCCTCGGTGAAAGCGGGTGTGGGGCGGCAGGGTCAGCAGCTCTTCGCCGTCAAACACCACGCTGCCTTTGCATTGAGACACCAAGCCCATGATCGTGCGCAGGGTGCTGGTCTTGCCCGCACCGTTGCGCCCCATGAGGGTGACGATCTCGCCGCGTTTGACTTCAAAGCTCAGGCCTTGAATGACATGGCTGTGGTCGTACCAAGCGTTGAGTTGTTCAACTTTCAACATGGCTTCATTCAACATGAATTGCTTTCAACTTTTGCCAAGGTACACACGCTTGACCTCGCTATTGTTTCGAATTTCATCGGGTGTTCCCTCGGCCAGCAGCTCGCCGTGGTGCAGCACGATCAGGCGGTTGCACAGGTTCATCACCAACTTCATTTTGTGCTCCACCAAAATCACGGTGCGCTCTTGGGCGAGCTGGCGGATCAAATCCATCATCACCGTGGTTTCTTGGGGCGACATACCTGCTGTGGGCTCGTCCATCAGCAGCAACTTTGGGTCGCAGGCCAAGGCCATGGCCACCTCTAAAGAGCGTTGCTGACCGTGCGCCAAATCCCCCGCAGGTTTATTACGGCTGGACGTGAGCCCCACGCGCTCTAGCAGCGCATCAGCCTTGTCAATAAGTTCGCCATAAGCATCACGGGGCCGCAGCAACTCAAAACGCGCCACGCCCATTTGGAGGGCCACGCGCACGTTCTCATGCGCGCTTAGTTGCTTGAAAACGTTGGTGATCTGAAAACTCTTGGCAATGCCGTTGCGCGCAAAGTCATGCGGGGCCATGCGGGTGATATCGCGCCCCTCGTACCAGACCTGGCCTTCACTGGGCGGCACGCCGCCGCTGATGACGTTGAAGAAGGTGCTCTTACCCGCGCCATTAGGGCCGATGATGGCGGTGAGCTCACCCGGCTGGAACGACACGCTGACGTTGTTGAGCGCGCGGAATTTTCCGAAATAGCGCGATACGGCTTTGACTTCAAGAATGGGAGTGGTGGACATTTTGGTCGCGCTCATGCTGCACCCTTCTGCCGACGCTGCCAGCGCTCAATCTGGTGAAGAATCGTGCCCCAAATACCCTTGGGAAAGAACAACACAAACACCATGAAGATGATGCCCACCACGCCCATCCAATAGCGCGTGAGGTTGGTCACCACATCTTCCAGATACAAGAACACAGCCGCTCCCACAAAGGGCCCAAAGAAAGTACCCATGCCGCCCAGCAGGGCCATCATGACCGCATGACCCGACAGCAAATAGTGCAGCGAATCAATCGGCACGATGGACAAGTGCAAGGCCCGCAACGCACCCGCCAAACCGCAGATGCCCGCTGACAGCACAAACACCAGCAGCTTGGTGCGCGCCACGTCATAGCCGCAGGCCACGGTGCGCTTCTCGTTCTCACGAATCGCCTCCATCACCGCGCCCAAAGGCGAGTTGAGAATGCGCGAGACAAACCACAGGGCCAGCGCAACGAATATCAAAATCACGTAGTACTTACTCAAAGGGTTGAGAAAATCAATGTGCAAACCCATCACATCAAAGGCCTCGACCTTGACGCCGCGCAAGCCGTTTTCACCACCCGTCCAGTACTCGGCCTTGTAGAAGGCGTAGTACACAATTTGCGCCAGGGCCAGCGTAACCATGGAGAAATAAATGCCGCGTGTGCGAATCGCCAAATAGCCAATAACCGCACCCGCAAGGCAAGACGACACCACCCCCACCCCAATGGCCAGCCACCAGGGCCAGCCAAAGTGCACCATCACGATACCCGCCAGATACGAGCCCACGCCCAAGAAGGCCGCATGGCCAAACGACAAGATGCCGGTGTAGCCAAATAGCAAGTTAAAACCCACCGCGTACAAGCCAAACAACAAAATGTTGACCGACAGCGCGTCATACGGCATGAGGAAGGGGAACACCAGCAAAAAAAGCAGCGTGGTGGCCACGCGATGGGCGCGCGCCAAGTTCAGCGCATTCGTTAGGAAGTTCATCAGCTCATCAACCCCGCTTTACCAAAAAACCCTTGAGGGCGAATGAGCAGCACCACCGCCATCAGGACAAAAATCGACAGTTCGGCATACTCTGGGGCGACCAATGAAGTCATAGCAAACACAATGCCAACCAGCAAGCCCGCCACCACCGCACCGGGCAGTGAACCCATGCCGCCCACCACTGTGACCACGAAAGACTCGGCCAGGATGGGGATGCCCATCTCCGGGTTCACCGCCCGCGTCGGCGCGGCCAGCAGGCCAGAGAGGCCCGCGATGGCCGTACCGATGCCAAACACCAGCAGCCAGACCTTGGCAATGTCAATGCCCAACACCTTGACGATCTCGGCGTCGCGCGAGCCGGCGCGGATGATGAGGCCGTAGCGCGTCTTCTCAATAAACAGCCACAGGCCCAGCACGATCACGGCCGTGGCCGCAATCAGGAACAAACGGTATAGAGGGAAGTGACCAAAACCCAGGTCGACTGCCCCCCTCAAATCAGCCGGGGTGGACGACGGCATGCCCTCGATGCCGAAGACCGCGCGCATCACATCCACCATCACGTAAGACAGGCCGAAGGTCAGCAGCAGCGGGTAGTCAATGCCACGCCCGTAGAGCGGGCGCACCAGAAAACGCTCGCACACCAAGCCAATAGCGCCTGTGGCCAGCGGTACGAGCAACAGGCTGAACCAGAAGCTGCCCGTTAAGGCCATGCTGTACACACCCAGAAATGCGCCCACCATGAAGAAAGCCCCGTGGGCAAAGTTCACCACGGTGAGCATGCCAAAGATCAAAGACAGGCCAATGGCCAGGAGCGCGTAAACGGCCCCCAGCGCAATGCCGGTCATCAACTGCAAGGCAAACAGTTGCGGGGAAATATCAAACATGGTGTAGGTGCGTTAGTTTTCGTGGATTGGCTCCCTCCCCCAGCGGGGGAGGGAGCAAGAGCAGGTCAAGTGGAGACTTTGTGACCGAGTTCGTCGCAGGTGCGCAGATTTTTCTCATCTGCCGCTTCGACACCAATCACATTGAACACGTCAAACTTGTCTTTCATGTTCTTGGATTTGGACTCGATCAGCACCACCGATTGCACCGACTGGTGATCGCACTTGCGGTAGAAGGAGTCGCCCTTGTACCAGTTGTAGCGCAACTGGCGCAGCGCAATGCCGACCTTGAGTGAGTCGGTGGATTTGGCCTCGCGCACGGCCTGCAAGACGCTGCGCACACCGGCGTAGCCCAGCGCGCCGTAGTCTGACGGCACGCCGCCGTTGTGCGCCTTGCGGAACTTGTCGTTAAAGGCTTTGGCAGCGGGGATTTTGTCCTCCATGCCCCAGTAGTAAGAGGTGCCGCCCATCACGCCGTCAAAGGCCTCGGCACCACCAGCCATGCGCGCGGTGAACAGCAGCACGGGCGAGATGATTTTCATCTGCGACTTCAGGCCGAAATCGGTGGCTTGCTTGATGGCGTTGAGCTGGTCGCGGCCAAAATTATTCATCACCAAAATATCAGGCTTGAGCGACTGAATGCGTGGCAAGAAGGCTGAGAAATCCGCCGTGCCCAGCGGCGTGCGGATGTCGGCCAGCATTTGCACACCCATGGATTGACCGGCGCGCTGAAAGCCGCGCACCATCTCGTGGCCGTAGGCGTAATCTGCCGTGAGGTACACCACTTTTTTGCCGTACTTGGCAAAGGCATAGCGGCCCACCGCACCGGCGGTAAGGTGGGGGGTGAGCGCCTCGTGGAAGGTGTACATGCTCCAGTCCTTCACCTCATTGATGGCGTCGGACTGGCTGATGGAGTTGAACAACACCTTGCGGTCGCGGCACACCGCGTTGATGGACAACTGCGTAGCCGCAGACAGCGAGCCCACCACAAAATCAATCTTGTCTTTCTCGATCAACTCCAGCGTGCGGGTAGCCGCCTCGCCAGGGTTGAGCTTGTCGTCACGCACCAGCAGCTCGGCCTTGCGGCCATTGAAGCCACCGCTGTCGTTGAACTCTTTGATGGCGATCTCGGCACAGCGCACTTGGTCTTGCGCCTCGGCAGAGAACGCGCCGGTCAAGGGCACGGGGAAGCCAATTTTGATGTTGCCGGTCTGGGCACTGGCAATGCCCATCCAGGCCGGAGCCACGGCCACGGCCGCGCCACCGACGACGAGGGATCGGCGACCGGGGTTAAAGGATTTGGAATTCAAGGTCATGGTGAGGTCTCCAGGGGTTAAAGAAAAGGTCAAAGGTTCAAGCGGTAAGCGATTCAAACTGGTCAATTTTGTCGAGCGGCGTGGCGGACAGGTCAATCGCTGTCTCGATCATCATGGTACGGGCTGCAATGCGAGCGTCGCCCTTGCTGTGGACTTGCATGTAGCCGCCCAGGGCGCGAGCACGCTGAATCACCGCTTGGCAGGGCACGAGCCGCGCTTGCTCATAGGCCAGCACAGCTTGCGGTGTTGCACCCAACGTCGCAATCACGTCAGTCAGCGCCATCGCGTCTTCCGCCGCCTTGGTGACACCCATGCCCACATGCGGGCGGGCCACAAAAGCGGCGTCACCCATCAGGGCCACACGACCAAAGGCGATGGTGGAACTGGCGCAGTCGTAAATGGGTTGCAAAAACGGTTGCGGGGTTTTCTCCAGCACCTCGGCAAATTGGGGGGACAACAGCTCACGCGCGGCTTGGCGTGCTGCGGCAACTTGCCGCCACGACACCTTGGCGGGTGGGATGCCCAGCGGGTAGTGTTGGCCATCGGCATCGGTCATCAAGGCTTGCAGCTCAAGCGCACTGGTGGCAGGCCGGTACCAGACGTAGTTGTAGCGGCGACGGCCCTTGGCAATGGCATTGCCCGCACCGGCCACCGGGTAGCCAATGATCAGCTCACCGGGTGGCACGCTAAAGCCGAAGTTTTCAAACAAAGAGTCGAGCGTGTACTTGGACAGTACTGACTCATCACACACGCCGCGCCAGGCCACATAGCCCGCGTACTCGGCCTGCGCTTGGGGCAAGAAATGCCCACGTACCACAGAGCGGATGCCGTCAGAGGCGATCAGCAAATCGGCCTCAAAGTGGCGGCCATCTTCACACTGCACGCTCACGCGCTGGACATCTTGGCTGATGGTGGAAACACAAGCGCCTTGCACATAACGATCGGAGGGAAACTGCGCCAGCAGCAGCGCGTACAGGCGGCTCCAAGAGCTCAAAACCTGCGGCACGGTGACGCTGTCTTGCACGCTGCCGTTCGCCGCCAACACCACGCGCTGGCTCACGGCCACGCCCAGCGATTCATCCAACGGCACACCGCAGCGCTGCATGGCTTGCACCAGCAAGGGGTGCGTCACGATGCCTGCGCCGCGCCCGTCCAGTGAGGTAGTGGCCTTCTCTAACAAGGTCACATCGTGCCCGGCACGGTGCAGCATGTTGGCGGCCAGCAGCCCGCCCAGCGAGCCGCCGATGACGAGGATCTGGGCCATCAGGCCGCAGCGTCCAGACTTGTTTTTTCATCCGCCGGGTAATTGAGCTCAATCACCACGCCTTGGGGGTCGTCCAGAAAAATCTGGTGCAGGCCGATGGAGGGTACGGTGCGCTCACGGCAAGGCACGTTCAATTTCTTTAAGTGCGCCAGCATGTCGGCCAGCCCTGTGGCCATGAGGGCGATGTGATCCACCGCACCCGTGCCGTGCAGGGTGCTGAGGTCTCGGTCACCCAAGTACTTCTTCAAGCCCTCGGGGTCGTTCAGGTCAATGCCGATGACGTGCACCATGGCGTTGACCACGCTGCCGTGGTCGCCGTTGTACATCCACAGCCCAGGGAAGGGGAACGGCGGGCGCGGCCCAACGGTGAGGCCCAGCACCGATTCGTAAAAAACGCGGGTGGCGTCGATGTCCGTGGTGCGGATGGAAAAATGATTGAGCGAGTAAGACATGCTTAAAACTTTCTTGATGCTTGGGGGCTTAATCTGCGTCCGGTAAGGGTGCAGGGTTATCACGAATGGAAGCCGTTGAATTTTTGCCCGATAGTTAGTGTGTAATTTAACCCTTAGCCACCCCGCTCCGAATCAGGACAAACCCCCATGAAAGCTCCCGCTTTTTCTTATACCCGCCCGGCCCAGTTGGCTGAGGTCTTTAGCCTGCTGGCACAGCACGGCGACGAGGCCCGCTTGCTGGCCGGTGGCCAGACCTTGATGGCCACGCTGAACATGCGCTTGTCTGAGCCCGCGCTATTGATTGACTTGCAGTCTTTGAGCGAGCTCAAAGGCATCAGCGTCAACGGCAACACACTGCGCATCGGCGCCATGGTCACCCACAGCGAGATTGAAGCCTCGGCCCTGGTGGCGCAGCACGCGCCGCTGCTCACGCAAGCCGTGCCGCACATCGCCCACCGCGCCATTCGCAACCTGGGCACGCTGGGTGGCTCCATTGCCTATGGCGACCCGGCCGCAGAGTGGCCTGCCTGCCTGCTGGCGCTGGACGGCATGGTGCTGGCGCGCAGCCAATCGGGTGAACGCCGCATCGCCGCGCAAGACTTCTTTACCGGCTTGTACGGCACGGCGCTAGAGGCGGGGGAGATCATCACCGCCTGTGAGTTTCCCCTGGCCGCGCCCACACAGCGCTTTGCCTTTGACGAGCTGGCACGCCGCCATGGCGACTACGCGGTGGTGGGCTTGGCCGCGTCGGCCCACTTGCGCAATGGGGCTTTTGATCAAGTGCGCCTAGCCTGGCTGGGCGTGGGCCACATGCCACTGCGCACGCCCGCCACCGAGCAAATTTTGCAAGGCCAAACCCTGAGCGACGCGGTGCTGGCACAAGCCCAAGCCGCGCTGCGCGATGAGCTAGAACCCGACGCCGATCTGACCCACAGCAGCGCCACCAAACACCATCTCGCAGGCGTCATGCTCAAGCGCTGCCTGCACGCACTCGTCGCCAAAAAGGACCCCCAATGAATCACGAACCTAATGACAAGGGTTTGAGCACATCAGCCCAAACCGTTCGCATTACCGTCAACGGCACCTGCGACTCCCACGCCGTGATGCCACGCACGCACCTGATTGATTTTTTGCGTGAAGACCTGGGTCTCAAAGGCTCGCACCTGGGCTGCGAGCACGGTGTGTGTGGCGCGTGCACCGTGCAGCTAGACGGCAACATCGTGCGCGGCTGCTTGGTGCTGGCCGTGCAGGCCGATGGCCGACGCGTGGACACGATTGAGGGCCTGAGCGAGAGCGGTGTGATCCGCGATTTGCAAGCCGCCTTCATCCGCCACAACGCCTTGCAGTGCGGCTTTTGCACTTCCGGCATGTTGATGGCCGCCAGCGAATTACTCGATCAAAAACCCAAAGCCAGCCGTGAAGACGTGCGCGAATGGATATCCGGCAACTACTGCCGCTGCACCGGCTACCAAGCCATTGTGGACGCCATCTGCGAGGTGCTGGCCACCCGCGCCCAAGGAGTCACCGCATGAACGCCCCTGAGAACCGCCAACTGGAAAAGGCCTTGCAAAAAGCAGAAGCCCCACACGTGCCGCTGGCTCCCCCACTGGCCGCACCCCTGCAAGACGCCACCCACATCGGCCAGCCCATCCCCCGCCCGAACATCAAACGCCTAACCGAAGGGCGCGGCCAGTACGTGGACGACATCGAACTGCCGCGCATGGGCCACGTCGTGTTCTGGCGCTCGCCCGTCGCCCATGCCCGCATCGTCAAAATCGACCGTGAGGCGGCGCACAAATTGCCCGGCGTGCTGGCCGTGTACGACGGTGCCGACCTCGCCACCATCTGCAAGCCCTGGGTCGCCACCCTCACCCACCTGGCCGGCATCAAATCGGCCCCGCAGTACCCCATGGCCATAGACCGCGCCTGCTGGCAGGGCGAGCCCGTGGTGGCCGTGGTGGCCAAAACCCGCGCCGAGGCCGAAGACGCCTTGCAGCATGTGCAGGTGGAGTGGGAATCTCTGCCCGCCGCGCTGGACATGGCCACCGCCCTGCACGCGGACACCCCGGTGATCCACCCCGAGCTGGGCGACAACCTGTGCTTCACCCGCAGCCTGGACACCGGCGGTGTGGACGAAGCCTTTGCCAGCGCCGCCGTGGTGGCCGAAGCCACCTTTGACTTTGGCCGCCACACCGGCGTGACGCTGGAGCCGCGTTGTCAGATTGCGGACTACAACCCCGCCTCGCACCAGCTCACCGTCTACCACTCGCAACAGGCCCCGCACATGATGCAAGACCTGTACGCGCGCCAGTTTGACCTGCCAGAAGCCAACGTGCGCGTGATCTGCAAAGACGTAGGCGGCTCCTTTGGCATCAAGGTACACGCCTACCCGGACGACTTCGCCACCGTGGCCATTGCTATATTGCTCAAGCGCCCGGTGAAGTTTGTGGCGGACCGATTGGAGTCATTCGTCAGCGACATTCACGCGCGCGAGCACCGCATCAAAGGCCGCATTGCCGCGAATAAAGACGGCGATATTTTGGCTTTTGAGATTGACGACCTCACCGGCATCGGCCCGTTCTCCATGTTCCCGCGCACCAGCGGCATTGAGGGCAACCAGGTCGTCAACCTCACCGGTGGCCCCTACAAACACAAGGCCTACCGCGCCAAGCTGGACGTCGTGTTTCTCAACAAAACCCCCACTTGCCAATACCGGGGCGTGGGCCACCCGATTGCCTGCGCCGTGACCGAAGGCCTGGTCGATCTGGCTGCCGCCAAGCTGGGCATGGACGCGCTGGAATTTAGAAAGCGCAACGTCATCCCCGACGACGCCTACCCCGCCACCGGCGCGTCGGGCATCAAGCTCGAAGTGCTGTCGCACGAAGCCTGCTTGCGCAAAATCGAAACGTTAATGGACTACCCCGCGCTCAAGGCCGAGCAAGCCGCGCTGCGTGCCAAGGGCATTTACCGGGGCATCGGCTTTGCCACCTTGATTGAACTCACCAACCCCGGCGCCGCCTTCTACGGCGTGGGCGGCGCACGCATCTCGGCGCAAGACGGCGCCACCATGCGGCTGGAGCCCGGTGGCGGCGTGGCCGTGATGGTGAGCGTGGGCGAGCAAGGCCAGGGCACGGAAGCCATCTTTGCGCAGATTGCGGCCGACGCGGTGGGCGTGCCCATGCGCAACGTGCGCCTGCTCACCGGCGACACCGACGCCGTGCCTTACGGCGGCGGCACCTGGGCATCGCGCGGGGCGGGCATTGGCGGCGAGGCCGTGTTGCAAGCCGGCCTAGCCCTTCGCGACAACATCCTGAAAGTGGCCGAGGCGATATTGAAACGCGACGCCGCATCATTGCGCCTGAGTGACGGCGTGGTGACAGACGCCACCACCGGCGAAGCCCTGCTGCCCCTGCCCGAACTGGGCCGCGTGGCCTACTACCGCCCCGACACCTTACCTGCGGGTTTCACGTCAGAGCTGATGGTGACGCGCCACTACGCCCAGCGCGACTACCCCTTCATCTTCACCAATGGCGTGCAAGCCAGCTACGTGGAGGTGGACACCGAAACCGGCTTTGTGAAGCTGCTCAAACACTGGGCCGTAGAAGACTGCGGCCGCGTCATCAACCCCATGCTGGTGGACGAACAAATCCGCGGTGCCATCGTGCAAGGCATAGGCGGCGCGCTGTTTGAAGAGTGCCTGTACGACGAAGACGGCCAAATGAAAAACGGCAACATGGCCGACTACCTGGTGCCCATGGCCGGTGAGATGCCCGACATCGTGGTGGAGCATGTGGAGACGCCCACGCGCAGCTCGGTTCTGGGAGCCAAGGGCGCGGGGGAAGCGGGGACGGCGGGGGCACCCGGGGCTGTCGTCAATGCTATTAATGATGCGCTGCGGCCTTTGGGGGCGCAAGTGTGGTCGCAGCCGGTGACGCCGGAGAAGATTTTGCGAGGGTTGGGGAGGGTTTGAGGTAAAGCCCGATCAGTATATTTCGGCGGCCACATTGGGCAGGGATATTTGACGTTTGACGGTCCCATTGGGACGCGAACCGTGGGCCACACTCAATCGTTGAGTTCAGCGAGGTGTCGGTAGTTCGGTCATATCATTGCGGTTTGGCAACTTGGCCGTTTGGGAGCCACTCTGTCCTCAGTTCTGGCGACAGGCGCTTGGTTTTTCGCGCGGGGACCAATGCCGCTGGACATCTTCTTCGCAAACCTAGTAGCTCAGGGTCTTGCGTTCCTAGCTGTATCGATGCTCGTCGCGGAACTGATTCGAGCCCTACAGGTGGAATATGACCTGCGGCGAACTGACAGCCTCACTGGTCTGCCCAACAGAGCTGCCTTCTTCGAACGTGCGGAAGCATGTCTATTGCTGTGTAGTCGAAGTGGACGCGCGGTATCCATGGCATTCATCGACCTAAATGACTTTAAACGTGTAAATGATTCGTTAGGACATGCCCATGGCGACAAAGTACTCAAGGAATGCGGCCGGCTTCTTGTGGCAGCAATCCGCGAGACTGACATTGCAGCGCGGCTCGGGGGAGATGAGTTTGTCATCTTTCTGCCAAACACAGACGAGGAAGCGTCAACCGCCACTCTGGATCGGCTTCACACTGCGTTTGCGAGCTCACTTGAGCTGCAAGCGGCATGTGTAGAAGCGAGCATCGGCATAGTCGTAGACGAAGCAGCGAGGTCCAGTATTGCTGACTTGCTGGAACGTGCGGACGCGCGCATGTACTCAATCAAGCGGGCTGCCAAAACTGGAGGAAGAGGCTTTTCGGCGAACCTTAGCGCTGATGCCTAACGAATAAGGTTAGATCGCGCAAGCAAAGCGCAGCCGCGATCTAAACCGGTTGTTGGACAAGCCCGAAACTCACCAACCATCTACAGAAAACATCTCCGGCCACCGGCCCCTGCGCGAAGGGCAAGTGGTTTGCCAAAGCCATCCTTTGCAACTGGCCCAAGTTGTCATTGCAACGCCCCCCGGCGTGGCGGCTTCATTTTGAGCGTCGTACCCCACCAATTTTCCCTGTTTTTGGCCGAGCCCACCCACCACACCCCAGTCGCCTTGCTGGAGTGCGCTTGGCGCCAAAGGTACGCGCGCCTTAAATCGCCAGACCTTGATCTTGATGACCCCCCGGCGGATCAGGCAGCACACAATCGGCCGTCGCCAAGATGCGCCTTCGCACGATCACCATCGGCGCGCCGCCACAGGAACACAGCCACGGCGGGCGTGGCGAAGGCGCCTCAGGCGCAGCGGCAGGCAGCTTGAACACCAACAGGTGCAACAACGCGATCAGTCGTTTGCTATTGGGGTGCAGAAACCCAAAATTACGTGCCCGCCTAAACCCTCTGCGCAACACGTGCTGCAGCACCAGCCACAAGAAGGTGGCCCCACTGATCGTGCGCGTGGCCGTTTGGCCGTTTTGTTGGTCTTGCTGTCGCGCCAGCGATAGGTGACTCTCCCGTTCTGGCAGTCGATGATGTCTTTCTACTTAATCACACCCCGGTACATGTAGCGCCCCAGATAGACCAAGACCTTCTCACCCGAGCCTACGCACTTGCAGTCCACCACCTACTTCTTTGGCAAATCGGGCGGCAGCACCAGACCCTCTTGGCGCAAGGCATCGAGCAGCTTTGCCGCAAACACTTTGGCCGGGACCTTGTGGTTGAACAAATAGCCGCCCCATTTGGCGCTGGCGCGCAAACTGCGCCACAGACGTTTGTCCGCATCCAACGCCCCAGCGGGCATGGCCACATGCACATGCGGATGAAAATCCAGCCGCCGTGAATGCGTGTGCAGCACCGCCACCGCGCCGGGGTTGCCTCGGAGTTGTTTGTGGTTCTGGCTGAACGTGTGCAGGGTTTGCCAGGCGCAGTCCATCATCGCCGTGTACACGGCGCGCTGGTGCTGCCAAGCCAGCGCACGCAACTGAGCCGGTAGCGTAAAGTGATGAGCAAGTAGCTGCCCGGCAAACCAAGGCCTTGGATTGCCGCACAATCCAGCGCTGGCAGATAAGTTTCTGGGCAACGCAACACCCGTGATCGGCGCAGACCGGGCGCGTCGGGTGATCGACATGGTTTGGAAGCTGGACACACTGGGTGATGTGGGTGAACTGGTGCGGGCTTGTGCTTAATGAAGGCTTGACGAGCCGATTAGGAAGCGATTCAAGGCAAAATAACGGTCGGTTCCTATTTCAACAACACCGGAGACAGCATGAACACTTCCTTTAAATCATTGCTCGGCGGCCTCGTGCTGGGCGCGGCTACGCTGAGTTCAGCGCAACAAACTGTGCCGATTTTTGGCTTGGTTGAGTTGAGCGGCGCAGGCACGACATCGGGCACTAATTTTGACAACGGCATCAAGCTCGCGGTCAAAGAAATCAACGCCGCTGGCGGCATTTTGAGCCGCAAGATCAACTACCAGTCTAGCGATACGCAGTCCAACCCTGGCGTGGCCAAAGCACTGGCGCAAAAAGCGGTGGATCAAAACGCCTACGTGGTCATGGGCCCGGTGTTCTCTGGCTCCATCATGGTGAGCATGGCTGAGACCAAACGTGCAGAGATCCCTAACTTCACCGGCGGCGAAGCCGCAGGCATTACAACGCAGGGTAACCCCTACATCTTCCGCACTTCCTTTACCCAGGCCACGGCCATGCCGAAGATCGCCAACTACATCCGCGACACGGTGAAGGCCAAGTCCGTGGACGTGATCTACGTGAACAACGATTTTGGCAAGGGCGGCTTGGACATGATCAAGAAGGCGCTGGAGGCACGCGGCATCACGGTGGCCAACGCTCTTTCCACCGAATCTGGCCAAGTGGACTTCACTGCGCCGGTGATTAAGGCCAAGCAGTCGGGCAGTGACGCGGTGTTTGTGTACAGCAACGAAGAAGAGTCCGCCCGTGCCCTGCGTGAGCTGCGCAAACAGGGTTATGCCAAACCCATCATCGGCGAGACCACGCTGACTAGCCAGAAGGTGATTGAGCTGGCCGGTGACGCTGCCAATGGTGCAGTGGCCCACGTCGGCCTGACAGCAGACGCACCACAGCCGCTGATTCAAAAATTCAACGCTGCTTACCAGGCCGAGTACAAGTCCAAATCAGACCACAACGGCCTCAAAGGCTATAGCGGCATGTACATCGTCAAAGCTGTGACCGAGAAGATTGGCAAGTTCGATTCCAAGGCTTTTGCTGCGGCCATGAAGGGCATTTCCCTCACCGTGAAAGACCACCCCGGCATCTTGCTGGACGTGAGCTTTGACCAGCACGGCGACCTGGACCGCGATAGCTACATGACCAAGGTAGAGAACGGCAAGCAAGTGGTCAGCGCTATTTTGCCGCCTGTGAACAAAAAATAAGCCCCGCAAATGATCGACGTCATTGAGCGCATGACACCAACCGGACTGCCTCAATGAGCATCGATTTTTCTATCTATGCCCAGCCCAAGGTGGATTGCCACTGCCATGTGCTGGACCCGAGCGGTTTCCCCTATGCCCCTGATGTGCTCTACCGGCCTGCCGGGCAAGAGGTGGGCTCGGCGGATTACTTTGCGCAAGTGCTGGCCGCGTATGGCGTGCAGCACGCGCTGCTGGTCGGCCCCAACTCGGGCTATGCCACGGACAACCGCTGCTTGCTGGACGCCATTGCCCGTGGGCAAGGGCGCTTTAAGGGCATAGCCGTCGTTAGCAACCAAGCGTCAATCGACGAATTGCAATCGCTCAAGGCGCAAGGTATTGTCGGCGTGGCGTTTAACTACTCATTGCACGGCTTGAGCCACTACGCCGATACCGGGCCGCTGATGCAGCGCTTGGCCGATCTGGGGATGTTTGTGCAGGTGCAGGTAGAGCAGGCCCAGCTCAAGGCTTTGAGCCCCGTGTTGCTGGGTTGTGCTGCGAACATCTTGGTGGATCACTGCGGCAGGCCCACGGTGGCTGAGGGCGTGAAAGGCGAAGGCTTTGACGCCCTGCTTCGCTTGGCCGAGTCGGGCCGCACCACGGTCAAACTCTCCGGCTTTGCCAAGTTCTCTCAAGTCGACTTTCCTTTCGCTGATACCCTGCCCTTTGCCCGCGCCCTGCTGGACGCCTTTGGCCCATCGCACTGTGTGTGGGCCTCGGACTGGCCGTTTTTAAAAGCGCCCTATCGTCTGGACTATGGACCGCTGCTGCAACTGTTTGCACAAGCCGTGCCGGATGCAGCTATGCGCGACGAAATTTTTTGGCGCACACCACAACGACTTTTTGGCTTTAGCCCCAAGGAAACCATATGAAGAAACAAAACGCCCCTATTTTTAAGCTGACCAGTGGCTTTGCAATGACGCTGCTGGTCGCGGCGACCCTGCCACTAGCGCATGCTCAAGCCCCCAACTACCCCAGCAAACCCATCCGCATGGTCGTGCCCTTCACGCCCGGCGGCAGCACCGACATCTTGGCGCGCGCCATTGGGCAAAAGTTGACCGAGGCCTGGGGTCAGCCGGTGGTGATCGACAACGTGCCCGGTGCGGGTGGCTCGCTTGGGGCGGACAAAGTCGCCAAGGCTGCAGCCGATGGCTACACCCTGCTCATGGGTCACATCGGTACGCTGGCCGTCAACCCCTCGCTCTACCCCAACTTGCCCTACGACCCGGTGAAAAGCTTCGCCCCAGTAGCCTGGGTGGCGCGCGTGCCCAATGTGCTGGTGGTGAACCCCGGCGTGAAGGCGAACAACGTGAAGGACCTGGTGGCACTGGCCAAGGCCAAACCAGGGCAGCTCAACTATGGCTCGGGTGGTAACGGCAGCGCGGCCAACTTAGCCACCGAGTACTTCAAACTGCAAACGGGGACTTCGCTGCTTCACATCCCATACCGGGGAACCGCACCGGCTATTACGGACCTGATTGGCGGGCAAATCCAGGTGTTATTTACTGGTGCACCAGCGGTTATGGGGCAGATAAAGAATGGTCAACTTCGCGCCCTGGCCGTCTCCAGCCCACAGCGACTGGCGGCGCTGCCCGATGTCCCCACCGTAGCGGAATCGGGCTATAAAGATTTTGAAGCGGATCAGTGGTACGGGGTAGTGGCCCCAGCCGGCACGCCAGCGGCCATTGTGAGCAAGCTCAACACCCAGATCAACCAGGCTTTGAACTCGCCCGAGTTGAAGGTGCGCTTGACGAGTGAGGGGGCGGTGGCCACATTCGGCACACCAGAGATGTTTGGCCAGCACATTGCACGTGAGATTGTGCGCTGGCGCTCGGTGATTCAAGGGGGGAGAGTTAAGGCAGATTGATGACCTGCCGCATTCGTCATTCCCGAGTAGGTGGGAATGACGAATAGAAAATCACTGCAAGCGGAAGTTGGTCTCGTAAGAAATCGCCGCACCCGACATGGTGTTTTGCAAACGCTCAATGGCGCGGCTGTGGCGGCTGCCATCACGGGCGTCGCACTGGTGCTGACGGTGATGCGCAATCAAGGCGTCCAGCTTGTTGCGGCACGCATCCAAAGTCCCAGCCAAATGCAGCGCAATGTAGGCCACATGGTCAGAATGAGTTTGGCGAAACTCATCAGCCCACTGCTGGAAAAGCTGCGACTTGTAAGTGCCTTTTTCAGGGACTTTGATGGAATCTTGGTGCATATCAACCGTTCAAAAAAATCTTTAAATTCGAGGCTTTGAGACGATTTACCCGGTTTAGCAGGTGGGTGTCTTCAGCATCGGCCTGAAGATATAGCGCGCGGGCTATTGAATCGGTTGACTCGGATTTTGAATTTTTTGGTGCAAGCGCACCTGAACGGGGCTTGTCTTGTGAGAAACAGTCCGTTTACAGAACTGTTTTTCTCACACAAGGGTTAGTTGAGGTCTATTTTCCGGCCCTGGCCGCCAGCAAAACATCCGCGTAGTCTTGCCAAGGGGCATCTTGGGGCAAGTGTTTGAACAGCCCCGCAGCTGCTTGATCCGCCACCCACTGCTGCTTGTCGGCGGTAGATGCAGTCATGAAGGGCTCGAACCCGGCCTCGCGCACGGTGTTGGCCGCCTCGCGCATTTCTTCAGCTCGGCGCTTGCCGTGCTCCACCACGCGGCTGAAGAAGTAGGCCCCGGTTTGTTGCCAGTCGATGCTGGGGAAGGTCTCCACCAGCGTGGGCAACACGTGGTCTTCCACCCCATAGTGGCGGGCTGTGGCGTAGCTCTCAATCACCAGCGCCTCCATGCCTTTGATCATCACGCTGCGGCACATCTTCATGGCGCTGGCGATGCCGATTTTTGTCGACACAGCTTTGGCGTCCATGTCCCAGGCGGTGAGCCGCTGGGCCAGCTCTGCCGCGTAAGCGCCGCCCAGCAGCAGCGGCACGCGAATGCCGTAGGGCGGCACTGAGGTCATGACGCCCGCCTCCACATAGTGCCCACCCGCCGCGTCAATCAAGGCCGCGCATTGCTGCTTGGTGCCGGGTGAGGCGGAGTTGAGGTCGAGGTAAATCGTGCCGGGTCGCAGGTGCTGCGCCGCGCCTTGCGCCACCGCCAGCGTGTTGGACGCGGTAACGGCAGAGACGATGAAGTCGCTGGCCTCGCAGAGCTCACGCATACCGGGGTGGGCGGTGACGCCCAAGCGCGCCGCATGGGCCAGTTCGTCGGCCTGCGTTGCTGCGTTCACAAACTTCACATCCCAAGCGCCAACGGTGCTCACACCCGGCTTGGCTTTGAGGCCCGCGCTAAAGGTCTTGCCGACCTCTCCGTGGCCAATGACGCCAACGTGGTTCAAGTTCATTTATTGCTTTCCGATTTTCGCGCGGGTGATCACCTCGCCCCAGCGCTTGATGTCGTTGTGCAGAAGAGCGGCAGCTTGTTCTGGCGTGCCGGGCTGCGGATCCAAGTTCAGCTCGATCAGACGTTTGTGCACAGCCGGGTCATTCAGGGCTGCGTTGATTTCTTTGTTCAGCCGCGCCACCACGTCTTTGGGTGTGCCCGCAGGCACGGCCAAGCCGTTCCAAGAGGCTGCTACATAGTTGTTAACGCCCGCCTCTTTGGCTGTGGGTACATCAGGCAACACTCTGGAACGCTTCGCACCCGTCACGGCCAATGGCCGCAGGGCGTTGCCTTTGATTTGCGTCAGCAACGGCCCCAGGATGTCAATCCCCGCATCAATCTGCCCACCACGCAGCGCGTTAATCACTGGCGGCGTGCCGTTGAAGGGCACGATCTGGATGTCCAGCCCAGTAGCAGACTTGAACAATTCTGCCGCCAAATTCTGCGTAGTGCCGATGTTGGGCGTGCCAATGTTGAGTTTGCCGGGGTTGGCCTTGGCATAGGCGATCAGGTCGCCCAGGGTTTTGAATTTGCCACCCTCGGCACTGACGATCACCAGGTCCAGCGCAGCTAGGGGAGCGACGGGAATGAAGTCCTTCACCGTGTCAAAGGGCAGGCTCTTGAAGAGCGACTCACTCACTGCCGTGCCGCTAGAGATCAGCAAAATCGTGTGCCCATCCGGCGCAGCCTTGGCCACCGTCTCACCCGCCACGATGCCGCCGGCACTGGGTTTGTTGTCGATGACCACTGGCTGGCCTAGCGCCTCGGCCATTTTTTGCCCCACAGCACGCGCCGTCAAATCCGCCGCGCCGCCTGCGGCATTGGGCACAACGATTTTGATGGGCTTGCTGGGGAAGGTACTTTGCGCTTGTGCTGACAACGCACTCAAGGTCATCAAAGCGGCGACTAAGCCATTGAGAAACGTTTTTTGTTGCATGTGATCCACCTTTTGTAAAAAAATTAACGTGCCACGCCCAGCAGCTTGTCCAGCAACTCAGGCTGCTCGCGCAACTCTTGCGCCGTACCACTATGCACCACTGTGCCACGGTCAAGCACAGCAGCCACATCAGAGATCGCCAGGATGGCTTGCGGGTGCTGCTCCACGATGATGGCGGACAGGCCCTCTTCGCGCGTGATGCGGCGGATAGAGCGCAGCAGCTCTTGCACGATGATGGGGGCCAAGCCCTCTAGCGGCTCGTCCAGCAACAGCAACTTGGGGTTGAGCACCAAGGCGCGGCCAACGGCCAGCATCTGCTGTTCGCCACCTGAAAGTTGCGTGCCCAGATTGCCTTTGCGCTCGGCCAAGCGGGGGAACATTTCATAGACGCCTTTTGGCGTCCACTTCCCCGGTCGTGCCACGGCGGTTAGGTTCTCATCCACCGTCAGTGATTTGAAGATGTTGCGCTCTTGCGGCACCCAGCCGATGCCCGCCGACGCACGCAGGTGCAGCGGCAACTGGTGCAGTGCCACGCCGTCCAGCGTGATGCTGCCGCCATGCTGGCGCGTAGCACCGGCCAGCGTGTTCATGAAGGTGGTTTTGCCTGTGCCGTTGCGGCCTAGCAGGGCCAGGGTTTGACCTTGGGCCAGCGACAGGGATACGTTATTCAGCACCACGGCTTCACCATAGCCCGCGCTGAGGTTTTCAACTTTTAATAAATCAGACATGTGCGTCCTCCCCATGTCCCAGATACACCTCTTTGACCCGTGGGTCGTTGGCAATGGTGTCCGGGTCACCCTCGGTCAACACCGTGCCATTGACCAGAACCGTCATGCGTTTGGCAAAGCTGAAGACCAAGTCCATGTCATGCTCAATCAACAACACCGACACATCGGCAGGCAAGGCCGCCACGGTTTGCAGCAGCTCTTCGCGCTCACCCGCAGGCACGCCAGCCACGGGCTCGTCCAGCAAGAGCACGCGCGGCTCGCAGGCCAGGGCAATAGCGATTTCCAGCAGACGGCGCTTGCCATAGGCCAACTCATGGGTGACCTGGTTCATCACCTCGGTCAGGTGAAATTGTTCCAATAAGGTCTCACACCGCTCGGACACCCCTTTTCGCTGTCCACCCAGGGGCTGCCACCAGCGTGCGCCCAAACCCTGCTGCTGTGAAACGGTCAGCGCCAGGGTCTCCAGCGGTGTCAATGAGTCAAACAATTGGTTGATCTGAAACGTGCGCACCATGCCGCGCTTGACGCGTTGGTGCGGTGCGAGTTGGGTGATGTCTTGGCCTTCCAACAAAATCTTGCCAGCGCTGGGCTCCAGCACGCCAGTCAGCAGATTAATGAGTGTGGTTTTGCCTGCGCCATTGGGGCCGATCAAGGCGTGGCGCGCACCTTTGTGCAGGTTCAGCGTCACGTTGTTGGTGGCGGTGATGCCGCCAAAGAGCTTCACCAAGCCCTGTGCGCTTAAAACGATTTCAGGGGTGCTCATGGCTTGCTCCCAGCGTTAGAAGAGAACCAAGTCCAAGGCCGCAACAACTTTTGCCGCCCCACCAACACCAGCACCACCAAGAACAGCCCAATCCAAAACGTCCAGTACTGCGGCGTGATGGCGGAGATCACGTCTTGCATCAGCTTGAAGACCACCGCACCGGCCACGCCGCCATACAGCCAGCCCGTGCCGCCAATCACCAGCAGCAGCATGACATCGGCCGAGCGGTGAAACTCAAACACGTCGATGGAGGCAAAACCGCTGGTTTGCGCCATCAGCGCACCTGCCGCACCCGCAACGCCAGCGGCCACGGTGTACACCACCGCCAAGCGCGACGTGACCGGGATGCCAATGGCCATGGCACGCAAGCGGTTATCACGAATCGCCGTCAAAGTAGCCCCAAAAGGCGAATTCACCAGGCGTCGCGCAAGCACAAACAACAGCAGCAAAATCACCAGCGAATACCAAGCCGCCGTCTGCCCCTGCAAGTCAAACTCAAAGCGGCCCAACAGTGGCCCCATCACCACACCTTGCAAGCCGTCCGCACCACCGGTGAGCCAGTCCAGCTTGTTGGCCAGCTCCATCAAAATCAGCGCCACGCCCAGGGTCACCATCAGCCGGGTCAAGTCACTGCCACGCATGATGGTGAACGAGCACACCGCGCCTAGCAGCGTCGCCACCCCCATGCCAAACAGCAAGCCCACCAGCGGATCGGGCATGACCAGCTTGGCAAACAGTGCAGCCGCATAGGCCCCCATACCAAAGAAGGCCGCGTGCCCCAGCGAGACGATACCGGTGTAGCCCAGCACCAAATCCAGCGACACCGCAAACAGCGCCACGATGGCGATCTCATTGATGATGAGCGAGTGTTTAGCCAAGAGCCAGGGTGAGGCCAGCGCCAGCAGCCACAGCACGGGCTCCCACAGCTTCCAGCGGCGGCTGTGCAACAAAGATTCGCGCGTCGATATCATGATTTACCCCCTTGGCGCACAAACAGACCCTGCGGACGCCAGATCAAAATCACAATCATCAGCCCATAAACAATAAAAGCCCCGAGCTTGGGGATGTAGTACTTTCCCGCCACGTCCGCAATGCCCAGCAGCAGCGCAGCCAAGAGCGGCCCGGTAATGGACGAGGTGCCGCCCACCGCCACCACGATCAGAAAATAAATCATGAATTTGAGCGGGAAGGTCGGGTCCAGCCCCAGCACCTCGGCCCCCAGCGCCCCACCCAAACCCGCCAGACCAGAACCCACGGCAAAGGTCGAGAGAAAGACCACATTCACATTGATGCCCAGGCCCGCCGCCACGCGCTGGTCGTCCACCGAGGCCCGCAAGCGGCTACCAAAGCGCGTGCGCGCCAACACATATTGCAAACCCACCGTGAGCGCCGCGCACACCACCACAATAAAGAGGCGGTAGTGGCCCATGCCCAGCATCCACGCGCCCTCGCCCAGCTCGGTACGGCCCTTGAGCCATTGCGGTAGATGAACCATCTGCTGGCTCGACCCCATGAAGTAGTCCATGCTGGCCACGGCCATGAAGGTCAGGCCAATGGAGAAGAGCACTTGGTCTAGGTGCGGCTTGGCATACATAGGCCGGTACAGCGTGCGCTCCAGCACCGCGCCCAGCAGCGCCACCCCGACAAAGGCAATCGGCAAGCACAATAGAAACGGCACATCCAAACGCTGCATCAGCAGCACCGTGATGTAGCCGCCCATCATGGCAAAGGCACCGTGCGCCAGGTTGATGAAGTTCATCAAGCCCATGGTCACCGCCAGCCCTACCGCCAGGATGAACAACAGCATGCCGTAAGCGACGCCGTCAAAGAGGATGGTTAGCATGTTTAGGTCTCGGCATCAAGCGCCTCGGGTGGGTTTGGGGTGTGTGGATTCTACCGAGGGGCAGGCATGGACGGTTAACACCCCAGAGCCGATTCACGCTCAGGCAAGCATGACCGAATTTGAGCCCCTAAAAATGCTCTACCATTGCGGTTTTGCATCCCTAATCGCCCTTACTGGAGACACAACAATATGACCCTTCGCACCACGCCCCCTTTTCGCGCTGACCACGTCGGCAGCTTTTTGCGCCCCAAGTTTTTGCTCGATGCCCGCGAACAAAAGGCCAAAGGCCAGATCACCGCTGAGCAGTTGCGCGCAGTAGAAGACAAGGCCATCACCGAGATCGTGAAATTTCAAGAAGACGTGGGCCTGCAAAGCATCACCGACGGTGAATTCCGCCGTACCTACTTTCACATTGACTTTCTGGAAGAGCTGGGCGGTGTGGTGACGGACATCCCCATGTCCGTGCTCAAGCCCGATGGCACCAAAGAACTGGCCCCACCCGTAATGCGCGTGGTGGACAAGGTGCGCCACGTCAAAGACATCCAGCGCGCCGATTTTGAATACCTGCAAAGCCAGATCACCCCCGGTAAAGGTCGCGTAGCCAAGGTCACCATCCCCTCGCCCACCATGCTGCACTTTCGCGGCGGGCGCGCGGGCATCAGCAAGCAACACTACCCTGAGTTGGATCCAACCTTCTACCAAGACGTGGCCGACGCCTACGGTGCCGAGCTGCGCAGCTTGGCCGCTGCCGGTTGCAACTACGTGCAGATGGACGACACCAACCTGGCCTACCTGTGCGACGACAAAATGCGCGAAGCCGCACGCCTGCGCGGTGACGACCCAAGCGAGCTGCCGCACCGTTATGCCAACTTCATCAACCTCGTGGTGGCGCAAAAGCCTGCGGGCATGACGCTGGCCATGCACCTGTGCCGGGGCAACTTCAAGAGCACGCACGCGGCATCGGGCAACTACGAGCCGGTGGCCGAGGCCTTGCTGGCCGAGATGAACCTGGACGCCTACTTTTTGGAGTACGACGACGACCGCAGCGGCGACTTCCGCCCATTGCGCTTTGTGCCCAAGGGCAAGATCGTGGTGCTGGGCTTGGTCACCACCAAGTTCGGCGCGATGGAGAGCAAAGACGACCTCAAACGCCGCATCGACGAGGCTGCCAAGTACGTGCCGCTGGACCAGCTCTGCCTGTCACCTCAGTGCGGTTTCTCCAGCACCGTGCACGGCAATGACATTGCGGTGGAAGCACAACGCAACAAGCTGCGTTTGGTGATTGAAACCGCACAGGAAGTCTGGGGCAATAGTTAATCCATAACGACACATTTTTCACACTGAGGACCCCGCATGAGCCAAACATTCCAAGCCGCTGAGCTGCGGTCCAAAGTCGTGAAGATCGTGATGGCCGCAGGCAGTGCCGAGGCCGAGGCGCACAAAGTTGCCAACAACTTGGTGATGGCCAATTTGTGCGGCCACGACTCGCACGGCGTGGGCATGCTGCCACGCTATATCGACGCCGTGTTAGAGGGCGGCTTGCAGCCCAACACCGGCGTTAAAACCGTGCTGGACGGCGGCGCGATTTTGAGCCTGGACGGCCAAGCTGGCTACGGCCAAGTGGTGGGCGAGCAAGCCATGCAAATGGGCATTGAGCGCGCACTAGAGCAAGGCACTTGCATCATGGGCCTGGGCAACGCGCATCACCTGGGCCGCATTGGCCACTGGGCCGAGATGGCGGTGGCACAGGGGCTGGTGTCCATCCACTTCGTCAACGTGTTGTCGCGCCCGGTGGTGGCCCCTTTTGGCGGGGCCGATGGCCGCTTTGGCACCAACCCTTGTTGCATTGGCATACCGCTCAAAGGGCGTGATCCCTACATTCTTGACTTTGCCACCAGCCGCGTGGCCCAGGGCAAGATGCGCGTGGCCTACAACGAGGGGCGGCAGATGGCCCCCGGCTATTTGATTGACCAACATGGCCACCCCACCACCGATCCCGGTGTGGTGGTTGTGCCGCAAAAAGGCAGCCCTGGCGGCAATATGTTTGGTGCCATGCTGACCTTTGGCGAACACAAGGGCTTCGGCTTGGCCGTGGCTTGTGAACTGCTGGGTGGCGCGCTCACCGGCGGTGGCACCATGCACCGCCCAGGGGACGCAAGACGCGCCGTGCTGAACGGCATGTTGACCATCCTGATCGACCCCAAACGCATGGGCACGCAAGCCGCCTTTGAGAGCGAAGCCGTGGCCTTTATCGACTGGGTGCGCCAAGGCCCGGTTGCACCCGGCGTTGACGCGGTGCTCACCGCCGGTGAGCCCGAACGCGCGGCCCGACGAGAGCGCGAGATTGAAGGCATTGTGCTGGACGACCAGACTTGGGGTGAGATCGAGCAGGCCGGCGTCAAAGTAGGCGCTTAACGCCTCTCACTTCGCCAAAAACAAATTCGGCAACCACATCGAAAAACTCGGCACATAGGTGACCAGCAGCAGACACAGCCCCAAAGCCCCGTAGAACGGCGCGATGGAGCGCATCACCTGCCCAACGGTGACACCGCCAATCGCGCAGCCCACAAACTGCACCGTACCCACGGGCGGCGTGTTCAGCCCCAGCGCACAGTTGATCAGCATGATGATGCCAAACTGCACCGGGTCCATGCCGAATTGCATGGCAATGGGCAAAAAGATGGGCGTGCAGATCAGGATGGTGGCGGCCATGTCCAAGAAGGTGCCCAGCACAAACAGCAGCACGTTGATCATCAAGAAGATCACCCAAGGTTCGGTGCTAACCGCCTTCATCAATTCACCCGTGCGCTGCGGCACTTCATACAGCGCCATGAAGTAGCCAAACGCAGCTGAGATGCCGATCAGCAGCAACACCACGCCCGTCGTCTTACAGGCCTTGGCGCAGGCTTTCAAAAAGTTATGCCAGCTCAGCGTGCGGTAAACAAACACCGTGACCATCAATGCCCAAGCCACCGCAATCGAAGCCGACTCGGTGGCCGTGAAGGCCCCCGACAAGATGCCGCCCAAAATGATGACCACCACCAAAAGGCCGGGCAAAGACGCGAGGAAGGCCGTGAGCACCGCACGCCAGCCCGCAAAGCCGCCGGGCCGCACGGGGTAGTTGCGTTTGACCGCCACCCAGTACGCCGCACCCAGGTTGCACAGCGTCAAAATCAGCGCGGGCACCACGCCCGCCAACATCAAACTCATGGCGCTGACCGAGGCAATGCCCGCCGTGGCCAGGGTGTAGATGATGAGGTTGTGCGAGGTCGGCATGATCGCCCCCACCAGGGCTGCGTGAGTCGTCACGTTGACGGCGTAGTCGGCGTCGTAGCCTTCTTTTTTCATCAGCGGAATCATCACCGAACCAATGGCCGACACGTCCGCCAAGGGCGAGCCCGCCACGCCGCCAAAGATGGTGCAGCCCAGCACATTGCTCATGCCCAAGCCACCGCGCACATGGCCCACCAAGCTGTTGGCAAAACGCACGATACGGTCGGCAATGCCGCCATAGAGCATCAGCTCACCCGCAAAGACGAAGAAGGGAATGGCCAGGAACGAGAACACCTGCATGCCGCCCACCATCTTCTGGAACACCACCGCAATCGGCAGGCCCGCCGCCACGATGGTGAGCACCGAAGACAAGCCAATGGCAAAGGCCACCGGCACGCCGATCAGCAGCAGCACGGTGAAACTCACCGCCAAGATAGTCAGTTCCATGCGGGCTCCACCACAGTGCCGCGCACCAGCGCGATGATGTGTTCGATGGAGAACAGAACGATCAAAACGCCCGCAATCACCACCGGTAAATAGTCAATGCCATCGGACACAGGCAGCATGGGTTTCTTCTCGCCCCATTTAGCAATCATCCAGATGCCACCGCCATAGACCATCAGCGCGCCAAAGCTGCCGACCAGCAGGTGGATCAAAATCTCAATGCGGTGCTGCCATGTTTCAGGCAGCAGCGAGACCATGGACTCCAAGCCGATATGCCCCGCATCGCGCACGCCCACCGCCACGCCAAAAGCGGTGACGAAAAGCACCAGGAGCAAGGCCAGCGCCTCGGCCCAGGTGGGGGTGTCGTTGAAGACGTAGCGGCCAATCACCTGCCACTGCACGCACAGGATGACAGCGATCAACCCGATCACCGCCAGCACCAGGCAGAGCTTGGAGAGGGCAGCGCAGAACTTGGTGTACATGGTCTCGTCTTAGGCGCTTACTTGGTGTCCTGCACGGCCTTAACCAAGCGCTTCATGTCCGGCGTGACCATGAACTTGTCATACACCGGGCCCATCACGGCCTGGAATGACTTTTTGTCCACTTCCACCATCTGAGCCCCTGCTGCCGTGACGACAGCCAGCGACTTGGCCTCTTGCTCGTCCCACTTTTGACGCTCAAACGCCACCGACTCTTTGGCCGCCGCGCGGATCATGTCTTGTTCGGCCTTGGGCAGCTTGTCGTAAATGATTTTGGACATCACCAAAATCTCAGGGGCCATGGAGTGTTCGGTCTTGGAGTAAATCTTCACCGATTCGTAGTGCTTGGCCGTATCGAATGACGGGATGTTGTTTTCTGCTGCGTCGATCAGGCCAGTTTTGAGGCCCATCAGCACCTCGCCGTAAGGCATGGGCGTGGCGTTGGCGCCCATGGCGCTGATCAAAGCCACCCATAGGTCAGACTGCTGCACTCGAATTTTCAGACCCTTGGCATCGGCCACGGTCTTGATCGGCTTCTTGGCGTAGATGGAACGTGCGCCGCTATCGTAAAACGCCAGGCCGACAAAGCCCACTGACTCGCAGCTCTTCAAAATTTCATCGCCCACCGGGCCATCGAGCACCTTGCGCATGTGTGGGATGCTGTTGAACAGAAAGGGCATGGTCGGCACTTGGGTCAGAGGGCAAATGCCATTCATCGGGCCCACGTTGACGCGGGTGAAATCGAGCGCGCCGATTTTCACCTGGTCAATGGTTTCTTTCTCGCTGCCCAGGGCCTGTTTGTTGAAGACTTTGATTTTGTGCTTGCCGCCACTCTTTTTCTCCAGCAGCGTGCTCATGTACTTGACGGCGGCCACGGTGGGGTAGTCGTCGGCGTTGTGGGTGTCGGCTGAGCGGAACTCGGTGGCGTGCACGCTCAGGGCCGCCAGGGTAACGATGCTTGTGGCCAGGGCAATCAAGGTGGGTTTGAAGTTCATGTCGTCCTCTTGGAGTGGTTGAGATTAGGGGCTCACTGTAACGTTAATACGAACATGAGGTCTCAGGGATTCCTCTAACGCCGGGGCGCAACGCAAACACGCCACCAGCCAGCGGCTGGTCAGACAAGTCGATGCCCTCAGGTCGAATCGAGGTTACAAACAACGTGTCCAGCCCGGCACCGCCAAAGGCGCACATGGCGGGTTTTTTAACCGGCACGGCCAGCGAACGATCCAGTTTGCCATCAGGCGTGAAGCGGTGCACCAGCCCCGCGTCATTCGCGCAAATCCAGTAGCAACCGTCCGCATCGACTGCCGCGCCATCGGGCCGACCGGGCATCGTGTTCATATCAACAAACACCCGTTGATTTGAGGGCGTGCCTGTCGTGGTGTCGTAATCAAAGGCCCAGATCAGTTGCACGGCGGGATGTGAATCTGAGAGGTACATCGTGCGGCCATCCGGGGAAAAACCCAGGCCATTGGGGGTGATGAAGTCTTGCAATATTTTTTGCAAGCCGCGCACGGTGTCATGCCGGTACAGCGCCCCCGAGCGTGAAGCCAGCCCCATATCGCGCACCATCGTGCCCGCCCAGAAGCGCCCTTGCCTATCGCAGCGGCCATCGTTGAAGCGCATGGCGGGTTGGGCGTGTTCCACGGGAGCCACCAAGCGACTGCTCAAGGTGCTCTGTGAGTGGTTTTGAAGTGATGCATGAGCGTTGGATGCATCAGGCACCTGCAACTCAAACAAGCCCGTCTCCATACCCGCCAACCAAGTGCCAGGCCGTGTGCCCTGCGCAATGCAGGCTAGCATCTCCGAAGCCTGCCATTGGGTCACCTTGGCTGAGTCAACCTGCCAGCGGCAGAGTTGTTGGGCTGGAATGTCCACCCAGTACAGCGCCTGCTCCACTGCGCTCCACACCGGGCTCTCACCCACTGCATTGCGTGCATCTACGACGAGTTCTGCGTTGTTGTTCATTGTTGGTTTTTTCCTGTTGACGGTGACATTTTGTAATGGATCAACTCGGCAGCGCACTCAGCTCCGCGGCTGTCCCCCGTGGTGGCCTAGGGCCACCGACTCCTCCTTGATGCCGCTGCGCTGAGCGCGCCACCGAGTCGATCTTGCGAGCATGGTGCGCGTTCTTCCGCTGCCTACCCACCGTGCTCGCTGCCCAGGCGCTTGGGGTGAGTGGCGTAGCGACATCAAGGAGGAGCCCGAAGGGCGGGGGACAGTCGCGCAGCTACTCACCCCAAGTGCCTGGGCGTACAAAACCCCTGCGTTGCATGAATTGAAAAACGCGCAACAAACAAACCAACTACCCAGAAAACGGCCCCGCCTTCACAAACCCACCCCCTTGAAACTGCACCGCCGGATCATTCAAATCAGGAGCCTCAGTACGCGCATAGACCGCATCACGAAACACATCCGAAGTGTCTTGCGGCACATAGCCCACATGGCGCGCCTGCTCATTGCTCCACCAGGTCACGGCGTTGTTGGACATGCCAAAAATAATGCTGTGGCCCAGCACCGGCGTGGTGAGGCAGGCGGTGATCAGGCGGTGCAGATCGTCATAGCTGAGCCAGCTGGCCAGCATGCGGCGGTCGCGGGGTTCTGGGAAGGATGAGCCTATGCGCACGCAGGCGGTCTCGATGCCGTAGCGGTCGAAGTAAAAGCGCGACAGGTCTTCGCCAAAAGCCTTGCTCACGCCATAAAACCCGTCGGGCCGTGGTGGCATGTCGGCGGTGAGGGTTTGCGACTGGCGGTAAAAGCCGGTGACGTGGTTAGAGCTGGCAAACACCACGCGTTTCACACCATGCTGGCGCGCGGCCTCGTAGAGGTTGTACACGCCGATGATGTTGGCTTGCAGGATGGGCTCGAACGGGCCTTCGACCGAATAGCCGCCCAGGTGAACAATCGCGTCCACGCCTTGCACCATCGCGTTCACGGCAGCGCCATCGGCCAAGTCGGCCAGCATCACCTCTTCACCCGCGCGGGCGGGGCCAAAGTCGGCTTTGTCTGAGAGGCGCAGCACGTCGCAATTGGGTTTGAGCCGATCACGCAGGGCGGTGCCCAACCCGCCAGCCGCGCCGGTGAGCAATAGTTTGTGATGGGTTTTGATCGTCATGGTGGTGTCTCTCTGTTTGTGCGTGGTGAGCCCGATTGAATGGGGTTGTGGGCGAAGTTTACTCAGACCCCGAGTGGCCCTTTAAGCCGATTCATGGCCGATTCACGTCACAGCTCCAGCGGCTTCAATTGCTGCAACAGCGTGGGAACCAGCTCACTCACCGTCGGGTGAATGTGCATGGTGCGCGAGATAGCGGTGTAGGGCAGGCCTGCGGCCATCACGTCAAGCAGAGCGTGTATGACTTCATCACCGTTCAGCCCTAGGATGGACGCACCCAGCAGGCGCTGGCTGTTGGCATCGACCAGAACCTTCATGAAGCCTTGCGTCTCGCCCGCCTCGCGCGCTCGCCCCACCCGCTGCATGGGCATGCGCGCCATCAGCGCTTTGACGCCGCTGGCACGCACCTCACGCTCGCTCAGGCCCACGCGGCCCAGCGCCGGGTCGATGAAGAGCGCGTAGCAGCCGATGCGGTCACTCACGCGGCGCGGATCTCTGTCAAACAGATTGGCCGCGACGATCTCGTAGTCGTTCCACGCGGTGTGGGTGAAAGCCCCCCGGCCATTGCAGTCCCCCAACGCCCACACGCCCGCTGCGCTGGTGCGCAACTGCTCATCGACCTGGATGTAGCCACGTGCGTCCAGCGCGACACCTGCCGCATCCAGCCCCAGGTCGTCCGTATTGGGCTGGCGGCCCACGGCCAGCAGAACATGGCTGCCCGTCACGGCTTGAGCGCCATCACCGCAGAGCGCACCCACCACCACCTGCTCCCCGCTGCGTGAGAGCGACAGGCATTGCGCCGCAAGCCGGAACTCCACGCCTTCGGCTTCCAAAATGGCGCGGATGCCGTTGGACACGTATTCGTCCTCGCGTGGCAGTAGTTGGGGCGAGCGCTCCATCACCGTGACCTTCGCGCCAAAGCGCCGCATCATCTGCGCAAACTCCAGCCCGATGTAACTGCCGCCAATGATGATCAGGTGTTGCGGCACTTCGGCCAACCCCATGATGGAGCTGCTGTCCAGGTAAGGCACATCGCGAATGCCCGCCAGATCGGGCACCACGGGCCGCCCACCCACGTTGATGAAAATACGTGGAGCCTGCAAACGGCGCTGGCCCACCTGCACCACATCGGGCCCGACAAAGCGGGCGTGTCCTTGGATCACCTGTGCCTTGTCCAACCCGCGCATCCACTGCTCCACGCCCTGGCGCGACTTGTGCACAATCTCGTCCTTTCGCGCCTTGACCCGTGCCATGTCCACCCGCAGCTCGCCCACAGAAAAACCAAATTCACCACCGCGCCCCGCCATGTGCAATGCGCGTGCGCTGGCCACCATGGTTTTGGTGGGGACGCAGCCCACGTTGACACAAGTGCCGCCGAAGTGCGCGCGCTCAATCACAGCGGTGCGCAGGCCCTCGCGGTTGCAGCGCTGCGCCAGCGCGGGCCCGGCCTGGCCGGTGCCGATGATGATGGCGTCGAAATGCTCTGTGTACTGCTGTGTGTCCATATTCACCTCCTGAAATCTACCGAAACCACGCCGCTTGAACGCCTTGTTCAAGCTCTCTAGGCCTTTGATGCGATGCAAAGAAAAATGCGACCGTAAGGGTTTGTACCGGACACGACAGCTCTTCCAAGACGACATACTCAGATTAAGGTAGCCCAATTTCCTACTCTTTCATACACCAATGGTTGAGTTAACACAAGGAGTCCCTTCATGTTGAAGCAACTTAAACTGCTGATGGCCATTGGCCTGAGTTTGCTGGCTTTGTCATCGCTAGCACAAGACCGCTGGCCCAGCCGTGCTATCAAAATCATTGTGCCTGTGGCTGCGGGTGGCAATGTGGACATCGTGGCCCGCACATTGGCAAGGGAATTGTCCAAGAGCCTGGGCCAAGCGGTGTTGGTGGAAAATCGGCCAAGCGCTGCGTCCTTGGTGGGCACCCAGTTGGTGGCCAAGTCTGCGCCTGATGGCTACACCTTGTTGGCCACGTCGAGCACTTTTTTCTCGGCCCCCTTGATCATGAAAAATGCGGGCTATGACCCCACCCGTGATTTCGAGCCCATTAGCCTGACTTGCAAAGCGACCATGATCCTGGTGTCAGGGCAATCGGTGCCTGTCAAAAACCTGGCCGACCTAGTGCAGCAAGCCAAGGCCCAACCCGGCGGTTTCAGTGTGGCCAGCAGTGGCAACGGGTCCACCGGCCACATTGCCAGCGAAGTGTTTTCCAACCGTGCCGGCATCAAGATGCTGAACATTTTTTACAAAGGCAACGCGCAGGCCCTCGTCGACGTGATCAGTGGTCAAACGCAATTGATGTTTGACCAGCTCAGCACCTCCATAAGCCATGTGCGTTCTGAAAAACTACGCCCACTGGCGGTCACCAGCAGCACCCGCTCGACACTTTTCCCGGATGTACCAACGATTGCCGAACTGGGTTTCCCAGGGTATGAAGATGTCACGCTCAATATGCTGCTGGCCCCCGCCGGAACACCCAAGGACATTGTGCAACGCCTGCATGCTGAGGTGGCCAAAGCTTACGCTCAGCCGAGCTTGGTTGCTCAGTTTTCCGAGCGGGGCATTGACTTGGTGGCCAGTGATTCGCCAGAGCAGTTCGGCCAGTTGATCCGCTCTGAAGTGGCGCGCCTCGCCAAACTCTCCAGTGACGCGGGTATCAAAGCCGAATGACAGCGCTGCGCGGCTCGTCCGTGGAGCCACCCAACTCAGGGTAAACACTGACGCGAACCCAGCAACAGGCACTTGAATTGGTTATTTTTTATAACCATAATGTCAACTTCAAGAAAGCCAGCATGACGCACCAAGATTTACACATTGACATTCGCGGCGAGCAGCAAGAGATTGCCGTCATCCGCCTCACGCGCGCCAAGAAGCGCAACGCCATCAACGACGCCTTGATCTTGGCCATCCGCGACGCCTTTGACGGCCTGCCTGCCACGGTGCGTGCGGCAGTGATTGACGGCGAGGGTGAGCACTTTTGCGCGGGTCTGGATTTGTCTGAACTCCAAGAGCGCGACGCGGGCCAGGGTCTACTGCATTCACGCATGTGGCACGCTGCGCTGGAGCGGGTGCAGTACGGCCCCGTTCCCGTGATTGCAGCGCTGCACGGCGCGGTGGTGGGCGGTGGGCTGGAGTTGGCCAGTGCTTGCCACATTCGCGTGGCGGACGAGACCACTTTTTACGCTCTGCCCGAGGGCTCGCGCGGCATTTTTGTCGGTGGTGGTGGCTCGGTGCGCATCCCGCGTTTGATCGGCGCAGCCCGCATGACAGACATGATGATGACGGGCCGCGTGATCAGCGCCGCTGAGGGTGAGCGCATTGGCTTGGCCCAATACCTCGTGCCCACGGGCAACGCGTTCGACAAAGCCTTTGAGCTGGCAACGCGGGTAGCGACCAATGCGCCGTTGACCAACTACGCGCTGATGCATGCCCTGCCCCGCATCGCCGAGCAGCCCGCCGACCAAGGATTTTTCACCGAGGCCATGATGGCAGCCATTGCGCAAAGCGCGCCAGAGGCCAAGAAAAGAGTGCGCGACTTTTTGGAAGGTAAGGCGGGCACCAAGGTGCAGAAATCGTGACCTCGCCTAAGTTCCGTCCGCTCACCTTCGGCGTCACACGCGTCACGCTGCGTGACGGCGCGCCCGGCACGCAGTACATGCAGGCCGAGCAGCCCCTGGCTGGCTACCCCGAGCGCATCACCGACCGGTTGCAACACTGGGCGCAGACCGCACCGGATCGCAGCTTCATGGCGCGGCGTGAGAAATTGGCTGATGGCAGCACGGGCGACTGGCGGCATGTCACTTACGCCCAAGCCTGGGCAGGCGCACGCAGCATCGCGCAGGCCTTGATTGATCGCGGCTTGAACGCTGAGCGCCCCGTGGTCATCCTCTCAGAGAACGACCTGGAGCATGCGGTTCTCGCGCTGGGCTGCTTGGTGGCGGGTGTGCCTTACGTGCCCGCCTCGCCGCCCTACTCGCTGGTGAGCCAAGACTTTGACAAGCTCAAGCATGTGATGCGCACTGTCACGCCCGGCCTGGTGTTTGCAGCCGATGCGGCACGCTACGGCAAGGCTATTGCAGCGGCGGTTCCTGCCGATGTAGAGGTGATCTACACCACCCCTCCCGTTCGGACTGAGCCTGTCGAAGTCCTCGCGAGTGCTTCGACAAGCTCAGCACGAACGGGATTTACGCTCTTCGATCAACTGCTGGCCACCCCAGCCACTCCCGCCGCGGACGCCGCCATGGCCGCCACCGGCCCTGACACCATCGTCAAATTTCTCTTCACCAGCGGCTCCACCAAGCTGCCCAAGGCTGTCATCAACACCCAACGCCTGTGGTGCGCCAACCAACAACAAATGGCCCAAAGCATGCCGGTGTTGACCGAGGCTCCGCCCATCCTGGTGGACTGGCTGCCCTGGAACCACACCTTCGGTGGCAACCACAACGTGGGCATGGTGCTCTACCACGGCGGCACGCTCTACATTGACGACGGCAAGCCCACCCCCGCCTTGATGCATGAGACCCTGCGCAATCTGCGTGAGATCGCGCCCACGGTGTACTTCAACGTGCCCACCGGCTTTGAGGCGATTGCCAACGCGATGAAAACGGACGATGCCTTGCGCAAGAACCTACTCTCCCGCGTGCGCATGTTTTTCTACGCCGGTGCAGGGCTGGCCCAGCCGATTTGGGACAGCTTGTATGAGTCGCAAGAGTGCGAGATTGGCGAGCGCATTGTGATGAACACCGGCTTAGGGATGACCGAGTCCGGCCCGTTTGCCATCTCAGTCAACAGCCCCTATGTGAACTCGGGTGACCTGGGCGTGCCCACCCCCGGCATGGAGCTCAAGCTGGTGGACATGGACGGCAAAACCGAGGTGCGCTACAAAGGCCCCAACGTCACGCCCGGCTACTGGCGCGCGCCGCAAGAAACGACTGAGGCTTTTGACGAAGAAGGTTTCTTCTGCACTGGCGACGCGGTGAAGTGGATTGACACCAACGACATCCATAAAGGCCTGAAATTTGATGGCCGCATTGCGGAAGACTTCAAGCTCGCCACCGGCACTTTTGTCAGCGTGGGGCCGATGCGCGCCAAGATCGTCGCCGCAGGCGCGCCCTACATCCAAGACGTGGTGTTGACCGGTATCAACTTGAAGGAAGTCGGCGCCATGGTCTTCCCCACCCAAGCCGTGCGCACCTTGAGCGGCCTGCCCGCCAGCGCGGCCATGGCCGATGTGCTGAGCAGCGCGCCGGTGCTGGCGCACTTCCAAACCTTGGTGAACACGCTGGCCCAGACCGCCACCGGCAGCGCCAACCGCATCGCCCGCCTGTGCCTGCTGGCCGAGCCGCCCACGATTGACCGGGGCGAGATCACTGACAAGGGCTCCATCAACCAACGCGCCGTGCTGGCACACCGGGCCGACACGGTGGCGGCGCTGCATAGCGATACCCTGAACGTCATCATCAAACCAGTCATCTGAGATGAATAAAACCGTAATTTTTGAAGTCCAAGTCCAATTCGGCGATTGCGATCCGGCGGGGATTGTCTTCTTCCCCAACTTCTCGAAGTGGATGGACGCGTCGTCGCTCAACTTCTTTGTGCAGTGCGGCGTGCTGCCCTGGCGCGAGCTGGTCAAAACCACCGGCATTGTCGGAACGCCGCTGCTGGAGATCCACACCAAGTTCATGCGCCCTGCCACCTATGGCGAGACGATTCAAATCCACACCAGCGTGGAGGAATGGCGCGAGAAGGTGTTCATCCACCGCCACATCGTCAAGCGCGGTGATGATCTGCTGTGCGAAGGCACCGAGACCCGTGCCTTCGTCATCCGCCCACCGGGCGAGCCCGACCGTATCAAAGCCATCCCAATCCCCGCAGACATCAAAGCCAAATGCCTTTGACGCCTTGACCCATCACCCCTGCCCTTACCCTTACTTCAACCCCAGAAAACCCTAGGAGACTCACCATGAAATCAAACTCAAAAATCACCGCGTCCGCCATCACCACAGCCATTGCCTTGCTGATGTGCGGCACAGCGCTGGCCGATGTCACCATCGGCATCGTGCTGCCGCTCACCGGCCCCACCTCGGCCCTGGGCATCCCGATGAAAAACGCCATTGCCATGTGGCCCACCAGCATTGCCGGGCAAAAGCTCAACGTCATCATCTTGGACGACGCCACCGACCCCACTCTGGCCTCCAAAAACGCCCGACGCTTGGTGACTGAAGACAAAGTGGACATGCTGATGGGCTCTGCCGCCACGCCCGCTGCCAACGCCGTGGCCGCCATCGCCGCCGAGACGGGCACCATGCAACTGAGCTTCTCGCCCATTGACGTGTCCACCGCCAAAGCACCTTGGTCTTACAACATGCCCCAGTCCACCCTGGTGATGTCGCATGCGTTGGTGCAGCATATGAAGAAGAACGGCGTCAAGACGGTCGGCTTTTTGGGCTACGCCGATGCATTTGGCGAGCTGTTCCTGCGCGACATGAAGATCAAAATGGCCGGCACGGACGTGAAGTTTGTGTCTGAAGAGCGCTTCGCCCGCACCGACACCAGTGTCACCGCGCAAGCGCTCAAAGTGACCGCAGGCAACCCCGACGCCATCTTCATCGTGGCCTCCGGCAGCGGCGCGGCCATGCCCCACAAAGCGCTGATCGAGCGCGGCTACAAGGGCAAGATTTACCAAACCCACGGCGCGGCTTCACGTGACCTGATGCGCGTGGGCGGCAAGGACGTGGAAGGCGGCTATGTGGTCGCAGGCCCCGGCGTAGTGGCCGAGCAGTTGCCCGCCAACCACCCCAGCAAGGCAGTGGCCTTGAAGTTTGTTCAAGCGTGGGAAAAAACCTACGGCCCGAATAGCCGCAACACCTTTGCCGGCCATGCATATGACGCGTCCATCTTGCTGCAAAAAATCATCCCCATCGCACTCAAATCTGCCAAGCCAGGCACGCCTGAGTTCCGTGGCGCTCTGAAAGCCGCGATGGAGAACTCCGGCCCTATCCCGCTGTTCCACGGCACAGTGAACTACACCGCCACCAACCACGGCGGCTACACCGATGACACTGGCGTGATCATGCGCATCGTCAATGGCGACTGGAAGCTGGACGGCGTGACGACGAAGTAACTGCGGACGAAAGTTCTTTGGATAAATTTCCGTTCGGGCTGAGCCTGTCGAAGTCTTGCGAGTCCTTCGACAGGCTCAGGATGAACGGAGTTATTTAACATTCATCATTTAATTTTCGCAACCAAGGCATTCCCCCATGGATCTGAATATCGCGAGCATTTTGTTGCTCGATGGCTTGACCAACGCCGCCATTTACGCGCTGATGGGCTTGGCCACGGTGCTGGTGTTTGCGGTGACGCGCATCATCTTCATCCCCCAGGGTGAATTTGTGACCTATGGGGCCTTGACGCTGGCGATTTTTCAGACCGGCCAAGTGCCGGGCACGGTGTGGTTGCTGCTCTTGCTGGCCGCACTGGCCGCACTGGTGGAGGGCTGGCAGCACTGGCAACGCCAACGTGCGTTGATGCAAGCGGCCAAAGCCGCGCTCAAGGTGATAGTGATGCCCAGTGTGATTGCGGCAATGGCCGTGTGGGCAGCACCGCAGCAACTGCCGCTGTTGGTGCAGGCTGCGCTCACGCTGGCCATCGTGGCCGCGTTCGGGCCGCTGGTGTACCGGCTGGCTTACCAGTCGCTGGCCGATGCATCGTCGCTGGTGCTGCTGATTGTCTCGGTCGGCGTGCACTTTGCTTTGACGGGCTTGGGGCTATTATTTTTTGGTGCCGAGGGTTACCGCAACCCTTCGTTTTGGGACGAGCGCTTTGCCGTCGCGGGCCTGTCCATCACGGGGCAGACCGTCATCATTTTTGTCGCCACCGTGGCCTTGATGGTGTTGCTGTGGTTGTTTTTTGAACGCACGCTCTACGGCAAGGCCTTGCGCGCCACGGCGGTGAACCGCTTGGGTGCGCGGCTGATGGGCATCTCGTCACAAAGCGCGGGCCAGCTCACGCTGATGATGGCGGCGCTGATTGGTGCGCTGTCAGGCCTGTTGATAGGCCCGACCACCACCGTGTTTTATGACTCTGGTTTTTTGATTGGTCTCAAAGGTTTTGTAGCCGCCGTGGTGGGTGGCTTGGCCAGCTACCCGGTTGCGGCGCTGGGCGCTTTGCTGGTGGGTGTGGTGGAGGCTTTTGGTTCGTTTTGGGCGAGCGCGTTCAAAGAGGTGATCGTGTTCACCATGATCTTGCCCGTGCTCTTTTGGCGCTCGCTGCGCAGCGGTCATTCAGACGAGGAGCATTGAGATGAACTTCGCTCATCACCTTCGTTCTTTAGGCCTGCCTGCGCTGATCCTCGCGCTGGTGGGTGTCTGCATTCTTCCCGTGCCTGAGTTTTGGATCACCCAGCTCAACTACATCGGCATTGCCAGTTTGGCCGTGCTGGGTCTGGTCTTGCTCACTGGTGTGGGCGGGCTCACCTCCTTTGGGCAAGCGGCTTTTGTCGGCATTGGGGCCTACACCACGGCTTACTTGTCAGCCACGATGGAATGGTCGCCCTGGCTTAGTCTGCTGGTGGGCCTGGGCATCACGGCCATCAGCGCGCTGGTGCTGGGCTGGATCACCTTGCGCATGTCGGGCCACTACCTGCCGCTGGCCACCATCGCCTGGGGTTTGTCGCTGTACTACACCATGGGCAACCTGGATGCGCTGGGCAAGTACGACGGTATTTTGAATCTGCCCGGCCTGTCTATAGGCGCTTGGCAAATCGGCCAGCAGCGGGTGTATTTGCTCTTCACCTGGGCGCTGCTCTTGCTGGCGTGTTTAGGCGTGCAGCGCCTGCTCGATTCACGCGGTGGGCGCGCCATCCGCGCACTGCGCACCGGCTCCTCTATGGCCGAGGCCATGGGCGTTAACACACTGCGCTACAAGATAGCCATCTTCGTGATGGCAGCACTCTTGGGCTGCGTCTCGGGTTGGCTGTACGCCCACTTTCAGCGCGCGGTCAATCCAGCCCCGTTTGGCCTGCGCATTGGCATTGAGTATTTGTTCATGGCGGTGATGGGCGGGGCTGGTTTTGTTTGGGGTGCGATTGCGGGCACAGCCATCACCACCCTGCTGGCCGACCAGTTGCAAGTGCTGCTGCCCAAGTTGATTGGCCACAGCGGCAACTACGAGGTGATTGTGTTTGGCGTGGTGCTGGTGCTGGTGCTGAAGTACGCGCCCGATGGCGTCTGGGCGTTTGTGGATCGGCGCTTGCCTGCTCCCCCGCGCCGCGATGACACCAGCGGCGGCTGGGCCCAAGCCACCGCTTTAAGCGCGCGTGCCAAACCTGCCCCGCAAGAAGTGGTCTTGCAGGTGCAGGACATCCGCAAAGAGTTTGGCGGCTTAGTGGCAGTCAACAACATCAACTTCACAGTCAAGGCTGGGCAAATCTTTGGGCTGATTGGCCCCAACGGTGCGGGCAAGTCCACCACCTTCAACTTGATCACCGGCGTGCTCGCACCCACCAGCGGGCAGGTCACCTACCGGGGTGAAAACATCACCGGCTTGGCCGCGCGCGGCGTGGCACAACGCGGCATCTCGCGCACGTTTCAGCACGTCAAGCTGATTGCCGACATGACAGTGCTAGAGAACGTGGCCCTGGGCGCGCACCTGCGCGGCGACAAAGGCGCGCTGTCCGCCATGCTGCGGCTGGACAAGGCCGAAGAACAACGCTTGTTCAAAGAAGCCGCCACACAGCTAACGCGCGTGGGCATGGGCGAGCAACTGCATGAGTTGGCGGGCAACCTGCCCATGGGCTCGCAGCGCTTGCTGGAGATTGCCCGCGCCCTGTGCAATGACCCGGCCCTGCTGCTGCTGGATGAGCCCGCTGCGGGCCTGCGTTTTAAGGAAAAACAAGCCTTGATTGAAGTGCTGCGGCAATTGCGCAGCCAGGGCATGAGCATCTTGCTGGTGGAGCACGACATGGACTTGGTGATGGAGGTGTGCGACCGCATGGTGGTGATGGAGTTCGGCACGCGCTTGATTGAAGGCACGCCGTCAGAGATTCAAGCCAGCCCCGCTGTGCGCGCCGCCTACCTTGGCACTGAGCATTGAAAGCGAGGCACAGCATGTCTAACTCCACACCCAACACTTCACCCTCAACGTCATCTACCACCACGCCTCTATTGCGCGTGCACAACTTGCACGCCGGTTACGGCAAGGCCGAGGTGCTGCACGGCCTGGCACTGCACGCCGACAAGGGCAGCGTCATCACCGTCATTGGCCCCAACGGGGCGGGCAAGTCCACCCTGCTCAACGCGCTGATGGGCGTGTTGCCCGCGCAAGGTGTGATTGAGTTCCAGGGCCAATCCATCGCCGCGCTCTCGCTGGAAGAACGCGTGATGTTGGGCATCGCCTTGGTGCCCGAAAAGCGCGAACTGTTCAGCAGCATGAGCGTGCAAGACAACCTGGTGCTGGGTGCGTACCGCCAGGTGCGCCTGCGCAACAAGCTCTGGCGCGAACAGCTCGACGTGGTGTACCAATTGTTTCCCCGCCTGCTAGAGCGCCGCTTGCAAGAGGCGGGCACTTTGTCCGGCGGCGAGCGCCAAATGCTGGCCGTGGGCCGAGCGCTGATGTCGCGCCCCACACTGCTGATGCTGGACGAGCCCAGCCTGGGCTTGGCCCCGCTGATCGTCAAAGAAATTTTTAAAACCATTGCCACGCTGCGCAGCACCGGCGTGACCACCTTGCTGGTGGAGCAAAACGCCAGAGCCGCACTGGAAGCTGCCGACTACGGCTACGTGCTGGAGATGGGTGAAGTGGGCTTGCAGGGTGCGGCGACCGAACTCGCCCATGACCCCCGCGTGATCGACACCTACCTAGGTGCAGCCCGCAAAGAAACGGCCACACCATGACCGGCTACCAACCCGAGCTGGACGACACGCTCAGCTTGCTGCGTGCCCTGCAAACCCCAGCGCAGTTGCAATCCCTGCCCGCGCATGCCGAGGTGGACGATGACTTGGTGCAACAGGTGTTGACCGAAGCCGCCAAGTTTGTCGCCGAAGTGGTCGCCCCTTTGAACCGTGATGGCGACGAGATTGGCTGCCGTCATGAGATCAAAGACGGGTTTGGCCATGTCACCACACCGCCGGGTTTTAAAGACGCCTACCAGGCCTTCTGGCAAGCAGGCTGGCCCGCCTTGAGCGCCGATCCCGCGCACGGTGGCCAAGGTTTGCCGGTGGTGCTGGAGGCGATTCTTTATGAAATGCTGAGCGCCGCCAACCACGGCTGGACCATGGCCCCCGGCCTGCTGCACGGCGCGTATGAATGTTTGGCCCACCACGGCAGTGATGAACTCCAAGCCCTCTACCTGAGCAAAATCGCCACCGGCGAATGGCTAAGCACCATGTGCCTGACCGAGCCGCACGCGGGCAGCGATTTGGGCTTGGCCCGAACCAAGGCTGTGCCCCAGCTTGACGGCAGTTATCAACTCAGTGGAACCAAGATTTTCATCTCAGGCGGCGAGCATGATTTGAGCGACAACATCGTCCACCTCGTCCTGGCCCGGCTGCCCGATGCGCCGCCTGGGCCCAAGGGTTTGTCGCTGTTTTTGGTGCCCAAGTTCTATCCCGACGGCACGCGCAGCGCCGTGTACTGCGACCGCATCGAAGAAAAAATGGGTCTGCACGGCAGCGCCACGTGTGTCATGCGCTTTGACGAGGCCACCAGTTGGATCGTGGGCACGCCGGGGCGCGGCTTGAACGCCATGTTTGTGATGATGAACGCGGCGCGCCTGCACGTGGCCCTGCAAGGCCTGGGCCTGCTGAGCGCGGCTTGGCAAAAGGCCGATGCCTATGCTAAGGAGCGCCGCCAGATGCGCGCGCCCGGTGCAAGCCAGACCAGCCTGATTGCCGACCACCCCGCCATGCGCCGCATCCTGGACACCCAGCGGGCCTGGATCGACGCTGGACGCCTGATCGCCTACCGCACGGCGCTAGAGCTCGACATCGCCAAACACCACGCCGAGCCCGCGCGCCGCGAGGCGGCGCAGCGCTGGTGCAGCTTGGTCACCCCGGTCATCAAAGCGGCCTTCACGCATCAGGCGTTTTATGGCGCTAGCGAATGCCTGCAAGTGTTCGGTGGCCACGGCTATGTGCGTGAATGGGGCATTGAGCAAATCGTGCGCGATGCTCGCGTGGCCATGATTTACGAGGGCACCAACGAAATCCAGGCCATCGACCTGCTGGTGCGCAAAGTGCTGCCAGACGGCGCTGCAGCCCTCACCACCTTGCTGCACGAGCTGCGCCAAGACATGGACGCCAGCCATGCCGCCGATGCGCAAGCCCTGCAACTGTTGACCACGCTGGGCGAAGCCAACCATGAACTCGTACGCGCCTGTGCCCAAGACCCGGCCTTGGCCTACTGGGTGGCCGACGACTACCTGCGCGCTGTGGCCCTGGCCCTATTGGCCTGGGCTTGGGCGCGCATCGATGCGGGCCTGCGCTCGTCTGCCAATCAAGAGCAACTGAACCCGCGCTGGCAAGCTCCAGCACAAGCCCTGCGCCACTGGGTGCTGCCCGAGTTCGACATGCGAATGAACATCGTGTTACAGCGTTGCCTCAATGCGTCCACCACAACGAGCATCTAAGGCTATGACAGACCCCACCAGCAGCCCCGCAGCCGCAACATCCGCATCCAACGCCCCCATTGACACGCAATTTCTGGAAAGCCTGATCGGCTACAACGCGCGCCGCGCTGCACTGGCCGTGATTGAGCAGTTCCTCAAACACATGGCGGTGCATGAGTTGCGGCCTGTGAGTTTCTCGGTGCTGTCGCTCATCAAACACAACCCAGGCATCACCTCCAGCCAGTTGTGCACCACGTTGGGGATCTTGCCGCCCAACTTGGTTGGGTTGATCAAGCCCCTAGTCAAACGCGCCTTGATCGAGCGCCGACCCCACCCGCACGATGGCCGCGCCATGGCGCTTCACTTGACAGCCACAGGCCAGCGCGTGATGACCCAAGCCGAGCACACAGCCACAGAGTTGGAACTACAGGCGACCGCCAAGTTGAGTCCGACCGAGCGTAAAAACCTACTCCAACTTTTGAAAAAAGTGTACGCGTAAATACCCGGTTTCTCAGCAGTGTGAGACAAGTTGTAACGCCAGCTATGAATCTAGGAGCGGGGCAAAAAAGTGAGCTATAGTCGTCCCTCCCTCCCCCATCCAACCCCATTCCGCCCTAACTCGCTGCCCGATCTCAGGAGCTTTTTTCAATGCTTTCAAAAGAAAACGTCGCTATTGGCCAGCTGCTCAGCCTACTGGAATCTCGCTACGCCATTCGGGTGCTGTGGGCCTTGCGCGATGGTCGGGCCCAGACCTTTCGCCTTTTACAAGACAGCGTGGGCGGCATCACCCCCAACACCTTGAACACGCGAATCAAAGAACTGCGCGCGGCGGGACTGATGACGCATGGCGATGAAGGCTACCTCGTCACCAGCTCGGGAGCCGACTTGCTCAAGCGTTTGGGCGATCTGCCTGCCTTTGCCAGCAAGTGGGTTCTGAGTCAGGCTAAAAAAGCCAAATAAAATAGACGGTTTTAGACAACAGCCATCACCCCGATGGCGCGCAAGGATTATTTGATGATTACCACCCCCTCCGGCCTGCAATACAACGACACCGTCATCGGAACAGGCGAAACCGCCACCAAAGGTCAAAGCGTGACCGTTCACTACACCGGCTGGCTCTACAACAACGAGGCCCAAGGTGCAAAGTTCGACTCCAGCAAAGACCGCAACGACCCGTTCGTGTTCTCGCTCGGCGCTGGAATGGTCATCCGTGGTTGGGACGAAGGCGTGGCGGGCATGCAAGTCGGCGGTGCGCGCACCCTGATCATTCCTGCCGCCCTCGGCTACGGCGCACGAGGTGCAGGTGGTGTGATTCCGCCCAATGCCACACTCAAATTCGACGTAGAGCTGCTGGGCCTCAAAGGCTAAGCCTGCGAACTGGTTCTGCCGTGATGAGGCATGAAGGGGCTTAGGCCCCTTTTGTTTTTTTGCCTCCTCCTCTTGAAATGCCGCCAGACGCCTCCATCTCCGTGCTTGTCATCTCAACCCCTGACCCTTTCTGACTATTCGCATGTCTGACAAACCTACACCCTCTCACCCCCCCACCCCGGTGGATGACCAGTCAATTCTGGACACCGATCCCTTGAGTCTGGCTCAAGCCGAATTGGCGACCTTGCAAGCCAAGAGCGCCGAGCTGGCCGACCAGTTCTTGCGCGCCAAGGCCGAGGCTGAAAACGCCCGCCGCCGCGCAGAGGACGAGATCTCCAAAGCCCGCAAATTTGCGGTCGAAAGCTTTGCTGAGAGCCTGCTGCCCGTGACCGACAGCTTGGAGGCCAGCCTGCTCATCAAGGACGCCACGCCCGAGCAAATCCGCGAAGGCGCACAGGCCACCTTGCGCCAGCTCAGTGCCGCGCTAGAGCGCAACAAGGTGATCGCCATCAACCCGCCCGCTGGCGAAAAATTTGACCCGCACAAGCACCAAGCCATCAGCATGGTGCCTGCCGACCAAGAAGCCAACACCGTGGTCAGCGTGCTGCAAAAGGGCTACACCATTGCGGAGCGCGTGCTGCGCCCAGCCCTGGTGACCGTGGCCGCCCCGAAATAAACAATCGCTTAAAACTTGCTCAAAGTCCGCTTGAAAAGCGCTTGAGCAACCCTATCTAAATCACATCTATTTTTTTGAATCGGAGTTCATCATGGGAAGAATCATCGGCATCGACCTCGGCACCACCAACAGCTGCGTCTCCATCATGGAGGGCAACACCACCAAGGTGATCGAGAACTCTGAAGGTGCGCGCACCACGCCGTCCATCGTGGCCTACCAAGAAGACGGCGAAGTGCTGGTCGGCGCGTCCGCCAAGCGCCAGGCCGTCACCAACCCGCGTAACACCCTGTACGCCATCAAGCGCTTGATCGGTCGCAAGTTCACCGAGAAAGAAGTGCAGAAGGACATCAACCTGATGCCCTACACCATTGCCGCTGCCGACAACGGCGACGCTTGGGTGGAAGTGCGCGGCAAGAAGATTTCGGCCCAACAGGTCAGCGCCGACATTCTGCGCAAGATGAAGAAAACCGCAGAAGATTACCTCGGCGAACCCGTGACAGAAGCCGTCATCACCGTGCCCGCCTACTTCAACGACGCACAGCGTCAAGCTACCAAAGACGCAGGCCGCATTGCGGGCCTGGACGTCAAACGCATCATCAACGAGCCCACCGCTGCGGCCTTGGCCTTTGGCTTGGACAAGCACGAAAAAGGCGACCGCAAAATCGCGGTGTATGACTTGGGTGGCGGCACGTTTGACATCTCCATCATCGAGATTGCAGACGTAGATGGCGAGAAACAGTTTGAAGTGCTCTCTACCAACGGCGACACCTTCCTCGGCGGCGAAGACTTTGACCAACGCATCATCGACTTCATCATTGGCGAGTTCAAGAAAGAACAAGGCGTTGATCTGTCAAAAGACGTGCTGGCATTGCAGCGCCTGAAAGAAGCCGCTGAGAAAGCCAAGATTGAGCTGTCATCCTCAGCCGCGACTGACATCAACCTGCCCTACATCACGGCAGACGCTACGGGCCCCAAGCACCTGAACATCAAGCTCACACGCGCCAAGATGGAAAGTCTGGTCGATGAGCTGATCGAGCGCACTATTGCGCCTTGCCGGCTTGCCATCAAAGACGCGGGCATTTCCGTGGGCGACATTCAAGACGTGATTTTGGTCGGCGGCATGACCCGCATGCCCAAGGTGCAGGACAAGGTCAAAGAACTGTTTGGCAAAGAGCCACGCAAAGACGTGAACCCAGACGAAGCTGTGGCCGTAGGCGCTGCCATTCAGGGCCAGGTGCTCTCAGGCGACCGCAAGGACGTGCTGTTGCTGGACGTGACGCCACTGTCCTTGGGCATTGAGACCCTGGGCGGCGTGATGACCAAGATGATCACCAAGAACACGACCATCCCGACCAAATTTGCACAGACCTTCTCCACGGCTGACGACAACCAACCTGCGGTGACCATCAAGGTGTTCCAGGGTGAGCGTGAGATTGCATCGGGCAACAAGAGCCTGGGCGAGTTCAACCTGGAAGGCATTCCACCCGCAGCGCGCGGCACGCCGCAGATTGAAGTGTCGTTTGACATTGACGCCAACGGCATTCTGCACGTGGGCGCCAAAGACAAAGGCACGGGCAAAGAAAACAAAATCACCATCAAAGCCAACTCAGGCCTGACCGAAGCCGAAATTCAACAAATGGTGAAAGACGCCGAGCTCAACGCGGCCGATGACCACAAGAAAATCGAACTGGTACAAGCCCGCAACTCGGCTGAGGCCTCTGCACACAGCGTGAAGAAAAGCTTGGCAGAGTACGGTGACAAACTTGAGGCTGGTGAGAAGGAAAAGATCGAAGCCGCCATCAAGGATGTGGAAGAAGCGCTCAAGAGCGACGACAAGGCCGTGATCGAAGAAAAAGCGACCGCACTCATGACCGTCAGCCAGAAGCTGGGCGAGAAGATGTACGCTGACCAACAAGCCAAGGACGCCGCCGCTCAGGCCGCAGCCGGTGGTGCCGCTGGTGCCGAAGCGCCACAAGCCAAACCCGCCGACGACAACGTGGTGGACGCGGAAGTGAAAGAAGTCAAAAAAGGCTGATAGAGAACCGGCCCATGCCGCTTCACCCCGCCGCGCTCGAATGACCTTGACAGGTCTTCGAACGCGGCGTTTTGCCTCCAAGATCCGAGAACATTAGATGGCCAAAAAAGACTATTACGACGTGTTGGGTGTCCCCAAGAATGCGTCAGAAGAAGAAATTAAAAAGTCCTATCGCAAGATGGCGATGAAGCACCACCCTGACCGCAATCAGGGCGATGGCTCCAAAGCAGCTGAAGAAAAATTCAAAGAAGCCAAAGAGGCTTACGAGATGCTCTCAGACGCACAAAAGCGCGCCGCCTACGACCAATACGGGCACGCAGGGGTTGACCCGAATATGCGCGGTGGCCCTAGTGAAGGTTTTGGTGGCGGTGGTTTTGCCGAAGCCTTTGGCGATATTTTTGGTGACATGTTTGGCCAAGGGCAAGGCAAAGCACGCGGTGGTCGGCAGGTGTACCGTGGCAGCGACCTAAGCTATGCCATGGAAATTACGCTGGAAGAAGCCGCGCACGGCAAAGATGCTCAAATCCGCATCCCCAGTTGGGACAACTGCGAGGTCTGTCATGGCAACGGCGCCAAACCCGGCACGCAAGTCAAGACCTGCACCACCTGCCACGGTCAAGGTCAGGTGCAAATGCGCCAAGGCTTTTTTAGCGTTCAGCAAACCTGCCCGCAATGCCGGGGTGCAGGAAAAATCATCCCTGAACCCTGCACTACGTGCCATGGCCAAGGCAAGCTCAAAAAGCAAAAAACGCTGGAAGTCAAAATCCCCGCCGGCATCGACGGCGGCATGCGCATTCGCAGTGTGGGCAATGGCGAACCCGGCACCAACGGTGGCCCGCCGGGAGACCTCTACATTGAAATCCGACTCAAGAAACACGATGTCTTTGAGCGCGACGGTGACGACCTGCACTGTTCTGTGCCCGTGAGCATCATCACCGCCACCTTGGGCGGTGAGATCGACATTCCGACTCTGGATGGCAAGGCCGCGATTGACATCCCCGAAGGTACACAGACCGGCAAACAGTTCCGCCTGCGTGGCAAGGGCATCAAGGGCGTGCGCGCCAGTTACCCCGGCGACCTGTACTGCCACATCCTGCTAGAGACCCCCGTCAAACTCACTGAGCACCAGCGCAAGCTGATGAAAGAGTTTGGCGAGTCACTGAAAAAAGGTGGAGGTAAACATTCGCCCGGTGAAGAAAGTTGGGCTGATCGGTTAAAAAACCTTTTTAGCTAAGATTGGATCTGATCAAAATTTGATCCATATCAAAACAGCATGCTGACAAGTTAGTATCATGTTGTGAACATCAACAACTCAGGAGAACACTATGTATGACCGCATCCTCGTCGCAACCGATGGTTCGACACTGTCCAAAAAAGCCGTCAATAGCGCCATTGCGTTAGCCTCCCTTTGCGGGGCAGAATTAGTGGCGTTAAAAGTCTATCCGCGCTACACCCAAAGCTACTTTGAAGGCGCGCTCACACTCTCAGCCGCCGATGTGGCTCGAATTGAAAAGCAGTGGTCTGACCAAGCGCAGGTGGTAGTGGATGCGGTTAAAAAAGCTGGGGCGGCCAAGGGCGTAACGGTCAAAACGGTAACGGTGAAATCTGACGTCGTGTCTGACGCCGTGATTGCCACCGCCAAAAAGCACAAGGCCGATGTGATCGTCATGGCCTCCCACGGTCGCAAAGGCATCAAACGTCTGCTGCTGGGCAGTGAAACGCAGCAGGTTCTGACCCACACGGAAGTTCCGGTGCTGGTCCTGCGTTAATGCCCTCTTCCAGGGTCCGAAAAAGACCCTGGAAATTTGGAGTTTAATCCTGCGTGGCAGAGTTCGTCGTGCCCGATGAGTTGGAGTAAGTACTCAAACATGTGCAGACATTAATGGCACACTCGCTCTAGCCAATTTTGGTGCGATTCTATTGGCGGCTACTGCGCCAACTTTAAATAAGCGTACCTTGAGAAAACCGACAACAACTACCCCTACGGGTAATATGGCACCTGGCTTGCGCGTGCGCGCATTCAATTGCCAATGTGGCAACCCCCTATTTTTCCGCAACAGCACCTGTCTGGCGTGTCAAACCCCGCTCGGTTACGTGACAGAGTTGGCCCAAGTGGTGCCATTAAGCCCGACTAACGAACCGGACGTCTGGACCGCATGGCAGTCAAAAGGGCCGCGTTACCACCGTTGCGCCAACCTCAACACTCCGGCATCTTGCAATTGGATGGTCCCCGTCGACGAAGTCGAGCCCCAGGCGGGCTTGTGCCGTGCCTGTCGGCTCAACCGAACGATTCCCGACCTACATGAACCGAAACATCCGGAAAACGGCATTTTGTGGGGGCGGATCGAATTGGCCAAACGTCGTCTGGTATCAGCGCTGCTGGTGATGGGGCTGCCAGTGGCCTCACGCGAGACAGAGGATACAGAGCAGGGTCTGATGTTCGATTTCTTGCGCGCACCCGATGGAGGCCCGCCGGTCATGACCGGCCATAACAATGGACTGATCACGCTGAACGTTATTGAAGCCGACGATTTGCATCGTGAACACGCGCGCACCAATATGCACGAGCAGTATCGGACGGTGGTCGGCCATATGCGCCACGAAGTCGGCCACTACTACTGGGATCGTTTGATTGCCGGTAGCCATTGGATAGATGACTGCCGTGTTTTATTCGGCGACGAAACACGTGACTATGTTGACAGCCTGAAGCAATATTACAAGGAGGGCCCGCCTGCCGACTGGCCACTGAAGTACGTCAGCGCCTATTCGGCGGCCCATCCTTGGGAAGACTGGGCAGAATGCTGGGCCCATTACATGCACATGAGCGATATGGTGGATACCGCCAGCAGTTTTGGATTGTCACTGGATCAAACACGACTGGAGTTCACCCCGTTCACACGGGATGTCTTGTTCAAGCCCGAGCATCCCGATGCTGATCGCTACCTGGCATTCGTCAACCATTGGGCCGAACTAGCGATGTTGACGAATGGCATGGCCAGAGCGATGGGGCAGCCCGACATCTATCCTTTTGTGCTGGCTCACCAAGTGCTAGCCAAGCTACAGTTCATCCACCTGGTGGTCAGCGAAGAGCGGCATCGGTCTGATCACGCTAGCGTGTCCACGATTCCGGTTTAGTGGATCTGTAATTCCTTTCTTGCGGCCTTGCCAGCCTTAAATGGCGATACGTCGAGCCCGCTAGACGCACTGGCAATGCTCTGACCCTACTTCGGCAAAAACAAAACCCAATAAACCAGCAAAAAATTAAACACCCCACTAAACGCCAGCAGCAGCTTCCACAGCATGGTCGGGTCGCGCTGGATCAGGGGCGTGGCGCTGGGCGCAGACAAGGGGCGGGACGCGCCGCGCTCTAAGGCCAACAACATTTCTTCCGCAGTCTCAAAGCGCTCGCGTTTGTCGCGGGCCACGGCTTTGAGGACGATGTGGTCTAGCCAGATGGGGACTTCGGGGTTGTGGCGGCTGGGGGGCGTGGGGTCGCGGAAGTAGCGGCCGCTCTGGTAGGGCAGCACTTCGCCGTAGGGCAGTTTGCCGTCGGTCAGCAGTTGGTACAGGGTGACACCGAGCGCGAACAGGTCGCTTTGCGCGTCGGGCGATTCTTCCTCACCTTTGGCGTCCACACCGCTGGCTTTGATGGCAAAGCCCCACTGCTCGGGGTTGATGTAGCTGGGCGTGCCCGCGTGCAAGCGGCGCAGGGCCTCGGGCTCGCGCCCGCTCAGGGCCACACCCAGGTCCAGCACGCGCAGCACACTGTCTTCGCCCAGGTGCAGGTTGGCGGGTTTGATGTCGCGGTGGATGACGCTTTGCCGATGCAGGCGGCCCAGCGCTTTGAGCGCCTGCGTGGCCAACACCACGGTTTGGTTGGGGCTGAACTTGTGCTGGCGGTCGAGTTGCTGCTGCAAGGTCTCCCCGGCGTGCCAGTCGTATAGCAGGTAGTAGGCCGATGGGCTTTTGCCATTCGGCAAGGTTTGGTGCAGATGCACCAAGTGGTCTGCCGCCAGCGTGGTTTGCATGCACTGGGCCAGCCAGGCCTCGTGCGCCAACATGGCGCGCTCTTGCGCGTCGGCTGCGCGCGCGGGGTGCAGGGTTTTGAGGGCGTAGAGGGTTTGGGTTTGCAGGTCACGGACTTGGTACAACAAATTAATGCCGCTGTCGGCAATCAGTGCCGTCACGCGCAGGCCGTCAATGGTGTCGCCCACTTTGAAGAGCGCGGGGATGGGCAACGTGACTGCGGCGCGGTTGTTGTCGCTCAACGTGGCGTCCATCAGGCCCAGCACGCGCACCACCAGCGCAGTGGCGTTGTCATTACTGCCCATTTTGATGGCAGCGTTCACCAGGTTTTCACTCATGGCCTGGGCGTTCTCACTTTGCCCCAGTTCGGCCAATTGGCGCAAGCGCACGAAACCGTGCACGCCGTCGGTGACCAACACAAACACATCGCCCACTTGCAAGTCGCCCTGGGTGTAGTCCACCACCAAGCGGTCTTCTGCCCCCACGGCGCGCAAGAGCTGATGGCGCAAATCCGGGTGCGCCAGCACGTGGTCAAAAGTGATTTGCGTGACCTGGCCTTCGCGCAGCAAATAGGCGCGTGAATCGCCCACATGGGCGAGGGAATACGAATGGCCTTTGAGCACCAAGGCGGTCAGCGTCGTCATGCCCAAAGCGGGTTCACTGCGTCGGTTACTGGCCGCCCACCAGGCGTTTTGCGCCGCAATGATGCGGTCCAGCGCCACGGTGGTGTCCCAGGTTTCGGGCGTGCTGTAGTAGTCACGCACCAAACTGGTGACTGTGGTCTGCGCGGCCTCTTTGCCCAAGCCCCCGGTGCTGACGCCATCGGCTATGGCCGCAATGACACCCATGCCCTCGCTACCTGGCTCGGGCAGCACGGCGGCGCAGAAGTCTTCATTCACGGGCTTGCTGCCCGCCAGGGAGGTGAAACCGATGTCTAGTTCAAAGCTCATGCAGACCACTCAGCAAGATTGATGCCCATCGAGAGAAAAATCGAATTGGCACGGGGCTTGCTGCGTGTGAAGCAATCGCTTTGGAGAACTGCAATGAAAAAGTCAAAATTGGTCATGATCGGCAACGGCATGGCAGGGGTTCGCACCCTGGAAGAACTCATCAAAATTGCCCCGGAGATGTATGACATCACCGTGTTCGGGGCTGAGCCCCACCCCAACTACAACCGCATTTTGCTCTCCCCCGTCTTGGCGGGTGAGCAAACCATTGACCAGATCATCCTCAACGACTGGGCTTGGTACACCGACAACCACATCACCCTGCACGCCGGCTGGAAAGTGACCGAGGTAGACCGCGTGCGCCGCGTGGTGCATGCCGCGAACGCAGCGGGCGAGAAGATCAGCGCCGAGTACGACCGCCTCATCATGGCCACCGGCTCCAACCCCTTCATCTTGCCCATACCCGGCAAAGACCTCAAGGGCGTGCTGGCCTACCGCGACATCTCAGACACCAACGCCATGATCGAGGCGGCCACGCAGTACAAACACGCGGTGGTGATTGGCGGCGGCTTGCTCGGCCTGGAGGCGGCCAACGGCCTGATGAAGCGCGGCATGAGCGTCACCGTGGTGCACGTCATGCCCTGGTTGATGGAGCGCCAATTGGACAAGGTGGCAGGCAAGCTCTTGCAGAAATCGCTGGAAGAGCGCGGCATGAAGTTTCTGATGGGTGCGCAAACGCAAGAACTCATCCCCGATAAAGACGGGAGAGTCATGGCCGTCAAATTCAAAGACGGCATGGAGGTCCCCGCTGACCTGGTAGTGATGGCCGTCGGCATTCGCCCCAACACCGAGTTGGCCGAGAAGATGAGTTTGTATGTGAACCGCGGCATCGTGGTGAGCGACACCATGCAGACCACCACCGACGCCCGCATCTACAGCGTGGGCGAGTGCGCCGCGCACCGGGGCATTGCCTACGGCTTGGTGGCGCCACTGTTTGAGCAGGGCAAGGTACTGGCCAACCACCTGGCGCAGTTTGGCATTGGGCGCTACACGGGTTCGCTCACCTCGACCAAGCTCAAGGTCACGGGCATTGACCTCTTTAGCGCGGGTGAGTTCCAGGGTGGCGAGGGCACGGAAGAAATCGTGATGTCCGACCCCTTTGGCGGCGTGTACAAAAAGCTGGTCATCAAGGACGACAAGCTCGTTGGCGCCTGCCTGTACGGCGACACGGTGGACGGCAGTTGGTACTTCAAGCTGCTGCGCGATGGCCGCAGCGTGGCCGACTTGCGTGAGAAGCTGATGTTTGGCGAGTCCAGCATCGGCGACACCGGCCACGAGGGCCACACCAAGGCCGCCAGCATGCCTGACGAAGCCGAGGTGTGTGGTTGCAACGGCGTGAACAAAGGCACGATCTGTAAGGCCATCAAAGAGAAGGGCCTGTTCACGCTGGACGAGGTGCGCAAGCACACCAAGGCCAGCGCATCGTGCGGCTCTTGCACCGGTTTGGTGGAGCAGATTTTGATGTTCACCGCCGGGGGTGACTATTCGGCCACGCCCAAGACCAAGCCCATGTGTGCCTGCACCGACCACGGCCACCAGGCCGTGCGCGATGCCATCAAAACCAACAAGCTGCTCAGTATCCCTGATGTGCACAAATTCATGGACTGGAAGACGCCCAATGGTTGCTCGTCGTGCCGCCCAGCCGTCAACTACTACGTGCTGTCCACCTGGCCTAAAGAAGCCAAAGACGACCCGCAAAGTCGCTACATCAACGAGCGCAGCCACGCCAACATCCAGAAAGACGGCACTTACTCCGTCATCCCCCGCATGTGGGGCGGCGAGACCACGGCCAGTGAACTGCGCCGCATCGCCGACGCAGTGGACAAGTACAAAATCCCCACCGTCAAAGTCACCGGTGGCCAGCGCATTGACTTGCTGGGCGTGAAGAAAGAAGACCTGCAAAACGTCTGGAAAGACATCGGCATGCCCAGCGGCCACGCCTACGCCAAGGCGCTGCGCACGGTCAAAACCTGTGTGGGCTCCGAGTGGTGCCGCATGGGCACGCAAGACAGCACCCAGATGGGCAAAGACCTGGAGCGCGCCATGTGGCGCATGCAAGCGCCGCACAAGGTGAAGTTTGCGGTGAGCGGCTGCCCACGCAACTGTGCCGAGTCCGGCATCAAGGACGTGGGCATCATCGGCGTGGACAGCGGTTGGGAGATGTATGTCGGCGGCAACGGCGGCATCAAGACCGAAGTGGCCCACTTCTTCACCAAGCTGAAAACTGCTGAAGAAGTGCTGGAGTACACCGGCGCCTTCATGCAGCTCTACCGCGAAGAAGGCTGGTACCTGGAGCGCACCGTGCACTACATCGGTCGCGTGGGCCTGGACCATGTGAAGAAAAAAGTGCTGGACGACGCCGAAGGCCGCAAAGCCCTGTGGGAGCGTTTGCAGTTCACGCTGGACGGTGAGCCCGACCCCTGGTTCGAGCAGCAAAAGGCCAGTGTGGATGTGCGACAGTTCGAGAAAATTAATGCCTAAATCAAGCTGTATGCCTTTAACCACTGACCTAAGCAGCTATCAATAAAAAGTCTAAAAATGAAACGTCGTTCTATTCTCAGCACACTCCTTGCAGGCGCCTCCACGCTGGCGCTACCTCTGTCGGCCACTGCCCAAGTCGTCAACATCAACGACACCATCAACAAGGCGGGCCGTCAGCGGATGCTGAGTCAACGTGCTGCCAAGTGCTATATGGCCATGGGCCAGGGAGTATTGCTCGATGCGGCCAGCAAAACTCTAGAAGCATCGATGGCGATGTTTGACCTGCAATTGGTGGAGCTCAAGGCTTTCTCGCCCACGCCGACCATCAAAACCACCTACACGGAATTGGAAGCCGCCTGGAGTGAGTACAAGGGCGCGCTGGTGGGAAAAACCCCTGACAAGTCGGGCGCTGCCAGCGTCATCGTGCTGTCGGGCAAAGTGCTGCAACTCGCTAATCAGGGAACAGTGCAACTCGAACGGGTGTCAGGCAAACCTGCAGGTCAACTGGTCAACATGTCGGGGCGTCAGCGCATGCTCAGTCAGCGCATGGCGGCGTTTTACCTAGCGGCCAGTTGGGGTGTGCAGTCCACCGCCTCTGCGGCCGAAGTGACCAAGGCACGCGATGAATTTGTTAAAGCCCATGCCGAGCTGAAGACCGCCCCGCAGGCCACAGACGCGATCAAGTCTGAGCTTGACATGGCCTCGTCGCAGTTCACTTTTCTTGAATCCGCATTACGCAATTTAAAACCTGGGGCGGGCGAAACCCAAGCGCAAGCCAATGTATTCACTACTAGCGAGCGCATTTTGCAATTGATGAACGGTGTGACTGGTTTGTACGAAAAAATTAACACCTGATTTAGGCGTCACGCCTTTTTAAACTAGCGTAAGTAGCCATCAAAAAAGAAAGCAAATCATGAGTGAATGGAAAACCATCTGTCGCGTTGACGACATCCCCGTGCTGGGCTCGCGCCGCGTTGCGCGCCCGGTTGGCATGGACGTGGCCGTGTTCCGCAACGACCAAGACCAGGTTTTCGCCCTGCTCGACCGCTGCCCGCACAAAGGCGGCCCCTTGAGCCAGGGCATTGTGTTTGGCACCAGCGTGGCCTGCCCGCTGCACAACTGGACGATTGGCTTAGACGACGGCTGCGCCAAAGGGGCGGACGAGGGCTGCACGCAAAGTTTTGCCGTGAAGGTGGATGCGGGCGTGGTGCATCTGAATGCGCAAGAGCTGGCCACGCTGGCCTTGGACATGAAGCCGCCCGTGGCAGGGCCAACATTGAAAGAGTCGCGGGGCCATGCCTGATGCTTCTCGTTCAGGTTGAGCCCTTGTCCGTTCAGATTGAACCCTTGTCCGTTCGGGCTGAGCCTGTCGAAGCCTCGCCAACCCTTCGACAAGCTCAGGGCGAACGGAAGTTAGCTCAGGGCGAACGGGGTTTGTATGAGCACTAAAGAAACCAAATCCACCTGCCCTTACTGCGGCGTGGGCTGCGGCGTCATCATCGAATCCAGCTGCACGCAAATCACGGGGGTGCGGGGCGACCCTGACCACCCCGCCAACTTCGGCCGTCTGTGCTCCAAGGGCTCCACGCTACACCTCACGGCCACGCAAGCCGTCACGCGGCAAACGCGGCTGCTGCAACCCATGCGGCGCGAACACCGGGGCGAGGCACCCAAGCCCCTGAGCTGGGACTCGGCGCTGGGTTTTGCCAGCGAGACCTTTGTACAAATCATCCGTGAACACGGCCCTGATGCGGTGGGCTTTTACGTCAGCGGCCAGTTGTTGACCGAGGACTATTACGTCTTCAACAAGCTCGCCAAGGGCCTGATCGGCACCAACAACATCGACACCAACTCGCGCCTGTGCATGAGCAGCGCAGTGGCGGGCTACAAGCTCACGCTCGGGGCCGACGCGCCGCCCGCCTGCTATGACGACGTGAACCACGCGCAGTGCATCTTCATCGTCGGCTCCAACGCGGCCTATGCGCATCCCATTTTGTTTCGGCGCATTGAAGAGGCCAAGCAAAAAAATCCTGCGATGAAAATCATCGTGGCCGACCCGCGCCGCACCGACACGGCGGGTCTGGCGGACTTGTTTTTGCCGATCCAACCCGGCACCGATGTTGCGCTGTTCAACGGCATGCTGCACCTGATGCTATGGGAGGGCTGGACGGACACGGCCTTTATCGCCGCCCACACCAACGGCTTCGATGAACTAAAGGCCACGGTGCGCGACTACACGCCCGAGATGGTGGCGCAGACCTGTGGCATCAGCAAGGAAGATTTACTCACGGCGGCGAAGTGGTTTGCGGGGATGACAGGCGACACTGCGCTGAATGCGAACGACATTTCACGTCGTGGCCCCACCCTCAGCCTGTATTGCCAGGGCCTGAACCAGTCCAGCAGCGGCACAGCCAAGAACGCCGCGCTCATCAATGTGCACTTGGCCACCGGGCAAATCGGCAAGCCCGGTGCGGGCCCGTTCTCACTCACCGGCCAACCCAACGCCATGGGCGGGCGCGAGGTGGGTGGCATGGCCAACCTGCTCAGCGCGCACCGTGATCTGGCCAACCCCGTGCACCGTGCGGAAGTGGCCGCGCTGTGGGGCGTGCCCAGCGTGCCCGACAAGTCCGGCAAGACCGCCGTAGAAATGTTCCAAGCCGCTGCCGATGGCGAAATCAAAGCCCTGTGGATTGCCTGCACCAACCCCGCCCAATCCATGCCGGATCAGGCCACCGTGCGCCGCGCCCTGGAGCGCGCCGAGTTCGTGGTAGTGCAAGAGGCCTTTGCCACCGCATCCACCTGCGACTTTGCCGACCTGCTCTTGCCCGCCACCACTTGGGGCGAAAAAGAAGGCACCGTCACCAACAGCGAGCGCCGCATCACCCGCGTGCGAGCCGCCGTGCCCGCCCCCGGCGAGACCCGCCACGACTGGTCCATCGCCGTGGATTTCGCCCGACGGCTGGAGAAGCTTCTTCCCGTTCGCCCTGAGCCTCTCACCGTTCGCCCTGAGCCTGTCGAAGGGCTTCGACAAGCTCAGCCCGAACGGAGTCTGTTCCCCTACCAAACCCCCGAACAAATCTGGCTCGAACACCGCGAATCCACCCGAGGCCGTGACCTCGACATAACCGGTCTGACCTACGACATGCTGGAGCAAGCCGCCCGCCAGTGGCCCATCACATCAGGCCAATCCGAGGGCAAAAAACGCCTCTACGAAGACGGCATTTACCCCACCCCCAACGGCAAAGCCAAATTCGCCAACACCGTCTACAAACCCGTCGCCGAACCCCGCGAATCCCGCTACCCCTTCTCCCTAAGCACAGGCCGACTCAGAGACCAATGGCACGGCATGACACGCACCGGCACGCTGGGTCGGCTCTTCGGCCACGTCGCCGAGCCATCCATACAAATGCACCAGCAAGACATGGCGCGCCGTCTGCTGCAAGAGGGCGACTTGGTGCACGTCACCAGCAAGCGCGGCTCCATCCTCGTGCCCGTGCAGGCCAGCGCCGAGCTGGGCCTGAGCCAGGTCTTCATGGCCATGCACTGGGGCGAAGAATTTTTAAGCGGTGTGAGCAGCACCGGCCAACGCTTGGCGGGAGTCAATGCGCTGACTACTTCAGCCTATTGCCCCAGCTCCAAACAGCCCGAACTCAAGCACGCCGCCGTCAAGGTGCTGAAGGCTGAATTGCCGTGGACGCTGTTGGCCATGGCCTGGCTGCCTGAGGACCAGATGCTGGCCGCGCGCGAAGCGCTCAAACCCCTGATGGCGCAGTTCCCCTACGCCAGTTGCGTGCCCTTTGGCCGCGAGCGCAGTGGCCTTTTGTTTCGCGCAGCTGCACATGACACGCCCGACGATGCGCTGCTGGAACAAATTGAAAAACTGCTGAATCTGGACGGCGCCACCGTGCTGCGCTACGCAGACAAGAAAAAGGGCCAGCGTCGCAGCGTGCACCTGGTGCGAAAAGACGAACAAGCGATGCTCGAAGGCTTCATGCTCGCAGGTGACACCAGCGCGCAAAGCTGGATCAAAACCCTGCTGCAAGACGAGCTGCCCGCCCAGGCCTATGGCCGCCTGCTGCTCTCCCCAGGTGCCAAAGCGCCAGTGGCGGTGCAGTCGCGCGGCAAGCAAATCTGCACCTGCTTTAACGTCACGGATGAGGCCATCGCGGTCTGCCTTGCCAACACCACGGGGAGCGACGATGCAAGGTTGGCCCGCCTTCAAGACACGCTGAAGTGCGGCACCAACTGCGGCTCGTGTTTGCCAGAGCTCAAGCGTTTGGTGCGTCAGCCAACAAATCAAATTCCAGCCTAGGTCATTGCATGTCAGTGTGCGTGCGTGAAATGCCACATGCGGGTACAGTTGCACGGTTTTGTTTTCGACACCCTTTTTCTCATTGAAAGCTCACCATGCGTACCCTGCTCTTGTCTTGCCTGCTCTCATTCCTTTGCAGTGCCTGCTCTGTTGTTGCGGTGGCCGACGCGGCTGTATCCGTCGTAGCCACAACCGTTAAGGTGGCAGCCACCGTGGTTGAGACCACCGTCGATGTCGCCGCCAGCGGGATCAAGGCCGTCGCAGGCAGTGCAGATCCAAAAAAATAAACCCGTTAAGGAAACCCCATGCTCGGTCTTCAAATCCGCCCCCGCCAACGCGCTGTCAGCCTGGCGCAGGCACAACAATTTTTGCCGCTCCCCGTGGCCAACGTGAGCGACTGCATGTCGCGCATGTTCCACGGCGGGCCCAACCTGCGCCCCATGCACGACGGCACGCCCATGGCCGGGCCGGCCCTGACGGTGCGCGTGCGCCCCGGTGACAACCTGATGATTCACAAGGCGCTTGAACTTGCCGTGCCGGGGGACGTCATCGTGGTGGACGGTGGCGGCGACCTGACCAATTCACTGTTCGGCGAAATCATGACCGCGATGGCCAAGGCACGCGGCTTGGCGGGCATCGTCATCTACGGGGCGATACGCGACGCACGCGTCTTGCGCGCTGACAGCTTCCCCGTGTTTGCCGCAGGCGTGACGCACCGAGGGCCGTACAAAGACGGCCCCGGTGAGATCAACACCCCGATTGCCATCGACGGCATGGTGATAGCCCCCGGTGACCTGGTGATTGGCGATGAAGACGGCGTCTTGTGCGTGCCCTTTGACCAGGTGCACACCGTTTACGCCGCCACGCTGACCAAGGGCGTAGCCGAGGAAAAAATGATGGCCGACATTCAAGCGGGCACCTACACCGCGCCGTGGGTAGATGAGACGCTGGCGCGCATCAAGTGCGTCGTAGTTGCCTGAACAAAGAAAGTCACAGCATGATGCCAAAACGCTCGCCCCTCAAAACCCTGCTAATCGCGCTAAGCCTGTGCGTCCCATTGGCCGCATTCGCCCAGACCTACCCCGACAAACCCATCAAGTTGATCGTTCCCTGGGCCCCTGGTGGCGCGACTGACCAGATTGGTCGCACGCTGGCGCAAGCCCTCTCGCAAAACATGGGCGTGCCGGTGGTGGTGGAGAACAAAGGCGGTGCAGGCGGCAACATAGGCACCCAGGCCTTTGTGAAAGAAAAACCAGACGGCTACACGCTGCTGTTGACCACCAGCTCCACCCAAGCCGCAGGGCCGCACCTCTACGCCAAGCAGGGGTTCGATGCAGTCAAAGACTTCACACCCGTGCTCTTGCTGTGCGCCATACCCAACGTGATGGTGGTACCCACCAAGTCCCCTTGGCACACGTTGAAAGACATCGTCGATGCAAGCCGCAGCAAACCCGGCCAGTTCACCTATGGGTCAGCGGGCATCGGTGGGTCGCAACACCTGGCCGGTGCGCAGTTCAAGACGGCGGCGGGCATTGACATCCGCCACGTACCCTACAAAGGCAGCGGCCCGGCGGCGCAAGACCTGATGGCCGGGCACATCGACATGATGATCGACACCGGCTCGCTGGGCAGCATCCGCGGCGGCTTGCTGCGCCCCATTGCCGTGGCAACTGACAAGCGGCTGGCCGTCTTGCCCAACGTGCCCACCTTCAAGGAAGCTGGCGTGCCCATGGTCGCCTCCGCCTGGTACGGCCTGATGCTGCCCGCCAACGCGCCTGCCGAGGTGGTGAACCGGCTCAACAAAGAGTTCAACCAGATGCTGCAAACCCCCGACATCCGCAACAAGCTGCACGAGATGGGGGCCGAAATTGCGGGCGGCAGCGCGCCTGATTTTGCGAAGTTTGTGGTGACTGAAATCAAGCGCTATGAGGGCATCGTTCGGGACTCTGGCGCGCCGAAGGAATAGCGGCCTCGCGCCAATGCTCACGACCACGGCCCCATTAGCTCATTACCCAAAGTCATCTCGAATCTCCGACAATCACCCCATGGGCATCGGTCAATACATCAAAATCATCGGGCGCGGCAAGCAAGGCGCGCGCTCTATCAGCCGTGAGCAGGCGGAGGATTTGTTCGGCCAAGTGCTGGACGGCGCGGTGACGGATTTGGAGATTGGCGCGTTCTGCCTGGCCATGCGCATCAAGGGCGAAACCCGCGAGGAGATGGCCGGTTTTCTGGATGCGACGGCGCTGCGCATGCAGCACTTCCCGGCCCATCCGCAACAGCCCGTGATCGTGATCCCCAGCTACAACGGGGCGCGCAAGCTGCCGCTGCTCACGCCCTTGCTGGCGCTGCTGTTGGCGCGTGAAGGTTTGCCTGTATTGGTGCACGGCACAGCTACCGAAGCTCGCGCGGTTAATTCATCAGATGTGCTTTCAGCGCTTGATATACATGCACAAGAAGCTACTAAAAAAATAGCAAATGGCGAACTGGTTTTTGCCCCTACTGCCCTGCTCTGCCCGGGCCTCCAGCGCCTGCTGGAGGTGCGCCGCGTGGTGGGCTTGCGCAACCCGGCGCACAGCTTGGTCAAGCTGATGAACCCGGTGGCGGGTCGCAGTTTGATCGTCAGCAGCTACACGCACCCCGAGTACGCCGTCTCGATGGCCGAAACTTTTGAGTTGATGAAGTCCGACGCGTTGCTGCTGCGCGGCACCGAGGGGGAGTCGGTCGCCGATGCGCGCCGCCACCCGCGCATGGAGGCCTTTGTGGCGGGCCAGCGGGTGTTGCTGCAAGACACCCAGCCGGGCACGCTGGTCAGCCTGCCGGAACTTCCCCCAGCCATCGACGCGGCCAGCACGGCCCACTACACCCGTGAGGTGCTGGCGGGCCGCAGCCCAGTACCGGCCCCGATTGCGCAGCAGGTGGCACACATCTTGCGTTTGATCCCTCAGATCATGAATGCAAGTTTGGAGCCCGTTGTATGAAGACCCCGCAAATTTTAGGAACGTGCACCCTAGTTGGCGCAGGCCCCGGTGACCCTGAGCTCATCACGCTCAAGGCGTTGAAGGCCATTCAGGCCGCTACAGTGCTGCTGGTGGACGACTTGGTGAGCGACGCCATCGTGGCCTACGCCTCGACCACGGCGCGCATCGTGCACGTGGGCAAGCGCGGTGGCTGCAAGTCCACGCCGCAAGCCTTCATTGAAAAATTAATGATCACCGCTGTGCGCGAGGGTGAGCAGGTGGTGCGCCTCAAAGGGGGCGACCCGTTTATCTTTGGCCGAGGCGGTGAAGAGGTGGAGCACCTACAGGCTGCGGGCATTGAGGTTGCGGTCATCAACGGCATTACCGCTGGGCTGGCTGCCGTCACCTCGCTGGGCGTGCCGCTCACGCACCGCGACCATGCGCAGGGCGTGCTGTTTCTCACCGGTCATGCCAAGCCGGGGGGTGATGCGCCCAACTGGTCGGCCATCGCCGCCACCGCCCGCCAAGCCAAGCTGACGCTGGTGATTTACATGGGTGTGCGCGGTGCGCAGCAGATTCAGGACGGCCTTCTGACGGGTTTGTCAGCTGACACCCCCGTGGCACTGATTCAAAACGCCTCGTTGCCCACGCAGCGCCATACCGTCACCACCCTGGCTGAGATGCGCACTGCCTTGGTGCAAGACAAATTCGCCAGCCCCTGCGTGATCGTGGTGGGGGATGTGCTGAGCGGCTTGGCCCGCCTGGCGCAGCCACTGGATCAGGCCCAGGATCATCAAAACCAAGACCACCAAGACCAAGCCCTACACTCCGGGGCATGGAAAAAAATGATGTCGTAAATGTGGATGTGGTGGTGATTGGGGCCGGTGCTGCTGGCCTCTTTTGCGCCGGTGTGGCAGGCCAGCGCGGCTTGAAGGTTTTGCTGCTGGACCACAGCCCCAAGGTGGCTGAAAAAATCCGAATCTCGGGCGGTGGCCGGGCCAACTTCACCAACCGAGACCTCGACCCGCGCGCCCCGCAAAAGCACTTCATCAGCGACAACCCCAACTTCTGCCGCTCGGCCCTGTCGCGCTACACGCCGCAGGATTTCATGGCCCTGCTGCAAAGCCACGGCATCGCCTTCCACGAAAAGCACAAGGGCCAGTTGTTTTGTGACCGCTCTGCAGACGACCTGATCCAAATGCTGCTGCGCGAGTGCGACAAAGGAAACGTCACACGCTGGCAACCCTGTGGCGTTAAAAAAATAAGGTTTTGTGCTGCCAGGCCAGATGAGACTTCCGCAGTGAACTACGAAATTGATAGCGATAGAGGCCTCATCAAAACCCGCGCCGTGGTGGTGGCCACGGGCGGCTTGTCCATCCCCAAAATCGGCGCGACAGATTTTGGCTACCGCATCGCCCAGCAATTTGACCTGCGCATGGTGGCCCCACGCCCGGCTCTAGTGCCCTTGACCTTTGACGGCGCGGCCTGGGCACCCTACGCGGGGTTAGCGGGCTTGGCGCTGCCCGTGTTGATCGAGACCGGCAGCAAAAAAGAACGCATGAGCTTCGCGGAAGACCTGCTGTTCACACACCGGGGCCTGTCCGGCCCGGCGGTGCTGCAAATATCGAGCTACTGGAAGCCGGGCACGCCAATTCGCATCAACCTCGCACCGCAAGTGGACTTGGCCACCACCCTGGCGCAAGCCAAGCTCAGCTCGCGCAAGCTCATCGTCAATGAACTGGCTGGTCTCGTGCCTGCCCGCCTGGCCGAGGCCTGGGTGAGCCAAGACCCCGCGTGGCAGCGCCCGATTGCCGAGGCCTCAGACAAGGCCCTGGCCACTCTGGCCGCGCGCCTCTCAGCCTGGGAGCTGGTGCCCACCGGCACCGAGGGTTATGCAAAAGCCGAAGTCACCGCCGGTGGTGTGGACACGCGCGATGTGTCCAGCCAAACGATGGAATCCAAGCAGCCAGGGCTGTATTTCATCGGCGAAGCGGTGGATGTGACCGGATGGCTGGGGGGTTACAACTTTCAGTGGGCTTGGGCGAGTGGATTTGCGTGCGCGCAGGCCTTGTAAAAGGCTATAATCGCAGTCTTTATTGGCATTGCCCCGCCGGCCAAATACTAGTTACAGGTGGGTGCTTTCGCGTTGATGGTGTGCAGGCCTGATCTTCCCGCAAACCCTCTGAGCGCACATTTTCGGAAAACCAACATTAAATGACGACCGTCCGTATTAAAGAAAACGAGCCCTTTGACGTAGCCCTTCGCCGCTTCAAGCGCACCATTGAAAAACTCGGCCTGCTGACCGACTTGCGCGCGCGTGAGTTCTATGAGAAGCCCACCGCCGAGCGCAAGCGCAAGAAGGCAGCCGCCGTCAAGCGCAACTACAAGCGCATTCGTGCGATGCAGTTGCCCAAGAAGATGTTCTAAACCTCCACGGTTTAGAGCCTTCAAGGCACAAAAAAGCTCGCCGGGGACGCTCAGGCGGGCTTTTTTTATTTGGATTTCTGAACACGCGTCGCTCCCTCTCCAACCCAAGGTAACACCATGACACTTAAAGACCAAGTCACCGAAGACATGAAGAACGCCATGCGCGCCAAAGACAGCGAACGCCTGGGCACCATCCGCCTGCTGCTGGCCGCTTGCAAGCAAAAGGAAGTGGACGAGCGCGTGGTGCTGGACGACGCGATGGTGGTCGCCATCGTGGACAAGCTCATCAAGCAGCGTAAAGACAGCATCGAGGCTTTCACCAAGGCCGACCGCAAAGACATGGCCGACAAGGAGGCCTCAGAGATCGTGGTGTTGCAAGCCTACCTGCCTGCGCGTTTGAGCGCGGACGAGGTGCTGGCCGAGGTCAAAGCCATCGTCGCCTCGCTTGGTGCAAGCGGCCCTGGCGACATGGGCAAGGTCATGGGCGCGGCCAAAGCCAAGCTGGCGGGCAAGGCCGAAATGGGGCAAGTGTCGGCAGCGGTCAAAGCGGCGTTGGCACCTTAAGCTGAGTCAGCTCAAACATATCAACTCAGGGCACGAGGTGATGCCAATAACGCCTGCCCTGCTCGCGCTGGCACGCCACTGTCTGCGGCTGATCTGAACGCCACAGCGCCGCGCCGCAGTGAGCGGAGTCAATCACCTGAATGTCACGCTCGGCGTAGCGGGCCATCACTGGCGCGACCGGGTGACCAAAGCGGTTGCGGTAGCCTGCTTGCACCAGCGCGAGCTTGGGGTTCACGGCGTCCAGAAAGGCGGGGCTGCTGGAGGTTTTGCTGCCGTGGTGAGGGACGAGCAGCACGTCGGCTTGTAGATTCATCCGTTCGGGCTGAGCTTGTCGAAGCCTGTCCTGAGTAGCATCGAAGGACCCTTCGACAAGCTCAGGGAGAACGGGTGGGTTAGCTGTGTAGCGTCTGACCAAGCTAGCCTCCTGCGCCGCCTCGATGTCCCCCACCAGCAGAGCAGTGTGCGTGCCGTTCGAGACGCGCAGCACGCAGGACAAAGCGTTGGGTTTGGGCGCTTTGTCTGTCACGTAATCTTGCGCCTGGGGGTGCAGCACCTCGAACTGCACGCCGTCCCAGGCCCAGGTTTGCCCGGCCTCGCAGCGCTGGGCAGGGCGCAGCGCCTGCAAGCTGTGACCGTCTTCAATAGAACTGAGCAAATCAGCCTGCGGCTGCATGGCGAGTACTGCCGGTGCGCCGCCCGTGTGGTCGCTGTCGCGGTGGCTTAGCACCAGGCGGTCTAGCCGCACATCCAGCGCACGCAGCAGCGGCACCAGCACGCGGTGGCCCGCATCACTCTCGCTGGAGTAGCGCGGCCCGGCGTCGTACAGAAGGGCGTGGTGCGCCGTTTGCACCAGCACGGCATTGCCCTGGCCGATGTCCACTGCCAGCAGCTCAAAATGCCCCTCGGCCGGGCGCGGTGCTTGCCACAGCAGCACGGGCAGCAACAACGGCAGGCCGATCAGCCTGAGATGTCGCGGCAAGGGCATGGCCAGCAACAACCCGCCGCACAGGCCAGACACGCCCGCCCACAGCGGTGCTTGGGCGACCGAGACCGTGGCCAATGGCAAAGCGGCCAAGCCTGCCAACACCCAATTCAAACCCTGGACCGCAGCCGCAGCCACGTCCCACAACTGAGTCCACACCACCCCGGCCAGCGACATGGGCGTGACCACCAGCGTGACCCAAGGAATGGCCAGCGCATTAGCCACCAAACCGATCAGCGAGACCTGCCCGAACAGCAGCAGGGTGAGCGGCGTGAGCGCCAACGTGATCACCCATTGTTCTCTGAAAAATGAGATGACTCGGGCTGTAGCGCCCTTTCCATTAACGTTAGAAGCTCCTGAATCAGTAGCAAACAAAACACCCACTGCGACAAAGCTCAACCAAAAACCCGCCTGCAACAAAGCCCAGGGGTCTAGCGCCACTACCACGGCGCAAGCCAGCATCCACACCAACGGCCAAGGCCAGCGCCGCCCGGACAACCGCAACAGTGCCACCGTGGCCAACATCCATACAGTGCGCTGCGAGGGCACACCCCAGCCGCTGAATACAGCGTAGCTGGTCGCCAACAGCAGCCCACCAAGTAAGCCTGCTGTCGGGGCAGGCAACTTCAGACAAGCGCGGGATGAGCGCCGCCACAGCCAACCGACCAGCGCGGTGGCAGCCCAAGCAAACATCGTCACATGCAAGCCCGAGATGCTCATCAAATGCGCAACGCCGGTGGCCCGAAACACATCCCAATCCGCGCGCTCAATCGCCTGCTGGTCGCCCACCACCAGCGCGGCCACCACACCGGCCTGCCGGGTGCGTTGGCGCAGGGCTTTCGGGTCGTCGGCATCGCCTGAATCACCTTTAAGCAAACGCTCAAAAATCGCGTCACGCACCCGTTGGCGCGCCCGCTCTACAGGGTGCTGCCAGGTCTGCGCCAGTCGCTGCGGTGCCGCATCTTTAGGCCCCGCCCGCACATAGCCGCTGGCCTGCACACCCTGCTCCCACAGCCACAACTCAAAGTCAAACCCATGCGGGTTGCGCCCCCCGTGCGGGGCCTTGAGCCGCACCGTCATCTGCCAGCGGTCACCCGCCGTGAGCGTGGCCGGTGATCGCTGCGATTCATCCACCGGGCCACTGCCACCACGCACGGCCTTGTACCAACCCAAGTCAAGACGCGGCGGCAGTGACACGGCTTGGCCATTTATCTGCGCACTCTCAAGCTCCAGCCGAAAGCGCAAACCGCCTTCATGGCGCTGCGGCATGGCGGCGACGATGCCCGTGACGCTGATGTCGCGGCCCTCTAGTGCAGGGTTCAAGGCTTGATCGATAAAGTTGGCGGCGCGCCAACCGGTGAGGGCAAAGCCCAGCAGCGTCATGCCTATCACCACGGCAACCGTACGCACCCCAAAAGCGACGGGCCGCAACGATTGCCCAACGAACAACAACACAGCCAAACCCATCAAACCTGCGTAGGCTGCGCCCGTCCACAACGCGACCTGCTGCAACTGCAAGGCCGTGCCGACCACCAGCGCCAGCAATGCCGGCAATATCAGTCGGTGGGTGTTGGTGGGTTGACGGAGTGTGCCGGGCATGAATGCATCGTAACGTGAGGGCCAGGGCATTCCATCGCACCCACAATGTCCGACAATATCCCCCATTCATCTAAGGAAGCGATCTCATGAACATCTACGACACCCTCCAAGCCCTCAACATCACCCTGCCCCCCGTGGCCACCCCTGCTGCGGCTTATGTGCCCTTCGTGCAGACCGGCAATCTGGTTTTTTTGAGTGGTCACATCGCAAAGCAAAACGGTCAGCCCTGGGTCGGCAAGCTGGGCAGCACGATGGCGACAGAGCAGGGTCGCGCAGCGGCGCGTGCGGTGGCGATTGATTTGCTGGGCACGCTGCACGCGGCGGTGGGCGACTTGAACCGGGTCAAACGCATCGTCAAGCTGATGTCACTGGTGAACTCCACACCTGAGTTCACTGAGCACCATCTGGTGACCAATGGTGCCAGCGAACTCATCAGTCAGATCTTCGGCTCAACAGGCGCGCACGCACGCAGCGCCTTTGGTGTGGCCCAGCTTCCGCTGGGGGCTTGTGTGGAGATTGAGCTGATTGCTGAGGTGGAGTGAGCTGGGTTTTGTGCGGAGACAGGTTGACCTTTCACTCAACTCACTTCGCTGGATCAGGTCGGCGGCGCACTCAGCTCCGCGGCTGTCCCCCATGGCGGCCTAGGGCCGCCAACTCCTCCTTGATGCCGCTGCGCTGAGCGCGCCACCGACCTAATCTTCCGAGAGTGGTGGGTATTCAACTGCTGCACACCGAACATGCTCGCTGCCCGGGCGCTTGGGGTGAGAGGCGCAGCGGCATCAAGGAGGAGCCCGAAGGGCGGGGGACAGCCGCGGAGCTACTCACCCCAAGCGCCGGGGCGTACAAAAGCCTGAACCCTGAATTCGAATTTTCGTACGCAAGCGAGCATCAGACAGATTGAGATAGCGGCAACGGCAGCGCCGTCTTGTACCGCACCTGCTTGAGCGCAAAGCTGGAGCGAATTTTCTCGATGCCTGGGATGGGCGTGAGTTGCTCCAGGATGAACTTTTCCAGCGCGGCGATGTCGGCCACGGCCACGCGAATCAGGTAGTCGCTGTCGCCGGTCATCAGGTAGCACTCCATCACCTCGTCGTGCTCAGCAATGCGGCTCTCAAACTCACCTAGAGCTGACTTGGACTGGGCTTTAAGGCTGATGGAGATGAACACGTTCAAGCCCAGGCCCAGCGCCTTGGGGTCGGCCAGCGCCACATAACGTCGGATTACGCCCGCGCTCTCCAGCGCCTTTACGCGCGTGAGGCAGGGAGAGGGCGACAAGTGCACGCGCTGCGCCAGCGCCACGTTGGTGAGCGAGCTGTCTTCTTGCAGTGCGGCCAGGATTTTGAGGTCAATCGAATCGAGTTTCATAAAGTTCTGCTTGATGTGAATTTTGCAAAATTTTATGCTGATAAAAATCTAAAAAGCTGAAATTTCAGAAGACTATTCGGCGATAAATTGCTTAAAGTACTGACCATGAATGACCTTGACCCCACTGAAACCGCCGAATGGCGTGACGCCTTTATCTCCTTGGTCGCACAGCACGGCCAAGAGCGTGCCCGCTTCGTTCTTGACAGCCTGGTGCGCCTGGCCCACAGCACGCAGGTGGGTTGGCAGCCCGAGCTGGTAACGCCTTACGTGAACACGATTGCGGTGGACGCGCAGCCGCCCTTCCCTGGCGACTTGGCCATCGAAGAAAAACTGGCCTCGCTCATGCGCTGGAACGCGCTGGCCATGGTGGCGCGCGCCAACGCGGCCGAGCTGGGGGGTTCGAGTGAGCTGGGCGGCCACATTGCCAGTTACGCCAGTGCGGCGGATTTGTTTGAGGTGGGGTTCAACCACTTCTTTCATGCGCGCAATGATGCGGCTGGCCATGGCGGCGACCTCGTTTTCTTCCAACCCCACAGCGCCCCCGGCGTCTATGCGCGGGCCTTTCTTGAAGGGCGACTGACTGAGCAAGACCTCGCCCACTACCGGCAAGAAATCACCGCGCCTGAGAGCGGCGCACGCGGCCTGTCCAGCTACCCGCACCCTTGGCTCATGCCCGACTTCTGGCAGTTCCCCACCGGCTCCATGGGCCTGGGGCCGATCAGCTCGATCTACCACGCGCGCTTCATGCGCTACTTGACGCACCGTCAGTTGCTCGACTGCAGCCAGCGCAAAGTCTGGGGCGTGTTTGGTGATGGTGAGATGGACGAGCCTGAATCCATGAGTGCTTTGACACTGGCCAGCCGCGAGAAGCTGGACAACCTGGTCTGGGTCGTCAACTGCAACCTGCAACGTCTGGACGGCCCGGTGCGCGGCAATGGCCGCATCATTGATGAGTTGGAAAAACTCTTTCGCGGTGCGGGCTGGAACGTCATCAAACTGGTCTGGGGCAGCGACTGGGACGGCCTGTTTGCGCGTGACGTCACCGGTGCCCTGGTGCGCGCCTTTGCCGACACGGTGGACGGCCAAATGCAGACCTTTGCCGCCAAAGACGGGCGCTTTAACCGCGACTCTTTCTTCGGCCAAAACCCGGAGCTGGCCCGCCTGGCGCAAGGCCTGACCGACGAGCAAATTGACCGCCTCAAGCGCGGTGGGCATGACTTAGTCAAAATCCACGCGGCCTATGCAGCAGCCGCCCAGCACAGCGGCCAGCCCACCGTGATCCTGGCCCACACCAAAAAAGGCTACGGCATGGGCACAGCTGGCCAAGGCAAGATGACCACGCACAGCCAGAAGAAGCTGGACGAGACGGCGTTGATCGAGTTCCGTAACCGCTTCAACCTGCCGCTCACAGACGCGCAGGCCACCAACCTCGAATTCTTCAAACCCGCAGAAGACAGCGCCGAGATGCGTTACATGCACCAGCAGCGCGCCCGCCTCGGAGGCCACCTGCCCAAAAGGTACACGGCCTCGCAGGCACTACCCGTGCCTGCACTCCCTTCGTATGCGGCGTTTGCCACAGCAGCAGCGGGCAAGGAAATGTCCACCACCATGGCCTTTGTGCGCCTGCTGGGCAACCTGCTCAAAGACAAAGAACTGGGGCCGCGCATCGTGCCCATCGTCGCCGATGAGGCGCGCACCTTCGGCATGGCCAATCTGTTCAAGCAGGTCGGCATTTACAGCAGCGTAGGCCAGCGCTACGAGCCTGAAGACATTGGCTCGGTGCTCTCTTACCGCGAGGCGCTGGACGGGCAAATTCTGGAAGAAGGCATCAGCGAGGCCGGTGCCATTGCCAGTTGGACGGCGGCGGCCACCAGCTACAGCGTGCACGGCCTGGCCATGCTGCCCTTCTACATCTACTACTCGATGTTCGGCTTTCAGCGCGTGGGCGACGCCATCTGGGCGGCGGCCGACCAGCGTTCGCGCGGCTTCCTTCTGGGGGCAACGTCCGGGCGCACCACGCTGGGCGGCGAGGGCTTGCAACACCAGGACGGCTCCAGCCACCTGATAGCGGCCACCATCCCCAACTGCAAGGCCTATGACCCGGCCTTTGCGGGCGAGATGGCCGTCATCATCGACCATGGCATGCGCGAGATGCTGACCGAGCAGAAAGACGTTTTTTACTATGTCACGCTCATGAACGAGAACTACGCGCAGCCTGATTTGCCTGCCGATGTCGCGGCGGATGTAATTCGTGGTTGCTATAAATTCAGTAGTTTTTCACGCAGTGATTCATTGGTTCAGAGTTCAAAAACATCTAAAAATGTGACGCTGATGGGGTCTGGCGCCATCCTCACCGAGGTCATCAAGGCCGCAGCCCTGCTAGCCGAGCAAGGCGTGAGCGTTGACGTGTACAGCGTGACCAGTTGGAGCGAGCTGGCGCGTGATGGCTTGGCGTGTGAGCAGCGTGAGCTCTCCTCCGTTCGGGTTGAGCCTGTCGAAACCCTTCGACCCTTCGACAAGCTCAGGACAGGCCAAGCTCAGGGCGAACGGAACTTGCCCTTCATCGCCCAACAACTCGCCGCTTCAAGCGGCCCCATCATCGCCGCCACCGACTACGTGCGCGCCGTGCCCGAGACCGTGCGCGCCTTCATCCCAGAAGGCCGACGCTTCATGACCCTGGGCACCGACGGCTTTGGCCGCAGTGACACGCGCGCAGCGCTGCGGGCTTACTTCCAGGTGGATGCAGCCAGCATCGTGCGGGCAGCATTGCATACACTTGACTAAGTCCTTAACCCTGAAGCCCACGACCACTTCTACCCATGCAACTCAAACCCAACGCACTCAAACACGCCCTGGCCCACAAGCAGGTTCACATCGGCCTGTGGACGTGCCTGTCCAGCGCCTACTCCACCGAACTGCTCGCGGGCTCCGGCTACGACTGGTTGACGCTGGACATGGAGCACTCGCCCAATGACCTGCGCGGCGTGCTGGCCCAAATGCAGGCGCTGGGCGGCTACGACGTGGAGCCCGTGGTGCGCCTGCTGCGTTTTGACAAAGACCTGGTCAAGCAGTACCTGGATTTGGGCGCGCGCACCCTGGTGCTGCCCAATATCGAAAGCGCTGACGAGGCGCGCGCCATTGTGCAAGCGGTGCGCTATCCAAAAGCTGAGGGCGGCGGCATTCGCGGCGTGGCGGGCTTGCAGCGCGCCAACCGCTGGGGCCGTGTGCCCAACTACCACCGCGACGCTGAGCAAGAGCTGTGCATCCTGGCGCAGATCGAATCCGCTCGCGGCGTGGACAACGCCGCCGCCATAGCCGCCGTGGACGGCATTGACGGCTTCTTCGTCGGCCCCTCTGACCTAGCCGCCAGCCTGGGCCACATCAACCAACCTATGGAGCCGGTCGTGCAACAAGCCATTGCACAAGCCCTGGCTGCGGCCACCGCCGTGGGCAAAGGCTGCGGTATTTTGGCGCGCAACGAGGTGGAGGCGCAGCGCTACACCGAGATGGGCTATTTGATGATTGGCCTGGGCTCAGACCAAGGCCTGCTGGCCAAGGCCAGTGATGAACTGGTGGCGCGGTATCGGGCGCTGTGCCCGATGGCATGAGACGGATTGACCTCACTGCACTTTAAATTCCTCAAACGCATCCCGCAAAAACACTGGCAAATCCATGACGGGCGGACGCTGCGAAATTTGATAAAGCATCTGTGCCACGAAGCCTCGGTGATAGGTCTTGTGGTTCACGATGTGCAGCAACATGTCGCCCCGCGACATCGCACCGAGACCACCGCCAATGAACTCAAAATCCACTACTTCAGCGTAGGCTTTTTCAGACAGTTTATCGGCATACGCAACATACCAATCGTCAATCTGGTGCTGAGCAGCTTGAAGCTCGCTCAAGCTGGGCAAAGTGTCTGTATTTCGTGCGCTAAAACCATGCGCTTTACCAAGCAGATGCGCCTGCCATATTTGGTCAACCACATAGGAGTGGTTGAGAGCCTTGATCATGCTGCCAGCGCCCTCACTGCGCGGCGCAGTCACATCGTCTTCGGCCAACCCTGTCAGCGCAACAAACAAGCGCTGATTGGCCCACGCGGAGTAGCGGGTGAGCATTCTGATATTTCGCAAAACTGGCATGGTCACACCTCAGCTTCTTTTGCGCCTTAAAGGTTTCAAGATTTATCTACTGGCGCTTTTGCGTATTCATCACGCAAATGCACCGGCTTGGCCGCGCGCTTGCGCATCAAAATATTGAGCATTTCTACGCCTAATGAGAAAGCCATCGCAAAGTACACATAACCCTTAGGCACATGGTGGCCCAGACCTTCGGCGATGAGAACCACGCCCACGACGACAAGAAATGACAAGGCCAGCATCTTGATCGTCGGGTGGTTAGACACAAATCGGCCGATAGCGCCAGCAAAAACCATCATCATCGCCACCGATGCGACGACTGCCGCGATCATCACTGCAACTTCGTCCACCATGCCCACGGCGGTGATGATGGAGTCCAGAGAAAACACCAGGTCCACCACCATGATTTGCAAAATCACTGCCGTGAAAGTGGCCTTGACAGCGTTGGATGTATGCCCCTCCTCGCCCTCAAGCGACTGGTGAATCTCGCCCGTACTCTTCCAGATGAGGAACAAGCCGCCCGCAATCAGGATGATGTCGCGCCCTGAAATGGCTTTGCCAAACGCGGTGAACAATGGCTCCACCAGTCCGATGATCCAGGCCAGAACCAGCAGCAGTCCGATACGCATGAACATCGCCATGAACAAGCCCAAGCGGCGCGCCAAGGCACGTTTTTCAGGTGGCAATTTATCAACCAGGATAGAGATGAAGATGATGTTGTCAATACCCAGCACCAGTTCCAGAATCGTGAGCGTTCCAAAGGCAACCCAGGCTTGGGGATCAGATAAAAGTTCAAGCATGCCAATTCCTAGTTAAGTTAAGTTGATTTTCAATTCGTTTCAATAGCTTCGCGCACAACTGTCAGTTGCCGCCGGGACACCATCAGCAGCTCCTCCACCCCGTTGAGTCGCACCGCCCAACCCTCGCCCTCTTGAGGATCAAAGTGTTTTTCCAGCGCACGCACGGCTCGCCGGGCCACCAAGGCGTTGCGGTGGATGCGCATGAATTGAGTAGGGTATTTTTCCTCCAGCTCGCTGATGGCGCCGTCCAAAATATAGCTCTTGGCTACAGTGCGAACAGTGATGTACTTCAGCTCGGCCTTGAGGTAGATAACCTCGCTCAAGGGCACGCGCTCGGTGCGACCACGCTCTTGAATGACCAGAACTTCTTCAGGCGAATCGGGCTCCAGCCTTTTATTGACTAGCGCTAGACGCTCCACTTTTTGTAGCGCCTGTTGCAAGCGCTCTAGCCGCACGGGCTTGGTCAGGTAGTCCACCGCTTCGATCTCAAAGGCCTGCACCGCGTGCTCAGCATGGGCGGTGACGAACACCACGGCGGGGGCTTGGGGCATGGTGCGCAGAGTTGCAGCCAAAGTCAGGCCATTGGCACCCGGCATGTGAATGTCCAGCAGCACCACGTCCACCGGCTGGCGTCGTAGTTGCTCAATGGCTTGGGTGGCATTGGCAGCTTCGCCTTCGACGCATGCTGAGGGTGATTTGCAGTCGCCCAGCAGGGTGCGCAGGCGGGCGCGTGCCAGCGCTTCGTCGTCCACGATCAGGACTTTCAGGGTCACGCTCGATGTCATATGGGCACCTCGATGCGCACCTGAAACACGCCATTTCTGAACGCGCTTTGGAATTGTCCCTGCACGTCGTGCAGCAGGCGCAAGCGGGTGCGCACATTGTCCAGCGCAACGCCGTTGCCTGACGCACCAGGCCCGGCGGGCACAGAGTTGCTCACCTTCACCACCACCGTGGAGCCGCGCCGCTCGGTGGATATTTTGATCTCGGCCCCTTGGGCACTCGGCTCCACGCCATGGTGCACCGCGTTTTCCACCAGCGGCTGGAGCAGCAACGGCGGCAGACGGGCACTTTCGGCTCGGGGGTCGAGTGACCACGCCACCCGCAGCCGCTCCCCAAAACGCACCTGCTCAATGGCCAAGTAGCGCTGGGCCAGGGTGATCTCTTGCCCCAGGGTGACTGATTCGCCAGGGTCAGCCAAGGCGTGGCGAAACAGATCGCTCAAATCCTCCAGCAATGCCTCGGCCTTGGCCGGCTCGGCGCGCACCAAGGCAATGGCGCTGTTGAGTGTGTTGAATAAGAAGTGGGGGCGGATTCGCGCCTGCAACTCCTGCAAGCGTGCCGTGGTGGCCGCAGGCATTTGCCCCCGGGCCCGCAAGGCCAGCGCCGCCACCAAAACCGCCGACAACAAAGCGCCCGAGAACGCACAGGCCCACCACGGTGCGGGCAACAGCAACCCCGCCATGAACAACATACCGCAGCCATACAAACCTGCCAGCGCACCTAGCAACACGCCCGCAACATACTGAGCCTTCAAGGGCAAGCGAGCCAGCAACCGCTTCCCAGCGCAAGCCAGCACCAGCCAGACCACCGTAGCCGGAAAGGCCCCACCCGTGATGAGTGACAACCGCGCCAGCCAGTCCAGCACAGATGACGCGCCAAACATAGCCCCCACCGCCACCGCGGACTCCACAAACAGCACCGCCCGCAAGGCCACCCCGACCGAGCAGGCATCAAACACGGGCGGGCGCACCTTGGCAGGCACGGGCGCTTCGGGCGGTTCGTCCTGGAAGGTCGATAAAATTCGGGTGTCTTGCATAGCCCCAATTATTGGTGATGTAGCGCGGGCTGCACAATGGGGACTTGCCTCTCTACTTTCGTCTCTTCTTTCGCTTCGTCCTTCACGTCCATCATGTCCCAAAATCAATTCGACAAAAAATCCGAAGCCTGGTCGGCGCTGTTCTCAGAACCCATGAGCGATCTGGTCAAGCGCTATACTTCCAGCGTGTTTTTTGACAAGCGCCTGTGGCTGGCCGACATCACCGGCAGCCTGGCCCACGCCGAGATGCTGGCCACCCAAGGCATCATTTCCAAAGCCGACCACGCCAGCATTGAAAAAGGCATGGCGCAAATCAGGAGCGAGATCGAGTCCGGTGCCTTCGAGTGGAAGCTTGACCTGGAGGACGTGCACCTCAACATCGAAGCGCGCCTGACCCAGTTGGTGGGCGACGCTGGCAAGCGCCTGCACACCGGGCGCAGCCGCAATGACCAAGTCGCCACCGACGTGCGCCTGTGGTTGCGCGGCGAGATCGACCTGATTGGCGGTCTTTTGGGCGACTTGCAAAAAGCCCTGCTCACCATCGCCGAGAAAAACGTCGAAGTCATCCTGCCCGGCTTCACCCACCTGCAAGTGGCCCAGCCGGTGAGCTTTGGTCACCACATGCTGGCCTACGTGGAAATGTTTGCCCGCGATGCCGCACGGATGGCCGATGTGCGCAAACGCGTTAACTTCCTGCCACTGGGTGCAGCCGCCCTGGCCGGCACCAGCTACCCGCTGGACCGCGAACGGGTGGCACGCGCCTTGGGCATGGTCGATGAACAAGGCCTGCCCCAGGTCTGCCAAAACAGCCTAGACGCCGTGAGCGACCGCGACTTCGCCATTGAGTTCACCGCCGCCGCCACACTGGCCATGGTGCACATCAGCCGCTTCAGCGAAGAGCTGATTTTGTGGATGAGCCAGCCCTTCGGCTTCATCCAGATCGCAGACCGCTTCACCACCGGCTCGTCCATCATGCCGCAGAAGAAAAACCCCGACGTGCCCGAGCTGGCGCGCGGCAAAACCGGCCGCGTCGTCGGCCACTTGATGGGCCTGGTCACCCTGATGAAAGGCCAACCCCTGGCCTACAACAAGGACAACCAGGAAGACAAAGAACCGTTGTTTGACACGGTGGACACGCTCATAGACACACTGCGCATCTTTGCCGACATGGTGGGCGGCATCACCGTCAAACCTGAAGCCATGGAGCGCGCCGCCCTCAAGGGCTACGCCACCGCCACCGACCTGGCCGACTACCTGGTGAAAAAAGGCCTGCCCTTTCGCGATGCGCACGAGACGGTCGCCCACGCCGTCAAAGCCGCCATCGGCCACAACGTGGACTTGTCCGAGTTGCCGCTGGCCGTGCTGCAAGGCTTTAACGCCTCTATCGAGAAAGACGTGTTCGATTGTCTGAGTCTGCGCGGCTCACTCAACGCCCGTAATACGCTGGGCGGCACAGCACCGGTGCAGGTGCGGGCGCAGATTGCGCGGCATCAGGCGCGGTTGGGTTGAATTTGAACGTGCAATTGGGTGCCTAAATCACCACCGGCTTCACCCGAAGCCGCTTGGCATTCTTGGCCAACACAGCATCCAAAGTCACCATGCCTTGCGCCTTGTGTTCAATCGCGCAGGCCAGGTGCAACGCGTCTCCCGCGCGCAAACTTGAGGCGGCATCCATGGTCAGCACAGCGGCTTTGTGAAATGTCGTGGCCTCCACAGGCAGCAGTTGCAAGTCATTGGCACAGATGCGCTCAAACTGCATCCATGCGGATTGCGCCTGTGCTTGGGTCAATTGCCCGGTGCGCTGTTTAAGTCCAATGGCGCTGGCGAATTCGGTCACGCACCACGTCACCGACGTCAACTCCTGAGTGCAAGCGCTGTACCACTTGAGCACATCGGCGGTCTTGACCTCATGGGTGCACAGCGCTACCAAGACGCTGGTATCGACGTAGAGCATCAGTAGCGCGCGTCTTGACGCAATTGATCCATCACCGATGAACCCATGGGCAAGCTTGTGTTGTCTCGGGTCAACTCTTGGGCGAAAGTTTTGCGATTCCATTTTGCAGGTGGCCGCAGATTCAACGCGCCATCCGCCCCCAGGTGCGCTTCAAGCTGGTCACCTTCTTTAACGCCAATTTGGCGCACGTAGTCAGCGGGTATGCGCACCGCCAGGCTATTGCCCCATTTCGAGATTTGTAGGTTCATCATAATTGATTTGGATATACGGTAATGTTTCTACACTCTAACTCTGCGTTACCAACCACGGTGTCACAGTTTTCTGCTCTGGGTCAAAGCGTGAGCGGTTGGTGAAGTTGACGTTTTTGCCGTAGATGTGAAGCGACACGCTGATCTGCTCAGAGTCGTTGCGCACGCTGTGGATGATGGACGGGCTGAGTAGCAGGGTTTGGCCGGGGGCGAAGACTTTCTCACTGAGTTTTTGCAGTTCAGCGTGGCCGGGTTGCGTGCCGTCATCCACGCGCTTCCAGAATTCATTGACTTCATCGCCCTCCACGCCCACCACCAAACCCCAGGTGCCGTGGTCATGCGGGGGTGTGCCTCGGCCGGGGAGCCAGCTGAGCACGGCCACGGCCAGGGTGTGGTCGGGCTCCTCGTGCAGCACCTGAAAGCCGAAGCCTTGCACGGGGTCGCAGTCTTTGCGCACGCGGGCTTTTAAATCGGCAGAAGCAGCGAGCGATTCTGCCAACGGGGCTAGGCGTTTGAAGACGTCGTGGGTGTCGCTGTTGTTCACCGCGATAGTTCTGAAGTCATCGACAAAATTAGCGAGTGTGTAGTGGGTTGACTCAACGGGTGTGGGCATGATTTTTCCTTTTGGCGTGCGTTAGAAGTCTAACGTTTTGCCGCATGCGATACTTCGCTTTCAAGGGCTGATTTCGGGGCCTTGGATTTTTTGAACCATCAATGATAGAAGGAGACAGATATGGACAAACGTACCGTCATCAAGGCCTTGGCCGCAGCACCCTTGGCGCTGGCGTCTTTGCACGTATCCGCACAGCAGGCCCCGTTCAAAATCGGACTGCTGGCGCCCATGACCGGGCCATTCGCATCCACAGGTAAACAGATGGAAGCTGGGGCGCGTCTCTGGATGGCGCAAAACAGCGGCTTGATTGCCGGGCGCAAAGTCGAGCTGATTCTGAAAGACGACACCGGCACGCCAGATGTCACCAAGCGCCTAGCCCAAGAGCTGGTGGTGAACGAAAAAGTGGACGTGCTGGCCGGTTTTGGTTTGACGCCGCTGGCACTGGCCACCGCGCCTGTGGCTACTCAGTCGAAGACGCCGATGGTCAACATGCTGGCCGCCACATCGGCCGTGATTGACGCTTCGCCCTACATGGTGCGCGTGTCGATGACGCTGCCGCAAATCACGCTGGGCATTGCCGATTGGGCGCCTAAAAACAAGATTAAAAAAGTCGTGACGCTGGTGTCGGACTACGGCCCGGGCCTGGACGCTGAGCGCACCTTCCGTGAGCGCTTCATCTTCAATGGCGGGCAGATCATTGAGTCGATCCGCGTGCCCGTGCGCAACCCTGACTTCGCGCCCTTCTTGCAAAAAGTGCGCGACTTGGCCCCTGATGCCTTATTTGTGTTTGTGCCATCGGGCATAGGTACCGCCGTGATGAACCAGTTCACCGAGCGCGGCTTGGCCAAAGCTGGCATTCGCTTGATTGGCACGGGTGATGTGGTGGACGATGACATCCTGAACTCCATGGGCGATGCCGCACTGGGCGTGGTGACGTCCTACCCCTACTCCACGGCACACCCCTCGGCAGTGAACAAGAAGTTCGTCGAAGCCTTCCAAAAAGCCAACAAAAACATGCGCCCCAACGTGGTGGCTGTGACCGGCTATGACGGCATGCACCTGATCTATGAAGCGCTGAAAAAGACTGGCGGCAAGGGCGGTGGTGATGCGCTGCTGGCGGCCATGAAGGGGCAGATTTTTGAGAGCCCACGCGGTCAGATCTACATCGACGCCAACACCCGCGACATTGTGCAAAGCGTGTACGTTCGCAAGGTGGAACGCAAAGACGGCGCGCTGTACAACATCGAATTTGAAGAACACAAGGATGTGCGCGACCCACCACGTTCGAAGTAAAAAGCGATAACCCGGATGAAACCGTTTTTTCGTGCCGACCAAGTCGGCAGCCTGCTGCGCCCGCCTGAGTTAATTCAGGCGCGCGCGCAGTTTCAAAAAGGTGAAATCACCAAGGCCGCACTGAGAAGCGCGGAAGACGCGGCCATCCGCCACATCGTGGCCGAGCAGGAACGCATTGGTTTTGATGTCGTGGTGGACGGTGAGTTTCGCCGTGAGAACTGGTGGATCGATTTTGTTGCGGGCTTGTCAGGCGTGGAGATTCGTGATGGCGATCCGGGTCAGGCGTTTGTCGCCCCCACCGACACTGACGATCATGGGCACGACCACAGCCATGACGATCACGACCACGGCTGGCAGTATGTGCCCAAGAATGTATTTACGACCGGGCGCGTGCACGCGGCAGCGCCTATCACAGCACCGGACTTTTCTTTTCTTAAAAGCGTAAGCTCACGCGCAGCCAAGGTGACCCTGCCCTCCCCCACGCGGCTACATTTCCACGGTGGGCGCGCGGCGGTCTCCCAGCAGGCCTACCCGGACATTGAAGAATTCTTTGCCGATTTGGCTAAGGTCTATCGCGCCGAGATTGCCGCGCTGGAGGCAGCAGGCTGCCGCTACATCCAGATCGACGACCCATTGATGACTTATTTCATCAGCGAGCGCATGCGTGCCGAGGTGGTCGCTGCGGGGGATGACCCGGACGCCCGACTACGCCGCTATGTGGACTTGACCAATGAATGCATCGCCGGGCGACGCCCCGAGACCACCATTGGGATCCATGTGTGCCGGGGCAACTCACGCAGCGGCTGGATTGCCGAAGGCGGCTACGAGCGCATTGCCGAGAGCGTACTGGGCGGGCTCAAGGTCGATCATTTTTTGCTGGAATATGACGACGAACGCTCAGGCGACTTCGAGCCCCTGCGCCACGTGCCGCGCGGTGTGCGCGTGGTGCTGGGCTTGGTCACTACCAAGCGTGGACAGCTAGAGAGTGCTGACAACCTGATCCGACGCATCGACAGCGCCAGCAAACTCGTGCCGCTGGAAGACCTGGCCATCAGCCCCCAATGCGGCTTTGCCAGCACGGTGGAGGGCAATATCATCACCCCCGATGACCAGTGGCGCAAACTGGCGCGCGTGGTGGAAGTGGCGCAGCGGGTCTGGGGCCAGGCTTGAGCCCGTCACAATGACTATAGAGACCCACCATGCAACGTCGAACCCTTCTCAGCGCTACGTCATCAATTCCACTTCTCGGCTTGCTGCCCCAACTTGCACTGGCGCAAAGCGCCTACCCCAGCAAGCCCATACGCTACATCCTGCCGCTGGCGGCTGGCGGTGGTGCCGACATGATTGCGCGTGCCGTGTGCGAGCGCATGGGACGACTGCTGGGCCAACCCATGGTGGTGGACAACCTGGGTGGTGGTGGCGGTGTTATAGGTTCACAAACCACTGCCCGCGCCGCGCCCGACGGCTACACCCTGATGCAAGCCTATGTCGGCACGCACGGCACAGCCCCCGCCACGCGCAAGCTGCCCTATGACGCGCTGCGCGACTTCACACCGATTGGCCTGATCGGCACCACACCCAATGTCTTGTGCGTGAATGCGGCACTGCCCATGAGCGACGTCAAAGGCATTGTGGACTACCTGCGCAAGAACCCCGGCAAAGTGTCTTACGGCTCCGGCGGGCAAGGCTCACTCACGCACCTGGTGGCGGAGTTGTTCAAGTTGCAGACCGATACTTTCATGCTGCACATCCCCTACCGGGGCATTGCGCCTGCGTTTACCGATTTGATTTCGGGCCAGACGCAGGCCATGTTCCCCAGCTTGGCGGGCGGGCTGCCGCACATTCGCAGCGGGCGCATTCGTGCGTTGGCTGTCACGGGCAAGCAACGCCACCCCTTGCTCAAGGATGTGCCCACGTTTGAAGAGTCTGGTCTGAAAGGTTTTGACGCGCAACAGTGGTACGGCGTGATGGGGCCAGCAGGTCTGCCCGCGCTGGTGGTCAAACAACTCAACGAGGCCTTGAATAAGGTGTTGTCACAGGCCGATTTCAAGGAAAAACTCTCCAGTGAAGCTGTGGAGTTGCGGCCCATGAGCGCAGAGGCTTTTGCCAACTTTGTTAAGGACGATATCGCCCGCTGGAGCAAGCTGGCGAAAGAGCGCCATATTCAGCTGGACAGTTAAACACCAACCAGTTGTAAAAAAGCCCTCAAACGAGGGCTTTTTTAGGGGGAAATCCGACCTTGCGGCAGATTAACCACCTTTGGAAGGACGCTTGCCTGGGTTCTTCTTGCTGCGAGTGGCTTTGCCACGCTCAAGACTGACCTTTTGACCATGACCCACTGAGGTTGGGGTCATGCCGGGCAACGGCTTGGGTTTTGGGCTGGCTTTGCGATCTGCTTCGGTGACGATTTTGTTACCCATTTGAGGTTCCTGTAGTTGCGTAAAAACCCTGTATTAGGCCATAGGTTGTAGGCCTATTTTTCAGACAGGGTGTGTTTTTATTCGATCAATGACGCGAATCAACGTGCTGGCTTGGCGGGGCGCTTAGCCGCATCACGCGGCACAAACACTTTACCGCCGTTTCCGGCATGGCCTGCAGGCTTGGCAAAACCAGGCTTGATGCCCATAGGTTTGCCAAATGCAGGCTTGTCAAAAGAGGGTTTGCGCGGAGCGAAATCACCACGGGGGGCAGAGTCGCCACGGGGAGCGAAGTCAGCACGGGGTGCAGCGTCGCGGCGGCCATCGCCTGCAAAACGGTCGTTGAAGCCACCTTTGCGCTCGTAGCTGCGGCCATCACGGGCGCCGTCTTGGCCGCCAGCAAAACCACCGCCGAAGCCGCCACCTGAGCCGCCACCACCGAAGCCACCCGCACGCGGAGCGCGGTCAGCACCAAATCCACCGGCACGTGGCGCACGGTCGCCGCCGAAGCCGCCACCGCCAAATCCGCCGCCACCAGCACCGCTGGGTCGGCCACCGCCAAACTTGCGCTCACGCGAGAAGTTGTCGTTACCGCCACGGCTGTCGCGGCCACCAAAATTGCCGCCCGGACGTGAATCAGGCACGCGTTGCTTGGGCTCCATACCGGGGACCACTTCAGCCTTGATCGGCTGGCGGTTGTAGGCTTCGATGTCGAAAATCTTGCGACGGTCACGCAGCTCGGCAAAGGTGATGGCCAAGCCATCACGGCCGGCACGTCCCGTGCGGCCAATGCGGTGGGTGTAGTCCTCTGCCTTCATGGGTAGGCCGAAGTTGAACACATGGGTCACGGTGGGTACGTCGATGCCGCGTGCAGCCACGTCTGTCGCCACCAGAATTTGCACTTGACCTTGGCGCAGCGCCATCAGGCGGCGGTTACGCAAACCTTGGCTCAAGGCGCCGTGCAGAGCCACAGCGTCAAAGCCGTCTTGCTGCAAGTCATTGGCCAAGCCGTCGCACTCAATTTGGGTGCTGGCAAACACAATGGCTTGGTTGATGGTGGCGTCACGCAACCAATGGTCGAGCAACTGGCGCTTGTGCTGAGCGTTGTCGGCCCAGAACAGCACTTGCTTGATATTGGCGTGTTTTTCTTGCGGGCTGTCGATCTGGATCTTCTTGGCAGAAGCGCCGTTGTCACGCATCACGCGCATGGCCAACTGCTGAATGCGCGGCGCAAACGTGGCGCTGAACATCATGGTCTGGCGACGCTGAATGGTGAGCTGGTTGACTTCGGCCAGATCGTCGGAGAAACCGAGGTCCAACATGCGGTCGGCTTCGTCCACCACGAGGAACTGAACTTGGTCGAGCTTGATTTGCATGGAGCGCTGCAAGTCCAGCAAGCGGCCCGGCGTGGCAACCACCAGGTCGGCGTTTTGCAGCTTGGCAATTTGCAACTGGTAAGGCATACCGCCCACCACGCTGGCCACGCGCAGGCCACGGCAATGCTTGACCAGATCAATCGCGTCATGCGCGACTTGCTGGGCCAGCTCACGCGTTGGGCACAAGATCAGCGCACCGGGAGTCGGTGCTTTGAAGTTGCGAGCATTGGTGGGGTCTTTGCGCTTGGCGCGCTTAGGGGCTGGCTCGCCTTTGGCAGCGGCGTCGGCCACGGCTTGTTCAAAGTCGGCGCGCTCTTTGGCTTCGGCGTCGGCATTTTGCTTGAGCAGGGTGTGCAGGACGGGCAGCAAGAAGGCCGCCGTCTTGCCGCTACCCGTCTGGCTGGACACCATCAGGTCGATGAATTTCTGGGGCGTATTGCCTTCAACGACAGCCGGCAAAGCCATGGGGATGACTTGCGTCTGCACAGGGGTGGGCTGGGTGTAGCCCAGATCGGTACAAGCCTGCACCAGCTCAGGCGCCAGGCCAATGGTGACAAAGCCGTTAGGCAGGGTCACTTCGGGCTCGGCGGCGACATCGGTGGTGATGTCAGAAGCGATATCGGAAGCAATAGAAAGGGAATCAACAGGCGAAAAGTCGCCCGTCACGTCAAAAGTGTCGGTCATTTATTTACTCACACGCGAGCGCCGCAACGTAGTGCGGTTGCTCCGTCAATGGTTAAAAAACATCAACCATCAAACGAAGCCTGTGCCGTGAAGTTGGCACTGGAGATTTATTTTGGCGACAAGCTTATCTGCCTTGTGTTGCCGTAAATCCGGTGTGTGAGGGGAGATGCACAAAATGCGTTGCTCATGCAGCGCATGTCTTCGATTATGACATGAATTCGGGTTTATACCTAATTCCCAGCAAGATTGACCGATTAGACCGAGCGAGACAGGGCACGCACCAGATCCGTTTGCGTCAAGATACCGACCAGCCGATTCTCCGTGTCCACAATCGGAATGTGGTGGTGGCCATGCTCAGAGAACAAGGGCACCAGATCCACCAAAGCACGATCTTGCCGGGCCACTCGAACCCGGCGACTCATGATTTGCCCTACGACTTCAGGCTTGCTCGTAGCCTCCAGCCCGCTTGGGCGCAAAAATTCACGCAGCCGCAGCCCCAAACCGGTATGTTGATCCATATTGGCGTGGCGCAGAAAGTCTGCCAGGGTGACAATGCCCACAATGCGCCGCACCCGGTCCACCACCGGCAACGCCTTAACGCGGTGCTGGCGCATCAGGACCCAAGCCTCCTCGATGGACGAGCCGAACTGCACCACCACCAACTCACGGGACATGACGTCAGCACACCGAATATCACCCAAGCGGCGCTGGTAGGCCAGCCCCTCGGCCCGCTGCAACAGGGCTTCCAGATCATCCCGACTCACGTCAAGCACTTGGTTGTAGTCCGCCAGTACCTGATCCAAATCGGTCGAAGTAAAACGCCGGGCGCTGTCCGTCACCTCGCCCGCAGGGCTTGGCGTAACGTGCGGGTAGCGCCGCCCGGTTGCGCTGTTATAGAGCACGCCAACCAAGACCAACAGCAATGATTGCGTGAAAGCCGGGAACAACACAAAGTTAAACGCCGTGGCGTGACTCAGCACCGCCGTTATGGCCATGGCACCGCCCGGCGGGTGCAGGCAACGCAGCGCCAACATGGCCGTGATGGCAAGCCCAACAGCGATGGGGGCTGCGATCAGCGACTCACCGAACGTCTGAGCACAAACGACCCCCACCAAAGCCGAAACCGAATTGCCTGCCAGCACCGCCCAAGGCTGCGCCATCGGGCTGGCGGGCGTGGCAAACACCAACACCGAGCTGGCACCCAGCGGCGCGACCAACATCAAGGGGTAAAACCAAACATCAATCCACAGGTGACCGATCAGCGCCGTGAAAAAAAGCGCCAATACAGCACCCGCAACGATGCGCAACCGCTCACCCGCACCAATCGTCACCAGCGGAGGACGCAGCGCCCGAAAGCTCTCAAGCCATCGTTGCCACACCAACGCGCGAAACAACCCAAGCACGCCGTCATGCGTGCGCTCGTCGGGGCCTGAAGTCATGTAAAAAGTCTCTGTTCTGAACTAGAACAGGCATTATCAGTTCAGAACCCCATCAAGCTGACGCAGCGATGTCAGTGCATCTCTTCAATCGCAAACCGGTGATAGCGCTGCGCCAGCATAAAAGACGGAGCGTGGTGCACCCTCTCCATGGCTTGTTCGGCGGCGATGTCCGTGGGTGTTGGCACGATCAAAAAAGTGGCTCCATGCCGGGCCGCATCCAAGTACGAGCGCACCGTCGTCATGCTGGTTCCCAAGCTCGCAATGATCCCGGACTCCTGCAAATTGTGCTCGGCAAACTCCGCCATCTGTGCGGCCGTGTACTCCACACAATCAGCAAATGCGCCACCCATGGCCTGGAACTCTTTGAGTACCTGCTCCGCCTCCTGCTGCTCCCGAAAAGCAACCACGGTGTGCCCTGTGGGATAAAACGCGCCAAAGTCGCGCATCAAGGCATGACCCGCCTTGTCTATGAAACGATCAGCAACTTGCATAAAACCTCCGCAACGGTTGGTTGTAGGCCTGGCAGATCACACCAAAAACTGGCTCCGCCGACCATGGATTAACCATAGTTTGGGTTTTGAGAAATTCAAGTCATTGACCACCCTGCACGGCATACGGCGTGAATCAGCCCAGTGCAATCACCCGCTGCCAAGGTAATTGTGGGTCGGCCTCGTAGTCGGCCACCACCCAGGTGCGAGAGGGGTGATTGGCCATGTCGTCCAAGAAATCCCGGATCACCTGCTTAGAGGCCAAGTCCAGCGCCACATAAGGCTGATCCACACAGGTCACCCGCGCCCCACACGCCAGCAGACCCGCCAAGGCCACCTTGCGCCTGCTGCCTGACGAGAGCATGAAGAGCTTCTTGTTTTCATGCGGTAACAGCGCCAGCGCCTCCACCAAATCTTGATGCAGTGAGGCGTTCCAGCGCGGGCTGCACATCTGCCACGCTAGCCACAGCTGCTGCGCGGTCTCTTCATCACGCCCCGGCAAAGCCAGATCGACCCACTGGGCATCTGGGTGCGACACCGCGCCGGGCAATGCCGGAAGATCGCCACTCAAGCGACGCAAAAGACTGGTTTTGCCTGTGCGCTCGTCGCCGGTGACGGCGACGAGACCGGTGGGGAGTGGTTCCATCATGCGCAAGGCAAAGCGGTCATATCGGTTGATGTCTCAGAATTTTTTCAGCAAGGTTTGCTTTTCACGCCAGATTTCTTGCACAAACGGATCGGTCACACCGTAAATCCCATGCCCACGACGCAAGATAAGATTGGCTGCGAGTAATTCGTTGGCCACAGGCTGAATCTCCTCCACTCGAACATCGCGCCCAACAGATTTCGAATATTCCGCTGCCGCATCAATCGAGAAAATGCCTCGCGCGTCCCCTGCCACAGAAGCAATCTTGTCAAAAATGGCTTGCGCCAAACTGCCCAACTCCTCCACCTTCATCAACTCAATGTCTGCTGCGGTAGAACGCAGGGTGGTGGCAATCACCGGCAAGATGTCGTCGGGTGCTATACCGGGTGATCTGTGGTGAATCAACTGCCGCAGCGCCCGAATCATCTCCTCCGGGCGACTGCCCAACGTTTTGAAGGCTTGGCTTGCCACCTTGTGCGATGGCAATGGAGCGAAACCATCCACCCTCAACTTATCAAGAAGAAAGGCCACGTAATCGCCATTCAGCACCGGATAGGGTATGGAGGTTGCCCCCGCAAAAGCCTGATTGCGCCGGGCCGTCAGTTCGCTCACCATCGCGCGATGTGACCCCGTGCCAATGAACACAAAGTGCCCCGGCGTGTCCGGGCGTGGGTTAATGGCATCGCGAGCTGCCTTGAGCGCCAATAGGAGCTGATGCCCTTCATCGGACGTGATGGCGTGCTGCACCTCGTCAACAATCAACACCACATCTGTCTTGACTTGATCGACCACTTCGGTCAGTGCCTCGGCCAGCGTTGTGCCACCTTCGACGCCCACGTTTTCAAGCTTGAAACCAAACTTGAAGCCCAACGCGCCCATGTCTGCACCCTTGACCCGCTTGAGCTTCTCCAACATGGACGACGCGGGGGTCTGCAAATCTTTCAACGTTTTGCGAACAGCGCTATGCACCAGCTTCATGGGGCTGGTCTGCGTGTCACTCCAAAGATCCACATAAATCACCAGCGCACCAGCCTGCTCCAGCGCAGGAATCAAGTCGTTGCGCAGAAAGGTCGTCTTGCCCGTGCGACGCAGTCCAGATAGAAATAAACCAGAGCGCAACCCCACATCAAGCCCTGTCGGCTTGAGGAGCTGCTGGGCCATCTCTTTGGCGAGTTGGGGCCGGAGGTAAATGTTGCTCATGGCTTTTATGTTTAATTATTCAAACGGAATAATTATCGGATAATTATAAAGCCAAGTAAAGAGAACCCTTGCGATTGACCAAGACCGCACGCCAACAATTAACTGTCGTAGAGCCCGATCAAGCCACCGCCAGTTCCCGCACATGGCGCAGGCTGTCCTTGAATTCAACCCTGGCCACTTTCAAGTCGTAGGCGACTTGGAGGTTGAGCCAGTATTGCGGTGATTGGTGCAGCGCCTGCCCCAGGCGCAAGGCCAGCTCTGCCGTCACCGGGCGATCACCCTTGAGCAAATGCGATACGCGCATGGGCGAAACGCCGATGGCTTGGGCAAAGGCCGCTTGCGTCAAGCCCAGTTCGTCCAGCGTCTCACGCAAAAACTCGCCGGGGTGGATGGCAGGCAGTCCATTGATGGGGGTTTTGGTATTCATGACTCTGACTCCTCAGTGGTAATCCACAATTTCAACGTCTTGCGCGTTGCCACGCTCAAACCGAAAGCACACACGCCACCGATCATTGATGCGAATGCTCCACTGCCCTACTCGATCACCACCCAAACTTTCCAGCACTGGTGACAGGATACTCAGTCGTTTCGATTCACAAACACCCGCCCAAACTGCGGATGCCGCATGCTGCGCACTTCATGCTCCAGGGTGGCCAGCACTTGGCCGGTGTTCAGGTCGATGATGTCCTGAAAGCGGTATTGGCTGGCGTTGCTTTCTTGGGTGACCAAGCCGCGTGCCAGCAAGCTGCTGTGCACGCCTGAGAAGTCGGGCACGGTGATCTGCACGTGGTGGCCGTCGTAGGGCGGCAGCTCTCGTGCGGTCTCGCGGTACACCAAGGCTTGCGTTGGGCTGGTGGTGATGTTGGCAAAGTGGCCTTGCGCGTCCTCCCCCGTGCGGGCTATGGCGTGGAGTATTTCTGTGTAGAAGCGGGCGATGCCTGCGGTGCTGCCAGGGGCGCAGTCGATTTCGACATAAGGCATGCCGCGCGTCATGGCGCCAAAGCGTACGGCGTCGGGTGCGTGCACGCGAATGCGGTTGCCCCAGGGGCAGCGCACGTCCACCATGTTGGACTCTGCGCTACGGGCAAATCTGAACTGTGTGCCTTGGAGCAGGGGGGCAACCTCGCTCAATCTTGAGGTCAACACAGCCAAGTCAGGCATGACCAAACCGGTTACGCCGCGCAGCACTTGGGCGGGGCCGGTGGGCAGGTGGAACTGGCTGCTGCCCGCGTTCATCCACGCGTTATGAATGCCCGTTTGCATGAACGGGTCACGCGTGAGCCCCAAGCCCATCACGTAGAAGATGATGGCCTGCTGCTGGTCAGGCACGCGGGTGTTGACGTGACCGAACTCGATGATGTTGCCCACGTCCTCCAGGCTGCGGTTGAAGGTGTGGGTCATGCGTGGTTCTCTTATCTTTTGCGTGCTTAGCTGTTGAGCTGCAACTCCAGCTCGTGCAGCACCTTGTAGCAAGGCAAGACCTGGGCCACGCTGGAGTTGGGCTCGCGGCCTTCGCGGATGGCGGCGAAGAACTCGCGGTCTTGCAGCTCGATGCCGTTCATGCTCACCGCCACTTGGCTCACGTCGATCTTCTCGTTGTTGCCGTTGTACAGGTCGTCATAGCTGGCGATATAGGTGGCGGTGTCGCCGATGTAGCGGAAGAAGGTACCCAAGGGGCCGTCGTTATTAAAGCTCAAGCTCAGCGTGCAAATCGCACCGTTGGCGGCTTGCAGCTGCACCGACATGTCCATGGCAATGCCCAAGGCGGGATGGATCGGGCCTTGCACCGCATTGGCTTTGACGATGGGGCTGCCGCACTGGTAGGCGAACAAATCGACAGTGTGCGCAGCGTGGTGCCACAGCAGGTGATCGGTCCAGCTACGGGCCTGGCCCATGGCGTTCATGTTGGTACGGCGGAAGAAGTAGGTTTGCACGTTCAACTGTTGGATGTTGAACTCACCCGCTTTGATCTTCTGGTTCACGTATTGGTGGCTGGGGTTGAAGCGGCGCGTGTGGCCGCACATGGCGACCAGGCCGGTTTCTTTTTGCACTTGCAAAATGGCTTGCGCGTCTGCCCAGCTGTCGGCCATGGGTATCTCGACCTGCGCGTGTTTGCCTGCCTTCAGACACTGGATCATTTGCGCGGCGTGCATCTGCGTGGGGGTGCACAAAATCACCGCATCTACTTCCTTGATGGCCAAGCTGTCGGCCAGATCAGTGGTGACGTGTTTGATGCCGTATTTGGTGGCGATCTCTTGCGTTTGGTCGAGTCGGCGACCAACCAGCGAGACGACTTCAACGCCGTCAATGTTCTTGATGCCGTCCAGGTGTTTGGTGCCGAATGCGCCAGCGCCTGCCAGGGCGACTTTGATGGTTTTGCTCATGATTTAGCTTCCTTTTTATGAGATGAAGTCCGTTCACCCTGAGCTTGTCGAAGGTCTTCGACAAGCTCAGCCCGAACGGTGTTACTGGTTTTCAAGAATCAAATGGCCCACTGCCGTATTGCTGGCGGGCACATGGTAGAAGCGGTGCTTGACCTTGGGGGCCGGGCCACCGCCTAGGTCGTCCATCGCGCCGCGCGCGATCAGCCACATCACCAGCTCAATGCCCTCAGAGCCCGCTTCACGCACGTAGTTGATGTGCGGCACGGCGGCCTGGGCTTCGGGGTCTTGGATCATCAAGTCCATGAAGGCGGCGTCAAACTCTTTATTGATCAAGCCGGCGCGCGGGCCTTGGAGCTGGTGGCTCATGCCGCCCGTGCCCCAGATTTGCACGTTCAAGTCTTTGTCAAAACTCTCCACGGCTTTGCGAATGGCCTTGCCCAGGTTCAAGCAGCGCTGACCCGAGGGCACGGGGTACTGCACCACGTTGACCGCAAAGGGAATGACAGGGCAAGGCCAAGCGCCCTTCACCGGGTCTTGTTCACCACACATCAGGGACAGCGGCACAGTCAGGCCGTGATCCACGTCCATCTTGTTGACGATGGTCAGGTCAAAGTCCTGCTGGATCACCGACTGCGCAATGTGCGCGGCCAGCTCCGGGTGGCCCTGCACCACGGGCACGGGGCGCGGGCCCCAGCCTTCGTCCGCCGGTTGGTACGACGCCGCTGTACCAATGGCAAAGGTGGGGATCATGTCCAGACTGAAGGCGGTGGCGTGGTCGTTGAAGACCAGAAAGATGACGTCAGGCTTGTTGTCCTTGAGCCATTGTTTGGAATACTCGTAACCCTTGAACAGCGGCTGCCAATAGGGCTCGTGCGTTTTGCCCAAGTCCATGGCCGCGCCGATGGCGGGCACGTGAGAGGTGAAAACGGATGCGGTGATTTTTGCCATGTTTTTTCCTGTTTAGAGCGCGCCTGAGCCCGAACCTTGCGGCTGATTTTTGGCCTGCGCATCGCCGTCTTCGCCGACCACGCGGTTGCCTTTGACTGAGCGACCACCGGCGATCATCATGTCGCGGTATTCCTCTTCGGTTTTGCCGGTCATGGAGCCCGCCATTTGCTGGAAGCTCTTGCCTAAAGTAGCGCCGAGTTTGGCCAGGAAATAGATGTTGCCGCCCACCGCAATGCAGCGGTTGAGGTCACGCGCCAGCACCGCTTGTTTCTGCTCCTCCGTCATGGGCCACTCGTCCAGGTAGGCGCGTTGATCGGCCTTGAAGCGCTCGCGGTTTTCATGCGTCATGAGCGACATGCAAAACTGGTTCAGGTGGTAGCCCAGTCGGGATTGTTCGGCATCAAAAATCGTGGTGCCGGGGACGTCGAGGTAGGGTTTATCAAGTGACATAAAAATTCTCTGTTGACCGTTCTCCCTGAGCTTGTCGAAGGGGGGCTTCGACAAGCTCAGCCCGAACGGTGATGTATTTCAGCAAACGTTACTTGCTCCAATAAAGTTTCATAGGGTTATCGACCAGCAGCTTGTGTTGTAGTTCCGCCGTGGGGGCGATAGAGGGGATGAAGTCCACCAGCAGGCCGTCGTCGGGCATGTGGTTCTTCAGGTTGGGGTGCGGCCAGTCGGTGCCCCACAGCACACGGTCGGGGAAGCTCTCCACCAGCTTGCGGGCAAAGGGCACGACGTCGCGGTAAGCGTGTTGCTCACCGTTGAGGGCGGGCGGGCCGCTCTCGCTCAGGCGCTCGGGGCAAGTCACCTTGCTCCAGATGTTGGTGTGTTCGCGCATCATCTTCAAGAACAGCGCGAACTCAGGGCCATCGACCGGCTTGGTCACATCAGGGCGGCCCATGTGGTCCACCACCAGGGTGGTGGGCAGCGCGGTGAAGAAGTCATACAGCTCGGGCAGATCAACCGCCTCAAAATAAATGACGATGTGCCAGCCCATCGGTGCAATGCGGGCTGCAATGTCTTGAAGCACCTCACGCGGGGTGAAGTCCGCCAGGCGCTTGACGAAGTTAAAGCGCGTGCCACGCACACCAGCGGCGTGCAGGGCTTGCAGCTCGGCGTCGGTCACATCGTGTCCAACTGTTGCTACGCCGCGCGCCTTTCCGCCGGAGTTGACCAGCGCATCGACCAGCGCACGGTTGTCCGTGCCGTGGCA
>CANGME010000004.1 GCA_947455145.1 Comamonadaceae bacterium
AGCCGACGCGATCGTGGTCAGCAACCACGGCGGGCGTCAGTTGGATGGCGCGCAAAGCAGCATCGAAGCCCTGCCCCCCATCGTGGCAGCGGTGGGTGACCAGATCGAAGTCTGGATGGACGGCGGCATTCGCAGCGGACAAGACGTACTCAAGGCCTGGGCGCCATGGGCGAAGCCGGGGTCACCAAGGCGCTAGAGATACTCCACAAAGAACTCGACATCACGATGGCGTTTTGCGGGCACACGAATATCCAGAACGTGGACAAGGGGATTTTGTTGCCGGGGACATTTCCAGTTTCTACTTGACCTAGCTTTGGGTCAAATAAACTGCATCAAGGTATCAAGTCCAGCGCCCGCATGTAGGCGGGGCTGACCATCAAGTCATCCCAATCAACGGCAGGGTTTGAGGGTAGCAGTGCCAGACGCTTCGCTTCGCTGGCGTCCAGCGGCTGCCACTGGCCTTTGAGTTGGGCCTCGGTGACACCGGCAATCAACTCGTCCACCGCTTGCCCGCCATCCACTGACTGGTTGCAGAGCAAGACCATGTCGCAACCGGCTTGCAAGGCCGCAACCGCCGCCTGGGTGTAGCTGACCTTTTGGCCGTCTATCAGGCGCGCTCCTTCCATACTGAGATCGTCGCTGAATACCGCACCACCAAAGCCCAGGCGACCCCGCAAGATGTCACCCAACCACTTGGCCGAGAAGCCAGCAGGCCGCGCATCGACTTTGGGGTAAATCACATGGGCGGGCATGACGCTGACCAGGCTGGTGCTGAGCCAGCCGTAGGGCGCTGCATCGTCCGCCAAGATGGCGTTGAGGCCGCGTTTGTCCACGGGGATGTCGGTGTGTGAGTCGGCCTTCACAAAGCCGTGGCCCGGAAAGTGTTTGCCGCAATTGGCCATGCCGCTCAAGCTCAGGCCGTGCATCAGGCTCTTGGCCAAGAGTGTCACCACGCGTGGGTCGCGCTGGAATGAGCGGTCGCCAATGACGCTGCTCTCACCAAAGTCCAAGTCCAGCACGGGGGTGAAGCTCAAGTCCACCCCGCAGGCGCGCAGCTCAGCCCCCAGCACGTAGCCGCAGGCCGTGGCGGCGTCAGTAGCGCGCATGGCGCCACTGCCCTGCCCTTGCTTGCCGTCTTGCAGCCACAGCTCCCCCAGGGCTCGCATGGGGGGCAGGTGGGTGAAGCCGTCAGTCTTAAAACGCTGCACGCGCCCGCCTTCGTGGTCCACGCAGATCAGGAGGTCTTTGCGAATCTTCTTGATGGCGCGGCACAAAGCGCTGAGTTGGGCACGGTCTTGCCAGTTGCGGGCAAACAAAATGAGGCCGCCCACCAGCGGGTGTTTGAGGCGGTGTTTGTCGGCGGTGCTCAGAGTCAAGCCAGCAATGTCGATGATGAGGGGGGCATGTTGGGTCATATCAATTTTTCTCAATGATGCAAAAACTTGCGGCGTATTCAGACTCATCCGTCACGCTCACATGGGCGCTCAGGCCTTGGGCCTCGAACCAAACCTTTAAACCGCCGTGCAGCACGATGACGGGCTTGCCAGCGTTGACTGAGCCCGCAGGCAACTTGCCGATCTCGCACAAGCGCCAGCTCATGGGCATGCGCATGCCCAAGCCAATGGCTTTAGAGAACGCTTCTTTGGCGCTGAAGCGGGTGGCCAGGTAGCGGATGCCACGCTCGGGCCAGCGCGCGCTGCGGGCTTGCCAAGTGGCGAACTCTTCGTCACTGAGGATTTTTTGCGCAAAGCGTTCACCGTGACGATCCAAGCTGGCGCGGATGCGGCGCACGTCGCAGATGTCGGTACCAATACCGTAGATCAAAGCGGGGCCTCTTTCATGCAGCTCAAGTAGGCCTTGATCGTGGCGCTGTAGCCCAACTCCAGCGCATCGGCAATCAGCGCGTGGCCAATGGAGACTTCGCTCACACCGGGCACTTCAATGAGGAAGAGTCCGAGGTTGTCGCGGTTGAGGTCATGGCCCGCGTTGACTTGTAGGCCAACATCCAGCGCGGCTTGTGCGGTGGCGGCAAAGCGGGCCAGTTGCGCGGCCTGCTCGGGGCCACCCCAGGCGGCAGCGTAGGGCTCGGTGTAGAGCTCGACCCGGTCAGCGCCCACGGCTTTGGCAGCGGCCATGGCTTGCGGGTCAGCATCCATGAATAAGCTCACGCGCACGCCAAGGGCGTGGCACTCATCAATCAAAGGGCGCAGACGATCCGCGTCTTGTGGAAAAGTCCAACCGTGGTCGCTGGTGAACTGGCCTTCGCTGTCGGGCACGAAGGTGGCTTGCTGGGGTCGCACCTTGCGCACAAAGTCCATCAGGTTCTGAAAGGGGTTGCCCTCGATGTTGAACTCGCGCCCTGGCCAGATTTGCAGCAGCGTGGCCAGCTCGTGCACATCGTTGGCGCGGATGTGGCGCTCGTCCGGGCGTGGGTGCACGGTGATGCCGTGTGCCCCCGCCTGCAAGCACAGCGTGGCCGCCCGCGTGACGCTGGGGATGCCCAGGTGGCGCGTGTTGCGCACGAGGGCGACTTTGTTAAGGTTGACGGAGAGGGAGGTACTTTGCATCGACGTATCTTCTCAGAACCGTTCACCCTGAGCTGGTCGAAGGGCTTGCGAGGCTTCGACAAGCTCAGCCCGAACGGGATTGGCTCTGTTAGGTTTATAGGGTTTGAATGTCCATCATCATCTGCCGAGTACGCAGCGTACCGACACCGCAATGGTAATGGAGCAGGCCGCGTAACTGGGGTTTGAGTTCACTCATCACCTCGGCACAGGCGCGCAGCGTGGTGGTGAAGGGGGCGTTGTCCATCAGCGACTGTTGAAGCGTGAGCCACTGAGTGCCTGACAGACTGGCCCGATCCGCCTCACCACTCAGGCGCAAGCCGCCTTCGGGCACCAGGCTGTAGCGAGCCTCGGGCTGGAGTGGCGCCAAGGTCATGGTCTGGGTATCAAGCGCGGGGAGTAAGCCAATCTCGCGCAGCAGCAGCAGCTCAAACGTGCGCAACGCGGTTTGCAGCACTTCGCCATGTTCAGAAGCCAGCACATGCACCACGTGGCCATAAACATCAAACAGCGCCGGGTGTGGATCATCGCGCGCCAGCAGCAACAGCAGCAACTCGTTAAGGTAAGTGCCCGAGAGCAGCGCTTCGCCACTCGGCATGACGTGACCGCCCTGCCATTCCGCGCTCTTGAGCGTGCGAATTTCAGCGTCGCCACCAAAGGCCAGATGCAGCGGTTGTAGCGGCAACAGGATGGGGCGAAAGCTTGAATTCGGCCGTTTGGCCCCTTTGGCCACCAAGGCAATCCGACCGTAGTGGCGTGTGAAGACCTCCAGGATCAGGCTGGACTCGCTCCAGTCGTAGCGATGCAGCACATAGGCGGGTTCATCGCTGATCCGCTTATTCGTAGCCAAAACTGCGCACCCGCGCTTCATCATCGGCCCAACCGGAGCGCACCTTGACCCACATCTCGATGAAGACTTTGGCGTCCATGAGTTTTTCAAGTTCCACGCGGGTCTCAGTGCCGATGCGCTTGATGCGCTCGCCTTTGTCGCCGATGACCATGGCCTTGTGACTGTCGCGCTCCACGACGATGGTGGCGGCGATTTTGACCAAGCGTTTTTGCTTGCCGCGACCAGGCTCTTCCTCGAACTTGTCGATCACCACTGTCGAGGTGTAGGGCAGCTCATCGCCCGTCAGTCGAAACAGTTTTTCGCGCACGGTTTCACTGGCGAGAAATTTCTCGTTCTTGTCGGTCAGCTCATCAGCGGCATACCACCAGTCTTGCTGGGGCAGGTATTTTTCGCAGATCACCAAGAGGCGCTCCACGTCTTTGGCGTTCTTGGCCGACATGGGCACGAACTCTGCAAACGCGTGACGCTGCTGCATCTCCTGCAACCAAGGGGCGATGTCGGCGCGGCGGTTGACCTGATCCAACTTATTGGCCAACAGCAGCGTGGGAATGTCTTTGTTCAAGAGCGAGAGCACCTTGGCGTCGGCCTGGTTGAACATGCCGGCTTCCACCACGAAAACCACCAAGTCCACATCCGCCACCGCGCCGAGCACGGTTTTGTTGAGCGAGCGGTTTAACGCAGTGTTGTGCCGGGTTTGAAAACCCGGTGTATCCACAAACACAAACTGCGCCTCACCCGCAGTGTGCATGCCGGTGATGCGGTGGCGCGTGGTCTGCGCCTTGCGCGAGGTGATGCTGATTTTTTGACCCACCAGCGCGTTCATCAACGTGGATTTGCCCACGTTAGGTTTGCCCACGATGGCGATCAGGCCGCAGCGTCGGTTCGGGTGATCGGGGTTAACGGCACTGGCTCCGCCATGCGCCAGGGCCGTAGAAAGCACTTCTGTTGGGGCTTCAACTTCAGCCTGTGGCAGTGTGATCGGGGAATTTGTTTCATTCATAGGGGGCCTTTGGCTTTGAGCGTCTGTAGCATGGCCGTGGCGGCGGATTGTTCCCCCGCGCGGCGCGAATTGCCGATACCGCGCTCGGTTAAATTAAGTTCGATGATTTCGCATTCCACATCAAACGTTTGCTTGTGCGCCTGACCGGTTGTACCGACCACGCGGTACAAAGGAAGCTTCATCTTGCGCCCTTGCAACCATTCTTGCAATTCGGTCTTGGCGTCTTTGCCGATGGCGTCCATTTGCGGATTGATTTCTACCGCTTTGAACAGGCGTTGCACCAGGGCTTGGGCTGCTGAGTAACCCGCATCCAGATAGACCGCACCAATCACGGCTTCTAGCGCATCGGCCAGGATGGAGGGGCGCTTGTGCCCACCAGAGCGCACCTCGCCCTCGCCCAGGCGAATCACCTCGGGCAAGCCGAGTTCGACCGACAAGTTGTGCAAGGTGTCTTGCTTGACCAGGTTGGCGCGGATGCGGGAGAGATCGCCTTCGGGCAGGTCGCTCAATTGCGCGTACAAAAAGTCAGCGACCACTAAGTTGAGAACGCCATCGCCCAAAAACTCCAGGCGTTCGTTGTGGTCGGCTGAAAAGCTTCGGTGCGTGATGGCACGGCCGAGCAGCGCAGGGTTGGAGAATTGATGCTGCAAGCGAGTTTGCAGCGCGGCCAAGCCATCAGTCACACGTTCAGTCACGCTAATGTCATATCACTTAGATCGCCCGGTGTATTTCAAGGTCAACCAAGCCGGACCGGCCAGGTGGATCTCTCTTTGATAAGCGAAATGAACAACTACTTTGTCACCTTCTTTGGTAACTTCCAAATCCTTGCCACTGATAGATTTGATCTCATCAATCGAAGCGGCCTTGTCAAAGATGCTGCGCACCTCTGGCACTGTGCCGCCTTCTTTGGCTTTGTTCACGGCCTTGTTCACGGCTTGGTATTCGATCAGCGTGGGGACAACTTGGGCCAGCACCACGCCAGTCACAGCGATGACGCCGCCAACAAAAAGCAGGCCAATGAAAGAAATGCCACGCTGGCGCGATTTGAGTTGACGTTTCATGCTTGTCTCCGTAATTACTTTAGGTGACTTAATTGAATGGACCAATACGCTTAAGGCTGCCAAAATTCATCCAGACAAAAAACGCTTTGCCCACGATGTTTTGGTCGGGCACAAAACCCCAATAGCGAGAATCCAGCGAATTATCGCGGTTATCGCCCATCATGAAGTAGTGGCCTTCAGGCACTTTGCACACCACGCCTTCGACGCTATAGCGGCAATTTTGACGATTGACGAAATCGTCCGCACCGGGCACGAAAGCGGGGCGTTCGTCATCATTGAGAATGCGATGCTTGGTTTCACCAAACGTCTCCTCCAACTGCTTGAAGTAACGCGTGGCAGTTTCATCAAAAAACTCCGGAACAACATCCGTTTTGACGACTTGACCGTTAATGGTCAAACGCTTGTTCAGGTAGGCCACCTCGTCGCCCGGTATTCCGACCACTCGTTTGATGTAGTCCAAGCTCGGCTTGGGTGGGTAGCGAAACACCATGACATCGCCACGCGCTGGCTTGTTGCCTTCAGTGATCTTGAGGTTAATGACCGGTAGGCGCACGCCATAGGTGTACTTATTGACCAGAATCAGGTCACCCACGAGCAGGGTGGGAATCATGGAGCCCGAGGGAATCTTGAAAGGCTCAAACAAAAATGAGCGCATCACGAACACGGCGATGATCACCGGGAACAGGCCAGCCGTCCAGTCCAACCACCAAGGCTGCATGAGCAAGCGCTGCTTGGCTTCACTGACATTGACGTCCACTTGGTTGATACCCAATTGAGTCAACTCTTGGCGGCGTTGAATAGCGTCAGCCTCTAACTTGGCAGCCGCCAATTGGCGTTGCGGCAAAAAATAAAACCGCTCGGCCAACCAGTACACACCTGTAATGACTGTGGCCATGAACAAGAGTAAGGCAAAGTTGCCATCCACAGCGCCAAAATACCAAGCACCGATATACGCTGCAAATGCAGCCAGAACAAAAGAGGTAATGAGCTGCATCAATCTTCCACCCGCAATATGGCCAAGAACGCCTCTTGGGGCACTTCAACCGATCCAATTTGTTTCATGCGTTTCTTGCCTGCTTTTTGCTTTTCAAGGAGTTTTTTCTTGCGGCTGATGTCGCCGCCATAGCATTTTGCCAGCACGTTCTTGCGCAGTGCTTTAATGCTTTCACGCGCAATGATGGTGGCACCAATGGCGGCCTGGATGGCCACGTCATACATTTGGCGGCTGATGATCTCGCGCATCTTGCTCACCACCGCACGGCCCCGGTACAGCGACTGGCTGCGGTGCACGATGATGGACAGCGCATCCACCTTGTCGCCATTGAGCAAGATGTCCACCTTAACAACGTCAGAGGCCCGGTATTCTTTGAACTCATAGTCCATCGAGGCATAACCTCGGCTGACCGACTTGAGCTTGTCAAAGAAGTCCAAAACGATTTCGCCCAGCGGCATTTCATAGGTGAGCATCACCTGGCGACCATGGTAGGCCATGTGCATTTGCACGCCGCGCTTTTGGTTGGCCAGAGTCATCACCGCGCCCACGTACTCCTGAGGCATGTACAGGTGCACCGTGACGATGGGCTCGCGGATCTCGGCAGTCCTGCCCACATCCGGCATCTTGGAGGGGTTCTCCACCATCATGACTTCGCCATCGTTCTTGACCACTTGGTACACCACGCTGGGGGCGGTGGTGATGAGGTCTTGATCGAACTCGCGCTCCAACCGCTCTTGCACGATCTCCATATGCAGCAAACCGAGGAAGCCACAGCGAAAACCAAAGCCCAGCGCTTGCGACACTTCGGGCTCGTAATGCAGCGAGGCATCGTTGAGCTTGAGTTTTTCCAGCGCATCGCGCAGTGATTCGTACTCGCTAGCCTCGGTCGGGTACAAGCCCGCAAACACTTGGGGCTGGATTTCCTTGAAGCCGGGCAAAGCCTCGCTGGCCGGGCCTGCATTGTTGGGCAGCTTTTTTTCCAGTGTGATGGTGTCGCCCACCTTGGCGGCTTGCAACTCACGGATGCCGGCAATGATGTAGCCAACCTCACCCGCCTTGAGCGAGTCGCGCGGCTGGTTGGCGGGTGTGAACACGCCCATGGTGTCGGCGTTGTACACCGCGTTGGACGCCATCATCTTGATGCGCTCACCCTTGAGCAAGATCCCATCGACCACGCGCACCAGCATCACCACGCCGACATAGCTGTCAAACCAGCTGTCGATGATCATGGCGCGCAGCGGCGCGGTCGGGTTGCCCTTAGGCGGCGGAACGTTGGCAACGATGGCTTCCAAAATTTCGTCAATGCCCATACCGGTTTTGGCTGAGCAGGGAATCGCGTTCGTCGCGTCGATGCCAATGACGTCTTCGATTTCAGTTTTGGCGTTGTCCGGGTCCGCATTGGGTAGATCCATCTTGTTAAGCACGGGCAGCACTTCCACACCCAGCTCCAACGCGGTGTAGCAGTTGGCCACGGTCTGCGCTTCCACCCCTTGTGAAGCATCGACAACCAACAACGCACCTTCGCATGCAGACAGTGAACGCGAGACTTCGTAAGAGAAATCCACGTGACCCGGTGTGTCGATCAAGTTGAGGTTATAGACCTGCCCATCAAGCGCTTTGTAATGCAGCGCAGCAGTCTGCGCCTTGATGGTTATCCCACGCTCTTTTTCGATGTCCATCGAGTCAAGAACTTGGGCTTGCATTTCACGTGCTTCGAGCCCGCCGCAGCGTTGAATCAAGCGATCAGCAAGCGTGGATTTGCCGTGATCAATATGCGCAATGATGGAGAAATTTCTGATGTGATTCATCAACGAACAGCTTCAAGTGGTTGAATTAAAACGGTGCAGCCAAGAAAAAAGGGCACGTCTGATTAAGACGCGCCCTGAACCAACAATCTTTGGCAACTGCGATAGCTGGGACTTCATTGTAGGCAAAAAGCCCATGTTGTGTAGCCTTAAGGGCACCAAAGAGGGGGCGTTGCAGCATCGCAACAAAAAACTTATTCACAACTTATTAACAATATTATTGGGGATGATCTGGACAACTTGTGGGCGAGCTGTGCACTGCCTGTGCACCCCGCTACTTCATCCCGCATTGTGGTTTGTTGGCTTTTTAATATGCCAGTAATCCGGAAAGAATTGCTTCCATTCTAACCAAATTAGAAAATCCATCCCAAATAAGTTAGTGATTGCACACAAATTGGCAATCAAAATTGGACTGAAATTTTGAAAAAAATATTTTTTCAAAATTTCAAAATCCGCATCTAAACCCAAAGCCCCAGTAAATAACAGGGGCTTTGGCGGGATGAAGCGGCCTTATGGTGCTGGGCGAATCACGGCGTATTGCGTCCACTCACCCCGGCGGAACAAGAGATTAACGGCCTTGCCTTTGTCCAATTTACCCAGCACGGCATCAAACTCTTTGACACCCAGCACCTCCATATTGGCGATAGCCAAAATGACATCACCCTCTCGTAATCCCGCGCGGGCCGCAGCGTCCACCGCCGCATCCACTTTCACTCCGCCTTTGATTTTGAGTTGTTTTTTCAGCGCCTCGGGTACGTCACTCACGCTCAGCCCCAGTGCTTGACCTGCACTGGCCACGCGGGGCTTGGTCTCACGCTCTTTGGTGGCGACTTTTTCTTCTTCAAATTCACCCACGGTGATGCTCAGTTCCTTGGTCGCCCCGCGGCGAAACACCGTCAAAGTGCTTCGCGTACCCGGCTTGGTGCGCCCGACCAGGCGCGGCAAATCAGCAGACTTTTCAATCGATTTTCCGTCGAACTTAAGGATGATGTCGCCCGCCTCTACACCGGCTTTCTCGGCGACCGAACCACTCTCAACCGCTCTGACCATGGCCCCTTGCGGCTTGCCCAGGCCAATCGACTCAGCCACGTCTTTAGAGACCTGCTCAATCTGCACCCCTATGCGGCCCCGCGTCACACGCCCCGTCGCACGCAACTGCTCACTCACACGCACCGCTTCGTCCATGGGGATGGCGAAAGAAATGCCCATGAAGCCGCCCGAGCGAGAGTAAATTTGGCTGTTGATGCCCACCACCTCACCGCGCATATTGATGAGCGGGCCACCTGAGTTACCGGGGTTAATCGCCACATCAGTCTGGATCAGAGGCAAGTAGTCCCCCGTGTCGCGCTGCTTGGCGCTCACAATGCCTGCCGTCACGGTGTTCTCTAAACCAAAGGGTGAACCAATCGCCATCACCCACTCACCCACTTTGAGCCGGTTCACATCGCCCACCTTGACCGCAGGCAGGCCGGTGGCTTCAATTTTGACAACAGCCACATCGGTGCGCTTGTCAGACCCAACGATGCGGGCCTTGAACTCGCGCTTGTCGGTCAAAGTCACCAGCACCTCTTGCGCGCCCTCCACCACATGCGCATTGGTCATGATAAAACCATCTGCCGACATGATGAAGCCTGAGCCCACACCACGGGGTTGCGTCTCTTCATCTTGTGGAGCAGGACTTGGTCGGTTAGGGCGCGGGCCTTGACGCGGCGCATTGGGAATGGGGATACCAAAGCGGCGAAAGAATTCCAGCATGTCTTCGTCTGCACCATTCTCAGCACCGGGGCGAGCCGCAGCCTTCTCCAGGGTTCGGATGTTCACCACCGAGGGGCCCACCTGCTCCACCAGTTCTGTGAAATCAGGCAGGCCACGGGCGGCTTGGGCCCATGTTGATCCCGCTGGCACAAGGGCTGCTGTTGAGATCAGCAGTGCTGCACCCAGCCATTTCGTTAAGGCCTTGGTTTTCAAATCAATTGTGTTGAACATCATCTAACTTCCCAGAAATAACAATCAGTTTTACGTCCACAAATGTGGGGGTTTATTTTCGCCGTTCAAGAGCCTGTGCAAACGCTTGCAGTGTCTGTGCGGGCACCTCACCCACCACAGTCAACCACCAGCCACCCACCTTATCTGGCACGCGCCGACTCAGTGTATGCGTGGCTCCCATCACTCTCAAACCTTCTGGCCCATGCTGCCCAGAGGCAAAGCGCTCAATGAACAACGACACGGTGGCCAATCCATCCGAAAAAATCCACTGAACTGCAGCCCCGACATTGCCCGACCCTCCCTGAACCGGACGTTGGTAGCAACTCATGGGTTTGAAGCCGGGCACCGGGGCTTTAAGCACCCAACCCTCCGCTTCGGCCGAGGTCTTAGTGATTTCTTGCCGCGCTACCCGGTAATCCTCGGTTTTCGCCATCATTTGCGCCAGCTTGCCCATGTTGACGGGTGCATCCATCTGAAGCTCTGAGAAGGCCACTTGCTCCATAACGCGCTTTTGCCCGTCCAAGGTTTGCAAACGCATCACCAATCCGGATTTTTTTTCACTCCAAACTTGGTACGCAAACCTCAGCTTGTCCTTGGGTTCAATCTGCACCACATCGGTATCAAAACCGGCAATGCGTTCGACACCGACCAGTTGAGCCGTATAAAACTCGTCGATGGCCGCATCGGGTGACTTGAGGAAGCCAGGGAACATGCCCAATGACTCTCGTGTTTCAACCAGTGCAACTTTGGTTTGAGGTAAAAAGGTGATCACGTCAGCGTTGTGTCGAAAGGTCGAGCGCGGAGGACCGCTCAAAGACTCAATCCGCTCCATCTGCTGCGCACCATCGCACACATGCCAGATGCGTGAGCTGACCATGTGGTCGCCTGAGGAGACCACCAGAGTGCCGATATAAGCCTTGCTCTGTGAGGCCTCGTGCATGCGAAGCAGCCAATCGGACGTGCTGCGCTGGACTGCTTGTTTTTGTGATGACGTAGCCGTCGGCGTTTGTGCACCAACGATGGATGCCGTGAACAGCAAGGCCGTGCTCACTAACCACCGCCGAGCTGGGACATTCAATCGCATCATTTGCTTTTACCGAGCCGGTCTATCAAAGGTGGCGTTGCGCACAAAACCAGACGGCATTTGCAAAGCCGACGTGCCGCCAAACTGTTGGTGCGCTTGCAGTAACTGATCTAGCCGGGGGTCGCGAATCAAGATGGGTACAGACTCATCCGAAACTGAGGATGCTTGAGTTTGCAGTGTAGGTAATGGTGTTTGCGCCAATTGGGATGAACTGGACTGAGTACCCACCCCGCCCACCAAGCTCCAGCCCAACACGAAGGCAAAGGCCAGCGATGCAAGCCCAGCAACCCACTTCCAGCGCAAATTGGCATCATTGGCGGCTTCTTTTGGATAGCCATTTAGGCTGGTGAGCATGTCAGTAACAGCGTAAGTAGTCACTGAATTCATGGCAAGCTCCGGCAATGAAGGCGTTGCTTCAGCCTGCATTCGGCTGCGCAAGCGGGACAAGAAGTCCACGTCTTTCGTACCAACCCAAGACAACTCCTGCGAGCGCAAGACATCCCCCACCAAGTGATAAACATGCCAGTCAGCCCGTGCCTGGGGATCTTGCGCCAAGGCTTGTACCGCCAGCGTCAGAGCTTCGCCACTCAACTGGCCATCAACCAATGCCGATATATGCTCATTAGCGTTTAAATTTTCAGGGTTCATGTTGTTCACTTGTCCTCCATTCACCAGCGCTTGCCGGATTGATGTTCAAGCAAGGGTTTGACCTTGGCCGATATGGCTTCCCGAGCCCGAAAAATTCGAGAACGCACCGTACCAATAGGGCAATCCATCACGGCGGCAATTTCTTCATAACTCAGTCCCTCAATTTCACGCAGCGTCACGGCCTGACGCAAATCGTCTGGCAGAGCCGCCATGGCAGCATTCACCACGCCCGCAATTTCTTTGGCCGCCAAGACCGATTCCGGTGTTTCATCTGAGATTGGTTCGTTTAAACGTGCAGAAGTTTCATCTTCTTCATCATTGCCCCTGCTAACGGCCTGCATGGCCAGAGGATCGTGCTTGAATTCGAGCAAGAATTTTTTGGACGTATTGACCGCAATGCGGTAGAGCCAGGTGTAGAACTGTGCGTCACCCCGATACTGGTGCAGTGCCCGGTAGGCCCGAATAAAAGTCTCCTGGGCGATGTCATCAACCAAATCCACATCGCGCACCATGCGACGAATCAGGCGTTGAATTCGGCTTTGGTACTTAATGACCAGCAACTCAAAAGCGTGCTTATCACCCGCCAGGGTGTGCTCGACCAGCAAGAGATCGCTGTCATTGCCAGCGTTTCTTTGGGGCTGCATCATGGTTTGTCTGCAACCAAGCCGAGCTTGTGCTCTGTGTTGACCATCTCAGTTTTGTCCTGAGCCCACACAGCGCGCCTCAAAGCATCCCAATTCAGGGGGTCGGTTTCGCGCTCTAGCCAAAGCCATTGAAAGCCCATTGGCGCCCTCTTTAGTTCCAACAACATAAGCCGTTGAGCGTCCAACTGAGGTCGAACTTCAACAAGCCAAGATTGACCTGTTGATGCCAACAGCCAATCTCGGCCATCCCAGCTCAGATGTCCCTGAGGTGAATCTAGATCATCCCGAACCGCTAGCACACCACTCACCAGCCACAAACCCAGCCCCAACCCCTGCGGCCAAGCCAGACGAGGAACCTGATGACACCAAAAGCCCAACACACCCAAGGCCAACAACAGAATAGCCCACGTGATCACCCGCTTGATGTAAGAACGCCCCACCGGATAGGAAACCGCTGGGGCGTTGTACATGGGGACAGACAATTCGAGCGCGCGTTAAATGCGCTTGAAGACCAGACTTCCGTTGGTGCCGCCGAAACCAAAATTATTCTTCACCGCTACGTCGATCTTCACGTCCCGCGCTGTGTTGGCGCAGTAGTCCAGATCGCACTCCGGGTCTTGGTTGAAGATGTTGATGGTGGGCGGCACTTTCTGGTGGTGCACGGCCAACACAGTGAACACACTCTCAATCCCGCCCGCCCCGCCCAGCAAGTGGCCGGTCATGGATTTGGTGGAGCTCACCAACGTCTTGTACGCGTGGTCGCCCAGCGCGGCCTTGATGGCGTTGGTCTCGTTCACATCACCCAGCGGCGTCGAGGTGCCGTGGGCATTGAGGTAGTCCACTTGATCCGCATTGACGCCCGCGTTGCGCAGCGAACCCAGCATGGCACGGCGTGGGCCATCCATATTGGGCGCGGTCATGTGACCAGCATCGGCACTCATGCCAAAACCAGCCAGCTCGGCGTAAATTTTGGCACCGCGTGCTTTGGCGTGTTCGTACTCTTCGAGCACCATCACGCCTGCGCCCTCGCCCAGCACAAAACCATCACGGTCTTTGTCCCAGGGACGAGAAGCCGTTTTAGGGTCCTCGTTGCGGGTGGACAGGGCGCGCATGGCGGCAAAGCCACCCACACCCAGTGGCGACACGGTGGCCTCTGAGCCGCCCGCAATCATGACGTCGGCATCACCGTACTCAATCATGCGACCCGCTTCGCCGATGCAATGCAATCCAGTCGTACAAGCGGTCACGATGGCGAGGTTCGGACCTTTGAAGCCAAAACGCATAGACACATGACCAGCAATCATGTTGATGATGGACGCAGGCACAAAAAACGGGGTGATGCGACGTGGGCCACGTGCAACCAATTCGGCGTGCGTGTTTTCGATCAGTGGCAAGCCACCGATGCCCGAGCCAATCACGCAACCGATGCGCGTGGCCAGCTCGTCATCCAGCGCTTCGCCGGTAGCCAAGCCCGAATCTGCCACAGCTTGCGCAGCCGCAGCGATACCGTAATGGATGAAGGTGTCCATCGACCGCGCTTCTTTAGCGGAGATGTAGGATTCAAGATCAAAACCTTTGACCTCGCCCGCAATTTTGCAAGAGAAGGCCGAGGCATCAAACTTGGTGATCAGGTCGATGCCGGAGTTTCCAGCCAGCAGGTTAGACCACGCATCGGCCACCGTGTTACCCACGGGGCTGATGCACCCTAAACCCGTGACGACGACGCGACGCCGAGTCACTTATTACGCCTTCTTGTGGGAGGTCGCGTAGTCGATGGCGTTTTGCACCGTGGTGATCTTCTCGGCATCTTCGTCGGGAATTTCGATACCAAACTCATCTTCCAGTGCCATCACCAGTTCGACTGTGTCCAGAGAGTCAGCGCCCAGATCGGCCACAAAAGACTTTTCAGAGACGACTTGGGACTCTTCTACACCGAGTTGTTCGGCAATGATTTTTTTAACGCGTGCTTCGATATCGCTCATGATTCCCTCTGAGGGTTGTAAAAGAATCCGTGATTTTAGCCGCACGGATCAATCGGCTGGAACAATCATTCGGGGGTTGTGTTATCTCGCTTTGCGAAACCACACACGACCCTTCAAATTTCACAAATACATACCGCCATTGACGTGCAACTCTTGCCCGGTCACATAGCTGGCCTGTGGAGAGGCCAGATAGGCCACCGCATGCGCGATGTCAGCGGGTTTGCCAAGATGACCCAGGGGAATTTGACCGAGCAGCGCTTTTTGCTGCTCATCGGGCAAATGCGCCGTCATGTCGGTTTCAATAAAACCAGGGGCCACGCAGTTGACCGTGATATTGCGTGAGCCAAGCTCACGGGCCAAAGCGCGCGTCATACCCGCCACACCTGCCTTGGCAGCCGCGTAGTTGGCCTGCCCTGCGTTGCCCATGGCACCTACCACCGAGGTGATGCTAATGATGCGTCCATAGCGCTGCTTCATCATGGTGCGCATGACGGCACGACTCATGCGAAACACCGCCTTGAGGTTGGTGTCCATCACCGCGTCCCACTCGTCGTCTTTCATGCGCATTGCCAGGTTGTCACGCGTGATGCCCGCGTTATTCACCAGCACTTGCAGACCGCCGTGTTCTTTGACGATGTCATTGATCACGGCCTCGCAAGCTGCAGCGTCGTTGACGTTCAGATTCTTGCCGCTGCAGCCGGGAAAAGCGGCGAGTGCGGCACTGATCTTGGCAGCACCCTCGTCGGTCGTGGCCGTGCCAATGACCTTCAGCCCGCGCTGCGCCAGCTCATGCGCAATCGATGCGCCAATCCCGCGCGAAGCGCCGGTAACCAGAGCGACCTGGCCTTCAAATTTAATTTCACTCATGCCAAGAGTCCTTTCACTTCCGCCAGCGTGGCAGGGTCATACAAGGCCATTCCGGTCAACTCGGGGTCAATGCGCTTGACCATGCCTGCCAGCACCTTACCCGGCCCGCATTCCACCAGCGTCGAGATGCCATGCGCTTCGATCGCCTGAACACACTCCACCCAGCGCACCGGGCCAAAGGCCTGTCGGTACAGCGCATCACGAATGCGGTCTGAATCAACCTCCACGGCCACATCAATGTTATTGATCAGCACTATCTGGGGTGTAGAAAATTCCACAGACTCCAGCCGCTCGCGCAAGCGATCAGCGGCAGGCCGCATCAGGCTGGAATGGAAAGGCGCGGACACTGGCAATGACAAAGCCCGTTTCGCGCCGTTGGCCTTCAACACTTCACAGGCTTTTTCAACGGCGGCTTTGCTGCCTGAGATCACAGTTTGCGCCGGATCGTTGAAGTTAGCCGCTTCAACCACTTCTAATGAATCCGCTCCGAAGGATTGGGTTACCTCAACACAAGCCGCCATCACTTTGGCAGCGTCCATACCCAAAATCGCCGCCATCGCGCCCGTGCCCACAGGCACAGCCTCTTGCATGGCCTGCGCGCGAAACCGCACCAACGGCACGGCTTGGGTCAAGGTGAGCACACCCGCCGCCACCATGGCCGAGTACTCGCCCAATGAATGACCCGCCACGGCCGCAGGGGCCAGTCCAGTCTCGGCCATCCAGGCACGGTAAGCTGCCACGGCCGCCACCAGCATGACGGGCTGGGTGTTGGTCGTCAGAGCCAAGGCCTCTTTGGGGCCTTCTTTGATCAGCTTGGAGATGTCCTCGCCCAAAGCGTCTGAGGCTTCACGCAGGGTCTCCAACACGATGGGGTGATCACCCCAGGCGTCGAGCATGCCGACCGACTGCGAGCCCTGGCCCGGAAAAATAAAAGCAAATGGCGTCATGGTGTGAACAAAAAATTCAAATCAAATGTGAACGCAGATCAATAAAGAATTACGTTGACTGCTAGAAATTAAGAAGCACAGCACCCCAGGTGAAGCCGCCACCCACGCCTTCGAGCATGAGGGTGTCCCCTTTTTTCACCTTCCCGGCACGCACCGCATGATCCAGCGCGAGCGGGATGGACGCCGCCGAGGTGTTGCCGTGTTGATCCACGGTCACCACCACTTTGTCCATGGGCAGCTTGAGTTTTCGGGCCGTGCTTTGCATGATGCGGATGTTGGCTTGGTGCGGGATCAGCCAGTCGATATCGGCCTCGGTCAGATTAGCCTTAGCAAGCACTGCGCGAGCAGCGTCTTCCAGCACACCCACCGCCAGCTTAAACACCGCTTGGCCGTCCATCTTGAGCACCGGATCACCCAACACTGCGCCACCTGACACATGTCCGGGCACGCACAAAATGCCCACGTGCTTACCATCAGCATGCAAGTCGGTCGCCAAAATGCCGGGGGTTTCAGAGGCCTCTAGAACCACAGCACCCGCACCATCTCCAAACAACACACAGGTGGTACGGTCTTTGAAATCAAGAATGCGGGAAAAAACTTCAGCGCCGATCACCAGCGCTTTGCTGGCCGCACCGTTTTGAATCATGGCGTCGGCCACGGTCAGCGCATAAACAAAACCGCTGCACACGGCATGCACGTCAAACGCCGCACAGCCATTGGCTCCGAGCTTGTTTTGGAGAATGCAGGCGCTGGAGGGGAACACCATGTCCGGCGTGGACGTGGCCACGATGATCAGGTCGATCTCATGGGCTTGAAGCTTAGCGGCCTCTAGCGCTTTGCGGGCGGCCTCTAGCGCCAAGTCACTGCTGCAAACGTCTGGTGCTGCAAAGTGACGGGCGCGAATGCCGGTGCGCTCCACAATCCAGTCATCGGAAGTTTCAACCCCTTGGGTTGCCAGTTCAGCCACTAAATCGGCATTGGTCAAGCGACGGGGTGGCAAGTAGCTGCCGGTGCCGGTGATGCGGGAATATCGTCTCATTAATATGGGGCTTGATCCCTCGACTCAGGTTAAGGCGCAGTAGCGGCCAAAAGAGGCGCAGCGTGTGCGATTCGGGCCTGAACCCGATCAAGCAAGTTGTTTCGAACCGCATCATACGCCCGGATCAGGGCCACCTCAAAGGCCAACTCATCGGCTGAGCCATGACTCTTGAACACCAGACCGCGCAAGCCCAACAAGGCCGCACCGTTGTAGCGACGATGGTCAACTCTATTTTTGAATGCAGTAAGCACCGGTTGTGCGCAAATGGCTGCGAATTTGGTAAAGATATTGCGCGAAAACTCGGCACGCAAAAAACCACCAATCATGGAAGCTAGGCCTTCACTGGCCTTCAAAGCCACATTACCGACAAAACCATCGCACACCACGATATCGACCGTACCCTTAAAAATATCGTTGCCTTCGACATTGCCGAAAAAGTTCAGATCGCCCGAAGTGGCCGCTGAGCGCAGCAGCTCACCAGCTTGCTTGATCACTTCACTGCCTTTGATGACTTCTTCCCCTATATTGAGCAAGCCAACTGAGGGATTTTTCTCATCCTTGAGCGCCGACACCAAGGCTGAACCCATCACAGCAAACTGAAGCAAGTGCTCTGCCGTGCAATCCACATTAGCCCCCAAATCAAGCACCGTGGTCGCTCCACCCTTGGCATTGGGCAATTGTGTGGCGATGGCCGGACGGTCAATGCCGTCCAGCGTTTTAAGCAAGTAGCGGGCAATAGCCATCAAAGCGCCGGTATTCCCAGCAGACACAGCCGCTTGGGCCGCGCCGTCCTTGACCTGCTGAATGGCCACTCGCATGGACGAATCCTTCTTTTTTCGCAGTGCCACTTCCAGCGGATCATCCATGCCGACCACTTCAGTGGCCACGATCATTTTGCCGCGCGGATGGGAGAATTCCTTGAAACTCTCAGCCAGGCCCACCAGCAAAAGCTCAGCGTCCGGATGTTGGTCCAAAAAACGTCGGCAGGCCGCAAGCGTTACGCGCGGGCCATGGTCACCCCCCATGCAATCCACAGCAAGAGTGATCATGAATGTAGGACGCGTTTTAGCGCGTTAGAACCCCATTGACGCTGCATCATGACAAAGGCCCGAGGCCACCTATCGGTAGCATCGGGCCTTGGCTTGACTGGCACTATCAGGCTTCAGACTTGGTCTTGAGCACTTGACGCCCACGGTAAAAACCAGTGGGGCTGATGTGGTGACGCAGGTGCGTTTCGCCGGTGGTGGGTTCCACAGCAATGCCGGGCACATTCAGGGCATTGTGTGAACGGTGCATACCGCGCTTGGACGGTGATTTTTTATTCTGCTGAACGGCCATGATCGGCTCCTGATCTGTTTGTCCTGCGATCACCGCTGGACAAGGGTTACGTAATTGGGGCGGGCTGCGCGTTTGGGTGCGCGCGAAGCCTCAAATTATAGCCTATGTGCCTGATTTATCGATCTTGAGCTTGGCCAGAACAGCAAAAGGATTGGGTTTTTGCCCTGATGGGGCCTCAAAATCCGGGTCTTCTGCGCTCAGCTTGACTTCTGTCGGGCAGACCTCATGCAGAGGCACCAGGGGCATGGCCATCAACAACTCATCCTCGATCAGCGCGGCCAGGTCGAACTCTCGGCTCATCACCAGCACATCTTCCTCGGCCTCATCGTCTTGCTCTTCTGCCACCTCCTCGGTGGCCACAAAACGAAACGAACGCTCCAGCGCCACCAGGATTTCGGCCGGGCCCAAGCAGCGCTGACAAGTCTGCGAAAGTGTGACGTTGGCACTCAAATGCAACCACACATCCTCGCGCCCAGCCAAATCCTCACGCAATTCACCTTCCGCGCGCCATTCAACCCAATGGTCCGTGCCCAGCGCATGTGATTCCTCTCGCAGTCGCTCAAATTTTTCGAGCGCATCATGCCCCGACAAAGTGGAAGCAGCCTTGGCAAAGGCCTTGATATCGAGAAGAGGGGCAACAAGCGCTTGTGACATCCTCCCAGTGTAAGAGAATCACCGCATGCTTCACACTAATCCCCGCAAATTGATTCTGGGTTCCACCTCCGCCTACCGCCGCGAGCTGCTCACCCGCCTGCGTCTGCCGTTTGAGGTCGCATCGCCCGAGGTTGACGAAACCCCTCAAACGGATGAAAACCCGCGTGACCTGGCCTGCCGCCTCGCCCTGGCCAAAGCCCATGCGGTGGCCGACAAATTTCCCGACGCTGTGGTGATTGGCTCCGACCAAGTCGCCGATCTTGGCGGTCAGTGCCTGGGCAAACCCGGCAACCATGAACGCGCCGTCGCCCAACTGCGCATGATGCGCGGCAAGCTCGTGGTCTTTCAAACGGCAGTGGCCGTGGTGTGCCGAGACAGCGGCTTTGCCGAGGTCGATCTGGCTGCCGTGCGGGTCAAATTTCTCGACCTGAGCGACGCGCACATCGAAGCCTATCTGCGCGCCGAGACGCCATACGACTGCGCTGGCAGCGCCAAAAGCGAAGGACTGGGCATCGCCCTGCTGGAATCCATCGAGAGCGACGACCCCACCGCGCTGATCGGCCTGCCGCTAATTCGCACCTGCCGCTTATTGAGGGCTGCGGGCCTTGATTTGCTCGCCCCCCAGGAGATGCGCTGATGTCTGCATCCCCTGCCCCAACGCTCGGTCGATTGTTTTTAGTCCCTGCCCCGCTGGACTTTGGCTGCACCACCCAAACGCCTTTGCAAGACGTGCTGCCCATGGGCACGCTGGTGGTGGCCGCACGGCTGGAACACTGGGTTTGTGAAAACGCCAAAAGCGCCCGAGCCTACCTCAAGCGCGTGGGTGAAATTCAGCCATTGGTCTGCACCATTCAAGCTCAAAAAATCCAAGAGCTTCCACGTGAAGTTCATAAAAAAGGGGATCATGCTGGTGGCTTCGACGCCCGCCCCTTACTCGTCCCCGCCTTAGGCGGGCATGACATGGGACTGCTAAGCGAAGCCGGTATGCCCGCCGTGGCCGACCCCGGCTCATCTGTGGTGCGTGCCGCGCATGAACTGGGGGTGGAAGTGGTGCCGCTGATCGGCCCCATCTCTCTCTTGCTGGCATTGGCGGCCAGCGGCTTATCGGGCCAAAATTTTGCGTTTGTCGGCTACTTGCCCACCGACGCCACCTTGCGAGTGCAGCGCATCAAAGCACTGGAGTCCTTGGCACTCAAAACAGGGCAAACCCAACTCTTTATCGAAACGCCTTACCGCAACACGGCTCTGCTGCAAGCCCTCTTACAAACGCTACAGCCCAACACCCGTTTGTCAGTGAGCAGCGGTTTGACCTTATCCACAGCCACAACCCTCAGCAACAGCGTCAAACGCTGGAAGCAGCAACCCAAGACGCTGCACAACGACACGCCAGCCGTTTTCGCCTTGGGCGCTGACGCCCTCTAGCGCAGCACCTGTACGTTTTTGAGGGCCTGCACCGCCCCCTGACCCATGGCCGTACCAAAGCGTTTGAACAAACGCTCGGCCACGTTCTCATGGCGGGTGTAGTCCACGATGTCTTCGGCCTGGACAATTTCACGTGCCACGTAATCCAGGTTGCCAAGTTGATCGGCCAAGCCCAACTCGATGGCCTGCTGACCGCTCCAGAACAAACCGCTGAACATCTCAGGTGTTTCCTTCAAGCGCGTGCCGCGCCCGGCCTTGACCACATCGATGAACTGCTGATGAATCTGATTCAGCATGGCTTGGGCAAAGGCGCGGTGCTTGTCAGATTGCGGGCTGAACGGGTCCAAAAATCCCTTGTTCTCCCCCGCCGTCATGAGCCGACGCTCCACGCCCAGCTTATCCATCAGTCCGGTGAAGCCGAAGCCGTCCATCAACACGCCAATGCTGCCCACGATGCTGGCCTTGTCCACAAAGATTTTGTCGGTGGCCACGGCAATGTAGTAAGCCGCCGAGGCGCAAGACTCCTCCACCACCGCATAAATAGGCTTGTTGTGTTTGGCCTTCAAACGCTTGATCTCGTCGTTGATGATGCCGGCCTGCACCGGGCTACCGCCGGGTGAGTTGATCAACAGCACCACAGCCTTGGCGCCCTCGTCTTCAAACGCACTGCGCATGGCGGTCACCACGGGGTCTGCGCCCGCATCACTACCCGAGGCAATCTCGCCTTTGATCTCCACCAAGGCAGTATGAGCTGAATGGATTTTTTTGGTCGGGCCACCCAGGCCCAAGCCGATCCATACGAGTACGACAAAAATCACAAGCCACGTCGCACGGCCAATCAACTTCCAGCGACGCGACGCACGTTGCTCTTCCAACGAAGCAAAAGCCAAACGCTCCAACACGCTGCGCTCCCAATTGGCGTTTTGCCCCGCATTGGCTTTTGACTCAGCTTCCGGAAATTCAGTTTTGTTAGGGTCAGTCATATCAAAAATCAAGGGGTTTCAAGTTAAAGGAAGTATGCCAGTGCACCACGCCGCCATGCTCGGTCAGCTCAATTTTCACCAAGGCACCGCGACAAGGCCCGCCACGGCAAGCACCGGTCTCGGGTTGGTACATCGCCCCATGAGTGGCGCAAATCAGCCAGCGTCCGGTGCTGTCAAAAAAACGATTGGGCTGGAAATCCAACTCCATCGCCACATGGGCGCAGCGGTTCAAGTAGGCGTGGACTTGGCCCTCAAAGCGAATGGCAAAGGCACGGCAGGTCTGCCCTTGGTACACCACGTCAAAGGGCACGGCCAACTCGCCGTCTTTCAAGTCCGATGCCGTGCACAGCGCAATTGCTTGCTCAGCCATGGTGGATCAACCAGTCATGCAGATCACGCACCGAATGCGCGACAAAGCGTGGGCTCAATGCGTGAAAAGCCCCGGGCTCATGCGCCCCGTAGCTCACTCCCACGCTGGGGCAGCCCGCGTTCAGCGCCATCTGTAAATCATGCGTGGTGTCGCCAATCATCAGCACCCGCTCAGGCCGCACATCAAACTCGGCCATCAATTCCTGCAACATCAGTGGGTGCGGCTTGCCCGCCGTCTCATCCGCCGTGCGCGAGCTATCAAACACGCCTTGCAACTCCACGCTGCCCAACACCGAGTTCAAGCCCTGGCGGCTTTTGCCCGTGGCCACAGCAAGCCAATGGTTGCGAGCCTTCAATGCCGCCAGCATGTCCGTCACACCCGCAAACAAACTGAGGTCGTTTTGCCGCGCCGTGTAGTGGTAGCGGTAACGCGCGCCCAGCTCCGGGTACTTCTCAGGCGGCACATCCGGCGCGGCATGGGCCAAAGCTTGGTTCAAAGCCATGCCAATGACATAGGCCGCCGCTTTATCGGTAGGCACCGTGCCCCCTACATCGCGCACCGCCAACTGGATGCTGCGCGTGATGATGGCGGTGGAGTCAAACAGCGTGCCATCCCAGTCGAAGGCGAGAAGGTCAAATTGGCGGGAACGTGCGCGGCTTTGATCAGCTTGGGGGCGGGTGGCGTCAGGTTTTGGGAGCGACATGGGTCAAAAATTGTTCAAGTTCAGGAGGCAATGGTGACAGCAATTCGATTCGCTCATCACTCACAGGGTGACTGAACTGCAAGCGCCAGGCGTGTAGGAACATGCGTTTGAGCGATGTGCCATTGGTCGTTGTTTTAGAGGCGGTTTTTTGCAAGGCCTTGTTGAACTCAAAATCGCCATACTTATCGTCGCCCGCAATCGGGAAGCCTTCGGACGCCAGGTGAACGCGGATCTGGTGGGTGCGGCCTGTTTTGATGGTGACTTCCAGTAAAGAAAACTTCCCCGTTCGGGCTGAGCTTGGCCTGTCCTGAGCCTGTCGAAGGGTCGAAGCTCCCACAAGCCCTTCAACCAGCTCAGGCCGAACGGCAAACTGCTCGCGCACCTTCACCAGCGTCACCGACTTCATCCCGTCCGGGTCATCGCGTGCCACCACCTTCACACGCCGCTCACCATCGGGCAGCAGGTATTTGTGCAGGGGTTTGTCCAGCACCTTTTTGTTGGTCGGCCATTGGCCAACGACCAGGGCTAGGTAGGTCTTGCCGGTCTCGCGTTCGCGGAACTGGTCTTGCAGGGTTTTGAGGGCGCTGCGTTTTTTGGCCAGCAGCAAGACACCGCTGGTTTCGCGGTCTAGCCGGTGCACCAGCTCCAAAAACTTAGCTTCAGGTCGGGCCATGCGCAATTGCTCGATCACGCCAAAACTCACGCCCGAGCCGCCATGCACGGCCACGCCTGCAGGCTTGTCGATGGCCAGCATGGCTTCGTCTTCAAACAGAATGGGGAACTCGCGCGCTGGTCCACCTTTCGTGCCAAGGTTCGCCGCGCCTTCGGCCATGGCCTGGGCTTTTTCCGCCACCCGCTCCGACAAGCGCACCGGCGGCAAGCGCACCAGGTCGCCGGTTTTGACGCGTGTGTCGGCACTGGCGCGGCCTTTGTTGACCCGCACCTCACCGCTACGGATGATGCGGTAAACGTGGGTCTTGGGCACGCCTTTGAGGTGGCGCATGAGGAAGTTGTCCAAGCGCTGTCCGGCGGAGTCCTCATCGACTTCCAGCGATTTGACTTGCGGGTTAACCTGGGGGATGGGGGCGATGGGATTGCCCTCTATAATGTGTTTCACTAACGTCGCGCTGTAAGTGGTTGATTCGGATGGAGTTTAGTCCACCCGCCTCCCGCAGCCCCGCTAGAAGGTCGATGTCACCGAGTCGTGCCGCATGCCAACCTCAAGCCAGAGCTTGCCGTGGCCTGCACAAGACCCGGTCAAACCGATGCATTGAAACACCGATACGGAATACCCAAGCCTGGCAGCCAAGTTGCTTCCAGGCGGATCAAAGCGAAATGATTGTGTTGATGAGCCTGATTTTCAACTGCCTGGGGCGCACGACTGCGCTCACGGGTGGTGTTGGTCGGCCCACAGTGTCTGGTCCCCAGACACAAAGAGCTGCCAGCTTGGCCGCCACTCCACAAACGCATCCCCTCGCCCCCATCCACGCGCCTACGCCTCAGCTCACTGAGTGAGTCTGCGGTTCTCCGGCAATTCCCTTCGTTTCAGCGCTTCAGTTTTGGCATCGTTTGCCCCATTTGGGCATGTGATTTGTTGAATTGAAAAGAGAAATATCCATGAAACGGATGCTGATTAACGCCACCCAGACCGAAGAACGTCGTTTGGCCATTGTTGACGGGCAAAAACTGCTCGACTACGAAATTGAAATTGAAGGCCGCGAGCAGCGCAAGGGCAATATCTACAAGGCCATCGTCACCCGCGTTGAGCCCTCACTAGAAGCCTGCTTTGTCGATTACGGTGAAGACCGCCACGGCTTTTTGCCCTTCAAAGAAATTTCCAAGCAGTACTTCCAACAAGGCGTCTCCGCAGGCAATGCCCGCATTCAAGACGCCATCCGCGAAGGCCAAGAACTGCTGGTTCAGGTTGAAAAAGAAGAGCGCGGCAATAAGGGCGCAGCCCTAACCACCTTCGTCTCGCTGGCCGGCCGCTATGTGGTGCTGATGCCCAACAACCCACGTGGTGGTGGCGTGAGCCGCCGCATTGAAGGCGACGACCGTGCCGACCTCAAAGACGCGATGGATCAGTTGGAATACCCCAAGGGCATGTCCATCATCGCCCGCACCGCTGGCATTGGCCGCAGCGCGCCTGAGTTGCAGTGGGACTTGAACTACCTGCTCAAGCTCTGGAGCGCCATCGACGGTGCCATCAACGGTGCCAAAGGTGCCTTCCTGATTTACCAAGAATCAAGCCTGGTGATCCGCGCCATCCGCGACTACTTCAACAATGACATCGGTGACATTCTGATCGACACCGACGACATTTATGAGCAGGCCCAGCAGTTCATGGCCCACGTCATGCCCGAGCATGCCGCCCGCGTGAAGCGTTACCGCGACGACGCGCCGCTGTTCAGCCGCTTCCAGATCGAACACCAGATCGAATCGGCCTATGCCCGCACGGTGCAACTGCCCTCGGGCGGTGCCATCGTGATCGACCACACCGAGGCCCTGGTCTCGGTGGACGTGAACTCGGCGCGCGCCATCAAAGGCAGCGACATCGAAGAAACCGCCACCCGCACCAACCTAGAAGCCGCTGACGAAGTGGCACGCCAGATGCGCCTACGCGACCTCGGTGGCCTGATCGTGATCGACTTCATCGACATGGAAGAGTCGAAGAACCGCCGCGAAGTGGAAAACCGCCTGCGCGACGCGCTGCGCCAAGACCGTGCCCGCGTGCAGTTCGGCACCATCAGCAAATTCGGTTTGATGGAAATGAGCCGTCAGCGCTTGAAACCCGCGCTGTCCGAAGGCTCCTCCATCCCCTGCCCGCGTTGCGGCGGTGCAGGTCACATCCGCGACACCGAAAGCTCGGCGCTGCAAATTTTGCGCATCATCCAAGAAGAATCTCAAAAGGACAACACAGCCTCAGTGCTGTGCCAAGTGCCGGTGGACGTGGCCTCGTTCCTGCTCAACGAGAAGCGCACCGAGATCGCCAAGATCGAGTTGAAGCAGCGCATCCACGTGCTGATGGTGCCCAACAAGTCGCTAGAAACGCCAAACTACAAACTGGAGCGCCTCAAGCACGACGACCCGCGTCTGGACAATATCGAAGCCAGCTACAAACTGGCCGAAGAAATTGAAGACCCCACCGCCGTGACGCGCCGCTCGCAAGAGCCCACCAACAAGCAAACGCCCATCATCAAAGGCGTGTTGCCCGATGCACCCGCACCCGCTGCCGCACCCCGTGCCATGGCCGCACCCGCCAAAGAAATCGTTCACGCCAAGCCTGCCCCCGCAGCCGTGGCAGCACCAGCCAGCGGCGGATTTTTTGGATGGATCAAAAACCTGTTCAGCAGCACACCTGCACCGAAAGCCGATGCCAACATCGAGAAGAAAGACGCCCCATCTGAAGGCCGTGGCAACGGTGGCCGTGATGGTCAGCGCCCCGCTGGCGCGCGCGGTGAAGGCCGCAACGAACGTGGCGACCGCAATGGCCGTGGCGGCCGCGGTGGCCGTGGTGGCCGCGACGCTGGCCAAGAAGCTGGTCGCGAAGGCGGCAGAGAAGGTGGCCGTGAAGGCGGACGCGGTGGTCGCGGTGGCCGTGAAGGTGGCCGCAATGATCGCCCCGCGCCTGAGCGCATGGATGCTGGCAACTTTGACGCCAACACGGCACAGACCGCCAACGCACCCCAGCCCCTTATGGCCGCAGAAGGTGCAAACACCGAACCGCGCCAAGACCGCTCCCCACGTGGTGAAGGCCGTGGCCGAAATGACCGTGGTAACCGTTCAGAACGGCCCGAGCGTGCAGAGCGCCCTGATCGTCAAGACCGCCAAGACCGTCCTCAGCGCCCACAGCGCCAAGACAACCAGCAGCCAACTGACGCAGGCAGCGATGAAGCCAATCGCCAGCCCGCACCGGCCATGGTGCAAGCAGCCCCAGCCGATGCAAATGCCAACGACATGTCGCAAGGCAACGCTGATCAAAACGCGCAACAGTCGGATCGCGATGGCGCACCAGCTAAGCGCTCACGTGACCGCTATGGCCGTGAACGCAACCGAGGTGGCGAGCGTGGAGACCGTGCTGAACGCGCTCCACGCAACGACGCACCAGCCGACCAGGAGCATGTTGCACCCAACAGCCAAACCGATGCACCTTTGACAGCACAAGCCAGCCCGGCGCTAGCGATGTCAGCACCAAGCGCATCGACACAGCCTATGGTCGCGCCTACGCAAGCTGAGCCAAGCCCCATGCCAGCCGCTGTTTCGCCTGTAGCAGCACCCGCACCTGTGCAAGCTGCCAAGCCAGTCGCAGCGCCTGAAGCAGCGCCCCGCGGCCTCCCCCCCGTGACGGCGTTTGTCTTGCCGATGAATGACCTCAACCAGATCGCCCAAGGCTCTGGCCTGCAGTGGGTTAACTCAGACACCGCCAAGATTGCCGCAGTGCAAGCCGCGATCGCCGCCGAGCCCAAGGTCGTCCATGTACCCCGTGAGCGTCCCGCACCCAGCGTGATCAACGAAGGGCCGCTGGTCTTGGTTGAAACCCGGCGTGACCTGAGTCAGATGGCAATGCCTGTCGAGCCCTAAACCGCTAGATTGACTTAGAAAAAAAGGGGCACTGTAGTGCCCCTTTTTTCAAACTGCTCTCAACGCTTGTGCTTAAAGTCGTCCCTATCGTGCCATATTCAAACAACTGAACACCCGATTGCCGCCATTTTTTTGTGCCAAATTGATTGCATCTTCCGTTCGCTGTAGAGCAGTAACAGGGGAATCCTCCATGAGGATACGAGTAAAACCAGCACTGATTGTCATAGCACCTACTTGAGAAAACTTTAGTTTTTCGACATTGATTCTCATACGCTCAAACGCACGCAGCGCCAAAGGCTCTTCTGGGCAATGAAAGAGAGCTACAAACTGATCTCCAGACAATCGGTACAGACGGTCATGAGTGCGAAAGGTGTTACTCATTATGCGAGCCACCAAAACGGTGATTTGCTCCATGACCAAAGGGCCATGGAAGTCATTTAGCGACGAAAACCCATCTATCACAACCTTGCCTAACCAGTAGTTAGGCGGCACGCGGTGTCGACGTTCCTCATCTTGCACAATGGCGGCTCTATCGTCTGTCTCGTCACCATCTAGCTCGTCCAAAACGGCGCTGAAGAAAGCGTTGTCAAGCGACTTTCGATTGAGCATACCCGTGAGCGCATCTCGGTCGCTGTAGGCCAGCAACTTGTAGATGTTGCAATACACATGGTGCAATTGGCCTATCGCTATTAGATCAACATCCCTTAAGGGTGCCATCGAATGTATTTCTAATACCCCTTTCATCTCAGGAGACAACTCGGAAATTAAAGGGATATAGGTGACGCGTGGTCCATTTTGTCCTGTTGTGTCAACTTCAATTTTGTCACGTGCCAGTAAACACTTCAAACGATTAGGGGCCGACTTCAGAGGCTTCATGCTGGAATAATCAAGTCGCAAAGGATCGGCCACCTTACCCCCGCCGCCTGCATCCAAAGAAACAACATCAAACCAATACTGCTCACCCGCTTCTCGCATCACTTGTGCTATCAGTACGCTTCTGATTGGCAGCAAGTTGATTACAGCTGAGGCAAACGTGTACTCCAAAAAATCACGATCACGGTGATTCGTGATCTGCACTAAGTACTCAACTAAGCTCTTCATGTCACTCTCGATTTATATTTCATTCCAACCCGATTTTTGAAGCTTCTCGCCAAGATTCAAGTTCGGCTTTCGGGTCTTCACGTTGCTGCGCCAATTGCGCCAAAGCCACCCAAACCCGACGCTTCAGAGCGTCACTTTGAAGCTGCAGCAAAGACTGACGCAGCAACTGTTGCGCCTTACCCCACAGATTCAAACGCATGCAAGCAAAACCCGCCAGATATTGCAATAAGGCATCGCCGGGTTGACTGCGTTGTGCCGCTTCAATCCGCGCCAGCCAGTCGGCATCTGGCCCACCAGGGCTGAGCGCAAAGCTACTGTCCAGCACCTGCACCAGCTCCGAGCGCTGTGCCGCAGACAAAGTGGAAGGGGAGGACTTCGACATTTGCTCCCAAACGGGCTTCAACCACTGCTGGGCCAACGCCACCTCACCCCCCAACAGCAGCATCTGCCGCGCCGCCTGCGTGGCAACTTCCGGTGTGATTTGTTCTGAAGCCTCCAGTTGACTCCATGCTTTTTGCAATTGCGCTGGATCGCGCGCTCCCTGAATCAGCTCTCGGGCCAAGCCCTGCAAAATGCTTTGCGCGGCCATGGGTGAAAAAGCGCGGTGTTTGCCCAACAAACGCGCACTATCCAGCGCCGCCTGCGTATGACCTGCCAACCGTTCGGCTTTGAAGCGAAGGCGCAGAGCCAGCGTGCGGCGCGCAGCGCCTTTGGGCAAGGTACTGAGCAAGCCAAACGCCGCAGACACATCCCGATCCTCCAGCGCCCACCGAGCGGCCCTCAACTGCGCGCCCTCGACGAGATCCACGTCATCCCTGCTGGGCTTGAGCTCCAACACTTGGCGGGCATGTTCATCTCGCCCACTTCGGTCAGCCAAGGCATGGGCGCTCTCAGCGGCCAGCAAATGGGCTATTGAACGAAGATGCGTGCCATAGGCCAAGGGTTCATCGCTGCTGGCCAAGGCTTGCTCCTGTAGCAACAAATTTTCTGCCGATTTTCTTGCGCGGATAAAACGCCCCGCCATCAATTGGGCCATGGCATCGAGTAATCCGTGTTGTAAGTCTCTCTCTCTTTGCAACAAGCGCCAGCGCCTCGCCTCACCCGGCAGGGACAGCAGAACCGACAAAGCCCGCAGCGCCACGTACAGCGTGAAGAAAAATCCAAAGAGCAGTAGCAATACTAGGTTGAGCGATAGATCAATGCGGTGCGGTGGCCAAAACACGGTGATCGTGCCCTGGTTGTTGCCTGCAAACAAGGCAATGGCCACGGCAATGCCAAACAACGCCAAAAACCAAAGGAGGAATCGCATTTTGGTTTACCGGCCAGCCGCTGCCGTGGTCAATGCGGCCAGGGTGTCATCCACGCGGGGCAACTCAAGCGTTTTCACCTGCCCCTGCAATTGCTTAAGCAATTCCGCCGCCGCTAGGGTTTTGCGTGAAGAGGTATCGAAATAAGTATGAAGGGACGTGACTACACCGGCTAAATCGGAGCGAACCGCATCCAGCTGACGCGCCAGCAACCCCAAGCGAGCGTTGAGTAAACGGAGTTTGAAGTTTTCACGGACAAAAAACGCTTGGTCGGGTGAGAGTAAGGTGGCCTCAGGGTGCTCAATTCGGCTCAGCCTTACTAAGCTGCGCAACTCGTCAAGCACAACCTCTAGGCTGCGCTGCCACCAGCTCACCACATTGTCGTCTCGCTGGGGTTTGAGCGAACCGCTCGCAGCCACCTTGGCCACCGCATTGGCCAGCGGCAGGTCATCGGCCAGTCGCACCAACTCATCGAGTTTGACCAGCAAGGCCGGGGTGTCCGATACCGTCGTTCCTTTGATGCGGCCCACGTCGCGCGTGATGGCACTTTGCAGTGCGTTCAAGCGGGGTTGGGCAGCACGCGCCACGCGCTGCTCTGCCGTCTTGAGCGCCGCCAATAGCGGCTCCACGCTGCCGGTGAGTTGGGCCTGCTGTTGCGCCAGCCGGATGGAAGATTCGATGTCCACCACCAGATTTTCATCACGCGAGCGCGACAGGCTTTGCATCAACTCTTCCAACTGGCTGCGCTGCAAGGCCACCTCACTCAAGCGCGCCTGCATGACCGACTGGCGCGCCGCTGTCTCCTGCGCCTGTTCCTGCGCCTGCTTGGCCAGAGTGCGCGCCTCCACCGCCGTGGCGCCCGAGTCGGCGCTTTGTCGGGCCAACTGTTCCTGAATGGTTGAAAGTTTTTGCCACATCAGGGCACTGAGCAGCAAGGCCAAGAGCGCAATTACACCCATCGCCCACATGCCGCGATTCACGGAAGACAGAGCCCCAACCTTGGGCTCAGGCAACTCAATCACCGCCACGGCGTCTGCTGCAGGTGGTACAGCACCCGTCGCGGTGTTACTTGGAGGATTCGACTCAGCGTTCATCGGATGGATTCTATCGAGCCCACGATGCTCATCAACGTTGGGCGTGACTCGAACACCACAGAAAATCCAGCCGCTTTTGCCGCCTCGGCAATGCGGGCATGCGTGGCGATCGCCCGCACAGACGACCAGTCCTGCGTGGGCAGGATCGTTCGCAGGTTGGCAAGTGCCTCACTGCTGCTGAACAACCAGATCGAGCCATCGCGCGCAGCGTCAACTGCCAGTTTCATTTGCGCCGGACTCCAGCGCGGCAGCCCCCGCTGATACGTCACTACAAAATCGACCATCACCCCAGCCTCTGTGAGGCGACTGGCCAACCAGTCACGCCCTACGCCCTGCGCTTCACGCATGGCCTGGCCATCACTGCCTCGCACGATCAGCACGCGCTGTCCCTTGCGCACCTGCGCTGCCACCAGATGCCACAGCGCCTCGGAGTCAAACTGAGCGGCCTCAATCGGCGGCGCATCAATCAACTCGGGCGGCACTCCGGCTTGTTGCAAAGCCTGAAAGGTTCCCGGGCCGGTTGCCCAAGCACGTTGAATTGCTACTTTTTCAATAGCGTTTTTCGTACATATCCATTGACTTTCAACCGGTTTTGATTCAAAAAAACCAGCCACAGCATTGGCACTGACGAACATCACGGCAGCGTAGCCATGCAACCGTTGCCAGGCATGATGCACGGGGCTGGGGTCGTCTGCCGGGAGAATATCGATCAAGGGCAAGGCCACAGCTTGCAGACCTGCCTGTGACAATGACTGCACCCACGCAGCGGCCTCGCGGGCCGGGCGGGTCACGATGACACGCGGCTTAGCCTGCGGGGTCACAGCTGTAGTTAAAGTGGCGGTCAATGCGTAGACGTCTCTGTCGGCGCTGAAGCGCCAGCGCGAACCATCGCGGCTTTCAGACTGACCGCCACCTGCTCACCCAAGCGCGTTGCGGCATCCACATCCTGTACCAGCGCGCTGGCCTGCGCGTGCACCAGGGCCATGCGACCTTCGGGGTCGCCCCAAATCGCTTGAATCGTCAATTGCTCACCTTGCAGCGTGGCATAGGCGGCCAGCGGCATGGAGCAGCTCCCGCCCATGGCACGGCTCACCGCGCGCTCAGCGGCCACACGCAGCCAGGTCGCGCTGTGCGCCAGGGGGGCGAGCAGTTGCATCACATCAGCACGCTCACTCAAAATCTCAATGCCCAAAGCGCCCTGCCCGGCGGCGGGCAACATTTCTTGCGGCTTAAACACAGCGCGAATTCTGGAGGCCAGCCCCAGGCGCATCAAGCCCGCCGCCGCGAGCACGATGGCGTCATAGAGTCCCTCGTCAAGTTTGCGCAGCCGCGTGTCCAAGTTGCCACGCAAGGGCTCGATGCGCAAGTCCGGGCGCAAGGCGCGCAGCAGCGCCACGCGGCGCAGGCTCGACGTGCCAACCACCGCACCCTGAGGCAGTTCGGCCAGCGTTGCATAGCGGTTGGACACCAGCGCATCACGCGGGTCTTCGCGCTCCATCACGCAGGCCAGGCTAAAGCCTTCGGGCAGCGCCATGGGCACGTCTTTGAGCGAGTGCACGGCCAGGTCGGCACGGCCCTGCTCAATGGCGACTTCCAGCTCTTTAACGAACAGGCCTTTGCCGCCGACTTTGCTCAAACTGCGGTCAAGGATTTGATCGCCCTGGGTCGTCATGCCCAGCAGCGTGACCTCGTGACCCAGCTCGGTCAACAGCGTTTTGACATGTTCAGCCTGCCACAGGGCCAGGCGGCTTTCGCGGGTGGCGATGGTGAGTTTCATAGGTTGGGTCTGTAGGTGCATTTATCGCCGATGGAATGACGTTCCACCGTCACGCCCGACAAGCCTGGCAGGCGCGGCTCCAGCGTCTTCCAGATGAAGGTGCACAGGTTTTCCAACGTGGCGGGGCCTAAGCCCGACACCTCGTCCAGGTAATGGTGGTCGAGCTGCTCGCGCACCACTTCAATCTCGCGGCGCACAAAGCCCAAGTCAAGCACCATGCCTGAATGGCCTTTGGGCTCACCGCGCACGAACACCTCGGCGTGATAAGTATGGCCATGCACGCGGCGGCTGCCTTCGGCCTCTATCTCACGCTTGAGCGTGTGGGCGGCATCAAAGAAAAATCGCTGGCTGATCTCAAACATCATCGAATCCCAATCATCTTGTGCGACTGCACGCTCAAACGCCACTGCGGGTGCTGCTGGCAGTAGGCAATCGCCTTGGCCGTGTTGTCGACACGGTCTGGCCCATCCATGGGCTGCAAAAAGAAATGAGCAAAAGCCAAGCCTTCAAAACGCGCCGGATCAACGCCGACTTGCGGATAGACCAGCTTGAGCTCACTCCCCGCTTTGACAACAACTTCAGCCTGCGCCTTGGGGCTCACGCAAATCCAGTCCAAACCCGGGGGCGCGGCCACCGTGCCATTGGTTTCCACCGCAATCATGAAGCCTCGCGCATGCAGCGCGCTGGTCAAGGCCGCGTCCACCTGCAACAGTGGTTCGCCACCGGTCAACACCACCAAGCGATTTTTTTTGTCTGGTGTCGACCAGGCTTTTTCAACCGCAGCGGCCACGGCATCGGCGGTGGCGAACTTGCCCCCGTCCGTGCCATCCGTGCCCACAAAGTCGGTATCGCAGAAGTTGCACACGGCGGTAGCGCGGTCTTCCTCGCGCCCGCTCCAAAGGTTGCAGCCCGCAAAGCGACAGAACACCGCCGCTTTGCCAGCCTGCGCGCCTTCGCCTTGCAGCGTGTAAAAAATCTCTTTGACTGAGTAGGTCATGCCTTGCCGAAAATTAAATTACCTGAACAGGTGATTTTCGCAGGTTAGGCGGATGCGGGTTGATCCAGAAAATCGTCAGGGCAAGATGCCCACGCGCTCAATGGCCTGCTGTGACACCGCCTGCAACTGCGCAGCCGTCACATGCTCAGGCGCAATCTCGGCCAGAGGTAGCAAAACAAAGGCACGCGTGAACATTCGCGGGTGAGGGATCGTCAGGGTGGGGCTGTCCAGCGTCACCTCACCATATAGCAAGATGTCCAGATCCAGCGTGCGCGGGGCGTTGCGGTAGGGGCGCTGGCGGCCTGCGTCTTGCTCTAGCGCTTGCAGGGCCACTAGCAGGGCCTGTGGGTTCAGGGTGGTGGTAACTTCAGCCACGGCGTTGATGAAGTCGGGCCCGCTCGCATCCACCGGGGCGCTGCGGTACAGCGAAGACTGTTTCATCACCGTGATGCCGGGCAACTGGCCCAGGCTATGGATGGCCTGTGTAACGGTGGCGCGTGCGTCGCCAAGGTTGGCACCCAGAGCGATAAAGGCCCGCGCGGCTTTCATTCAGGCGTCGATCCGCCCGCGTTTTCTGCCCCGCCTTTGGCTGCGCCAGAGCGCCTGCGACGGCGACGTTTTTTGGGTGCATCAGAGTTGCCATCACCACCCTCGAACAGGTCTTGGGTGCCTTCGCCTCGCTCCGCGTTGACAGTGGAATGTGAAGTTGAGGTATCCGGCGCGCCCGCATCAGCCGCAGACCGGGGTTTGCGCGTGTGCACACGGGCAGGGCCACGGGATTTGGGTCGCGCTTGCTGCTCTTCACGCACGATGTCCACCAGGTCTTGGCGCAGGTTGTCGTCGGCCATGCTGAACTCTTGCCACCAGTCGGCCAGCAGCAGCTCCACCTCCCCGATGTCGGCGCGCAGGCGCATGAAGTCAAATGCGGCGCGAAAGCGCGGCTGATCGACCAGACCAAACGGAGCGCTGCCCACGCGTTTTTCAAAGCGCGGCTGCATCATCCAAATCTCGCGCATGTCACCGGCCAGCTTGCCCCGGCCCGACACGTCGCCAATACGGGCGTTGAAGACATCGTCAATCGCGTCTTGCAGGGCCGGGTGCGCGTGCTGCTGATCGGCCACACGCTGCGCCCAACCGTCGCGTACGTCAGCCCACAGCACGCAGGCCAGCAAGAAGCTGGGGGCGACGGGTTTGCCTTCGCCGACGCGGCGATCCGTGTCTTGCAAAGCGGCTTTGACGAAGGGCTGCTCGGCGCGCTCCACCACCACATCGAGCAACGGATAAATGCCGCGTGCCAAGCCCAAAAATTTGAGTTGCTCGATGGAGGCCAGCGCGTGGCCCGTTTGCAGCAGCTTGAGCATTTCGTCAAACAAACGGCTTTGCGGCACATCGGCCAGCAGCTCGTGCGACTTGACCAGTGGCGCTGCCGTTTTGGCCTCCAGCTTGAAACCCAGGCCACTGAGCTTGGCAGCAAAACGCACGGCGCGGATGATGCGCACCGGGTCTTCGCGGTAGCGGGTGGCGGGGTCGCCAATCATGCGCATGACACGGTTTTTGGCGTCTTTGAAACCGCCGTGGTAGTCCACCACCACCTGCGTCTCGGGGTCGTAGTACATCGCGTTGATGGTGAAATCACGCCGAACGGCGTCTTCTTCCTGTGGGCCCCAGACGTTGTCGCGCAGCACCCGGCCGGTGGAATCGACCGCGTGTTTCATACCGGCCAACTCACCCTTACTGGTGCGCTCATTGCCCTTGACCTGCTCGGCGGCGGCGTTGTCTAGGTAGGCGCGGAAGGTGGAGACCTCGATCACCTCGTTCTCTCGCCCCCGGCCATAGACCACGTGCACGATGCGAAAGCGCCGCCCGATGATGAAGGCGCGGCGAAACAGGCTTTTGACCTGCTCAGGCGTGGCGTCGGTAGCCACATCAAAGTCTTTGGGGCGCAGTCCGACCAGCAGGTCGCGCACAGCACCGCCCACGATATAGGCCTCAAAGCCCGCGTCCTTGAGCGTGTGCACCACGTCAATGGCGCGGTTGTCCACCAGTTTGAGGTCAATGCCATGCACTGCTGCGCTGATTTCTTCGCGCTTGCCGAAGGTGGGTTTCTTGCTGCTGGCGGGGGTGGAGGCTGATTTGCCGAGCAATTTTTCGATGAATTTTTTGATCATTATTTTTAACTAAAACAGGTCAAGTATGCGCCATCCGCGCTGGGTTGCCAGTGCGCGCAGTCGGGCGTCCGGGTTGGTGGCCACCGGGTGCTTGACTTGCTCCATCAGAGGCAGGTCATTGAAGGAGTCGCTATAAAAGGTCACCTCCACATCGCCCCAGGCCAGTTGCCGGTGATTCAGCCAGTCTTCAAAGCGCTTGACCTTGCCTTCTCTGAACGAGGGAATGCCTTTGATCTCACCGGTGATCCAGCCCTTGCCGCCACTGGAGACATCGCGCACCAGTTCCACCGCAATCAGCTCGGCTACGCCAAATGCATCGGCAATCGGGCGGGTGACAAATTCATTGGTGGCGGTGACGATCAAAACTTGGTCTCCCGCTTGCTGGTGGCCACGTACCAGTTCTAAGGCTTGGGGCTTGATGGCGGGCTGCACCACCTCAATCATGAAGCGCTCACGCGCTGCCAGCGCCTTGGCCTCGCCTTGTAACCGGGTGGCTTCAGTGGCGAAGCGCACATAGTCATGCACGTCCAGCGTGCCCGCTTGGTAGTGGGCATAGAACTCGTCATTGCGCTGGGCAAAGACCACCGGGTCAGTCCACCCGATGGCGGTTGTAAAACCACCCCAAGCGTAATCAGAGTCGATGGGCAACAGGGTGTGGTCTAAGTCGAATAACGCGATGTTCATGCGTAAGTGGGCCTCAAGGGCTTATAGATTCTCAAGCATGGACTTGATCAATGGAATGGTGATGGCGCGTTGGGTTTGCAAGGCGTAGGCGTCGAGTTGGTCTAACAGATTCATCAAACTGCCCAGATCGCGGCTGAACCGTGTGAGCATGAAGTCCATCACCTCGTCACCCAAAAATACACCGCGCGCATCGGCCGTCTGGCGCAAAACTGCCCGGCGCTCGGGCTCACTCAGGACCTGCAAGCCAAATACATGCCCCCACCCCAAACGGGTGCGCAAATCTTCACGAAGCAACAACTTGACGGGCGGCAGGTCCCCAGCGGCAACCACGGGGCGTGGCGTGCCCGACCTGGGGCTGGTTGCATTCACAAACCAGTTGAACGCAACATGTTGCTGCGCTGCGGTGTAGAGGTGAACGTCATCCATCAGTACAGCGGTCCAGTTCTCATTGAAGTCCAATGGATCGTGGACCGATGCGTCAAGCCAGCCAACGCTTGCACCTTGCTCACGCAAGGCTTCGCGCACTGCTTTGAGGAGATGGCTTTTGCCGCTGCCGGTCCGCCCCCACAAGTACGTGGGCACGGGCGAACGCGGGATCTCGCTGACGCGACGCTCGACAACGGGTCCAACCCAATGCAACAGGTGCAGATGGGCAGCGGCATTAGGGCCGGAGAAAAAATTCGCCAGTGTCGGCCCAGTGGCCAACCCGATGTCCAAAGCGATTTGTTTCATGCGATTTACGGATGGCCCTTGTAGAGCCCGCTCTGGAGGTAGTTCGCCTTCATGCGCCGACCTGCGACCAATAGAACCGCACTGACGGGCAAGGCCACAAGCACGCCCACGAATCCAAACAACTGACCAAACGCCAGCAACGCAAAGATCACAGCCAACGGATGCAGACCAATTCGCTCCCCCACCAATCTGGGGGTCAAGAAAAAGCCTTCAATTAACTGCCCCGCACCATAAACCACAGCGACCATCACAATCGCTTTGGACGGGCCATCTACGGCAGTGAATTCAAGCAGCCCAGCCAGAGTAGCCAGAATCAAGCCCAAACCAAATCCGATATAGGGTACAAAAATTGCCAATCCAGTAAAGATACCAATGGGCAGGGCCAAATCCAGCCCGAACAGCGCCAGCGCAACGCTGTAATAGACGGCCAAAATCAACATCACCAGCAACTGGCCGCGCAGATACTGACCCAGGACCTCATCGGTTTCAGTCGTGAAGCTATCGGTGAACGCACGCAGGCGCGGCGGCACCAGGGCCATCAAACGAGCAACTAATACTTTCCAGTCCATCAACAAGAAAAACAGGGCCACCGGGACCAACACCAAATACCCAAAGAGCACCAAGACCACGCTGCCGCCCAACTTGACTGACGACAGAAGGGAATGCATCGACTCCTCCAAGTTGGCTTGCAGGTAACTGAGAACCATAGGCTTGATGGTCGCCATGTCGAGCGAAAAATTAACTCCGAACTGCGCCAACAAGGGCTGGAGCGTGGCGTTGAGCCGATCCAGCAACCCCGGCACCTGGGCCTTGAGTTGGGGTATTTCCTTGGCGAAAATAGGTACCGTCAGCAAGAAAAGGCTTAAAACGGCCACGATAAAGAGCAGTTCCACCGAAATCACCGCAAGCACTCGAGGGATTCGACCGCCCAAGAGAGCGTCTAGCCGATCTACCAGCGGTGTCAGTGCGTAGGCCAACACCGCCGCGATCAAGAACGGAGTAAGCACGGGTGCCAACAACCAAAAAGCCAAGGCGGCAGCCAGTGCAATGAGGGTCCAGGACACAAAGCTTTTGTTGGAGTTGGGAGGCAACATGAGAAAAGGTGAGGAGAAATAGGGGCGGGGTCGAAACCCTTAAAATCAAGGCAAATTCTATCGGGGTCTGCAGCAAGGGCCGACCCCGGCCTTCCCCGCGACTGACTTCTGATCTCATCATGACCACATCGACCACCCCCACCCCCCTCTCCTACAAAGACGCTGGCGTTGACATTGACGCTGGTGACGCCTTGGTGGAGCGCATCAAGCCGCTGGCAAAAAAAACCATGCGCGAAGGCGTGCTGGCTGGCATAGGCGGCTTTGGCGCGCTGTTTGAGGTGCCCAAGCGCTACAAAGAACCCGTGCTGGTGAGCGGCACCGATGGCGTGGGCACCAAACTCAAACTGGCGTTTGAATGGCAAATGCACGACACCGTGGGCATTGACTTGGTGGCCATGAGCGTGAACGACGTGCTGGTGCAAGGTGCTGAGCCGCTGTTCTTCCTGGACTACTTCGCCTGCGGCAAGCTGGACGTGGAAACCGCTGCTGCGGTTGTGGGCGGCATTGCCAAAGGCTGCGAGTTGTCCGGCTGCGCCCTGATTGGCGGCGAAACAGCCGAGATGCCCGGCATGTACCCCGCAGGCGAGTACGACCTGGCGGGCTTTTGCGTGGGCGCAGTGGAGAAATCAAAAATCCTCACCGGCCAGAGCGTGACGCCCGGTGACGTGGTGCTGGGCCTGAAGTCCAGCGGCGTGCACTCCAACGGCTTTAGCCTGGTGCGCAAATGTATTGACCGTGCCGGGGCCAACCTACCCGCCACGCTGGACGGCCAACCCTTCAAACAAGCCATCATGGCCCCCACCCGCCTGTACGTGAAAAACGTGCTGGCCGCGCTGGCCGCACACCCCATCAAAGCCCTGGCCCACATCACCGGCGGCGGCCTGCTAGAGAACATCCCCCGCGTGCTGCCCGAAGGCACCGCCGCCCACCTGCGCAAAGGCAGCTGGCCCCAGACCGAGCTGTTTGCTTGGCTGCAAGCCACCGCAGGCATTGACGATATCGAGATGAACCGCACTTTCAACAACGGCATCGGCATGGTGGTGGTAGTGGACGCGGCCAACGCCGCCGCCACGGCCAAGACCTTGCGGGATGCGGGTGAGCAGGTGTTTGAGATTGGTGTGATTGCGTCGCGTGGCGACGGCGCTGCGGTTCTTGTCGCCTGAAATCACAATTCCGTTCGGGCTGAGCCTGTTGAAGCCCTTCGACAGGCTCAGGGCGAACGGTAGACATCGATGGTGCGTTTAGATTGACACCCCATGCAAGCCGTCAACCCACCCTCAAAACGCCTCCCCGCCAGCATCTGGGCGCTGGGTTTTGTCAGCCTCTTGATGGACATCTCTTCCGAGATGATCCACAGCCTCTTGCCCGTGTTCATGGTGACGGTGCTGGGCGCCAGCATGTTGACCGTCGGCCTGATTGAGGGTGCAGCCGAAGCCACCGCCCTCATCGTCAAGGTGTTCTCGGGGGCGTTAAGCGACTTCTGGGGCAAGCGCAAGCCGCTGGCCCTGCTGGGCTACAGCATGGGTGCGCTGTCCAAACCCCTGTTTGCCCTGTCCAGCACCACCTGCCTGCTGTTCTCGGCCCGAATGATTGACCGCGTGGGCAAGGGCATACGCGGTGCACCGCGAGACGCACTCATCGCTGACATTGCCCCACCCGATCAGCGCGGGGCCGCCTTTGGCCTGCGCCAATCGCTCGACACCGTGGGGGCCGTCCTCGGCCCCTTGCTCGCCCTGGGCCTGATGCTGTTGTGGGCCAATGATTTCCGCGCGGTGTTCTGGGTGGCGGTGATTCCCGGCGTGCTGGCCGTGCTGGTCTTGCTGCTGGGCGTGCGTGAGCCCGACAAACCGTTGAGTGGCCCACGCATCAACCCGATTCAACGCGCTAACCTCAAACGCTTGAGACCGGCTTATTGGTGGGTGGTGGGCATCGGTGCGGTCTTCACACTGGCGCGCTTTAGCGAGGCGTTTCTCGTGTTGCGCGCCCAACAAGGCGGCTTGGCGCTGGCCTGGACGCCGCTGGTGTTGATCAGCATGAACCTCATCTACGCCGCAGGGGCCTACCCTTTTGGCAAGCTGGCCGACCGCATGAGCCACACCACGCTGCTGGCCTGGGGCTTGGTGGCGCTGATTGCCGCCGATGCCCTCTTGGCTTGGCGCAATCAGGGCGCGGTACTGTGGGCAGGCATCGCGCTATGGGGCCTGCACATGGCCATGACCCAAGGCCTGCTGGCCACCATGGTGGCCGACACCGCGCCCGACGATCTGCGCGGCACGGCCTACGGCTTCTTCAACCTCATGAGCGGCCTGGCCCTGCTGCTGGCCAGCGTGGTGGCCGGCCTGCTGTGGGATCAGCTCGGGGCCAGCGTGACCTTTATCGCAAGTGCGGTGTTCAGCGCGGTGACGCTGGTGTTGCTGTGGTGGCGTCGAATCTCCTCCAATTAGCTATCAAAAAAATAGCTGCTTACGCTAGTCAATCAAGGGGTTTGGGCGGATTTCTCTTCAATTTTCTGTCTCAACGCCTGATAAGCCGCCAGTCGCGGCCCACCCAGTGCCATGGCCTGATCTATCGCTTGCCTAGCGGGCAAGAGTTGGTTCTGTTCCAGCAACACTTGAGCCAGGTTATTCCAGGCGTCAGCGAAGTCGGGCTGCATTGCGGTGGCTTGGCGATAGGCTTGTGCCGCTTGATCCAATTGACCCAAGGCATAGGCCGCGTTGCCCCGGCCCAGCAAGGCCGCACGCTGCGTGGGCCAGGCTTGCAGGGCGCGGGTGTAGGCAACCAAAGCGGCTTGGGGGTGAACGCGCTCCAGCGCCGCTGCTGCGGTGGCATGGGTGTCGGGCTGCACGGTGGCTGGCAGTTGCGAAGGGGGCAGCAAGACCATAGACCAGTGCTGGCCGCGCGCCCAGGTGCGCTCAAAGGTGGCAAGGGACATTTCCAACAACTCGGTTCGGCCTGAGTGCAGCAACAGGGTCTGGCGCTCGCGCTCAAAGCCAATTACCACCGCGTAGTGCCACACCGGGTAGATGGGCAAAGACAGGTTTTGGAACACGATGACCGGGTGACCTGCGGCCACCTCACGCAGCACGCTCTCAAGCTGCGGGGCCAGCGGGTAGGCGAGCAGTCCTTGGCGACGCCCTGCGGCTAGCATTTCAAGCTGCAAAGAACCTTTGCGCCCCGGCAGATAGACTTGATCGACCAGTTGCTCAGGTATCAGCGTGACCCCGGCTGAGGTGGCCACCATGGCGAGTGATGCCGGGCCGCATTCGAAGTCTTCTTGGGCGTAGAACGGGACGTGCTTTAACTCGACGTGGTCGGGCAAATCAGTGGGCCAGCTATTGGCAAGCTGCGCGAGTTGAGGTGTGGCACAGCCGCTGAGCAAGGCCGCGCCAAGCCATGCCACCACCACCCACAACTTCATCGCGTCGAGTGAACCGAACGGGTGAAGGGGAAAACTTTGGTCAAGCCCAGGATGTCGGTCACCAGCAAAATGATGAAAACTGCAAACAGCAAGCCCAGCACCTCGCCCCCGGCGGGAGCTTGGTCAATGCGACCAGCGAGTTGGGCCACTTCGGCGTCGGACATGGCCTGGACGCGGTCTGCTGCGGTCTGAGGACTGACACCTTGCGCTTGCAAGGCCTGGCTCACATCTTCGCGGGCGAGGAACGTGCTCACACGCTCGCGTTGACTCGTCAACACTTCTGCGGCGATGACGTCGTCGGTGGAGACCAGCCCGGCCTGCGCCGTGAGCGGAAAGCCTGCGAAGGTCATGCTGACAATCAACAGGGCGGAAATAAGGCGTTTGAGATTTTTCATACGCTCAATCTAACCCCCACTGATTTGCACGTCCAGTCAACTTACAAGTCGTGTCACTTCTTGAAGCATCGTGCACACATTAAAAATGTGACACGAATTTGTAATAAAGAATATTTAAGCTTTGGCTTCTTACGAATCTTAAACACCAGCATTTTGAGGAAGCACATGAAACAGCAACTTTTTCTAGGCTTGATTGCAATAGCAGTGGCCGCCATTTTGCCCGCCTGTGGGGGCTCGTCTGGAGGCTCATCCTCATCACCCAAAAACGTGATTTTCTTTTTGGGCGATGGCATGGGCATGACCACCATGACTGCCGCACGCATCTACAAAGCAGGCGAAGATGGCTCGCTCACCATGGACAACTTGCCAGAAACGGCATTTGTCAAAACGTATTCAAACGATGCGCAGGTTACCGATAGTGCGCCGTCGATGGCCGCCTATATGACCGGCATCAAGATGAATAACGAAGTGGTATCCATGACCCCTGATACCAGTGCATACGACAAGACTACCCTTGCTTCGTATGTCAGCGGTGCAGACACCACCTGCCCGACAACGGGCAATGGCAAATCAGTGCCCACCTTGATAGAGTTGGCAAAAAAATCGAATTTAGCAACCGGCATTGTGACCACCACACGCGTCACACACGCAACGCCAGCAGTCACTTACGCGCACATCTGTCACCGTGATGGGGAAAACACCATCGCCGCACAGTTAGTACCCAACGGTAATGGGTATAACTCAGCACTGGGCGATGGCATTGATGTGGTGTTGGGTGGTGGTTTGGCGTACTTTCAGCCTAAAACCACCACGGGCAGCAAACGCACCGATACACGTGACTTGGTCGCAGAACTACAAACGGCTGGCTACAGTGTTGTCAGCAAAAATTCTGAGCTGATCAAGGTCGCTTCAACACAAAAGAAATTGGTTGGCCTTTTCACCAGCAGCCACATGAGCTACGACTTGGATCGCCTGGCAACATCGGCTGATGAGCCCAGTTTGGCGGCCATGACAAGCAAAGCCATTGACGTACTAAGCGCCAACAAAAATGGCATGTTTTTGATGGTTGAAGGGGGTCGCATTGACCATGCGCTGCATGAAACTACCGCCAAGAAAGCGCTGCAAGACACGGTCGCTTTTGATGATGCGATTCAAGTTGCCATCGACAAAATGCAAGCCATTGATCCAGGCCTCAAGAACACCCTCATTGTTGTCACGGCCGATCATGATCACACCTTGGTCTTAAATGGCTACGCGGCACTCACCGGCAAGACCACGCCGACAAACCCTGGCATTTTGGGATTGCTGCGCAGCTACATCGACAACGCACTGACGTTGGATGTATCGGGTAACGCCTTCACGATTCTCGGCTTTGGTAACGGTGAAAGCCGCTTGGCCACCCGCACGGCTCTGACGGATGCAACAGTCGCTGCGGACACCTACCACCAAGAAGCCGCCATTCCAACCGCTTTGGGCAGCGAAACACACGGCGGTGGTGATGTGTTTTTGGGTGCCATTGGCAAAGGGGCAGAAAAATTCACAGGTGTTCTGCTTAACACCGAAATCTTCGGCTTGATTATGGGTATTTTTAATCTTTGAATCTAAGCCTCAACCTGATATTGGAGTACGACGATGAAAAAAACTGCACCTTTTTTACTCACATTTTTAGCCTTTAACTTGGCGCTACCTGCAATGGCTGCCGGTGAAGCCAAAAATGTCATTTTCTTCTTGGGCGATGGCATGGGCCCTGTCACCGTGACAGCCAGCCGAATTTACAAGTATGGCGAGGCAGGCAAGCTCACCATGGAAACGCTGGGCCGCACTGCACGCATCAAAACCTATTCACTGGACGCACAAACCACGGACAGCGCGCCGTCAATGGGTGCCTACATGACGGGCGTGAAGTCACGCAACGAAGTCCTCTCCATGGATGGGAACGCCAAAGCACAGGGTGCATTTGTACCCTCCAAAGACGTTGTCACAGGCGTTTCTAATGCCGTCAACAATTGCCCTGCAACCGGCAATGGCGTGGCTGTGCCAACGCTATTGGAGCAAGCGATTGCTGCTAAAAAATCGACTGGCGTTGTAACCACCGCACGACTCACGCACGCCACGCCTGCGGCGACTTACGCCCATATTTGCAACCGCAATGCCGAGTACGACATTGCACGCCAAGCCGTACCCAAAGGAGCTGGATTCAATGCGGCTTTGGGTGTTGGTGTTGATGTGCTTTTAGGCGGTACCAGCTACTTTTGGCGGCCTTTCAATGCAGCTGACGCCATCTACAAAAAAGGACGCCCAGATGGTCGCGATTTGGTTGCCGAATTGACGTCGCAAGGCTATACCTACGCCACCGACCTCACCACCATGAATGCTGCACCGACCACAGCAGGCGCCAAGCTGATTGGTTTATTTGACCAAGCCGTTGCTGAGGGTCATATGTCCTATGAGCTCGACCGTGACCCCACCAAGGAACCCAGCCTTGAACAAATGACGGGCAAAGCCATTGATCTCCTGTCAAAGAACACCAACGGCTACTTCTTGATGGTTGAGGGTGGGCGCATCGATCATGCGCTGCATGGCACCAACGCCAAGCGCGCTTTGGAGGACACTATTGCGTTTGATAACGCCATCAAGATGGCCTTATCCAAAGTCGATCTGAGCAACACACTGATCGTCGTTACCGCCGACCACGATCACACCATGGCCTTCAACGGCTACTCCCATTTGGGTAACGATGTACTGGGTAAAACCACGGATTACCGCTCCAAGAAAATGGCCAATGCGGCTGACGGCTTGCCCTACACCACGCTGGTATTTGGCAATGGTGGTGGCCCACGCAAAGCCGTTCGAGACAACCTGACATCTATCGACACAACGGATAAAAACTACCTGCAAGAAGTCAGCATCCCCTTGGGGGTTGCCGGTTCAGAATCACATGGCGGCGGCGATGTGATGCTGTTTGCCAAGGGCGCTGGTGCAACTCCTTTCAAAGGCACGATGGACAACACCAAAGTGTTCACACTGCTGAAACAAGCTTTTGGTTTCTAACTCATGCGGCATCACTTGAATCGCGCGGCCTTACTCGCCGCTCTCGCCCTGGCTGTTATCGCAGCCCCTACATCAGCCATGGCGGCTACAAATCTTGCTTTGGAAGTAACCCACCAAAGCAGCACGGTGGGTGCGGATGGCATCAAACGTGATACCTCCTTCACTGAGAACGTCATTCGGCAAGACGACACGGTGTGGATAGAACGCGTGATTCCTGCGGGCGCCTATTCAGCCGCTGGCCACGAGAAGTCTAAAAAACCGAACGGACACAAGCACGTTGATCTGAATAACGCCGTTCGATGGATTCAAAAACTGCCCGACGGCAAACTGAAATTGCGTCTGGTCTCGCTCACCGACAAGGTGATCGTGGATGTTGCGCCCAATGAGTATGCGAATGTCGGCTTTGATGGCTTATGGACAGCGGCTTACCACCTGATTGACCCATTGGTTCTTAAGAAATTAAAGCCCGGTAAAACAGAAGAAGAAAATCAATGGTTTGAGAGTCCCCAATCCAGCACTGGCGGTGTTCGTATTTTGTGGAATGGCAGCACCGAAATTCCCATGAAGGTGCTCACTCACAACTCAATCGGCAACACCATGCGCTCAACGACAGTGCGGGTCATTGGTGGTTCACCCAAAACGCCTTGGCGCAATTTATCTAAATTTTCAGTTAAAGAGTACTCGGATTTTTTAGATTGAAAGCTGGCATTTTTACTTCTTGATGCGTCGCATAACGCATAAAAATAAGCCGTGAACTTGAACACCAACTAATTGCGGCGCAGTTCCGCCACCCGCTGCGCAATGGCCTGCACATCTACCCCTTCATGCACGTTGAAGAGGTAGATTTCCAAGTCCTGCACGGCCTGCTCTATTTGCCCCAACTCGGCGTGGGTCAAGCCCCGGTCGCGGTGCTCGTCCCAGGCTTGGGGCTGCAACACCAGCAACCGGTTTTGCACGGCCAGCAAACGCGGCCAGTCTTCTTGGGTTTTGTGAATTTCTTTGATGTTGCGCAGCATGCGCGCAACGATGTCGCGCGGGCTGGCGCTTTGCAAATACAGGCCCATGGGCACGGCTTCTTCGGCCCAGCCGGGGTAGCTGGCTCGGCCATGGTGGGGCTCGAGCATCGACAGCAAATCATCCCGACTGAGTGATTGGCCGCTCATCGGGTCAATCACCACCTGGCCCAACGGCAGAGTGACCTTGAGCATGAAATGCCCTGGGAAACCCACCCCATGAGCCGCCAACCCCAAGCCCTGCGCCAGTTCCAACCACAACACTGCCAAAGAGATGGGAATGCCACGTCGGCTGTGCAACATCTGACTGATGTAGCTGTTGTCCGGGTCGTAGTAGTTGTTGACGTTGCCACCGAACTTGAGGTCACGATAAAAAAACTGGCTGAGCATGCGCAGCTTATGCAGTGGCGTGGCATCGGTGGGGATGCGCCGTTGCAAGCGTGCTTGGAGCTGATCAACTTCACCCAGCACCTGCTGCATGTCCAGCTCGGGGTAGTCGTCTTGGCCCAGGCTAATGGCGGCTTCTAGCAGGGGAAAGTGCGCATCGCTTTGCACCAGCGTGCTGAAGTAGGCCAGTGGTGTGGGGGCGATGAGGGATAGCTGCATGGTGCGGTGCTTTGTTAAGGCTGGCGTCTTGCAAACTGCCGCAGCTTGACCCCAGCGGCCCACAGCGCGGCAAAGTAAATCGCAGCCGCGCTCACGATCATCATGGCCAGCAAGCCAACACGCCACAAGCTCTGCGCCCGCAAGGCCGTCCAGTTAAAGCTTGTGGCCGACCACATCAAAAACACCGCCAACAACGCCGATGCGGCCAACACCTGTAACGCAAAGCGTCCCCAACCCGGCAGAGGCCGGTAACTGCCGCGCCACTGCAAGCCAATCAAGAGCCACAATGCATTGATTAGCGCCCCAATGCCAATGGACAGCGCCAGCCCGGCATGCGCAAACAAGGGCACCAACACCAAGTTGAGCAACTGCGTGATCACCAGCACCGCAATCGCAATGCGCACCGGGGTGCGAATGTCTTGTGCCGCGTAAAAACCAGGGGCCAATACCTTGATGGCCACCAACCCTAGCAGGCCCGCGCCATAGCCCATCAGCGCCCAGGTGACCTGCTGCACGTCATGGTCGGTAAACGCGCCGTAGTGGTAGAGAACGGCCACCAGCGGCTTGGCAAAGATCAGCAAGGCCACCGCGCAAGGCACGGTCAGCAAAACCATCAAACGCAGCCCCCAATCGAGCAAGCTGGAGTACTGATCCCCATCACTAGCCGCCCGCGCAGCCACCAAACGGGGCGTGAGCACAACGCCCAAGGCCACACCCAACAAGGCGGTCGGGAACTCCATCAAGCGATCGGCATAGCCCAACCAGCTCACACTGCCGGGAACGAGGTGCGAGGCAATTTGGGTGTTGATCAACGTAGAGATGTGCGCCACGCTCACCCCCAGCAAGGCGGGCAGCATGAGGCGGGTCACATTCTGGGTGGCAGGGTCGGCCCAGGCTTGGCGAATGCCTGACCAGCTAAAAGCGATGCGAGGCAATAGTCCCAGTTTTTTAAGCGCGGGCACTTGCACCGCCAATTGCAACAACCCACCCAGCATCACCCCGCCAGCCATGGCGTAAATGGGTTCCACCCCCAGGGTTTTGAACCACGGCACGCCGAGCAGCAAGGCCCCGATCATGGCCATGTTCAACAGCACGGGTGTGGCAGCAGGCAGGGCAAAACGCTTCCATGTGTTGAGCACGCCAGAGGCCAGCGCCACCATGGACATGAAGCCGATGTAGGGGAACATCCAACGCGTCATGACCACCGCCGCATCAAAGCCGCGCGCTTCTTGCCGCAGCCCGCTGGCCAGCGCCCAGACCAAAATAGGAGACGCCGCCACACCCACCACACAAGTCGCCACCAATACCCAAGCCAACACGGTGGCCACATGGCTGATGACGCGCTGTGTGGCCTCGTCCCCGTCTCGCGCCCGGCTGGTGGCCAGCACAGGCACAAAAGCCTGGCTAAATGCCCCTTCACCAAACAGACGCCGAAACAGATTGGGAATGCGAAACGCCACATTGAAGGCGTCCGTCATGGCACTGGCACCAAAGGTGGACGCCATCAACAGCTCACGCATCAAGCCTGTAATGCGGGAAACCAGGGTCAACAAAGAGACCGTTGAAGCAGATTTAAAAAGACTCACGACAGGAAGTGTAAACAAAGTAGGATTCTGAACAGTGAAATGTGATCAGAGAAACAACCCAGGCCTTAACCCACATGACCCTACAACAACTCATCGGCATTGACCTCCCCCTCATCCAAGCCCCCATGGCGGGCGCACAGGGCAGTGCGCTGGCCATCGCGGTATCCAATGCGGGTGCTCTGGGCTCGCTGCCCTGCGCCATGCTCAGTGCGGACGCGATGCGCATGGAGCTGGAGACCATCACCGCGCAGACCGACAAGCCCTACAACGTCAACTTCTTTTGCCACACGCCACCCACGCCCCAGCCTGAGCGTGAGGCCGCTTGGCGCGAGGTGTTAACGCCCTACTACGCTGAGTTTCAAATCGACCCAGCCAGCATTGCCGCCGGGCCGGGGCGCAACCCCTTTAACGCCGCTGCCGCCGATGTGTTGGCCGACTTCAAGCCTGCGGTGGTCAGCTTTCATTTCGGTTTACCCAGTGCCGAGCTGCTGGCGCGGGTGCGGAGTTGGGGCGCAAAAATCATCTCGTCGGCCACCACGGTGGCTGAGGCCCGCTGGCTTGAAGCCCACGGGGTGGACGCCATCATTGCGCAGGGGCTCGAAGCGGGCGGACACCGTGGGCTATTTTTGTCGCATGACTTGACGACGCAGGTGGGCACTTTCGCCCTGCTGCCGCAGATCGTGCGGGCGGTCAAGGTGCCGGTGATTGCTGCGGGCGGCATTGCCGATGCGCAAGGTGTGCAAGCCGCGCTAGCCCTGGGTGCGGCGGGTGTGCAGATTGGCACGGCCTACCTGCTGTGCCCCGAGGCCACCACCAGCGCCGTGCACCGTGCTGCTCTCCAAAGCGATGCAGCACACCACACCGCGCTCACCAACCTGTTCTCCGGGCGACCCGCGCGCGGCATTGTGAACCGTGTCATGCGGGAGTTGGGCGCTATCAACCCCGCTGCCCCTGCGTTTCCCTTGGCCACCACAGCCATTGCACCCCTGCGCGCCAAGGCAGAAGCCCAGGGCTCGGTTGATTTCTCACCCCTGTGGGCGGGTCAGAATGCCAGTGGCTGCCAGGCCGTCCCTGCTGCTGAGCTGACCCGAGCGCTGGCGACATGGTGACGACTACGTCGCTGAGGCCGCGCGGTGGTGTGTGTGCGCTATTGCGCAGCCGCTGACACCACAGTGTGTTTGCTCTGGCTATGATGCCAACACCATGACCAAGCTAACGCAAGGAATTCACTTTTGCCAATCACCCGACGGACTGCGTCTGGCCTATGCCACGATGGGACGGAGACCTGCGCTGGTGCGGGCTGCTCACTTCCTCACGCATCTGGAGTTTGATCTGGACAGCCCAGTCTGGAGTCCCTGGCTGGCCGAACTCGGTGGACATCACACGCTGCTGCGCTATAACGCACGTGGTTGCGGGCTGTCCGACCCCACCGAGGCCCCGCTCACGCTCGATGCCTGGGTGGCAGACTTGGAAGCGGTGGTCGATTCTGCAGGCTTGGAGCGCTTCGCATTGTTTGGTTGTTCGCAGGGCTGCGCCGTATCGATTGCCTATGCGCTGCGACATCCCGAGCGCGTGTCCAGTCTGGTGCTCTTTGGCGGCTATGCGCGAGGTTTGATGCACCGCAATCCAACGCCAGAGCAGGTCAAGGAAGCGCGTCTGCTGCTGGACGTGATCGAAGTGGGCTGGGGACGCGACAACCCGGCCTTTCGCCAAGTCTTTACCTCACTATTCATTCCCGAAGGGTCGCCCGAGCAGATCAGCTGGTTCAACGAATTGGAGCGTCTGTCCACCAGCCCCGCGCATGCGGCACGCAGCATCGCCGCCTTTGGTCAGATCGATGTGAGCGAGATGGCCACGCGCATCGCCTGCCCGACCCTGGTGCTGCATGCGCGCGGTGATGCCCGCGTTCCGTTTGAGGAGGGCCGCCGACTGGCCGGGCTGATTCCCGGCGCCCGCTTCGTGCCACTGGAGAGTCGCAATCATGTCCTGCTGGCGCAGGAGCCAGCGTTCGCCCAGTGCTTCGGTGAAATTCGCTCTTTTCTCGCCATCCATGACGGGGCCCAGGAGAGCACCTCCCGTTTCCCGTCCTTGACCCCGCGTGAGCGAGCGCTGTTGGAATTATTAGCGCAGGGCCTGGACAACTGGCAAATTGCAGCACACCTCGATCTGAGCGAAAAGACGGTGCGCAATAAAGTGTCTACCGTGTTCGACAAGCTGGAAGTGGCCACGCGGGCGCAGGCCATCGTGCGGGCCCGCGATGCCGGTTTCGGCACCGCGCCGCTGCCGCGCTGAGTCCTGGCACCAGGGCGGGACGCGGGTCCCGGCTTTTGACCGCTCTATGCCCCTGATACGGGACAACTGCCTCATGTGAAAAACGCCTTGGACGTATCCAATGGACTCCATCGCCACAAGCACACCGGAGATCATCATGATGCATTCAACCCCCACCTACCCTCGCCTCAACGCAGTGCGCCCCACGCCATCGCCAGCAGCATTCATGCAATGGTTGTCGCGCTGGCTATTGCGTTGGCTGTTGCGCTGCTGGCAGGCGCAATGCCGCCAAGCCGAACGGCCCGGGCGAATCGTGCCGCGCTATTAAGCGACCGCTATCCCATGTGTAAACATGGGGCAGAATTCCGTATTGATTTTGGAGAGAGCGTGCACATTGAAACCTTCGAAATTGCAGAACGCTTTTGCGGCCCGCCCAGATCAGGCAACGGCGGCTATGTGTGTGGCCGTATCGCTCAATATTTGCCAGGTTCGGTCACCGTTCGGCTCAAGCTGCCGCCGCCGCTCAACGCGCTGCTGCGGCTGGAGTCAGGCGATGCGCAAGCCCATCTGTTTCACGACAGCGCGCTGGTGGGAGAAGCGAAGTGCGCTGAACTCGACTTGCCAGTACCACCCAGCCCCTCCTATGAAGCCGCAGTGCAGTCGGCCCAGAGCTATGCCGGGTTTACCAAACACGCCTTTCCCGGCTGCTTTGTCTGCGGCACCCAACGCAAAGCTTTAGATGGTCTGCGCATTTTCCCAGGGGCCGTGAACGGCAGCGACGTCATTGCAGCACCATGGCAGCCGGACGCGTCACTCGCCGATGACGCAGGCAACATCAAACCCGAGTTTTTATGGTCGGCTCTGGATTGCACCGGGGCTTTTGCCGTGATGCCCTTGTCCGAAGGCGTTGCCACCGTTCTGGGGGAATTGAGTGCCAAGCTCATGGAGCCACTGACGCCTGATGAGCGCTGCGTGGTTCTAGGCTGGCCCATCAGCATTAAGGGCCGCAAACGACAGGCCGGAACGGCCATTTACACCGAGAGCGGTCGCCTCGTCGCCAAGGCTCATGCGATCTGGATTGAGGTGCCTGCAAGCACTTGGAGCTAGGATACTCACACAAAACGAGGACTGAACGCGGCAGCTCGCATGAGCTTAATGTCTTGCTGAAGAAAACTCCCCCGGTTGCCCTCTTTAAAGGTCGTCCAAACTGGGTCTGCGTCCAGCGCGATGCGGCGGCGTTCGCGGTCCGCGTGGCTGTCGTACACCCAGATGTGAACCACCTGGTTCAGTGGGCCAATCTCGGTCACCCAAAACCCCAACAAACGACCCAGGTGCTTGAGCTGCACGGGCAGGCCATCCCTTTCGTAGCGTGCGAGGTAGGCCTCCATCTGGCCGTGCGGCAGGGTGTAGGTGCGGTGTTCGTAAATCATGGCGTTATTCCGCGCGAATGTTGGCCTCTTTCAACCAGGGCAACCAGCGCTCAAAGTCGGCGTCCAGCCGGGCTTTAAAGCCTGTGGCGTCGCGTGGGTTCATAAAACCCGCATCCGCCAAACGGGCAGCCACATCGGGCTGCTTGACCACCTTGGCCAAGGCATCTTCAATGCGCTTTCGGGTGTCCGGTGCCACGCCCGCAGGTGCCAACACACCATACCAATTGCTCATTTGCAAGGTGGGCATACCCGCTTCTACCGAGGTAGGCACGTCAGGCAACTGGGGTGAGCGTTTGGTGTCAAAAATCGCAATCGCTTTGATGCGACCGTCTTTGACGTAGTTACGCAAAATCGGTACGTCAGCATTGATCAAATCCACCGTGCCTGCCATCAGGTCGGTGATGGCCGGGGCTGCACCCCGGTAAGGGATGTGCACCATCGGCACGTTGGCGGCTTTGCTCAACATTTCTGCGCCAATGTGCATGGTGCCACCCATGCCTGTAGATCCGTAATTGAGCTGCTTGGGTTCCTTGGCTTTGGCCACCAACTCAGCCAAGTTGTTCACACCCAAACTGGGTCGCACGGCTAGCATGGTTTGCACCTCGCCGAGCAGGTACAGCGGCTCTACATCTTTGCGCGGGTTGTAAGGCAAGTTGGGCGTAGTGCCCGCAGAGAGCACTAGGCTAGAGGTGGTCAACAACAGCGTAGCCCCATCTGGCGCGGATTTGGCCGCAGCCGCCACGCCAATAACGCCACCTGCGCCGCCCCGGTTGTCCACCACCACGCTCTTGCCCAGGGCCACGCCCAAGGGGGTGGCAATAATGCGCGCGATTTGATCGGCCGGACCACCGGCGGCAAAAGGCACGATGATTTTGACGGTGTCAGACTGGCTGTGCGCGGGCACGGTGAAGGCTAAGCCGCACACGGCCAATAGGAGATACAAGCGTTTACGTTGCATGGCAATTCCTTGAGGTAGTTGATGTTGAATTTATGAGTGCTGCGCTTATTTGTACTTCGTCACGGCCAGGGTCGCCAAATCAATGCCCTGCGCAATGTCAATTTTTTGTCGTCGATCCCCCTGGTCGATGTTTTCGGCGGCTTGCAACACGGCGTCGATCTGCTCGAAGGGGATGAACACCACCCCCGCCTCATCGGCCGCCACCAAGTCCCCCGCGTTCACCGACACCCCATGGATGCGAACGCAGCCGTTGATCTCCACCGTCTGTAGCCGCCACTTACCGGTGATCGGCGTCACGCCGCGCGCCCATATCGGGAAGCCCCCAGAACGTGACACATTGGGGTCGCGGTAAGAGCCGTCAATCACTGCACCCGCACAGCCCGCGCGTGCCGCCAGAGTGGCCGATTGCCCGCCCATGTTGGAGACATCCAACAGCCCCTCAATCACCACCACATCGCCCGGCTCGGACAGGTTGTAGGCCTCGTGCTCGCCCATCTTGCCTTGGCCCGTTTGCGCGATTTGCAGCGGGCTACCTGAGCGCTCTACATTGCGCACCGTCACCGCCTGGCCCACCATGCGCTTGAGCGGCAAACTGGGCTTGAGGATTGACGCCGGAATCACCCCCACCAAGCCCAGTTGATCCATCGCGTCCGACAAGTTACCCGTCAAATCTTCCAGCGCGGCCACACGTTGAATCACTTCGGGCGAGACCCGGTCTAGCGTCAAACGGCGAACCGCCTCAGCGGGCACGCGGCCAGTTAGTTTTTTAGTCATTCAACGTCTCGCCTCTCATGCAAAGACTCACCATTTTTCAATCGGTATTCAAAAAGAGTTCTGAATGCCCATTGAGCTCGAATCAGTTTAGCAAACACAATTAGAAAACGATTGTTGACATACACAGCCCGACAAAGATAGGATGAAGAAGTTTCCAATTCACCTGAATAAATAGCCCTGATTCATCGGCCTTTTCCAAACTTCTCGCCGATGTCCATCATTTCATCGGATCATTTTTTAAAACTAAGATGAACCAGATGAGTTCATGGTCTTAACGTTCCTTCGCAACATGACACCACGATTGCTATGGCCCAGAATTGCACTCCTCGCATTGGCCTACTTCACCACCGGGTGGCTTGGACTGCAACTTCCTTATGCGGGAACGCACATCACACTCATCTGGCTTCCAACCGGGATTTCAGTGGCCGCATTACTGCTATGGGGTAGCGCGGCTTGGCCCGGCATCTTCATCGGGGCGTTAGCCGCTAATCTTTCCATTGACTCGCCTTGGCCTTTGGCGCTGGGCATTGCGCTAGGCAATACCTTGGGGCCCATTTTGACGGCCACGTTGTTGCGTCGAACCCAATTCGAACTGAACTTCAAACGACATCAAGATGCACCCACACTCATCATGTCCGCCGGACTAGGCATGACCGTATCAGCCTTATGGGGGGTGGCCAATTTGTATCTTGCAGGCTTCCTCCCGCCCGCAGGGCTGTTCACGGCCATGCTGTTTTGGTGGATGGGTGACACCATTGGTGTTTTGCTGGCAACGCCCTTGCTTCTGACCCTCAAATGGGACAACATCCAAACAGCACGCCGTGACCGACTTGCCTTGTTGTATTGGATTTTGATTGCCGCACCCGTGATGTGGCTCGCCTTCTTTCAAGACTATGTACAAATGGGTCGATCGTTACCACTGGCGTTCCTGACTTTGCCCTTGCTCGCCTGGGCTGCTCTGCGCTTTGGTATGACCGGCGCGGCATTGGCGGCATTGATATTTTCAGTGCTGGCCGCCCTGGGAACCGCCCTAGGACTCGGCACCTTCTTTTTGCCCGACACGCACATCAGTCTATTTTTGCTTTGGGCTTACATGGCAAGTGCCGTGCTGACAGGCCTACTCATCACCGCCTTGATGGCCGAGCGACATCAAGCGGAAACAGAAATGAAGAACCTGGCGTTCTACGACCCATTGACCCAATTGCCCAACCGGCGTTTGGTCATGGAACGACTTACGCAAGCCCTGCTCAACTGTACGCGCCATCAGCGAAAAGGGGCCTTGATCCTGATCGATCTTGATAACTTCAAAACATTGAACGACACCCTGGGACACCACAAGGGGGATTTGTTGCTGCAGCAAACCGGCCGACGACTGACCCTGTGTGTCCGCGAATCAGACACCGTCGCACGCTTGGGTGGCGATGAGTTTGTGGTGATGCTCGAAGGTTTGCAGGAGAACGCCGAAGAGGCCGCCAAAGAAGCGGGTGTGGTGGGCAAGAAAATTCTGGCCGCCCTCAATCTTCCCTACCAACTCGACCGCTATCAAAATCACAGTACCCCAAGCATTGGCATCGCCCTATTTTCAGGCCATCAAGAATCAGTCGAAGTGGTACTAAAGCAAGCCGATCTGGCCATGTACCAGGCCAAAGCGGCTGGGCGCAACACATTGCGCTACTTTGATGAAAAAATGCAGGCCATCGTCACCGAGCGAGTTCGATTGGAAACCGACTTTCGCGAAGCCTTGGAGCAACAGCATTTCGTCGTCTATTACCAACCCCAAGTGCTTTGCGATGGCCGCCTAACCGGTGCAGAAGCTTTGGTGCGGTGGAAGCATCCCACACACGGCATGGTTTCTCCGGCCGAATTTATCCCCCTGGCTGAAGAGACCGGACTCATTCTTCCGCTGGGATATTGGGTCCTTGAAACGGCTTGTGTCCAACTGGTGAAATGGGCTCAAGAGCCTGATAAAAAAGAGCTCGTTCTGTCCGTCAATATCAGTGCCAAACAGATGCATCAGCCCGATTTTGTCGATCAGGTTCTGGCGGCATTGCAAAACAGTGGGGCAAACCCTCGTCAATTGAAACTTGAGCTGACAGAGAGCCTGCTTGTTTCCAATATTGAAAATTCCATTGTCAAGATGAACACCCTGAAAGCACATGGCGTCGGTTTTTCTCTGGATGATTTTGGTACGGGCTTTTCGTCGCTGTCTTACTTGAAGCGCTTACCGCTGGATCAACTGAAGATCGACATCAGTTTTGTCCGAGATCTTCTGACTGACCCGAACGATGTGGCGATTGCCAAGATGATCATTGCCTTGGCGGACAGCATGGGACTCAACGTGATTGCCGAGGGCGTTGAACTTGAGGCGCAACGGGCATCGTTGGAGCGCATGGGCTGCTATTCGTACCAGGGCTACCTGTTCAGCCGCCCGCTGCCCATCGATGACTTCAATGCGCTTGGGGCGCAGCATGCATCAAGCTGGCGCGGGGGTGCGGCCATTTCAACCCAGTAAACCCGCCAGCAACGCGGCCACGTGAACGGCCTCGCGCTGCGCGCCGTCGTGAATCTGGTGGCGGCAACTGGTGCCGTCGGCCACCACGATGGCGTCGGGTTGCTTGCGCACCGCCGGTAGCAGGCTGAGTTCGGCCATCTGCATGGACACCTCATAGTGGCTGGCCTCGTAGCCGAAGCTGCCCGCCATGCCGCAGCAACTGCTCTCGATCAGCTCTGGCTTGGCACCGGGGATGAGTTGCAGCACTTGCAGAATGGGTGCGACCGCGTCAAAGGCTTTTTGATGGCAGTGGCCGTGCAAGAGGATGGGGTGGGCTGCGGGTTTGAGTTTGGCTTTCAGCCCTTCGAGTTGCCCCGCCGTGGCCTCGCGCGCCAGGAACTCTTCAAACAACATCGCCTGGCCCGCGATGGTCTGCGCGGCTTGGCCCAGGCCCATGACCAGCATTTCGTCACGCATCGTCAGCAGGCATGAGGGCTCTAGGCCGACGATGGCAATGCCCTTCTCTGCAAAAGGCAGAAGTGCGTCTACCAGCTCCTGCGCTTTGGCCTTGGCCACGTCCACCATGCCGTTAGCGAGGAAGGTGCGACCACAGCACAAGTGCTTACCGTCGGCCACTTGCTTTGCAGCGACGTGCACGGTGTAGCCTGCGGTTTGCAGCACTTTGACGGCTGAGAACGCGTTATCGGATTCGAAGTAGCCGTTGAAGGTGTCAACGAAGAGCACCACGGGTTTAGTGGCGGTCAGCACTTGTTCACGCGTTGCGCCAAAAGCCCGTTCGCACTGAACATAACTACCCCGTTCGCCCTGAGCCTGTCGAAGGGCTTCGACAGGCTCAGCCCGAACGGTGTTGTGCGAGTTAAAGAAGTGCGTGCGTTGCCACTGAGGCAAGCTGCGCTGGGCCGACAAGCCCAAGAGCTTTTCGCTCAGTTTCGCCAGCAGGGGCAGGCGGTCGCGCAGATTGAGCAACGGCGCGAAGCGGCTGGCCAGGGCAGCGTAATCGGGCAGGTAGGCGATGAGCTTGTCTTGCAGCGTGTGGCCGTGCTTGGCCTTGTAGTGCTGCAAGAACTCCACCTTCATCTTGGCCATGTCCACGCCGGTGGGGCAGTCGCGCTTGCAGCCCTTGCAGCCCACGCACAAGTCCATGGCTTCTTGCACGGCTTCGCTGGTGAAAGCGTCTTGCCGGTTCAGGCCTTCAAGCTGACCCGAAAGCGCCAAGCGCAAGGTATTAGCCCGGCCGCGTGTTGAGTGCTGCTCATCACGCGTGACGCGGTAGCTTGGGCACATGGTGCCCGCATCAAACTTGCGGCAATGGCCGTTGTTGTTGCACATCTCCACGGCTTTGGCCAGGCCCTGCGCCGGGTCACCACCCGTGCCGGGGGCGGAGGTTTCTTCGGTGACCGGGTTGTTCTGCACGTTCCAGGCGCTCCATTCCAGCACCGGCGTGAGCGGGATGACTTTATAGCTAGGCGGGAAGCGCATGAGGCTGGTGTCGTCCATCTTGGGCGGCTCAATCATGCGGCGCGGGCTGAGCAAATCGAGCGGATCCAGGTGCTGCTTGATCTGCCCAAAGGCCTGCGTGATCTTGGGGCCAAACTGCCACTCGATCCACTCGCCCCGGCACAGGCCGTCGCCATGCTCGCCGCTGTACGCACCTTTGAATTTGCGCACCAAGGCCGATGCTTCTTCAGCAATCGCGCGCATCTTGGTGGCCTCGCCTTTGCGCATGTCCAAAATAGGCCGCACATGCAGCGTGCCGACCGAGGCGTGGGCGTACCAAGTGCCTTTGCTGCCGTATTTGGCGAACACCTCGGTCAAGCCGTCGGTGTACTCTGCCAAGTGTTGCAAGGGCACAGCGCAGTCTTCGATGAAGCTCACCGGTTTGCCGTCGCCCTTCAAGCTCATCATGATGTTGAGGCCCGCCTTGCGCACCTCCCACAAGTTTTTCTGCGGGGCGTCGTCGATCATCTCGACCACGCTGCCGGGCAGACCCAGGTCACCCATCAGCTCGACGAGTTGTTTGATCTTGGGCGTGAGGTCAGCCTTGTTTGCGCCCGAGAACTCCACCAGCAACACGGCTGCCGGTTTGCCGCCGTTGATATGCGGCGAGAGCGCGGTACGGATGGTGGGCGCAAAGGCCGGGTTGAGCAGAGACAGCTCGATCATGGTGCGGTCCACCAGCTCAACCGCCGTGAGCGCGCCGCCTTGCATGTTGTGACCCAGCTTGACGATGTGCTGAGCCGCGTCCATGGCGGAATGAAAGGTGGGGAAGTTCACCACGCCCAGCACCTTGGCGCGGGGCAACTCAGATAGGCGCAGGGTGAGCGATTGGGTCAGCGCCAGCGTGCCTTCGCTACCCACCAGCAGGTGGGCGAGGTTGACGGAACCATCAGCGGTGTAAGGCTTCTCGCTCTGGTTGTTGAAGATGTCCAGGTTGTAGCCCGCCACGCGGCGCAGCACCTTGGGCCAGCGCGCTTCGATCTCGGCTTGATGCTGGGCCGCGAGCGTGCGCACGTAGTCGCCAATCGCTTTCACACGACCGGTGGCTGCATCAAAACGCCCGAAGTCCAGCAGGCTGCCGTCGCTCAACATGGCTTGCGCGCCCAACACGTTGTGCACCATGTTGCCGTAGGCGATAGAGCGGCTGCCGCAGGAGTTGTTACCCGCCATACCGCCCAGCGTGGCCTGCGCGCTGGTTGACACATCCACCGGGTACCACAGGCCGTTTTTTTTGAGCGCGAGATTGAGGTGATCCAGCACCAGGCCGGGCTCGACCTTGGCAGTGCGGTTTTCAACATCGACTTCGAGGATATTGCGCAGGTGTTTGGAGTGGTCAATCACCAGCCCCGCGCCCACTGTTTGCCCACACTGGCTGGTGCCACCACCACGCGGCACGATGGGCACGTTCAAGTCGCGGCAAATGTCCAGCGCAAGCGCGACGTCTTGGGTGTTTCGCGGCACGAACACGCCCACGGGCATGGCTTGGTAAATGGAGGCGTCGGTGGCGTAGCGGCCCCGGTCAGCGGGGGAGAACAGCACTTCGCCTTGGGTCTGGGCGGTGAGCCGTGCGGCCAAGCGGCCTGCAACTTCGTTGCTGATGCGGGCGACGGTTTCATAGGCGTCGTTGGCCAATGTTTTAGTCACGTTCAGGGGCAGAGGTGCGTTCATGTTTGCCTATTGAGTGTGTGGAAAGGTTCGGAATTCAGGATGCCATTGCGCTTGAGGTCTTGTACGCCCCGGCGCACTCGGGGTAAGTGGCTCCGCGAATGTCCTCCGCCCTGCGGGCTCCCCCTTGATTTCGCTACGCCACTCACCCCAAGCGCTTGGGCAGCGCGCAGGGTGGGTGTGCAACGAGACTGGATTCCCGCCTTCGCGGGAATGACGAGGGAGACTGGGCTGACGAGAGGGGCAGGAACGACGAGAACGACTGTGTTGACTAAGGGTGCTCGCAAGATCAGGTCGGTGCCGCGCTCTACGCAGCGAAATCAAGGGGGAGCCCGTAGGGCGGAGGACATTCGCGGAGTAGAGTGCGGCGGCGGCCTGATCTCGCGAAACAGAAGCCAGACACAGCGCGAACGAGAGATCACAGCTCATCACAGGCACAACCGTTAATGAGCAGAGCTAGACGTGACCTGCGGCGCACGCAACAACTCAGTCACCACATCCCGCTTATGCGCCAAATGCACCAGCAGCACAGCGCGCATGGCCACCGGGTCACGGGCTTCCAAAGCCGCCACCATCTGCCCATGTTCTTGCACCGCACGTGCCCACTTCTCACCGTCTTGATTCGAGCGAAAACGCCAGGCCTGCAAGCGGGCGTTGACCTGGTTGTAGGTGGCGGTCAGCACTGGGTTTTTGGCGGCGGCGTTGATGGCGCAGTGAATCGCGGCGTTGAACCGGTAATAGGCGGATAGATCACGCCGGGTGTAGGCCGCCATCATCTCGTAATGCATGGCTTGAATCTCGGCCAATTCTTCGTCGGTGATGCGCTGCGCGGCCAGCTCGCCGGATTGGCCCTCTAGCCCGGCCATGACTTCAAAGGTGTGCAGCACGTCGGCCTCGGACAAGGCTAATGCGATGGCCCCGCGATTGGGCAGCAGCTCCACCAGGCCTTCTGCGGCCAGCATCTTGATGGCCTCACGCAGCGGCGTGCGAGAGACCTTGAGCACCTCGCACAGCTCGCGTTCATTGAGCTTAGCTCCCGGCGAGATATGGCCCTCCACCAGCATTTGGCGCAAGCGCTGCGCCACCTGCTCATGCAAGGTGGTGGACGCAATGGCGATGATTTGAGCGCTCATGGATTTAGTTTTGTATGCAAAATTTTCTCAATTTTAAGGCAAATAGGTTTCACAAAGCAATTTTGTATGCAAAAATCAGCCATCTCAACGCTACCCTACCCCAGCCACGAAAGACGCCCCATGCTGACCACCAACTTCCACCCCACTGGCCGCCACTACCTGCAAATCCCCGGCCCTTCGCCCGTACCGGACCGCGTGCTGCGCGCCATGAGCCTGCCCACCATCGACCATCGCGGCCCGGAGTTTGCGCAGTTGGGTCTCAAAGTGCTGGCCGACATGCAAAAGGTATTTCAGACGAAACACCCCGTCATGATTTACGCCGCATCAGGCACGGGTGCATGGGAAGCAGCGCTCGTCAACACCCTCTCCCCCGGCGACCACGTGCTGATGTACGAGAGCGGCCACTTTGCCTTTCTTTGGAACAAGCTGGCAACCCGTCTGGGCCTCAAAGCCGAGACCATTGCCCACCCCGGCATGGACAACGGCGTGCCTGCCAGTTGGCGTCGTGGCGTGCAGGCGCACCTGATTGAAGAGCGCTTGAAAGCCGACACCGGCCACAGCATCAAAGCCGTGTGCGTGGTGCATAACGAAACATCTACCGGCGCGACCAGCAACATTGCCGCTGTGCGCCAAGCCATCGACGCGGCCAAGCACCCCGCGCTGCTGTTGGTGGACACCATCTCGGGCCTGGCCTCGGCCGACTACCGCCATGACGACTGGGGTGTGGATGTCTCCATCAGTGGCTCTCAAAAAGGCCTGATGCTGCCGCCCGGCATCAGCTTTAACGCGCTCTCGCCCAAGGCGATTGAAGCCAGCAAAACCGCCAAGCTGTCCAAAGCCTTTTGGGCCTGGGACGAGATGATTGAGATGAACAAGAATGGCTATTGGCCCTCCACGCCCAACACCAACTTGCTCTACGGCCTGTCTGAAGCCTGCGACATGATCTTCAACCCCGCACACGGTGGCCTGCCCGCCACCTTTGCGCGCCACCTACGCTGGGCCGAGGGCACACGCGCCGCCGTCAACTCCTGGGGCTTGCAGATTCAGTGCGCTGAGCCCGCCGTGTACTCCCCCATCCTCACCGGCGTGATGACGCCCGAGGGCGTGGACGCCGACGCGGTGCGCAAGATCATCTATGAGCGTTTTGACTGCTCGCTGGGCACCGGCCTGGGCAAGGTCAAGGGCCGCATGTTCCGCATTGGCCACCTTGGCGATTGCAATGACCTGACCCTGATTGCCGCCATCAGCGCGTGTGAGATGGGCCTCAAACTCGCAGGCGTAAAACTGGCCGGTTCTGGCGTACAGTCTGCGATGGATTATTTCTCCAGCCACAAAGGAAACTGATCATGCAACGCAGAACCTTCACCGCCGCAACTGTCGCCACCGCTGCCACTCTGGCCGCACCCCTGCTGCGCGCACAAACCCTTCCCGCCGGGCCGGTGCGCATCGTTGTCGGCTTTGCCCCCGGCGGTGGCACTGACATCTTGGCCCGAGTGGTGGGTCAGAAGCTCGCAACCATGTGGAACGTCACTGTCCTGGTGGAGAACAAAGCCGGGGCCTCTGGTGTGATTGCCGCCGACTATGTGGCCAAGCAGCCCGCCGACGGCAACACGCTATTGATGGCCCACATCAATAGCCACGCCATCGCACCGGCGCTGATTGCCAAAATGAACTACAACGCGGTCACCGACTTTTCACCCATCGCAATGGTAGGCATCACCCCTAACCTGCTGATTTGCAACGAGAAGCAAACCGCACGCACCGTCAAAGACGTGGTGGAGCTGTGCAAAAAGAACCCCGGTCAAATCAGCTTTGGCTCCGCTGGAAACGGCTCAGCCCAGCATCTGGCACTAGAGATGTTCAAACTAGCCGCAGGCATTGACGCTTTACACGTACCCTACAAAGGCTCTGGCCCCATGCTCACCGACCTGATCGGCGGCCAGATCAACTTCAGCTTTGACACCATGACGGCGGCCACACCGCACGTGAAGAGCGGCAAGGCCATAGCGATTGCCCAGACCCGCGCCAAGCGCGCCAAGAGCTACCCCAACGTGCCCACCATGATCGAGGCCGGCTTCCCCGGCTTTGAGGCCACCACTTGGTACGGCTTGGTTGGCCCGGCCAAAATGCCGGCGGCCATGGTCAAGCGCATGAACGAGGACATCAACAAGGTCTTGCTCATGCCCGACGTGATGGAAAAGTTTGAGCAGTACGGCGCTGAAGACGGCGGCGGCACGCCCGAGAAATTTGCCAACTTCATTCAGACCGAGAGCGTGAAGTGGGCCAAGGTGGTGAAAGAGGCGGGCGTCAAGGTTGAAGGCTGAGCCGTGCGCCATGAGTGAAGGCGTCGTCCACCTCAGCGTTGAGGCCGGTGTGGCCTCCGTCTTATTCGACCGACCCCAGGCGCGCAACGCGATGACATGGGCCATGTACGAGCAGCTCATGGCGATTTGCCGCGAGCTGCCCATGCGCAGCGACGTGCGCGTCATTACCTTTCGCGGTGCAGGCGGCGAGGCCTTTATTGCAGGCACCGACATTGCGCAGTTCCAAGCCTTTGGCAGCGGCGTGCAAGGCGGTGAAGACGGCGTGAACTACGAGCGCCAAATCGACGCCTGCATGGCCCTGCTAGAAGCCCTGCCTCAGCCTACCGTAGCCATTGTTGAAGGTTGGTGCGTGGGTGGCGGCTTGGCCATTGCCACAGGTTGCGACTTTCGCATCGCCACACCCACGGCACGCTTTGGCGTGCCGATTGTCAAGACCTTGGGCAACTGTTTGTCGTTGGGCAACTTGGCCCGGTTGACAGCCGCTTGGGGCCAGCAGCGCGTCAAACGCATGTTGATGCTGGCCGAGATTTTGAACGCCGACGAGGCACTGGCCTGCGGTTATGTGCACGAGGTTTGCGCACCGGCAGATATCGACGCGGCAGCGCAGCGTTTGTGCACCCGTTTGGCTGCGTTGGCCCCGGTAACGCAAAGTGTGAGCAAAGAGGGTTTGCGTCGCGTGGCCGCGCATGAATTGTCAGAGGCGGAACAAAGCGGTGATGATTTGATTCGCCGGGCTTATGGCAGCGAGGATTTTCGTGAGGGCGTGACGGCTTTTGTGGCCAAGCGTGCGCCTGGGTGGAAGGGGCGTTGATGGTTTGCGGTATCACCATGTGTCTGGCGTCTGCTTCGCGGGATCAGGCCGCCGCCGCACTCTACTCCGCGAATGTCCCCCAAGTGCCAAGGCGTACAAAACGCCAAGCGCTACGAAATTCTGAATTCATGACGGCTAGACCATGACCATCCCCACAAGCACCAAGACCACACCCACCGGCCCTCTAGCAGGCCTGCGCGTACTCGAACTCACGCAAATCATGTCCGGCCCCACCTGCGGCATGCTGCTGGCCGACATGGGGGCTGACGTCATCAAGGTCGAAAAACTGCCCGGTGGTGACGACGCGCGCGGCTACCGCGACCCGCTGGTGGGCGGCGTGTCTGGGCCCTTCATGATGATGAACCGCAACAAACGCGGACTCGCCGTCAACCTCAAACACAGCGAGGGCCGCGCTCTGCTGCTGCGCATGGTCAAAGACGCTGACGTGTTGGTGGAGAACTTTCGCGGCGGCACCATGGACAAGCTGGGCCTGGGCTATGACGTACTCGCCCAAATTAACCCCGGCCTGATCTACTGCGCCATCACCGGATATGGCCGCACCGGGCCGTATGCCGACAAAGGCGGTTTTGATTTGATCGCGCAAGGCTTTTCCGGGCTAATGTCCGTCACAGGCGAACCAGGCCGCCCACCTGCCAAAAGCGGCAACGCTGTGTCCGACATGAACGCGGGCATCCTCGCGGCGCTGGGTATAGTGTCGGCCTATGTGCACAAGCTTAAAACCGGCCAGGGCCAGATCGTCGATACCTCGCTGTCCGACGCTGCCTTGCAGCAGCTCTACTGGCACGCCGCCATCTTCTTTGCCACGGGTCGCTCGGCTGAACCTACCGGTTCGGCTCACATCCTCACCGCGCCCTACCAAGCCTTTGAAGCCAGCGATGGCTGGATCAACATTGGTGGCGCCAACCAAGCCAACTGGGAGCGCACGGCCGACGTGCTGGGCCACCCCGAGTGGCGCAGCGATGCGCGCTTTGCCAGCAACAGCGACCGCATGTTGCACCGTGACGCATTGGTAACGTTGATGAACACCGTGCTGCGCCAACGCACCCGCGCCGAATGGCAAGCCGCCTTTGATGCAGCGGGTGTGCCCGCCGGGCCAGTACACACCGTAGGCGAGGCGCTCAGCCACCCGCAAACCCTGGCGCGCGGCATGGTGGTGGAGTTGAACCACCCGGTGGCTGGGCCGACCCGCGCCATCGGCTGCCCGATACATTTCTCGGCCACGCCGACCCAGGTCACTCGCCCTGCCCCTTTGCTGGGCCAGCACACGCGTGAGTTGCTGCTGGAACACGGCTACACCGCCTCTGAGATTGACGCCTTGGTCACGCAAGGCGTGGTTGAAGATGCGAGCCCACGCCCCGAATGAGCGCTACAAAAGCCATCATCAGCGACACCGTCAAGCCGGCTGGGACCTTGTGTCGTGGCATTTTGGTGCGTGGCCCAGTCCACCCCAATGTCGCGGACATGGCACAAGCGGCTTGCCACACGGTGCTCACCCAGCTTGAAGCCCTGGCCCTCGCGCCGCATGTGAGCGCCCAAAGCGGCACAGACGTGCGTGGCCCCTGGCTGCGCCTCAAACTCAAAGCCTCAGCACTTGAACATTGGGCACCGGGTTTTGACACCTTGGGTCTGTGTGAGACGCTCAGCCTGGACACCGAGAACCAAGCGCTTGACCTGCGACTTGAAATCCTCGTGGCCATGCTCATGGGGCCGGTCACCTTTGAGTTCCCCAGTGTGGATGAGCTGGTGTCCGCCGTGCGCATTCGCCAGTACATCGTGCAGGGCGCACGCAAAACCACCCTGGCCTTTCACACCAGCGAGGCCGAACGCCCCGCCGACTGCTGGACTTACGACGAAGAACGCGGCTTCACCGTTTTGCCCGGCGTGAGCCTGATTGCTGCGCTCACCAAGGCCACCCAGCCCGAGCTGTCAGGCATGCCCTACTCATTCTCTTGCTACCGAGCGACAGAGTACGTCACGCTTTTGGGCATTGCCCAGGAGCTGGCGCAGAGCAACCCCGAGCTACTCACCGAACTGCAAACGCTGTGGGGCCAGCGCGCCATCCAATCCGGCGAGTTCCATGACGTGTTTTTACGTGAGCAGGGCTCCATGAACCGCCCCCTGCCCCCGCGTTACTTTGTGCCGGGTGAGCGCACCTGGTTTCGCAACCCGGACGAGGCCTCGGCCAACGCCTCGGGCTACGAAGGCTCTTGGGTCATGTACCTGGGCGGTGGCCTGTTCACCAACTTCTGGAAGCAGGGCCAGCCCTACACGCTTTTGAGCAAATGCTTGGAGATCTACCACTGGCGTCACGCGGTGTATTTCGACGCGCAAGGCGATGAGCGCATGGATGAGGACAAGGTGGAAGCCCTGGTTGCAGCCACCCTCAAGCAGCCCGATGAAGTCGCCCGCATCCTGGCCCTGATGGAGCGCTACCGCGAGCCGCGCGGCGTGTACACGGATGCGGGTGGCTGCATCGACACCACACGCGAGTTCGCCCGCTGGGTACGGCCTGAGACCGCTGATTTGATCTTGCCCAAGGCGTGACGAGACTCCCATGACGGCGCTTCACCGGCCATGACCGCCAAGGCCCGCCAACTCCCAATTGATGCGCTCAAGGTGATTGCCTCGCAGCTCATCGTGCTACACCACTTCAGCGCCTACGGACCCTTGGCCGACACCCTGAGCCAGACCGCACCCGTGCTGATGGGCTGGCTGTACGACTACGCCCGCATGGCAGTGCAGGTGTTTCTGGTGGTGGGGGGGTATTTGGCTGCGGCCAGTCTGGCACCGGGCAGCAAACTCAAACACCATCACTCCCCTGTGCAAGCGGTGCTCAAACGCTACCGGCGTCTCGTCTTGCCCTGCTTGGCGGCACTGGTGCTGGCCGTGGCCAGCGCGGCCTTGGCTCGACAGTTTTTAAGTGACGACTTTGTTCCAACCGCCCCCACCTGGGCGCAAAGCCTAGCCCATGTTTTTCTGCTGCAAGGGTTGCTGGGCAAAGAAGCCCTGACCGCTGGGGTGTGGTACGTGGCGATTGACTTTCAACTCTTTGTGCTGATGACGCTTTTGATGTGGCTGGGTCAGCGTCGGCATCGCACGGCCAACGCCGATCAATCCATCGGCCCCGGCCTAGCGCAAACCGTCATGCTCGGTCTGGTCGTGAGCCTGATGTTGGCATCGCTGTTTTTCTTCAACCGCGACCCGGCTTGGGACAACTGGGCGATTTACTTCTTCGGCGCATACGGCATGGGCGCCACCGCATTTTGGGCCGGTGGATCGCGCCGACCCGCGCTCTACTTGAGCCTATTGGCGATCACGGGTGGGTTGGCACTGGCATTGGAGTTTCGCGAGCGCATCGTCTTGGCTCTGGGCGTGGCCTTGTTGCTGGGGCTGTGGCACTGGGGCCGTTCCACACCCGCCTGGCGACACGCAACGCGCCTTAAAGCCCTGGCCCTACCGTCCTTTGCGCCACGCCTGCTGCACCAACTCGGGCAATCCTCCTACGCCCTGTTCCTGGTGCACTTCCCCGTGCTGATGTTGGGCAATGCCGTGTTTACCAAACTGGAGCTGAGCGGCCCTGTATCCGCAGCCTGGGTCATGCTCATTTGCTGGGCCACCAGTGTGGCGCTGGCGCAGGTGTTTGAACGTTGGGTTGAAGTGCCGCTGGCACGATAGTCGTAGCGCGGCGTCAGACCAGACGAACAATCTGGTTCAGGCACGCACACACTTGGTCAAACAAACCCACATCCAAAGTACCCAGCGGGTGCGGCTTGGCCGCACGCAAACGCCAATCAAAAGATTTGGGCTGGTGACAAAGGATATAGCTGGTCAAAGCAGCTTTGCGGCCCTGAGCTTGACCCACGGCGACCGCAAACGGGTTGTCGGCGTTGTAGGCAGCCGTCGTCATGGGCAGACCGATCACCAACGAGGTCTTCTCGTTAAAGGCGCGGGGTGAGAGCACTAAAAAGGGGTGAACATCGCGCATTTCACGACCCACCTGAGGGTTGCAGTCAATCCAGATCACGTCTTGGCGATCTGGCACCCACGTCGCGCTTTTTTTCGTTACCACCGCTCAGCACCGACGGGGGTCGCAGCCATGACCTCTCCCCCATGGCGTACAGGATCAAACAGGGCCAGCCGCTGCGCCAGCGTCAAAGCCGCATCCGCGACCGGCGTGATGATGACCTGATCACCCTCCACCGTCACCCGCACCCGCTGGTGCACATGCAGCTTGGCCTCACGGGCCACAGCCGCAGGCAAACGCACGCCGAGGTTGTTGCCCCATTGCTTGATGTCGAGAACGGCTTCGGTCATGTGTGTCTTTTGGAATTAAAGTTTATACAAGTTTAAACTTTGCAGTCCATCCCGTCAAATGCGCTGCATCAGCGCACGCAAGACGCTCACAACTTAGCTGCCACCCAAGCCTGCACACTGCTCAAAGCCGCACCCAGCTTGGCAGGTTCAGTGCCCCCAGCCATGGCCATGTCGGCCTTGCCGCCGCCCTTACCGCCCACCTGCTGAGCCACAAAGTTGACCAACTCACCAGCCTTGACTTTGCCAAGGGTGTCAGCGGTCACGCCTGCGGCCAGTTGTACTTTGTCGCCGTCGACGGCGGCCAACACGATGACGGCGGTTTTGAGTTTGTTTTTGAGTTGATCCAGCGTGTCGCGCAGCACCTTGGCGTCTGCACCGGGCAGCAATGCCGCCAAGAGCTTGGTGCCATGGATGTCGATGGCCTGCGTCGCCAGATCATCGCCCTGGCTGGAGGCCAACTTGCCTTTGAGGGCGGCGATTTCTTTCTCTAGGCCTTTGACTTGATCGAGCACTTGCACGAGGCGGTTGTTCAACTCAGGCACCGGGCTTTTCAGCGTGCCGGCGGCTTGGGTCACGGTGTCTTCCAGCGTTTGCAGGTAGGCCAGCGCGTTGTTGCCTGTGACGGCTTCGATGCGGCGCACGCCTGCGGCCACGCCACTTTCTGAAACGATTTTGAACAGGCCAATGTCACCTGTGCGGCCCACGTGCGTGCCACCGCACAGCTCGCGGCTGGAACCGATGTCGAGCACGCGCACAGTCTCGCCGTACTTCTCGCCAAACAGCATCATGGCGCCGGTTTTCTGGGCGGCTTCGATGTCCATCACGCGGGCTTGGGTGGCGGCGTTGGCCAGCACCTCTTCGTTCACACGGCGTTCGATCTCGCGCACCTGCGCGTCCGTCACCGGCGCGTTGTGCGCAAAGTCAAAACGGGTGCGCTCGGCGTTCACTAACGATCCCTTTTGCTGCACGTGCTCGCCCAACACCTCGTGCAAGGCCTTGTGCATCAGGTGCGTCACGCTGTGGTTGCGCATGGTGGCCGCGCGCGTGGCGGTGTTGACCTGCGCGGTGACGCTGTCGCCCACCTTGAGCGCGCCTGAGCGCAGCGTGCCGTGGTGGCCGAAGACGTCGGCTTTGATTTTTTGGGTGTCGGTGACTTCAAAATGCCCGCCCCCATCCCTGCCTTCCCCCAGGGGGGAAAGGAGCAAGACACCCTCGTCGCCGACTTGTCCGCCCGACTCGGCGTAAAACGGCGTTTCGGACAGTACGATGATGCCGTTTTCACCCTCATTCAGGGCTGCAACCTGCGCACCACCGGCGTAGATAGCTACTACTTTGGTAGCAACTTCCAGCTTCTCATAGCCCACAAAATCATTGCCATCACCCGTGTACTCCAGCGCCTTGTCCATCTTGAACTTGCCTGCCGCGCGGGCCTGGGCTTTTTGCTTGTCCATGGCCACGGCAAAGCCAGCTTCGTCCACCGAGAGACCGCGTTCACGGCACACGTCCGCTGACAAGTCCAGCGGAAAACCGTAGGTGTCGTGCAGCTTGAAAGCGACCTCGCCCGGCAGTACCGCAATTTTGGCTACGCCTGTGGCTGCGTCGAAACCAAGCGCGCTGTCCAAAATTTCCATGCCCGTGGCCAAAGTTTCAAAAAACCGCACTTCCTCGGTCTTCAGCACCGCAGTAATGCGCTGCTCTTGCGCAGCCAAACTCGGGTAAGCCTCACCCATTTGCGCCACCAAATCAGCCACCAGCTTGTGGAAGAACGGCGTCTTCTTGCCCAGCTTGTAGCCGTGGCGAATGGCGCGGCGGATGATGCGGCGCTGCACATAGCCGCGCCCCTCATTCGAGGGAATGACACCGTCGCTCACCAAAAACGCGGTGGCGCGAATGTGGTCGGCAATCACGCGCAGGCTCTTGTTGTTCAGATCAGTGCAGCCGGTCTCGCGCGCAGCGGCCTTGATGAGTGCGTCAAAAATGTCGATCTCGTAATTGCTGTGCACGTGTTGCAGGATGGCGGCCAAGCGCTCCAGGCCCATGCCGGTATCGACACAGGGCGCGGGCAGCTTGACGAGCGAACCGTCAGCCTGCATATCGAACTGCATGAACACGTGGTTCCAGATTTCGATGAAGCGGTCACCGTCTTCACCGGGGCTGCCCGGGGGGCCACCGGGGATGTGGTCGCCGTGGTCGTAAAAAATTTCTGAGCAGGGGCCGCAAGGGCCGGTGTCGGCCATCATCCAGAAGTTGTCTGAGGCGTATTTTTTGCCCTTGTTGTCGCCAATGCGCACGATGCGGTCGACGGGCAGGCCTATCTCTTTGTGCCAGATGTCATAGGCCTCTTGGTCGTCGATATAGACCGTGACCAGCAGTCGCTCAGGCGGCAGCTTGTACACCTGGGTCAGCAGCTCCCAGCCCCACTTGAGCGAATCGCGTTTGAAGTAGTCGCCAAAGCTCCAGTTGCCCAGCATCTCGAAGAAGGTGTGGTGGCGTGCGGTGTAACCCACGTTTTCCAGGTCGTTGTGCTTGCCCCCGGCGCGCAGGCAGGCCTGCACCGAAGCGGCGCGCACATAAGAGCGTTTATCACTGCCCAAAAACACATCTTTGAACTGCACCATGCCCGAGTTGGTGAACATGAGCGTGGGGTCATTGCCGGGCACGAGCGGGCTGCTGGCCACCACGGTGTGGCCTTTGGAGGCGAAGAAGTCCAGAAAGGTCTTGCGAATGTCAGCGACAGAAATAGTAGGCGTATTCATATTTTTTGTGCGGGATTTAGCCATTGATTATAGATTTTCAACTAGCGCGGCGGTACTATGACTGGAGTAGCTTACTAATCCACCCGAGTCCTGAACAATGCGAGCGCCTCTACTTCCCGCAGATGAAACCCAACGACTTGCTAGCTTAATTGGCCTAGGCGTTCTTGGCACGCGGCCAGAGGAGCGTTTTGACCGCATTACCCGCTTGGCGGCAGGGGTTTTGGATATGCCGATCGCGCTAGTCTCTCTGGTGGACGCGGACCGGCAGTGGTTCAAATCTAGTTACGGTCTTGACGTCACTCAAACCTCTCGTGATATCTCTTTCTGCGGCCATGCCATTCTGGGTGACGCGTTCTTTATCGTTCCCGACACCCATGCCGACTCGCGTTTTTCAGACAACCCTTTGGTCACGAGTGGGCCGCTATTACGGTTTTACGCAGCGCGTCCGCTTAAATCAATTGATGGTCATTCCGTTGGTACTTTATGCGTAATGGACAATAAACCTCGGATGCTAACCCCTACTCAGTTGGCACTGTTGGAGGATTTGGGCTGCATTGCCGAAATAGAACTAAACAGTCACGCTAATGCAGCCGCTTTGTTAATGAGTGAAGAGCGAATGAAACTGGCCGTGAATACTGCACGAGTCGGAATTTGGGAGAAGGATCTACTACGCCAAACTCTTGTCTGGGACGACACCATGTATGCCCTGTTTGGCACAAGTCGAGAGAGATTTCCTAACGCGCTTGATGCCTGGAATTTTTGTTTACACCCACAAGATGCAAGCATCCCAACAGCTGCTTTAGAAGCTACTCTTCTTAGCAATCAAGCTTACACACCTGAATTTCGCATCATTTGGCCCAACGGCGAAGTTCACACTCTCAAGTCCAATGCACGACTAGTGCAAAACCGAGCTGACAATTCGACCTACATGGTCGGCACAAACTGGGATATCACAGAGGCTAAACGTCGAGAGCGAAATCTCGATTTTTTAGGTGATCTTCAAAAATCATGTTCTCTTCTTCACAGCAGCGCTGAGATCATGCAGATGGCCAGCGAACGCATCGTCCAGCACTTACGGCTGAATCACTGCCTGCTTGTGGAACTTAACCCTTCAGCCAACCAGATCACCATCATTCACGATGAAATTTCATCTGATTTATCTAAATTGACAGGTGTACTCCCTCTATCTGAATTCCGCACAGAGTCAGAGTTGCGAGATTTGGCCGATGGCAAAACACTGGTGTCTTATGACGCACTTGAGGATCCACGTTCTCTCGAAGAGATGCAGCGCCTAAAGAAACGGGGGGTTCGCGCTTTACTGAATGCACCGTATGTAAAAGATGGGCTCCTGAAATTTGTTCTCACTGCTAGCCATAGCGAGCCCTATGACTGGCCTGCTGAAGATATTACTCTCCTCAGTGACCTGGCGGCTCGAATTTTCCCTAGGCTCGAACAGGCTCGGAGCGAAGAGGCTTTGAACGAGAGCGAAGAACGCATGCGCCTAGCCGCTGACGCAGCACGCTTTGGCATGTATGACCGTAACATGATCACTGGAAGTTTTCATATTTCTGCTCGGCTTAAACAAATGCTTGGCTACCCAAGCGAGGCCGAAGTCGACCACCCCCAAGTGATGTCCCACATGCACCCCGAGGACGTCGAAATCGGAATCATCGCCTTCAACCGAGCCTGCGAAGCGGGAAACGATGGGCAAATTCACGTAGAGCAACGCATCGTGCAGTGCGATAGTGAAGTTCGATGGATCGCAACAGTGGGCCGCATATTTTTTGAACAGGGAAAACCCTCGCGCTCTTTGGGGTTTTGGGTGGACATCACCGACCGAAAAAAAATTGAAATTGCACTGCGAGAAAGTGAGTTGAAGCAAAAAATAGCCCTTAAAACAGCTGAGGCCGCCAACCAAGCTAAGAGCGAATTTCTAGCTACCATGAGCCACGAGATGCGAACGCCACTCAACGGCATGTTGGGTATGGTGGAACTGCTTCTAACCGAACATTTGACGCCTCAGCAACGCGAGTTAGCCGAGTTGGCTGACTCAAGTGCCAAATCACTTTTGGGTCTCATCAACGATCTGCTCGACATTGGCAAGATCGAAGCCGGTCAACTGGATATCGAACGCATCCGCTTTAGCCTAGACGACTTACTAGACGAGCTAAGTAACTTGTACAGACTACGCGGGCGGGAAAAGGGGCTCGCTTTTAGTATCCAAAGATCATCCAACATCCCTAGTCACTTGGTTGGTGACCCTGCCCGTTTACGACAAATCTTGAACAACCTGCTGTCCAATGCTCTTAAGTTCACGCATCAAGGCACATTTGGTTTGCTCGTTGAGCGACTAGGCCGACGAGACAGTGATTTATCAGGCCCAAGTACCAGCCTACGCTTTTCTGTACATGACAGCGGCATTGGCATCGCACACGAGGTGCAGCACAAATTATTCACTCGCTTCACTCAGGCAGACAGTTCGACCACCCGGAAATTCGGTGGAAGCGGTTTGGGCTTGGCAATTGTCAAACAATTGTGCGAACACTTAGGTGGTCATGTTGAACTCAGCAGCACGCTTGGCCAAGGCAGTATTTTCTGCTGTGAGTTGCAATTCATCAATGACGATCAAGTATTGGCCGAAGCCAATTCCACCACAAAAACATCGCCTTTCGTAAATGATCGCAGATCAGTCCCTGATCGCAGATCAGTCGCGACTCACATTAAGACTTCGATAGCAGATAAATCAAAAAAGATTTTGATTGCGGAAGACAACCCAATCAACCAGATCGTCGCCGAAGCTCTACTCCAAAAAATTGGCTACACGCAAGTCACCTTAGTTGAAAATGGACAAGAGGCAGTGAACGCCGTTCGCAACTGTGACTATGACGCGATTTTGATGGATTGCCGTATGCCCGTGCTTGACGGTTACGAAGCCACAAAAAAAATCAGAGCGCTGGGCTATCACTTGCCCATCATCGCAATGACCGCTAATGCCGGGCCAACCGACCTGGAAAAATGCCTAAATGTAGGCATGAACGACTTCCTATCAAAACCCTTCAACGCCACCACGTTGAATCAGACTCTGACGCGTTGGACCCAGCACCCCGGCGCCAAGGTCGTCGAAAGCTGAGAACAAGCACCGACGACTCGCAATTCTCCACTTAACCCTTAGCATATAGTTTTTCAGATCTTTTAACCTTTTCCACATCATTACTGAAGCCCGCCATGGACATGAAAACATCCCCCCTCGCCCTGCTCAATGACCCCAGCCTGCTCAAGACCGATGCCTTGGTCAACGGCAAGTGGGTGAACGGCAGCAGTCGTTTTGACGTGCTCGACCCCTCCAACGGCATCAAGCTGGCCGATGTGGCCAACCTGGGGCCTAAGGATGCCGAGCAAGCCATTGCCGCCGCCAACGCCGCCTGGCCCGCCTGGCGCAGCAAGACCGGCAAAGAGCGCAGCATCATCCTGCGCAAGTGGTTTGACCTGCTGATGGCCAACCAAGAAGACCTGGGCCGCATCCTGACTGCCGAGCAGGGCAAGCCCTTTGCCGAAGCCAAGGGCGAAGTAGCTTATGGTGCCAGCTTTGTCGAATGGTTTGCCGAGGAAGCCAAGCGCGTTAACGGCGAGACCCTGCCCCAGTTCGACAACAACCGCCGCCTGATGGTCATCAAACAGCCCATCGGCGTGTGCGCCGCCATCACGCCGTGGAACTTCCCTCTTGCCATGATCACGCGCAAGGTGGCCCCGGCACTGGCCGCTGGCTGCCCCGTCATCATTAAACCGGCCGAGCTGACGCCGCTGACCGCACTGGCTGCCGCAGAGCTGGCGATTCGCGCGGGCATCCCACCCGGCGTGCTCAACGTCATCACGGCGGACGCTGACAACTCCATCGCGGTGGGCAAAGTGCTGTGCGCCAGCGACGTGGTGCGCCATATTAGCTTCACCGGCTCCACCGAAGTAGGCCGCATCTTGATGGCGCAAAGCGCTCCCACCGTGAAAAAAATGTCCCTGGAGTTGGGTGGCAACGCCCCCTTCATCGTGTTTGACGACGCCGATGTGGACTCTGCTGTTGAAGGTGCCATGGCCAGCAAGTACCGCAACGCAGGCCAGACCTGTGTCTGCGCCAACCGCCTTTATGTCCAGAACGGCGTGTACGACGAGTTCGTTGAAAAATTCGCCGCCAAGGTCAAGGCCTTGAAGGTGGGCAATGGTTTTGAAGACGGTGTGTCACAAGGCCCGCTGATTGAAGACGCAGCGGTTGAGAAAGTCACGCGCCACGTGGCCGACGCCATCGCCAAAGGTGGCAAGGTGTTGGCTGGAGGAAACAAAATGCACGGCCAGTTCTTTGAGCCCACCGTGCTGGCGAACGCCACGGCCGACATGCTGTGCGCCACCGAAGAAACCTTTGGCCCCTTCGCGCCGGTGTTTCGCTTCTCTACCGAGCAAGAAGCTGTGGACGCCGCCAACAACACCGTGTTTGGCTTGGCCAGCTACTTCTACAGCCGCGACGTGGGCCGCATCTTTCGCGTGAGCGAGGCGCTGGAGTTCGGCATGGTGGGCATCAACGTGGGCGTCATCGCCACCGAGCACGTGCCCTTTGGCGGCGTCAAACAATCCGGCCTGGGCCGCGAGGGCTCCAGCCACGGCATGGAAGACTATGTGGAGATGAAGTACCTGTGCATTGGTGACATTCTCAAATGAGATTGCCATCGAGCGGGTCGATTTGGCGCGTGGTCCTTGGCCCTGTCCTATTTCTCGCGCTAGCGCTTGGCTTGACAGCTTGCGCCACGTTCGCTACCGGCGACCAGCCCAGGGTAGACGTGATCGGCATCGAGCCGTTGAGTGGTCAAGGCATGGAGATGCGCATGATGGTGAAGCTGCGTGTGCTGAACCCAAATGAAACACCGCTGGAATACGACGGCGTCTTTTTGGAGATGGACGTCCGGGGCAAGAGCTTTGCGGCTGGCGTAAGTGATGCGCGCGGCAGCGTGCCACGCTTTGGTGAGGTGGTGCTGGCAATGCCCGTCACCGTGTCGGCCTTTGCGGCAGTGCGCCAAGTGATCGGCTTCGCTGGCGGAGATCGCACGCAGATTGACTATCAGTTGCGCGGCAAACTTGCCGGCCCACTACTCGGTGGCCATCGATTCCAATCAGTGGGCGAATTTAAGTTACCTACCGGGCTGGTGAACGATGGCGGGGCCGTGACAAAATAGGAGTGCATAATCAAATACTTATATACCAACGAGGTCACTCTGACATGATCTTTAAAACATTGTTCCAAGCTGCCGCGCTAACCCTCGCCGCCACTATGGCGCTGGGCGTCACCGCAGAAACCACGCCGTCGCAAAAAACAAAGCCCAAGACCCAAGTCGCGGCCAAGGCTCCGATCAAACACAAAGTCGTCTTTCAGGTGAGCGATGCCGAACCCGCCAAATGGAACCTGGCTCTGAACAATGCCAAAAACGTGCAACAGGAACTGGGTGCCGACAAGGTGGAGATTGAAATCGTAGCCTACGGCCCCGGTATAGCCATGCTCAAGGCAGACGCCCTCTCGGCCAACCGCGTGAGCGAAGCGGCCCAGGCCGGTGTAAAAATGGTGGCCTGCGAGAACACCATAACAGTCCAAAAACTCACCAAAGCCGACATGAACAAGGACATCAGTTATGCGCCTGCCGGGGTTGTGGAGTTGATGCAACGCCAGAGTGAAGGTTGGGCTTACATTCGGCCTTGACATTCAACCTGAGAGCCTCCCTCCTAGGGCTTCAACGCCTTCTATAATCGACAGAACGCGGGTGTAGTTCAATGGTAGAACTTTTGCTTCCCAAGCAAATAGCGTGGGTTCGATTCCCATCACCCGCTCCACTCTCTTGAGGCCATTTCATGAAAAGAAGAGAACTTGTCCGCTCCGCAGCTGCCACCATGTGGACCGCAGCCTGGATGCAACCTGCCTTCAGTCAGAAATACCCCAATAGCCCTGTCACGGTGATTTTGCCTTTGCAGGCGGGCAGCGCCTCTGACGTTGCCGTGCGGCATTTCACCGAACGACTGTCCAGTCGCTTTGGGACTGGCTTTGTGGTCGAAAACGTCACCGGAGCAGCCGGTTTAGTGGGACTAGAGCGGCTGTCGCGCGCCAAACCCGATGGACTCACGCTGGCTGCCTTGAACAACAGCATCGTCACCATCCTGCCGCATCTGCAAGCCGAAAAAATCAAAGTTGACACCCGCAAGGACTTTCTCCCGGTGACCGGGATTGCCAACATCCCGACGTTTTTTGCGGTGCCCAAGTCCTCCCCGATCAAGAGCATCCAGGACTTAATCGCCATGGCGCGCAAGGAACCGGGCCGCATCACCTACTCGTCGGGCGGTGTGGGCAGCCCTCAGCATTTGGCGACCGAGATGTTTCAGGCGTTCACCGGTACTCAACTGGTGCACGTGCCCTACCGCGGCGCGAGTCAAGCGGCTCTGGCAGTCGCCTCGGGTGAAGTAAATGTCATGTCCATGGCGCTTTCATTGGCCCAGCCGTTCCTGGGCGACGAAAGGGTTCGTTTGATTGGTTTTTGCGGCACCGAGCGACACGCGCAGTTCCGCGATATTCCGACCCTACAGGAGCAGGGCGTCGCCCGTTACGACTATTCGTCATGGATTGGCCTGTTTATCCACAAAGACGCCTCGCCTGACGTGCTGGCCGCCTTGCGCAAAGAGTCTGCGCTGATCGTGAATGATCGCGCGTTTCAAACGCAGCTCATCCGCTCCGGTCTTGACCCCTGGCCTCGCTCCGCCAGTGAATTAACCCGCATTGTGGAAGGCGATTACTTGCGCTGGCAAAAAATTATCCGGGACGCCAAAATCCTGGCCAAATAGAATTTGGCATGGACACGTCTACGACTAAGCTGGGCGGCTATCAGGGAAATGCATCCATTCTGACAAAGGCCTTGCTGCGTTTGGCCGAGTGCCTGCAAGACAGTCCATCGACTTGGTCATGTCAGTCCGAGGTCGACGCGCCGTCACAAGGTGAATCCGCCAACGCACTGTTTTCGAGCGTCGAGCAGGGAACTCGCCAGATTTGTTATGTGGCATCCGGATATCTCTCAGCGCGGGTGCCAGAGCTAAGCGTGCTCGATTTACCTTTCTCCGTGAGTGACCGACGTCAGGCGCTGGCCGCCCTGGATGGTGACGCAGGCGAGTTGCTTGCCCAAGCGGTGGCCCAGAAAACCAACTATCAGGTACTTGGTTTTTGGGACAACGGGTTTCGCCACCTCTCTAACAGCGTTCACCCCATTCGCAAACCCCAGGACTGCGAGGGGTTAGTCATCCGCACCCTGGACAATGCGGGCTATCGTTCCGCGCTGAACGCGCTGGGTTTTGAGGCGCGCACCACAGACGTGAAGGATCTGGTGCGGGTTATTCGCTCAGGTGAAGTTCACGCCCAGGAGAACCCGCTCACCAATTTGTTGACGTTCGAGCTTTGGCGCTATCACCCCTATGTGAGTTTGACTGGGCATTATTTTGGCGTGCTGTTATTGGTGTGCAACAAGGCTTGGTATCAAGCCCTGACACCAGCGAAAAAAGCCGATCTAACGACCGCCGCCGCCTCCGCAACGACGCTTCAACGCCAGCTTGCGGCCGAAGCCGATGGCTTGGCTTTGGTCGAATTGCGCAAGCTGGGCGTGCAGGTACTCGGCCCGAATGAACTGGATATGGCCGCCCTGCGGGAAGCCACTGCCGTCGTCACTCAGGCAACGCGCCTATCGCTTTCGCCTGCCTTGCTTTCAGCATATCTGAACACACCAGAAGCATCAACGAAAGGTTGATGCCTTGGCTGGCGTCAGATCTTGAAAGACTCCATAGCCTCCGGCGCAAACAACTCGCTAGGCTCCAGCAAACGCTTGGACAGACCTTGCTCAAAGTGATAGCGCAAAAAGGTGCGCAGAGTTTTCTCATTCTTCTCGAAACCATAGGGCCAAAAATCATCGCCCATCTCGCGCTTGACCTGCTCCACGTGCGAGGTCAACCACGGCAGCATGGTCTTGAGCGCGGCGGTCTCGTATAGATCTTCGTAGCTGCGGCGTTGTGACTCTTTCAGCGCCTTCATCATCGACTGTGCGACCCAACGATTGGCCTCGTACACGTCCCGGCGAATGGCCACGGTGTGCATGATAGGGAACATGCCGGTTTCTTTGAAATAGTTGCGCTCGATGGGCTCGTAGTCTTCAAACAGACGCTTGACCTTGCCACCGCCTTTGAGGTAGCTCGACGGCATGCGCGCCGTGTAGAGCGCGTCAATCTCACCGTCCATCAACATTTGCGACAGGGTTTGAGTCGGGCCGATGCTCTGGACCTTGATGTTGGACGGCAAATCGAGCTTCATTTTTTCGGAGCGACCGGGCTCTTCTTCACCCCCGGTGTAGTAGGTCACGCTATCGACCGGCACACCGTAGTGGTCGGACAAAATGCCGCGAATCCACACTGGGGCGGTCATTTGGTATTCCGGGTTACCCACGCGTTTACCGATCAGGTCTTTGGCCTCACGGATGCCCGAGTTGGCGTTGACGTAAATGCAGGAATGGCGGAAGAAACGTGAGGGGAAAACCGGGATCGCGACAAAAGGCCGTGGCTCGCGGAACATCGATACGCTGTAAGACGAGAGCGACATTTCGGCCACGTCAAATTCTTTGTGGCGCAACATGCGGAAGAAGGTTTCTTCCACCTCCATGTTGAGGTAGTTCAGGTCGATGCCGTCGGGCTGGATGCTGCCGTCCATCAGGGCGCGCGTGCGGTCGTAGTTCCAGCAGCCGAAGGTGAGTTTGAGTTTGGACATGGTTCGCGAGGGTTAATTGATTGATGTCGATTTTGTTATTCGGATTTAATGCCCGCAGCAGCGATGGCTTTGGCCATACGCTCGATCTCTGACTGGATCGAGCGACCATACTCCGCCGGGCCAGCACCAACGGCGTCCACCCCAGCCGTGTTCAGGGCTTGAATCAGGTCTGGCATTTTGGCGACGCGGGCCACCTCAGCGCTAAAACGCTCAATGACATTGGGGGGCGTACCGCTGGCGGCAAAAAATCCAATAGTGGGTGAAAAGTCAAAACCCGGAATAACCTCGGCAATCGTGGGCACCTGGGGCTCTTGGCTGGAGCGCTGGGCCGAGTTATTGGCCAGCAACTTGATCTGCCCGCTTTTGACAAAACCCGCGAGTGAAGGCAGGGCCGAAAACAAGACATCGACCTGCCCACCCACGAGTGCGGGCACTGATTGACCCGTGCCCTTGAAGGGGATGTGTTTCAAGTCCAGGCCCAAGCCGCTTTTCATCGCCTCCATGGTGAGGTGGTGCGTGCTGCCAACGCCCGATGAGCCGTAATTCAAGCTGCCCGGCTTGGCCTTGACCAAGGCGATGAACTCTTGCAAATTGGACACGCCCACTTTGGGGTGAACCGCCAGGTAGAGCGAGGCCCGCGCCGCCAGCGCGACCGGCACGAAATCGCGCTTGTAGTCGTAACTCAAGTTCTTGTAAATCACCGGATTGATGGAGAACATAGAGCCGTCAGTCACCATGAAGGTGTGGCCATCGGCGGGCGCTGTGGCCAGGGCCTGGGCGGCCACCACGCCGTTGGCACCGGGCTTGTTGTCCACCACCACGGGCTGGCCCAAGCGCTCGGTCAAGCGCTGGGCAAACAGGCGCGCCACCGTGTCGGGCAAGCCGCCTGCGGGGTTGGTGATGATGAGGCGGATGGGCTTGTTGGGGTAGCTTGCTTGGGCCTGAGCCTGACTCATCAAGGTGCTGACCCCGATCATCCACAGCCCCAACAGCGTGCCCGCCTTGCACAGGATCTTGCGTTTATTCATTTGAAATCTCCAACATAAATGCTCAATGGGTTTGATGAGGCCAACATGATTACTCCTGCTTGATGCTCACGGTTTTGAGCACCTTGCCCAGTCGCTCATTTTCGTCTGCGATGGCTTTGGCGTAGTCGCCCGGTTTGCCACCCACCGCTTCGATACCGGCATTGGCGAGTATCTGAATCGTCTCAGAGGCTTTGGCGACCTTGTCCATCTCGGCGCTGATGCGCTCAATCACGGCCGACGGCGTACCGGTGGATGCGAGCACGCCAACGATCACGGCAAAGTCGAAGCCCGGCACGATCTCGGCAATCGCGGGCACACCGGGCTCCTGGGCTGAGCGTTTGGCGGCATTGGTCGCCAGTAATTTGATCTGGTTGGCTTTGACAAAACCCGACACCGAGGGCAGCGCAGAAAACGCCACGTCCACCTGCCCACCAATCAAGGCGGGCACGGATTGGCCCGTGCCTTTGAACGGCACATGCACCACGTCAATTCCCAGCGCCGTCTTCATGGCCTCCATCGTCAGGTGGTGCGAGCTGCCGATGCCCGAGGAGCCATAGTTCAAGGCCCCGGGTTTGGCTCGGGCCATCGCCACGAATTCCTGCAAAGTGTTGACGCCAGTCTTGGGATGTACGGCTAGGTAAAGGGGCGCACGCGCGGCGAGCGAGACCGGGATGAAGTCGCGCTTGAAGTCGTAACTCAGACTCTTGTAAATCGCCGGGTTGATGGAGAACATGGAGCCATCGGTCACTAAAAAAGTGTAGCCGTCGGGCGGTACTGCCGCCAACGCCTGGGCCGCCACCACGCCATTGGCACCGGGCTTGTTGTCCACCACCACGCCCTGCCCCAATGCTGCACCCAGGCGCTGCGCATAAATGCGCGCCACGGTATCAGGCAAGCCACCGGCGGAATAAGGCACGATGAACTTGATGCTGCGGTTGGGATAGGCGGCTTGCGCAGTGACCCATGTGGGAGCAGCTAGGCCGACGGCCATCAGGGCCGCGCCAAAAACAAGAGGACGACGTGAAGACATGAGCTATCTCCTGAGAGTGTTGCGTTGGAGTACGAAAAAGGACTGCCCTTACTGGGCCGGGGCGGAATACGAGGACTCTAACTCAGGCGTGGCCGAGTCCCACACAGGGGTAGCCGCAAAGGCGCGCCAATCCGTGGTCTTGGGAACTATCGCCTGAAACGCAACCACCGGCGTGGGCGATGCCGCAATAGACAAGGTACCCGTGCCAATGGCGGGCTCACCGCCTTGGAACGCACGCACCGCCTCCAACATCTGCTTTCGAAACTCAACGATGGCCAAGTCACTGGCCCCCAGCCGATCATGCGTGCGATCGGCAATCGGCCCCATGGTGACCCACATGGCAATGTCCTGGTTGGGAAAGCCCGTGATACCGGTGAAGTTGCCCGCTTTCATGGCCGCACGGTCTTGCCAAAAATGATTCTCACGGGTGCGCAGGGGTCGGTACTGCGGGTCTAGGTCAATGCCCAGCTCTTGGCCGAGGAACTTGCGCCAAGTGGTGGTCTCGGGCGTTTGCGTGGGATGGCCCCAGGCGATGAAGTAGAAGGCCGTGTGGGTGTCGTCCATGGGCACATTGATGTTGGCCACGTTGTACAGATTGTTGGGCGGGATCAGCGCCGTGGCGGGTGCCACAAACACGGTGGAGCGCACGTAGTCGTTCAGCGCCGCCTGCTGGATCGGGCGACGAATGGCGGCGTAGCGAAAGCCATAAGGCGCGCGCTCGATCTGCATGCGCGGGGCCTTGTCGGTGGAGGGGCGCAGCCACATGGAATCTGTGGCCTGGGCACTGTCACCGCGAGCGGGCACCATGTCAGATGAATGCAAGCTGGAGCTGTGGGCCGAGTCAATTGCGCCTTCCAGAATTTGCGCCCAGTTGCACGGGATGATGGCCTTGGCAATCGTCACGCGGGTTTCGGCGGTGGGGGCCCAGGCCGGTGGCACAAAGGCAGGCTGGGTCTCGCTCGGCCCCATATAGACCCAAACAAAACCACCCCACTCGTGGGTTGGGTAGGCCAGGTGCTTGACCTTTTGCGCCATGCCGCTGCCGGCGGGTTCGGACACCATCTCCAGCACATTGCCTTGCACGTCCATCTTCCACCCGTGGTAGAGGCAGCGCAGGCCGCAGTTTTCATTGCGCCCGAACACGAGTGAGGCGCGCCGGTGCGGGCAGTACTCGTCCATCACGCCCACACGACCCTCGGTGTCGCGGAACACAACCAGGTCTTCACCAAACATCTGCGCCTTGATGGGGGTGCCGTCAGGCACGTTGACCTCTTCAATAAGGCACACCGGCGTCCACTGGCGGCGCATCAGCTGGCCCATGGGGGCTTGGCCTACAACACGGCACAAGAGATCGTTTTCTTCAGGCGTCAACATGCGGGGCTTTCTATTACTCGACTTAAACAGATCAAATGGCTTGCAAATTTATTCTTAGGAGACTAAGATTATTATCACTGAACGGCTTTGTCAAGCTTTTTATCCCGCGCCCATCAAGGAGCTGTCCGTGAACCCCGAAACAAAACCGTCCGCAGCCGACGAAGAGCCGCCTTTCATGGCCTTACGCGTGGTCAGCAAGACCGCAGTGGCCCAAGACATTTGGTGCTTTGAGTTACGCCATGCTCAGGGGGTGGCCCTGCCCGCCTTCACCGCTGGAGCCCACATCACCGTGGCGCTGCCCAGCGGCGTGCGGCGCAACTACTCTTTGTGCTCAGACCCTGCAGATACTGCGATGTACCAAATCGCCGTGAAACGCGATGCGCTGGGACGCGGTGGCTCCATCAGCATGGTGGACGGGGTACAGGCCGGTGACCTGCTGTCGGTCAGTGCGCCGCGCAACAACTTTGAATTGCACCCGCGTGCAAAGCAGTTTTTTTTCATCGCCGGGGGCATCGGCATCACGCCCATCTTGTCCATGATGCGGCACCTGAAAGCGCAGGGCCAAGCGCAATTCAAATTGATTTACTGCACCCGTGATGCTGAAAACACAGCCTTCTTGGCCGAGCTGAGCGGGCCAGAATTTGCAGGCCAGGTGCAAGTGCACCATGACCATGGTGACCTCGCCCAGGCTCTGGATCTGTGGCCCATCTTTGAAACACCGGGCGACGCCCAGGTCTATTGCTGCGGCCCGCGTGGCCTGATGGAGGCGGTGGCCGATATGTCGGGGCACTGGCCTTTTGGCAGTATTCACTTTGAAAGCTTTGGTGTGGACGCCAGTGCAACTGCTGCCAACACGGCCTTCACGGTGCGGCTTGCCAAGAGCGGCATCACCGTGCCCGTGACAGCGGAGCAAAGCATTCTGGAGGCGCTCCGAGCAGGTGGCCACCGCGTGTCCAGCTCCTGCGAGAGTGGCACCTGCGGCTCTTGCCGCACGGGCCTGCTGACTGGCGATGTGGAGCACCGCGACATGGTGCTGGCTGACGACGAAAAAGCACACCAAATCATGGTCTGCGTGTCACGCGCCCGCTCAGGCGAACTGGTGCTGGACTTATGAGCCCCCCCACACGCGTCCTGCGCATCGGCGTGGTGGGCTTGGGCCGAGCGTTCACCCTCATGCTGCCCACCTTTTTGAACGATGCCCGCGTGCAATTGGTGGCCGCAGCCGACCCTCTGCTACAAGCCCGTGCGCAATTTGAACGCGACTTCGGCACGCCCGCGCATGAGGACGTTGAAGCCCTGTGCGCCGACCCGCGCGTTGAGGTGGTGTATGTAGCCTCGCCCCACCAGTTCCATGCCGAGCACGTCCAAATGGCAGCGGCCCACGGCAAGCATGTGCTGGTTGAAAAACCGATGGCGCTGACGCTGGCGCAATGCACCGCCATGATTGCGGCAACCCAGGCCGCCGGGGTGCACCTGTTGGTCGGCCACAGCCACAGTTTCAACACGCCGATCTTGCGCACCCGCGCGCTGATTGACAGCGGCGAATTTGGCGCGGTGAAGATGATCACCGCCTTGAACTACACCGACTTCCTCTACCGCCCTCGTCGACCCGAAGAACTGGTCACCGACGCAGGCGGCGGCGTGATTCACAGCCAGGCCACCCACCAGATGGACATCGTGCGTCTGCTGGGCGGCGGGCGGGTGCGCAGCGTGATGGCCCATACCGGCGCGTGGGACGCCACCCGCCCCACAGAGGGGGCCTACCAAGCGCTGCTGAGCTTTGACAACGGCGCATCTGCAAGTACCTGCTACAGCGGCTATGGCCATTTCGACAGCGACGACTGGCTGGGCCAGATTGGCGAGATGGGGCAGGCCAAACAAGCGAGCGACTATGGGGCGGCCCGACAACGCCTGGCCAGTGCCAGCGACGCCGATGCCGAAGCCCGTCTGAAAGGCTCGCGCAACTACGGTGGCGCGCTGTACCAGGCCCCCACCAGTAGCAGCTCACCCCAGAGCCGCCCTGCGCACCAACACTTCGGACATTTCATCGTGAGTTGCGAAAGGGGTGATTTGCGCCCCACGCCGACGGGCATCGACATTTGTGGCGATCTAGAGCGCCGCTTTGAACCGCTTGCGAGCCCCGTCGTGGCACGCAGCGAGGTGATTGACGAGTTGGTTGCCGCCGTGCTGCATGACCAGCCCCCCCTGCACAGCGGTGAATGGGCGCGCGCCACAACCGAGGTCTGCCTGGCCATCTTGGCGTCTGCTCGCAGCGGGATGTCAGTTTCAACCCAATGGCAAGTGGGCTTGCCGCCCGCACAGACCACGCCATGAAACCGCCCAGCACCAACACCCTGCACCACTGGCGTGAGGCGGTGCCCAACGACCGCACCGCGCACCTGATCCGCGATACCGAGCGCGCCTTTAGACGCGCCTTGCAAATTCGCTTAGCGCCCTTTGGCGTACCGTTTGGGCACTGGAGTTTTCTGCGCATTCTGTGGGACGCGGATGGCCTGACCCAAAAAGAGCTCAGCGAGCGCGCCGGGGTGATGGAGCCCACCACCTTTGCAGCCATAAAGGCGATGGAAGCCTTGGGCTACATCACCCGCCAACAACTGCCCACCAACAAGAAAAACGTCTATGTTTATTTAACGCCGCAGGGCCGAGCGCTCAAGAGGAAGTTGGTGCCATTGGCGGAGACGACCAACGAAGTCAGCACCAACAACATCTCACCCTCCGATGTGGCCACCGCGCGGCGCGTGCTGCTGGCCATGATTGAGAATTTGGCGAGCGACGAGATCAGTGCCACGCCGGATGGGCCTACCCCGCGCAAGTAAAAATAAATCAGCCGGGTTTTCTGCGAGGTTCAAACAAACGCACGTCCTGCACGCGTCCTTTAACTGGGTATGAGCCTTGGTCGATAAAGACAAACGCATCAGGGCACAACCTCATCGTGTCCTCAGACACCAGCACAGGGGCAACGCCACGGGTCAGCCCCTCAATGCGGCTGGCCAGGTTGACGGTGTCGCCAATGGCGGTGTATTCACGCCGCTGCTCTGAGCCAATCAAGCCCACCACCGCAGGGCCGGAGTGCAGGCCAATGCCCACGTCAAACACCAGCCCCGTCTCGCCCATCTTGAGCTTGAATTCACAAACCCGCTCGTACATTTCCAGCGCTGCGTCAATGGCGTGCTCGGCATGCTTCTCATCGTCCAGCGGTGCGCCCCAAAACGCCATAATGGCGTCGCCAATGAACTTGTCGAGTGCGCCACCGTGCTTGAAGATGACACCCACTTGCATGCTGAAGTAGTCGTTCAACATGGCCACAACTTCCTCGGGTGAACGGGTTTCTGACATTGACGTGAAACCCCGAATGTCAGAGAAAAGCAGCGTGACTTGCCGACGCTCACCGCCGCGCGCTAAGCCCCCACTGGCGATCAACTCTTTGACGACGTGCGGGTTCACGAAGCGACTGAACATCGTGACCGCATGCTCTTTTTCGCGCCGCTCTCGCACAATATCCAGCAGCGTTGATCCCAAATAAAACAGGAAGAGCAACACCATGATTGTCACAACCGGCAGCAAATACAACTTGGGTATCAAACCATAGCTAGCAGTCAACAAAAAACCAAAAATGACCAACATCAAAAAGCTGTTTTTGACTACATTCCTAAAGTACCAAAATGCGTAATACAAAACCAGCACGAGTGCCGTTGTCACCGCCGAGAGCAGCAGCGGTGAGGCCACCGTCATCGTCCGCTGGTTTTTAAAATTGTCTATCGCCGTGGCTAGCAGCTTGACGCCGGGCAACACGGAATCCAGGGGCGTGGGCCGCATGTCGTACAGCCCTTCGGCGGTGGCTCCGATGATGACGATCTTGTCACGCAACTCTTGCGGGTCGCGCCACTTGGCGTCGCGCTTGAAGTCGGCGTACAGATCAGCATAAGAGATGCGCGGGAATGTCAGTGTGGGGCTACGCCAACTCAACACCACGCTCTCCCCCTGAGGAAGTGGGTAACCCAAATCCTGGGCCACACGCGCAGGCAAAGACGGGAGTTGCCAGCCATCCACGGGATAGTTCACGTAGTAACGCCGCCCCACACCGTCGGAATCTTTAATGAAGTTGATCAGGCCTAGACGCCAGTTCTCGGGATCAATCGCCCTGGGCAAGAGCAGATTCACCTTGGCCACGGGATTGCCCATGGCAGACTTGGCTTGACCAGCCGTCCCCCACAGAGCTGTCGTCAACTCTGATAGCGGCGTGCCCTCGGTGTCGTCTTTTTCATCCAGACGCAGCATGGGTAGATAAACATGCGGCGTCGTGGCCAACACCTGATTGAAGGCAACGTCACTCTTGGGGCGCACTTTGTCGGATTCAGCAAACCAGATGTCAAAAACAATGGCCTTGGGCGATTGTTTGCGAATGCCTTCGAGCAACTCCCCGTGAATAGACCGGGGCCATGGCCAACGCCCAGCCACATTGTTCATGCTGGCCAGACTGGGCTCATCAATATCAATGATGACGATGTCCTGATCGGCCACCATCTTTTGAGCCTGGCTCTTGACGAAAAAATCAGAGAGCCTGTTATCAAGTGACCGCAATGAATGCAGTCCAAAAAACTCCAAAAAAACAAGCGCCAGCGTTCCTAATAAAAGGAATCTTCTGGGCTTGAATAATGGACGATTAAAAAACATGCGCAATCATTTTGCATCAAGCACTGCGCTACTAAAACTCACGTCAAATCAGCGGCACACCCGTCTTGGCCTGCACCTGCTCGCGGCTAACGCCGGGGGCCAGCTCCACCAACTTCAGGCCTTCAGGCGTCACATCCATCACCGCCAAGTCGGTGATGATGCGATTCACCACGGCCTTGCCCGTGAGCGGCAACGTGCACTGCGGCAAGATTTTGAGGTCTTCGGTGCCGTCTTTCTTCTTGGCGACATGTTCCATCAGCACAATCACGCGCTTCACGCCTGCCACCAAGTCCATCGCGCCGCCCATGCCTTTAACCATCTTGCCGGGGATCATCCAGTTGGCCAGGTCACCCTTCTCGCTGACCTGCATGGCCCCAAGAATGCTCAGGTTGATCTTGCCGCCACGGATCATGGCAAAGCTCTCATGCGTGCCAAAAATGCTGGAGCCCTTGATGGTGGTCACGGTTTGCTTGCCTGCGTTGATGAGGTCAGCGTCCACCTCGTCGTCGGTCGGGAAGGGGCCAATGCCCAGCATGCCGTTTTCGCTCTGCAGCCAGACGTCAATATTGGCGGGAACAAAGTTGGCCACCAGCGTGGGGATGCCAATGCCCAGGTTCACATAGAAACCGTCTTGCAATTCTTGGGCAGCGCGTGCTGCCATTTGGTCTTGATTCCAGCTCATGTCAGACGCCCGCTTTCTCAGTAATAGTGCGCTTCTCGATGCGTTTTTCAGGATGGGCATTGAGCACGATGCGGTGCACGTATATGCCGGGCAGGTGGATGTCGTCGGGCGCGATCTCGCCCAGCGCCACAATTTTCTCCACCTCGACTACGCACAGCTTGCCCGCCATGGCCACGGCGGGGTTGAAGTTGCGGGCGGTGAGGTTAAAGCGCAGGTTGCCGCTCGTATCGGCCACGTCGGCTTTGACCAATGACACTTCGGGGAACAGCGAGCGCTCCATCAGGTAAGTCTCACCATCAAACTCGCGCAGGTCTTTGCCTTCGGCCACCAGCGTGCCCACACCGGTCTTGGTGAAGAAAGCGGGGATGCCCGCACCGGCCGCGCGCAGCTTCTCGGCCAGCGTGCCTTGGGGGGTGAATTCCAGCTCCAACTCGCCTGCCAGGTACTGGCGCTCGAACTCTTTGTTCTCGCCCACGTAGCTGGAAATCATTTTTTTGACCTGGCGCGTTTGCAGCAACTTGCCAAGGCCAAAGTCATCGACCCCGGCGTTGTTGGAGATGACGGTCAGGTCTTTCACGCCTGAGTCGCGCACAGCGTCAATCAGCGCTTCGGGGATGCCGCAAAGGCCAAAACCGCCAACTGCCATCAGCTGGCCGTCTTTAATCACGCCTTCAAGCGCCTTGGCGGCGCTGGGATAAATCTTATTCACAGGGTTCTCCTCTATTGGGCGGGGATTTTAAGCGGCGTCCACCACTTCAGAGGCGGTTCGGAAAGCATCCACAGCAGCCGGGAAACCGCAGTACACGCTGGCGTGCATGAAGATTTCTTGCAACTCTTCTTTGGTTACGCCGTTGTTCAAAGCGCCACGCACGTGGAGTTTGAGCTCATGCATGCGGCCCAGCGCCACCAGCATGGAGACGGTGACCATGCTGCGGGTTTTCAGGTCAATGCCGTCGCGCTGCCAGGTGTTGCCCCAGGCGTTACGTATCACCAGGTCTTGCAGGGGGCGGTTGAAGTCGGTGGACTTCTTCATGGCCGCTTGCACATAGTCAGCACCAAGCACCGCAGTGCGCGTGGCCAGGCCGTTGTCGTAAATGGGATCGTTCATGGTGGGGGCTCCAGTAAAAAATTTGAGGCGCAATCATCGCATGCGCAGCGGGCTGTAGGCGTTAGCGTTAACTACCTTGGGGTTCAAACAGCCAGACCATCATCCGCTGAAATGATGGCGCCGTTGATGAAATGGCTCTGGTCCGAGCACAGCATCACCAGCAGTGCGTCCAGGTCTTGCGGCTGGCCCACGCGCTTGCGCGGCAGCATTTGCACCAGCTTTTGGCCCTGCTCGGTCTGCCAATGGTGGTGGTTGATTTCGGTGTCGATATAGCCAGGGCAAATCGCGTTGACGTTGATGCCAAAACGGCCCCATTCCTGCGCCATGGCCTTGGTCATGTGCACCACAGCGGCCTTGCTCATGCAGTACACGCCGATCTGCGGCAAAGCTTTGAGCCCCGCCACCGAGGCGATGTTGACGATGCGCCCGCCCGTGTACGTGCCTGGGGCCGAACCCTTGGCGCGTGCCAGCATGCGCTTGCCCACCTCTTGCGCCACAAAGAAAGCGCCCTTGGTGTTGGTGTCAAAAATGTAGTCGTAATCGTCTTCGCTCACGTCTTGAATGCGCTGCGTGGTGCTCACACCCGAGTTGTTGACCAGAATATCAATCGAGCCAATCTCGGTTTCGGCATGCGCCACGGCGGATTTAATGGAGGCAATGTCAGTCACATCCAGCTCCATCACATGGGCGTCACCGCCCTCGCCCTCAATCTGCGCGCGCAAGTCCTTGAGCTTTTCCATCCGGCGGCTGGCCAGCACCACAGCCGCACCCGCGCGCGACAAAGTCAGGGCAAATTGGTGACCCAAGCCACCCGAGGCGCCGGTGATAAAGGCCACCCGGCCTGATAAATCCATGCTGTAAGCCATTTGACGCTCCTAAAATGCAAAATCATTAAGCCCATTATCAAGCGAGAAGCTCATGACCCCCCAAGAAATTCTGACCCAATACGGCCCGCGTGAAGCCATGGAATACGACGTTGTGATCGTCGGCGCTGGCCCGGCAGGCCTGAGCGCGGCCATACGCCTCAAGCAACTCGCCGCCGAGAAAGGGCAGGACGTGTCGGTGGTGGTGCTGGAAAAAGGCTCCGAGCCGGGCGCGCACATCCTGTCTGGCGCGGTGATGGACCCCATTGCCCTGAACGAACTGCTACCCAACTGGAAAGAACTGGGCGCGCCCGTCCAACAGGCCGTGACCGGCGACGACGTGCTGTTTTTAACCGAAACCAGCGCCACCCGCACGCCCGACTGGCTGGTGCCGCGCAACTTCCATAACGACGGCTGCTACGTGGTGCGCCTGGGTGACGTGGTGAAGTGGCTGGCCGCGCAGGCAGAGAATTTGGGCGTCGAAATCTTCCCCGGCTTCACCGCTGCTGAAGTGCTGTACGACGAGCAAGGCGCAGTGCGTGGCGTGGCCACCGGCAACCTCGGCATTGGCAAAGACGGTGAGCCCACGGGTGATTTTCAAATCGGCATGGAACTGGTGGGTAAGTACACCCTGTTTGCCGAAGGCGCGCGTGGCCACCTGGGCAAGCAACTGCTTGAAAAGTTCAAACTCACCGAGGGCAAAGACCCGCAAAGCTTTGCCATCGGCATCAAAGAGCTGTGGGAAATTGACCCCGCCAAAGCGCAACCCGGCCGCGTGGTGCACACCGCCGGTTGGCCGATGGACAGCAGCACTTTTGGCGGTGGCTTTCTCTACCACCTGGACGACAACAAGGTGACGCTGGGTTTCGTCATTGGTCTCGACTACAAGAACACTTACCTCAGCCCGTTTGAAGAGATGCAGCGCTGGAAGACGCACCCCGCCATCCGCGCTCACTTAGAGGGCGGCAAACGCATCGGCTACGGCGCGCGCGCCATCAACAACGGCACGCCGCAAGCCCTGCCCAAGACGGTGTTCCCCGGTGGCGCACTGCTAGGTTGCGATGCGGGTACGCTCAACGCGGCTCGCATCAAAGGCAGCCATGCCGCCATCAAAACCGGCATGCTGGCCGCCGATGCCGCCTATGACGCGGTGGTGGCAGGCCGCAGCGCCGACGAGTTGAGCGCCTACCCCGCTACGCTGGAGAAGAGCTGGTTGATGACCGAGCTGATGCAGCAACGCAACTTCAAGCTCTGGTACAAAAAAGGCATGTGGGTGGGCGCGCTCATGACCGGCATCGAGCAATGGCTGCTGCCCAAGCTCGGCATCCAAAGCCCGCCGTGGACACTGCATGGCAGCAAACCCGACCACCTGGCGCTCAAGCCCGCCGCTGAGTGCACGCCCATCATCTACCCCAAGCCCGACGGCAAGATCAGCTTTGACAAGCTGTCCAGCGTCTTCATCAGCAACACCAACCACGCCGAAAACCAGCCCGCACATTTGACGCTCAAAGATGCGTCAGTCCCCGTCAACACCAACCTCGCCAAGTTTGCAGGCCCAGAAGCACGCTACTGCCCTGCCGGTGTGTACGAGTTTGTGAAGAACGACGACAACACCGACCGCCTGCAAATCAACGCGCAAAACTGCGTGCACTGCAAAACCTGCGACATCAAAGACCCGACTCAAAACATTGTCTGGGTGACGCCCGAGGGCGGGGGTGGGCCGAATTACGCGGGGATGTAGGGCATAGATGTAGAGTGTCGGGGAAGCGGGAATCAACAACAACCAACCAGGAGACAGCACCATGACGATGGACACCACCCAGGATTGCACGAGCGCTAACCACAACCCTTCCCTCTCGACAGCCGCTTGCGACTGCCCAAGTACCGCCAGCCCCTTCGGCTCGCGACGCAGCTTCATGCAGTTGCTGAGCTCTATCGGCGCAGCCGCCGCACTGCCTGCGTGCAGCAGCATGGACGCCGCCACCACTGCACCCAAGCTGATCGACACCCACCATCACTTTTACCCACCTGCCTACCAAAAGGCTTGGCTTGACTGGGAAGACGAGCGCAAGATCCCGCACTTCACGCAGCAGGTGGTCTGGTCAATCCAGAAAGCCCTGTCCGATATGGATGCGGCGGGCGTGCAAACCAGCATGCTCTCGCTGGCCTCCACACCCGGCGTGTGGTTTGACAAAGGGCCCGCCTATGCTGTCACCATGGCACGGGAGTGCAATGACTTCGGCGCGAAGATGGTCAAGGATTACCCCGGTCGCTTCGGCCTGTTTGCCTCACTGCCCATGGTGGATGTGGAAGCGAGCCTGAAAGAAATCGCCTATGTCTTTGACGTGCTCAAGGCCGATGGCGTGGGCTTGCAAACCAACTACGGCGACAAGTGGCCGGGTGACCCCGCCTTCAAAGCGGTGTTCGACGAACTCAATCGCCGCAAGGCCGTGGTGTACTTTCACCCGCTCGTAGCAGCTTGCTGCGCGCGCCTGTCGGTGGGCACCTTCCCCGCCGTCATTGAAGTGCCGCACGACACCACCCGCGCCGTAGTGAGCCTGCTGCTCTCCGGCACTTTAGCCCGCAACCGCGACATCAAATGGCTGTTCAGCCACGGCGGAGGCACCGTGCCGATGTTGGCTGGCCGTATGGATTATTTCTTCAAGTTCAGGCCAGACGCTAAAACCATTGCGCCTGATGGCTATGAAGCCGAGTTCCGCCGCCTCTTCTACGACACCGCCAACGCCACGCACCCGTCGTCCATGGCGTCCCTGCTCAAACTGGTGCCCGATTCGCAAGTCGTGTATGGCTCAGACTACCCCTACGTGCCAATGAACACGCAAGCCGCAGCCCTGCGTAAACTGGGTCTGGCTGAATCAGCGGTGCAAGGCATAGAGCGCGGTAATGCGATGGGCTTGGTGCCGCGACTTAAAAACTAGATTTCTACGGGCGCCCGATGCGCCCTTTTGGGTCACTCGTAGCGAAGTGCCTGAATGGGCAATAGTTTGGACGCCCGGCGCGCTGGGTAGAAGCCAAAGAAAATCCCCACCAGCGCCGAGAAGCCCACAGCCAGCACGATGGACGCCACCGACATGCTGACCTGCCAGCCCGCAAAGTTGCCCACCGCCCAGGTGGCACCCGCCCCCAGCAGCACGCCCAACGCACCACCAATGAGCGAAAGCGTGACCGCCTCAATCAAAAACTGCGCCAGGATATCTTTGCCCCGTGCGCCCACGGCCATGCGCAGGCCAATCTCGCGGGTGCGCTCGGTCACGCTCACCAGCATAATGTTCATGATGCCGATGCCGCCAATAATCAGGCTGATACCCGCCACAGCTGCCAACAGCAGCGTCATGATGCGGCTGGACTCCTCTTGCGCTTGCAAAATCTCAGTCAGGTTGCGCACCTGAAACGGGTCGTCTATGCCCACGGGCACCTTAAAGCGCTGGCGCAGCAGGTCTTTCACGCTGTCTTCCACGCCCTTCATGCTCTGGCCTTCACGCACCTTGACCATGATGGAGCCCACACGTTTGAGCCGGCTGGTCGCGTCACCCCCCCAGATGCGGTTGCGCAGGGTGCTGATGGGGATCATGAGCGCGTCGTCCTGGTCTTGCCCCATGGAGTTTTGGCCCTTTTTGGCCAGCACGCCGATGATCTTCATGGGCACGCCGCGCACGCGCACCACTTGGTCCACCGGGTCTTGCTCGCCAAAGATTTCACGCGCCACGGTCTGCCCCATCCACGCCACTTTGGCGGAGCCCGCCAACTCGGCGGGGTCGAAAAGGCGGCCAGAGACCAAGCTCCAATCACGGGCCTCCAAATAGTCGTTGTTCACCCCAAAAATGGTGGTGCCCCAGTTGGTGTTGCCCCCCACCACTTGGCCGCTGGTTCGCGTGGTGGGCGCTGCCACCTGTACTTCAGGAATCTCAAGGCCAATGGCCATTGCGTCTTCTTCCGTCAAGCGCTGGCGAGTTTGCGCACCCAGGCGCACCCCGGCCTGAGACACACCACCGGGCAGCACCAGCATGATGTTGGAGCCAAGCCCCATCATCTGCGCTTGCACCCGCTCGGTGGCGCCACTGCCCACCGCAATCATGGTGATGACGGCGGCCACGCCGATGATGATGCCCAGCATGGTGAGGATGCTGCGCAGGGTGTTGGCTAGTAGCGCGCGCAGGGCACTGCGAAGAGCGGCAAGCAGGCTCATGATTGCACCGCCCCTGCTTTGCGGGCATGCACCGCCGTCTTGCGCCAATTGCTCAGATCGTCGCGCTGCACATCCTCAATGATCTCGCCATCCCGAAACACCACCTTGCGTCGCGCCCAATCCGCAATGTCAGCCTCATGTGTCACGATCACGATCGTCATGCCCTGATGGTTGAGCTCGTTGAGCAGGGTCATGATGTCCTCGCTGGTCTTTGTATCCAGCGCCCCGGTGGGCTCGTCGGCCAAAATCAACTGCGGGTTGTTCACCAGCGCACGGGCAATTGCCACGCGCTGCTGCTGCCCGCCAGAAAGCTCGGAGGGTGTGTGCTCAAAGCGCTCGCCCAAGCCCACCTTCTGCAGCGCGGCCATGGCGCGCTCGCGCCGGTCCTCTGCCTTGACACCGGCATAAACCATGGGCAGCTCCACGTTCTCCAGCGCGCTGGTACGTGGCAGCAGGTTGAACTGCTGAAACACGAAGCCGATGCGCCGGTTGCGTATGGAGGCCAGCTGGTCCGGCGCCATGGCCTCCACCGCCTCGCCCGCCAGGTGGTACTTTCCTTGCGTGGGCAGGTCCAGACAACCCAGAATATTCATCAGCGTGGACTTGCCCGAGCCCGAGGCACCCATGATGGCAACAAAGTCGCCTTCCTCAATATCGATCGACACGCCCCGCAATGCGTGCACGGTCATGCCGCCACCCGCGGCCTGCTGCTTGGCAGTGCCCATGTGGTAGGTCTTGGTCAGCGCGCGCGCTTCGATGAGGGCCATCTCAAAATCCCATGCGTGGGCCAGTGCTGCCGGGCCGTGGGGAGGTGCTTGCTGAGCCCGGCGTCACCGTACCGGTGATGATGGCCGCGCCTTCTTTGAACTCGTTGGCATCCGCCGAATTAGGCGACACGATCAGTTCCGTGCTGGTGCCGTCGCTGATACCCAGCCGCACATTGAATGCCTTGGGCTTGCCCTCAGCGTCCATCAGGTAGATGCGCCCACGCGTCACCGTGCGGCTGGCCGCCTCCACCGCCATGGCGGCGTAGCGCGGCTTTTGCTCAGGCGTCAGCACATCGGCAATGCGGGCGCGAATGTCGGCGGTGATGCGCTCGCGCGCCTTGGCGCGATCGGCTTCGGGCAAGTCGCGCAGTTGCTGGAATTTTGGTCGGGTCGATGCGTAGATGGCATCGACCTTCTCCACCTGATCGGGCGTGAGTTTGAGCTCGGCCTCCAAGCGCTTGCGGAATTCGGCAGCCGGGCCACCAGGGCCACCCCCACCACCTGCACCACCGCCTTGGCCCGCCGCAGGTGCAGCGCTTGGGCTAGCCGCCGAGGCCGCCGCTGCGGGTGCACCCGCCTGCGCCGCACCTGTAGGCGCAGCAGCAGGCTCTACCCCCGCAATGCGCACCCGCAGAGCTGCGTTGGGTAGCTTGAGCGCGTTCTCGCGCTGGTCGGTCACCACGCGCACATTGGCCGTCATGCCGGGCAGCAAGCGACCATCGGTGTTGGAGAAAGTCACCACCGCCACATAGGTCACCACGTTGGCCACGTTGAGCGCGGCCTTGCGCACTTGGGCGATCTGGCCCTCAAAGGTTTGCCCGGGGAAAGCATCCACCGTGAAGCTGGCTTTTTGCCCGGTGCGGATGCGGCCCACATCGGCCTCGTCGATGCTGGCCTCCACCTGCATGTCACGCAGGTTTTGCGCAATGATGAACAGCTCGGGCGACTGCAAACTGGCTGCCACGGTCTGGCCTTTCTCAATGGCGCGCTTGATCACAATGCCGGTCACCGGCGAGGTAATGCGCGTACGCGCCAGGTCAATACGAGCCTGCGCCAGCGCCGCATCACGTTGTGACACATTGGCCTGCGCGCTGCGCACCTGAGCCTCGCTCACGCCAACTTGCGCCTGGGCGGCTTTTACGGCTTCGGTCGTCGTATTGACGAGTGCGTTGGACTTGTCGGCCTCGCTTTGCGCCAGAAACTGCTTGTCAACCAGCATCTGGTTACGGGCATGGGTGCGGCGGGCTTCGGTCAAATCAGTCTGCGCGCTGGACACTTGCGCGCGGCTGGCCAGCAGATTGGCCTGCGCTGTCATCACCAAGGCCTGAGCGGCCTCAACGTCGGCCTGGGCCGAACGCACGCGGTACTCAAAGGTCTCGGGGTCGATCACGGCGATCAGCTGCCCGGCCTTCACCTCGGCGTTGAAGTCGGCCAAGATTTCTTTGATCTGCCCCGACACCTGCGTGCCCACCGTCACTTGCGTCACCGGGCTCACCGCCCCGGTGGCCGACACGGCCGACTGCAAAGCCCCGCGCTCAATCTTGCCGGTGCGGTACTGCACTGCGTCAGAACCGCTGCGCTGTGCCCACCACCAGCCGCCTGCGGCCACCAGAGCCAAAACGACCACGCCTGCCACCACAAAAGATTTTTTCATAAAGACTATTGTAGGAAACGCAAAAACGCCCCGCATGCGGGGCGTGTATCTGTGGGGTAAAGATGCCTTTAGTGGCGATACCCGCCACCGTGACCACCACCCCAGCCACCGCGCCCATGCGCAAAGCGCTCTTGCTCGCGGTAGCCGTAGCCATACCCGATCTGGCGACCATAGCCGAGGCGGGGTTGCCAGACCGGCTGTGGTGCGTAGTACACCGGGGCGGGCTGGGCGTAGTAGCCGTTGTTGCCGTAATAGCCCACCGGGCGCGGGGCCGCGTACACCTGTGGGTACGCTTGGGGGTAGGCCACTTGCGGGTAGATCGCCACCGGCGGCGCATTGGCCACGCCCACTTGCATGCCGGGTGCTGACATGCCGACCGACCAATACACATTGTTCTGGGCCTGGGCTGCACCGCTGGCGGTGAGCGCCACCATGGCCACACCGGCAGAAGCCAAAAGAACCCGAAGTGACGATGAGAATGTCATGATTTTTCCTTTTTCAGGGCCTCTTGTTATTAGCCCTTGTACCTAAAACGCGCCGCCACCCCCACCGCTGACCGTCCAAGCGGGACTTTCGTATCCATTCGTAACAGTCAGCGGGTCTAAAATTGCCCCATGAGCTCATCTACTGAAAAGAAAACCGCCCCAGAACCCCCCAAAGTCAGCAATTTTTTGCGACAAATCATCGACCACGACCTGGCTGCGGGCACCTACGCCACACGCCGCTGGGCAGGCACACCGGGCGATGCCGCGCACCACGCCGCAGGTCAGCCCGACCCCGCCAAAATCCGCACCCGCTTCCCGCCCGAGCCCAACGGCTACCTGCACATCGGCCACGCCAAAAGCATCTGCATCAACTTTGGCCTGGCGCGTGACTACGGTGGCGTGTGCCACCTGCGCTTTGACGACACCAACCCCGAAAAAGAAGACACCGAATACGTCAACAGCATCATCGACTCGGTGAAGTGGTTGGGCTTTGACTGGAACGGCTCACCCGACGCCGCGCCCTACCAGGCCAGCGACTACTTCGGCTTTATGTACCGCGCGGCCGAGTATTTGATTGAAGCGGGCCGCGCCTACGTGGACGAGCAAACGCCTGAGCAAATGCGCGCCAACCGGGGCGACTTTGGCAAGCCCGGAGTCGATAGCCCCTTCAGAGCCCGCACACCGGCCGAGAACTTGGCTCGCTTTAGAGAAATGCGCGACGGTGCGCATGAAGACGGCAGCATGGTGCTGCGCGCCAAGATCGCCATGGACAGCCCCAACATCAACATGCGCGACCCGGCCATCTACCGCATCCGCCGCGCCACGCACCACAACACGGGCGACACCTGGTGCATCTACCCCATGTACACCTTTGCCCACCCGATTGAGGATGCGCTAGAGCAGATCACCCACAGCATCTGCACGCTGGAGTTTGAAGACCAGCGCCCGTTTTACGACTGGCTGATGGAGCGCCTGATTGAAGGCGGCCTGCTCAGCGCCCCGCCCCCCAAACAGTACGAATTCGCCCGCCTCAACCTCACCTACGTCATCACCAGCAAACGCAAACTCGCGCAATTGGTGTACGACCACAAGGTGCAAGGCTGGGACGACCCGCGCATGCCAACCATCGTCGGCCTGCGCCGCCGTGGCTACACGCCCGAGAGCCTGCAACTCTTTGCCGAGCGCATCGGCGTGACCAAGAGCGACAGCTGGATCGACTACAGCACGCTGGAAGGCTGCCTGCGCGAAACGCTGGACGGCAACGCCCCGCGCGCCATGGCCGTGCTAGACCCCATCAAACTCGTCATTGAAAACTGGGACGAGGTGATGGGCGTGGGTAAAGGCGCCGGTGAAGACGGTAGCGTGCTGGACGACTGCACTGCCCCCGTGCACCCGCACCACCCCGAGCTGGGCAAGCGCCAATTCAAAATGGGCAAAGAGGTGTGGATCGAGCGCAGCGACTATGAAGAAGTGCCCAGCAAAGGCTTCTTCCGCTTGTTCCCCGGCAACAAAGTGCGCCTGAAATACGGCCACGTCATCGAGTGCCTGGGCGCAACTAAAAACGAAGCGGGTGAGAAGACTGCCATCCGAGCCAGCCTCATCCCCGATACCAAAAGCGGCACCCCCGGCAGCGACAGCGTCAAAGTCAAAGGCGTCATCACCTGGGTTGGTGTGAACGACGGCGTGCAAGCCGAAGTGCGCCTCTACGACCGCCTCTTCACCGACGCCCAACCCGACGCTGGCGGCAAAGACTTCATTGAGAGCCTGAACCCCAACAGCCTCAAAGTCATCACCGCTTTTGTCGAGCCTTCTCTGGCGACCTGCTCAGCAGACGACAAGTTCCAGTTTGAGCGGCATGGCTACTTTGTGGCCGACCGTGTGGATCACGCGGCGGGCAAACTGGTGTTTAACTTGGCGGTGGGGTTGAAGGATAGTTGGGGGAAGTAACCCTTGCTCGTAACTTAGGAAAATGATGACTACAGAACGCGATGAATTGCTGGAAGAACTGAACCTGCTATCGGACATTGAGAGTGATGAGCTAGCAGATGAGGAAACAGGCGATGACGTACCAGTCGTTCACTACGACATAACGAGCTACGGTATCGATTTTGACGTCGAAGGTCTAATAAAGCGACTCAAACGAGACGCAATCGTCGTGCCTGACTACCAGCGAAAATTTGTCTGGAAACAACCAGAGTCGTCGCGATTTATCGAGTCCTTGCTTCTTGGGCTACCTGTCCCAGGGATATTTTTAGCTCAAGAGTCAAGCACCGGGAAGATGAACGTAATTGATGGCCAGCAGAGATTGCTGTCCTTACTCTACTTTTTTGACGGATATTTCAAGCCCAAAAAAGACTCCGTCAGCAACAGAGTATTTCGTTTGATTGGAGTTCAGAAACCATATAACGGGCTCACCTACGCAGAGTTGTCACAGGCTGACCGGGAGAATTTAAACAACTGCGTAATACATGCAACGGTCATCAAGCAAGATAGTCCCGACGATGGTGACACCAGCATGTTTCACATTTTCGGGCGACTCAATAGCGGTGGCCGACGTCTCACGCCACAAGAGATTCGCACGGCCGTCTACCACGGGACATTAATAGAAGCTTTGAAGACTGCGAATTCCAATCCAGTATGGAGGAAAGTTTTCGGGCCCGAGAATGATCGAATGAAGGATCAAGAATTGATTCTGCGATTTATGGCCATGTTCGAAAATTCGACTGAGTACAAGAAGCCAATGTCAGAGTTTCTCAACATTTACTCAAAGAAAAATCAGTACAAAGAACTCAGCGAATGGCAGCCTCTAGTCGGACTCTTCTCTGATGTAATTTCGCGCCTGTCTACCGCCGTTCCTGAAAAACTATTCAGGCCAGTGCGCGGTTTCAATGTGGCCGCATTTGAGGCTTGCACCGTTGGCTTGGCTCGTGCCATCGCAGCAGGGAAAACTCACTCCCCGCACCGCCTAGGCGAGCTCTATGCAGAGCTCTTCACTCACGGAGAGTTCAAAGACTTCATCTTTGCTTCAACTAGTGACGTTCAAATTACTGCGTCGCGACTGAAAATTGCAAGTGAAGTTTTCAGTAAAAACTAGGTTGGCCCAATGATCCATCGCGAAAGGGACAAGGTACTGCGCGTCCTAGCCCTTGCAAAAGAGCTGCCGCTCGACCACGCTGAGTTGCAGGGTCATTGGGGACGGTATGCATGCCTATTGTGCGCAGGCTACTTTGAAGTTGCTTTACGTTTGATAATACAAAAACGCGTGGAGCAAAAATCAGCACCCGAGATTCAACGATTCGTTCTTTCCAGTCTAGAAAGTATTCAAAATCCAAAGGCTGAGCGGTTCTCAAAGGTAATACGTTCATTCAACCTGAACTGGGGCGACTCATTGGATCAATACTTCAATGACAACGCTGAGGTCAAAGAAGCAATTGACTCATTGATGGCAAATCGGCACCTCATTGCTCATGGAAAGTCATGCTCAATCTCTGTGGGGCGAGTTGATGGGTATTTCAAATCCGCTGACAAAGCCATTGATTACTTGGACACACTGTTGAACACACCCTAAGTTCGTGCGAATACCTGCGCCAGCTGCGGCGTCAAGCTCGTGGAGCGCACGCCAGCCAAGGGCGGCGCGAACTTTTGGGGCTGCAGCAACTATCCAAAATGCAAGTCGTGGTTGCCTATGGCGGCGGCGGCATCGAAGGCGTCAAATATTCGCAAATATGCTAATATTTAACTCAAATGACTTGGTCCATCACCTATTACAACGAGCGGGTTCGCAAGGAGGTGTTGGCCATGCCAGCCGGCATCGTGGCGGACTATGTGCGCTTGACCGATGCCATGGCATTGCATGGTACTGATATGCGCCTGGCCCGTAAACGACTAAAGGATGTGCAACATGGCTGATACCGGCTACAAACCTGTGCCGCATAACGCGGCGTTCCGCAAGGCGCTGCTGGCCAAGCCCGGCGTCAAAAAAGCATTTGACGTGCTGGAGGAGGAATACACCGCCCTGCACACCATGCTCGACGCGCGCCAAACGGCAGGCCTGACCCAGGCCGATGTGGCAAGCCGCATGGGGACCACGGTGTCTGCGGTGTCTCGATTGGAAGCATCCTTGCGCAGCGAAAAACATTCTCCATCCTTTGCCACTTTACGCAAATACGCGCAGGCTTGCGGAAAGAAGCTTGTCATTCAGATGGTGTAATTGCTACGCTATTCATAGCTGATTGCGCATATCCGACGGGGCTAGAGGCCAATTTGGCTATTAATTCCCAACAAAAACCCAATTCAGGTATTATCAACCCCAATATGGGTATTTCAACCAATCCAACCGAGTCTTCTGCGCTAGCAGATGCCCTGTTCCCCAAGGTGCGTCAGCGGGTGCTGGCCGTGCTGTTTGGCTCGCCAGATCGCAGCTACTACGCCAATGAGGTGATTGCGCTGGCGCAGTCGGGCACCGGCGCTGTGCAACGTGAGCTGGCGGGCCTGTCAGAGGCAGGCTTGCTCACCGTGCGCAAGCAGGGCAACCAGAAGCATTACCAAGCCAATGCCAGTGCGCCGGTGTTTGCCGAGCTGCGCTCGCTGGTGCTCAAGACCATGGGGCTAGCGGATGTGTTGCGCGCTGCGCTTGCGCCATTGGCGGCGCAGATAGACGCGGCTTTCATCTACGGCTCAGTAGCCCGTCAGCAAGACACCGCCCACAGCGATGTGGACGTGATGATCGTCAGCAGCACCCTGGGCTATGGCGAGGTGTTTGGCGCGCTGGAAAGCGCCACCGTGTCGCTGGGCCGCAAGGTCAACCCGACGCTGTACACGCCTGCCGATTGGACCAAGCGCGTTGAACAAGACAGCGCCTTCGTCACCCGCGTATGGCAACAGCCAAAAATATGGCTCATAGGTAACGAGGTACAACGCCATGCACCCAGCGCTTGAAAATCTGTGTGGCCCCGGCAAGCCGCTCAAATCCGAGGCACCCGACGCCAACGAAATTGCGGGTTTGCTTCGCACCGGCGTTGCGCGGTTGCACGATGCCAAAAACACCGCGCTGGCGCTGGAAAGCCGCTTCGACCTGGCCTACAACGCAGCGCATGCCTTGTGCCTGGCCGCGCTGCGGCGCATGGGCTACCGCTCTGGCAACCGCTATATCGTGTTCCAGGTTTTGCCGCACACCCTGGGCCTGGGCCCCGAGGTGTGGCGCGTCCTAGACAAGTGCCACAACACGCGCAATCTCGGTGAGTACGAAGGCATGCTCGATGTGGATGAGCGATTGGTCAAAGACCTTATCAGCGCCACCGAAGCCGTGTCTAACGCAGTCATAGTATGAATCGCCCCCAAACCATCCAAATCTACCTCCCCGCCGGTGACCCGCGCGGCATGCGCGTTGCTGAAATCACGACGCGCATTGTTCGTGTGATCGAGGTGCCGCGCAGCCAGTTGGCGGATTTCCTCAAGATGCCCGAGGCGCAGCAGGTGGGCGTGTACTTCTTGATGGGCGAGTTGTCAGAGGCCGGGTTGCCGCGCGTGTACATCGGCCAGTCTGGCAATGTTGGCAACCGGCTGGTGCAGCACAACCAGAGCAAAGATTTTTGGAACCGAGCGCTGGTGGTCATCTCGCTCACCAACAGCATGACGCAAACGCACGCGCTGTTTCTGGAGTGGTTCGCCATCGCCGAGGCCAACAAGGCCGGGCGCTACAGCCTAGAGAACGGCAACACCGGCGCACGGCCCCACACGCCCGCGCCGCTGGAGGCGGATTGCCATGAGATTCATGAAACTGCTGCCACCCTGCTTGCCACTCTAGGCCAGCCGATTTTTGAGCCGCTGACCAACGCGCCTACGGGCAAAGGTGTGAAGGAGTTGTTCTACTGCAAAGGGCCAGCGGCAAATGGAGTGGGCGAATACACGTCGGAAGGGTTTGTCGTCCACAAAGGTTCAACGGCCCGGATCGAAATCGTTGCATCCATCAAGGGCACATCACAGGAGCGTTTTCGTCAGCAACTGGTGACTGATGGCGTTCTGACCCTCAATGGCGACCACTACGTTTTCACCCGTGATCACCTGTTTTCCAGCCCCAGCATGGCGGCTATTGCGGTGCTGGGCCGCTCCGCCAACGGCTGGTTGGAGTGGAAGACCGAACAAGGCCAGACCTTGGACGGAGCCAAGCGGCAAGCTGTGAGTTTGGAAGTTGGTGTGCCCACTGCGGCATGACCTGGTATCAAGGAACAGGGAGGTCGCATGAAAAATAAGGCATCAACAACAGCAGAGCCTGCCAATCACATCGCCGATCCTGAATGGCGCAAGCTCAAGCAGCGGATCAAGGCCGAGCCCTTCAAAAGCTGGCTGGCACAGGTGAGTTACGAACGGGTGAAGGAGATATAAAACCCAAATCTACCAATACGCGCTAAAACTCTGCCGCAATTCCTCAACGCACTCCGCTGGCAGTGCCGCAACCTGCCGCTGACTCAACAGCCACAACTTCGCCGTCTCTTCCAGTTCTTCCAACGTCGCCATAGCAGCAGCCGGTGTGTCATGCCAGACATTCGGCCCCAGTCGCTCCAGCATGACAGCGCGAATCGGTGTGCCGCGTGATTGATAGCGGGCGATGGTGGCGGCCACATCTTGTGCGGCTTGCGGGTCGCCGGGTTTGCGGTAGCTGATGATTGGTACGTGGCCGACCTTCATGACGAAGTACGGCGTGAGGGCGGGGAGCAACTCGTCACCTTGCCCTGCCCCCAACGTCAGCGCCACGCAATGGGTGCTGTGGGTGTGGATGACGCAGCGTGCGGGTGCGCCTGTGCCAGCGCTGGCTTCGTAAATGTGGCGGTGCAGGGCGATGGTTTTGCTGGCTTTGTCGCCGCTGATTTGTTGGCCCTGCGCGTCTAGCCGCGCTAAGCGGGTCGGGTCTAGGAAACCCAGGCAGGCATCGGTGGGGGTGATGAGGAAACCACCGCCTTGCGAGGCGTCTAGCTGCACGCTGATGTTGCCTGCGGTGGCGTGCACGTAGCCGCGTGCAAAGAGGCTAAGGCCTACGCGGCAGATTTCTTCTCGGGCTTGGTTTTCTGTCATGCCACCACGTCGAAAGCGGTGGTGAAGAAATCGGGTGCGCCGAAGTTGCCGGACTTGAGGGCGAGGTGCAGACCCTGCACCGGCGCGTGTGGCGATGGCGCATGACACCAAGGCACGCCGGGGGCGATCTGCGGGCCGATGCGCAGGCGTTTGATGTCTAGCGCCTGCACGCACGCACCCGAGGTTTCACCACCGGCCACGATGAGCTGGCGCACGCCTTGTTGTACCAGACCACGCGCCACGGTGGCCAGCGCTTGCTCGACCAATTGACCTGCGCGTTCAACGCCTAACTCGGCCTGCACGGCGCGCACGGCTTCGGGCTCGGCGGTGGCATAGACCAACACGGGGCTATTTGCAGGACTATTTGCCAAATACTCTTGCGAAAAAGCCAAAGCATTTGCCGCTACATCAACGCCCTGCGCCAGTTGCATAGGATTCACCGCAAAGGCTGCCCCGCCGCTGGCGATGAAGGCGGCCACTTGGCCGTTGGTGGCGGTAGAGCAACTGCCCGACACGATGGCGCGCAGGCCCTGCGCTGGCGGCAGACTTGCCGCGTCACCTAAGGCCGCCTCGCCCTGCGCAGGCTTTAAGCCGATGGCAACACCAGAGCCTGCTGTGAGCAATGGCAACTTGGCCAGCGCAGGCCCCATGCTGCGCAAATCGTCATTGCTGACTGCATCAATAACGGCCATAGAAACACCCGCCGCCTTGAGCGTCGCAATGCGCTGCGTGATGGCAGTTGCACCTTGGGCCACGGTGCGGTAATCAATCAGGCCCACGCGCCGCTGGGTCTGCGCTTGCAAGACGCGCACAAGGTTCGAATCCAGCATGGGGGTGAGCGGGTGGTTGCGCATGCCGGACTCGTGCAGCAGCTCGTCGCCCACAAACAAATAGCCCTTGAAGATGGTGCGCGCGTTCTCGGGGAAGGCGGGGCAAGCGATGGTGAAGTCGGTGCCCAGCGCGTCCATCAACGCATCTGTCACCGGGCCGATGTTGCCCTGTGCGGTGGAGTCAAAGGTGGAGCAGTATTTGAAGTAAATCTGCCCTGCGCCTTGTCTTTGCAACCAAGCCAGTGCGGCCAATGATTGGGCCACCGCATCAGCCGCCGGGATGGTGCGCGACTTCAGGGACACCACCACAGCGTCAGCTTCTGCATCCAGCGGGCCGTCCGGGATGCCGATGGTTTGCACCACCCTAAATCCGGTACGCACCAAGTTGTTGGCCAGATCGGTGGCACCGGTAAAGTCGTCAGCGATGCAGCCCAGCAGTGCCTTGGTCATGGCTTAGCCTTGTGTACAAGTCGACTCGAACGTAGCCTTGAGGCTGCGCACAGCACTTTCGGGGCTGGTCAGCACGGGTTTACCAACCACGTCGGCCACGCCTTTTTGCGTATGTGCCATAGAGAACTGGCCCAGCACCACCACATCACACGCGGCCAGCGCACGGGCACTGTCAAAGATCATGCGGTCATGGGTGGCGGCGTCGCCCGCGTTGTAGATGGCCATCGCCCCGTCGGCGCACGCGCCATCCACCTGCACGTCCAAACCGCGCAAGCGTATGGCGGCCAGCAGCTCTTCACGCATAGAGATGGATGAGGGAGCAAAGGTGGTGAGCAAGCCGATGCGGCGTGGGCCACCCAAGCGCTCGCACAGGTCAAGCGCCTCGTCAAACATGGCTTCGTTGGGTTTAAGGGTGGGCAGGCCCACAGCTTGGCGGGCTTCATCAATCGCTGGGCCAAAGGCCGAACAAGTGAACAAAATAGCGTTGGCCCCGTAGGTTTTGGCGTACTGGGCCAAGCCGATGAAGCGGGTGACCATGGTGGCGTTGAGCGAGCCCGCCGCCGCCAGATCAGGGGCCAAGCTGTCGTCTAAAAAGTTGGTGATACGCGCTTGCGGCCAGAGCTGCTTGAAGGCGTTGGCCACAGGTTGAACAGCCAGCGGTGTAGCGTGAATGAGGGCGATTCTGGGGTTCGTCATATATTGAATAGTCTTAGGCGTTATGGGTATTTTCCCGCAAACCGTCATGGGCCGTGGGGTAGCACAGGCGCAAACGCAGTTCGCGCTTCAGCCGCGTATTGTCCATGCGGCGAGACTCGCTCATGAAACTTAACAGCATTAGCGTGAGTTGGTGCGGGGCTTCATGGCGCGAGATTCTCGGCGGGCGCGGCAAGCCATAAAGGTCGGCGGCCAAGTCAAAGTAGTCGCCCATTTTCAGCACAGTATCGTCGTTGGTGTTGTAAATTCGCTGCGGCTGCCCGCGCCACAGGGCAACTATGCAGGCACGTGCCAGGTCGTCGGCATGGATGTGGTTGGTAAAAACATCGTCTGCCGCCTCCAAAACCGGCGTCCCTTTTCGCAGCCGCTCACGCGGCGTACCGCCCACGCGGTCAGGCGCGTAGATGCCGGGAATGCGCAAGATGTTGGTCCGCACGCCGCCTGCGCAACCTAGTAAGCGCACAACGCTCTCTGCCACCACCCGCCTTTGCGCCCTAGGTGTGTGGGCGTGTAATGGCCGGGCCTCATTTACAACATCACCCGCGCAGTCGCCATACACGCCACTGGTGGAACCATAGACCAACGACACGGGTAATGAGCGCTGGCGCAGTGCCCGCACCAGGGCCAAGGTACGCGGGTCGCCCCGGCCCTCCCCCGGCGGCGGTGCCAGGTGCAGCACGCGGGTGGCCAGGCCAGCCAAGCGGTGCAGGGTTTCGGGCTGGTCAAGATTGCCGATAAGTGGGGTGATGCCACGTGCGCGCAATTCAGCCACGCGCTGCGGGCTGGACGTCAAAGCCAGCACGCGCACACGGGCGGGCAGCTCACGCGCCACGCGCACACCCACATCGCCACAACCGACGATAAGCACCCGCTCTCGGCGAAAGCGGGCGGGCAGCGCGCCCAGGGGGTTTTGGTTTGAAGGCAAAATCGGGGCTTGTGAAATTTGAGTTCATCAAGGATACCGAAAAGATGTCGAGCGCCGAAATTTATACCGTCACCGTGCAGCCCAGTGGCCGCAGCCTCACCGTCAACCCTGACGAAGCTATCTTGGCCGCCGCCATTCGCCAGGGCATTGGCCTGCCCTATGGATGCAAAGACGGGGCTTGCGGCTCGTGTAAATGCAAAAAAAACTCAGGCACGGTGGTGCACCGTGAGCACCAAAGCAAAGCCCTGAGCGAGGCGGAAGAAGCGGCTGGGTTCATCTTGACCTGCTGCGGCGTGCCGCACAGCGACGTGGTGCTGGAGGCGCGCCAGGTCACAGAGGAAGGCGCCTTCCCGGTGAAGAAGATGCCGGTGCGGGTGATCACGATGGAGAAAAAATCTGACGACGTGATGCTGCTCAAGTTGCAGTTGCCCGCCAACGACACCTTTGCCTTTCACACCGGCCAGTACGTGGAGTTTTTATTGCGCGATGGCGCACGACGCAGCTACTCCATGGCCAGCGCACCGCACATTGGCGCAGCTCAACCTATCGCCACGCCACCCGTTGGCCCCAACATTGAGCTGCACATTCGCCACATGCCCGGCGGCAAATTTACCGACCATGTGTTCGGTGCGATGAAAGAAAAAGAAATCTTGCGCATTGAAGGCCCCTACGGCAGCTTCTACCTGCGTGAGGACTCGGCCAAGCCCATCGTGCTGCTGGCCTCGGGCACCGGCTTTGCGCCCATCAAGGCCATCATCGAACACATGCAGCACAAGGGCATTACCCGCCCCGCCACGCTGTACTGGGGTGGCCGTCGTCCATCGGATTTGTACATGCACAATTGGGTGCTGGAACAAGTGGCCAAAATGCCAAACTTGCGCTACGTGCCGGTGGTGTCCAACGCTTTGCCAGAAGATGCGTGGCAAGGCCGAACCGGCTTTGTGCACCAAGCGGTGTTGCAAGACACACCCGACTTGTCGGCCTATCAGGTTTACGCCTGCGGCGCACCCATCGTGGTGGACTCTGCTAGAGCCGACTACACCGGCCAAGCGGGTCTGCCTGCCGACGAGTTTTATGCCGACGCTTTCATCACTGAGGCGGACAAAGCCAAGGCCTAAGTCAGGCCTTGGCTCTCACGCCGGATCAATTTAGCGATTGGCGTGGGGGCGGTCTTTGCGACCGTCGTGGTTCATGTCGCGCTGACCGTCATGTTTTTCACGCGCAATGTCGCGGCTGGCCTTGTTCTGCATGCGTGCCAGACGCTCACGCTCTTTCGGTGTCACCGTGCCATCGGCTTTGGCCTTGGCTTCTGCGTTATTGATGCGGGCTTGCTGGTTTTGCAGGCGCTCTGTTTCACGCGGGGTCAATTGGCCTGAAGCCGTGCCTTGTTGAATGCGCTGGGCTTGATTGGCTTGGCGCTGATCGACGCTGGGCGAGGCCGATTGAGCCAAAGCCACACCGCTCACAGCAATCGCCAAAGCACCCATCAACAGTTTGATCGACATACAAAACTCCTTGTTTGAAACGCACCATGGAAACAATTTCCATGTGGATTCAACGCCGCCAACCCGCATGCCGCATGACAATGGGTGGAGAATGATTTGTTAAAAATTGTTACATTGATCGCCCTTGCCCTGCTCAATGGATGACGATGCTGTTGGCCTTGAGTAAAGAGCTCCAGCGATCAATCTCGCTCTGAATGAAGAGACCAAATTCGGACGGACTGGCCTTGATCACCTCCATGTTTTGCTTGGCCAACTGGGCATGTGCCTCAGGGGTGTCCAGCGCTTGTTCGAGTGAGGACGCGAGTTTGCTGACTACAGTAGCTGGCGTCCCCTTGGGTGCAAGCAGACCGAACCAGAGTGACACGTTAAAACCAGGCAAGCCTGATTCTTCCAGCGTGGGCACATCGAGCAAACTGGTGCGCCGGTTGCCAGTCGTCGCCAGCGCGATCAACTTGCCCGACTTGATGTGCGGAAGCACACTGGACGCGGGCGAAAACATGACTGGCACCAAACCCGACAACACATCGTTCATCGCAGCGGAACTGCCCTTGTATGGGATGTGTTGCAGCTTCACACCGGTTTTAGACGCAAATAGCTCAGCCGACATGTGCGGCGAGCTGCCTGGGCCAGACGAAGCAAAAGAAATACTGTCGGGTTTTGATTTGGCCAGGGCGATGAAATCACGCACCGACTTCACACCTAGCGCGGGGTGCACCACCAAAATATTGGGTGTGCTTGCCACCAAACCCACGGGCACCAAGCTTTTGTAGGCCCTGCTCTGCGGGTTGTCGCCAGCGGCAGCGTTCACCGTGGCCGATGACGAGCTGAACAACAGCGTGTAACCATCTCCCGGTGCATTGGCCACACTTTCAGTGGCAATGCCGCTGGCTGCGCCAGATCGGTTTTCCACAACCAGCTGCTGGCCCATAAAAGGGCGAATTTGCTCAGCCAGAATGCGCGCCGCCGTGTCGGTAGCGCTTCCCGCCGGAAAGCCTACCACCAGCTTGACAGTTTTATTTGGATAGGCAGTTTGCGCTTGGGCACTGCCCAGGAAGAACGCAAAAGCCGCTACGACCGGTGCAATCGTCAACAGGCGACGTTGGGTATTCATGTGCGCTCCAAAATGGTCAGGCCACGAACCCGGTCCAACAAATACATCAGACCACGCTCATCAACGGTAACGTCGTTACTCTGCGCGCGCGGCAAGTGGCCGGTGGGCTCGGGCACATAGGAGGCCACTTCACGCACCGCATGCGGATTGGCAAAGTCGATCACGCGCAGGCCGTGTGCAAACCACGCCACGGGCAACTCGGTACCGGTGATGATTTCGCAGGGCTGGTGGCAGCCGGTGTAGATCGGGCGCGGCGAGCCGTCTTCGCCCTCCACCTGGAAGCTGCCAAAAGGCACGGGGCGCTTTTCGTCGTTGATGTCCACCATCCACAGAAAAGCGGGCGGCTGATCTTCACTGCGAAACACATCTTCGTCAGCCACGATCATGAGGTTGCGGTTGCGCACCTTGAAGGGCACTGGCAGTGCCGTATGCGTGGGCCAAGGGAAAACCCCGTTCCAGTGGAGCGATGACACGACTTTGGGCTTGCTCATGTCATCGATATCCAAAATTACAGTGCCACCGAACCAGTAGCTGGTGTACAGGCGGTTGCCCATGCGCAGCGGGTGGTGGCAGCGGTGGTTTGCACCTTCCCAGGTTTTTTCTTCACCGCCCGCAGCCCACTGGCCGGGCATCCACCAACGGCTAACCTCCTCGGGCTTGGCGGGGTTTCGCAGATCGATGATCTTCATGATGTGGCCGACAAAGCCCTCTTCGGTGGACGAGATGTAGGCGAATTCGCCATCAAAATCGAATCGGTGTACGCCCTTGCCTGCCGTCTCCCATTGGCAGATCAGCTTGGGTTCGGCGGGTTTGGAAACGTCATAAATGCCCAGGCCTCCTTTGAAACCCTCAGGTGCCAAACCGGTCGCCATGAATTCGCGGTTAATCACCATGATGTCGTTCTTCACGCGGACTTTGTGCGAGTGAGTGCCCGGTACCATGCCCAGGCGTGAGATGGTGCGCGGATGACGCGGGTCGCTCACATCAACGATGGTGGTGCCATCGGGGTTGCTCATATTTCCGATGTAGGCAATATTGTTTTTAACGACGACTTGACCGCCGCCTGCGCAATCCACGTAAGCCACTTTTTTAATACCGATACCTTGTCCCATGATGTCCTTTGGTTGAAGTGCCACTGGCAATAGCCAAATCTATCGCCTCTTCCATGAGAGCACAAATACAATTACCGGGATAAGCGATACCAATTTTTGCATCACTACTCATGAGCCACTCACCCACTTCCGCATCGCCCTCAAGTGAAACCGCACTACCTGACTGGTATTTGCGTTCACGTTTGAAGATGCGTCAGATTTTGCTGCTGGTTGCTCTTGACGAGCACCGAACCTTGCACAAAGCGGCGGCCCAAGTCGGGATGACGCAACCCGCAGCGACGCGTTTGTTGGCAGATTTGGAACGATTACTGGGTGTGCGTCTGTTCGACCGCAACGCCCGTGGCGTGCAGCCCAATGCCTATGGTGAAAGCTTAATCCGCCACTCACGCATGATGCTGGCGACGCTGGATCATGCCCGCGACGAGATCAACGCCATCTCATCGGGCACCACCGGCAGAACTTGCATTGGTGCTTTGCTGGTGGCGGCACCCACTTTGGTTCCGCGTGGCATCGTCCGGTTCAAACAGCGCCAGCCCAACCATACGGTGCAGGTGCGTGAGGGCACAACCGCTGCCCTCTTACCTGCTCTGTGGCGTGGTGAACTCGACCTGGTGGTGGGACGCGTCTCCAGTGAGGTGGAGACCGCAGGTCTGAAATTTGAAGCGCTTTACGACGAGCCCATGTGCGTGGTGGCGCGCGCCGGCCATCCTCTTGGGCGACGCCGCACACTTAAACTCACTGCGCTGTCTCAAGAGCAGTGGATTCTTCCGACGCCCGACAGTGTTTATCGTCGGCGGCTGGATGATGCTTTTAGACAGGCGGGCGTCGAACCACCGCAGCGCATCGTTGAGTCCTTGTCTATCTTGTCCAACATCATGATGGTACAAGAAACCGACATGCTTGCTGTCATGCCCGGACGAGTCGCAGCGCATTATGCTGAACTGGGTGAAATACGGATGCTGCCGGTTAAACCCCCCGCGCTGTCAGGGCCAGTGGGTGTAATCACGCTCATCGGTCGCCCACTGACGCCTGCGGCCATGGATTTAATCCAGGCCCTGCGTGAAGCCGTGTTTGACACTCAAAAATCTCGATGAATTTCAAGTCTAGTCTCACAATTTTCTTCACAATACAGCAATGATAAAAACACATTCCCGTCCTTTCGCCGTGGCTTTAACTCTGTTAGCAACAATGCTCATCGCCCCGATGGTCAACGCACAAGTACAGGCCAATGCTCAGACCAAACCCATTCGCCTCATCGTGCCCTACGCCGCTGGTGGCCCGATTGACATCACCGCCCGTGCGCTGGCTGAACAAGTCAAAAACACGCTGGGGCCCGTCATCATCGACAACCGCCCCGGCGCGGGCGGCAATATCGGTGCCGATGCGGTCGCCAAGGCCACGCCCGATGGGCTGACGATTGGCATTGCCGCCACGGCCACCCACGCGGTGAACCCGTGGCTGTACCGCAAGATGCCCTATAACGCAGCGACTGATTTCGCGCCCATCACGCAGATGCTGCGCGTGCCCAATGTGTTGGTGATGAATGCCGACACGGCCAAGCGCTTGAACATCAACTCACTCAATGACCTCATCGCTTACGCCAAAGCTCACCCAGCCCAGCTCAACTACGGCAGCGGCGGTAACGGCAGCGCGGGCCATTTGGCGGGGGAAATGTTCAAGGCACGGGCGGGAATTTTTGCGCTGCACATCCCCTACAACGGCGGCAACCCGGCGCAACTGGCCTTGCTCAGCGCGCAAGTGGACTTCAACTTTGACAACCTGGCCACGGCTGCGCCCAACATCCGATCCGGCAAGCTCAAGGCGCTGGCAGTGACGACGCTGCAACGCTCACCCGCCCTGCCTGATGTGCCACCGTTGGCCGACACCTTCAAGGGCTTTGCCATCGACACTTGGTGGGGGTTGGTTGCGCCCGCTGGCACACCCAAGGCTGAGGTAGATCGACTGAATCAAGCCTTTGTGATGGCACTTAACGCGCCAGAAACCAAGGCCCGCTTTGCTACCCTGCTGGCTGAACCCGTGCCGACGACGCCGCAAGACTTTGCCGCCTTCATGCATGGTGAGTTGAAGAAATACGAAGGCCTTGTTAAAGCCTCGGGCGCGCAGGTGGATTAAGGCTCAGGCCGCCTCACCCAAATACGCGGCGCGCACCGCTGGGTCATGTCGCAAGGTCTGCGCATCTCCGCTCAAGCTGATAAGTCCTGACTCCATCACGTAAGCCCGATCCGCAATGGCCAATGCGCGGCTGGCGTTTTGCTCCACCAGCAACACCGTCACGCCTTGGGCGCGAACCTCACGCACCACGTCAAAAATCTTGTCCACCAATATCGGGCTCAGGCCCATCGACGGCTCGTCCAGCAGCAAGAGCTTGGGCCGACTCATCAGCGCGCGGCCCATGGCCAGCATCTGCTGCTCACCACCGCTCAGCGTACCGGCCATCTGACTGCGCCGCTCTTTGAGGCGCGGGAAGAGCTCGAACACGTGCGCCATGTCAGCGGCAATCTCAGGCTTGTCGTCACGGATATAAGCCCCCATTTGCAGGTTCTCCACAATGCTCATGCGCGTGAACACGCCGCGCCCCTCGGGCACCATGGCCAGGCCTTGGCTCACCAAGTCCCAAGCGCCCTGCCCTTTGATGCTGCGCCCCAGGTAGTTGATTTCTCCCACGCAGGGCAGCAGGCCAGTGATGGCCTTCATGGTGCTGGTTTTGCCCGCCCCGTTGGAGCCGATCAAACAAACCAGCTCGCCCGAATGCACCTCTAAATCGACGCCCTTGACGGCCTGAATGCCGCCGTAGGCGACTTGCAGGCCGGTGACTTGAAGCAATGCAGTGTTGTTGCTCATGCGTGTTGCCCCTGTTCATTCACATCCGCCCCAGACCCCAAATAAGCCTCAATCACTTTCGGATTCGATTGCACCTCGGCGGGTGAGCCCTGCGCAATCACCTGGCCGTAGTCCAGCACGGTCACCCGGTCGCACAGGCCCATGACAAGCTTGACGTCGTGCTCGATCAGCAGCACCGTGCGGCCATCTCGGCGGATCTTGTCGATCAAGCTGCGCAGTTGCACCTTCTCTGTGGCGTTCATGCCAGCGGCGGGTTCGTCCAGCGCTAGAAGCTGCGGGTCGGTCGCCAGGGCACGCGCAATCTCCAGACGGCGCTGATCACCGTAACTCAATGTTCGGGCTTTGTAGTCGGCCAGTGCGGGAATGCCCACGTAGGCCAGCAACTCATGCGCTCGCTGGGCTATGGCCGCCTCTTCCGCCTTGAAGGCGGTGGTGTGAAAAATCGCACCCAACAGACCAGATTGGCTTCGGATGTGGCGACCCACCATCACATTTTCCAGCACGGTCATGTCGGAAAACAAACGAATGTTTTGAAACGTGCGCGCCAAGCCCAGACGGGCGACCTCATGCACGGCCGTAGGCGCATAGCGTTGCCCCGCCAGGGTGAACGCGCCACTGTCCGGTGTCACCAAGCCCGTGATGACGTTGAAAAAAGTCGTCTTGCCAGCGCCGTTGGGACCGATCAGTCCATAAACCTGCCCACGCTGGATCGACATGTTCACGTCGTTCAGGGCCTGAAGACCACCAAAGCGTTTGGAGGCACCGTTGACCTGAAACACCATGTCCTTCACGGCCTCGGTCATAACTGCGCTCCTTGGGCTTGCAAAGACTTGCCATGCTCAGGTGCAGGCCACAGGCCACGCGGGCGCAGCAGCATGACGCTGATCATGGCCAGCGCAATCAAAAGTTGTCGCAGAATAGCCGCGTCCAGCCGCCCACCGGTCAAGGCTTGCAAAGGGCCGGCCACATAGCGCAGCACCTCGGGCAACGCGGCCAGCAACACCGCACCCAGCACCACACCCGGCAAGTGGCCCACGCCGCCCAACACCACCATGGCAACGATCATCACCGACTCCATCAAGCTAAAGGATTCGGGTGAAATAAAGCCCTGAAAGGCCGCAAACATGGCCCCCGACACGCCGCCAAAGGTGGCGCCCATGCCAAAGGCCAGCAGCTTCAAGTTGCGGGTGTTGATGCCCATGGCCTTGGCGGCGATTTCATCCTCACGGATCGCCATCCACGCCCGGCCCACTCGCGACAACTCCAAGCGGTGCGAAATGACGATGCTGAGCAGCACCAGCGCGAGGAACAGGTAGTAGTACAGCGTGACCGAGGCCAGCTCATAACCGCCCACGTTCAACTTCTTGCCCAAGTCCAAGCCAAAGAACTTGAGCGAATCAATCTGCCCCAAACCCTTGGGGCCGTTGGTCAGGTTCACCGGCTGATCCAGGTTGTTCAAAAACACGCGGATGATCTCGCCAAACCCCAAGGTGACGATGGCTAGGTAGTCGCCTCGCAAGCGCAGCGTGGGCGCGCCCAGCAGCACGCCAAACACACCCGCCACAGCAGCAGCCAGAGGCACGGCGATCCACAGCGGCGTGTGCAGGCCTTGCGGGTACATAGCCGCCAGCCAGGCAAAGGTCTCGCTTAAATGTGGCGACGACAACAACCCGTACAGATAAGCACCAATGGCGAAGAAGGCCACGTAGCCCAAGTCAAGCAAGCCCGCGTAGCCCACCACGATGTTCAAGCCCAGCGCCAGCAGCACATACAGCAGCGCCATGTCGGCAATGCGCACCCAGGCGTTGCCGAAACCTTGCAACAGAAGGGGCAGGATGAGCAGGGCGAGCGCGGCCAGTGCCAGCTTGATGAATGCCGCAGAGGGAAAGGGCTTTGGTGTTGTCATGATTTACTGAGGCAGATGGGTAGATGACGATCCAGCACGGACGTCGCCCTCAAACGCGCTTCGCACCAGCTCACGCAGTCGCTCCCACACACCGTCACGCGCGAGCGCGGGGACTTCTTTGGCCAAAGCGTTGGAGAGCTTGCCCTCATTGGCCTGCATAGAGCGAATGACACGGTCAATCTGTGGGTCTGGCATTTCAATAATGTCCTTGATGGCGCTGCGCGCCCGCGCATGGCTGCGCAAATAGCGCGACTCTTCACGCATGTCTTCCCGAATGGTGCGCTCAATCACGTGACTCAGATAAGTCACGTGATCCGTCAAGTCCAGGTACTGCCAGACGTGCCGTGCTGATGCAGCTTTGTGAAACACAAAATTGGAGCTGATGCCATCAGGGTACGTGCTCGGTGTCGGGGTGAATTCAAAGCCACCAGCCACAGATCGCATCAGGGGTTTGGAGATGACGTCGAGTATGTCGTCATAGGCGCGGCGCTCTGCCGCATCGTGGGTGATGAGCGCGGACACCGGCACGATCATCGGTGCGCGCACAGCGCCGTCTCTGCGCAGCAGGTCGTTGATCAGAAACCGGTGCACGCGCCCGTTGCCATCGGCCAGGGGGTGGATGTACACAAAACCGAAGGCCGCCACCGCGCTGCGCATCACGGGTGACTGGCCTTGCGTTCGTGTCAAAAAAGTTTGCAAGCCCCCCAGCATGGCAGGTACGTCATCGCTGGCCGGGGCCACGTAGTGCACGATGTCCTGGTAGCGAATAGTCTCCCCCACAAAGACCGGTGATTGGCGCAAACCAAAGCCCTTCAAGCTGGTGCTGAGCCCGAGAATTTCCGACTGGAGTTGCGCCAAGCTGACCTCGTCCAGCGGCACGGTACCGCCCCCCGCGCGCCGACTCAACACGTCCGCAAAGCGCTGGATGCGGTCTAACTTATCGGCTTCGCCCTCGATCTCGAAACTGGACTTGCTCTCGCGCAGCGTCATCCACACGGCGGACTTCATCAACACGTCTTCGCCAAATTCGGTGGTCAGCTCGCCGATGAGCGCGGGCACGTCCAAGGCCATGGCTTGGGTCACGGCAGCCGATTTGCGGATGACGGGGCAAAAAGCGCGCGTGCCGGGCAGGTTGTCGCGCACTCGCCAGCGTTTGTTGGCGACGGCTTGGTCAGCGCTGGCCACGATCATCTTCTCGCCGTCCATGGCGTCAATGGTGGGGCCACTGATGGCCGCGTTCACAGCCAGCTCGCGGCCTGTCAACCACTCGTAAAGAAACCCGGCACGGCGTGCGTATTGGCCTGAGGGCTCGCTGTCGATCCAGGCGGTTAGCTCGGCGGGCGGGCAGGCTTCAAACAAGCGTGAGAGCAGTTCTAGGTTGGGGGCTTCGTGTTTCAGGTGAAAGGTCAGATGGCCGCGTAATGTGGGCTCGGGGCGCATGACTTGCACATAGGTCTCGCTCGTCAGCCCGTCGCTGCTCTGCGTTGCCCGCCGCCCGCCAATGCGGCTGACGGTGGCCAAAGGTAGCGCGGGCTCAAAGCCGTAACGCTGGCACAGCCAAGCCCCGCCGATCAGTGGCTCAAAATCATTAACCATGCTGAATTTTCATTCAAAAATCTTTGTTTATGATAAAAATTGAACATTTTTTAGGTAGTTTGCGCAAAACCATGCCATCATGACCGCTCCGCCACCCGCTCACCCAACAGACCTGAGGGCCGCAGCGTGAGCACCACGATCAGCACGATGAAGGCCAAAATATCCGAGTAATGGCTGCCCAGCACGCCGCCCGTTAAATCGCCGATATAGCCCGCGCCGATGGATTCGATCAGGCCCAGCAAAATGCCGCCCAGCACCGCACCACCCAGGTTGCCAATGCCGCCAAACACGGCGGCGGTAAAGGCCTTGAGCCCTGGCAAGAAGCCCATGCTGTGGTGCACCGTGCCGTAGTTGGCCGCCCACATCACGCCCGCCAGCGCAGCCAGAACGGCGCCAATGACGAAGGTGGCCGAGATGACACGGTCAGGCCGCACGCCCATCAGCGCAGCCACGCGCGGGTTCTCAGCCGTGGCGCGCATGGCACGGCCTAAGCGCGTGGCGTTGACCAGCCACATGAGCAAGGCCAGCGACACCGCCGTGAGCCCCAGAATCAAAATCTGTGTGGGCGTAATCACCGCCCCACCCACGTTGATAGGCGTGCTGGGCAGCAAGGTGGGGTAGGACTTGTAGCTGGGCTTCCAGATGATCATGGCCAATGTTTGCAGCAGGATTGACATGCCAATGGCCGTGATGAGCGGCGCGAGTTTTGGCGCGTTGCGCAGCGGCCGGTAAGCCACTTTCTCGATCACAAAATTAAGCGTGGCCGCCACCACGCAAGCAATTAACAAAGCCAGCAGCAAGATGAGCCAGCCCGGCGCCGTGGGCATGGCGTCTTGCATCAAACCAATGGACGTCCAACTGGTGAGCGCGCCCACCATCAGCACCTCGCCATGCGCGAAGTTGATGAGGTTGATGATGCCGTACACCATGGTGTAACCCAACGCCACCAGTGCGTAGATGCTGCCCAGCACCAGGCCGTTGATGATTTGTTGGAGAAAGATGTCCATGCCCGTCATTCCTGCCCAAGCGGGCATCCAGTGTTAGTCAACGGTGATCTTTCCGGCCTTGATGACGGCACGCCAACGCTCGGTGTCTTCGCGCTGCCAAGCGGCCATCTCTTCGGGCGTGTTGCCCACGGGTTCGGCCCCAACCTCGGCGTAGCGTTTCATCATCTCAGGCGTGCGCAGAATCTCGGCCACGGTGCTGGAAATTCGCGCTGCGATTGCCGCAGGTGTTTTAGGCGGCGCCACCATGGCAAACCAGGCCACGCCGATAACACCCGGCACCAGCTCGTTCAATGCCGGCGTATTAGGCATGGACGCAATGCGCTTTGCGCTGGTCACCGCCAGTATGCGCAGCTTGCCGCTCTTGAGGTGGGCGGATGCTGCGGCCACGTTGCCAAACATCAGGTGCACATGGCCACCCAGCAGGTCGGCAATGGCGGGGGCGTCGCCTTTGTAAGGCACATGCACGAGCTGAGTGCCGGTCTTGAGCTTGAAGAGTTCGGCCGTGAGGTGCGCGGTGGAGCCATTGCCTTGCGAGGCGTAGCTGAGCTTGTTGGGGTTGGCCTTGGCATAGGCAATGAACTCTTCCAGGGTAGTCGCAGGTACGCTGGGGTGCACCATGAGCGCGTTTGGCACGGCGGCCAGCACGGTGACGGGCACGAACTTGGCGGGGTCGTAGTTAAGCTTGGGGTACAGGCTGATGTTGATGGACAGGGGCGGGGGCGGCGCAGCCATGAGCGTGTAGCCATCGGGTTCGGCGTTGGTCACGTATTCCGCTGCAATATTGCCCGCCGCACCGGCGCGGTTTTCAATGATGATGGGCTGGCCCAAACGCTGACTAAGTGGCTCGGAGATCAAGCGCGGCAGCAAGTCCGCCGTGCCGCCCGCCGGGTTGGGCACGATGATGCGGATGGGCTTTTGCGGCCATGCGCCGCCTGCTTGTGCGAAAACACTGGATGCAGGCCACAAGGCGACCAGCATCAGGACGAAACAGCTACCTATATTTTTTTTGATGGGTGTCATGGTTATGTCCTTCAAAGTTGGAACTATTGCTTACAGCGGAATGACCATCAAGGTCTCGATCACGCGGGAGTCGTAGATGAACTTGCGCCGTTTGAAGCGTGGGCCGTCGGCGGTGATGGTCACCACGTCCTGGCACTGGCCGGTGGCGTAAATCATCATGTTGCCGTCCATCTCCATCGTGCGTACCACCACGAAGTTGGAGCGCACCTGTAAATCCCCCCCATCTTCACCCGTGATCTGCACGCCCGAGAGCAAGTGTCGGTAGTGGTGCGGCTCGTAGATGTTGGCGATGCGCATGGACTTGATGCGGTCACGCAGTTGGGCCGCGCTATGGCAGTCGATCACCGCCATGGGCAAGTTGCGGTCGTGGTTGAAGCGGGAGGTGACGGTGTAGCGGGCGTTGGGCGTCATCAGCTCGGCAATGGCCTCGACCCGGTCTTCATCAATGGCGCGGGCCCATTCATAGACCAAGTTTTCAACCGCGCGGAAGTGTTGTTCGTGGGATGGATTCAGATTCATCACAGCCCCATGTCTTGTTTGTAGTTGTTCCAGAAGTTGCGGATGGCACGCTCAGACAGCTTGCTCGCCCCACCACTGTCCAACTCGCGCCCGCCCATCTCGATGAAAGATTCACCGCTTTGCCCATCGCCCATCGCACGCTGCATCATCTCGCACACCGCCGCATCTTCTACCGACACCAGCCCGGCCGAGCCAGCCAAGTTACCTTGGAGCAAACGCATGCGGGTGGTTTCCTCGTCGTCATCGGCAAAGCCAAAGTAAGTCCACACCAAGTCGGCCTGGCCTGGGCCCTTGGGCAGCAACTGCCGGGTGGCCAAGCTGTTGGCAATCTGGTGCAACACGAAGGATGGGTAAGTCGTCAAAATCTGGATGCTCACGCCGTCGCCAAACTCGTCGCGCCATTTGAGGATGCTGGGGTCTTCAAGCCGAAGATCATCGTTGGATGAGCGCAAATCTGCCGCCGTGGCGTTGTAGGCCGCGTCGTTTTTCTCGGTGCCTGCCTTGGTCCAGAAGTAAACATGACGGCCCGACTTGTCCAGCACCATGCCCGACTCTTGCGACTGGCGCGAGAGCCCAAACGTGCCGTAGAAGGTGTGCAGGATGTTGGCGTGATACGAGTCACGCGGGTTCTCGTGATAGGCCTTCCAGTTGGCGTGGATGCGCTGCGTGTCGTAGCCCAGCACCTTGAGCGGCTTGTGCAGCACGCGGCGTATGCCTGCGGCTACGTCGCCCAGCCAATCTTCCAGCGGCTCCACCTCCGCAGAGAAGCTGGCAAAAACCAGGCCGCAGATCGTATCGACGCGCAGTTTTTGCAGACCGTGCTGGGCCATGTCAAAGTCTTTGGGCAAGCCCCCCTCCCCGCGCAAACCTTTGCTAAAAGCCGCGTGCGTCAGGTCGCCTTTGAGGTTGTAGTTCCAGGCGTGATAAACGCAGCTCAACTTCTTGGCAGACCCAAACGCCTCGCGGCACACCATGTTGCCTCTGTGCGCGCAGCGGTTCACCACCGCGTGCAGGCTGCCGTCTTCGGCCCGCGTGAGCACGACGGATTGCTCGCCGATGTAAGTCGTCTTAAATGAGCCCGGCTCAGGCACCTCGGCCTCCAGGCCCAGGTAGTTCCAGGTCTTGCCGCGAAAGATGTTGACCTGTTCTTGCGCGTAAATATCCGCGTCGCTATAGGCCCAGTAGGGCGCACGGGTAAAGCCCTCTGCGGGCCAGGTTCGGGTGTTAGTCAACTCGGGCTCCTGATGCATTAACGGTTGTAGCCCATTTGGGCATTTCATCACTCAAAAATTTGGCGAACTCATCCCCACCCAAGAAGGCCGGGTCTGCGCCCTGGCTGACCATGCGGTTTCGCACTTCGGGCAAGGCCAGCACTTGCTTGAACGCATCGCTGAGTTTGTCCACCACGGCTTTGGGTGTGCCTGCGGGGGCCAAGAAACCATAGAACCCAACTACTTCAAAGTTTTTTGCCACGCGGGTTTCCATCACCGTCGGCACGTCTGGCAATGCAGGGTTGCGCTCGCGGCTGGTCACGGCCAGGGCGCGCACCTTACCCTGCTTGTGGTACTGCGCGGCTTGGGGAATGCTCTCGGCCATGAATTGCACCTGGCCCGCCATCAAATCGGTAAAGGCAGGGGCACTGCCACGGTAGGGTATGTGCACCATGTAGAGGCCGGTGGCACTCTTGAACATCTCCGGCACCAAATGGCTGATGCCACCACTACCCGCCGAGCCAAAGTTGATCTTGCCCGGATGGGCTTTGGCATAAGTCACAAACTCGGGCAGGGTTTGTGCAGGCACGCCAGGGTTCACCAGCAGTGCCAGCGGCTGCATGGCGGTGCGGGCAATCGGCACAAAGTCTTTGAGCGTGCTGTAGGGCAGCTTGCTGTACAGCGCGGGGTTAATCACCATCACACCGGTGTTGGCCAGCATCAGGGTGTAGCCGTCGGCGGGGGCTTTCATCACCTCTTGCGCGCCCACAATACCGCCCGCACCGGCCTTGTAATCGACCAGCACCGGCTGGCCCAAGACGGTTTGTAACTTATCGGTTAACAGCCGTGCGTGCTGGTCCAGCGGCCCACCAGCGGGGAACCCGATCACAATTTTCACGGGCCGGGTGGGGAAGCTGGCTTGCGCCATCACGGCCGAGGCCAGCGCCACTAGTGGCAGAGCTATCAAAAATTTCAGACGGGTCATGGTGGTTTTATTTGGTTTCATTGCGCGCCTTCAACTGGCGCAGCTTCTCGGCTATTTTGATCTCCAAACCGCGCTCCACGGGTCGGTAGAAACCCGGCTCGGCCATGCCGTCGGGCAGGTAGCGCTCTCCGGCGGCAAAGGCCCCTTCTTCGTTATGCGCATAGCGGTAGCCCTTGCCGTAGTCCAGCTCTTTCATCAGCTTGGTGGGCGCGTTGCGCAGGTGCATGGGCACGGGGCGCGTGCCGTCTTTTTTAATGAAGGCCTTGGCTTCGTTAAAAGCCTTGTACACCGCGTTGGACTTAGGTGCCACGGCCAGGTACACCACGCATTCGGCCAGCGCCAGCTCGCCCTCAGGCGTGCCCAGGCGCTCGAACACCTCGGCGGCGTCCAGCGCCATGCGCAGCGCGCGTGGGTCGGCCAGGCCAATGTCTTCACTGGCCATGCGGATCATGCGGCGCGCCATGTATTTGGGGTCGGCCCCGCCGTCCAGCATGCGCAGCAGCCAGTAGAGCGCGGCATCGGGGTCTGAGCCGCGCACCGATTTGTGCAGCGCGCTGATGGTGTCGTAAAACTGCTCGCCACCCTTGTCGTAGCGGCGCATGCGCTCGCCCAGCACCTTGAGCAGCCACTCATCGGTGATGGAGGTTTGGCGCTGCTGCGTGGCGGCCACGGTCAGCGTCTCTAGCGTGTTGAGCAGGCGGCGGGCGTCGCCATCGGCGTAGGCGATCAAGCGATCAATCGCTATCTTTTCAATAGCTGGCCATGCAGGTATTTGTTGGGCTTTGGCTACTATGTGTTCTAAATCCTGCGCAGTAAGAGGCTGCAACACATACACCGCCGCACGCGACAGCAAGGCGGAGTTGACCTCGAAGGACGGGTTCTCGGTGGTCGCACCGATGAAGGTGAACAGGCCGCTTTCCACATGCGGCAAAAACGCATCCTGCTGGCTTTTATTGAAGCGGTGCACCTCGTCCACAAACAACAGCGTGCGGCGGCCACTTTGCGCCAGCGTGGCTTGCGCCCGCTCCACCGCCTCGCGGATGTCCTTGACCCCGCCCAGCACCGCGCTGATGGTGATGAACTGCGCATCAAACGCATCCGCCATCAGCCGCGCAATCGTCGTCTTGCCCGTACCCGGCGGCCCCCAAAAAATACAACTGTGCGGCTGCCCCGACTCAAACGCCAGCCGCAGCGCCATGCCCTCGCCCAGCAAATGCTGCTGGCCTACGACCTCGGCCAACGACTTGGGGCGCAGGCGCTCGGCTAGGGGTTGGTGGGGTGTGGGGAGAGAGGTCGTCACGATCAGACTGAGGCGGTTGGGTTGTCAGTGTAAGACAGGCTGCCGTAGGGAGACGTGAATGCCATGCCACGCCGATACGCACTGCTTGCAATTACCAATCTATTGCAAGAGGGGTTGTGGCAATTCCGATTGGAGGCCAGGTCAGGACTTATGGGATTCGTGAAGGTTATGCCCGCGTTCCAAGCTGATCGAACCCAAGTAGCCCTGACGGACCGAAAGTCTGATGATCCCAGCGAGGGAGACTACTTCGGTCGGCTGCGTACTCGTCCAACTTCTTCTTCACTTCGTTCAAGCTGGAGACTCCAAGTAAAGGGAGGATACGGTCGAGATACGCCTTTGATATGGAGCGCGCGAACACCTCAAATGGTCTATAGTGGCGCGTTGCGTAGATCAGCGTTTCCGGGTACCAGTTGTCGTAGCGGTTCGTATGCAAAAGATCGGCTCTAAGAAAGCAGATGAAATCGGCTTGCATAACCTGTTGGAACGGAATTCCGGTAGTTTTAGAGCGCTGCTCAAGCAGATCCGCTCTTAGGGAAAGCCGACGCGAAGCCAGGCGCTTGTTTCGAACTTCAAGCGAGGATAGATAGTCCCAGAACACGATATAAGTAACAGTGGCGTTCTTGCCGTGGTCAGAGTTGCCGGATACATAGTAGGGTTGCGACAACAGCTTCACTGCAGCCTCAAAGTGTTCTCCGCGAAGCAAGATAGCAAGCGCATAGAGGAACAGCTCATGAATGATGAACTTGAAGTTGTCGAAATCAGCCTCGTTCCACTGATGCACTTCCGGTGGGCGGCTCAAGTAGCGGATAAGTGACTCGAAGAAACGATGCAGTTTTGGCCCGTAGCTGACGGTGTCGCCGTACTGTGAAAGCGTAGTTAAGATGTTGAGAAATTCGTTGCGCGACGGGGTGAAGTCCTCGATTGACTTAACAACTCGATCATCTTGCTCGCCATCAGTGCCAGACAGCCGAAACCTTTCAAGGTTGTCGGTGAACAGTGAAAGGTACTCGTCAAGCGCGCCGCGGACGTAGGACTTGTCGTTCTTGAGGCCTTCGATGACTCGCTTGGAAAGCACAGTGGTTCCAAGTAGGGGTGCGGTGGAATCGGTTAGAAACGATGGCGGCTTCCCAATCTCCGGCTTGACGTAGAGGGGTTTGTCAAAGATCCAGCGCAAAAGTTTCTCAAAGCCCTCAGCGTAGCGGTCAGATTCGCTCAGGTCGATGTAAATGCGAGACTTGTAATAAGTCGGGAGGTACGGCTTTCCTGCCTCGTCTTTCTCGGCGACGACCGCAGCAAATTTGTCTTGCGACTGTTTCTCATAGACTTCACGCGAAATGATCTGCGTTTCTGTTCCGACACCTCCAGCTCGGCCATCCGCCTTGGTGGTGTACGCCCGATCACAAATCATCAAAACTTTTGTGATCGAAGGATCGGTGACCATCATTTCCATGAAGGCCACTGAGTCGTGACCTTCTCGAAGGTCCCATTTGTCAAGGATTACTTCGACGCCCGAGTTGCTGACTTCGGTGGCCAAATCGAGCACCCATTGTTCGTGGGCGGGTGTTGACCAGCTATAGGAGACAAAGAGTTTGGGTATTTCTGGTGAAGTCATGTGGTTGTGTGATGGCGGGCATAACGAATTGCGTTTATCTGCCGCGAGGCCAAGCCTGTAGAAACCAAGAGCACCGCCTGCGGCAGATAAACTTTGCTGGACTGAACCGCCTGCGAGGCGGATGCGATGTGGAGATTGAAATATTTGTCCCCGTCAACTCGCTCAAATTATGTCCGAGATTGCACCATCGGTAATGGCCTCATGGGTGAAGGTGAAGATGACGGGGTAATCAAACATGCGCCTGTACCTGAGTGGTGAGCTTCAGCCCCAAGGCCCGGCAGACACGGGCAATGGTGTCAAAACGCGGGTGGGAATTGGGGCGCAGCGCCTTGTAAAGGGCTTCGCGCGTCAGGCCCGCCGCACGGGCCACATCCGTCATGCCGCGTGCTCGGGCCACCACGCCCAAGGCGTGCATCAACTCGGACGAGTCATCGTCCTCAAGCACGATGCTCAGATACGTAGCAATGTCCTCGTCGGTTTTAAGGTGCTCGGCCAGATCGAAGTCGGGCAGTTCTTCGACATTGATTTTTTTGACCATCGTTTACTCCTTGAAAATGAAGGTGGAAGCCAGTTTTTTGGCCACTTCGATATCGCTGGCTTGGCTCGACTTGTCGCCGCCGCCCAGCAAGACGATCAAGATCGCGCCGTGCTGCACGTAGTACATGCGCCAGCCGGGGCCAAAGAACTCACGCATCTCAAACACGCCACCACCCACGGGCTTGATATCACCTAGGATGCCGCGTTGCACCTTGTCCAAGCGCACTCCGAGGCGAATGCTTGTCGTACGGTCGCGCAGCCCATCAAACCACTCGTCAAATTCAGGTAGCCGTTTGATGGTGAACATGGCTGGATTGTAATCACTTGTTCACAAAATGACAAGCGCCTTATGACTCGAAGGACGCACTGCAAGCATGCCGGTTGGGTGTATAACCGAGTCCCTCCGATAACACCAACAACTCTCAGGCGCCGATGCGCGCCACAACCTCAAGGAAACATCAGTCATGGGCGCGCAGTGGAAAGCAAAAGGCAAGGAATTGGCGGCCAACGCCAGGGGCAAACTGTTTGGTCGCTTGGCCAAGGACATCATGGTGGCGGCGCGCGGCGGGGCGGACCCGGCGTCCAACTCTCGCCTGCGGCTGGTGGTGGAGCAGGCGCGCAAGGTGTCCATGCCCAAGGAGACGCTGGAGCGGGCAATAAAGAAAGGCGCGGGGCTGACAGGTGAAGTGGTCAACTTTGAGCATGTGATTTACGAGGGCTTCTGCCCGCACCAGGTGGCGGTGATGGTGGAGTGCCTGACCGACAACGTGAAACGCACCGCGCCTGAAATGCGCGTGCTGTTTCGCAAGGGGCAGTTGGGAACGTCCGGCTCAGTTGCGTGGGATTTTGACCACGTGGGCATGATTGAGGCGGAGCCCGCTGCGCCGGGGGCGGACGCTGAGATGGCGGCGATTGAAGCCGGTGCGCAGGACTTGGAGCCGGGCGAGGAAGAAGGTACGACGCTGTTCCTGACCGACCCCAGCGACCTGGACTTGGTGAGCCGTGCGCTGCCCGCGCAGGGCTTTACCGTCTTGTCGGCCAAGCTGGGCTACAAATCCAAAAACCCCGTCGATCCAGCCAACCTGAGCCCCGAGCACTTGGCCGAAGTGGAAGCCTTTTTGGCGGCCATTGATGAAAATGACGATGTGCAGAATGTGTTTGTGGGCTTGGCGGGGTGAGGCGTAGCGGGCTCCTGACCAGAGGGCTCGTGGCGCTTGCCTGACGGCCTGATTTTCTGTAATATATACATGTTTTTGTAGATACATTACAAGGAGCCTGCCGTGCACGCCACTGCCAAAGTATTCACCACAGGCCATAGTCAGGCCATCCGTTTGCCCAAGGCTTTCCGGGTGGAGGCCCGCGAAATGTGGATCAGCAAAAACGAAGGGACGGGGGAGATTACTCTCAAGCCCATACCTGCGCCCGACGCGCTGGAGACCTTTCTTGCAGAACTCAAAGATATGCCCGTCACCGAAGAGTTCATCCCGCCGCGTGACAACAGCCCCCGCCCCAGCCCATTTGAGGCCTGGGTCGAATGACAACGCTCTACCTGCTGGACACCAATATCGTCAGCTACTTTTTGCGGCGCAGTTCACCCGTGCTGGAAGCGAGAGTGGGCGATGCGTTGAAACACCAGACCGTTGCGATCTCTGCAATGACACGTGCCGAATTGCGTTTCGGCCAGGCCGCGATGAAGCCCGAAGACCGACGGCGTAGTCTGATTGATCACTTCCTATTGAGGCTACCCAACATTGCGTGGACGAGCCAAGCTGCCGATATTTACGGCGACATCAAAGCCGTGCACAAACGCGAAGGCACGCCCATTGGCGAGTTGGATACCCAAATTGCCGCCCATGCGCTGGCCGAAGATTTGATTTTGGTCACTCACAACACCCGCCATTTTGAAAAAGTATTGGGGCTGAAGATTGAGGACTGGATGGATTGAAACGACGACTTAGGCAAGCTTGGTGATTGAAATTACCAAGTCTGCCAAGTACATGGTCGCTGATAGGTTATCGTATGCCCCATACCCATTAAAGGACGCCAGTGGCAAAACCCAACTATCAGTACGAGAAACGCCAGCGCGAGCTGGAGAAGAAAAAGAAGAAGGCTGAGAAGGCTTCGAAGAAAGAACCCCATTCCGAGTTCGCGCCGCCGCAAGAGTCCATCGCTGACCCTGAGCCGGAAGTACCTGCGGGCGAACAGCCCGCTGCGAGCTAGTTCACTGCCGGATCACATCCGCCCCCTTGGGCGGCTTGAAGGCGAAGGTGTCGGCGGGCAGTGCAGGGTTGACCTCTACCTTGCTAAAGCTCAACACCGAGCGCTGACCAAAGTTGTCGATGATCTCCAAAGCCGCCAGTTCATTTGAACTCGCGGTTTTTTCGCTTTGGCGAAAACCCACGCGCACCGCTTGCAGCTGGCCGTCTTTGGCCTTAGGGGTGGCCAGCAGCCATTGCAGGCCGTCTTGGTCGGGCGCAGAGCTCAGGGTGAAATCGGCCTGTAGGGCGCGTAGATCGGGCGCAGAGGCGATCAAGGCCGCCGGGGTAGTACCCAGGGCGCTGGACTGCTTGCGGGCGGTGACCTGATTCAAATCCACGTCGTACAGCCACAGGGTCTGGCCATCGGCCACGATGCTTTGCTCGAACGGTTTTTTGTAGACGAATTTAAAGCGGCCAGGGCGGGCGAACTCGAAGGTGCCGCTGGAGGTTTTGCTGCGTACTGTCTGGCCTTCGCGCGCGGGTGCGGTGACGACTTGGGTGAAGTCTGCACGACCGCTACTCACGGTTTTGATGAAGATTTCAAGGCTGCTTAAGCCGTCAGCCCACGCAGAACTTGCACAAGCAGCTAGAAAAACAATAGCAATTCGATGTTTCAAAAAATTCACTCCGCCCGTTCGGGCACCAAAATACTGCGCTGGCCGCTGCCGCTCATGGCACTGACCAGTCCGGATTTTTCCATGTCTTCCACCAGCCGTGCAGCGCGGTTGTAGCCGATCTTGAGGTGGCGCTGCACCAGCGAGATGCTGGCGCGGCGGTTCTTCAACACCACTTCTACCGCTTGGTCATACATCGGGTCTTTTTCACCGGTGGCACCGGACTCTCCATCGGGGCTGTCTTCTCCATCCACCGTGCCGCCTTCAAGCACGCCATCGATGTAATCGGGCTCGCCCTGGCTCTTTAGATAACTCACAACGCGGTGCACCTCTTCGTCGCTGACAAAGGCGCCATGCACGCGCACGGGCAGACCGGTTCCGCTGGCCATGTAGAGCATGTCGCCCATGCCCAGCAGGGCCTCAGCACCCATTTGGTCCAGGATGGTGCGGCTGTCGATCTTGCTGCTGACCTGAAAGGAGATGCGGGTAGGGATATTGGCCTTGATCAGGCCGGTGATCACGTCCACGCTGGGGCGCTGCGTGGCCAAGATGAGGTGAATGCCAGCGGCGCGGGCCTTTTGCGCCAGCCTAGCGATCAGCTCCTCGATCTTCTTGCCCACCACCATCATCAGGTCGGCCAGCTCGTCTATCACCACCACGATGTGCGGCAGGCGCTGGAGCGGCTCTGGGCTGTCGGGGGTGAGGCTGAAGGGGTTGTAGATGAATTCTTCACGCGCCTTGGCCTCGTCAATCTTGGCGTTGTAGCCCGCCAAGTTGCGCACGCCGAGCTTGCTCATGAGCTTGTAGCGGCGCTCCATTTCGGCCACGCACCAATTCAGGCCGTGCGCGGCCTGGCGCATGTCGGTCACCACCGGGGCGAGCAGGTGCGGAATGCCTTCGTATACCGACATCTCCAGCATCTTGGGGTCGATCATGAGCAAACGCACATCGCGCGCCTCGGCTTTGTAGAGCAGGCTCAAGATCATGGCGTTGATACCCACCGATTTACCCGAGCCGGTGGTACCCGCCACCAACACGTGCGGCATCTTGGCCAAATCAGCCACCACCGGGTTGCCGATGATGTCTTTGCCTAGGCCCATGGTGAGCAGGGACTTGGCTTCGTTATAGACCTGCGAGCCCAAAATCTCTGACAATTTGATGGACTGGCGCTTGGCGTTGGGCAGCTCCAGCGCCATGTAGTTTTTGCCGGGGATGGTTTCCACCACACGGATAGACACCAGGCTGAGTGAGCGCGCCAAATCTTTGGCCAAACCAACGATCTGCGAGCCCTTGACGCCGGTGGCAGGCTCGATCTCATAGCGCGTGACCACCGGCCCGGGCTGGGCCAGCACCACACGCACTTCAACGCCAAAGTCTTTGAGCTTTTTCTCGATCATGCGGCTGGTCATCTCCAGCGTCTCGGGGGCCACGCTCTCTTGGCGCGTTTGCGCGCCGTCCAGCAGATCGACCTGGGGCAGTTTGGAGTCTGGCAGTTCACTGAATAGCGGTTTTTGGCGCTCTTTGGCCACACGGGCGCTCTGGGGAATGTCGGCCAACACGGGTTCTATCAGTACGGGCAAGGGGTGGTGTTCGACAATTTCCTCGCGCTCCACCATCACGAGATCCTCGCGCTCGCGTGCAGCCTGCTCGCCAAACGCTTGATCCTGAGCGATTTCTCGTTTTGAGCGGCGTGATTCGATGAAGTTATCTAGCCAGGAACCGATATGTTCGGCGACCTGCCCCCAGGAAAAACGAAATACCATGGAACTGCCAATCACGCCGAGGCTAATTGCCACCAAGGCTGAGCCGGTAAAGCCCAGCCAGCGCACGCTCATGGGCCCGAGCCAGTAGCCCAAGACACCACCGCCTTGCCCCGGCAAACGCATCTCCAAGCTGTAAAAGCGAGACCACTCGATGATGACGCTGGCCCCCAGCAAAAGTGCGAGTCCGAACCAAAACCCCAAGCGGCTTTCTGAGAAACGGGATAGGTTTGAGTGTGGGTGTTCATGCTCATCCGCAACCGCATCACCACCGCGCAACCAGTGCGCCAAGGTAGTCAACCACACACGCACACCCGCAACCCAACACCACCAAACTGACATGCCCAGCAAGTAGTAGCTTGCGTCAGCCAGCCAAGCCCCTAGACGTCCGCCCCGATTGAGCGCAGACCCACCGCCGCTGCCCGATGTTGACCATGCTTCGTCTTGCAAGGTGTAACTGAGCATGGCGAGCAGCCAAAATGCCAAGAACACCAAACCGCCAATCAAGAACAGTTCGTTTGCGAATCGACCCCAGCCAGATCGGTTGGAAGTATTGTCTGAACGCCCAGGGTTGTTCAGCGTGTTGAGCGAATAGGTCATGAAAAGGAAGTTGGAACGGCGCTTTGCTCGACGACCCGAATACCCCCGCCCTCCAGTAGCTCAACAAATCCTTGCTCTTCAAAATCTTTCATCACTCTGCTGACCATTTCGCGCGAGGCACCAACCATTTTGGCAACGTCTTGACGGGAAATTTTTTCGCGAATGACCATGTCGTTGTTCGGGCTTGCCTTGGCGGCTTTGAGCAAGACATCCGCCACGCGGTCATAAACACTCATCAGCGCCAATGAGCCTATCTTCTCGTCTGCATGGCGCAAGCGCTGCACCAAGCCGCCCATAACGGCAAAGGCCATGCTGCTGCTCTCACTCAGACTGCGCATGAAGTCCGCACGGCCCAGCTCTAAAGCATCAGTTTGAATCTCGGCTTCTACGGTAGCGGAGTGGGCCTCATTGTCAATCAGGCTCATCTCGCCAATGTAGTCACCCGTCTGAAGCGTGGCCAATATAACTTCGCGGCCTTTGGCATCAGTCATCAAGACACGGGCTCGCCCGGACAGAATGATGTAGAGAGCGTCAGATTTATGGTTTTGTTCAACAATGCGTTCGCCTTTTTTAAAGCGGTGCTTGACCACCCCAGCCGCCAAAAACTCGGCCTGCTCTAGTGATAATTTGGAAAACATCGGAACTCGGCGTATCAGATCCAAAGTGCTCAGCATGGACATAGGGTCAACTTCCTTCGTGTGCGTTAATCAGTTCATACAATCGAGGTTTGGCGATTCGACCCAAACTGTACACGGCGATGCCACTATTTTTTTCACTATAAGGTTTCAGAATGTCATCACCCACACATTCCAAAGTGCTCATTCTAGGCTCAGGCCCTGCAGGCTATTCAGCGGCTGTCTATGCAGCCCGCGCCAACCTCAAGCCCCGGTTAATCACGGGCATTGCCCAAGGTGGCCAACTCATGACCACGACTGATGTGGACAACTGGCCAGCCGATGTGGACGGCGTGCAAGGCCCGGAGCTAATGCAGCGCTTTCAGGCGCATGCCGAGCGCTTTAAAACCGAGATCGTGTTCGACCACATCAACAAGGTTGACTTCAGCCAGCGCCCTTTCACCCTCACCGGCGACAGCGGCACCTACACCTGCGACTCGCTCATCATCGCCACTGGCGCATCGGCCAAATACCTGGGCCTGCCGTCCGAGACAGCCTTCATGGGCAAGGGCGTCTCGGGCTGCGCGACGTGTGATGGGTTCTTTTACCGTGACCAGGTTTGCTGCGTCGTGGGCGGCGGCAACACGGCGGTTGAAGAAGCGCTGTACCTCTCTAATATTGCCAGCAAGGTGTACTTGGTGCACCGCCGCGACAAGTTCAAGGCCGAGCCCATCCTCGTGGACAAGCTCATGGATAAAGTGGCCGCAGGCAAGATAGTGCTCAAAACCTTCCAAACGCTGGACGAGGTGCTGGGTGATTCAAGCGGCGTCACCGGCATCCGCATCAAGAGCACCAAAGACGGCAGCACCGAAGACGTGCCGCTCACGGGTTGCTTCATCGCCATTGGCCACGCCCCCAATACCGAAATCTTCCAAGGTCAGTTGGAGATGGAAAACGGCTACATCGTGACCCGAGGCGGCCTCAAAGGCTTTGCCACCCAGACCAGCGTGCCCGGTGTTTTTGCCGCTGGTGACGTGCAAGACCACGTGTACCGCCAGGCCATCACCAGCGCGGGCACGGGCTGCATGGCAGCGCTGGATGCTCAGCGCTTTTTGGAGCAGCTATAATATGAGGCTTTGCTGGGCTCGCCTGCGTCTTTTATAGGCGTAGGTTCTGGCAAACCGGGTTACCGCCACCCGTATCTGGCGAGGTCAAGCTGGCGCAAGCTGGCTGTTCTAAGTATCGGAGTGTCCTAATGGCACGCGTATGTGAAGTCACGGGCAAAGGCCCCATGGTCGGGAACAATGTTTCCCACGCCAACAACAAAACCAAGCGCCGGTTCCTCCCGAACCTGCAATATCGCCGTTTCTGGGTCGAGACCGAAAACCGTTGGATTCGCTTGCGAATCTCCAACGCCGGTCTGCGCTTGATCGACAAGAACGGTATCGACTCTGTGCTCGCTGATCTGCGCGCACGTGGCCAAGCATAAGGAGCTGAATCATGGCAACCAAAGGCGGACGCGAAAAAATCAAGCTGGAATCTACGGCTGGTACTGGTCACTTCTACACCACCAGCAAAAACAAAAAAACCATGCCCGAGAAAATGCTGATCATGAAATTTGATCCAAAAGCTCGCAAGCACGTGGAATACAAAGAGATCAAGCTGAAGTAATTCAGATTCTCTCTTCTACAAAAAACCCGCTTGATGCGGGTTTTTTGTTGCCTAAACACCTCTCAACGACAATTCAATACATCTTCAACTAAGCGTAAAAAAATCCCGCACTCGGCGGGATTTTTGCTAAGCCAAGGGCTCATGTGCAGTCAGGTGACAAAGATCAAACTCGAGCAGCCCGCAGTTTCATAGAGAAGTCACGCAAAGCGGTAATACCGCTTTCTTCTGCACGGTGGCACCAGGCCTGCAAATCAACCAGCAACTGCTCACGTGAGTGCGAAGTGTTGAGCCAGAGCTGGCGCAACTCTTCACGCATGACCACCAACTTGTCTAAAGTGGGGGAAGCCGCACGAGCCTGCTCCAGATGGGGCACAGCTGCCGCAGGCACCTTGTCAGCATCACGGTGCAACCAGCGGTTGGCCGCCTTGATCACGGTCGCATCGGCGCTGCGCGCTTTCAGAACGTCCAGCTCGTGCTTGAGTGCAGCTTGAACGCCATGGGCATAGCCCGCCATGATTTCGTAGCGATTGGCAATCAAAGCTTCTAGCGTTTTTTCATCAGCCACGGGCTTGATGTCGCCATAGGCCAGCTTAGGCGGTGTCTTTTTGACCTTGGCCAAGCCGACAGCTTGCATGATGGTAATGTACATCCAGCCAATGTCGAACTCGTAGGGCTTGACCGACAGCTTGGCCGACGTGGGGTAGGTGTGGTGGTTGTTGTGCAACTCTTCACCGGCAATGATGATGCCCCAAGGCGAAATGTTCGTACTAGCGTCAGGTGCCTCAAAATTGCGGTAGCCCCAGAAGTGGGCCGCACCGTTGATGATGCCGGCTGCAAAAATTGGCGTCCAAGCCATCTGCAAGGCCCACACGGCCAAGCCAGCAGCGCCAAACAGGGTCAGGTTGATGATCATCATCAACCCCACGCCTTGCCAGGAGAAACGGGTGTAGAGGTTGCGCTCAATCCAGTCGTCAGGCGTTCCATGACCAAAGCGGTCCATGGTTTCCTTGTTTTTCGATTCTTTACGGTACAGCTCAGCACCCTGCGTCAGCACCTTTTTGATGCCGTACACATGCGGGCTGTGTGGGTCTTCAGCACCCTCACACTTGGCGTGGTGCTTGCGGTGAATGGCAGCCCACTCTTTGGTCACCTGACCAGTGGTCAGCCACAGCCAAAAACGGAAGAAGTGCGAGGCAATCGGGTGCAGATCCAGGGCACGGTGCGCTTGGTGGCGGTGCAGAAAGACGGTCACACTGATCATGGTCACGTGCGTCAGCGCCAAGGCGAAAAGGAAGATCTGCCAACCGGCCAGATCCCAAACGCCATGCGCCAGCCAATCAATGGCCGCATTCAACACAGTCCAGTCAGGTAACAGCATAGTTGGTAACCTTTACAACGAAATTAATAATAGTAAGGATGGCTACTGCCACCCCGCATTGACGAATTTTAAGGGTTCTGACCCGTTTTGACCATCACTTCTTTAAAACCCTTGTCTTACCCCCGTTACATGGTGGTAAAAAACATTAACTCAAGCTAAAAACTCAGTTTTTTTGCCAAACGGCTGCGAAAAATCCATCTGTTTGATGTTTGTGCGGCCACAAACGCAGGTATTTCTGCCCGTTTTCCCCGCCGCTGCAAAGCTGGGCCGCGCCCTCGATCTTCAAGCCAGCCAGAATTTCGCCTGCGTCTAAGACACTGAAGTCCGGGTTGGCATCCGAGAAGGCCTGGGCAATGGCTTCATTCTCCTGCGGCAAGATGCTGCACGTGGCATACACCAAGCGCCCACCAGACTTGAGCAGCCGCGCCGCGCTTTGCAAAATGGCGGCTTGCTTGATCGCCATCTCTTCCACGCCTTGCATGCTCTGTCGCCACTTCAGATCAGGATTACGTCGCAAAGTTCCCAAACCCGTGCAGGGCGCGTCCACCAGCACCCGGTCAATTTTGCCGGCCAAGCGCTTAACGCGATCATCCCGCTCATGGGCGATGGCCGCCGGGTGCACATTGGACAGACCGCTTCGCGCCAAGCGCGGCTTGAGGGCGTCCAAGCGATGGGCCGAGGTGTCAAACGCGTAAAGCCGCCCTGTACTGCGCATGGCAGCACCAATGGCCAGGGTCTTGCCACCGGCACCGGCACAAAAGTCCACAACCATCTCGCCGCGTTTAGCGTCCAAGAGCATGGCCAGCAGTTGCGAGCCCTCGTCTTGCACCTCAATCGCGCCTCGGGTGAAAACATCCGTCTTGTTCAAGGCAGGCTTGTCTTGCAGCCGCAGGCCCCAGGGCGAAAACGGCGTGGGGGTGGACTTGATGCCCGCCTTGTTCAGCTCTTTTTGCACGTCGGAGCGCTTGTCGTTCAGCGCATTGACGCGCAAATCAAGCCCGGCGTTCTGGTTCAGGCTCTGTGCCAGGGGCCAGAAATCAGCGCCCAATTGATCTTTGAGCGGCTGCACCAGCCACTCAGGCAGGTTGTGGCGATGGCGCTCCATCAAGTCGTCTGCCTTGACCTGGTCGCACTGCGCCAGCCAGTTTTTCTCTTGGTCGGTCAGCGCGCTCATCAAAAAATCGCGTGGGCCGTAGAAGCCCAAAATAGCCAAGCGCCGCTCTTTGGGGCCGCTGCCCGAGGGGGCGAAGTGGTCAAAAAGCAGTTTTTTGCGCAACACGGCGTACACGGTCTCGGCCAAGGTGGCCCGCTCGCGCGGCCCCAGGCCGCGGTTGTCGCGAAAGAAGCGCGAGACGATGGCGTCCGCAGGGTGGTCGAATTTAAGGGTGAGTCTGACGAGTTCAGCGCAGGCGTCGAGGAGGGCTTTAGGATGCATAGCCTACGATTGTCCCATGTCCACTGAAAAACTCCCACCCCTCATCGAAACCCGCCCCGGTATTTACCGCCATTACAAGAACCTGATGTACGAGGTGCTGGGCACCGTGCGCCACAGCGAGACGCTGGAGCCCATGACCCTGTACCGCGCGCTCTACGGTGAGCGCGGCCTGTGGGTTCGGCCTGCCGCCATGTTCAATGAGGACGTAGTGATTGAGGGCATCCAGCAGCCGCGATTCACCTTTATTTCAGAAACCCAGCCGACCTAAACCCATGACCCTACGCCCTCTCTCCCCCACTGAAACCCGTGCACTGGGCACCCTGATGGAAAAAGCCCGCACCGTGCCCGACAGCTACCCCCTGTCGCTCAACAACCTGCTGCTGGGCTGCAACCAGAAGACCAGCCGTGAACCTGTGATGTCTCTCACCGAAGCGCAGGCGCAAGAGGCACTGGACGCATTGAAGGGGCTTAACTTGGTGCGCGAGTCCAGCGGCAGCCGCGTGACCCGGTTTGAGCACAACCTGCAACGCGGCCTCAACGTGCCCGAGCAGTCCGCCGTGTTGCTGGGTTTGCTCATGCTGCGTGGCCCGCAAACAGCGGCAGAGCTGCGCCTGAACAGCGAGCGTTGGTATCGGTTTGCCGATGTCTCCTCGGTCGAAGGCTTTTTAGAAGAGTTGCGGGATCGCTCTGAAGAAAAAGGCGGCGCCTTGACTGTGCTGCTGCCCCGCGCACCCGGCGCACGTGAGCCGCGCTGGGCGCATCTGCTGTGCGGGCCGGTTGAAGTGAGTTTTGATATCGACCCGGGCAGGTCCGGCGCAAGCAGTGTTGCGGGCGTCATCACCCCTGGCGACCTGCGGGCGCGTGTGGAACAACTGGAAAACGAAGTGGCCGACTTGCGCCAGACGGTGCAGCAACTCTGCCAAGAGCTGGGCATCTCGCCCAGCACACCTGCTTCAGAGTCAAATCAGGCTGAAACCTTACAAAACAATGCGTAATCAGCTACTTATTTTGTAGCAACTCTGCAATCGCCTTGGGGTAAATCAAGTGCTCCTGACTCAGCACCCGCGCCGCCAGCGTGGCCTCATCGTCGCCCGCCAGCACCGGCACCACGGCTTGCGCCAGGATGGGGCCGTGGTCGAGTTCGGCAGTGACTTGGTGCACGGTCGCACCCGCAAATTTGCAACCTGCATCCAAAGCCCGTTGGTGCGTATGCAGACCGGGGAAGGCAGGCAAGAGCGAGGGGTGGATGTTGAGCAAGCGCCCCTCGTAGTGCTGAACAAAACCCGGCGTGAGGATGCGCATGAAGCCCGCCAGCACCACCAGGGCGGGTTGGCCTGTTGGGTCTTGCTGGTCGATGGCGGCCATCAACGCTTCATCAAACGCTACGCGCGAATCGTAGGCTTTGTGATCCACAACTTCGGTAACAATGCCTTGCGCTTTGGCAAACTCTAGGCCTTTGGCATCGGAGCGGTTGCTGATGACGGCGGCAATGCGTGCACCATAGCGGGTGTGCCAGGCCTCACGCTCGGCAGTTTTTACGATGGCGGCCATGTTGGAGCCGCCGCCTGAGATCAAAATGACAATGTTTTTCATGCTTTGCTGGCGATTATCGCGTTTGTCTCCCCTCAATTAGAAAGCCCACCATGGATTTGGCATTCACCCCCGAAGAGCAACAGTTTCGCGACGACATACGCACCTGGGTGCACGCCAACTTGCCGCCCGCCATCTCGCACAAAGTGCACAACGCCTTGCACCTGACGCGCGACGACATGCAGCGCTGGGCCAAAATTTTGGGCAGCAAAGGTTGGCTGGGCCATGGCTGGCCCACGCAGTTTGGTGGCCCGGGCTGGACGGCCGTGCAAAAACATTTGTTTGAAGAAGAATGCGCGCGCGCCGGTGCGCCACGAGTCGTACCGTTTGGGCCGGTGATGGTGGCCCCGGTCATCATGGCTTTTGGCTCGCCTGAGCAACAGCAGCGCTTTTTGCCCGGCATTGCCAGCGGCGAGGTCTGGTGGAGCCAGGGCTATAGCGAGCCGGGCTCGGGCTCTGATTTGGCCAGCGTCAAGACACGTGCTGAGCGCCAGGGCGACACCTACGTCGTCAACGGCCAAAAGACCTGGACGACTCTGGGCCAATACGGCGAGTGGATCTTTTGCCTGGTGCGCACCAATACCGAAGGCAAGCCGCAGACCGGCATCAGCTTCCTGTTGATCGACATGAAGTCCCCCGGCGTGACGGTGCGCCCCATCGTGCTGCTGGACGGAGAGGCCGAAGTCAACGAAGTCTTCTTCGACAACGTCGTCGTACCCGCCAACAACCTGATTGGCGAAGAGAACAAAGGCTGGACTTACGCCAAACACCTGCTCTCGCACGAGCGAACCAACATTGCCGACGTGAACCGCGCCAAACGCGAGTTGGAACGCCTCAAACGCATCGCCCAGGCCGAGGGCGTGTATGACCCGGCCACCGGGGGTGCGACCGCCCTGCGCTTTCGCGACGAGATTGCCAAACTTGAAGTGGACGTTGTCGCGCTGGAGATGCTGGTGCTGCGCGTGCTGTCGGCTGAAAAATCAGGCAAGAATTCGCTCGACATTGCCGGCCTGCTCAAAATTCGCGGCAGCGAAATCCAGCAGCGCTACAGCGAACTCATGATGCTGGCCGCTGGCCCCAACGCCCTGCCGCTGATCCGTGAAGCGATGGAAGCAGGCTGGCAAGGCGACGCCGCCACCATGGCCCACGCGCCACTGGCATCGGGCTACTTCAACATGCGCAAGACCACGATTTATGGTGGCAGCAATGAGGTGCAACGCAACATCGTGTCTCAAACCGTATTGGGGTGATAAAAATGGATTTCAATTTTTCAGACGACCAAGAACAACTCCGCGACGCGGTGCGCAAATGGGTGGGCCGGGGCTACAGCTTCGAGCGTCGCCGCGCCATCGTGGCGGCAGGAGGCTTCTCACGCGAAGCCTATGCCGAGTTGGCCGAACTGGGCCTGTGCGGGCTCTACGTTGCCGAGGAAGACGGCGGCTTAGGGCTGGGGCCTGTGGAGGCCATGGTGGCGATGGAAGAGCTGGGGCGCGGCATCGTGCTGGAGCCCCTAGTGCAAACGCTGATTGCCAGCGGCGTGCTGTCGGGCTTCGCCCCCACCGAACTCAAATCCGCTTGGTTGCCACGCATCGCTGCGGGTGAAGCGCTGGTCGTGCTGGCGCATCAAGAGAAAAAAGCCCGTTATCAGCTTGATTCTTGCGAGGCAAAAGCTACTCAAACGACCGCAGGATACGCACTGGCAGCTATCAAAACAACAGTGCCTTGCGGCGACCAGGCAGAAGCCTTCATCGTCCCCGCCAAGCTGAACGGCCAGATCGCCTTGTTCTTGGTGGAGCGCAGCGCCAGTGGCGTCAGCACACACAGCTACGGCACGCAAGACGGTAGCCGCGCGGCTGACATAACGCTGAGCAACGCGCCCGCACAACTCATCTCATCTGACGGCCTGACCGCGTTGGAACACGCTGTGGACATCGGCATCGCCGCCACCTGCGCCCAAGCCGTGGGCGTGATGGACATGACGCTGACCGCCACCGCCGACTACATGAACACACGCAAGCAGTTCGGCGTCAACATCGCCAGCTTTCAAGCCCTGCGCCACCGCGTGGCCGACATGAAGATGCAACTGGAGCTGGCCCGATCCATGAGCTACTACGCCAGCCTCAAACTCAACGCCCCAGCCGACGAGCGCCGCCGCGCCCTGGCCCGCGCCAAGGTGCAACTCGGCCAATCCATGCGCTTCATCGGCCAACAAGCGGTGCAACTGCACGGCGGCATCGGTGTGACGGATGAGCTAATCGTGAGCCACTACTTCAAGTCACTCACGCAAATGGAGATGACGTTTGGCGACAGCCTGCACCACCTGGGCGAGGTGTCGGCCCGCATGCAGGCGACGGCGGGTGTGTTTGCCTGAAACTTCAAGCCGACAGCGCTGCCAAAATCCGCTCCGGCGTCAACGGCAACTGGCGAACACGCACGCCCAGGGCGTCGAACACGGCGTTGCCAATGGCGGCAGCGGTGGGGCCTTGGGTGGCTTCGCCTGCGCCGATTGAGGGCTCGTTGGGGCGGTCTATCAGGGCTACATCGACCACAGGGGCTTCGGAGAAGTTGAGGATGGGGTAGTCCTCCCAGCTGCGGGTCAGCATCGTCTCGCGGGTGAAGCGCAGTTCTTCTTTCAGCGTCCAACTGCAACTCTGAATCGCGCCGCCCTCCAACTGGCTTTTAACGCCATCGGGGTTGATGGCCAGGCCCACGTCGGCGGCGATGGAGATGCGCTCTACGCGGATCGACGCCTGTGCCCGTATCAGCACCGCCACGGCACACCAAGCGCCGTTGTTTTTGTAGCGGGCAAAGGCCAGGCCACGCCCGGTGCCCTCTTGATCATTGCTCTTGTCGTGCCACCAAGGGGCTTGTTCAATCGCCTTCTCGATGACCGCCCGTGCCCGTGGGTCGCTCAGGTGCTGTAGTCTGAAATCCACTGTGTCGCGCTGCACAGAATGCGCCAGCTCGTCCATAAAACATTCGATGGCCCACACGTTGGCATAACCGCCAAGCGCGCGAATGGCGGAGGTGCGAATGGGCATCTCCAGCAGCCGGTGGTAGACGACGCTTTGCTGGGGGAAGTCGTAGTCGGGGATGGCATTGCGGTCACCGCCGCCACCAGCGGACATGGGCGGGTCTAGCGCGATAGGTACGTCAAAAGGTCGGGCCAATTCTGACGCCGCTTTGAACGACAAGGCGCCCGCCGCCGAGCGGCCTGGGCGCGAGGTGTAGCCGTTGGACCAGTTCTCATGCTTCCAATCTTGGATAAGGCCTTCCGGGCTCAGATCGGCTTGCAAGCTCACCCAATGGGCCGACCCACTGGGGCCACAGCTCAGCTCGTCTGCGCGTGACCACACCACGCGCACCGGCTGGCCCGCAGCGGCGCGCGAAAGCAAGACGGCATCAAAGGCAACGTCATCCGCTGGGTTGTGGCCATAGCAGCCCGCGCCGTCCACGTGGTGCACGACGACGGCGGGCGCAGCATCGACATACTCGCGGCGCAGAAAAACTTCAATGTCCGTCTTGAGGTTAAAGATGCCCTGGCTGTGGCACCACACCTCCAACTTCGCGTCGCTCCATTGCGCCACGGCGCAAGACGGGCCAATCGACGCATGGGCGATGAAGGGGCGTGAATACGAGGCACTCAAGTGCGTGCTGCCTGCTGGCAACGCCTGCGTAGCCGGGCCTGATTTTTCAAAAACAATGTGCCGCTCAGACGGCGTGCCGGTGAGGAAACCCGCCAAGTCACCACAGTCCGGCAGCACAGCGGGCAAGTGCCATTGCACCAGCGTCTCCAGCAGCTCCGCCGCCGCGATGGCCAGCTCTTCACGCGCCGCGATCACGCCCAAAAACGAACCATCTCTGACCAAAGTCACGCCGGGCATGCGCTGCTTGAAACTGGCCTCATCCAAGCTCACCACATGCCCCGCCCGGTTCGACGTGCGCACCACGCGGGCATGCAACATGCCGGGCAACACTAGGTCTTGAATGAAGCTGGCTTGGCCGAACAGTTTCTTCGCCAAGTCAATGCGCGGCTCGGCGAACCCCACCTTGGTGTACTGCGCAACCGGCTTGGTGGCGGCTTGCTCAGACACAGGCTCGCCCAGGTGGGCTTGCAAATTCAAATCCCAGTAAGTGGCCTGAGCATCCGAGACGCTGGACGTCAAGCGGCCATCCGCAATCTTCACCGTCGTGGCCGCCACCTGATGGGCTTGGCAAAACTCGGCCACCGCCATGGCCCTGATCGTCGCGCAAGCCATGCGCACGGCCGAGCCTGAATGCTCAATCGAGAAGCTGCCCGACGTCACCCCTTCGTCCGGGTTCTGCGCGGTGTTGATGTCGATGTTGACGATGCGGCTCAAATCCACATCCAGCTCTTCAGCCGCAATCTGCGCCAGTGCAGTGGAGATGCCCTGCCCAATGTCCACCTTGCCCACGCGCAGGGTCACCTGCCCCGGCACGTCAAACGCAAGCCATTGCCCCAAGAGCGGGTTCTTGTCCAGGCTGCCTTTGACAAAGCCCCGTGCTTTCATGGTGGTGCTCATGCTGCGCTCCCGGTTTGAATGGCTTTCATCACCGCTTTGACAATGCGCGGATGGCTGCCGCAGCGGCACAGGTGCTTGTCCAACGCGGCTCGCACCTCGTGCTCAGAAGGCGCTGGCTGGCGCTCCGTCAACGCCACCGCCGTCATCATGATGCCGCTCAAGCAATAGCCGCACTGCCCAGGCTGCTCGTCCAGCAAGGCCTGCTGAACGCAGTGGAGATGCTCCGGCGAACCCACACCCTCAGGCGTGCGCACAGCCTTGCCCTCCAAAGCCCACAGCGGCAAATCGCACGTGGTCGTGGGCAACCCATCCACCAACACCGTGCAAGACCCGCAATGCCCCTCGACGCAACCCATCTTGACGCCGACCAGGCCTAAGTCATTGCGTAAAACGAATAGGGCTTTTGTGTTCTGAGGCGCGTCGCAACTGCGCAGGGAGCCGTTGATTTGGATTTGCAAGGTTCGTCCTTGGTTGGGGTGGGGATGAAAATTTAGGGCCTCGAAAATTGTACTTCTCGAAGGCTGAACTCACCTCACAGGCCTTAACCTGATGTCGCGTCTGAAGATCAACTTCCTTCAGACCAGAAGACGCGAGGACTTGGGCACGTGCGCCATCAAAAACTCCATCTGATCGACCAGGATGCGTCGGTTGCGCAGGATGAAGTCTTCCCACAGGCTGGGCACATAGGGGGCGTAGAGCAGCGGCATATGGGCCTGCTCGGGCGTGCGGCTGCTCTTGCGGTGGTTGCAGGCGCGGCAGGCGGTGACGACGTTCATCCAGGTGTCAATACCGTTTTGGGCAAAGGGGATGATGTGCTCGCGCGTGAGCTCTTCTTCATGGTGCACGTCGCCGCAGTAAGCACAGATGTTGCGGTCACGCGTGAAGAGCTTGCTGTTGGTCAGGCTGGGGCGCAGGTTGAAGGGGTTGATGCTGGGCACGCCGCGTGTGCCGATGATGCTGTTGACGGTGATGATGGACTGCAAACCCGTGATGGCGTTGTGCCCGCCATGAAACACCGCCACCTCGCCGCCAGACTCCCAGCGCACCTCATCGGCGGCGTAATGAATCACCGCTTGCTCCAGCGAAATCCACGATTGGGGCAGCCCTTGGGCCGACAGCTTCAAGACTTTCAAAACACGCCTCCTGAAATGGTCAAAACAACCAGCAACTCGGAACGTCAATGTCTCTGGTGGCCTACAGGGGCTTCCCCTTGGGCCACTACGCCACAATATACCCTGTTTTTGTCTTTTCCCACTCCAAAAATCCACTCGACTCCATGAAGGTTTTTCGCGGCTTCCACCACCCCGGCATTGCCCCGGCTTGCGCCCTGACGATTGGCAACTTTGACGGCGTACACCGCGGCCACCAAGCCATGCTGGCCTTGCTGCGCGGCGAGGCGCGCCAGCGCGGTGTGCCCAGTTGCGTGATGACGTTTGAGCCGCATCCGCGTGACTACTTTGCCGACCTCAGCCACCAGCCTCACTTGGCACCCGCCCGCGTGGGCACGCTGCGTGACAAGCTGACTGAGCTGGAGCGCTGCGGAGTCGATCAAACCATCGTCCTGCCTTTTGATGCCCGACTGGCGGCCCTGTCGCCGCAGACCTTTATCGACGATGTGTTAATCAAAGGCTTAGGCGCGCGCTACGTGCTGGTGGGCGATGATTTCCGTTTTGGGGCCAAGCGCGCGGGTGACTACGCCATGTTGGACGCCGCAGGCGTAGCGAGTGGTTTTGACGTGGCCCGCATGATGAGCTACGAAGTTCATGGCCTGCGCGTCTCCAGTTCCGCCGTGCGTGACGCCCTGGCCACGGGCCGCATGCAGGACGCCGCCGGTCTGTTAGGCCACCCGTACCACATCGCTGGCCATGTGCTGCATGGGGCCAAGCTGGGCCGCACGCTGGGCTTTCGCACCCTGAACCTGCGGTTTGCCCACTGGAAGCCCGCCGCCAGCGGGATTTTTGCGGTGCTGGTGCATGGTTTGAGCCCTGAGCCGCTGCAAGGCGTGGCCAACCTGGGCATTCGCCCTTCGCTGGATCCGAGCGATATCAACGGGGGGCGCGTGCTGCTGGAAACCTATTGCCTGGACTGGCCCGCCAGCCTGGGCGACGACGGGGGCTACGGTAAAATCATCCGCGTAGAGCTGCTCTACAAACTGCACGACGAGCTCAAGTACGACGGCTTGGATGCCCTTCAAAAAGGCATCGCCAAAGATTGTGATGATGCGCGTGCCTACTTTGCTTCCACGCCTTCTCATGACCACTGACAACCTCGCCCCTACCCAGTCTGCAGATAAGCCCGACTACCGCAGCACCCTGAACCTGCCCGACACCCCCTTCCCCATGCGCGGCGACCTGCCCAAGCGCGAGCCGGGCTGGGTCAAAGAGTGGGAAGACAAGGGTATCTACAAAAAACTGCGCGATGCCCGCTGCGGCGCGCCCAAGTTCGTGCTGCACGACGGCCCGCCCTACGCCAACGGCCAGATCCACATCGGCCACGCGGTGAACAAGATTCTGAAAGACATGATCGTCAAGGCGCGTCAGCTCAAGGGCATGGACGCGATTTACGTGCCAGGCTGGGACTGTCACGGCCTGCCGATTGAAAATGCGATTGAAAAACTGCACGGCCGCAAACTGTCGCGCGACGATGTTCAAGCCAAAAGCCGCGCCTTCGCCACCGAGCAGATCGCGGGCCAGATGGCCGACTTCAAGCGCTTGGGCGTGCTGGGCGAGTGGGACAACCCCTACCGCACGATGGACTTCGGTAACGAAGCCAACGAAATCCGCGCGCTCAAACGCATCATGGAGCGCGGCTTTGTCTATCGCGGTTTGAAGCCGGTGTACTGGTGCTTTGACTGCGGCTCATCGCTCGCTGAGTTCGAGATTGAATACGCGGACAAGAAGAGCACCACGCTGGACGTGGGTTTTGAATGCGCTGAGCCGGAGAAGTTACTGGCAGCCTTTGGCTTGTCAAACGAAACCGTTCGGTCTGAGCCTGTCGAAGACCTCGCAAGCACTTCGACAAGCTCAGTGCGAACGGATAGGCCTATCTTCGCCGTGATCTGGACCACCACCGCCTGGACCCTCCCCGCCAACCAGGCCCTCAACCTCAACCCCGCGCTGGACTACGCCCTCGTGCAGACCGAGCGCGGCCTGCTGCTGCTGGCCGCTGTGCTGGTGGACAAGTGCCTTGAGCGCTTTGGCCTGACCGGCAAAGTGCTAGCCACCACGCAGGGCCAAAAGCTAGATCACATCAACTTCAAGCACCCGCTGTACGACGTGAAAGACGAGCACGGTGTGCATGGCTTCCAGCGTTTCTCCCCCGTGTACCTGGCCGACTACGCCACCGCTGACGACGGCACCGGCATCGTGCACTCCTCCCCCGCTTACGGCGTGGAAGACTTCAACAGCTGCGTCGCGCACGGCTTGGCGTTTGACGACATCTTGAACCCGGTGCAAGGCAACGGAGCTTACGAGCCCGAGTTCCCCCTGTTCGCCGGGCTGCACATCTGGAAGGCCGTGCCCATCGTGATCGAGGCACTGCGCAATGCCGGGCGACTCTTCGCCAGCCACGACATCACGCACAGCTACCCGCACTGCTGGCGCCATAAGACGCCTGTGATCTACCGTGCTGCGGCGCAATGGTTTGTGTGCATGGACGAAGGCGAAGGGGTTTTCACGAAAGACAAGGCGACGCAGACCTTGCGCCAACTCGCCCTGGCCGCCATCGAAGAAACCCAGTTCTATCCCGAGAACGGCAAAACCCGCTTGCGCGACATGATTGCCGGTCGCCCCGACTGGTGCATCAGCCGCCAGCGCAACTGGGGCGTGCCCCTGCCCTTCTTCATCCACAAAGACAGCGGTGAGTTGCACCCCCGCACCATGGCCATCATGGACCAAGCCGCTGCCATGGTGCAGGCTGGGGGCGTGGAGGCCTGGAGCAAGGCCAGCATTGAATCGATCATCGGCGAGGATGCCGCGCATTACACCAAGTGCACCGACATTCTGGACGTGTGGTTCGACTCCGGCACCACGCACGACCACGTGCTGCGCCACAGCCACGCCGCGCAGTCCACCTGGCCAGCCGACCTGTACCTGGAAGGCCACGACCAGCACCGCGGCTGGTTCCACAGTTCGCTGCTCACCGCCTGCGCCATGTACGACCACGCACCGTACAAGGGCCTGCTCACGCACGGCTTCACCGTGGACGGCAAAGGCCGCAAGATGAGCAAGAGCGAGGGCAATGTGGTCGCACCCCAGCAGGTCAGCGACAAGCTGGGCGCCGAGATCATCCGCCTGTGGTGCGCTGCCACCGACTACTCGGGCGACCTCGGCATCGACGACAAAATTCTGGCCCGCGTGGTGGACACCTACCGCCGCATCCGCAACACGCTCAAGTTCCTGCTGGCCAACATCAGCGACTTTGACGTGAGCAAAGACGCCGTGCCACTAAGCGAGATGCTGGAAATTGACCGCTACGCCCTGAGCCGCGCAGCCGAGTTGCAAGCCGACATCCTGGCGCACTACGAGGTCTATGAATTCCACCCGGTGGTGGCCAAGTTGCAGCTTTATTGCTCGGAAGACCTGGGCGGTTTTTACCTGGATGTACTCAAAGACCGGCTCTACACCACCGCCCCCAAATCGCTGGCGCGACGCAGTGCGCAAACCGCCTTGCACCAGATCACCCACGCCCTGCTGCGCTGGATGGCCCCGTTCCTTTCCTTCACCGCCGAAGAGGCATGGAAGGTGGCAGGCCAATCCGAGTCGATCTTCATGGAAACCTATGCCGAGTTGAGCGCGCCCGACGCCGCCCTGCTGGCCAAATGGCGTCGCATTCGCGAGCTGCGCGAGGCGGTCAACAAAGACATCGAAGTGCTGCGCGCGGATGGCCAAGTCGGCTCGTCGTTGCAAGCCAAGGTGTCATTGGCTGTGGGTGCCGATGACCACGCTTTGTTGGCCAGTTTGGGGGATGATTTGAAGTTTGTCTTCATCACATCTGCTATTGATTTAGTAGCTTCAAGTACTATTGAAATAAGGACTACAGCCTCAAATGGCACTAAATGTGAGCGCTGCTGGCACTACCGGGACGACGTGGGCAATGACCCGGCCCACCCCACGATTTGCGGCCGCTGCACCAGCAATCTGTTTGGCGCAGGTGAAGCGCGGATGTTTGCCTAAGCCCGAACGGAAGCACTGAATGGCCTTCAAAAAATCATCCTCCAGCGGCATCCTGCCTTGGCTCGGCCTAGCTTTCATCCTGCTACTGGCCGACCAGTTCACCAAGGTGCTCATCGTGGGTGCCTACCACCTGGGTGAAAGCACCTACGTCACCAGCTTCTTCAACATCGTGCGCGTGCACAACAGCGGCGCGGCCTTCTCGTTTTTAGCGGGAGCATCGGGCTGGCAACGCTGGTTTTTTGTCGGTATCGGCGTGGCAGCCACCGTCTTTATCTTGTGGATGCTCAAAGCGCATGCGGGCCAAAAGCTGTTCTCTTTCGCCATGGCCTGCATCTTGAGCGGGGCCATTGGTAACGTGGTGGATAGGTTGATCCACGGCTATGTGATCGATTTCCTGGACTTCCACCTCCAGGGCTGGCACTTCCCCGCCTTTAACGTGGCCGACAGTGCCATCAGCATCGGGGCGGCTTGCCTAATATTGGACGAGTTGCTGCGTGTACGGCGGGGCCGATAAAAAGCGTTTCGTTCATCTCACCTTCCAAAGAATAGACCTCATGAATACAACCAGCAGCACACCCGATGAGTCCCTGCTGGAGCCACTGAGGTACACCGCCGACCCTCTGGCCGATGACACGGTCAGCCGCATTGTTGGCCCCTGGCAAGAGCTGCCAGACTCGCCCCTGCTGCAAGCCACGCTAGACGCTAACACCCTAGCCTGGCAGCGCATGGCAGTAGTGAACCAACTGTTTAGCAAATGGCAAGACAACCAAAGCCTGCGCGACTGGCAGTCTGATCCGACCACCACCCCGCCTGAAATCGCCGCCGAATTGACGCAATTTGTACGCACGGCGCAAGCGCTGCCCGACTGGGCCGATGCCGACAAAATCGAGCGGGCCGAGCAAATCTTCATTGACAACAGCGTGCTGTCTTGCACGCTGATGTTTTGCGCTAGCCTGCCAGAGTGTTATGTGATTCCCGATCTGTCATCGGTGCTGCAAGCCACTGGGCAACTGGACAAACGCACCGACTACCGCATTCGCGCCACGGCCGCCATGATCTTCCCCGTGATGATGCCCGGCGGGCTACTAAAGCCCGAGGGTAGCGGCATTGCCCAAATCCTCAAAGTACGTTTGATCCATGCCACAGTGCGCAACTTGCTGTTGCGTGGCAACCCGACGCTCGCGCTCAGCGCCCACTCTGCCTCCCATGCTCACCCTGACCAAGGCACAGTGCCACCGCTGGTGAACGAGCAAGTCAAACCCAGCATGCAAGCCACTTTGTTTGCCCTGGGCTGGGATGTGCATGCCAAAGGCTTGCCCTGCAACCAAGAAGAGCTGGCCTACACGCTCTTGACTTTTAGCTATGTCTTTTTGCGCAGCTTACGCCGTTTAGGTTTAGGACTGCCGAGTGCGGACGAAGAGGCCTACCTGCACGCCTGGAACGTGGTGGGCCATGTGCTGGGCCTGCAAGCTGATCTGCGGGTGGACAACATGGCCGATGCTGAAATTTTGTTCTCCCAGTTGCAAGCCAGAGGCGTGGCGCGACAAGTCACGCCCGACCCTCGCCCGCACCTGACGCTAGCATTAATGGAGACGATGCAGCAGGTGCTGCCGCTACGCGTGCTCAAGCCCGTGCCTGTGTTGTTGACCCGCTTTCTGTGTGGGGACGCCACCTCTGCGCAGCTGGGCTTGAACACCCAGGTGTCCTGGGTCTCACGAATGCTGTTCACGCTGGGCATGGGCAGCATCCTTGGGCTGGATCGGTTGATCCGCTTGGTGTCACCTGGATTTACATTTTCACGCCTGCTCACCCGCTGGGTGGGTGAGCGCTTCATGGCCGATCTGCTGCTGAGTCAGACGCGCAAACTCCAGTTGCCCTGGACTTTACGTGGCCAGATCCAAGGGGAGCTGGACAAGAGTCGGGGCAAGAAAAACGCACCCAGCGACAAATCAGTGACCTCAGACCCGAAGTAGGTTGGCAATCAGGCTGCGCAGCTTGGCGGCGGGCAAGGGTTTTTTCAATAACGGGATGCCCAAGGCCTTGGCTTGTGCTCCGTTCACGGGTTCGGTATCGCCCGTCATGATGGCCGCAGGCACCGCACGACCGCAGTAGGCCCGAATATCGTGAATGGCCTCCAAACCTGTTTTGCCTTCACGCAGCCGGTGATCGGCCAGGATGACGTCAGGAATGCGCTCACGGGTTTTCAAGACCTCCAGCGCCTCGACGGCCGAGTCGGCGGTGATGATGGCGTAGCCCCAATTCTCAAGCAGCTTGGCCACCGATTCTCGAATCTTCACATCGTCATCCACCAGCAGTATCAAAGCGTTTTCCGAATGATCTAAAGGTGGTTCCACCATTTCTGTTGAGGTCAAAACCTGGGGCATGCCCAAGGGCACGGTCACCCCGAAGACAGAGCCCTTTTGCGGGGTGGACCGTAACGTCAAAGTGTGGCCCATCGCACGGGCCAGGTTGTCCACAATCGCCAAGCCCAGGCCCAAGCCTTTGCGCCGATCGCGCTCGGGGTTCTCCAGCTGGATGAACTCGCCAAAGATGTGTTGCTGCTGATCCAGGGGAATACCAACGCCAGTGTCATGCACCTCAATGCGCAGCCCACCGGCCACACGCCGACAGCCCAAAAGAACTTTGCCTGTGCGCGTGTACTTGAACGCATTCGCCACCAGGTTGCGCACTATACGTTCAAGCAGCACGGGGTCACTGTGCACCCAAGCCGAGCAGTACACAACGCGGTACCGCAAGCCTTTGTCTTGGGCCAACATTGAGAACTCAGCACGCATGCGCTGGAGCAAATCAGCCACGGGGTAATCTCGACGGATCGGCCGTACCACTGAGATATCAGCCTGAGAAAAATCCAGCAAAGCGTCAAGCAACTCGCCCAATTCACGACCGGTGGCCCGGATGTTCTCGGCCAAGGCGTGGCTGGGGTGGGCTTGTAATTCAAGGTTGAGGGCGGCTGAAAAAAACTCCAAGGCCTGCACCGGCTGGCGCAGGTCATGGCTGGCCGTGGCCATGAAACGGGTCTTGTCGCGGTTGGCTTTTTCTGCCTGACTTTGCGCCTGCTGGGCAATTTCTTTTTGTTCTGTCAATTCCGTGATCAGCGCCTGATTGTGGAGTTGAAGGTGAATGGACTTAATGACACTGACACCCATTTTTTTCGTCAAATACAGGTTGATGGGAATGGACAGCAAGACCACGAAGCCCACCAACATATCGAACCGGTCCTGAGTCAAAAAACAACGCAGCGAGAACGGCACAAGTGCCAGCAGCACATAGACCACATGCGCTTGCCGATACGCAGCGTGCAACATGATGGAGCCAATGGACATGATGACCAAGACCAGTGCCAACTCCCCTAGGGATAGAAAGCTTTCAGGAAAGAACCAAACCCCCGCGAACCCCATCAAACCGCCGGACAAGAGAACCGAAAATGTGTAACTTCGACCCCAGCGCGAGGCATCAAAATCGGTTTCTCTCACGCGTTGAAATTGCAAACCCAATAACCAACGCCCCCAGGCCAACACAGCCACGGCGATCAGCCAAATCACCAGGCCCCGCCCTTGCCCACCGCTCCACAGCATGACCACCAAACCAAAGGAGATGGCGAAGTTGCTCAGCAGCGCAAAGGTCAAATGATCGAACAAAAATTTGATGCGCTCACGCAGAACCTCGCGCTCAAATTTCTCATCCACTTCGGGTCCGTTCATGGTGAGTCCGTCCTCTTAAATGCGCCAATTAAACGGGCGTCAGCACTTTGCCGCAGGCAAAATAACTCGCCAGGTTGTCGCAAACGAGTTGCTCCATGTCCCTGCGGGACTCTCGGGTGAAACCGGCAATGTGAGACAACAGCACAACATTGTCCAGGCCGAGCAACGGGGCGGGAACATGGGGTTCGTTTTCAAACACATCCAAGCCTGCACCACCCAAACGCCCTTCACCCAAGGCAGCCACCAGCGCCACCTCATCGACCACGGTGCCGCGTGCAATGTTCACCAAGATGCCCTGGGGGCCTAGAGCGTCGAGCACCTCGCGCGAGACCAGATGCCGGGTCGATGGTCCGCCCACGCAAGCCACCACCAAAAAATCGGCCCATTGCGCCAACTCAATCAAGGAAGCCATATGCGTGTGCGCCGACCCTGCCACCGGCTTGCGACTGTGGTAGCGCACGTCCATGTCAAAGCCACTAGCTCGCCGGGCTATCGTTTGGCCAATCCCGCCAAAACCGAGTAAGCCCAGGCGCTTGCCGTACACGCGGGTCATCAAGGGCCGCTGGCTTGTTTTCCAGTCGCCCCGGCGCACAAAGCGATCAGTCGCCGATAGGCCGCGCGCCACGTCAAGCATCAGGCCAAAAGCCAAATCTGCCACGCAACCGTCAAGCACCTTGGGCGTGTTGGCAACCTGTAGACCCTGCTGGCGGGCCGCTGCGAGGTCAATCTTGTCATACCCCACACCGAAGTTCACGATGAACTTGGCCTGTGGCAGGGCGGCCAGCAATTCGGCTGGGCAGGCATGGCGCAAATGCGTGACAACACCTTCAAATTCAGTTCCATGCTCGGCCAGAAAGGCTGCGGGCTTGGCCTCTTGCCACAGGGGGTGTATGTCGTACAGCGTGGCCAGCTTGGCATCCAGCGCGGGTGTGATTGGGCCGATTTGCAGCAAACGATGGTGCGTCATGTGGGAAAGTTTTCAGCCTGAAGTGTTCAATCTTTGTAGGAAGGGTCACGCGAATCCAGCAGGCGCAGCAGAGCGGGCCATTCACGCTCACCATGCGGGGGAAAGCGTCCGTGTTTGTCGGGTGAGGGTTGGCGACGCAGTTGTTGAAAGGTCTTGTCAATAATAGGTTGAGGCGGCAAGCGCAGGCTTGCGCCCGCTGACAGGGTAAGCAACTGGGTCTGACAAGCGCGCTCCAATCTCAGCATGTTGACAAAGGCCTCAGCCACAGTGACACCTACCGTAAGTAAGCCGTGGTTGCGCAAAATCATGACGTCGTTAGCACCCAGATCGGCCACCAAGCGCTGGCGTTCGTCCAGGTCCACCGCCACGCCTTCAAAGTCATGGTAGGCCACACTACCGGCAAAGCGCATGGCGGTCTGGTTCAGGGGCAGCAAGCCGCAGTCCAGCGCGGACACGGCCATGCCCGCAGGCGTGTGGGTGTGCAGCACACAGGTGATGTCGTGGCGCGCGCCGTGGATGGCACTGTGGATCACGTAGCCGGGTTGGTTGACGGTGTAGTGCACATGCGGGTTGTGGATGACCTTGCCATCCAGCGCCACTTTGATGAGGCTGGAGGCGGTGATCTCGTGGTACATCAGACCGAAGGGGTTGATGAGGAAGTGTTCGTCCTCCCCCGGCACCCGAACCGTGATGTGGTTGAGAATCATGTCGCTCATGCCGTACAAGTCCACCAAGCGGTAGCAGGCGGCCAGGTCGATGCGGGCTTGTTGTTCCGCGTTGGAAATAGAACTGCTTGTCATGGGCCTGGCCTCCTTTGGGGTGGTGATTGTTGGACGTTTTCGACTTAGAGAGTGAGGATGGTGCAGCCGGTGGTTTTGCGCGCTTCAAGTGAGCGATGCGCCTCTTGCACATCTTCCAGGGCAAAGCGCTGGTCGATGCGAATCGTCACTTTTCCGCTGGTGACCATGGCAAACAACTCATCCGCCATGGCCTGCGTGGTCTCACGCGTGGCGATGTGGGTGAAAACGGTTGGGCGCGTCACATACAACGAACCCTTGCCCGCCAGCACGTTAATGTCAAGTGGCTCAACCTTACCGGAGGCATTGCCGAAGTTGGCAACCAAGCCAAAGGGGCTCACGCAATCCAGCGACTTGGTGAAGGTGTCTTTGCCCACCGAGTCGTACACCACTTTCACGCCTTTGCCACCGGTGATTTCTTTCACACGGGCGACAAAATCTTCTTTGGCGTAATTGATGACGAAGGCCGCGCCGTGCTCCTTGGCCAAGGCGCATTTCTCGTCCGAACCGGCCGTTCCGATCAGCTGCAAACCCAAAGCTCGGGCCCACTGGCAAGCAATCAAGCCCACACCACCGGCGGCTGCATGGAACAACACGAAGTCTCCGGCCTTGAGGCCACCTTGGGGTTGGGTACGGCTAAGTAGGTACTGCACGGTCAGACCCTTGAGCATCATGGCCGCACCGGTTTCAAACGAGATGGCGTCTGGCAGCTTGCACACGCACTTGGCGGGCATCACGCGCACCTCGCAGTAGCTGCCAGGGGGCTGGCTGGCATAGGCTGCGCGATCACCCACTTGCAGGTGCGTCACGCCTTCGCCAACCGCTTCAACCACACCTGAGGCCTCCATGCCGAGCTGCAAAGGCAGGGCCAAGGGGTACACGCCTGCGCGCTGGTACATGTCGATGTAGTTCAAGCCAACCGCTTTGTGGCGAATGCGAATTTCGCCAGGGCCAGGCTCGCCCACCATGACGGTCACGAGCTTGAGCTGCTCAGGGCCGCCGTTTTGGTCGATGCGCACAGCGCGAGATGAAATTTGGGTCATGAAGGGTCTCCAGGTTTTTAGGGATGGTGAGTTTTTGAAATCGGAACGCAAAATTTTACGATCACCTGCGATATTGCCATGGTTTGACTTGCTACAGTTCAGGGCATGAACGCTCGCCTCACACTGCCCACCGCTTTGCTCCTGACCGTACCGCCGTTGATGTGGGCTTGCAATGCCGTGCTGGGACGCATGCTGGGGCCTGTGGTGTCGCCGATGACGCTGAATCTGATGCGTTGGGCCTTGGCGGGTCTCTTTTTGTTGCCGCTCGCCGCTTGGGTACTGCGCCCTGGCAGCGGGCTGTGGCAGTACTGGAAGCGCTTTGCGCTGCTGGGGCTGTTAGTTGGATGCTACAACGCTTTGCAGTACCTGGCGCTGCACACCTCCACGCCCATCAACGTGACGCTGGTGGCCGCCAGTACGCCGGTGTGGATGTTGCTGATTGGGCGCTGGTTTTTTGGCGCGAGCATTTCGACCCGGCAATGGATGGGCGCGGCCCTGTCCATCACTGGCGTACTGCTGGTGCTGGGCCGGGGCGAGGTGGACGTCTTACTTAAACTGCGGCTGGTGCCCGGTGACATCTATGTACTTTTTGCCTCTTTCACCTGGGCTTTTTACAGCTGGATGTTGACGCAAACAGGCAAAGAGCCCAGCGCCATCCGTAGTGATTGGGCTGCCTTTTTAATGGGGCAAATTGTGTTTGGTCTTGTTTGGTCAAGCCTGTTTGCCGCCGGGGAGTGGGCGCTGACCGATGCGCACATTGACTGGAGCTGGTCCTTAGTCGCGACCCTGCTGTTTGTCGCCGTCGGCCCCGCGCTGCTGGCCTACCGCTGCTGGGGCGCAGGCGTACAACGCGCCGGGCCAACCTTGGCAAGTTTCTTTGCCAACCTCACACCGCTCTTTGCCGCCCTGCTGTCCAGCGCCCTGCTGGGCGAGACACCTCACATTTACCACGTGATTGCTTTTGCGCTGATCGTGGGCGGCATCGTCGTGTCAGCACGGCGGAATTCGGGCACTTAAAGCGACACGATTGAAAACTCTCACCTGAATGGATATGTGATGTCAATGATTGAAAACCACAGCGATACAACCCTGTCAACCGACATCCTGCGCTGCATCCCTGAGGCCGTTATTTATGCCGACCTGAACGGCATTATTCAAGGCTGGAACCCAGGGGCTGAAACGGTTTTCGGATTCCCCGCGACCGAAGCCCTAGGCCAAAGTCTGGATCTCATCATTCCCGAACGCATGCGAAAAGCGCATTGGGACGGCTATAACAAAGCCATTGCCCGAAGTGGAACACTGCCCGGCCGCACCTCCATGATCACGCGATCGCTGCACAAAAGTGGCGATCAAATTTACGTGGACATGAGTTTTGCGATGGTGCATGACGCCCAGGGTCAATTACTGGGCTCACTGGCAGTGGCTCGCGATGCCACTGCCCGCTTTACTGAAGAAAAAAACCTGCGCCGTCAGTTGGCTGAATTAACGCCCAAGCCATAAAAACAAAGCCGCAGCCCTGAGTCAAAAATCAGTGGCTGTCGACACTGGTTTGCGGCATAAGGGGTATCAGAAGCTGCCAGGGTAAGCACCGCCGTCGGTTAGCACATTCTGGCCATTGATGTAACCCGCCTGCTGGCTGCACAAAAAGGCGCAGACCGCACCAAACTCATCGGGCGTACCAAAGCGCTGGGCGGGGATGGTTTTTTTGCGGTTTTCAGCAATGGTTTCGATCGGCAGGCCAGTCTTTTTGGCCGCGCCAGACATCGTGCCTTTGAGACGGTCGGTATCAAACGCGCCGGGCAGCAAGTTGTTGATGGTCACCCCGTTACCCGCCAGCTTGCTGCTGCGGGACACGCCCGCCACAAAACCCGTCAGACCACTGCGTGCGCCATTGGAGAGGCCCAGAATGTCAATGGGTGCCTTCACCGCGCTAGATGTGATGTTGATGATGCGGCCAAAGCCGCGTGCGGCCATGCCGTCAACGGTCGCCTTGATGAGCTCAATCGGGGTCAGCATATTGGCGTCAACAGCCTTGATCCAGGCGTCGCGATCCCACTCGCGAAAGTCGCCGGGAGGCGGGCCCCCGGCGTTAGTCACCACAATGTCGTAATCAGCGCGCACAGCGAAAACGGCGGCTCGGCCTTCAACCGTGGTGATGTCAGCGGCAACCATCAACACCTGTGTGTCGGCAGGTCGTGCCGGGTCGGCCTTCAAGGTTTGAGCTGCGCTGGCCAGCACCTCAGCGCCGCGTGCCACGATCAGCACATTCACACCCTCTTGCACAAGCGCCTGAGCACAACCAAAACCCAGCCCTTTGCTGGCACCACACACCAAGGCCCATTTACCATTAATACCTAAATTCATGAAAAATTCCTAAAAAACTCAATTCAAATGAAAAAAAATCTTGCGAACGCTACTTCTTATAGGCGATACTTAAAGAATTAACTGACTTTAAGGGAATTTCAGCCAGAATGCATCCCTTTGCAAATAAAATTTTCCCGGCCAAATCAAAGTCAAGTAGCCTATTAACAATTTGCATAGCCAAAACACTTAAGTGCAGCCAATGAACGACTCCATCCCGCAAGCTTTCGCCAATCAAGTCATTGAAATTGGCATTCAAGGACTGCCAGAATTGTCGGCCAACATGATTGCTGGCGGGCTTTATGCACTGAAGGCTGAAACTCCTTCTGCTCGTTATCCGTTGTTAGCTGGCAGCTTGACAAGTGCCCTCAAATCTGGGCTAACCTGTACAGTGATCGTACCTTACAAACCTGATGCCTTCATTCAAAGAATTGAGTCATTTGGTGACTTTGACGCCCACCAACTTATGAATGACGGGCGGCTGAATGTTTTCGTGACTCAAGCTGAATTTGCGAAAAAAATGTTCCGCTTTGGTGCAGATCAGTTCGCTCACGAGCTAGCTCAATTTGAAATTCCCGAAAATAGTTTTTTGATATTCGATCAAGCCGACGAGTTATTAAGCTTGCATGACGTGACTTTGGCGCTGGATCAGGTAGAAGCGCTTCGTAAATGGTTCAGTCAATGGAACTTGACCGGCTTATTGGTTTTTTCACGAACAACCGAGGAGCATTCTGAAACCATCAATGCACTAATGGACAGCTTGACAGGCATTGCCCGCATTGGTGGAGGGAAAGATGGTTTAGAGATTACCTTTGAATACTGGCAGTCACAGGACGGAACCCTAGCCGCTCAAAACTATAATCTCAGAACGCTTGAATCAGGTTTATACGAGGTCTATTCGCGTGTAACGCCTCCAACTCAGTTCATGATGGGCAGTGGTGTACAAGATCTCCAGGAAGAAACAGATCAAGGTGAGCCTTATTACTTTTACATGGATCCTGAGCTGGGGAGCTTAGCTAGCCAAATCCCTGGAGTTTGGAAACATGTGGGCTCCCTCATCGGAATGCACAGCGCGACGCACAGTCATCGGTCTGCCGTATCAATACTCAGCTTTACCCGTGACACTCAGTTGCGAGAATTAGCAGAGACAGTTCACACGATGAGACTCAATCTAGGCAGGCGAGCAAGAATCGTTGTTTATGAGAAAGATTCTTCTTTACGCTACCAAAACGAGGCTTTATTATTACGGCTTGGAATCAACTTAGTAATTCACAAAGACGTCCCCGTTAGTCGTGTCCCACTTTTGCTAGAGTCATTAAAGGGGCAATCCTTTAACCGTGACGTGGACATCAATTTCGAACAAGCTCTGGCCTCAGTTCTGCCAACGCGACTTCGCGGCTACTTACCTGCCTTACGATTCAGACGCGAAGTTCAATATATTCTGGATCGAGCTGGCACGCTCAACATCCCAAGTGTGTTGATCATTGCCAACCCTATACAAGGCATTTCTGCATTGGATATTCTTCAAAACATCAGTCTGACACGGGCGGGGGATTTAAACTCTTCCGACGGCGTCAATTGTTTTGTTTTTCTTAACGCGTGCCCTGAGTCGGTCATGCAGACAACTTTGAACAAAATTTTGGGTTGCTCATCGGAAGATGTTTTTCAGGGAATCGAATTCATAATTAAAGTGAATGACATCAGTAGCAGGCTTAGAGTGCAGCTAGGCACAACGGAAGAGGCCGGTTTTCCAGACTATTCTGCTCAACTGGCTCACCTTTCGGCAATAGAAAATTTACAGAATACGGGTGAAGAAACTTCAGAGGCTTTCGTCGATGACGCTTTTACGGACAGCAATGAAACTCGCGGTAGATTCATGCAGCGCAATACCACGAGAACATCACCTTCTGAAATAAATACTGATACAAAGCAAACACGCCCTGATGCATCAAATTTCGCGAAGCCCGCCCATCCCAACCAAGGCGCGATGTCTTTCAGCTATAGCAGCAGTCAACAAGTTGCTGTGGTTGGTAAGAAGACCGTTCCCAGGGCAAAACGAAGCATGCCAGCAAGTGGGTCAAAATTAAGTTAATTGGAAATGCTTTTATTGCACTCTGCCTTTCGTCCTTATCTCGTTGCTGCTGGTTGTTTGACGTGTCTGGCACTCGGACTTTTAACGACCGGCTGCGCCAAACCCACCAATCCTGAAAATACGACCATCGAGACTGAAGTTGGACGTCCTTCTTGGTTGCCCACCGACCCTCCGGTCGGATTTTTCATTCCAGAAGGATTATTCAAGAAATCGGGTGCTTTCGGCGCTGGTCTCTCCATACAAGGCGTCAACTCGGCACCAATAGTCTTGACTGCCCCACTCGCTTCAGCCTTAGGCAACACCGCTTGGGTGTCCTCAGTCCATCTTTATGCATCACCTACCACGGAGAGCTATCTCAAAAGCGGCGGTCTCGATGCCCAAAACAACCTGCGAATTTGGGAGACATTCTTAAAAAAATACAGAATTCCATATCAGCTCGTTACATCGGTAGATCGTTTGGAAGCTGCTTCTTCAGGGGTGTTATTGCTCCCCACATCCGTCGCCTTGTCTGCTAGAGAAAAACAAGCAATCGTTAGTTTCAGATCCAAAGGTGGAAGTGTTCTGGCCTCTTGGTTGGCCGGTGTAAGAGGCGAAAAGGGTGAATGGTTGGGTTTTGGTTTTATGGAGAGTGCGCTGGACGTTAAAGTCGTTGGCGACACCCGCCCAGTAAATGAAATAGATATTGACAACTTTATGATGCCTTATGGGGACAACCCAATCACCCACCATTTGCCTGCAGGTCAACGTGTGTGGATGGAGGTGGTCAAAGAAACCTATCCGCTCAGACTTGTGGGGCGTAACCCCGCCGCGCACATCATGGATTGGTCTCGAACTTTTGCGCCGGATAAAACAGGCACGGTAATCGTATTTGATGAGACTGCGCAATCAACAGGCAAACTCTCTCGCTCCGTCGTACTTGGCTATCCCGAACGCTTGTGGCTGGCCGCCGACCCCAAGTCGCTTGAAGCCGTTGCCCACAACGCGATTACTTGGCTGCTTCGCCAACCCGACGCCTACATCTCTGCATGGCCTCAGTCTTACCAAAGTGCGGTCATATTTGCTATCGACGCAACAGATCCATTCGCCCCAGTCGACTTGGAGCTTGCCAGTTTATTCAAGAACAACGGCATGCTTGCAACATACTATACGCTGACCGAAATTGCCAAGAGATCTGCCACCGTCATTAAACAAATTCAAGCCCAAGGGCATGAGTTTGCTTATATGGCCGATCGTTATGCAGGCTTTAAAGATCAGCCTCTCAGCGATCAGATCAAACGGCTAGAAACCATGCGCCAGGAAATGAAAAACTCCGGCCTTGAGATTGCAGCCGATGCGGGATTCCATCCTCCAATGGGTTCGTACGACAAAACCACAGAGCAGTTGATTAGTCACAACGGTTTTGGGCACTTTATCTCTTCCTCAGACATCACAGATGCCCGACTTCCCTTTGTCTCAACACCTCAAGGCGTAAATATTTTGTCAGGATCAACCACAGTAGTGATGCCATTCACAATCAGTGATCCTGAAACAACCATGGAAACAGGAGATGCGGAAGAAGGCCTGAAATCATTCTTGAGTGAGCTTGCACTATCTCAAAAAATGGGCTCCTTATCCGGCATTCGTCTGGTGCAGCAAAGCTTCATCACAAAAGAACAATGGGAAGATATTTTTGCCCGAATCAAAGCTCCCAACAGCCAAATCTGGGTGGCCAAAGCCAGCCAGGTTGCCGATTGGTGGCGCGAGAGAAATCGTGTCAGCTTTCGGCTTGAAAATGACCCTACCACCCCACTGATAAGCGTTACAGTCACTGGAAGTTCACCTCTTAAACACGCTGTAACTCTGTATGTCAATCTGCCTGAGTCCAGGTCAGTCCTGCGCTTGAAACCCCAAACCGGCTCTGAAAATTCAGTCACAATAGTGCCTGTAGATGCGTGGCGTTCGGCCCTTGTGTTAAAAGACTTGGCACCTGGAACCTACCGCTGGAATCTTTATTTTGATCGGCCATAATCGCGGTCACAAACACGACTTATATACTGAGAGGTATTTTCATCAAGGAGTTGGAATGCAGATTAAAGGCCTTCAAAAATTTTTTAACATAACTTGTACAATTTATCTCACGACGCTGTGCAGCTTAACCCACGCACAGCAAGCCGGCCTGCTTTACGACCCCGAACCCCCACTAGATTCAGCTTACGTACGCATTATCGTTGCCAGCCGCGAGGGCTCGGTTGATGTCGTCGTTGATGGACGCCCGCGTATTCAAAAATTAGCGTCTGGGGAGGCCAGCGAGTTCATAGTGCTCAGCGCTGGGCCTCATACCATCGCCCTGCACCCGGCGGGCAAGCCTAGCGCACACCTCTCAGCCAAACTCGATGTCAACAAGGGGCGCGCCTTAACTGTTGCCTTTACCTCATTGAAGGGCAACACGACCCCCATCGTGATTGAAGATAAAACCAACTCCAACAAGCTCAAAGCCTTGCTGGCTGTCTACCATCTGGATCCCAAAACAGGCCCCATTGATGTACTGACAGCTGACGGCAACACCAAAGTTTTAGCAGACATCACCATGGGCACTTCGGCCTCCATTCAAGTCAACCCAATCGATGTGGAACTGGTGGCCGCGAAAACCGGCACGAAATCACCACTGGTCAAAGCATCGCTAAAAATGGCGCAAGGCGGAACCTACAGCGTTTTTTTAATGGCAGGTGATAACGGGAAGATGACAGCGAAAGTAGGTCTCAATAAAATTGAACGCTACACCGGGAAGTAATTTAACTTATATAAGGTCAACCATGCACAAACGTATTTTTAACAAGCTCGTCCTGGCAACAGCATTGACCGCTGGCTTGGGCATGTCATTAGCCCACGCGCAAGGCTATCAACCTATAGTTGGTAAAGGGGGCGACTGGCTCTTCACCCCCTATGAATTTGCTATGCAAACGGATGCGGCGGACACCCAGGCCACCATTCAAATGCTTGAAAAATCCAATGCCTTGTTTGCACGCAGCGGTATCGCCCTGGCTGTGGTGATTGTTCCCTCCAAAATTCGCATTCATGCAGATCAGTTGCCCGCCAGTAACCCGCTGGACGGCTATACCGCTGGTAAATATGACAACATTGTCAAAGCTTTAACGGCAGGTGGTGTAACGGTTATCAATCTGAACCAGGCCTTCCTGGCCAGCCCCCATCGACAAAGCGATACCCCTCTATTTCTACGTTTGGACACCCATTGGGCACCTTCAGGGGCCATGTTGGCCGCCGAGACGATCAGTGCAGGCATAGAGGCAACACCGACATTAAAGGCCGCCTTGGCTGCAACTACCGCCGAAAAATTTGACTTGGCTTGGGCCAAACAAAAATCCAACACGCGCGCCAGAGACTTGGTTCGCCTAATGCCTGCGGGCACACCGACTTTCCCGCCAGAACAAATACTAAACTTTAAAGTTAGCAAGGCTTCAGCAAGCCAAGCAAGCTTGTTAGGCAATGGTGCGAAAGTCGGCATCACCGTTATTGGTAGCAGCTACACTAACAAAAACACGGGTTATCCTGACGCAATTCGATACGTCCTACAGCGTGAACTACTCGATATTTCACTTCCCGTAGACCAAGGGCCTTGGTATGGGATGGATGCCTACTTACGTGATGAGGCTTTCAAAACTAATAAACCCAAACTCATTATTTGGGAAATTCCTGAGCGGGAGTTTCGCTCGCCCCCCAACAACAAATATCGCGATGCTCGTTATGTGATTGATAACAATGAATGGCTCTCTCGGATAGAAGCATTACTCAAGTAAGGCAGTATCAATCTTGAAATGCAACAGCTTGTTGATGAGACTGGCGTTGTTTCATACAAACCTGATGATGTGTTTTGAAGCACAGGCTTTTCCCAGGTCTTTGATTGATATGTTGCATGACAAGGTTGATACGCGCGTCCTGACCAAACAATTTCTCGTTGTCGGCGGTTAGTGTGTAAACACAAGTCACAAAAAGTTTGAGTAGGGCGAACAGGTGCCCCAACTTTCTGCGTCATTTTGAACGGGAAGTGGAAAAACCACGAGTAGTGAGATATGCGATCGTTCATCGCCACGAGGGTTTATTTCTGGGCTACCCTAATGACTACGTCGGGCTTCCAGTAGCCAAAGAGATGACTCTCATCAGGACGCCCTGGAAACCCAATTCAGCTGTTAGAGTCATGAATCAGGTAGACATCAGCTTCTAATGCGGCAATGTTAAAACTGAAAATATAAAAAAGGGCTTTCATAAAAGTTCACTTGTAGCAAACCATAAATAATGGCAACCAGTATCACAATAGATGCATAAGCTGGAATCGATTTTTTTAGAACATTATTTTCCGAAATTGAAGCGACACTTATAGTATTCGGCATAAAAAAGATGATCATAAAGGCTGAAGAAATTGCCAAAAGGGTTACCTTCGTTCCAGCTACCCAGGCATAAATATCGGGCATATTTCCCAACGAATATCCATTCAGCCCGAGCACACCTTTATAAACAACAAGTGCTGTAGAGACACTATCCGATCGGAACATGACGCACGCGATATTAACAGCGAGAAAAGTTAGCACCCATCCCGTCACTATTTTTACAGATCGAAATCGTTGATTGGTATTTTGCTTCCTGCTTTGTGGTGGAAATACTTTTCTCCAAACATGGTTTGTAACAATAAAAAATCCATGCATTCCCCCAAAAATCACAAACGTCCAATTGGCGCCATGCCAAAATCCCAACAATATAAATACAATAAACGTTGGAACAACCATCGAACAAAACGTTCCAATAACCAATGGTAACCCTTGACTCAATCGCATAAATTTCAAAGTTATCGGTGTGTACAGATAGTCTCCGATGTACTTTGTAAGAGTGATGTGCCAACGTTGCCAAAAATCTATGATGTTGGTTGCCCTTAAGGGTGAATTGAAATTGAAAGGCAGCCAAATTCCAAACAGCAAGGCTGCACCAACAGCCATGTCGGAGTATCCAGAAAAATCAAAGTAGAGCTGAAAAGTATACCCAATAGCAGCAAGCCAAGAAGCTAAAAAATTCGGGTCAATCCCTTGATTCAAACTTACATAAAAGCTAGAAACATAACCATTCAGGGTGTCAGCAATTAATATTTTTTTGCCTAGTCCTATAGTAAAAATCAATAATCCTGTTGCAATTTTTTCCTTTTGGATTACAAAGTTTTCCAACATTGAGAACTGCGGCATCATTTGTCTATGGTTTAGTAATGGTCCAGCCAAAAGATGAGGAAAGAAAGAAACGAAAAGCGCGTAATGAATAAAATTACGCTCTTTAACTTTATTCTGAAAATTGTCAATTAGAAAAGCAATTTGCGTGAATGTGAAAAATGAAATTCCAATAGGCAATAACATACCAATTGAATCCAAAGGGTCTAGCTCCATCAAGTCACGCACATCATTGATATTATCAATAAAAAAGTTGATGTACTTATAATATCCCAAAGCCGCCAGGTTGGCTCCAATTGCGATTATTAATATAAATTTCCTATATTTTAATTCTTGCTTTGCTAGTAAAGTTCCGAACCAATAATTGATGCAGATGGATGTCAGCAGTATCGGCAGAGCCCTTATGCTCCAATAACCATAAAAGAATATCGAGGCAACTGCCAGCCATGCAAGGGCCCCTTGATAGCTTTTCTTAGCGATTAGAAAATAGCCAGCCAATACGATTGGCATATAAATAAAAACAAAAGCTAATGAGTTAAAAAGCATAAAAAAGAGGAAGGATTGAATTAGTTCCGATCAACAAGATACGCTTGATGATAATTTAAGTTGCGCCCGATTTCAATCAGCTGGACGTCGCTGCCTGCCTTATAGTCGGTCGAAATAGGTGCTTTCAAACGCACGACCCCAACTGTCCATTGATGGTGATACCACTCATAAGTGGTCATGCCCGTGAAAGCCTCTCTCGTGCATTGGTGGCCCTGGTCGCTGCTGATCTACCTTGAGAATGCCAGGAGGATGTAGTGATGTCGGTGCACTAATGTTAGTCATTACGTTCCACTGCTATCGGCATGCTATCAGCACTCGGTTGCCATTGCATGGATGCAGGAAGTCCCTTTGTATTGACATTGGTGCTGATGTAGAGCGTGCCACGTACACACCGTGCACGGCAGCACGGTCAACTCGGGTCTGGTTAACAACTTGTTGCATAGTGAAGAGCGCCCCGTTGCAAAAGCACAAGTCCAATGGCATTGAGCCATGGGACCCTGAAAACGTATGGCGACGAACACGAAATATGAAGCGGCTGTTTTGATAGACAAGAACTTGAAAATCATGGCCGATATTCGGGCTAAGTTGGATCATCCGTTTCGGGTGATTAAGCACCAATTTGGTTGTGTGAAGGAGCTCTAGCGAAGTTTGAAGAAGAACATCGCCCAAATCGTCACGATATGTGCACTGTCGAATTTTTGGATGGTGCTGAGCAAACTGCGATGGGAGTTCAGGGATGAACGCGCTAGAAAGCTGGAGAAATGCCTACAAGGGCTAAAAAGCGGCCACAATGTCTGAGGGAAACGTCGCCACTTTGAAGACTGTGCGTGAAATCCAGCCATTTGAGAACCACCGACTCGCTACGCCATTTGGTTGAGCGTTACTGAGACCATCCTTAAAATCAATAAAATTTACCTACACAGTGACAATTTTTAATGAACTTCATTCATACTGGTACACTTTATTCTCTTTCGCTTGGCACAGTAGGATCAAATTGGGCTGATTCAATATATACATGAAAAAAGGATTTTACTATGATAAAAAATTTCATTAATACATGGCGATGTGTTGTTTGCTTGTCCAGTGCACTTGGCATGGTTTCTGTTAATGGTGCCGAGTCACTGGGAATTGTCGGAAAAAATGACTGGCTCTTTTTGCGGTCTGAACTGACAAATTCGTTAGAAGCAGCTGGTAAAGCTGAAACAATTTCGCTAATTGGGCGTCTCAATAAAGTGTTTGCGTCTAACGGGATAAATATGGTAGTCACGATAGTGCCGTTGAAAGTACGTCTATACGCGGAGCATCTTCCGGCTAGTCTCAAACTCACCGACTACATGGCAAGTAATTACGATAATATGAGCAAGGCGCTTCAGGGTGCCGGGGTGACAGTAATTGACCTCAACACTCCCTTGCTGAAAAGTCCATTGCGCGACATAGACCCCTACCTTTTTTATCGGCTTGACGGGCACTGGAACTTTGTAGGTGTCAAGTTGGCAGCTGAAACACTAAAGGGTGGAATAGATGCCAACCCAGCACTTAAAAAGGCTCTCGATACAACACCTGAAATCGCGTACGAAAGGAAAGATGACAAACGCAAACGCCCGTCTAAAGCAGGCGATTTAATTGCCTTGGTACCACCAAATTCCGGGTCTTTTGCACCTGAGCAATTCACACCGGTCAGGATAATTCGTACCCAGGAACAGACTCAGTCCAATCGTGTACCAAGTGGGATCACGCTACAGGGGAGCAGCTTCTCACAGGAGTGGACTGGTTTTGCGGATGCCCTGCGCTTTGTGTTGCAGCGCGACATTTTGAATGTCTCGGTGCCTGCAAATATAGGGTCCTGGGTGGGCATGGAGAACTATTTGAGTAGCGATGCCTTTCAGACTAATCCGCCCAAAATGCTGATTTGGGAAAGGCCCGAGTACACCATGCGCGCGCCACCAAATTTCAAGTTTCAAGATGCGCGCTATATGAGCAACAATACTGAGTGGCTATTACGCGCCTCGGCTTGGGCGCAGACCACATGCAAACAGTCTCCTGTGACCGCTAAGGTGGTGCCAGTCGCCTTGGCGGCAAATAGAGCCAATCTTGATGCCACAGATTTCGTCACGGGACCGACTAGCGACAATGAATTCATCGAGATCAGTTTTGACAAACCAATCCAAAAGCTGGATTACCTGGCCGCCAAGGTTACCGCCGCCGGATCAAAAACCTTAGCTTTTGAGGGTTCGGGCCCAGGGGAGGAAACACGACGATTTACATTGAATATCGCAGGGGACGATGCCGCACATGCCCTGAAAACACCACTACCTTCGAATGGTCGGGGTTTCACTAAACTTCGAATCTACCCAGGGAAAAGTCAAAGTTTTTCCCTGCAGGAGCTAAAAATATGTCGCCAGCCTGAAGACCTTCTTAACTAATGCGAAATGCGCGGTCTTGTGGAGATAGATTAGTGTGTGCCTATGGTAATGCTAACACCAACTTCGGAACAGTTCATCTTTTAATGTGCCAGACTTAATTTCAACAGGAGAAAAACATGTTTAGCGACCAGCCCAAGGACGATGCCCAGGTGGTCATTCTCCACGAAGTAGAAAGTATATTTCGGGAACTCTTTCGGGATAAAACTCTCGCCATTCACCCCGACACAAGCGCTAAGGATATCGAAGGCTGGGATTCACTTGCCCATATAACGCTCATCGTTGCCATTGAGAAAAAGTTTGGTATTAGATTCAAACTCGCCGAGCTTCAGGAGCTTCGTAACGTAGGCGACATTTTGACTTGTGTAAAGACCAAGACGGGAAAATGAGCCTTCCCTACGTAACCACTTTCGTTGAGGATTATTTCCGCTGCGCCGGGCACTTTCCAAACGAGCCAGCTTTGGTTTTCCCGGACCAAACGACGACTTATGCGGAGCTTTTGGCTATCATCCAAGGGATACGTGAATGGATAGATTCGGAAGTCTCTGACAATGAACGTCGAATTGCAGTGCATGCAACGCAGGATACTTTTACGTATGCCGCGATCCTTGCGATTCTTGCGTCTGGTAGAGCCTATGTTCCTCTGAACCCTCAAAACCCTGCACAGCGCAACGGCAGTTGTTTGACTCAGGCCGATGTCACCACACTCTTCCAAACGGGTGCTGAAACTAAAATCAGTGAATGGGTCCTTGAGCAGAGACTTCCGATAAAAATCTTGGATCTCCAGACGATTTCTTCAAGCCCGTCAGAACGGATGCCAACGCCAGTCCGCGAAACTGATATGGCATACCTGCTCTTCACTTCGGGCAGCACGGGCGAGCCAAAGGGTGTCCCTATCTACCATGGGAACTTGAGGCGATTCATGCAAGCGTTTATCAGTGAAACAGATTTCGAGTTTCGATCGACTGACCGTTTTCTGCAGATGTTTGACCTTACTTTTGATCTTTCAATCATGTCCTTTGCTGCCCCGCTTTCTATCGGTGCTGCATGCCATGTCGTAACGGGATCAGGTGTCGGTTTTCTGGACGTGGCAAAAATACTTCAGCACGGAAAGATATCGGTCGCGTTGATGGTGCCTTCCGTTTTGTCTTTTTTGGAGAGTTATCTCGACGAGATAGATTTGCCGGACATGCGCTATTCTCTTTTCTGTGGCGAAGCGCTCCCGGCTTTATTAGCTGAAAAATGGCATCGGTGTATTCCATCGGCACGCCTGTTCAACGTTTACGGCCCTACTGAAGCGACTATATTTTGCTCCATTTACGAGTTGAAATCGCCTTTGGACTCATCTGGTGAACACCAAGGCGTAGTATCCATCGGAGTGCCGATGCCCGGAACCACGTTTTCGATCATTAATGAAAAGGGTGACTGCGTTTCCCCCGGAGAAAAAGGCGAACTTGTGATCTCCGGTGGGCAGGTAACCAACCAATACTGGCGCAACCCGGAAAAGACTCTTGCTGCTTTCTCAGCCCGTTCGGGAGAAGCGCCAGCCTACCGCACTGGTGATATTGCCTTTGCAGCAGAGGGCAATTATTATTATTGTGGGCGTGCGGATTTTCAACTGAAGGTGGATGGATATCGTATTGAGGCAGGAGAGATTGAGCATCATGCCAGAAGCCTTGTCGGCGTTAAAAATGTCGCGCTCGTTGGTCAAACAGAGACAAATGGAAGAGTCAAACTGCATTTGTTTCTAGAGGCATCCGCTAATGCGCAAGCGACGATCCAAGCTACCTGCAAGGCGCATTTAGGAGGGAAACTGCCATCCTACATGCTCCCTCATCGGATTCATGTGCTTGACTCTTTCCCCTTGAATCAGAACGGGAAGGTCGATCGAAAAGCGCTGATTTCGCTTGCCCCTCAGGAATAAGCCATGGACGATTTGGTTTTCCGAAAAGCCACCCCGGCCGACCTACCCTTTCTCATCACGGCCATCAAAGCTGCAGAAAAATTGTGCACGGCAAGTTGCACCTATGAAAATATTTTTAAGCTGAGTGCACCAGAAGTCGATGACCTGCTCAAGCAGGCACTCTCAATTGAAGGAGTCGGATATCAACTTGCCTTGAGCACTTTTTTCCTTTACACCCGGGGTGGCGTGCCAGTTGCTTGTTGTTCATCATGGATCGAGGCCGCAGATGGTATGCCAAGCGGATTCAAGATAGCTACCGTGCTTTCTAGCTTGCTAGGATTTGAGAAATGGATCGATGCAAAAGTTTCGATCATGGCTTTTTCCGAAGCGAACCCGCAGCGTACTGCAGGGGCGCTACAGTTGGAGACGTTTTACGTCGAGCCGAGTTATCGAGGGCAAGCACTCACAGTGCGAATTATCGACAGTGTCATACGTCACTACGTCAGCATCCCCACGTCTGCGAAGATCGCCCAAATCACCATGCTCGAAGAAAACGTTGAGGCATTCCATGCTTATCAAAAAGCCGGCTTCCAAATCCACTGCAAAGGCGTTCCAGGCAGTGCGCTTTTCCGGTCAATGACAGGCAGTGCTGGTTTTCTTCAGTTGTACAAAACGATTGGGGTCTAAGAGAGGAAAAAATCCATAGATGCACCAGGGAAAGTCTTTACACCCTGACCGCAGCGTGTATTGCTTGCAAAAGTTCACACCATGCAACCTGTTCGTTCTTACCCATGAGATTGCGCTTCAATTTGATCAACCACAAGCACATCGTATTAGTCTTACACCTGCTCAATCATTGATCCGGCAAACTCCTTGGACTAAATACTCCACATGAGGTATTTATGTAGAAGGTACAGTCTATTCAGCGCGCCATTGCACTTCGGGTTTGAAACCGGCCCGGTAAAATGAGGCCAAAGAGGTCTATTCATGAATATTTTGAATTTTTTTCGCCGCCCCGACTACAAGTCCGAAGTCACCCAGTTTCTGGATCAGCTCAAGACGGCCAAACCCAGCCTGGAAGCCGAACAACGCCAGGGTCGTGCGCTGCTGTGGGACAAGGCGGTAGACCGCCAAGCCTGGGAAAGCTACCGCACGGCCGAAGTGGCGCAAAAGCCCTACGTCTATCAAACCAGTGTGGTTAGCGACTCCAAATAAGTATCGAATCGGGCCACAAGTCTTATTTCAATAGCGTGAGAAGCTACTTGTTTAATAGCCCTCCATGCGTGACCCGGACACCGACGCCTTGACTTCATCCGCAGACAGTGCCGTGCTTGCCACCCTGCCCGAGGTGGTCGACCACGTGGCTGTGGCCCGCCTGTACGGCGAGCCGCTGTTTGCGATGCCGCAGGATTTGTACATCCCGCCGGATGCGTTGGAGGTCTTTCTGGAGGCCTTTGAAGGCCCGCTGGACTTGCTGCTCTACTTGATCCGCAAACAGAACTTCAACATTCTGGACATTCCCATGGCGGGCGTCACCCGCCAGTACCTGGTGTATGTCGAAGAAATCCGCAGCCGCAACCTGGAGCTGGCAGCCGAGTACCTGCTGATGGCGGCCATGCTGATCGAGATCAAATCTCGCATGCTGCTGCCGCCCAAAAAGAAGGCCGAGGGCGAAGAGGCCGAAGACCCGCGTGCCGAGCTGGTGCGCCGCCTGCTGGAGTACGAGCAAATCAAGCTGGCTGCGGCCCGACTGAATGCCATCCCCCAGTACGGGCGCGACTTTCTCAAGGCGCAGGTGTTCATCGAGCAGTCGCTGCAACCACGTTTTCCTGACGTGCATCTGGTCGATTTGCAAGAGGCCTGGGCTGACATCATGAAGCGCGCCAAGCTGATACAGCACCACAAAATCACGCGCGAAGAGCTCTCGGTGCGCGAACACATGAGCATCGTGCTGCGCCACTTGCAGGGCCGCCGCTTTGTCGAATTTGAAAAGCTCTTTGACGCCAGTAAAGGCACGCCGGTGTTGGTTGTTACCTTCATCGCCCTGCTAGAGCTTGCCAAAGAAACCCTGATCGAAATCACCCAAGCCGAGGCTTTTGCGCCTATTTACGTACGGCTGGCTTATTCACCCTCTTAAAACCTTGCGGGACAGACCCAAACGCAGCGTAGCTCTGTCCTCAACTGATCAAAAATGTCTGATTCACACCATCAATTTGACGTCCTCATCGTTGGCAGCGGCCTAGCGGGCCTGAGCGCAGCGCTGCACCTGGCCGCCACGCACCGCGTCGCCATCCTGACCAAACGCGCCCTCAACGACGGCTCCAGCCGTTGGGCGCAGGGCGGCATTGCCGCCGTCATGGGCGAAGGTGACACGATTGAGTCCCATTTGCAGGACACGCTGGTGGCCGGTGCGGGCCTGTGCGACGTGGAGGCCACCCGTTTTGCGGTCAGCCACGCGCCCGAAACCATCCACTGGCTGCAAGAACTCGGCGTGCCCTTCACGCAGGAAGACGGCCACCTGCACCTCACGCGCGAAGGTGGCCACAGCGAGCGCCGCATCGTGCACGTGACCGACGCCACCGGTGCTGCCGTGCAGGAAACGCTGATGGCCAAAGTGCGCCAGACGCCCAGCATCACCCTGTTTGAGCACCATGTCCTGGTGGACCTGATCACCAGTGCCAAGCTGGAGCGCCCCGACTGCAACCAACCCGGCCAGAGCAACCAGTGCCTGGGCCTGTACGCACTAGACGAAGCCTCTGACCAAGTGCTCACCTTCAGCGCGCCGCACACCATTTTGGCCACCGGCGGCGCGGGCAAGGTGTATCTGTACACCACCAACCCTGACACCGCCACCGGTGACGGCATTGCCGCGGCCTGGCGCGCAGGCTGCAAAGTGGGCAATATGGAGTTCATCCAGTTCCACCCCACCTGTCTGTACCACCCGCACGCCAAGTCCTACCTCATCAGCGAAGCCGTGCGCGGCGAAGGCGGGCGTCTGCTCTTGCCAGACGGCACACGCTTCATGCCCGCACACGATGAGCGCGGCGAGCTGGCCCCACGCGACGTGGTGGCCCGCGCCATCGACTTCGAGATGAAAAAACACGGCCTGGACTGCGTCTATTTGGATATCTCGCACCAGCCCCTGTCTTTCATCCAAGAGCATTTCCCCAACATCTATGCGCGCTGCATGGAGTTCGGCATCGACATGGCCAAGCAGCCCATCCCCGTCGTACCTGCGGCCCACTACACCTGCGGTGGCGTGGTCACCGATCTGGACGGCCACACCAACCTGCCCGGCCTGTTTGCGGTAGGCGAGACCACCTGCACGGGCCTGCACGGCGCCAACCGGCTCGCCAGCAACTCACTGGTGGAGTGCATGGTGTTTGCCCGCGCGGCAGCCCTGGCCATTGCCCAAGAAACACCCCCCAGCTGCCCACCTCTTCCCACCTGGGATGCCAGCCGCGTGACCGACGCCGACGAAGAAGTGGTCATCTCCCACAACTGGGACGAGCTGCGCCGCTTCATGTGGGACTACGTAGGCATAGTGCGCACTAACAAACGGCTAGACCGCGCGGCGCACCGCATTGCGCTGTTACAAGATGAAATTCAAGAGTTCTACGCCCAGTTCCATGTCTCGCGTGACCTGCTGGAGTTGCGCAATCTGGTGCAGGTGGCCGATTTGATCGTGCGCAGCGCACAATCCCGCCATGAAAGTCGCGGCCTGCACTTCAGCCGCGACTACCCGCAGACCGATGCCACGGCACAACCGACCATCCTGATCCCCGCCTCGGCTTGATCCCTGCGCCTCCCGTCATTTTCGCGTAGGCTGTGATGACGAAAATTAGATTTTTAGAAGTGACCCCATGAACACGCTCCAAGAACAAACCATCACCCTCCACCGCCCGCGCCCGGTCGTGCCCCACCTTGCCGCCAGCGACAACGCCGAACGCTGGAGCGTGGACGCCATTGAAGCGCTGTTCCAACTGCCCTTCCCCGAGCTGCTGTTCCGCGCGCAAACCGTGCACCGCGAGCACTTCAACCCGACCCACGTCGAATTCGCCACTCTGCTGTCGGTCAAAACCGGTGGCTGCCCGGAAGACTGCGGCTACTGCCCCCAAGCCGCCCGCTACAGCACTGGCGTGGAAGCCTCCAAAATGATGGCGCTAGACCAAGTGCTGTTCGCCGCCAAACGCGCGCAAGAAGCTGGTGCTACACGCTTTTGCATGGGCGCGGCCTGGCGCACACCCAAAGACCGTGATATCGAGAAAGTGGCCGAGCTGGTCAGTGCCGTCAAGGGCCTGGGGCTGGAAACCTGCGCCACCTTAGGCATGTTGAACGAAGGCCACGCAGAACAACTGCGCGACGCGGGCCTGGACTACTACAACCACAACCTGGACACCGCGCCCGACTTTTACGGCGACGTCATCACCACGCGTGATTACCAAGACCGCCTGGACACGCTGGCCCGCGTGCGACATGCGGGCGTGAAGGTGTGCAGCGGCGGCATCGTCGGCATGGGCGAAAGCCACCGCCAGCGCGCAGGTTTGATCGCCGAACTGGCCAACCTGGCCCCCTACCCCGAGTCCGTACCCATCAACAACTTGGTGCGAGTAGAAGGCACGCCGCTTGCCAACACCGCACCGCTCGATCCGTTTGAGTTCGTGCGCACTATCGCCGTGGCCCGCATCACCATGCCCAAGGCCCGTGTGCGGCTCTCAGCCGGTCGGCAAGAGATGGGCGACGCCATTCAAGCCCTGTGCTTCCTGGCTGGCGCCAACTCCATCTTCTATGGTGACAAGCTCCTCACCACCGGCAACCCCGACACTCAAGCCGACCTGGACTTGCTTGCCCGATTGGGCATGCAGCGCGGCGCGCCTGAGATGGTTTAATTTTTTTTAAGGAGCCCAGCATGACCTCCACCTCGCCTAACAACGCCAGCCCCTACGGCACCCTGCCCCCCGCCAGCAGCCCGGCCACGCGTAAACCCGTCAGCCTGCCGCGCCTGCATGAAATGCACGCACGCGGCGAGAAGATCACCATGCTCACCGCCTACGACGCCACCTTTGCCGCCGTGGCGGACGCTGCGGGGGTCGAAACCATTTTGGTCGGTGACTCACTGGGCATGGTGTGCCAGGGCCTCTCCAGCACCGTGGGCGTCACGCTAGAGACCATGCGCTACCACGTGGAAAGCGTCAAGCGCGGCGTGCTGCGCGTGCAGGGCACGGCCTGGATCATTGGCGACCTGCCTTATGGCAGTTACCACGAGTCCAAAGAACAAGCCTTTCGAAGTGCCGCCGTTCTGATGCAGGCCGGGGCCCACATGGTCAAGCTGGAGGGCGGTGGTTGGACGACAGAGACCGTGCGCTTTTTGGTTGAGCGCGGCATCCCCGTCTGCGGACACCTGGGGCTAACGCCCCAAACCGTGCACGCCTTGGGTGGCTACCGGGTGCAAGGCAAGACCGAAGCCTCTGCCGCGCAGCTCATGCGCGATTCATTGGCCTTGCAAGACGCCGGAGCCACCTTGCTGGTTTTGGAGATGGTACCTGCGGCCCTGTCTGCTGAAGTCACGCGCGCCCTACCTCAATGCGCCACCATCGGGATCGGTGCGGGCGTGGACACGGCGGGCCAAGTGCTGGTGCTGCACGACATGCTGGGTGTCAACCTGGGCAAGAACGCGAAGTTCGTGCGCAACTTCATGGCCGACGCAGGCAGCGTGCGCGGGGCCATGGAGACCTATGTACGCGCCGTGAAAGACGGCAGCTTTCCCGTAAACGCAGAGCATGCTTGGTGAAGAAACACGCTATCGTCTTGAACCGTTCACGTTGAGCTTGTCGAAACGACATCATCCCACCATGAAGATCATTCACACCCTGCCCGAGCTGCGCACCCACCTAGCCCAGTTCAAACACCCCGCCCTCGTGCCCACCATGGGCAATCTGCACGACGGCCACCTGGCCTTGGTGCGCCAGGCCAAGCCACTAGGTGATGTGACAGTCGCCAGCATCTTCGTCAACCGCCTGCAGTTCGCCCCGCACGAAGACTTCGACACCTACCCACGCACGCTCCAAGCCGACTGCGCCAAGCTCGAATCCGCCGGTTGTGATGTGGTGTTTGCCCCAAGCGAAAAAGAGTTTTACCCTGAACCCCAAACCTTCAAAGTCCAGCCCCCGCCCGATCTGGCCGACATTCTGGAAGGCCACTTTCGCCCCGGCTTTTTCACCGGCGTGTGCACTGTCGTGTTCAAGCTCTTCAACGCTGTCTTCTCTGAAGCCCAAGGCAGCCGCGTGGCCGTCTTCGGCAAGAAAGACTACCAGCAGCAAATGGTCATCCGCCGCATGGTGCAGCAATTCGCCCTACCCATCTCCATACACACTGGCGACACCCTGCGCGCGCCCGATGGCTTGGCGCTGTCGTCACGAAACGGCTACCTGAGTGCTGATGAGCGGGCCGAAGCTGTGCAGCTCTCCCGTGCACTCAATGCCATCGCAGATGCCTTGCGTCAGGGCGAACAAGACATCGCATCGCTCGAAGCCCGTGCCATGCAAACGCTGACAAAGCGAGGCTGGCAACCCGACTACCTGACCGTGCGCCGTCGTCATGACTTGCAGGCCCCGCAAGCGGCTAATTTTGGTGGTGGTGCTTTGGTGGTACTGGGCGCGGCTCGTCTGGGCAAGACGCGGTTGATTGATAACCTGGAAGTGTGAGTATTGAGGCATGACAACCTCAACACCGGGCCGTCTTCAATCCGCCTTAAACCCCGTCGCCGCCACGGCCTTGCCCCAAGACACAGTGTCCGCCGCGATGATGCGGGCAAACTCTTCGCGGGTCGTGCCGGTGGCACGGAAACCCGCGTCTTCCAGCTTCGTTTTTCCTTCAGATGACTTCACGATTTTTTGAATGTCGGCACTGAGTTTGGCCAGGATGTCGGCCGGTACTTTGGCCGGGGCCACTACGCCGAACCAGGATGAAAACTCCAGATTGCTGTAGCCCTGCTCTTTGATGGTGGGCACATCGGGCAAAGCGCTCGTGCGCGTGGCTCCAGTGCTGCCTAGGGCAAACAACTTGCCCGCTTTCACGTTGGGTGCAGCCAGGCCGACGCTGGCAAACACGCCTTGCACGTCGCCGCTGAAGAGGCCGCCCAGCGCATCTGCAGTGGTTTTGTAGTGGATGGGTTCGGGTTTGAGTTTGACCGCGTCGCCAAACATAAAGGCCCCAAAATGGCCGGGCGTTCCAGCGCCAAAGGTGGCCATGAACAACCCCTTTTGTTGCTGCGTCCACGTCACAAATTCTTTGACATTTTTGGCGGGTACTTTTTGCGGGTTCACCAGCAACACAAAGTCTGCGCTGACGACTTGACTGACGGGCTCAAAATCTTTCACTGGGTCGTAAGGCAGCTTGTTGTAGGTGCTGGGCGCGATGCTCAATTGCCCGGTCTCACCCAGCATCAGGGTGTAGCCGTCGGGCGTGGCGCGAGCGGCTTCACCGGCGGCAATCAGCCCGCCCGCGCCGGGTTTGTTGTCCACAATCACGCCCACATTGCCCCAGCTCTCCGACAGCTTTTGCGCCAGGATGCGCGCCACGATGTCGGGCCCCGTGCCTGCGGGGAAGCCGACGATCAACCGCACCGGGCGCACCGGGTAATTGGACTGCGCTTGTACGCCGAACGCCCAGGCACACACGGCCAAGCCAACGCACAGGGTCAGGGTACGGCGGGACAACAGAGCGGTCGTGTTGGTGATGGTTTTTTTCATGATTGGGCTCCCGGGTGAGTGGTTGAGTTTGAAAAATTGTAGAGGAATGGCCAGCTCAGGCCACCTCATAAAAGCGCATCACGACCTGGTCTGGCAATCTTGCACCCGTGCCAATGAACAGGCGTTCGCTAATCCAGGCCAAAGCGGGCGAAGCGGTTTCAAAACTGGGGCTACAGCGGAAATACACCGAGGCCGGGTCCACCACCTCGCCACGAATCAAGCGCGCCATCACCTCGGGCGCAGCGGTGCGCACGGCGCGGTTTTGCACGTAGATCAAATCGCCACCGTCGACCTCCACCACATAGCGCGCATCCAGCTCGGCCACGCGGTCATTAACGATCAATTGGAAGTCGGCGCCACCGGGCAAAACCCTGCCCGCCCAGCCATCGCCCTGCACCGTGCCGCCCAGAATTGGGATCAGGCGGCGCATACCATGCAAGGTCTGTCCAACATCTTGGGGCTTGGCCACTTGCACCGATAAATCGGCGAAGAAATTGAGCTGGGGTACGGTCAAATTAAGCATGGCAGCTATGGTAATGCGAAACACATGGCGCACTTGCCTGAGCATGGAACTTGGACTACGCTGTGATGACCCCAGTAAATTTCTTGCGAAAGCAAACACCATGCATATCGGCGTCCCCAAGGAAATCAAAAACCATGAGTACCGCGTCGCCCTGACGCCGAACAGTGTGCGCGAGTTGTGCGCGCACGGGCACAACGTGCTGATGCAAAGCGGTGCGGGCCGCGCATGTAGTGATCTTGGGCGCTGGCACGGTGGGCAGCCATGCAGTGCAGATTGCCGTGGATATGGGCGCGCGGGTGACCGTGCTTAACCGGGGGATGGAGCGGCTGCGTGCGCTCGATCAAATATACATACGGCAACCGCATCAGTACGCTACAAGCCAGCACGCCCAACATCGAAGCCGCCGTGCTGGACGCTGAAATGGTAATTGGCAGCGCATTGATCGCCGGTGAAGCCACGCCCAAACTGGTAACACGCGAGTTGGTATCACGCATGAAAAAAGGCGCGGTGGTGGTGGTGGATGTGGCCATCGACCAGGGTGGCTGCTTTGAGACTTCGCACCCCACCACGCATGACGAGCCCACCTTTGTGGTGGACGGCGTGGTGCATTACTGCGTGGCCAATATGCCGGGCAACGTGGCGCGCACCGCCACCTTCGCACCGAACAACGCAACGCTGCCGCATGCGTTCGCGCTGGCCGACAAGGGCTGGCAACAGGCGATGCGCGATGACCCACATCTGAGGAGTGGCCTCAATATAGAGAATGATGAGGTCACTTGCGAGGCCGTGGTCAAGCAATTGGGTACGCCTACGAGCCACCGCAACAGCGGCTCAGTTAAGCTTCTTCAGATGTTCAAGGTTTCGCCATTATGGCTTTGCGGGCGTCGATCTCATCACGCGTCTCATCGCCCACGCTCCACTGAGAAGCGGGCACCTGTTGCACGACCACGCGCACAGTTGCCAGCGGCGCATTCAGCATTTGCACTACGGTACGGGCCACTTCTTTAATGCAGTTTTTGACGGTGGCTGCGTCGCGGCCTTCGACGATGAACGATGGCCGATGGACATATTCTTCCCCTCCGTTATCGACGCGCCAGCACCTCAAGCTGTGGCCGTTCGCCGCTGGCTTTACCGGTGATGGGGGGCTTGGGCAATCGAGCCTCACCCGCTTCTATGACAAAGTGATGATCGAGTGAATACCAGGGGCCTTTGACATCCGCATCGGGTGCGGCCTCACCCTGGTGCAAGACGTACTGGCCAATCAGCGCCTGCGTGACGCCAAACTGCACATCGGTGTCGAGGTGAGGGTCGTCGCTGGAATAGACCTGTGAAAACTGGGTCTTGAAACCCGGCTGGTAAATCATAAAGTGAATGTGCGCGGGCCGCATGTTGTGACGCCCCTGAGCGCGCAACAAGGCTCCCACCGGGCCACTGAGCGGGAGCGGGTAACCGGCGGGCTTGATGCTGCGAAAGGCGATGTGACCGTTGGCGTCGGTGGTGAACTGGCCGCGCAGGTTCATATCGGCCTGGGCCGGGTCTTGGTTCTCGTAAAAACCTTCGCTGCTGGCGTGCCAAATGTCCACCTTGGCGCCCACCACGGGGTGGCCTTCCTTGTCACGCACCCAGGCATTGACGAAGATCGGTGGCTCGTTGTGGTGCGTGAGTGCGATGTTGGCGCCGTTGGCGTAGGCGGGTGAGTCCAAGCGCCAGAACGGCCCCATCAGGTTGGCCGTGGTTTCGGTCTGGCCGTGGTCGCCGTTGTTCAGCAAACAGACCAGGGCCGACAGGCCAACCGAACCGCAGGCCAGCACCACTTCGTTGTGCGACTCGGTGGTGAGCTGGCCCAGCTTGGCGATAAGGCCGCAGGCTTGGTGAAACTCGACCTCGCTTAAACGTGCCTCACGCGCAAAGTCGTGCAAGTGACGCACGGCAGCGGACATGATTTCGCGAAAGCGCGGGTTCTCGGCGCGTTGCAACTCCGCCAGCACGGCGGCGGTGACGTCTTGCTGGTTTTGGATGATCATCAGGCGGCTCCGATGTGGGGCACCAGACCGCTGATGGGGTGGCCCGCTTTGAGCGCTGCCGTGAAGGCCAACATGCGGTCAATAGGCAAACGTGCGCGCAGGCCCAAGGCTGGATCCACATGGATTTCGTTTGTGCCGTGCTCCAGCACATGGGCCACACCGGCCAGACCGTTCATGGCCATCCAGGGGCAGTGCGCGCAGCTCTTGCAGGTGGCGCTGTTGCCTGAGGTGGGGGCTTCGATGAAGGTCTTGCCGGGATTCAGCGTGCGCAGTTTGTGCATCATGCCGCTGTCGGTGGCGACGATGAATTCGGGCGCGTCCATCTCCTTGGCGGCCTTGAGGATGGCCGAGGTAGAACCCACGGCGTCGGCCAGGGCGACCACATCGGTCGGCGATTCGGGGTGCACCAGCACCTTGGCGCGCGGGTGCTCTTGCATCAGCGCTTGCAGCTCAAAGGCTTTGAACTCGTCGTGCACGATGCACGCGCCGTTCCACATCACCATGTCGGCCCCGGTCTCGCGCTGGATGTAGCTGCCCAGGTGCTTGTCGGGGGCCCAGAGGATTTTTTGACCTTGGTCTTTGAGGGCGCGCACGATGTCGAGTGCGCAGCTGGAGGTGACCAACCAATCGGCGCGCGCCTTAACCGCTGCGCTGGTGTTGGCATAGACCACCACGGTGCGGTCTGGGTGGGCGTCGCAAAAGGCGCTGAATTCATCAATCGGGCATCCCAGATCGAGCGAACACGTCGCGTCCAGATCGGGCATGAGAACGCACTTTTCAGGCGAGAGAATTTTGGAGGTCTCACCCATAAAACGCACGCCCGAGACCACCAGGGTCTGCGCTGCATGGTCGCGACCAAAGCGCGCCATCTCCAGCGAGTCGCTCACCAGACCACCGGTTTCTTCAGCCAAGTCTTGCAGATCAGGGTGCACGTAAAAGTGCGAGACCATGACCGCGTTTTTTTCTTTCAACAGACGGCGGATTTTGCCTTTCAGCGCGGCACGCTCTTTGGGGCCGGGTTCGACCGGCACTCGCGCCCAGGCGTGGCGGGTTTCGCAAACGGCAACCGAGGCTGCGGCGTCAGAGTGGGGTTGTTCGTATTCAACGTCGATGAGGGACATGGTGGCCTTTTAATCAATTGAGGACAGAGCAAAGTTCGCGGCGCGTAACGCTTGGTCTGTCCCGCAAGGTATCAGGAGAAACGCATGGAGAAATCAACCGCCTTAATATCTTTGGTCAGCGCACCGATGGAGATGCGATCCACACCCGTGGCGGCAATGTCGCGCACGGTGTCCCTATTGACGCCGCCCGACACTTCCAAAATCGCGCGACCCGCATTCAAGCGCACCGCCTCGCGCAGGTCGGGCAGGCTCATGTTGTCTAGCAGGATCATGGTGGCCCCGGCGCTCAAAGCTTCATTCAGCTCAGCCAAATTTTCGACTTCAATCTCCACAAAGCTCGCACTGGGCGCGACCTGAGCCACGCGCTCTAACACGGCCTTGATGCCACCGGCTGCGGCTATGTGGTTTTCTTTGATCAGCACCGCGTCATACAAGCCAATGCGGTGGTTCGTGCCGCCACCTACCCGTACGGCGTATTTTTGCGCCAAACGCAAACCCGGCAGGGTCTTGCGGGTATCCACAATCTGCGCACGGTTGCCGGGCACGCTTTGCACCATCTGCACAAAAGTGGCGGTGTGCGTGGCCACGGCGCTCAGGAGTTGCAGGAAGTTGAGCACGGTGCGCTCGGCGGTCAGCAGAGCACGGGCCGGGCCTTGCAGGGTGAGCACCACCTGATCAGGGTTGCAATGCTGCCCCTCATTGACCTGCCATTCAAGGCGCGCCTCCGGGGCAACTTGCTGCAAGGTGGCTTGCACCCAAGGTGCGCCGCAGATAACTGCTGCTTCGCGCGCCACAATGCGGGCGCTGGCTTGGCGCATGGGGTCGATCAGGGCGGCGGTGAGGTCGCCGTTGCCCACGTCCTCAGTCAGGGCGCGAGCGGCGTCGGCTTGAGCCAACGCAATCAAAGAAGCTTCAGAAAAATCAAAGTGTGAGGTCATGGTTAAAACCGGATTACATGAAACGATCCAGAATTTTTCGGCTGTCTTTGTTCAGCTTGTCCAGATCACGGATTAAAAAATGAATGCCATGCGAGTCACTGATCAGCAGGGTCTGCCCGGCCAAACGGCGGATGTCTTCGTCACCGCGCAGCACAAACTGGGTGTCACCCCGGTCGGTCTTAACGACCCAGGTGCAGGGTGTTGAAAAGCTGGAAACGCTCACGATGGTCTGAATTTCAGGCATGAACTCGCGTGACTCCAGCGCGTCACGGATCAAGCCTTGCGCGGGTTGGGGTACATCGCTCAAGGCATCGAGCCAAACCGCCTCATGCCCATCGGTGTCCATCAGCGCAATGCCCTGCTCGGGCGACTGAACGGGAAAGGCGCGCACGGGCATCACGCCTTGCACCACGCGACCATCGGGCAGGGTGAGGGCCAGTTGGCCAAAGGCGTTGCGCGTCAGCTCAAATGCCACGGGTGTCATGTGCGTGCTCATTGCGGGGATTTTTCCGTTCTTTGTCATCGTCCAGATTTTGGTCGACATTGCGGGCTTGCGCTTGGTAGAGGTTGTAGTAGGCGCCTTGACGCTCCATCAGCACATCATGCGTGCCTTCTTCCACCACTTGACCTCGGTCTAGCACCACCAGCCGGTCGGCCCGGTGCAAGGTGGACAAGCGGTGCGCAATGGCGATGGTGGTGCGGCCTTTGACAAGGTTCTCCAAGGCCTTTTGAATTTCTTTCTCGGTCTCGGAGTCCACCGATGCAGTGGCTTCATCCAGAATCAAAATGCGCGGATCGATCAGCAGGGCGCGCGCAATTGAGATGCGCTGGCGCTCACCACCCGACAGGCCCTGGCCCCGCTCGCCCACCATGGAGTCATAGGCCTGCGGCATGCGCAGAATGAACTCGTGGGCATGGGCGGCACGGGCGGCGGCCATGATGGCCTCGCGGCTGGCATCGGGTTGGCCGTAGGCGATGTTCTCGGCAATCGTGCCGAAGAACAAAAACGGCTCTTGCAAGACCAGGCCGATGTTGCGGCGGTAGTCGGCAATCGGGAAGGAGCGAATATCCACGCCGTCAACGCGGATGGAGCCTTCGGTCACGTCATAAAAACGACAAATCAAATTGACCAAGGTGCTTTTGCCTGAACCGCTGTGACCCACCAGACCAATCATCTGGCCGGGCTCGATGTTCAGGTTGATGCCCCGGTTGACCTCACGGTTGCCGTAGCGAAAGCCCACATCGCGCACCTCAATGCGACCCTCCACCTTGCCCAGCGGCACGGGTTTGGTGGGCTCGGGTACGCTGGAGACGTGGTCGAGGATGTCAAAAATGCGCTTGGCAGCGGAGGCTGATTTCTCCGTCCACGAGACGATGCGGCTCATGGAATCCAGCCGCCCATAAAAGCGGCTGATATAGGCCAGAAAAGCAGTGAGCACGCCCACGCTGATGTCGCCCTTGGAGATCAGCCACACACCAAACGCCCACACCACCAGCAAGCCCACTTCGGTGAGGAAGGAGATGCTGGGCGAGAACAGCGACCAGATTTTGTTGATGCGGTCATTGACGATCAGGTTGTGGCGATTGGCCTCTTTGAAGCGGGCCGACTCGCGTCGCTCTTGCGCAAAAGCCTTGACCACGCGTACACCAGGGATGGTGTCGGCCAGCACGCTGGTGACTTCAGACCAGACGCGGTCAATCTTCTCAAACCCGGTTTGCAGGCGAAAGCGCACGGCATGGATCATCCACACGATGAAAGGCAGCGGCACCAGCGTGACCAGCGCCAACCAGGGATTGATGGAGAACAGAATGGCCGCAGTCATGATCAACATCAGCACGTCGGTGGCGAAGTCCAGCAGGTGCAGGGACAGGAACACGCAGATACGGTCACTCTCGCTGCCAATGCGCGACATCAAATCGCCGGTGCGCTTGCCGCCAAAATATTCCAGCGAGAGGTGCAGCATGTGGTCGTAGGTGGCGGTACGCAAATCAGCACCGATGCGCTCCGACACCAGGGCCAAGATGTAGGTCTTGGCCCAAGTCAGACCCCAAGCCACCAGGGCCGAACCAAACAGACCCGAGAGGTACAGGGCGACCAAGCTGGGGTCGATCTTCTGACCGTTTTGGTAAGGGATCAGTACCTCGTCCATCAAAGGCATGGTCAAGTAAGGTGCCACCAAACTGGCCGCCGTGCCCAGTAGGGTCAGGACAAAGCCTGCCAGCAACTGTCCCTTGTAGGGGCGAGCGAATCGCCACAAGCGCAGCAGGTTGGAGGTGGAAGGCGGCGTGTGCAGCACCTTGGCGCACACCGGACACTCGTCTTCATCAGGCTCCAGCGGCGCTTTACAACTGGGGCAAAAAAGACCCTGGGCCAACACCACCGGCTTGCCGCTGAGGTGGCTGTCCGAGTGCAGCCGGAACTGCTCTAGCAAGCGAATGGCGAACAGGTTTTGTCCCAGCGTAAAGCGCCAACTGGCCAGCAGACTGTGCGCATCACGCAACTCCAGGTGGCCCACGCCCGCATGGTCGTGGTGCAGCAAAACCCGATCTGCCTGAAAACCCCAGGCGCGCCACGCGGTCTCGCCGGGTGCGCGGCTGAGCAAGCGCGTATCCGTGACCACGACCAAGCCTTTGAGAAATCTAAGTTTTCCGTCGAGGTCAACCTCCAGCACGGCTTGAACGTTCTCCAATGGTTCAAGCTGTGTTTGAATCTCCGGGTGCCAATCGGTTGGAATATCGTTGAGAATTGAGCTCTCGAGCACTGCGGTTGCGTTATTCATGAAGTCCAAAGGATTCAGTTCGGGGTCAGACCTGTTTAGAGACATGACAAAGAAAAATATTCAATTCCTGCGGGTGACTTACCTGTCTGGCCCCAACATCTGGACCTATCGCTCAGTCATTGAGGCTTGGGTGGACATTGGGGACCTGGAAGATCACCCCTCCAACACCATACCCGGATTTTACGAGCGTTTAACCGCCCTGCTGCCGAGCTTGGCCGAACACCGCTGCGGTGTGGGCCAGCCCGGCGGGTTTCTGGAGCGTTTGCGTGATGGCACATGGGCCGCGCACATCCTGGAGCACATCACGCTGGAGTTGCAAAGCTTGGCGGGTATGCCCACTGGTTTTGGCAAAGCACGCGAGACACCGAAACGCGGGGTGTACAAGCTGGCCTTTCGCACCCGCGAGGAACACGTAGGCCGCGCGGCGCTAGAAGCCGGCCGTGTGCTGCTGCTGGACGCCATTGAAGACCGCCCGCATGATGTGGTCGCCACCGTGGCACGATTGCGGGAGTTGGTGGACACCCGTTGCCTGGGCCCAAGCACCGCGCACATTGTTGAGGCCGCGACCGAACGGCGCATTCCCCACATCCGCCTGACCGATGGCAACCTAGTGCAGCTGGGCCACGGCATCAACCAACGCCGCATCTGGACGGCGGTGACCGACCAGACCAGCGCGATCTCCCAATCCATCGCCAGCGACAAACACCTAACCAAAAGCCTGCTGCAATCGTGCGGCGTGCTTGTACCGGAAGGTGAGGAAGTAGACAGTGCAGCGCAGGCCTGGGAAACGGCGCAAGACATCGGCCTTCCGGTCGTCGTCAAACCCACCGATGCCAACCATGGCCGCGGCGTATTCACCGATCTCTCCACCCAGGCCGACATCGAGCAAGCCTATGCGGCAGCACGTGAAGAAGGCAGCGGCGTTCTGGTTGAAAAATTCATTCGCGGCAACGCCCACCGTCTGCTGGTCGTGGGCCGCAAAGTGGTAGCGGCCACACGTGGCAAGACCCTGACCATCACCGGCGACGGGCGCAATACCGTGCGCCAGCTGATTGAAGCCCAAATCAACAACGACCCGCGTTGTGGCAGCGAAGAAACGTTCCCCCTAGAGCCCGTCATTCTTGAAAATGAGCCCGTCACACAACTGGAGTTGAGCCGACAGGGTTTCAGTGGCGACTCCGTACCAGCAGCCGATCAACTTGTGCTGATCAAACGCAACGGCGACTTGGCCTATGACGTGACCGATCAAGTGCACCCCGAGGTGGCCGCCGCCGCCGCCTTGGCCGCCCGTGTGGTGGGACTTGACATTGCCGGGATTGATCTGGTGGTCGAGGACATTTCGCGTCCCTTCAAAGCACAGGGCGGCGCCATCATTGAGGTCAATGCCGGGCCCGGCCTACTCATGCACCTCAAACCGGCCGAGGGCCAGCCCCGCCCCGTAGGCGCAGCGATTGTTGAGCACCTGTTCCCCGACACCAACGAAGGCCGCATTCCGGTGGTGGGCATCACCGGCACCCAGCACACCACCCGCATTGCGCGGCTAGTGACTTGGTTGCTGCACATCAGCGGCAAGCGCGTGGGCCTGGCTTGCGAAGATGGTTTTTTCCTCGGCGCACGACAGGTGGATGCCAAGAACAGCGCCAACTGGGCGGCTGGGCAACGCTTGTTAATCAACCGCTCAATCGAAGCAGCGGTGTTTGAGAACAGCAGCCGCACCATCTTGAGCGAAGGTCTGGCCTATGACAAATGTTCCGTTGGCGTGGTTACCGATCTGGGCGATCCTGCGGCTTTAAACGAGTTCTACATCGACGATGCAGACAAGCTCTACAACGTAGTGCGAACCCAGGTCGATGTCGTCTTACCGCAGGGTACGGCGGTGTTGAACGCAGCTGACCCGCGTGTGGTGGAGATGGCCGATCTGTGCGATGGCAGTGTGATTTATTACGCCCTGAGCCCGACCAACACCCCCCTCGCCGCCCATCGCGCCCAGGGTGAACGCGTGGTATTTGTGCAAGACCAAAACATCGTGCTGGCCCACGGCCCGGATGAGGTCGCCCACATCCCGCTAAGTTCACTCAAACCCGCCAAGTCAGACAAGCCCGAGATGGTGATGGCCGCTGTGGCCGCAGCTTGGGCACTGGGCATCGCCCCCGAGCTGATGGGCGCGGGTTTGCGCACGTTTGAGTCCACCCCCCAATACAAAACCTACTAGGCCCGACCTAACAAACCCCATGGACGTTTCACGCCTTCGCGCCTTGCGCGGCCCCAATTTGTGGAGCCATCACACCGCCATTGAGGCCATCGTGACCTGCTCGCCCGAGGAATGCGCCATTGCCGTGTCCAGCGGCTTTGAAGAGCGCTTGCGGGCTCGTTTCCCTAACCTGCGCCCCCTGCAACCCACGGGACACGACGGCACGGTCTCGCTGGCCCATGTACTTGAGGTGGTGGCGCTGGACTTGCAAGCTCAAGCGGGTTGCCCCGTCACCTTTAGCCGCACTTCGTCCACCGTGGACGCGGGTGTTTACCAAGTGGTGGTGGAGTACTCCGAAGAAGCCGTGGGCCGCCAGGCCATGGAGGTGGCCGAGGCCCTGTGCCTAGCGGCCCAGAACGACGCGCCTTTTGACTTGGTGCAGGCGCTGGACGATTTGCGTGAACTCGATGAAGACGTGCGACTTGGCCCCAGCACCGGCTCGATTGCCGACGCCGCACTGGCGCGCAACATCCCCTACCGCCGCCTAACCGAAGGTAGCCTCATCATGTTTGGCTGGGGCAGCCGCCAGCGGCGCATTCAAGCCGCTGAAATTGACGTGACTAGCACCATTGCCGAAGACATCGCCCAAGACAAAGAACTCACCAAAAAACTGCTGGATGCCGCAGGCGTGCCCGTGCCTGTGGGTTGCGAGGTGCGTAGCCCCGAAGCGGCTTGGACTGCGGCTTGCGACATCGGCCTGCCCGTGGTCGTCAAACCCAAGAGCGGCAACCAAGGCAAGGGCGTCACAGTCAACATCAACTCGCGTGAGCACTTGATAGCAGCCTATGCCGCAGCCGCCGAATATGACGATGAAATTCTGGTTGAACGCTTTCTGACCGGCAACGACTTTCGACTGCTGGTGGTGGGCGACAAACTGGTGGCCGCCGCACGACGCGACCCACCCAATGTGGTGGGTGACGGCGTGCACTCCATTCGCCAACTGGTCGATACGGTCAACAAAGACCCGCGCCGGGGCACGGGCCACGCCACCTCGCTCACCAAGATCCGTTTTGATGACATCGCCCTGACCTGCCTGGCCTCGCAAAACCTAAGTGCCGACACCATCCCGACCAAGGGACAACGCGTCAACCTGCGCAACAACGCCAACCTGTCCACCGGCGGAACCGCGACCGACGTGACCGACGACGTGCACCCCGCCGTGGCCGAGCGTGCCGTGGCCGCCGCCCAAATGGTGGGCCTGGACATCTGCGGCGTGGACATGGTGTGTGACAGCATCTTGCAGCCGCTAGAAGAGCAAGGCGGCGGCGTGGTGGAAGTCAACGCCGCACCGGGTCTGCGCATGCATCTGATGCCCTCCTTTGGCAAGGGCCGTGCCGTGGGTGAGGCCATTATCAACAGCATGTTTGCCGCGAACGACAACGGTCGCATTCCGGTGGTGGCCGTCACTGGCACCAATGGCAAAACCACCACCGTGCGCCTGATCTCTCACCTGCTCGCCCACAGCGGCTTGCGTGTGGGCATGACCAACACGGATGGCGTGTACGTCAACGGCCAGTGCATCGACACCGGCGACTGTAGCGGCCCCAAGAGTGCGCGCAATGTGCTAGCCCACCCCGATGTAGATGCCGCCGTGCTGGAGACCGCGCGTGGCGGAATGCTGCGCGAAGGCTTGGCCTTTGACCGCTGCAATGTGGCCGTGGTCACCAACGTGGGCAGTGGCGACCATCTGGGCTTGAACTACATCACCTCGGTACAAGACTTGGCCGTGCTCAAGCGGGTGATCGTGCAAAACATCGCCGACAAAGGTGTGGCCGTGCTCAACGCGGCCGACCCCATCGTGGCAGCCATGGCCGTGCACTGCAAAGGCACGGTCACCTTCTTTGCCGCCGACCGCAACCACCCGGTGATGGCCACCCACTTGGCCCAGGGTAAACGCGCCGTGTACGTGGAGGACGGCTGTGTGATTGCGGCTGAGGGCACCCAGCGTCAACGCTTCCCCATGTCTCACATCCCAATCACGCACCACGGTGCGATTGGCTTCCAAGTCGAAAACGTCATGGCATCCGTGGCCGCAGTTTGGGGCCTAGGGCTGGACTGGGACACCGTGCGCGGTGGGCTGGCCAGCTTCATCAATGACAGTGACAACGCGCTTGGGCGCTTTAACCTGTTCAGCTACCGGGGTGCGACGGTGATTGCCGACTACGGCCACAACCCGGACGCCATGATCGCGCTGGTGCAGGCGGTGAATGCCCTGCCCGCCAAGCGCCGCATGGTGGTGATCAGCGGAGCAGGTGATCGGCGTGACGAAGACATCCGCGAGCAAACTGCTCTGCTGGGCGAAGCCTTTGACGAAGCCGTGCTCTACCAAGACCAATGCCAACGCGGACGTGAAGACGGTGAAGTGCTGGCCCTGCTGCAACAAGGCTTGGTGCAGGCCAGCCGCACCAAGACCATCACCGAAATTCGTGGTGAATTTCTCGCCATTGACATGGCCATGGACAAACTGGGGGAAGGCGATTTGTGCCTGATTCTGGTCGATCAGGTCGAGGAATCTTTGGCTCACATTGCGGCCAAAATTGCCAACAACTAGATGCCCGATTCGGTCGTTGGCTCGCGCCCCATCAGCGCAGCCACGACTTGCGTAGGCTGCATCTGACCGTCCAGCAGGGCCACCACGCATTGCGTGATCGGCATCTCTACGCCCAAGTGCTGGGCGCGTTGCAGCACGGTGCGGGCACTGTACACGCCTTCGGCCACATGTCCTAATGAGGCCACGGCCTGCTGCAAAGTCTGACCCTGCGCCAGCAACAAACCCACCTGGCGGTTTCGACTCAGGCTGCCTGTGGCCGTCAACACCAGATCGCCCAGTCCGGACAAGCCCATAAAGGTATCGGCCCGTGCTCTCAGCGCGAGCCCTAAGCGGGTCATCTCGGCCAGCCCACGTGTGATGAGGGCGGCGCGTGCGTTCAGCCCGGGGCGCAGGTGATCAGGCAAGTCGGCGGCTGCAATGCCGTCCAGCACACCGGCAGCAATCGCCATCACGTTCTTCACCGCACCACCCACCTCCACGCCCACTACATCCTCGTTGGCGTACACACGCAAGGATGGGCTATGGAAAGCGGCGACCAAGGCATCGCGCACAGGCGCATGCACGCTGGCGGCCACCAAGGCGGTCGGCTGACCTGCCGCGACTTCCTGGGCGAAGCTGGGGCCACTCAGTACACCGGCGATCAATTCAGGCGCTATCTGCGCTTGCACCTCATGGGCCAGAAGCCCAAAAGACTGTGCATTGGCAGCTTCAAAACCCTTGCACAACCAAGCGACCGGTTGCTTGAATTCTCGCAATTGGGTCAGCAAGCCCCGCAGCCCCGCCATGGGCGTGGCCACAATCACCAGGTCTTGCCCCTGCACGACTTGCGCTAATGCATTGGCAGAACCACTCACAATTTGGAGAGCACCTGGCAGTGTCAGGCCAGGCAAGTAACGCGCGTTGAGGCGCTGGGTTTGCATGGCCAGCGCCTGGGCAGGGTCACGCGCCCACAGAGTCACCTGGTGCGTCGCGCGTGAATTTTGGCTGGCACTGATGGCCAGCGCCGTGCCCCAAGCACCCGCTCCCAACACGATGAGTTTCATGATGGGCGGCTCTCTAAAGGGATGGCTAAGGTTTGACGCTAAAGCCCTTACTGCACCGTCGCAGCCGGTTGTTCCTGCGCTGCGGCCTGCTGGGCTTGTTGTTGTTCGTACATGGCTTGGAAATTGATCTCAGCCAGGTGCACCGGCGGGAAGCCCGCACGCTGGATCAAATCGGCCACATTGCCACGCAAGTAGGGGTACACGATTTGCGGGCAGGCAATGCCCATGATGGGGCCCATCTGGTCGTCGGGCAAATTGCGAATCTCAAAAATACCGGCCTGTTGTGCTTCGACCAAAAACACTGTGCGGTCGCCAATCTTGGTCTGCACCGTGGCCGTCACCGTCACCTCAAACATACCCTCAGACACCGGCATGCCACCCACACCAAGCTGGATGTCCACCGTAGGCTGTGACTGATCCAGCAGAATAGCGGGTGAGTTGGGCTGTTCCAAAGATGATTCTTTGAGGTAAACGCGTTGAATTTGGAAAACGGGATCTTGCACTTCAGCCATGGTGTTGCTCATTTCTAGGGTTCAAAACAAAGCCCGCTGGGTAAAGCTACCGTTGCGGGCTGACAATCGGAATACCTGATTATCTCAGGATCAATCTGCGTTTTATTGCTCAATCCTTTGCAGGAGCGCTCCTTACGCCGCCTCTAGCAGCGGCATCAAGCCACTTCGCTCATCCAGCGCCATAAGATCATCACACCCCCCCACATGCGTGTCACCAATGAAGATTTGCGGCACCGAGCGGCGTCCGGTGATTTCCATCATGTGCAGGCGAGCATCGGGGTTGATATCAATGCGAATTTCTTCTATCTGATCAACCCCTTTGGCTTTGAGGATTTGCTTGGCCCGCACGCAATAGGGGCAAACGGCGGTGGTGTACATCTTGACAGCTTGCATCTCAGTGGCTCCTTCAGGCTTTATCAACGGGCAGATTAGCGGCTTGCCAAGCGGCGAGGCCCCCATTCAACGACTGCGCTTTCAGATACCCAAGACCTTTGGCCACACTGGCGGCACTGCTGGAGCGCCTGCCGGCCTGGCACACAAAGATGAGTGGCAGTTCTTTATTTTTGACGACCCCGGCCAATTTTTCTTTCAACTGGCCCAATGGAATATTTTTTGCACCGCCAATGTGAGCTGCCGCAAATTCATTGGCCTCACACACATCGATCACCACGGCCTTTTCCCGGTTGATGAGCTGCACCGCGCCTGTGGGCGTCAAGTCCCCACCTGTTGCGCTCTTCAAAATAGGCCAAGCCAGTAAACCACCCGAGGTGAGTGCCACCAAAATGAGCGTCCAGTTGTCAATAATAAATTTCACTTGTGTCCTTGTTGGTTCAACGTCAAAGCATCTGATTTTAGAATGGCGGCATGTCGGCATTTTTTTCAGGGTTATTTATCCTGAAAAAAATGCCAAAAACCCTAAATCCATCAACCTCCGAATCCTGTTGCCACCATGTACAAACTCGTCCTCATCCGCCATGGCGAATCCACCTGGAATCTTGAAAACCGCTTCACCGGCTGGGTGGATGTGGACTTGACAGAAACTGGCGTTGCCCAAGCCAAAAGCTCCGGCCAACTCTTAAAAGCCGAGGGTTACGACTTCGACGTGGCCTATACCAGCGTGCTCAAGCGCGCCACACGCACCCTATGGCACTGCCTGGACGAAATGGACCGCACCTGGCTGCCAGTGGTCAATAGCTGGCGGCTCAACGAACGACACTACGGAGCGCTCGAAGGCCTGAACAAAGCCGAAGTGGCCAAAGAATATGGCGACGATCAAGTGCTGGTCTGGCGCCGTAGCTATGACATCCCACCACCCGCACTCGACATCAACGACCCACGCTGCGAGCGCAGCGACCCGCGCTACGCTAAGCTCAAACCTGACGAAGTGCCACTAACCGAATGCCTCAAAGACACCGTGGCCCGCGTCTTGCCCCTGTGGAACGAGTCCATCGCACCGGCCATCAAAGCAGGTAAACGCGTGGTGATTGCCGCACACGGCAACTCTATTCGTGCTCTGGTGAAATACCTCGATAACGTGGCAGACGCCGACATCGTGGGCTTGAATATCCCCAATGGCATCCCCCTGGTTTATGAGCTGAACGAACAACTCCAACCGATTCGCCACTACTATTTGGGCGACCCCGAAGCTGCGGCCAAGGCGGCTGCCGCAGTGGCGGCGCAAGGCAAGGCGTGAAGCCGCGCAACGGGCTGTGAAAAACATTTTTACGCTTAAACCCTCCCAATGAGGGGAACCTATACAGTTGAGTCACTTCCAACGGTGTACATTGAAGCGACAAGGGGCAATTTATGGGACAAAAACTGAAAATCACAGGCTGGATTTCACTGGGTGTGCTGGCTGGCGCATTAACCACGGTCTCTCTGCAAACCGTGGCCCGCAATGCTTTGACTCCGCTGCCGCTAGAGGAGTTGCAGCAACTCGCAGCCGTCTTTGGCATGATCAAGACCGACTATGTCGAGCCTGTGGACGACAAAAAACTGATTACCGACGCCATCTCCGGCATGGTGGCCAGTCTGGACCCCCACTCCCAGTACTTCGACAAAAAATCGTTCAAAGAATTCCGCGAAGGCACTTCTGGGCGCTTTGTCGGTGTGGGCATCGAGATCACGCAAGAAGATGGCTTGGTCAAGGTGGTCTCGCCGATTGAGGGCTCCCCCGCCTTTCGTGCTGGCCTAAAAACCAATGACCTCATCACCAAAATCGACGACACAGCTGTCAAGGGTTTGACGCTGAACGAAGCGGTCAAGCGCATGCGCGGCGAGCCGAACACCAAGGTCAACCTCACCATTTTCCGCAAGGACGAAAACCGCAGCTTCCCGGTCACCATCACCCGCGAAGAGATCAAAACCGTGTCCGTTAAAGGCAAGGTGATAGAGCCCGGCTACGCATGGGTTCGTCTGAGCCAGTTTCAAGAGCGCAGCGTGGAAGACTTTGTGCGCAAGCTCGAAGAAATCTACCAGCAAGAGCCCCAGCTCAAAGGCTTGGTGCTGGATCTGCGCAATGACCCAGGTGGCCTACTGGACGCTGCTGTGGCCGTGTCCGCAGCTTTCCTGCCTGACAACGTCGATGTGGTCTCCACCAATGGCCAACTGGCCGAGAGTAAATTCGTTTACAAAGCCGCCCCCGAGTTCTACCGCTATCGCGGCAAAAACGACCCCCTCAAACGCCTGCCTGCGGCGCTGAAAAAAGTTCCGCTCATCGTGCTGGTGAACGAAGGTTCCGCCTCAGCCAGCGAGATTGTGGCGGGCGCACTGCAAGACCACAAACGCGCCATCGTCATGGGCAACCAAACCTTTGGCAAAGGCTCAGTGCAAACCGTGCGCCCCCTGGGGCCTGACGCAGGCTTGAAGATCACCACAGCGCGCTACTACACGCCCAGTGGCAAGTCCATCCAGGCACGCGGCATCGTTCCCGATGTGCTGCTGGACGAAACCGAAGCGGGCAATTTATTCTCTGTGTTGCGCACCCGAGAGGCTGATCTGGACAAGCACTTGAACAGTGGCCAGGGCGCAGAAGTCAAAGACCCAGCGCGTGAAAAAGCACGCGACGAGGCCTTGAAAAAACTCGAAGAAGAATCCAAAAAACCACCACAAGACCGTAAACCCACGGAATTTGGTGGCGACAAAGACTTCCAGTTGATTCAGGCGCTCAATCGCCTTAAAGGCCTGACCGTGATCGCCAGCAAAACCTTGACCGAGCGCAAGGAAGAGCCCAAGGAAAATTGAGCGGCTGATGACCGACGACCAGCTGCTGCGCTACTCGCGCCATATCCTGCTCGAAGAGATCGGCATCGAAGGCCAGCAGCGCATCCTAGATGCGCGCGTGCTGGTCATTGGTGCGGGTGGCCTGGGCTCACCCGTGGCGCTGTACCTGGGCTCAGCGGGTGTGGGCCATATCACCTTGGTGGATCACGACGTGGTGGACCTAACTAACCTGCAACGCCAGATTGCGCATACCGTGGCACGCGTGGGTCAGCCCAAAACCGAATCGGCTGCGGCTGCCATTGCCGCGCTTAACCCCGAGGTGCAGGTAGAAGTCATCGCCCAACGCGCTGATGCAGCGCTGTTGAACACACTGGTGGCGCAAGCCGATGTGGTGGTGGACTGCTGCGATAACTTCAGCACGCGCCACGCCGTGAACGCCGCTTGCGTGCAGCACCACAAACCCTTGGTCTCGGGCGCGGCTATTCGGTTTGATGGGCAAATCTCGGTCTATGACCCGCGCTCTGCCGCCTCGCCCTGCTACGCCTGCGTCTTCCCGCCGGACGCCGCATTTGAAGAAACCCGTTGCGCCACCATGGGCGTATTCGCGCCGCTGGTGGGCATCATCGGCACGATGCAGGCGGCCGAGGCCTTGAAGCTCATCACGGGTGTGGGCAGTACCTTGGCCGGGCGACTTTTGATGCTCGATGGCCGCAACATGGAATGGAACGAAGTGCGCCTGCCGCGCAATGTGGATTGCACTGTGTGTGCAAAGATGAAGACCCCCACGGTCATTCAATGACAACTGCCGTGCCGTAGTCGAAAGTCCCTAGGCCGCTCGGCCTGCGCATCAGCAAACACGCCCAAGCGTTGTGAGCGTGCTTGTGACTCCTGATGGGCATAGGGACCGGGGTCACGTCGGTAACGGTAAGACCAGGCAGCACCTTGCGAAACCATCCACGCCCCCATATCTTTACCATTGAGTTCAACGTGGGCCAATGAGCGCCCATAGGTGTCCAGGCGCCTAACTTTCACCTGCACCAACTTGCCCATCAGGCTCGAAGCCAGCATATTGCGTGAAACAGGGCCATAGGTTTGGCAAATCTCTGGGGCGTCAATGCCGTCAAGCCGAATTTTGTGAACATCCCCGCTTGATGACCGCACCCACAGGGTGTCGCCATCAGTCACATGGGTCACCGTGCCTTGCCAGAACGTTATTTTGGTCGTCGCATATGAAGCAGGAATCAAAACCAAAAGCCACAGTATTAGCGCTAGCCCTGTGACGAACCTGTCGTGCCTATTTATTAAAGCCATCAATTGCCCCCTTTTAAAGGCCAATATTCCTATATTGACGAAGCCAAGGAGGCTTATACTTTAGTCGCAAACCATGAAACAAGCTCAACTTTCCAGCCCAAAAAACACCACGGTTGACCTGAGCAAATTGCGTCTTGGTGACGCTTTGGCTTTATTGGAACATGGCAACTTAGGCCAGAGCCAAAAAGCAGATGCAGAGGGTCTGCCATATTTGCAAAAAATTATCGATAGTTTGTGTGAGATTTCACTTCGCGATCCACTGACTGGCTTATTCAATCGGCGGCACTTTGATGCAGCCCTGACTCAGGAAATAGAACATGTAGCCCGCTCGGGCAATTCGGCCTTGCTGCTTATGGTGGACATTGATCATTTTAAAAAAATTAATGACACTCATGGCCATCTAGCTGGCGACCACGTGTTGCAAGCCGTTTCACACTGCATCAGCAGCTGCGTGCGACCACGTGATACGGTGGTTCGCTATGGAGGCGAGGAATTTGCTGTTATTCTTTCCGACTGCAAAGTCGATTACGCAAATGTCGTTGCTGAGCGTATTCGCAAAATGACCTCTGAATTGAACGTTCGAATCCCGCCGGACATACAACTTCACGTTACTGTGAGTGTTGGAGGGGCCTTTGCACCTGCATGGGTGCGCTCCACTGCTGAATTATGGATCGAGAGTGCGGATACACAACTCTACCGAGCCAAGGCTGAAGGACGCAATCGTGTTTCCATCACCCTCCCCCAAATCTTATCCGTCAGTGCAGAAGAGAAGGCCATGTTATTTGCAACCTCTTCTGGGCTTTCTCCCGCATGGCTTAACCATACTGATGCCGAAATGGCCATCCCATCCATAGAAAAAATAAGGATGCCCAATGAGTGATGTCCAAAACTTACCGCAGGTCGATTTAATTCCACCCATCAAACCTATGGGCAAGGTCATGGCCATCACTAGCGGCAAAGGTGGTGTGGGAAAAACTTTTGTATCAGCAAACCTGGCTGCTGCTTTAACTAGACGCGGACACCGTGTACTGGTGCTGGATGCCGACCTGGGGTTAGCCAACCTTGATGTGGTTCTCAATCTCTATCCAAAAACGACTTTGCACGACGTTTTCACTGGCAAAGTAGCCATAGAAGACGCCATTATCAAAGCGCCTGGAGGCTTCTCGGTACTTTTAGCAGGTTCAGGATTGGTAGAGTATTCACGCCTGACGAACACGGTGCGAGACGACTTACTAGCCATCATCGAAAATCTTTCACCTAGGTTCGATGTAATCCTTCTCGACACTGGCGCAGGCATATCAGACGTAGTCTTATTTGCCGTGTCACTCGCCTCAGAGGTCTTGTTGGTGGCCACCCCTGAACCCACCTCACTGACCGATGCCTACGCCACAATCAAAGTGCTGGCAGCGCAGCAAAATCGAACTACCATCCGCACAATCATCAATCAAACCGCACGGATGGGCGATGGAAGAGCCATCACAACTCAGCTTCAGCAAGTACTGGACCGTTTTGTTCAAACTAAACCTGATCATCCAATTCGTCTAATTCATGTGGGCGACATACCGTCAGATCCCGAGGTTCGCCAAGCCGTAATGCGACGTCAATTATTGATGCAAATCACTCCAGGCTGCCCAGCAGGACTGGCGCTCTCGAACATTGCCCTGAAACTGGAAGAAACCGTCATCTCCAAGTTGAAATAGACGTCAGGCAGTCACGATCCACCCCTCCAGAGAATCCATCGTCTCGGGCAGCCCATATAGCGGCGCGCCCTGTCCTTGCGCCCAAGCCGCTTGCATCAAACACAGTACAGCGTCCAGCGCATCACCGCTGGGGTCGTCCACCAACGCATCGCGCTGGGCATGGCTCAACTTGAGTCGCAGGCCGAGTCGAGTTTGCCCGTGCTCCAGCGCGGTGATGAGGTCCTTGCGAGCAATCAGTCGTTCCGATGTTTGTTTGACCTTGTCGTCACTTTTGTAACTGCGCTGGCCCAGCACCTCACGCGCCAGCAGGCCGGGGTAACCTTCCAGCGCGATTTTCCGGGGCTGCACTTGGGCATCCACGCCATCATCCACATCACTGCTCGCCCCAGGGTACAAGCCGGGCAAGTGAACACCCGCTTGCATGAGCAGAGGTACGCCCGCATGCAGCATGTAGGCCACCGGCGGATTGACCCACTTCATGGATGGGCTGGCCCCCGCAGGCCTGTCGGTGGCGCGGTGGGCAAACTTAGTTCCCACTGGGCGCGCATCACAAAATGCAGAAAAAGTCGCGCGGATTTCTTCACGACTAAGGCTGGCGTAATGCTGGATGCAGGCTTGCCATTGCAGCGGCCAACCCAGGTGCTGCACCAACTCGCGCGGCAAGCCGAAAGGAAAATCAAAAGCGCCGAGCCAATCACCGGGCTGGTGCAGCCAGTCGGCAAAGCCTAGGAGGGAGTCAAAGCGCTGCAGTTTTGATAGCTGCACACGTTTGTCTTGTTTTGACCCCAGGGCTAAAACGATGCTTTTTTTACGGGTGGGGCGACTCGAAAAGTCGCATCCCAGAAGTTGCAGTGTTTCACCTCTCATGAGTCCCGGCAAACCTCAGGAGCGTCCGATGATGGAAGCCGTCGCCATCAGCTCCTGTAGTAAAGCCAGAGCGGCAGTGCCCGACATGGCATAGGGGTCGAGTTCAAGTTTTTCTGAATACTTGAGCAAGATGGAGGTATTGATGTGGCTCAAGTTCACCTGGCCCATGGTCCAACCGCCAAAGCGCCGCTCTGCAATCTCTTCGTAATGCAGCAGCACAACGTCCTGGTGGCGTGGGTCACGTTGGATCTGGCCATACAAGGCGTTGACGGCGTCGCGCCCACCCTCTATGGCTTGAAGAAAGACATTGCCTCCAAAACACAAAATGCCCGTGATACCGCTGCTGGGATTGTGCTGGCGCGATTGCGCGATTATTTTTTCGATAGCCTCGGGGCTTGAATCCACGGTGCGGCTGGCGTAAAGCAGGCGAACTAACATATCAGCTCCTTCGAGGAATCAAGGACAAAAACTCGCGACGCAGGTTGGTGTCTTTAAGGAACACGCCGCGCATGACCGAGTTGATCATCTTGCTGTCCATGTCCTTCACCCCGCGCCAAGCCATGCAGTAATGGGTGGCCTCCATAACGATGGCCAGGCCATCGGGCTGGGTCTTGATCTGGATCAGGTCAGCCAACTGAACCACCGCTTCTTCCTGGATTTGCGGACGCCCCATGATCCACTCGGCCAGCCGAGCGTACTTGGACAAGCCAATCACGTTGGTATGCTCATTGGGCATCACGCCAATCCAGATCTTGCCAATGACGGGGCAGAAATGGTGCGAGCAGGCACTGCGCACGGTGATGGGGCCGACGATCATCAGCTCATTTAAATGCTCGGCGTTGGGGAACTCGGTGATGGTGGGCGCGTGCACGTAGCGGCCTTTGAAGACCTCGTTCAGGTACATCTTGGCGACACGGCGCGCGGTATTGTCGGTGTTGTGGTCGCGCTCGGTGTCGATCACCAAGCTGTCAAGCACATGCTGCATCTTGAGCTCGACCTCGTCAAGCAGTTGCTCCAACTCACCCGGCTCGATGAAGTCGGCAATGTTGTCGTTGGCGTTAAAGCGTTTGCGGCTGGCTTGCAAGCGCTCGCGGATTTTGACGGAGACGGGGGTGCCTTCGTCGGCGGCGCTGGCCACCAGGGTATCTTGGGTTGTCTTGAGCATGTGTCAATGTTAATTCAATAGCGGTTACCTGTCAGAAACACCCCAAGCCGCATCAAGCCATAGGCCAGTTGGTCGCGCAAGCGCTGTTGCCAAGGTCGCTGTGCGTAGTGGGCTGGGTCCACACGCAAGCCGTGCAACTCCATGGCCTGCACCAGCCGGTCTCGCAGATCACCAGCAAAGCTCGCATCATCCACCACCACATTGGCCTCTCGCGCCAGCAGGAGACTCAAGGGGTCGAGGTTCGATGAACCTACCGTAGCCCATTGACCGTCCACCACCGCCACCTTGGCATGCAAAAAGCTCGGCGCGTACTCATAGATTTCGACCCCCGCCTGGAGCAGTACGCCGTACACCAGCCGCACCGCATGAAACTGCATGAAATACTCATAGCGCCCCTGCAGCAGCAATCGCACCCGCACACCCCGCTGAACCGCATGAATGAGCGCTTGGCGTAACTTTTTTCCCGGCAAAAAATAGGCGTTGGCAATGATCACCTCCTGGCGCGCACCCGCAATTGCTTTGCGGTAGGCGCGTTCGATGTTGCTGCGATTGAGCAAGTTATCACGCAACAACAAATCGGCTTTCGCACTCTGCCCTCGATTAGCTGTAGCCACGCGCAGTGGGATGCTCTGGAGTTCATCCACCCACTCCAGGCCCACAGCCTCTTGCAAGGCGACCCAGGCCGCAGAGAAATCCCGGCTGCGCACATTGCTGGCGGTTTGCACCCGCCACCAGAATTGGGACACCACCTCATGCACATCACGCACCAAGGGGCCGGTTACGCGCACTGCAAAATCAAAGCGTGGCTCCTTCAAGCTACCGTGGTTGGGGTCTAAGAAGTCATCCAGCACATTGATCCCGCCACAAAACGCCACGCGCCCATCCAATATACACAATTTGCGATGCAAGCGCCGCCAGCGGTTAGGAATCAGCCACCCCAGATTACCCAAGGGCGAAAAGATGTGCCAGTGCACACCGGCATCATTAAATTGTTGGGCCCAGTCCGCAGACAGAGCAGGTGTACCTGCGCCATCCATCACGACATAAACTGCCAGGCCCCGACGAGCTGCGCGCATCAATGCAGCCGCCACCTGCTGGCCCGAGGTGTCGAACTCAAAGATGTAGGTCTCCATGCGTACCTCGTGCGCTGCGAGGTCAATTGCCCGCACCATCGCCGGAAAGTAGGCCTGCCCACCTTGCAGCAGTTGCACGTGATGACCAAGCCGCAGAGCGCGCACGTAGGGGCTCCTTAATCCAAAAGGGAGAATTCGGCGATCAGCGGCAGGTGGTCCGACATGCGCCACCAGATGCGTCCACGCGGCACCTGCACATCTACCAACTTAAGCCCGCGTGCATACACATAGTCCAACTGCACCAAGGGCAAGCGTGAAGGAAATGTAGCTATGCGAGGTTTTTTGAGCGCCAGCAGATTGACCGTTTTCAACGCATTCTCGACGCTCGAACCCCAGTCATTAAAGTCCCCTGCCACCAGCAATGGTGCACCGGCCGGCACTTCACGGGTAATGAATTTTTTCAACTGTTCCACCTGCCTAAGTCGGCTGGCCGGGATCAAACCAAAGTGCACCACCACCAAATGCACCGGACGCTCATGAAACAGCACCTCCACATGCAGCAAACCGCGCTGCTCGAAGCGATGGTCCGACATATCCTCATGCTGGTGCATCACCACCGGCCAGCGTGAAAGCAACGCGTTACCGTGCTCGCCGTCACGTGTGTAGGCATTGGTGCGGTACACAGCCTCGTAACCCTCAGGTGCTAAAAAATCAGCCTGCGGCATCTCTGGCCAACGGCTGAAAAACTGCTCTTCGCCCCGGTGCAGTTTGCGCACCTCTTGCAGGCACACTACGTCAGCGTCAAGATGCTCGACCGCATGCCCCAGGTTATGAATCTCCAACCGACGCCGAGGCCCTAGACCCTGCACGCCTTTGTGTATGTTGTAGGTTGCAACCCGAAGGATATTCATACCATCCATTGTTGCAGCCTGCTTCGCCATCAAACGATAGGATTTTCAGCATCCAAACGCAAAGCTACCACGCGGTTGCGTCCGCTTCGCTTGGCTTGATAAAGGGCCTTGTCGGCCAAGTTGATTACATCTTTTTCTCGAGTGACACGTGCGGGAACGCCACAGGCCACCCCAACGCTTACCGTCACCATACCCAGCTCATCGTTGCCAGCATGAACAATGGCAAGTGCGGAAATACTTTGGCGAATGCGCTCTGCAACCGCCTCGGCCCCAGCTTGATCAACAGAAGGCAAAATCACCGCGAATTCTTCCCCGCCGTAGCGAGCCACGAGGTCAGAGGGTCGCAGCACCGCGGCAAGCAAGCCCGATGCGACACTTTTCAGGCATTCATCACCCATCTGATGACCATATGTGTCGTTAAAACGTTTAAAGTGATCGACGTCAATCATGATCAAGGCCATCGACTGCTGATCGCGGCATGCACGGCTCAACTCCATGTCCAATCGTGTGTCAAAACCACGCCGATTCGTCAGACTCGTCAAACCGTCTTGCGTGGCAAGACGCTCCAGTTCCGTTTGCGCCGTCTTTTGTGCTGTCATGTCTCGCAGGGTTTCAACAACGGCAAGTAATTGCCCCTGTCCGTCATATATAGGGCCGGCATCAATAGCCAGAAAAAGCTGGTGACCTAGGCCCGGCATCAGGCACCAGTTCTGAGCATGCAGGCCGAAGGCCAGACCGGCAGGATCATCATGCGCAACATACAGCGCATCTATTTCAGCCGTTCGGTTTTGAACAACCAAATCAGCCAGGCATGGGCGCGGAGCTTCGTAAAATCCGCGCCAATGTTGTTTCGTTCCTATCATCTCTTCGGCCGCTATTCCTGTGAGCCGTTCGCACGCCTTGTTCCAGATCAGAACGTTACCTTTTGCATCCAGAACAAAGGTAGGAACTACTAAGAACTGCATGAGATTGACTGCAAAACTGTAGTCAACTTCTCTCTGTGTTTCGACGACTGATTTCGGATTAATTATTTTTGTCACAACAAGTCTCCTCTGGTTTGAATTTGCCAAATGAACTACAGTTTTGTTAGTTTGAACTTCCTAAGATCTCTCACAATATCTGCGGAGTGCCGTGAAGTATCCACAGAAAGGTATGTTTTAGCCACTTTGCCCTGCGGATCAATCAAGTATGTATAGCGCTTGGCGAGTTTGATGACGAGCCAGTTGGACAGCGCACCATAGCGTGTGGCCACATCGGCCTTGGCGTCTGCCAGCAGCGGGAAGGGCAGTTTGTATTTTTCGGCAAAGGCCTTGTGCGACTCGCTCGTGTCCACGCTGATGCCCACCACCTGCGCATCGAGTGCGGTGAGCTGCTCCAGGTCATCGCGGAAGGTGCAGGCCTCTTCGGTGCAGCCGGGGGTGTCGTCCTTGGGGTAGAAATACAGCACCACCCATTTGCCGCGCCACTCGGTGAGCTGGCGGGGTTTGCCGTGCTGGTCGGGTAGTTGGAACTCAGGGGCCATAGCCCCGACAGCGGGCATATCGGCTGCGCTTGCCGCCATGCCGAAGACGGACAGCAAAGTGCCGGTCAAGGCACTCAGAACACGGCGCAGTTGGGAGTTCATGGGGTGAGCACTTTAACGCCGCCCATATAAGGCTGCAACACGGCGGGCACGTTCACGCTGCCGTCGGCCTGCTGGTAGTTCTCTAGCACGGCGACAAGGGTACGGCCCACGGCCAAGCCCGAGCCGTTTAAGGTGTGTACGAATTCATTTTTACCCTGTGCGTTTTTGAAGCGGGCCTGCAAACGACGCGCCTGAAACGACTCGCAGTTGGAGACCGAGCTGATCTCGCGGTAGGTATTTTGCGCGGGCAGCCAGACCTCCAGGTCATAGGTCTTGGCCGCGCCAAAGCCCATGTCGCCAGTGCACAGCGACATCACACGGTAGGGCAAGCCGAGTTTTTGCAAAATCGTCTCGGCGTGGCCCGTCATGGCTTCGAGCGCTTCGTAGCTCTTCTCGGGATGCACGATCTGCACCATCTCCACCTTGTCAAACTGGTGTTGGCGGATCATGCCGCGCGTGTCGCGCCCATAAGAGCCCGCCTCGGAGCGAAAGCACGGCGTGTGCGCGGTGAGCTTGATCGGCAATTCAGCTTCAGTCACGATGACATCTCGCACAAAGTTGGTCAACGGCACTTCGCTGGTGGGGATGAGGTAGAGCGCGGCGTTATCAGGCACCGCCTCGCCGTCTTGCCCACCCTTTTTGGCGGCAAACAAATCACCTTCAAACTTGGGCAACTGGCCGGTTCCGCGCAGGCTGTCGGCGTTGACGATGTAGGGTACATAGCACTCGGTGTAGCCGTGCTCTTGCGTCTGCACGTCCAGCATGAAGGCGGCCAAAGCGCGGTGCAAGCGGGCCAGCTCGCCCTTCATCACCGTGAATCGCGAGCCGGTGAGCTTGACGCCCAGGTCAAAGTCCAGGCCCAGCGGTGTGCCCACGTCCACATGGTCTTTGGCTTCAAAGCTCATGGCCGTGGGGCTACCCCAACTGCGCACCACCACATTGCCATGTTCGTCTGCACCCATGGGCACGCTCTCGTGGGGCAGATTGGGCACGGCCAGCAAAAGGGCTTGCAGCTCGTCTTGAATTTGCGTGAGGCGATTGGCTGAGTTTTCAAGCTCGGCTTTGAGCGCGTTCACCTCGGCCATGGCAGCGTCTGCCTCAGGCTGGCCCGCAGGGCCCTTGGCTTTGAGCTGGCCGATTTGCTTGCTCAAACTGTTGCGCCGCGCTTGCAGTTCTTCGGTGCGGGTCTGGATGGTTTTTCGTTCAGCTTCAATGGCGCAAAAGGCGTCCACATTGAGAAAGAGTTGTGGCGACTTTCGGGTCTCTAGGCGAGCGATGACCGAAGGCAAGTCTTTGCGGAGAAGGGTGATGTCGAGCATTTTGAAATTCTAGATTTTTGGTGAAAGTTGAAGCTAAATATTAAGGGGAAGTCATGTCGCTTTTGAGCCCTTTAGGCAAAGGAAACTTCACCGTTTCTTGGATGCCATCAAGCGTTCGTACCGACACCGCGCCCAGCGCCTTAATGCGGTCGATCACCTGCCGCACCAAAATCTCGGGGGCTGATGCGCCCGCCGTCAGGCCGACCTGGATTTTTCCCTCAAACCACTGGGCTTGCAATTCGTCGGCGTTGTCCACCATGTAGCTGGTGGTGCCCAGTTTTTGCGCCACTTCACGCAGGCGGTTGCTGTTGGAGCTGGTGGGGCTGCCCACCACGATGACGATGTCCACCTGCGGGCTCAAGAGCTTGACCGCGTCTTGGCGGTTTTGTGTGGCGTAGCAAATGTCTTGCTGCTTAGGCGCACGCACCTGCGGAAAGCGTGCGAGCACGGCGGTGCTGATTTCTGACGCATCGTCCACGCTGAGTGTGGTTTGCGTCACCAGCGCGAGCTTGGCAGTCTGCATGGGCTGCACGCGCGCCACATCCGCCACGTCTTCCACCAGATGAATGCCGCTGGTCAACTGGCCCATGGTGCCCTCCACCTCGGGGTGACCCTTGTGGCCGATCATGATGAATTCATAGCCCTCTTTGTGCAGCTTGGCCACCTCTACGTGCACCTTGGTCACCAGCGGGCAGGTGGCGTCAAAAATCTGAAAACCGCGCGCCTTCGCCTCCATCTGAATCGCCTTGCTCACACCGTGGGCTGAGAACACCAGCGTCGCACCGGGCGGCACGTCGTCCAGCTCTTCAATAAAGATCGCGCCCTTGTTCTTGAGGTCATTGACAACATAGGTGTTGTGCACGATTTCATGGCGCACATAAATCGGCGCGCCGAACTTGTGCAGGGCGCGTTCGACGATTTCAATCGCACGGTCAACTCCGGCACAAAAGCCGCGCGGCTCGGCCAAAACAATGTCTTGCAGCATCACAACACCCCCAGGACATGGACTTCAAACGTCACCGGTTGGCCAGCCAGCGGGTGGTTGAAGTCAAACAAAATCGAACCATCTTCGCGCTCTTGCAGCACCACGCCCGCAAATTGGCCTTGACCGTCAGGCGTGGGGAACTGCACAACGTCGCCAATGCGGTACTCCTCATGTGGGTCACCCATCTGGGTCAGCACCTTGCGCGCCAGCCACTGCTGCATATCGGGGTTGCGCTGGCCATAGGCCGCACCCGCTGGCAGCGTGAAGGTCTGGCGGTCGCCTTCCTCCAGCCCCACTAGACACTTCTCCATCACAGGTGCCAATTCGCTGTGGCCCAACGTCAGGGTGGCGGGTTTGCCCTCAAAGGTGTTGATGATGTCGCCCGCAGGGCCGGCCAGCCGGTAGTGCAGCGTGAGGAAGGAGTCCGCTTGGACGCGTGGGAGGATGGATGCCATAAAACTCTCGATAAACTGGCCTACATTGTAGAAACCTTGTCCGACCCCCGTTTATGCCCCTCAAAGACCTGCCCCCCGACGCCCGCCCACGTGAAAAACTGCTGGCCCGTGGCCCTGCCGCCCTGAGTGATGCGGAGCTGCTGGCCCTGCTGCTGCGCACAGGCATAAAGGGTAAGGGCGTGTTGCAGATGGCCGATGAGCTGCTTCACCTCAAAATCAACGACTCTGGCGATGCGGGCTTTGACGGCATTGCTGGCCTGCTACACGCCACCGCTGACGACCTCAAACGCATCAAAGGCCTGGGGCCTGCCAAGCGGGCCGAGATTGTGGCGGTGCTCGAACTCGCCCGACGCGCCATGGCCCAGCGCCTACAGGAGCGCGAGGTGTTTGCAGATCCGCAAGCCGTGAAGCACTACCTGCAGTTGCACCTGGCCGCCAAGGGGCATGAGGTGTTTGCGGTACTTTTCTTGGACAGCCAAAACAAGCTGCTGGCGATGGAAGAATTGTTTCGTGGAACTTTGTCCCAAACCAGCGTGTACCCGCGTGAAGTCGTGCTACGCGCCCTGCACCACCACGCCGCCGCCGTGGTGCTGGCGCACAACCACCCCAGTGGCTCGGTGGAGCCCTCACGCGCGGACGAGGCGCTGACGCAGACCCTCAAAGCCGCACTGGGTCTGATTGATGTGCGCGTGCTGGACCACGTGATTGTGGGCGCAGGACAGGCCCTGTCTATGGCCGAGCGGGGGCTGATGTGAAGCAAGCAATTTCGGACAAACTGAAAGTCAAGATCAGCGCCTTGGGCGACCTCAAAGTCGTCAAGCGCGCCATCGAAGTCCAAGCCAAGGCACAAGCCGAACTTGCCATAGCACAGACTTTGAAGCTGCGCCAATTGAGCAGTGACAAAGACCTATTCATCAAAGCCGCTGGTGTTGTTCAACCCATTACTGATCAACGCAAGGCGATCCTTGAAAGGAAGCCAATTGAGCCCAACCCAGTTCAAAAAAAACGCGACGAAGAATCCGTACTACGCGAATCCCTGAGTGATGAGTTTGACGCCACGACGCTGCTGTCTACTGACGCTGACCTGAGCTACACCCGCCCGGGAATTGGCCCGGATATCGTGCGCAAGTTGCGTCTGGGCCACTGGACGATTCAGGCTGAAGTGGATCTACACGGATTGCGCATTGATGAGGCTCGCGACGCCCTGGGTCGATTCATCCGAGAGGTTCAAAAACAAGGACTTCGCTGTGTACGTGTGGTGCACGGCAAGGGTCTGGGCTCACCTGGCAAGACACCCGTGCTCAAAGCCCGAGTACTAAGTTGGTTGGTTCAAAAAAATGAAGTACTAGCCTATGTGCAAGCCAAGCCCGCACAAGGCGGTGCAGGAGCATTAGTTGTGCTGTTGCAACCACACTCTTATTCGAGGAAAAAAGTATCGCCAGATCCTAAAAAGTTTGAATAATTACCTCAGTGCTTAAGGTTAAATTACCCTAGCCGAGGGTCGGTTATCTTTATCTTTATCGACCCAGTTTACTTAGCTTTCGAATCCTCACCAATGATGAACGAATCTTCCCAACGCGAAGAAGCGGTTTTCGAGGTGGTGTCTAGTACTATCCCCACACTTGCCTTCAGACTCTCTATAGCCGCCAATCGTCTCTTGCGATTTCCGTCAAGTTTTGCGTGTAAATTTTGACGGACGTCTACGGCTTGATTTGAAGGCACAGGACTTTCAGGTTCTTCATGCGCAGGCGTCTGCGCATTAATCCGTGTTCCATCCTGCTTAGATTGGTCAAAACCCCGAGATGAAGGTAATTCTTCAAATTCACTTTGAATCTGAGCCTGCGGCCACTCCTCATTCAAGAAAAATTTACGCAAGGATTCGAGTGTCGGAAGATCATGGGGGCCTAAAACGGTATATGGCAACCCAATACCTTCAAAAAAATTCTTTTTGAAGTCTCTTCGACTTGCCTTTAGTCCCTTGACTCCGGGGACATCAATGCAACCAATTACTCTTCCAGAAGGTGAGCACAGGGTAAAACTGCAATAGATGTCTTTGATCTGTACCAAGGTCTCCAAATCGCCGGAAGTTCCACTCAAAAAGCGAACCACAGGAACCTTGATAAGCACCTCATACTCAGGAAAAACCTGCTTTAACCAAATCCAAACCGAACGATCTACTGCGCTAAATAGGGGCCTTTGCCTAAGTTCAAAATGGTCAGGAAACTGTGTTTCATTGGCTTGCTTTCTCGCTTGCCCACGACGATACATAAAGTAACCCAATGCAATTGCGAAAGGCGCAAGACCCAAAAGTCCCATCGTTACGATGTCCAACATATGCTCCAATTTTTTGTTGGAGTCTAATGCGTTTTTTCTAGCTTCAACCATATTTACTGATATTTACATTGCAGCTTAACTGTACCCAATGAATCGCCTTGGGTTTCCTAGACAGACCCAAGCGGCATTAACTATTGGCCGCTTCAATTCTGAATTCTTCGGGAACCTTGTTTGCTTGTTCATAAACACATCTTCTACCTCTTGAAATTGAGGTTATCAGTTGCCTACAAAACGTGGGGCGATTCACAATCACATCAACTCAAAACGGCTAAGCAGCTTGCCCGGAAGGCCGCAGTTTACGATTGGAGTTCAGTTTGGAGTGCAAGCTATGACGTACATTCGCAACACTATCTTTCTCGGCATGTACCGTTGAAGACTCAAAGACCAGCGATGACTCCAATGTTTCTGAGTCATCCATAAGTGGGATTAAAGGCATGGACTCATTAAGAAAAGCAGCACGCAATGCTTGCATCGATGGGAGCGAATCGACCTCTAATACGGTATATGCCAACCCAAAGCTTTGAAAAAGTTTTTTCTTTAAATCACGTCTACTGCCCTGAATCGTCTTCGCATCAACAATATCCATGCAGCCGACCACCCGTCCATGTGGGGAGCACACAGTGAATGTGCAGTAAAGACCTTTTAATTGAACGAGTGACTGTAAATCAACCGAACCACCGCTTAGAAAACGCAGAACTGGAATTTTCAAAAGTATTTTGTGCTCAGGAAATACCTGCTCCAACCAGCACCAAGCAGCTTGATCAAGCTCATTAAACAATGGCTTCAACTTTGGAGCGATGAGTTCTGTCAGCTTCTTTACATGCCTTATCCTGTGCTCCATCCAACTGCGGTAACCCAACCCTCCGACAACAAGTCCGACAACCGCAGGCAGAAGCACGTCCAAAGTCAAAATACTCAATTTCGTACTCCTCATTTTTGATGGAGTCTAAAACCGCATCGCTCAACGGCGCGCCCTTCTTACAGCTCTTTACATGCGTTACTTGCCAGCACTTTATCTATGCGGCGATTGTCCAGATCCACCACCTCAAACACCCAGTCTGCACACTCAATTCGCTCCCCAACTGCAGGCAAATGACCGCTTACCCACTGCAGCAGCCCAGCCACCGTGTTGTAACGGACACGCTCTTCGTTTGGCAGTTCCCGAATGGAAAGCCGGGCCTTGAGCTCACTGACGGGCATCAGACCGTCAATTAACCAGGAACCGTCGTCTCTCAGTGTGGCCCAGGCGTCTATCTGCGCCACGGGTTGCAACTCTCCCGTGATCGCTTCGAGCAAATCAACGGGCGTCACCAGTCCCTGCACCACGCCATACTCGTCCACCACAAAAACCATGCGCCCCGAACGCGCACGAAACTGCTCAAGCAGCTCCATGCCCGAGAGCGTCTCTGGCACGAAATTGGCGGGTTGCACATGGGCCTCAATACTGCCAGCGTAGTTCTCCCCAAGCGCTAGTAATTTACCCACATTGATGAGCCCCACCACGTGCTCCATGGAGCCGCGACACACCGGATACCAGGAATGCGCGCCGCGCTCCCCCGCCACACCGACGATCTGCAAACACGCACTTACCGTGAGCGATGCCTCCAGCCACGCCACATCCGTCAGTGGCACCATCAGCGATGTTAAGGGTCGCTCATCGAGTTGAAACACGTTTTGCACCATTTGATGCTCGTGCTGCTCAATCACACCCGCGTCAACGCCCTCTTCTAAGTTGGCCGTGATTTCTTCTTCCGTCATGCTTCGGGTGGCCGTGGTGTCTATGCGCAGCAGCATGAGCGTGCCCTGCGTGGTGGCCGACAGTAACTTGACAAAAGGCTTGGCAGCCGTGGCCAACCACAGCATAGGGCGTGACACCCAACGCGCCACCAATTCAGGGTGAAGCTGCCCAATGCGCTTGGGCACGAGTTCGCCAAAAATAATGGTGGTGAAGGTGATGAGTGTGACCACCAATGCGGTGGCGGAGATGGCCGCAGCACCTTCGGCCACCCCCCATCCCATGAACCAGCGTGCCACACCTTCACTGAACGCCGCCTCTCCAACAATGCCGTTGAGCACGCCGATAGAGGTGATGCCCACTTGCACCGTAGAGAGAAATTGATTGGGATTGCCCAGCAACGTGAGCGCCGCTTGTGCGCCCTTGTCGCCCTCATCAGCCATGCTGTTGAGCCGCGCCTTGCGGCTGGCAGCCAAGGCTAACTCCGACATGGCAAAAACACCGTTAAGCAGCGTGAGAAAAGCAATCAGGAAAAATTCCATGGAACACAAGCGAGAATGAACACCATGGCACTTTACTTGATTGGCGACATCCAGGGCTGCAACAACGCGTTGCAGCGGCTGCTGGACAAAATTTCTTTTTCTCCCAGCCGCGACACGCTCTACCTGCTGGGTGATCTGGTGAACCGGGGACCGGATCCTTTGGCGGTGCTGCGTCGCCTGATGGGCTTGGGTGCTTCAGCGCATTGCCTGCTGGGCAACCATGACCTGCACTTGCTGGCCGTGGCCCACGGCGTGCGGCCTGCCCACCAGCACGACACGTTGGACGGCATCTTGAATGCGGCTGACCGCCCCGCCCTACTGGACTGGCTGTGCCAGCAGCACTTGGCGATCTTCGACAACTTTCGGGGTGAGGACATTTTGATGGTGCACGCGGGCGTATTGCCTGCGTGGACAGCCACCCAAACAATAGCACTGGCGAATGAAGTTGAGGCGGTATTGCGCGGCCCAGATCTGGCTGACTTTTTGCACCATATGTACGGCAATGCACCTGTGGCTTGGGACAACTCACTGCGCGGCGCGGATCGCCTTAGGGTGATCGTCAACGCCCTTACTCGCTTGCGGTTTTGCACTCCAGAGGGTCATATGGAGTTTCAACATCACGGGGGGGTAGAGACTGCACCGCCAGGCTATTTGCCCTGGTTTGACGCGCCGGGTCGATGCACGGCAGATGTCACCGTGGCTTTTGGCCATTGGTCTCGCTTGGGTTGGCTGGAACACCTCCAGCTGCTAGCGCTGGACACGGGTTGTGTGTGGGGTGGTTGTTTGAGTGCCATTCGCCTGGACGATTCTGTGCCGAATCGTCCGCACCACCTGATTCAGGTCAAGTGCTCGACGCTGTGAACAAGGCGGCAACCTTGCGCTTAGTCTTGATGTTGGCCGACAGGCTACGGCCACCGGCGCGTTGAGTTGTCTCCCATGCGGGCTTAGCGTCCTCGGCGACAGTAGCACTCGCCTCATAAGGTTTGTCAAAGAACGGATCGCGCGCCGCCTGCACCGGGCGGGCGTAGTCACGCGGGGAGGCGCGCTCGCGGCGCACGATTTCTTCGCGCTCGGGCGAGTACATGCGACGCCCATCGTTGATGCGACCCTGCTTGTGGATGTCGGGCTGGTCTTCGTCAAACTCCACCGCCTCCAACTCGATCTTGGTTTTGATGAGTTTTTCAATATCGCCAACCAAGCGCGCATCCTTGGCAGAGACAAAGCTCACGGCCAGGCCAGAAGCCCCGGCGCGACCGGTGCGGCCAATGCGGTGTACATAGTCTTCGGCGTTAAAGGGCACGTCAAAGTTAAAAACAGCGGGGACGTCCTTGATGTCCAGACCGCGAGCGGCCACATCGGTACACACCAAAAGATCAACCTCGCCTTTTTTGAAGGACTCCAATGCTTTGAGGCGCTCGTCCTGGCTCTTGTCGCCATGCAAGGCTGTGGTCTTCAGACCTTCACGCTCCAGGCTACGAGCCAAGCGGGCGCAGCCGAGTTTGCTGTTCACAAATACAAAGGCCTGCTTCATGCCACGTGACTTCAAAATTTGGTGCAGGGCACGGCGCTTATCGTCTTCTGGCACGCTGTAGAAGTGCTGCTCCACGGTGGAGGCCGTGGCGTTGGAGCGCGCCACTTCAATCGTGATGGGGTCTTGCAGGTAGCTGCTGGCCAAGCGCTTGATTTCAGATGAGAAGGTTGCGCTGAACAAGAGCGTGGTGCGCTGCTTGGGCAGGTAGGAGAGGATGCGCTGCAGGTCGGGCAAAAAGCCGATGTCGAGCATGCGGTCAGCCTCGTCCAGTACAACGTACTCCACTTGGTTGAGTACGGCGTTTTTGGCTTCTATGTGGTCAAGCAAGCGGCCCGGTGTAGCCACCAACACTTCAACGCCTTTTTTCAGCTCCAGTGTCTGCGGCTTCATGTCGATGCCGCCAAACACTACGGCGCTGCGCAGGTTGGTGTACTTGGCGTAGAGCTTGACCTGCTGGGCCACTTGGTCGGCCAGCTCACGTGTGGGCAACAGCACCAATGCACGCACCGGGTGGCGCGCAGGCGAGGTGGAGCTATTTTCATGCTTGAGCATTCGTTGCAACAGGGGCAGCGAGAAAGCAGCCGTCTTGCCGGTGCCGGTCTGGGCAGCACCCATCACGTCACGCCCTTGCAACACCACCGGAATGGCCTGCGCCTGGATGGGTGTCATCGACACATAACCCATCTCGGCCACAGCGCGTGCCAGAGGTTCAGCCAGTTGCAATTGCGCAAAAGCATCAAGGCGATTTTCGCCGTTGTCTGTGGGCTCGGCTGCTGCCGTGAGTTCGGTGGCGAGGGTGTCTGTGGCGATAGAGGTCATCAAGTCTTGGGCTTCGGGTCAAAGGAACCCTACTTCAGGGCAAACCTCTATTATCCCCTCATATCACAAAGTGCGGCTGGAAAAGGTGTCACAGGCCTTGACGCTGCCATTTTTCATGCCATTGCCAAACCACTGCTGGCGCTGCGCGCTGCTGCCATGGGTGAAGCTCTCAGGCACCACGGCGCGGCCACTGCCGCGTTGCAAGGCATCGTCGCCGATCTTGGCCGCTGCGTTCATGGCCTCTTCTACGTCACCCTGCTCCAGCAGTTGCCGTGCATCTTGCGCGTGATGCGCCCACACACCGGCCAAGCAGTCGGCTTGCAACTCCAGCCGCACGCTCAAGGCGTTGGCCTCGGTGGCGCTGACGCGGCTGCGCATTTGCTCCATCTTGGCGCTGATGCCGAGCAAGTTTTGCACGTGGTGGCCGACCTCATGCGCAATCACATAAGCCTGGGCAAAATCACCGGGCGCGCCGAGCCGTGTTTTCAAGGTTTCATAAAAGCCAAGGTCAATGTAAACCTTCTGGTCACCGGGGCAATAAAACGGCCCCATGGCCGACTGGCCTTGGCCACAGGCGGTGGGTGTGGCCCCGCGAAACAGCACGAGCTTGGGCTCTTTGTACGTTGCCCCGCCCTTGGTGAATACATCCCTCCACACATCTTCGGTATCGGCCAGGATGGTGGACACAAATTTAGCCATATGGTCATCCGCTGGTGGCCTGTGCGCGGGCGCGTGCTGCACTTGGGCAGTGGGTGCGCCATCTCCGCTGAGCAAACTCAAAATGGTCAGCGGGTTGATGCCGAACAACCAACCGCCCGCAATGGCAATCACGATGGTGCCCACGCTCAGGCCGCGCCCACCCAGTAGCGCGCCCAGCAGCCCACCGCCGCCACCTCCACTGCTGTCTGAACCCCCATCGCGGCGGTCTTCGACATTTTCCGACTCTCGGTTGCCTTCCCATTTCATCACGGACTCCTGCGTTAAAGTTGGGCCATCGTACTACTTCACGCTGACCCATGACACGCTTACGCACCGCCACTCGCCCCCTCAAAAATACCTTCACTTTCAGCGCCGCTTTCATCCTCTGCGCCGCTGTCTCAAGCGCCGCCTGGGCCGACAACATTCGCGTGCTGGCCGCTGGGGCTGCCAAAGCAGCTGTGGAGCGTATCGCGCCCGAATTCACCCGCCAGACCGGCCATACCTTGAGCGCCACCTTTGATACCGTGGGCGCGCAGCGTGACCGTGTGTTGAATGGCGCACCCGCTGGGGTGGCCGATGTGGTGATCTTGAGCAACGCCGCCATCACACAACTGCGTAGCGCTGCTCGTCTGACTCAAGACAGTGCGCAAGACATTGGCGTGGTGTCGGTCTCATTGGCCGTGCCTCAGGGCGCGCCCGTTCCTGACATCTCAAGCCCTGAAGCGCTGAAGCAAACCTTATTGGCGGCTCCCAGCATTGCCTACGCCGACCCGGCGCGGGGCGCCACAGCAGGAACGCACTTTGCCAAGGTGGTGGACAAATTAGAGTTGAGCCAGACACTGCAAGCGCGCATCACCGTGTTGCCTTTCGGTGTGGAGGTCATCAAGGATGTGTCGCACGGCAAATACGCGTTGGGCGTGAGCCAATCGAGCGAAATTTTGCAGCACCCCGGCATCACGATGGTGGGGCCTTTGCCAGCCCCGTTAGCCTTGAGCACCGGCTATGCCGCAGCGCCAACCAGTGCGCAGCCCGCAGCCGCAGTGTTAATGACTTATTTAGCCAGTGAGGCAGCGCTCAAACACTTTCGGGCCACAGGTTTCTTGGCCGAGTAAACGGCAAAGAAACGATTACTCCACAAAGGGCTCAACCCCTTTGTCCCGTAAGATTTTTTCTGCGGCAGGTGATGTAAAAAATTTCAACATCTCACGCGCTGCATCGGCTTCTTTTGCTTTAGCGGACAGGCCTGCTGTGAAGCCGATCCAGGTTTGCAAAGCGGCTGGAATCGTCCCCAGCGACTGCACGCCCTGCACGCCGTTGATGCGTGAGGCCACCACCACCACCATGTCCACCTCGCCACTGGCCACCACCTCCACGTTGTACTCGGCGGGCATAGGGCGCATCTTGCTGGCCATGGCCTGGGTCAGGCCCATGCGCTCGATCACAGTGACAAAGTAGCGTCCGCTCGACCCCTCACCGGGGTAGGCAACCGACTTGCTGGCCAAGAGCGCGTTTTTAAAACCTTCCACTGTGGAGATATCGGGCTTGGGCGCGCCCGCACGGATCGCCGCGCCGATGCCTGCGCGGCCCAGCACGGTACGGGTGCTTGCCACGATCTTGCCGTTCTTGATTTGCTCGTCCAGAAAAGGAGGGTTGAGCACCGCCACATCAAAGGCTTCGCTCTCGTCAATCCGTTTTTTGACGCCGGGGTTGACCTCGAAATGAATCGTCACCTTGTGCCCGCTCAAGCGCTCAAACTGCGCGCCCAACTCGGTCACGGCGGCCTTGGCCCCGTTGCCGCTGAGCACCTTGATTTCGACCGCCAGTGCGGCATTGCTGCAAGCCATCGCCAAGGTGATGGAGGCCACTGCATTCAACAAACGATTCTTCATGGTCAATATCTTTCAATGAATTCAAAAAGGGAAACGCGTTTCCCAACTCTCCACCTCGGCCAAACCCAGGTAAGCGTTGTACTCCGCACCGCTGATCATGCGGGGCCGCATGGCAGTGGTGGAGCCGTCTTCTCTCAGGTGTTGCAAGGCCTCGCGCATGGCAAAACCAACGGCGTTGCGGATCAGCGCGGGGTAGATGGCCAGGGCGATGCCGTGGCGATGCAGGTCATTGGCGTGCAGCGCGGCCAGCGGGCCTCCGGCGTCGATATTGACCAAGCAGGGAATAGACACCGCGTCGGCCACGCGGCGCAAGTCATCCAAGATGCCGTCATGCGCTTTGAGTTCCACAAACACCGCGCCCGCGCCCACGCGCTCAAAAGCTTGGGCGCGCTTGATCGCCTCTCCCAAGCCCATCGAGCCAGCGCTATCGGTGCGCGCAATCACGATGAAGTCAGGGTCGCTGCGTGCGGCAACCGCAGCGGCAATCTTGGCCACCGCTTCATCAAACTCCAACACCGAGCGCGCACCGGGGAACTGCGCGCAGCGCTTGGGCGAGAGCTGGTCTTCCATGTGGATGGCGGCCACACCGGCAGCCTCAAATTCCTGCACGGTACGCCGCACGCCGACCACGCCGCCGTAGCCGGTGTCGGCATCGCAGATCAGGGGGATGTTGATGCACGCAGCGACATGGCGCGCGTGGTTGGCCATCAGGGTCAAATCGATCAAACCCACATCGGGCGTGCCCAGTAGGCTGGCCGATACGCCATTGCCCGTCATGTAGGCAGCCTCAAAACCGCCTTGCATCACCATGCGTGCGCCGTAGCCGTCAAAAATTCCGGGGGCGATCAAGGCCGTACCGCCTTGTTGCGCTTGGGTCAATCGCTTGCGCAGGGCTTGGCGAAGCTGGCTAGGGTTGGGCCTTGTGGTCACTGCGCTGCTCATGCGGCCACCTGCCAATCCGGGTATTTCTTAAGGAAGGGGATCAAACCACCTTCACGCAATATCGCGCGTATGGCTTCAGGCACAGCGGGCAAGACGCGCGTGATCTGACGCTGGGCTACCGTCATGACCGAGGCCTCCAAATCCAGCCCAATTTCATCGCCCTCTTCAATGCCCGTCGTATCGCACTCCACCACCAACAAGCCGTTGTTGATGGCATTGCGAAAAAACTGCCGCCCAAACGAAGGCGCCACAATCGCCGACACACCCATGCGCCGCAAGATGTGCACCGCCTGTTCTCGCGAGGAGTTGATGCCGAAGTGCTGGCCCGCGACGATCACGCCGCCACTCGAAAAACGCGACGCAAAGCCCGGTGAAATCGCCTCGAAGGCTTGCGAAGCAATAAAGGCCTCGTCCTTACCCGGCAGATATTTGCCCGAGCAGCACAGATCCGTGTTGACGTCCTTACCCAAAACATAAGCGCGATTAAGCATGTGAAGCCTCCCATTGACCGCCCACCACGGTGCGCGGGTCGGTAATGCAGCCGGTCAAGGCCGAGGCCGCGACCGTGGCCGCAGACCCCAGCCAGATTTCAGCGTCGTGGTTGCCCAAACGCCCTTTGAAGTTGCGGTTGGCACTCGATATCACCACCTCGCGGTCGCCCGGTATCAGGTGGTTGGTAATGCCCACACACGTACCGCATCCTGCGGCTTCCACCGAGGCGCCGGCTTCGGTCAAGATTTCAAACAAACCTTCCCGCATGGCGGCCAAATATATCTGGCGCGAAGCCGGCGTGACGATCATGCGCACACCCTTGGCCAGGCGCTTGCCTTTGAGGATGGACGCGGCTTGGCGGATGTCGTCGAGCCGCCCGTTGGTGCAAGTACCAATCAAGGCGAAGTTGATTTTCTGCCCCACCACCTCGTGCGCGGCCACGATATCGTCCACCGCGTGGCGGCGCGCCACTTGGGGTGCGAGCGCGGACGCGTCGATCACGATGCGTTCGGCGTACACCGCATCAGCGTCGGCAAACACCGGCTTGGGCGCTTTGGCCCCGTGTGCGGCCAGCCAGGCGAATGTCTTCTCGTCCGCCTCCAGCAGCGCGGCCTTGGCCCCCAGCTCGGCGGCGTGGTTGGCCAGGGTCATGCGGTCGTCAATCTCCATGGCGCTCACGGCAGATCCCACGTACTCGATGGCGCGGTAGTTCAGCCCTTCGGCCCCAAAGCGGCCCAGCATGTGCAGCGTCAAATCTTTGGCCCACACGCCCGGTTGCAAGCGGCCATCAAGCTGCACGCGCACCGACTCGGGCACGCGCAGCCACACCTTGCCGGTCGCCATCACCGCGCTGGCGTCTGTGCCCTCAATGCCCGTGCCGAAAGCGTTGAACGCGCCGTAGGTGGTGCTGTGCGTGTCCGTGCCGACGATCAAGTCGCCACAGGTCAGGTGGCCGCCTTCGGGCATGACCTGGTGGCAAATACCGTCGCCAATGTCGTACAGCGGGCTGCCGTGATCGTCCGCAAACTGGCGCATGGCAGTGTGGGTTTGTGCCGCCTCCAGGTTGGGCGGGGGCGAGTAGTGGTCTAGCACCCAGGCGGTCTTGCTGGCGAATGGCAGCTTGGTTGCACCCATCTTGTCCACCATGCGGATGGCGTTGGGCGCGCGTGCGTCGTGGATCATGGCGAAATCAACATTCGCAATCACGATGTCACCGACCTTGACCTGGCTCACACCGGCGTGTTGGGCGAGGATTTTTTCTGCAATGGTTGCACTCATAGATCAATACACCTCAAAATTTTTAGTTAACTCAAAAGTCCGTTCGATCTGAAAAAAATCCGTTCAGGCTGAGCTTGTCGAAGCCCTTCGACAAGCTCAGGACGAACGGAAAATTCATTCATTCTTGATACCAACCTTGCGCACCAGCGCGCCCCATTTGTCGCTCTCTTTGCGGATGTACTGCGCCGCCTCTGCGGGGCTGCTGGGCGCGGGGTCTAACCCGAGCTTGCGCAGTTGGGCGATCACACCGGGGTCATTCAAGGTAGCGACGAGGGCTGCGTTCAGGCGTTGCACTACCTCAGGCGGTGTGCGCAGCGGGGCGGTGAATGCATACCAGTTGCTGGCATCAAAGCCGGGATAGCCGGATTCGGCAATGGTGGGCACTTGTGGCAAGGCGTCCAGCCGCTTAGGGCCGGTCGTAGCCAGCGCGCGCAGCTTGCCAGCCTGGATGTGTTGCAGCGCATCAGTGGGGCTGGAGAAGATAGAGGGCAACACGCCGCCCAGCAAATCATTCATGGCCGGTGCGCCGCCCCGGTAGGCGATGTGCTGATTCTTCAGGCCCGCTGCGACATTGAGCAACTCGCCCGCCAAATGTCCGCTGCCGCCTACGCCGGATGAGCCAAACGCCACGTTGCTGGCCACCACTTTGCTTTGGCGCAAATAGTCGTCAAAATTTCGGATAGTGCTGTTGGCGTTGACCACCAACACATTGGTGAACACCACCGCCAGGGACAGCGCCGCCATGTCCGTCACTGGGTTGTAAGCCAGCTTGGCCAGGTGCTGATTCACCGCCAGCGAGCCGATAGTGCCCAGCATGATGGTGTAACCGTCCGGCGCGGCTTTTACGAGCGCGTCTGACGCGATATTGCCCCCCGCGCCGGGCTTGTTGTCCACCACCACGCTTTGCTTAAGCAGCTCACTCAGTCGCGGCACCAAGACGCGTGCCACGGTGTCGGAGCTTCCCCCGGGAGCGAAACCCACCAACAGCTTAATGGGACGATTTGGGAAAGTCTCTGTCTGCGCTATTGCATGACCCATTGAAACGAATGCTAGAGCTGCGCAGAGGCTTGCGCCAATAAATTGTTTCTTCATGATTTCACTCTGTTCAGGTTGATTTTGTCAAAGTCGGTTCAAGCCCTGGGCAGCGTCACTCCACGCTGGCCCTGGTACTTGCCGCCTCGGTCTTTGTAGCTGACCTCACACACATCGTCGGCATCGCTCTCAAAAAACAGCACCTGGGCGCAGCCTTCACCGGCATAAATTTTGGCGGGCAGCGGCGTGGTGTTAGAGAACTCCAGCGTCACATAACCCTCCCACTCGGGCTCAAACGGCGTCACATTGACGATGATGCCGCAGCGCGCGTAGGTGCTCTTGCCCAGGCAGATGGTGAGCACGTTGCGCGGGATGCGAAAGTACTCCATGGTGCGGGCCAGCGCAAAGCTGTTCGGCGGGATGATGCAGACATCTTCGTTGAAATCAACAAAGCTTTTTTCATCAAAGTTCTTCGGGTCCACCACCGTGCTGTGGATGTTGGTGAAGACCTTGAACTCGGGCGCGCAGCGGATGTCGTAGCCATAGCTGCTTGTACCGTAACTGACAATCTTTTTACCGTCCGCAGCCTGACGCACCTGCCCCGGCTCAAAGGGCTCGATCATGCCGTGCTGTTCGGCCATGCGGCGGATCCATTTGTCGCTTTTAATGCTCATGATGCTGTGTTCCTGTTGTTGCAGGGATTGTAGGGAATGTCTTTATAGTTGCGACTTCGCCAGTCATAACCAGGAATTACCGTGGAAGTTTCATTCACCCAAGAAATCGAGTCCCTGCGCTTGGGCGCGGGCGAGACCTTTCATGGCGAGGGCATTCTGGCCATCACCAAGGCGCTTTTGCAGTCGGGCGTGGCCTATGTGGGCGGCTACCAGGGCGCGCCGGTGTCGCACCTGCTGGACGTGATGGTGCAGGCCAAGCCGTATATGGACGAGCTGGGTGTGCATGTGGAGGCCTGCGCGAATGAGGCCTCTGCGGCGGCCATGCTGGGCGCGTCTATCCACTACCCGCTGCGCGGTGCGGTGACGTGGAAGTCCATCGTCGGCACCAATGTGGCGGCTGACGCTTTAAGCAACTTGGCCTCGCCCGGTGTCACCGGCGGGGTGCTGATTGTGGTGGGCGAGGACTACGGCGAAGGGGCCAGCGTGATCCAGGAGCGCAGCCATGCTTACGCGCTCAAGTCCTGCATGGCGCTGCTGGACCCGCGCCCGGAGCTGGGCCAGATGGTGAGCATGGTGGAACACGGCTTTCGGCTGTCCGAGGCGTCCAACATGCCCGCCATGATGGAGCTGCGCATCCGCGCCTGCCATGTGCGCGGCAGCTTTGAGTGCAAGGACAACGCCCCGCCCGCCATCTCGACCCGCGCACTGATGGCCGAGCCCGCCCGCTTTGACTACATGAAGCTGGCGCACCCGCCCGTGACCTTTCGCCAGGAGAAGCTCAAAGTTGAGCAGCGCCTGCCCGCCGCGCGACAGTACATCGTTGACAACAAGCTTAACGAGCTGATGGATGGCCCGCGCCAAGACTTGGGCCTGATCGTGCAAGGCGGCATCTACAACGCGCTGATTCGCGCGCTACAACAGTTTGGCCTGGCCGATGCGTTTGGCGCGAGTGAGATTCCCTTGCTGGTGCTCAACGTCACTTACCCGCTGGTGCCCGAGCAGGTGGCTGAATTTGCCCTGGGCAAGCGCGCCGTGCTAGTGGTGGAAGAAGGCCAGCCCGAGTACATCGAACATGAAATCGCCAGCTTCTTGCGGCGGCGTGACATCAACACCAAGTTGCACGGCAAAGACCTGCTGCCCAGCGGCGGCGAGTACAACGTGGAGACGCTCACTGCGGGCCTGATGGCTTTCTTGCAGCAACACGCCAGCGATGTGGACGTGTCATCCGCCCGCGCCTGGCTGGCGGGCAACAGCGAACGCCGCGTCACGGTGGCCCAGCACCTGCAAGACAAAGGCGTGGCCGCGCTGCCCAATCGCCCACCCGGCTTTTGCATCGGCTGCCCGGAGCGCCCGGTGTTCTCGGCCTTGAAGCTGGCGCAGCAAGACGTCGGGCCGGTTCACATTGCGGCCGACATTGGCTGCCATGCGCTGGCCACCTTTGAGCCCTTTTCTTCCGGCCACTCCATCCTGGGTTACGGCATGAGCCTGGCCAGCCGCGCCGGGGTTTCGCCCCTGATGGCGCGGCGCACCCTGTCCATCATGGGCGACGGCGGCTTCTGGCACAACGGCCTGCTGACGGGCGTGCAGTCGGCCCTTTTCAATAAGGACGATGCGGTGCTGCTGATCTTTAAAAATGGCTACTCTGCCGCCACCGGTACGCAAGACATCATCTCCACCCCAAGCCAGGACGCCAAGCTGGTGGCCACCGACAAACTGCAAAGCCTGACCAGCACCAACACCACCATCGAGGCCACCTTGCAAGGCCTGGGCGTGACCTGGCTGCGCACCGTGCACAGCTACAAAGTGGACGAGATGCGCAAGACGCTGAGCGAAGCCCTCACCACCGAGTTCATGGGCCTCAAAGTCATCATTGCCGAGGGCGAGTGCCAGCTAGAGCGCCAGCGCCGCATCAAACCCTGGCTTGCCAGTCTGCTGAAAAAAGGCAAGCGCGTGGTGCGCGTGAAGTACGGCGTGGATGAAGACGTGTGCACCGGAGACCACGCCTGCATTCGCCTGTCCGGCTGCCCCACCCTCACCCTTAAAGACAACCCCGACCCCCTCAAAGTGGACCCGGTGGCCACCGTGATCGACGGCTGCGTGGGCTGCGGCCTGTGCGGTGAAAACGCCCACGCCGCCACGCTGTGCCCATCGTTCTACCGGGCAGAGGTGATTCAGAACCCGCGTTGGCATGAGCGCTTGCTGGGCGGTCTGCGTGCTTCGTTGGTCCGTGTGCTGCAACCCGCCTGAAGCCCGAACATGAAAAATCAACAACCTATCACCCTACTCATCTGCGCCCTCGGCGGCGAAGGCGGCGGCGTTTTGTCGGAGTGGCTCATGGACACGGCGCGGGCCTGCGGCTTTGCGGCGCAGAGCACGTCCATCCCTGGCGTGGCGCAGCGCACCGGGGCCACCACTTACTACGTCGAAGTGTTTCCGACTCCCTTATGCGAGCTGGGGGGCAAGCGCCCGGTGCTCAGCCTGTACCCAGTGCCGGGCAACTTGGACGCGCTGGTGTCGTCTGAGTTGCTGGAGACCACACGCCAGATCGGCAACAGCATGAGCGCGGCCACCCGCACGCGCGTTATCAGCGCGAGCAACCGCAGCTTCACCACGCAAGAGCGCATGCAGATGAGCGATGGCCGCACCGACAGCGCCACGCTGCTGGAGATCGTGCGCGCCCACAGCCGCGAGCACCATGTGTTCGACATGGGCGAGATGGCGCGCAGCAGTGGCACCATCGTCAGCGCGGTGATGCTGGGGGCGATTGCGGGCAGCGGTTTGTTCCCCTTTCCCCGTGCAGCGTATGAGGCCACCATCCGCGCCGGGGGCAAAGGCACGGAGGCCAGCTTGCGCGGCTTTGCCAGCGGCTTTGAGGTGTTGGATAGTCAGCTCAGCCAAGCCCGTCAGGTGCAGCAACTGCTTGGCGATGAAGAAGTACCCAGCAGCGCAACGCCATCACTACCGGCTGACGTGACCGCCCTCTTCCCACCCCAGGTGCACGCACTGCTGGTTTTGGGACATGAGCGCTTACTGGACTACCAAGGCCCGGCCTACGCGGCCCGCTACGTTAAGCGCCTGCAACAGGTGCTGCAAGCCGAGCGTGCGTCTGACCCGGCAGGCGCCCACAGCTTCGCGATCACACTGGAGATGACGCGCTGGCTGGCGCTGTGGATGGCGTTTGACGACATTGTGCGGGTAGCTGACCTGAAGAGCCGTGCGCAGCGCTGGGCGCGGGTCAAGGGCGAGGTCAAACTGGGTGACGCCGATTTGCTGCAGGTGTATGACCATTTCAAACCCGGCGTGCCAGAGTTCGCAGCGATGCTGCCGCCCGGCTTGGCACAGCGCGTGACACAGTGGGATCGTGCCCGCATCAACCGGGGCAAAGATCCCTGGGCGCTGCCGCTCAAAATCGGCACGCACTCGGTGCTGGGCATGCTGGCGCTGCGCACCCTGGCTTCTCTGAAGTGGCTACGGCCCTTCGGTAGCCGCTTTCAGACTGAGCAGGCTTTGATTGACCAATGGTTGGCCAGCGTCGTCACCACGACGCGCGCTGATTGGCAAACTGGATTTGAGTTGGCCCAATGTGGCCGACTCATCAAAGGCTACGGCAGCACCAACGAGCGGGGCAAGGACAATCTGCTGCACATCATTGAGCATCTTGCTACGTCCCAAAACTTTACTAGCAGCGACGAGCGCGCACTGGCCATCGCCGCCGCGCGCAAGGCCGCCTTGGCGGATGATGCGGGCCAAGCGCTAGACCGCACACTGGTACAGCATGGCGTGGCCGCGCGCCCGGTCAAAGCGCAACCGATTCGCTGGGTTAAAAACCCACACATGAGCAAACCACGTTAAAACACCTAGGAGACATTCAATGAAAGCCAACCTTATTCGCCGCACCCTCATCACGAGCTTGATCGTGAGCGCGGGCGCGCTACCCGTCCTCATGTCCGCCGCCCACGCGCAAAATTGGCCCACCAAGCCGATCAAAGTCATCGTCAACTTCCCGCCCGGTGGCGCGGCGGATCAGATCGCGCGCATCGTAGCCCAACCCTTGCAAGAAGCGCTCGGTCAACCCGTGGTGGTGGAAAACCGGGGCGGCTCGGGCGGCAATATCGGTGGTGACGCGGTGGCCAAATCACCGGCCGATGGCTACACACTGCTGATGAGCTCGGGCGGCATGGTGTCGGTCAATCCGCACATCTACGCCAAGATGGCATTTGACCCTGCCAAAGACCTCACCCCCGTGGCCGCTGCGGCGCGCGTGTTGGTGTTTTTGGTTAGCCGTCCGGGGGTTCCCGTCAATAACATCGCTGAATTCATCAGTTACGCCAAAGCCAACCCTGGCAAGCTTTCTTATGGCTCACCCGGCAACGGCAGCTCGCCGCATTTGGCGGGTGAAATGCTGAAAAGCCAGACGGGTATTTTTGCCGTGCACGTGCCTTACCGGGGTGCCGCTCCAGCGCTGCAAGACCTGTTGGCCGGGCAGATTGATTTTTACTTTGATCCGGGCATTGGCCTGAATCAGGTGCGCGCAGGCAAGCTCAAGCTGCTGGCCGTGGGCAGCCCCAAACGCTCACCGTTGTTCCCCGATGCCCCCACGCTGGACGAGGCCGGTCTCAAAGGTTTTGACGCCGACACGGTATTTGGTTTTTATGCCCCCACTGCCACACCCGCCCCGGTGATTGCACGGCTGAACCAGGAGATCAACCGTATTCTGGGCACACAGGCCGTCAAAGACCGCATTGCCGCTCTGGGCGGTGAAGCCCTGCCCATCACACCGGCTGAGTTTGCCGCTAAGGCAACGGAGGACACCAAGCGTTTTGGAGCCATCATTCGTGAGAGAAAGATTTCTGCAGATTGAATCGCTGGATGTAAACGCAAGGTGTGAATCTCGGCCATCACGTCCGCGTTCAAATCCCTGCCAAGCGACGCAGACCTCTGGGATCCAATAGCTTCAAAGCGCGCCCGGTACCGCTGATCAAGCTGCGCTCACGCAAGTGACGCAGCACACGTGACAAGGTCTCGGGCGCAATACCCAACTGTGCGGCCAAGTTCCCCTTGGTTTGCCTCAGAAGTACAGCTTGCATGTTTCTGTCACTTTCACTGGGTTGTGCATGTTGAAGCAACAACTCTGCGCAGCGGGCTTCGGCATCTTTGGCCAGACGGCTGACTGCCAGTTCGGTCTGCTGGCGGTGCGCTAACGCCACGTCGTGCAAGACCATTTGGGCCATGGGTGGCAGTTCAGTCAAAGATTGGCGAAATTTGGACAAGGGCGTTCGCCGCAATCGAACCTCGGACTCGGCCACGGCATCGACCACACTGGGGCGATCCAACACGGCGTCTGTGGCGTCCAGCCAGAACGGGCCTTCGACCTCTCCCAGTTGGTGCGTCATGCCATCTGCACCCATCACGCCCATGGCCACCCGACCCGACTCGACATGGATGACATTTTCCGACGTCGTGCCTCTTTTGAGCAACACCGAGCCCGGCGCGAAAGTTCGCACTTCACCGGCCTGCTCGATAAATCCTGAAGTTAGCATGAGGGTGACTGTGCTCGATATGCACAAATCCTGCTTTGAGCAGGATCAACCTTTTAGCGGATTTGGCCTACAAAATCAACAAAGCCCGGAAGTCATTAACATTGGTGTGCGTTGGCCCGGTGATGACGAGGTCGCCCAGGGGCTGAAAGTAGCCATAGGCGTCGTTTTGGTCCAGGCTGTCAGTCACCTTGAGCCCCAAGGCCTGCGCGCGCGCCAGCGTACCGGGTTCAACAAAAGCGCCAGCGTTGTCTTCCATGCCGTCTATACCGTCGGTGTCGGCCGCCAGCGCGTACACGCCCGCTTGGCCCTGCAAACTCAGCGCCAGCCCCAGGCAAAACTCGCCCGCGCGACCGCCCTTGCCCCGTACACCACCTGCTGGGACAGGTCGCACCGTGACCGTGGTTTCACCGCCGCTGAGGATGACGCAGGGTTTGATGAAGGCCAGGCAGGCTTGCGCGCGCATCACGGGGCGCGCAGCCGCTCTCGCCATGGCCGCATGCACCTTGCCCACCTCGCGTGATTCGCCCTCCATTTCATCACTCAGGATGTAGGCGTTGAGGCCTGCTTCACGCGCAGCCGCCGCAGCAGCCTCCAACGATTCTTGCGGTGTGGCAATCATGTGAACCGAGTGACCGCTGAAGGCAGAGTCACCGGGTTTTGGGGTTTCCAGCGTGGCCTGCTCCAGTGCCGTATGCACCGCCTGCGGCAAGGCAATGCGGTAGCGCTTTAATATCGCCAATGCATCGGCACAGGTGCTCGCGTCGGCCACGGTTGGGCCACTGGCAATGACCGAGGGGTCGTCCCCCGGCACGTCGCTAATGGTCAAGGTCACCACGCGTGCGGGGGCGCAAGCCGCACCCAAACGCCCGCCCTTGATGCGCGAGAGGTGTTTGCGCACACAGTTCATTTCGCCAATGTTGGCGCCACTGTTGAGCAGGTCTTTGTTGATGCGCTGCTTCTCGGCCAGCGTCAGGCCGTCAGCTGGCAAGGTGAGCAGCGCCGAGCCACCGCCGGAGACCAGGCAAAGCACCAGATCATCGGCGGTCAGGCCCTGCACCAGGTCAAGGATGCGCTGGGATGCCGCCAAACCCGCCGCGTCGGGCACAGGGTGAGCCGCCTCAACAATCTCAATGCGTGAGGCTAGGCCAGATGGGCGTGGCGGAGTGTGGTGGTAGCGCGTGACGACCAAGCCGCTCAAGGGTGCATCAGCGGGCCATAAGGCCTCGACCGCCTGGGCCATGGAGCCCCCGGCCTTGCCTGCGCCGATGACGAGGGTGCGACCTTTGGGCGGTGGTGGTAAATGGGCCACCATGTTGTGCAGCGGCATGGCGCGACGCACGGCGGCTTCATACAAATAAGTCAGGAATTCGCGTGGTTGGGTCTGCGGGTTGGGGGTGCTCATCAAATCTCAATCAAGTTCATTCACTCAAACCGCTTTAGACGCCGCTTTAGAGACGGCTTTGGAGGCTTCAGCTAAGGCGGGTGTTGACGCTTCGGCTGCACACACGCGGTCACGCCCCTCGGCTTTGGCTCGGTACAGGGCAGCGTCGGCCGCCTTGAACAGATCCGGCGTGTTATCGCCATAGGTGGGTGAAACGGCCACGCCGAATGACGCCGTGCAGGCGGGCAGGGTTTGCCCATCGTGTGTGATGCTGCTCTCGCGAATGGCGACTCGAATGACGTCCGCCCGCTCCATGGCACTGTCTAGGCTTGTGTCGGGCATCAGCACCACGAGTTCTTCACCGCCGTAGCGGCAGGCAAAGTCGGTCGTGCGAACCGTATTTTTGAGGCACTTGGCAATGGCTGCGAGCACAGCGTCGCCAGCGGCATGGCCAAAGGTGTCGTTAAAGCGCTTGAAATGATCAATGTCGATCATGAGCACAGAGAAGGGTTTGTCGCTGTGGCGACTGCTGAGGAATAGACGCTTCAAGGCCTCTTCCATGTAGCGCCGGTTGTACAGTCCCGTCAAGGTGTCGCGCAAGGCCAAGGAGCGCAAGGATTCTCGCAGTTTCAAGTTGGCAAATCCTGGGCCAATACGGCTGGCCAGTGCGGTGAGTCGATGCTTGATGTCTTCATCGGCATCGACGCTCAGCACCAGCAAACCCAGTGCCTGTCCCTGACCGTGCACCGGCAGGCAAATGGAAGGCTGTGTGCTGCCATGCAAGTGACGGCAGCGGAAAGCACCGGGCGAGTTGACGCTATGGGGGCGCCCCAGCCGCAGAGCCCAGCAGTCTTCGGGGTGCAGTGGTTCGGGCTGGGCGGAAGTGGAAGAGGTGAGGGAAGAGTCCCCCCAAGACACAGCATGCATCAGCACATCCCGTGATTCGCGGTAAATGAAGAGTGAGCCAGAGATGCCGGGGAACAGCCGCTGCGTCGTCTCCAAAACTGTGGCGTTGGCTTCCTCCCAATCAGTGCAGGATTGCAAAAGCTCAGAGAGGTTCAGCAGCGTTTCGTTCTCAACTTGCAGGGCTTTCATTTTTTGCACCGTGCGTTCCATAGCCAAGTTCATGTCGCGCATGGCCAACTCGGATTTGCGGCGAGACGCCACTTCGGTCTTGAGGTTGCGGTTAGCGGCCAGTTTTTCTTTGAGCGCGGCCTTGGCCACGTCCAAGGCATCTTCAGCGCGGCGGATGTCGCTCAGGTCTCGAGTGATGGTGGACTCGCCCACCAACACCCCGTTTTCGTCAAACAGAGGCGTGGTGCGAATCAGCACATGAACGATTTCACCATTTTTTTTCTTGCGGTCTGTGGTGGCCGTGCTGGGTTTGCCGGAGCGCACGCGGTCTAAGACCCGTGAGTAGGCTTCTTCGCTCAGATCAGCGGCATGCAGCTCACGCAAGGAGTGACCAAGGGCCTCGTCTGAGGTGAAGCCGTATAGGGCCGTGGCTTGCGGGTTCCAGAACGTAATAACCGCATCCAAGTCTTTGATGACGACGGATTCGCCTGAGCTTTCAAGCGTTTTTTCCAGTTGCAGCGAGCGCAAGACCAGGTCATGCGCGTCCCGTTCCACGGGCTGATGGGTGGTTTTTTTCATCGACGTCTCTTCTGTGAAGCTGCCACACATCGTGACGTGCGTGGTCAAACGCTAGTATCCCTGATGCCGAAACGGGTGACAAGCCCTAAACTCGCCCTAAACTCGCTCGCATTGACCTCTTATCCCCAGTCCAACCCAAAGATCCATTTCCATGACTTCAACCACCCGTAACACCCGAATTTGGGCCACCCTTGCCACCACCTTGCTGTGCAGCCTGTGTGTCGCACAGGGCTACCCTGCCAAAACAGTCACCTTGGTCGTTCCCAACCCGCCTGGCGGTTTTGTCGATGCCTCAGCGCGACTCTTGAGCGAACCGCTCTCGCGCGTCATGGGCCAGTCGGTGGTGGTTGACAACAAGGGGGGCGGTAGCGGCAACGTAGCCTACAGCTTGGTGGCGCGCGCCAACCCGGATGGCTACACCCTGCTCACATCCTACTCGGCGTACCACGTGGGCAACCCCTCGCTATCACCCAAGTTACCTTGGGCGCAAAAAGATTTTGTGCCCGTAGCCTTGGTCACAGTCGCCACCAATGTGATTGCCGTTCACCCCTCGGTACCTGCCAATAACTTGAACGAATTCATCAGCTACCTCAAGATCAACCCTGGCAAATTGAGCTATGCCTCGCAAGGCAATGGCTCGCTCTCACACATCGGCACCGAAATGTTCAAGATGCAAACTCACACCAGCATGGTGCACATTCCCTACCGGGGCTCTGGCCCAGCAGTGCAAGACGTGTTGTCGGGACAGGTGCAGGTATTCATCACCACACCACCCTCGGTCATGGGGCATGTGCAGTCAGGCAAACTCAAAGGCTTGGCCATTGCGGGCAAATCGCGCCACCCCGGTCTGCCCAGTGTGCCCACTACGGCTGAAGCTGGCCTCAAAGGCTTTGAACTAGAAGCCTGGGTCGGCATCTTCGCCCCAGCAGGCACACCACCCGATGTGGTGACCAAACTCAGCAGCCAAATCAAGCAAGCGCTGGAACAAACTGAGACCAAAACGCGTGCCAACAATGCCGGGATTGAGCTGCGTTATTTGCCGCCTGAAGCGCTGGACGATCTCGTTAAACGCGAGACCACGTTTTGGGCCAAGACCATCAAGGCAGCAGGCATCACGGCCGACTGATCGCGCTAAGACACGCCAAGATTTACAGGCCGACACGTTTGAATACGGTTTAAAACAGCGCAAACGCCTGCTTTATGGCAAAGTGCGCCTGTAAACCCAGCGTCTATTTCTATTCACGGCGCGTGGTGAAAGCGTGCGACTTGGGTTAACGCCCTTATCCATTTAGGAATCAGCATGAAAACATCCATTGACCGGCGCAAGCTCTTGCTCACCACCACTGCGACCGGTGTTGCGGCGGTTCTGGCAGCATGCTCAAGCCCGCCGCCTGCACCCGTTGTTTTGGCTCCACCTCCAAAGCCTACACTGCCAAGACCCGTTCAAACACCGCCACCCGTGGCTGCTCAACCCCGGCCCGACAAGATTTCAAACGCGCTAAACCCTAAAGATTACCGCCGCGACGCTGCATCTCACCTCTACAGCAAAAACGGAGACCGAATTTACAAGGGGAAAATGCCACCCCTGCTCTATGCCGTTGGCGTCTTGCAAGTAGAGGTTGATCCACGCGGACATGTGACTTCCACCAACTGGATGCGCGCACCCCGCCACGCCCCTGAAGTGATGGCCGACATTGAGCGCACCGTGCGTTCTGCATCCCCCTTCCCCGCCCCGATGCGCATGGCGGGGGTGACCTATACAGATACTTGGCTGTGGCACAAAAGCGGCCGCTTCCAGTTGGACACGCTGACTGAAGGCCAGACATGAAGCCTGACTGACATCGGGCAAAATCGGTGGTTGATTGATCCAACAACCACTGAGGAAAAAAATGACGCAATCCGGACTCAAACTTGGCTTCATCGGCCTAGGCATCATGGGCACGCCGATGGCCCTGAACTTGATCAAGGGCGGGCACATGCTGTTCGTCAACACCCGCAGCCAAGTCCCCCAAGACCTGCTGGCTGCCGGTGCCACCGCCTGCGCCAGCCCGGCCGCCGTGGCCAGCCAGGCCGACATCATCTTCACCATGGTGCCTGACACCCCTGATGTGGACAAAGTGCTGTTCGGCGCTGAAGGCGTAGCCGCTGGCCTTGCCCAAAACGGCAAGGGCAAAGTGGTGGTGGACATGAGCTCCATCGACCCGATTGCCACCAAAGCGTTCGCCGCAAAAATCAACGCACTCGGTGCTGACTACCTGGACGCACCCGTGTCCGGCGGCGAAGTCGGTGCCAAGGCCGCCTCACTCACCATCATGATTGGTGGCGAACCTGCCGTTTTCGAGCGCGTCAAACCCCTGTTTGAGCTGATGGGCAAGAACATCACACTCATCGGCGGCAACGGCGACGGCCAGACCTGCAAAGTGGCCAACCAGATCATTGTGGCGCTGAACATTGCTGCCGTGAGCGAAGCCTTGGTGTTTGCGTCCAAAGCCGGTGCAGACCCCGCCAAAATTCGCCAAGCCCTGATGGGTGGCTTTGCCGCCTCGCGCATTTTAGAAGTGCACGGTGAGCGCATGGTCAAGCGCACCTTTAACCCCGGCTTTCGCATTGCCCTCCACCAAAAAGACCTCAACCTGGCTCTGCAAGGTGCCAAGGCCATGAACGTCGCCCTGCCGCAAACGGCCGGTGTGGCACAACAGATGCAGGTATGCGCAGCACTGGGGCACGCTCAAGCTGACCATTCCGCCTTGGTAAAAGCCTGGGAAGCCATGGCCCAACACCCAGTCGCACCCGATGCGTAACAAATAACGCTAAGGTGGGATGAGGGGTTGGCCAGAATTGGGCACGCCCCTCGGTTAGAATCACGCACGTCGGAAGCGTGGCAGAGTGGTCGATTGCACCGGTCTTGAAAACCGGCAACCCGCAAGGGTTCGTGAGTTCGAATCTCACCGCTTCCGCCAGTCTTAAAGCTGCACTTGCAATTCCTCGAAGTCCGCAATCACCCAGTCTGCTTTGCAAGTCTTAATGACTTGGCCCATGTTTTAACCATAGGGCAAGAACCAAACGGCCACACCTGCTTTGCGCAAAGTGGCCACACAATTGACCAATCACCCGCAAACAAAGCACGACTGCGGCATGCTGTTGCAACACTTCAGACACAGTTCTACTCGTTATAAGTTTCTAATCAACGCTTATCACGAACGTCAAAAAACCAAAGGAGCAAAGCGTGAAACTACTTAACAAAATTGAAGGCAACAACATCCTTGTTATCGACATTCAGGAAGACAATATCGATGCCAGCAACGTACGCGAATTTCGTGAAGAGATTCAAAAGCTCATTAAAAATAATAACCAAGTAGTATTTAATATGTCGCAATTAAAATTTGTCGACAGTTCAGGTTTAGGTGCTCTAATTTCTTGCCTACGTGATACCAACTCTCGCAAGGGAGACTTTCGCCTGAGCAATCTTTCGCCCTCTGTTATGGCACTTTTTGAACTCATGCGAATGCATCGAGTCTTCAATATTCACGACACCGTGCAAAGTGCAGTAAATTCTTATAGCTGATTGCTTATAGTTCCACCCGCTCAAGCCTGTAGCCATAACCATAAACAGGCACCATTTTCCAGCCCTGACTACCATCAAATTTAAGTTTTTTTCGAATTCGGCTAACGTGAGTGTCTATCGTTCTGGAGTCCACTTCACTATGAATGCCCCAAATCTTGTTGAGCAAATGATCACGCGACATGAGTTTTGCAGGGTTCTGAAAAAGATACACGGATAAATCAAATTCTTTTTGCGTAAGTGGGACAGCTATGCCATTCATAAGCAAGGTGTGCTTCGGGACATCGATTTCATAGGCTCCCATTCGAAGAACTGGCAAGCCTCCCGGAGTGGATCTTCTTGCTGCCGATAAAATCCTCGCATTCAACTCATGCTGCTTGGCTGGCTTGACCACATAGTCATCTGCACCCGCTTGAAGTGCTTCAACGACGGTTGACTCATCATCACGAGATGTCAGTACAACCACGGCTAATTTCCATCCTAGCCGCTCGCGAACCCAGCGCAGTACATCACCCCCGCTGCCATCAGGCAGCATCCAGTCCAGCAAGAGAGCGTCAAAGCTGCCGCCCTTGAGCGCCTCCAACATATCTGCCACGGTGCCGAACATTTCTACGCTGTGATTTGCTGTCTGAAGCCAAAACTCCATCAAGGCTTGTTGATCCAGATCGTCTTCCAGTATTCCGATGTGCATTTGCATTTCCTGACGAGTTAACATTTAGATCACATTTGAACCGGCCTCAGTGCGTATTCTCAGCACATGAACTTCTCATGTTACCTCTTGTGAAATTTGACATCACTCTCCCCCTGAAATCAAAGGAAATGTATGGCTAAAGGAATGATATTGGCAGCGGGGCAAGGTACTCGCGTGCGTCCACTTACCCGCGACTTGCCCAAGCCGATGGTGCCCATTTTGGGCAAACCAGTCATGGAGTACCTGATCGAGCATCTGGCTCGACACGGGATTCATGAAATCATGATCAATGTGGCTTACCACCATCAACGTATCGAAGAGTACTTTGGCGATGGCAGTAAATGGGGCGTCGAGATTGGCTACTCTTATGAAGGCATTCGCGACCATGGAGATATCTTGCCTAAGCCTATGGGTTCGGCAGGTGGTATGCGTCGAATTCAGGACTTTAGTGGGTTCTTTGACGAGACAACACTAGTGTTGTGTGGGGATGCACTGATAGATTTAGACATTACTGCAGCTATTGCTGAACACAAAGCTCAAAATGCGATAGCTAGTGTCGTGACGATGGAGGTGCCTATGAATGAAGTGTCTTCATACGGCATTGTTGTCGCAGATGACACGAATCGAATCCTTTCCTTTCAGGAAAAACCACAGCCACAGGATGCGAAGTCGCAACTGGCTAGTACAGGCATTTATATTTTTGAGCCCGAAGTTATCAATCTGATTCCACCGAGAACCGTTTATGACATTGGCGCTGAATTATTCCCAAAACTGGTCAATGACAAACTGCCATTTTTCGTGCAAAACAGGGCTTTTCATTGGATTGATATCGGAAAGGTCAGTGATTATTGGTCAGTCTTGCAACGCGTTATCAAGGGCGAAATTGCTGACATGCAAATGCCTGGCAAGGAAGTAAAACCCAAAATTTGGGTCGGCCTGAACACTTCAATTCCTTGGGATCAGGTCAGAATTGAAGGGCCTGTATACATCGGCTCCAGCGTTCGAGTAGAGCCGGGCGCAACTATAATTGGTCCAGCTTGGATCGGTCATGGAAGCGTGATTCGTTCTGGGGCAAAAATTACACGCAGCGTTATTTTTGAATACACACGTATCCCGGCCGACATGCATTTCAACGAAATGATCGTGTCACGCCAATACTGCGTTGATCGACACGGTGAAACGTTGTACAGCGGAGATGACACAACACATTTGCGCTGGGGCGATTCGCGCGCCTAACCATTGCGTTTGTTATCAGGGACAATTCATTTCGAATTCAATAATTAATCTATGCTGCAAAACTTACTATACTAAAGGCAGCTCGTTTATTTGCTTCCTGATTACGGCATGCACAGCACAATCAAGTAACGCCAATTGCTCATTCAATGCAGATTTCGAGTCTGAATGCATGGCTTGCATTGAGGCTCGCGCAATATCTCCCAAATTAGCAAACCCATATCCACCAGCCACTCCAGCAAGTCGATGTAGGGCGACATACCGCTGCTGATCATCAACGGCATTTTGTATTTCTGCCAAACGCAGAGATAGGCCATTAATGAAACTGAGCTGAATTTTTAGGAAATGTTCAGCGGGAGTTGAATTAAAAGGCTCAGACTCTTGCACCACTTCCATGCCCCCAATAAATTCGAAGATGATCGGGTAGTAAAACTGGATTAAAGGGTTTCACAATGATACCCGTGGCCCCATAAACCAATAAATCCTCCACTTCGTTCTGCATGGCTTTAGCAGTCATAAAGACAATTGGCACGTCTTGCATCGAGGGAATATCTCTGAGTTTTGCCAACGTTTGTGGGCCAGTCATTCCCGGCATCATTACGTCCAGCAACACTAATTGCGGCCGAAATTCATCAACTTTTTCAAGAGCCTCGACCCCGCCCGCGCATAGAGAAACTGAAAAACCGCCCATGCGCCGCAGACTAAAGTCAAGAATGAGTAGGATGTCCGGGTCATCCTCAATGCACATGATTCGTTCGAATTTTTCCATGTTATTTATCCATTTGCGAGTCGGACAAGATGGCTTGGACTCGTTTGACAAAATCCTTTTGGGAAGTACTAGTCAGGGAAAGCCATTCCAAATCGTGTTGCGACGACAAATCCGACTCGAGATCATCTCCTGTGAGCAAAATATGTTTTGCTTCGATCATCTGCAATAATTTTCTGAAAAACTCATCCTCAAGACCTTGCGCTTGGGGATCAGCCAAAACGAGACTGGGCAACCCCAAGCGCAAAACACATTCTGAAGCGGCAGCCATATTATTTGCCACTTCCAAGCTGACCAGGCCACTCAGCCACTCATGCATGCGCTCCTGCAACTGCCGGTCTTGCGCAATGAATAGAACCCAAGGCTTCTCACCTCTTGCAATGATGCGCGGAAGACTGACTGTAAAGGTGGAGCCACAATTCGGGCCAGACTCTGCAGTAATCTTGCCTTTCATCTTTTCGATCAAAATTCGGCAAATATACAAACCCAATCCCGTACCACCTAGCGCTCGTCGATCTGAGGTGTCTGCTTGCGAAAATTTTTCGAACAGTTTAGATTTAAATTCCTTGTCAATACCAGGGCCTTGATCAATTACCTGGACATGCACATGACCCCCATCCGCTCTCAGTACAACTTGAACAAGCCCCCCCTTAGGGGAGTGTTTGATGGCATTTGACAAGAGATTGGCCATGATTTGTAAAAATCGATCAGGATCCAATTGAACCAAAAACGAAGGTCCACGAATTTCAAATTCAATACGCAATTCCGTCCCTTGCGCATACAATTTATTGGCAACAATTGCTTCTTCTATCAAGGCTGGTAGAGCGGATATTTGCAAGTTCAAACGAGTGGTGTTGCCTTCCAACTTTGTAAGGTCCAGTACATCATCAATTAAGCGGCTGAGTCTGTCACCATTGCGCTTTGCGACTTGAACAAGTTCTGAAGCATCTTCGGGAAGTGCTCCGCCGGCACCTGCAGTCAAAAGGGTCAATGCACCCAATATTGAAGTAAGTGGCGTACGCAGCTCATGACTTACAGTGGCGAGAAACTCGTCTTTCATACGCTCAATGCGCTTGGCTTCTGTCAAATCATGGAGCGAAATGGTGAAGTAAACGTTTGACCCAATTGACCAACTGTTGTGCGTTACTTGAAACCATGCTCTTTTCCCTGTTCTTAAATGAACCTCAACTTCAACATGATTAATTAAAAAATCCAAACTTAAACCTGTGAGCTCCAAAATGGAAGTTCCATTTGAAATTCTTGCCTCATCCACTTGAAAAATCTTGCGAGCGGCCCGATTGAGATCACTTACCAGACCTTGTTCGTTGATCGTAATAATTGCGTCTGCAATATTCTCATGAATGGCATTCGTAACGATAGCACTAGCTATGTGCTCGTGAATGGCATGTTGTCGCTGAGCAAGTAAGCCCAGATTTGACTGCATTGACAAAATCCGCTGGTATTGCCTCAGTTTGGCCTGCAAAATGACTGGCCTGACAGGTTTTACAAGGTAATCAGTTGCGCCATCTTGAAGAGCCAATGCAAAATGTTCTGGCCCCTCTAGTGAAGAAAGAACGATCACTGGCAACCACTTTCCGGTGTCCCGCTTGCGGATTTCCTTGACCACCTGAAATCCATCCATTCGCGGCATCAACAAGTCCAACAGGATCACATCGGGAGAATGGGAATCCATCAAGCGCAAGGCATCCTCTCCGCTTACGGCGTCAATCGTTTCGTGACCAAGTTCACGAACCAATTCAAGCAATTCGTTGCGTGCACTTTCAATGTCATCCGCAACAAGAACTTTCAATTTGCCATCTAAGCCTAAGGACAAGGGCATGTATGTCTCGCTAGTAGTGTTCGAATTCACAATCTAATCACAAGTCTTTGGCGACATTGCGTTGTAATATGGATTGTGAGATAACTCTCATTGAAACATGGAAGATCCTATGAAAAAATCAACCCCGCCCAAAGTTCCTAGCCCACGTACAGCGCGATTCAAAGCGGCCTGGAAGCGGGTTCAATGGCGCGTTCAAATTGGTAGTCTGAATTTTTTGAAACGAGCTCTTGATATCGCTGTAGTTTTGCCCGCGTTGTTGATTTTGTCTCCTCTTTTTATTGGTGTTGCACTTTTCATTCGACTTCATGATGGGGGGCCGGTTTTGTACTGGCAAAAGCGAGTGGGGCGTCGAGGCAAGGAATTCAATTTTCCAAAGTTTAGATCCATGTGTGTGGACTCTGATGCCATGCGCGCCAAAATTGCTGCTGAAAATCAACATGGCAAAGACGGCGTGACCTTCAAAATGAAACGGGATCCGCGGATCACTCCAATTGGCCGCTTCATTCGGCGCTTTAGCATTGACGAGCTTCCCCAGTTATGGTGTGTGTTGACGGGAAAGATGACACTGGTTGGGCCACGCCCACCCATTCCATCCGAAGTTTCGAAATACACATTACGCGATCGCGAACGTCTGACCGTGGTTCCGGGACTGACCTGTTTTTGGCAAGTCAATGGTCGATCAGAAATTCCCTTCGATCAGCAAGTCGAGATGGACATTGACTACATCCATCAGCGCTCCCTATGGACTGATATCAAGACGCTGCTAAAAACCATTCCTGCTGTTGTTTTTGGACGTGGTGCCTATTGACAACATCGATCACTGAGTTGCCATTTTAGACATCAACAACAAAGCAATATGACCCCACCCACAACGATTTTTCAACGTCCCACAAGGGTGGTTCTCTTCAGCACGGCACTTCAGAACGAAGATATTCCGGGTGACGCAAATGCTCTTGCGTGCTTACTGCCATTTGGAACTGCAACATTTATCCAACGTGTATTCGACAGTTGTGCTCTAGCTGGGATAAACGAGATAGAACTTGTTGTAAGTGAACAACCAGAGTTGCTCCGCAAGATACTGCACGATGGTGGGCCTTGGGGCATAAAGATCAATTGGCATTACGCGAAAGATACCGCATCACCCTACAAAGTGATGAGGGGAATGGGGTTGAATGCAACTGACCGGATTGTTATTGGTCATGCCCATCATTGGGTAGCAAGCCGCATGATTCATGAGCTGCTTCAAGCCTCAGGTGTTGGTCTAAGTGCTGGCGAAGCTCACCTCTGGACCGGGTGGCTAAGTACAGAAATGTCTCTTGTATTTGAACTTAGTCTCAATGAAGACTACACATCTTTAGCCCAGCTCGTTAAAGGATTAGGTCAAAACCGCTTCATCATTGCCACTGATCTTGAGTGTGCTCAAGTGCTAGATGCCAAAGATCTTTTACTTTCGCAAAAGCATGCTCTTGATGGAACTCAAGAGTCTGCAATACCTGCTTCGTGGCGACGTTTTTCTTGGGGTGCTGCTAGCCCCGATGCATCGATCGATGCTGACGCCAATATTAAAGGGCCGGTTCTAATTGGACCTGGCAGCATGGTTGAAGGCGGCACTGAATTGGGTCCTGACACTGTACTGGCACGCAATGTAATTATCTCTCGAGGAGCCAAAGTACGAAACTCATTGGTCATGTCTAACACCTTTGTTGGCGGTCAAATCACTTTGGAAAATTCTATCGCTCAAGGTAACTCCATCCAAAGTCTGAAGTGGTCGGTGCGTACCGTTTTAAGTACTACGGATGCACTTGTCACTTCACTAAAACCATCACAGAATGTGCGTACTACAGTCATTTCTCGTTTCTTGGCAGGAACACTTGCAGTTCTCGCTTTTCCACCATTTGCATGTTGCGTTTTGATGCAAATATTGAGCGGCGGACAAGCACTATGGAAATCAGAAAATGTTGTCAAAGCCAAGCTTGAAGGGGAGGATAGCCTCGTATGCCTCAATGTTCGACTTGCTCGTAACGATGAGCGATTGCTAGATCGGATGGTTGCTTTTTATGGCGGCCTACTGGACATAGTTCAAGGAAGGCGAAGCTGGCTTGGCATGCGTCCACGGAAAAAGTCTGAATGGTATGCACTTGGAAAAGATTGGCAAACTCTTTTCAGTAAAAATCCCATCGGACTACTTCATGCTACAGCATGGGCAGAAAACCTTGAAAGTCATAAGTTAGAAGCAAATGCTGCAGCTGATGCATTTATGGCAGTTCAAACAACGGTCGTAGCTCGTATCCGCGCCGTTTTTATCCCTATTTTCAGACTGAAGTAACAGGGGATTTTTGACGTACTGTCATTCCACTCATGTTTTTAATTGCACTGCACTCCCATGATGCTTAAGTGTGTGTAAATAAGAAATGGGATTCTTGGATCAAGGCTAGCCGCTCATCTTGGATGAGCTATTTTTTTGGCATAGCTGGTTTTGGCAAGAGTAGCAATCTAGCAGCGTTCTCTTTGATCAACTATGACTGGACGGCTGAGGGGCTCAGGAGCACATAAATCTCGACGACCTAACCGAGTAAGGGCAAAGTTGCACTTCTGAGCTGAGCATACGCAATGATTAAACTCGCATACTCTTTCATCACTTTCCATGCTATTCCTACTCTCCCCCGCCAAAGCCCTCGACTACGACACCCCCGCAGGCGATGTGCCGCACACCTCACCGTTGTTCGTCAAACAGTCGGCGGAGTTGATCGACATCTTGCGTCAGAAATCGCCGCAGGACATTTCGGAGCTGATGTCTTTGAGCGACGCACTCTCTGGCTTGAACGTGGCGCGCTACCAGGCGTGGTCGCCAAAGTTCACGGCTAAAAATTCCAAGCAAGCAGCACTGGCTTTTAACGGGGATGTTTACGGCGGGCTGGACGCTAAAACTTTGCAAGCCGATGAACTGGCCTGGGCGCAAGACCATGTGTGCATTTTGAGTGGCCTGTACGGCGTGCTGCGCCCGCTAGACCGCATGCAACCGTATCGGCTAGAGATGGGCACGCGGCTGGCCAATGCGCAGGGCAAAGACCTCTATGCGTTCTGGGCCACCGATATTGCGGCCTACCTCAACCAGCGTTTGCAAGCCGATAAGTCACCCGTCATCATCAACCTAGCCTCGCAAGAGTATTTCAAAGCGGTAGACCGCAAGGCGCTCAAGGGCCGGGTGATTGACTGCGTGTTTGAAGAATTCAAAAATGGTCAGTACAAAATCATCAGCTTCATGGCCAAGCGCGCGCGCGGCTTGATGGCGCGGTATGCGGTGCAGCACCAAGTCACTACGCCCCATCAGCTAGAGAAGTTCAACTTAGAAGGCTATGCGTTTGACGCCGCCACCTCCCAGCCCGACCGCTTGGTGTTTCGCCGTTTGGCCAAGCCGTAAATACGCCGTAAAGCAACCTTAAAACAGCATGAGCACCCCCGAACACTCTCAACTCGGCAAGCCCACGCCCTATGTGGACCAGTACGACGCGTCGCTGCTCTACCCCATAGCGCGATCCCTCAAGCGCGATGAAATCGGCGTGCCTGCCACGCTGCCTTTTTTTGGCGCAGATTTATGGACCGCGTTTGAGCTGAGCTGGCTCAACCTGCGCGGCAAGCCACAAGTCGCTATCGCACACATCACCGTGCCGTGCGAGACGCGCAACATCGTGGAGAGCAAGTCCTTCAAGCTCTACCTCAACAGCTTTAACAACACCCGGTTTGAGTCCCACACTGACGTGCAGGCCCGCATCCGCGCTGACATCAGCGAAGCGGTCTGGCGCGGCTCAGACATCAACGGCACGGTAGGCGTGCGGATCCTGTTGCCCGAGCTGTTTGACCGCGAGCCGGTGCATGAGCTGGACGGCCTAAGCCTGGATCGGCTCGATATTGAGTGCACGCACTTCACGCCAGCGCCCGAGTTGCTGACCGCGAATTTCGACGCGCCGTCCGTGACCGAAACCCTCACCAGCAACCTGCTCAAAAGCAACTGTTTGGTGACCGGCCAGCCCGACTGGGCCAGTGTGCAAATCAGCTACACCGGCCCGCAAATCGAGCAAGAGGCGCTGTTGCAATACCTGGTGAGTTTTCGCCAGCACAACGAGTTTCACGAGCAGTGCGTGGAGCGCATCTTCATGGACTTATGGGCGCGCTGCAAGCCGCTCAAGCTGACGGTGTATGCACGCTACACGCGGCGCGGCGGGCTGGACATCAACCCCTTTCGCACCAGCAAAGCGCAGGCCATGCCGCACAACGTGCGCACGGCACGGCAGTAAACAACTACAGGTCTTGCTTCAGGCTTGGTTGGCCAACCAGTCACAGCGCAACTGATGCCGCACATGCGCCCGCTCGCGCCACTCCACGTACAAGCGCGGTGACATCATGGCCACGGCGCACACGGGTGCAAGCCACCAGTCCTCCAGTGCGTAAACGGGCAGCCAACCTACCCAGCCCATCAGCCAGAGGGTGAGCACGGCGTCCCACAGTTCGCACTCCAACGGGTGCTCCGCGCGGTGCGCAACGTGCCATTGCCGTATGCGTTGCAGCTCGCGGATGGGGAGCTTGGAGTGAGGTAAATGTGGCATGGCAGTCTCCCGTGGAACGACTCCAATTTAGGACGACAGCCAGCCTGCGTCAACGTTGAAATGGGCGGTAGATTTGATTCAAATCAAGCGATTGGTTTTTATCCGCCAGAGCACAGACCCTAGTCCGGCTCGGCATGTACCTGGCAGATCACACCGCGCAGCCACTCATTGGCCGCGTCTTTGTGAACTTTGGCATGCCAGAACACGTTGATGGCGAACTCGGGCAGCGTGGCGGGGTGGCTGACGTAGGACAAGTTGAACGGTTGAACCAGTGCCTGTGCAAGGCGCACTGGCACGGTGGCCACCATATCGGTGTGCTGCAAAATGTGCCCGACCGCCACAAAGTGGGGCACGGTCAGGCGCACCTTGCGCGCAATGCCGTTGCGCGCAAGCAGCGCGTCAATTTTGCTGTGACCCGTGCCCTCTGACACCACCACCACATGGTCAGCCTGCGTGAACTCGGTCAATGAAATGCGGCCTTGGTCGAGCCGGTGGCCCTGGCGAAACATGCAGACATAGCGTTGCTTGAACAAGCTGCGCTGAAAGAAACCCGCCTTGAGCTGGGGCAAGAGCCCGACCGCCAGGTCAACGTGACCCAGCTCCATCTCATCCTTCAAATTAATGGTGGTGTTGCGCACGGTGCTGACCGTGACACCCGGCGCGATGCGGGCGAGTTCTTCCATCAACTTGGGCAGGAAGTAAATCTCGCCAATGTCGGTCATGCCCAGCGTGAAAGCGCGTTGGGCGGTGGTGGGGTTGAAAGGGGTTTCGGGGTTGACTGCGCTATGGATCAGCCTCAGCGCGTGGGCGACCGGTTCAGCCAGCCGATCAGCGAACGGGGTCGGCTCCATCCCCCGCGTCGTGCGCAAGAACAGCGGGTCGTTCGTCAGCTTGCGCAGACGCGCCAGCGCATTGCTGACGGTGGGTTGGGACAAGCCCAGCGTTTCGGCGACTTTGGAGACCCGGCGCTCGATGCGCAACTGGTTGAAGACCACCAGCAGGTTGAGATCAATGTCTTTCAGTTCCATGAGTGTTCCATGTGACGTTAATTTTGGCCTTGTATTCACAAAATCTATAGTCTGTATTTATATTATTCTATTGGTCTATTTTGTTAATCGCGTCATCATTGCTTTAATCCAAAAACGTTTGAACGGACGACCACCCCATGGACACCACATCCCCCGTATTCCCCAAAGCCATCCATTGGGAAACCGATGGCACCAGCCGCATCCCCTTCATGGCCTATACCGATGAAGAGCTGCACAGACAAGAGCTGGAGCGCTTCTTCTACCGCAAGCACTGGTGCTATGTCGGCCTGGAGGCCGAAATCCCCCACCCCGGCGACTTCAAGCGCACGGTGATTGGGGAGCGCTCCGTCATCTTGGTGCGCGACGCTACGGGTGACATCAACGTCGTCGAAAACGTCTGCGCCCACCGGGGCATGCAGTTTTGCCGCGAGCGCCACGGCAACCGCAAAGAGTTCGTCTGCCCCTACCACCAGTGGAGCTACACCCTACAGGGTGACTTACAAGGCGTGCCCTTTCGCCGTGGTGTCAAGCAAGACGGCAAGGTCAATGGCGGTATGCCGGCAGACTTTAAAACCGCCGACCACGGCCTGAACAAGTTGCGTGTGGCGGTGCGCGGCGGCGTGGTGTTTGCGTCCTTCGATGCGGATGTGGAGTCGTTTGAAGACTTCATGGGCCCCGCCATGCTGGGCTACTTTGATAGGATCTTCAATGGCCGCAAGCTCACGCTCTTGGGCTACAACCGCCAGCGCATTCCGGGCAACTGGAAGTTGATGCAAGAGAACATCAAAGACCCCTACCACCCCGGCCTGTTGCACACCTGGTTTGTCACCTTTGGCCTTTGGCGTGCCGACAACAAATCGCAACTCCTGATGGACGCGCACCACCGCCACGCCGCCATGATTTCCACGCGCGGCGCGAGCGGTAAAGCCGATGAGGTGACTCAGGTGTCGAGCTTCAAAGAAAGCATGCAACTCCACGACCCGCGCTTTTTGGACATCGTGCCCGAGCCCTGGTGGGACGGCCCCACCGCCGTGATGCTGACGCTGTTCCCCAGCGTCATCTTGCAGCAGCAGGTCAACAGTGTGTCCACCCGGCACATCCAACCCAGTGGCCCCGGTGCGTTTGACTTTGTGTGGACGCATTTCGGCTTTGAAGATGACAGCGCCGAGATGACCCAGCGCCGCTTGCGCCAAGCTAATCTGTTTGGCCCTGCGGGCTTTGTCTCGGCCGACGATGGTGAGGTGATCGAGCTGTCGCAAAAAGGCTTTGTGCAAAAGCCTTTTCACCGCACGCTGGCCGAGCTGGGCGGGCGCGAGGTGGGCGATACCGACCACATGGTCACCGAGACCCTGATTCGCGGCATGTACGAGTACTGGCGCAAAGTGATGGAGGCTGAAGAATGACGTTTGACGACTACTACGCGCTAACCCAGCTCTATGCCGACTACGCCAGCGCAGTGGACTCGGGCCAGTGGGATTTGTGGCCCGAATTTTTTACTGAAGAATGCAGTTACCGCTTGCAGCCACGTGAGAACCACGAACGCGGCTTCGCCCTGGCCACCCTGTCGTTTGAGAGCAAAGGCATGCTCAAAGACCGCGTCTATGGCATCAAAGAGACGCTCTACCACGACCCCTACTACCAACGCCATGTGGTCGGCGCGCCGCTGGTGCGCAAGGCGCAGGGCGACCGCTTTGAGTGCGAGGCCAACTACGCCGTGTTCCGCACCAAATTCTCCGAGCTGTCCACCGTGTTCAACGTCGGGCGTAGCATCGACGTGATCGTGCGCACTTCGGAAGGCCTGAAGTTCGAGTCGCGCCTGATGGTGTACGACAGCGAAATGATCCCCAACGCCATCATCTACCCCATCTAAAGGCCCGCTATGAGTGATACCGAATGGATTGACGCCGCCAGCGTTGACGATGTACCCGCTGACGACGTGGTCGGCCTGGAAGTCAGTGGCCTGGACATTGCGTTCTACAAAGTCGAAGGCGCGATCTACGCCACCGACAACTATTGCACCCACGGCCACGCACGCTTGTGCGACGGTTTTTTAGAAGGCCATGAGATCGAATGCCCCTTGCACCAGGGCCGCTTCGACGTGCGCACCGGTGCGGCCACTTGCGCCCCCGTGACAGAGGGCGTGCGCAGCTACCCGGTGAAGATCGAGGCAGGCAGGGTGTTTGTGTCGCTGGGGTTCTAAACGCGAGAGTTTTTTCAAAATAACTGCTGCTCAGTTGCTCCTAAATCAGTAGCTTCTTGCGCAATTTTTGATTGCTCTCCAGCCTTCTCCAGCCCCCCCACCCGCACCCCCAGCAAACGCAACCGCCGCTCCAGCGGCACACGCTTCAGGCACAGCCCCGCCGTCTGGCGAATCGTCTTGGCATCGTCGGTGGGCAGCTCAATCGTCTGATCCCGCGTGGCGGTTTTAAAGTTGTCGTAGCGCAGCTTGATGCCAATCGTCTTGCCCACATAACCCTTGCGCTGCAAGTCCGCCGCCACCTGCTCGCACAGCCGGGTGAACACAGCGCCCAGCTCCGCCTTGTCACGCACCGCGTGCAGGTCGCGCTCAAACGTGGTCTCGCGGCTCATGGACACGGGCTCGCTGTCCATCACCAGTGGTCGGTCATCTCGCCCGTGGGCCGCGTCATGCATCCACGCGCCGGTTTTCTTGCCAAAGTGCTCGATCAACCAGGCCAGCTCTTGCGCCGCAAGCTGGCCAATGGTGACCACGCCCAGGCTTTGCAACTTGGCGTCCGCCTTGGGGCCAATGCCGTTGATCTTGCGGCAGGCCAGCGGCCAGATTTGCGTCTGCAAGTCTTCTTCAAACACCACCGATATGCCCTTGGGCTTGTTGAACTCGCTGGCCATTTTGGCGATGAGCTTGTTGGGTGCCACGCCGATGGAGCAGGTCAGCCCCGTGGCGTCCAAAATCGTTTTCTGAATCAGCCGTGCCAAGCTGCGCCCACCCTGGCGCTGGCCACCGGGCACATCGGTGAAATCGATGTACACCTCGTCCACGCCCCGGTCTTCCATCAACGGCGCAATCTCGGTGACGATGCTTTTGAACTGCTGCGAGTACTTGCGAATCTCCGGGAAATCCACCGGCAACAAAATCGCCTGCGGACACAGCTTGGCCGCCTTCATCAACCCCATCGCCGACCCAATGCCAAACTGCCGCGCCGCGTAGGTGGCCGTGGTGATGACGCCGCGCCCGGTGTAGTCCTTCAGCAGCGGAAACACCGACACCGGAATCTCGTTCAAGTGAGCCTGCGCCCAATCCCGCTCAGCTTGATCCCATTCCCGCTCCGGCTGAGCCTGCCGAAGCCGAGCCAGCAAATCGTCCTCCCGCCGCCGCCCACCTCCAATCACCACCGGCAACCCCTTGAGCTGCGGGTAGCGCAGCAACTCCACCGACGCGTAAAACGCGTCCATGTCGAGGTGGGCGATGCGGCGGATCGGATTTGAAGGGGGAGAAGGCAACACAGTCACCTAACAAGCATAGCGCCGCAGCGCAGTGTGGATTTACCGAAGCGATGAGACTTTGGAGCTTGCGCTTACATTGCTGCCCACTCAACGAACTAGAAAATTTGTGTAAAGCGGAATGCCGACGAGCACGTTGAACGGGAACGTAATAGCCAATGACAGGGTGATTGACAGGTGATCTCGCGCCTCGGGTATCGCTATGCGCATGGCCGCTGGCACGGCAATGTAGGACGCACTGGCGCCCAAGATCGCAACCATCGTGACCCCACCGGACGATAACCCGGCCAGAGAACCTGCGAGTACGCCCATAGCTGCACCAACCAGAGGCATAAGTGTGCCGAATGCCAACAGGAATATGCCGAGATCGCGCAAGTCCTTGAGGCGCGACGCCGCGATAAACCCCATTTCCACCAAAAACAGAGCCAGCAAGCCTTTAAACAGATCAACAAACACTGGGGCAACCGGTGCCACCCCGGATTGCCCCGCGACAGCCCCAATCAGCAGGCCACCCCCCATCAACAAGATGCCCTTGTTCAAGAAAACTTCGTGTGCCAGGCTGGCGCCGCTGTCCCGGCCAATGCCAGCCCGCCGAGCCAACCAAATGCCAACCCCAATAGCGGGCATTTCCAGCAAAACGACAAATACCGGCAAATAGCTCTCATAGGAAATACCAAGACTGTCCAGATGCGCGATGCCCACAGCGAAAGTAGCCACACTGACCGAGCCGTAGTGAGCTGCGATGCTTGCTGAATCGGCAACCGGCAACCGCCCGATCCGGCGAAGAATCGGGTAGCACACAAGGGGCAACAACAAACCCATGGCCAGCACCGGGAGTGCCTGCAACAGCACATCTTTGATCGGGAACCGGGCCAACTCCACGCCACCTTTTAAACCCAGCGCCAGCAATAGGTACAGAGTAAGACTCTCGTAAAGACCAGGCGGCAGCCGGAAGTCGGCGCGTACCAACCCGGCAAACGCGCCAAGCCCAAAGAACAAAATAATAATGTCAAGATTCAAGTCGTCATCCTCGTGAGCGGTTTCGCGCTCAGGTTTATTGTGTGGTTAAGGTCCACCCCCGCTAGCCGACAGTTTTACCACTTCTCCAGTACTCCAGCCGCAGGCGAAAGCGCTACGTCTCATCCCACGTAAGCACCCATACGCTGCGACTTGGAAGTAGGGGTTATCGATGATGCCCTTTCCAACCCTGACGCATATCCTCGGCCAGCAAGATCAACCACGCAAAAGGGGACACCACCATGACATACGACAACCGCCGCCGTTTCATCCAAGGCCTGAGTGCTGTTTTGGCTTCGGGCAGCCTGCCCTTGTCCGCCCACGCCGCCATGGGGCCGAACGACAAGTTCGATTTGCTCATCAAAGGTGGCGAGGTGATCGACCCGAGCCAGGGCCTGCGCGCTCGGCGCGACATTGGCATACGTCATGGCCTGATCGAAGCGCTGGAGGCCGACATCCCCGCCGCCCGCGCGCAACGCGTGCTCAATGTGGCTGGGCGCACCGTGGTGCCGGGGCTGATTGATCTGCACGCCCACACCTTCCCCTACGGCTCGGCCATCGGCTTGCCGGCGGACGAGCTGGTGCCGTACCAGGGCACCACCACCACCATCTCTGCCGGTGACGCAGGGGCCAACAACTTCGCTGTGTTTCGCCGCCACATCGTGGCGCAGACGCGCACGCGGCTTTACGCCTTCGTCCACATCGCCAACATCGGCTTGGCGGGCTTCCCCGTGCCCGAGTTGTTCAACCTCAGCTACGCCCAGCCCGAGTCCGCTGCACGCGTGCTGGCAGAGAACGCCGACATCGTCATTGGCGTCAAGGTGCGCATGTCGCAAAACGTCATCGCGCGCCATGGCATCGAGCCGCTCAAGCGCGCCATCCGCGCCTGCGAGCTGTCGGGCAAGCCGATGCGTGTGATGGTGCACATGGGCGGTGTGGAAAGCGCGGCCTTGATGAACCTGATCCTCGACACCATGCGCCCCGGCGACGTGCTCACACACTGCTACTCGGGCGCACCGAATGACGACGGCGAGGGCACTAACCTCGTGCAGCAGGGCAAGCTGCTACCGGCGGCGCTGGCCGCCAAGCAGCGCGGCGTGTTGTTCGACGTAGGCCACGGCGGCGGCAGCTTTGACTACACCGTGGCCGAAGCCGCCATTGCCCAAGGCCTCAGGCCCGACACGATTTCATCCGACATCCACGCCGTCTCAGGCAACTCGCCCGGCATGCCCTACCTGACCTGGGTCATGAGCAAGTTCCTCAACATGGGCTTCTCGCTCGAAGAAGTGGTGACCATGACCACCGCCAACCCCGCCAAAATCATCAACCGCCTCCCCAAGCACGGCACGCTGCAAGTGGGCGCCCCGGCCGACCTGACCGCCCTGGAAATCGTGGAAGGCACGGTGGAGTTTGTTGACACGCGCAACAACAAGCGCCAAGGCAAAGTGCACATCCGACCCGTTAATGTGGTGACAGCGGGTGTGCCTTTTGGGCGGCCTTACACGGCGCCGTTTGCTTCGCATTGATTCGCCGGGCAGACCGTGGATCATGTGGATCGCTGTGCGATGTTGGGTTGATATGCAACACGAGTAAAGCTGCCTCAACGTTCGAGCTAAGCGGGCGACAACGGTAGGCCACCAGGCCCGGGCTGGTGAAAATGTACCGCGTACCACCAGACCGGGCCTGGTGGCCTGCCGTTGGCGCTCCGCTTGAGCGAGGGGTTAGGCCCCACTCGCGCTCGGTGGAACGGGGGCTGGCCAGACTACCAAGTTGTAGGCGATGCCCCGAGTGTTGAACTCCTTCTGCATCCACTGAACGAGCTTCAGCACAAGGATGACCTGAACTACCGCAAGGCGCTTCTTTGTGTCGGCTGTTGCCCAAGAGTACGAAACCTGCTTTCTCTGGCCGCAGTGATCCGTGCCTTCGAGATAGATCTCGAACTTCTCGCAGGGCAATAGTTCCGGTTCAGACGGTAGGGCGTTGACTCGGTCGCGTATTGAGTTCAGGGCATTCTCTTCAAGCCGGTACTTCCTTCGGTGGGAGTACCGGTTTCGGATGTCGTTGACCTTGTCGATGACGTCCGTGAATGCCGCATCCAATCCAAGGTTTCGACAGATGACCAGTTTCGTCTTGAACTGAACGAATGTTCCGTCGAAAAGGTCCTCGGTCTTCGTGTTGCGTGCCGCCCAAATGTTCAGAAACTCCTCAAGGACGAGGTGCGCTCTCAGCACGACCGTGGCCTCATCCAAGGCGTTGACCATCGTCAGGTAATCCTCCGGGTCAAAGACGCGGCCAAAGTCTCCCCCGACTCCGACGTATTGAGCTGCTGGCGCGCTGGGAATGGTCATTTGTGGGGCCTAACGAATGTAGACCGTGAAACCTGCGGAATAATCTGGGTGCTGCGGGATAAGCTGGACATGAATTCCTCCGGGGAATGGCTTGCAGCCTTGTTTCAGCGGTTTGTATGAATTTTCATACAAATATAAAAATTCCGACAAACTCCGCAGATCGTTTCGTCCGATTCTAGGGCCCAAACACGGCGTCATCACAATTGGGCGTGTGTGTCGCAGAAGCGTTTGGCAGTGCATTGGCAGCGTCCAAAATCTCACGATCCATTGGGTAACAATGCATTCAAGGAGACGCCATGAACCCAGCCCCAATCCACCGCCGTAAATTCACTTCAAATTTACTGCTCGCCTCAGCCGCCACGCTGCTCCCCACCGCGCGCACATGGGCCGCCACCTACCCCTCCAAACTCATCAAAGTCGTCGTACCCTTTTCAACCGGCGGCGGCACGGATGTGGTCGGTCGCTCGCTCATTCAGTCCATGGCTTTGGACTTGGGCCAGTCCATGATCATTGACAACAAGCCGGGAGCGGGGACGGTGATTGGGTCTGACTTTGTGGCTAAGGCGGGCGCTGACGGCCACACGCTGTTGTTGACCACAAGTGCTATCGCCATCAACGCATCACTGGTGCCGAAGCTGCCTTACGACACGCTCAATGATTTGCCACCGGTGGGGCG